>JAPKYS010000006.1 GCA_026394195.1 bacterium | reverse complement strand
AGGTAGGGCTTGAAAATCGCTTCGGGCTGTTTGGTCTGCGGCATGGTGGACCTTCTTGTTTAATCAAGCTAGATGTAAATATAAGGAATCAAGAAGGAAATTCCAATATAAAGAGGCTGACCTTTTGGGACAGCCCCTTTTTATTTTATCCAATGGCGAAAAGTTAATAATTCTCACCATCAAGGTAATAATTTGCTGAAAATATTCGTATATTATACCAGTTCTCGAAAGTAATTTCCGACGTTAAAGCATGTCATTCCGGCTTAGCCTGCCCCTATGGGGTCCGGAATCTGACGCGCCGTCGGATTCCCGACGCATCCCTTCGGGACTTGCGGGAATGACGGCCTGGTGTGCTGATTATGTCGAGATTAGGAGATTAATATCAAGAAATGCTATATAGGAGAGTGTTGAAAAACAATAAAAATAGAAGTCATTGCGAACGTAGCGAAGCAATCTCGTAGCTTGGTTCTACCGGATTGCTTTGGGACTTCGTTCCTCGCAATGACGCGTAAAAGTATTTTTCAACGCTCTCATTATAGTATCAAACAGATTACTGAAAGAACTACAGTGACTATTGAAGCTGGGGATCTTTCTCCATTCGGCAGGAGTTACTTCAATTTATGCAACAAACTTGTACCAAACAAGGTCAACAAATAGCCAAAAGTCAAGCACGGTAAGCGAAAGGAAACTAAGATCATGAAAACTGGGAAACTCTTCATCATCATTGGGCTGCTGCTTTTAGGAGTTGGCTCAGCCAATGCCGATTACCTCCCCTTGCGGACGGACATGTCGGCTGATCGGCCACAAACTGTGGTATTGCGCAGCGATGCAAATCAGGTACAATTGGAAATTTACATTCCCGGGGTGGAAATATCATCAACACCTCTGGAAGGTCGTAACTGGGATCGAGTGGAAATCCCGGGAGGCGGCTTCAACAGCCACCTTGGCGCACCGGAACTACCCTCATTCACGCGCCTGATCGCCATCCCGGCGACTGCAGGGGTGAGCGCTGAAATGGAGGTTTTGGAATCTGAAACGATTCCCGGAGTCGACCTGATCCCGGCTCAGGGGGAAGACCCTGAGGACGCAGTAAAATCGCAACGACCTCTTCAGTTCGATATGACTGCATATTCGACGGATGGTTTCTATGGTCAGAATGAAGTTGCCGTGGGTGAACCTGCGCTCTGGCGGGGAGTTCGCCTGGTTCCCGTGACAACGAATCCGTTGAGTTACAATCCTGTCACCAAAGAGCTGCGCGTGGCGCACCGCTATCGTGTCAATATCCATTTCCGGGGAACTGATCTGCGCAATGTTCCCACCCGAGCCATCCGCCCCATGTCGCATTCATGGGCGAAAATCATGCGCAGCATGATTGCCAACTTCGACGATCTCGCCATCGACGAAATAGCCCAGGGATCGTATTTGATTGTCTGTGTCAATGACGCAGACTTACTCAATCGGATCGCCCCATTAGTGGATTGGAAAAGAAGTAAAGGTCATGTGGTGACAGTGGCGACTTTTTCCGCCGGCTCCTCGAATTCCACCATAAAGAACATCATTCAGAACGCCTACAACACCTGGGAGATCCCACCTGAATTCGTCCTGCTTTTCGGTGATTCAGGCGGTAGTTACACTTTGCCTGGTTGGCCTCCCAGCGACATCGACCACCCTTATACTCAGTTGGATGGAACAGACATTCTGGCTGACGTCGCGATCGGTCGCCTGCCGGCTTCCACCACCGCTGAAGCGGACATGTTCGTCGCCAAGAACCTTTTCTACGAGAAGATACCGTACACAACCAATTCAAACTGGTTCCACCAGGGAATGGTCGCCGCTCAAACAAACCATGGTATTTCAGAACCTCAGGTGGCACGCTGGGTTAAGTCGCAGATGATCGAGCATGGCTACACCCGGGTTGATACCATGTGGTTCTCCTATTCGTATAATTCAGCCCAGTTCATCGCCGCCATGAATGACGGAATGTGTTTCTACGAGGAGCGATCCTACCTGGGCGCGGGAGTATCCAACTCCGTCATCGACCAGATGCAAAACGGCCGCATGTTCCCCTACGCCGTCAATCTGACCTGCGGGACCGGCGGATTCAGCGGCGATTCAGAAATGGAGCACTTTGTCTCGATAGGAACAGCAGGAAGTCCCCGAGGCGCCATCTGCAGCAATGGGACCGCAACCTCAGGCACAAATACGCGCTTCAACAACACCATGGTGATCGGTATTTTCTCCTCGCTGTTCGAAGAAGATAACCCCTACCCCGGTGATGCTCTGGTCTTTGCGAAACTGCTGATCTACAATGCCTATCAGGCTTTTGATGCAGGTAATGTGTCCAACTTCTCGCTCTGGAATGCTCTGGCGGGTGATCCGGGAATTGATATCTTCACCGGTCCCATCCGTTACATGACCTCTACCATACCAGATAACCTGACCTGGGGCGTTAACACTCTAACCCTTACCGTCAATGAAGGAACCCAGCCCCTTGAAGGAGCAACGGTCTGTTTCTACAAGCACAACGAACTGCAGTCGGTCGGCGAGACCAATGCCAATGGACAGATCACCATGCCGGTCGGAGCCACTACCACGGGGAACGTTAAGATAACCATAACCAAACATAACTTTTACCCGATTGTAGATTCGTTGGACGTCGTGCAAGCCGGTGTGGCTGTAGGTTTGGAGAGCTACACGGTGGATGATGACAATTCGGGCGGTAGTATTGGTGATGGAGATGGCCGCATCAACGCGGGCGAGACCGTGCAAATACCTCTGGTATTTAAAAATTTCGGGTCATCATCGACAGCAACCGGGATTTCGACCACAGTATCCGGCAGTGAACCCTTTGCCACTTTGATGGACAGCGTAAAAACCTTTCCGGATCTCTGATCCTGTCTGTAAAGAACGAGGGGAACAAAAATGCAGCCTCGTTGACTGCGACCCTGACCTCGCTCAGCAGTTTTGTGACCGTGAATGACAACGCCGCCAGCTTCGGGACCGTCAATATCCACGGCACGGCGAACTGCAGTGGGAATCCCTTCAACATTACCGCTGCCGGGAATACTCCACCCGGACAGAAAGCCAACCTGCTGGTCGTTTTCAGCAGTTCCGCAGGAGCGACGCAAAACGATACGATAACCATTCAGCTCGGTCCGAAGTCCATGGCAGATCCTCAGGGACCTGATGCCTACGGGTACTACTGCTTTGACAACACCGACTTGAACTACGCCCAACGTCCGACTTACGCTTGGGTGGATATCAACTCCATCGGAACACAACTTCCCATTACAGACACCGGAGCCGACCAGGATCAATCTGTGGACATTACTCTGCCGTTTACGTTCCGCTACTATGGGCAGGATGTAATCAGGCTTACGGTCTGCAGCAACGGCTGGCTGGCTACTAATTCGAATCCATCGTTTACTGATTTCCGCAACTACCCCATCCCTTCACCACCCGGACCGAACGGAATGATCGCCGGATTCTGGGATGATCTGGTCACCACCAGCACCGGGAAGGTTTACTCCTACTACGACCAGTCCAATCATCGTTTCATCGTTGCCTGGTCGCACATGCGCAACTACAGCTCATCCGGAGTCGAAGAAGATTTCGAAATCATGCTTTACGACCCGGCTTATACGCCGACTCCGTCGGGTGACGGGGAAATCATCTTCCAGTACAACATCGTCAACGAAAACGTTGGGGTGTACTCCGACAATAAGTACTCAACGGTTGGGATTGAAAGCCCGGACCAACATGACGGCATCCAGGTGGTCTACTGGAACACCTACACCGATCCCGCCGTGGCGCACCTCCAGACAGGAAGAGCTTACAAATTTACTACAGCCTTCACCTATGGTACGCCTCCGGTTCTGAATATGGACGTCAACATCAGCGCCATCAACCCACCCATCGTGATTCCGGCGAACGGAGGAAGCTTCCAATACAACGTCAATGTTCACAACTTGGGAACTCAGCCGGCAGATGGCCAAATATGGAACAAGGTGCGGGACGCCTCGAATATCTACACGCAGGTCTTCGGACCCCTGGGGCGGGTTCTGCCCCCGGCCGCCAATCCGACGCGAACGGTCAGGCAGACCATCGCCGGCAGCATCTCCGCGGGGACGCTGTACTTCATTTCCTATGTCGGGACTTATCCCAATGCGGTGGTGGATAGCAGTTTCTTCACCATCACCAAATCGACTATGGCGGATGGTAACCCCTGGATCGGCGAATCCTTTGTGACCGGCGATTTCTTCGATGAATATGCTGTCTCGACGAGTACCAGCATCCCGACTGAATACTCACTAGGGCAGAACTACCCGAATCCGTTCAACCCGCTGACGTCAATCAGCTTCAATCTGCCGCAAGCGGGCTTGGTGAAGCTGACGGTGTTTGACGTGATGGGTCGTGAGGTAGCTCAGTTAGTAAACGGCTTGCGCGAAGCCGGCGCTCACAGCATCACTTTCGATGGCTCGGGTTTGGCTTCCGGTGTGTACTTGTACAAGTTTGAAGCAGGAGATTATACAGCAACCAACAAGATGGTGCTGATGAAGTGACAAAGTCACTCTAACCGCAAAGTGCTGCGCGACTTTGCGCTGCATGAATAGGAGCAATAATAACAGGGCGGACCAGGGGGTTCGCCCTGTTTGGTTGTGCAGGACGATTTTGTTATGCTGGTAGACAGTCTAAATTAATAAATTATAGGTAATTATACTTTTTTTAGCTAAAATGAATAATTTTCTTGACTTTCGCCAGATTGCTTGTTATATTACTGGTGCAATAAAAGGCGTCGAGTTACTAACAGGAGGTGACCCATGACAAGGCTGTTCATTCTTTTAACCGTGCTGATCTTGATCTCTGTGCCCGGTCTGGCGTTCTGGTCAGGTACCGTGCAGGACCAGATCATCAGCCAGGACGACAACCTGTTGGGGTGGTACACCCGTTCGGTAGTGGATTTCCAGGGTACTATTCACACCGTCTGGAATGAACGGGTGGTCAACTATCCCACCCAGCAGGAAATCCACTATTCCCGTTCTACGGATAACGGCAGAAACTGGTCGGCGATCAACCAGGACGTCATCGTCAGTTTCAACGACGGCATCAACGCTGAAAACGGCAGCAGCATAGCGACGGACTCTCAAGGGGATCTCTATGTAGTCTGGAGTGAAACGGACACTGGTATCGATGAAATTCACTACTCGATTTCGCAGGATGGCGGCAATATCTGGTCAGGGCAAACTGCTGATCATGTTCTCAGTTATCCGGGTGCAAGTAATGCTATGAATCCCTGGATGGTCATCGATGGTGATGATGTGATCCACGTTGTCTGGAATCAGACCTACCCTCAGAGCGGCACTGCAGAAATATATTACGCTCGTTCGCTTGACGGGGGCGCATCCTGGTCTTCGCAAACCGCCGAAAGAATCGTCAGCTTTCCTGACGGCGGCGGATCCTTGGAACCGCGCATCGCCGTAGGCAATAATGACGAGCTTTACGTCATCTGGCGCGAACCGGATGACTCCGTAGCAACTCGCGGAAATATCAATGTCTCGATTTCAACGGACGGGGGCAATACCTGGAGCGGCACGACCGCCGATCATCCGGTCACGGCGTCTTTCCGTATTATCCTCTACCCCGACCTGAACGTTGACGCCAACGGTATCGTTCATGTGGTCTGGAAGGGAACCCAGGACACCGCTTCTCCATACCATTACGAAATCTATCACTCCCGCTCCATTGACGGAGGCGTAAGTTGGTCAGGATGGACTCAGGAACAACGGGTCAGCTATTATCCACCGGGAGACCCCAGCTCCAACATTCCCAACATTGGAGCAGACCACAGCGGCAACGTTATCGTGGTCTGGGATGAAGAATATGATTTCGGACGCAATGAAATCATGGTGTCCGCCTCGACCGATGGAGGGCAGACCTGGTCCGGATCCACCCTGGACGAGATCATCTCCTTTCCCGATGCATATCCTGGTTACCGCCCCTATGTGGCAGCGGGATTGGATGACACCCTGCACGTCTTCTGGAACGAAGGAACGACCAGTACGGGATACTATCAGATTCACTATTCCCGCGGTGACGCTCTTGGAACCACGGCGACGGTCTCCATCAACACCCGCGCCGTCAATCCGCCTGTAATCATCCCTGCCAACGGCGGCAGTTTCCAGTACAACATCAGTATACACAACCTTACCACCACACCGCAGACGTGTGCCGTCTGGAATAAGGTGCGCAACTCCGGCAACGTCTATACGCAGGTCTGGGGTCCGGTGACTCGATCACTGCCGGGCGGAGCTAATCCCAGCCGCGTCCTGACGCAGACCATCGCCGGCAGCATATCGTCGGGAACATTGTACTTCATTTCCTATGTCGGCTCGTACCCGAATATGGTGGTGGACAGCAGTTTCTTCACCATCACCAAGTCGACGGTCGCGGATGGCAACCCCTGGATCGGCGAATCCTACGTAACCGGCGATGTGTTCGATGAATTCGCCACCACAGACGTAGGGGCGACGCATGCATCGCCCTTACAATCTGAAAATTTCGTTTTGCTGGGCGCTTATCCCAACCCGTTCAATCCGACGACAACCATCCG
>JAPKYS010000023.1 GCA_026394195.1 bacterium | reverse complement strand
CGACTTCGTCACAACTTTCCCTGCGTCCACCCGTTAGTCGGAGTCGAAATCCGGACAGACGCCCTTTTACCCGGCTGATGGCTTCAATGCGGGAAACCGAGGCGATGGCGGCGAGAGCCTCACCGCGAAATCCCAAAGTAGATATCGCCAGCAGATCAGAAACCGTGGTGACCTTGCTGGTGGCATGACGTTCGAACGCCAGCAGAAGATCCGCCTGATTCATCCCCTCACCGTCGTCGCTGACGCAAATTTCGCTGACCTCACGATTTGAAATCGAAACGTCTAACGAATTCGCGCCGGCATCCAGCGAATTTTCGATTAATTCTTTTAGAACGGAAGCGGGGCGTTCCACCACCTCACCGGCGGCGATACGGTTGTAGACTTCCTCGGAGAGGAGATGGATTTTCCGGCTTTCGGCGGTTTCGGCAGATTCCATTCAACCTGTCGGTGTTTAGATGTTTTTGGCTACAGCGTCCTGAACTTCTTGCAGCAGTTTCTCTTTCCGGCTGGTCATTTGCGCTAATTTCACGGCTGCCTCTTCTTTGAACGGATGACAGTCCGGCAGCCCCGGAAGATTGATCTTTACGTTCAAAGCAGCGCCGTCAATCGCAGCTGCCAGCAACAAACCGGCGACTCCAGCGTCTGAGGCTGAATTTTTATTCCCTTTCTGCGCCACCGTCACGGTCATAGCCAGCGCCTCCAAAGCGGCTGCCATCACCGAAAGCGGTACTTTCGTCGCTTCGAGGGTAGCGTTTTGAATTGCCTGAACACGAATTTTCTGTTGTTCCTCGGTTTCCTTCGGCAACCCAAAAGCCGCCATCACGCCATTGAAAGCTTCGGTATCTCGATCAATCGAACCTTGCAATTCCTGCCGTACCGTTGATAATTTGGGCAACAGCTCCGCCAATTCAGCGGATACGTCCACATATTTCTTCTTTCCCACGGTGAGATTGATGACCATTTCCGAGAGAGACGCGCCCAGAGCCCCTGCCAGAGCGCTGGCAGAGCCGCCCCCCGGCGCGGGTGAAGCTGAGGCTGTTTGTGCGATATATTCGTGTATTTTTTGATTGATCAACATGGCGAACCTTTGGGGCTATTCCTGATTAAATCATGTATTCGATGACTTTTTTCCTGGGTTCGAAGGCGTATAGATCAGACAACTCTAACCCTTTGATCCCGGCTTCGACCAATTCTCGTTCCGAGGCATCCTTGGGGAGGTTGAACTTGGATGCGTAGAATTTTCCCGCCATTAGGAGTGGCTCCAGGGGAGTCAATCCTACAATTTCGCTGCCGGTGACCTTCTGATTCAACGTTTTTGCTTCTTCTTTGACTGCCTCAAAGGCGATATGTGGCGGAGTCACGTTATAATTGACCAGATTGATCGACACCTGGGATATTTTGTGTTGTTCCAGTGGAACTCCGAGAGCTTTTACTGCCATAAGCCTTCCGGGAAGGTTTACGGTTTTACCTTGCTCATCTTTCACAATTTTCCCAGCATCGTCACGCTTGGGTCGCCCGGATTCGCGAATGCGCAGCGCGATTTCGTGAGCCTTGGAAGGATCAGGATCTTTGATGTTGACATTATAGGCGATCAGGAAGATGCGCGCCCCTGTGATCGTGGCTCCCAGTTTGGCGTTGAACTTCGCTGCTCCAAAATCGGGCTTCCATTCCGGGTCTTTCAGTTTTTCGAGCAGCCCTTCGTACTCACCTTTGCGGATGTTGGCCAGGTTTTGCCTCAGCGGAGTCTGGGCGGCGTGTTCATATAAATAGACGGGCAGATGGTATCTCGCTGCAATCTCAGCTCCAAACTTTTTGGATAGGGCGATGCATTCGTCCATGCTGACGCCGCGCACCGGGATAAAGGGGACGACGTCTGCCGCGCCCATGCGCGGGTGTTCCCCTTTGTGGACGCTCATATCGATGGATTCAGCCGCCGCCGAAAATGCGTTCAATGCCGCCTGCAGCACGCCTTCCGGTGTGCCGACAAAGGTGATAACCGTGCGATGATAGTCCTGGTTCGGGTCAACGTCCAACAGTTTGGCGTTGGCGGTTTTTCGGACTGCGTCGGCGATGCGTTCGATGATCGTAGAATCGCGCCCTTCGGAAAAATTGGGGACGCATTCAACAATTTTCTCCATGAATCCTCCGATTATGGTTGAGGACGATCTGTCGCTTGAAACTAAGATCGAGTGGTTTGATTTTTCGCGTTAAACTGAAGCTTAAAGCACTTTATTTCGGTGATTTGAGATAGAGCGCCAGAAGTTGAATGATGTTCTCCATGGTCTGATCTATCTCCGAGGTTTCGCATAGGTAATTATTACTGATGATACTCAACGCCATGCGAGGTTTTTCTTCCAGTATTAGATAGCCGGAAAGCGATTTGACTCGCGTCATCGTGCCGGTCTTGGCGAATAATTGCACGTCTTTGGGCAGAAGCGGAAATCTACCTCGCAACGTTCCGACTCCGGGAGTTGCCAGGCTGTTAATGAAGGTCATCTTTTGGGGTGAGCGATTCATGTAGACCAGGACTTTGATCAGACCGCTGGCGCTGATTAAATTTCGGCGGGATAATCCACTCCCATCCGCCATGGCAAAACCGGGTGAGCTTCCCACCAGCTTTGATTCCCACTTGCGCACTTGGTTGCGCCCAATAGTGAAGGCGTCGTCACCTGCGCGGGCAACCGGATCGCCACGACTCATTAATTCGTTACCCATAACCCGGATCAGAATTTCTGCGTGGAGATTATTGCTGTCGCGATTGACAACACGGATTAAATCTCCCAACTGCGGAGATTCCTGTGTAAACAGTTGCTGGAAATCTGCGCTCTGAGGCGGTTTTTCTGCACTTGCGCGTAGAATCCCCGAAATCGAGATACCTTTATCCGCCAGCGCCTTCTTCAGAGCCAGCAGAAAATAATTGTCGGCATCGTAGACCGCGATGCGCAGCTTGGCTGGTTCGCTGTTAATCGGCAGCCTGCCCCAGACCGTGACATTATTTCCCTGTAATTGTCGATCAAAATTCAGGTCAGCCTGGGCTGAGAGCGAATCAGTCACTATCTTCCCTATGACGGTGATACCTTCTACTTGCGGAGACAAACTGATCGACGCCGGTTTACCCACGCTGTCGGCAGGAGTTATGGTGATCTCAACGCAATCGTCGAAGGATGCCAGAGGTGTGATTTCTGCCGCGTACCAATATTTCAGTTCATTCCATTCCCAGTTGGGTCCCCAGGGCGTTCCACCGAACAACCCGCTGTACCCTACCAGGTCCCCTTCGATTTTATGGATGCCATGTGCGGCAATCGTATCCGCCCACGCAGAGAACGTATCCGTAAACGGAGCTCCCGTGCGATTGGTGATGGTTTCAGAATACCTCGTAGATATGGATGGATCCCCATTACCAATGACAATCAGATTCCCGTGCAGCGTACCCGTGGTATCCAATGAGCCTGTATACCCGATGGGCGTGTGGATTCGATAATCCGGACCGAGTGTTTCCAGGGCGCAGGCGGAGCTCAGCAGCTTTATTCCCGATGCCGGTGACAGACAACGGTCCGAATCGATATTCAGCACAATTCTGCCGCCATCGAGATCCACAGCCATGATGGACCAGGATGATCCTTTCAGATAAAGGTTGTGGAGATACTTTTCCACCGATTTCTGAACGTAGGAATTTTTACCGCCCCCTTGCATTCCGGCGGCACAGCCTGCCAGGAATAGTGTGAGAAACAGGAGACTGTAACGGTAGGTTCTTTTCATAGTTGACTCAGATCGATTCCGGTGAAGAGGATGGAAAAGAAACGGACGAAAGGTGAGATGATCCACCAGAGGATGGGGATGTGCAAGAACGATCCCCCCAGCACCAGCGCCAGAACTAACAAAGGACCGAAGTGGTCCAGTTTGCGGTAATTGTTTTCGAGGCGGGCAGGCAGCAAACCGCCCAGAATGCGCGATCCATCCAGAGGCGGTATGGGGATCAGGTTGAAGATGGCCAGGCTGATATTGATGACAACGCCGTAGACGAGGGCAATCAAAGCTGGCTTGGGCAACTGAAAGCTGCTCAGCGCGCCGTGATCAAACGATTTCAGCAGGAAACCGAAGGCGGCTGCCATAATCAGATTCGATACCGGACCCGCCAGAGAAACCAACACCATATCGCGCTTCGGATTATGAAGATTGTAGGGATTGACCGGCACCGGCTTCGCCCAACCGATATGAGCGACGAACAGCATGATCGTCCCCAACATATCCAGATGCACCAGCGGGTTCATGGTCAACCGGCCGGCGTTGCGGGCGGTAGGATCGCCCAGCCGGTCAGCCACCCAGCCGTGCGAGTATTCATGGAAAGCCAATGCCAGCAGAATCGGCGGTGCGATGATGATGTATTGAGTCAGATCGGGCATTAGCCTCTCGGGTGAAAACTCCGGTGTATTTCTTTCAGATATTGGCGGTCCACGTGCGTGTAAATCTGAGTCGTGGAAATATCGGTATGTCCCAGAAATTCCTGCACCGTGCGCAGATCCGCTCCGCCCTCCAACAGATGAGTGGCGCAGGAGTGCCTTAACACGTGCGGCGAAATTTGGATGGGAGGCGATACTTTTGCCGCATAGCCTTTTAGCAGATACCAGATGCCCTGTCGGGTCAGGGCATTACCTCTGGCGTTGACGAATAGACGTCGTTCGGGCTTGCGTGTTTTCCTTAATAATCCAGGGCGTGCGTCGCGAAGATAGCGATCGACCCAATGCCTGGCTGGTTCATTCATCGGCACCCAGCGCTCCTTCGATCCCTTACCCCGTACTAATATCCAGCCGTTGGCATAGTCAATGTCGCCGGTTTCCAATCCAGCAGCTTCGGAAACCCTAAGCCCTGAACCGTACATTGTTTCCCACATAGCGCGGTCCCGCAAGCCTGTCGGGGTTTCAACGTCAGGTGATTCAATTAACCGATTGACGTCCTCAATGGACAGGGCATGGGGGAGAGGTCGAACCAGCCGGGGCGTCCTCAATAACGCCATAGGATTGTGATCCATCAGGGCGGCGAGATTCAGATACTCATAAAAACTCTTTAAAGAGCTGATGTGCCGCGCAATACTGGAACTCTTCAATTTATCCTGGCGCAGTTGATCAACATATTGCTGTCCTGCGGCCAGGTCAACGGCGAAAACGTCTCGATGCTGTGATTGTAAAAATCGCATGAATTTAATCATATCCCTGCGGTAATTATCGCAGGTATGCCAAGACAACCCTCTTTCCAGACGCAGATGGTTGATGAAGGCTTCCAGTTCCGGATAGGGAGTCGGTGCGAAAGCCTTTTCTTTCATTTCACGGTGTGAACGTTTCCAGCAAGAAAGGGTTATGTCGTCTTTCTTCACCGATGGTCGTAGCTGGACCGTGCCCCGAGTAGACCTGAACATGATCTTCAAGCGGGAGCAATTTCCGCATAATGTTTCCCACTAACTGTTCGTAGGAACCGCCCGGAAAATCGGTGCGTCCGATGGACCCTGCAAATAAGACGTCGCCTACGATGGCGATCGGATCGTGGATCAGGCAAACGGATCCGCGTGAATGACCGGGCAGGTGAAGGACTTCAAATTCCAGAGCTCCGACCCGGAAATTCTCACCCTCTTTGAAATGCAGATCCGCCGGAGGCGATGTCCAGGGTGTTCCGAACATGGCTGACATATTGAGTTGCGGGTCTGTCAGCATCGGTGCGTCCAACGGATGGATGACAATGTCGGCTCTGGTCTCCTTTTTTATATAGCCATTATCGGCGATATGGTCTGCATGACCGTGAGTATTCAAGATAAATTTGGGTGTCAGATTCAAGTCTCGGCACCGCTCCAGGATCAAATCACTTTGATCACCCGGATCGACTATCGCAGCGATCTGGGTCTTCAGGCATCCAAGGATGTAGCAGTTGACCATGAAGGCTCCAACCTCGAAGACCTCCAGCACCATATTTTCATCCTTGTAGGCTTCCATATGGATTTACTTTTTGGGGGAAGTAAGGGATGAATCTGCTGCGTTGCGAATCTCACTCAGTGCGGCAGACGAATCTGCCGCACGAAAAATTGAACTGCCTGCAACCAGTACATCGGCTCCCGCTGAACGGACACGAGCCGCGTTATCAATCCCTATTCCGCCATCGATTTCAATTAATATCGGGAGCTTATCCCGCTGGATTCGTTCGGAAATCCGATTGACTTTTTCCAGACTGTCCTCGATGAAGGACTGGCCTCCAAAGCCGGGGTGAACCGACATCACCAAAATCAAATCGACCAGATCCCAGTAGGGGTCAAGAGCATCCAGCGGTGTTTCCGGATTGATTGAAATGCCTGCATCCACTCCCAGATTTCTGATCGTTTTTAATGTATTTGCACTAACTCCTTCGGCTTCTGCGTGAACAGTGATATTGTCCGCACCAGCTCTGACAAAAGCATCGAGTAAATTTTCAGGGTATTCAACCATCAAATGCGCGTCCAGATAAAGATCGGTTGCCTGTCGCACGAATCCGACAATCATAGGTCCGTAGCTGATATTGGGGACAAAGTGACCGTCCATGACGTCGAGGTGCAGCCAATCCGCTCCCGCGGCTTCGACCTTGGCAATCTCCTCCTTCAGGCAGAGAAAATTGGCTGACAACAAAGAAGGCGCAATCAGTGTTTTGTGCTGCCTTGGCCGTTGTTTGGATGCCTGGCTTTCCATCAGTCTGGATTCCTTTTAAGGACGGAGACGATGAGATCGACAGATGCGGATTTCTGCGCCAGCGAATCCGCAGGAGGATTCTGAGCAATCACCGTATTGGGCAGCAGATCCAGTCTGGATTTAAATTTGATTTTCCCTACTAAAAGACCGGCTGTAATCAGGTCTTTTTTCGCTCTTTCCAGCGGTTTGCCGACCAGATTGGGTACTGGGACCTCTCCGGTCGTGTTGCCAATGGAGATGACGATTTGCAGCGGCATCGCCTTGTTGATTTTGGTCCCGGGAGGAACGGATTGCGACATCACAACACCTGCTGGATAATAATCCGAATTATCATAGGTAAAGTCGTCGTCGGTCAAAGATAAACCGATGCTCTGAGCGGCGAAAACTGCATCCTGCGGTGATTTTCCCACCAGATTCGGCATTGAAAATAACTTTTCCCCCGTGGAAACCGTGACGTACACACGCCTTCCGGGTTTAGTGATCGCCAGCGGTTTCGGATTTTGATCGATCACCGCGCCTTCAGGATAGTCGCCGTTATTCTGCGCTTTGTCGACCACCAATGGGAACCCTTTTTCCGACAATACCGCTTTGGCATCCTCAATGTCCATTCGGATCACGGATGGAACTTCGGCGTGAGTGTGGTGCCGGGTGTATATTGGCATGATCAGATGATCAGCGATCATCAAACCTACCAGGTAGACCAATAAAACGAGGGCGGCTGCGCTGAGCCATTCTTTAAACTGCCCAGGCTTCATGTGACCGTCAACTTTCTGGTCATCCTCGCCGCGAAAACGCCATCGATGTTATCTCGCGGACTGAATGTGCCAACCATTCCCATGCCGGTAAAAAAGCGTTCGGCGATCTTTTCGCGCTGGTCTTCCAGTATAAAATCAGTACGTTTCAACAGAAAGTCCTCAACAATCGCTTCATTTTCTTCTGGTTCGATCGTGCAGGTGCTGTAGACCAGGACGCCGCCGGGTCGAGTTTGATTTGCGCCGGAATTGAGCAGAGCCTGCTGCAGTGGTATCAGGTCGTCGAAATCTTCCTGTTTGCGCCGCCAACGCAGGTCGGCGCGGCGGGAAAGCACTCCGAAACCACTGCAGGGAGCATCAACCAAGACCCTATCGAAAAGCCCTTCGGATTCCGGCTGCGGCAGGCTGACTTCAAGTGTTCTTCCATCAGCAGCAAACGGGTGAACGCTGGTCAGCTTTAATCTTTCCAGCGACTCGCTTACCAGCCTCAATCTGCTGGGTGAAACGTCCACAGCCAGGATCTCGCCGCGATCGCCCATTAATTCGGCGATAAATGTGGTCTTCCCGCCTGGCGCGGAGCAAAGGTCTAACACTCTTTCACCGGGTTGAGGATCCAGCAGCCTCACTGATAGAGATGCTGATGGATTCATTACAGAGAAATCACCGGAAGCGACCAATTGCGCCGCTCCCGGATAGAAGTGGCTCTTCAACAGGAAGAACCCCTCAAAATCCGGTATTTCAGCAAATTCAATTTCACGACTGGTGAGCGCAGCTCTGGCAGCCTGAATGTCCCCTCGGAGTCGATTCCAGCGGAGATTGATTTCTGCTCTATGATTATTCCATTCCAATAGCGCCCGGGTCTTTTCTTCACCCCAGCGATCCATCCATCGCTGCACCATCCACAGAGGGTGGGAGGTCGTATTGGCAAGATGAGTGCAGATATCAACGGTCTCAGCGCGCCCTATTGGCCTGATCAGAATTTGCCTGAGCACGGCGTTGGTCAGTTTCGCCAGTCCTTCGCCGTGATTTTTCCTCACTCTTTCCACCGTTTCGGCGACGATAACCGGTTTTGGAGTGCGCTCCTCCTGCAATATTCGGCATACTGACAATTCCAACCGTCGCCGCAGGATGGGGGGGATTGAATTAATCCCTTCTGTAAGCGTACAATCCAGAAGATGCCGCGCGGTACCGCGATTTCGACCCCAGGTGAAGACCCAGTCTGTCAAACGTGATCGGTCAGGTCTGGAAAGATCGCAGTCTCGAAGTTCTCGACTCAGAATATAATCCAGCGTCGCGGTTCCATTCTCCCATCGTGAGAGAATGCGCAGTGCGATCCCCTCTATCTTGGCGATGTGGGCGAAACATTCCTGAAATTGTGAATATCCCACGGTGAGTTAGTCTCGCGAACTGCGCAGGATCAAGAGCCGCACAAGTTGGGATATCGCCATGGTGGCAGCGGCGACATAGGTCCATGCAGCGGCATCCAATACCTTCTTTGCATGAGGGATTTCCTGGTCGTTCAGGTATCCACCTTCTCGCAGCAGCACTAGAGCTCGGGACGATGCGTTGAATTCCACCGGCAGCGTGATCAAACTGAAAACTACTGCGACGGCAAAGAAGATGATGCCGACGTCCATCAACCAGGCGACGCTGTTGGAAAAGATGAAGCCGATGAAGAACAGCGGCAGAGCCAGAAACGATCCAAAGCTTGCCACTGGCACGATGCTGGATCTCAACGCCAGGGGACCGTAGGCATCCGCATGCTGGAGGGCGTGACCTGTTTCGTGAGCGGCGACGCCAAGCGCGGCAACCGAGGTTGACCCGAAAACCGATTCAGAAAGAGCCAGTTTGCGCTTGCGCGGGTCGTAGTGATCGCTTAATTCCCCCTTGACAACCTCGACCGGAACGTCCCCCAATCCACGCATATCCAGCAGGCGGCGAGCTACCTGCTCACCGGTAAAACCCCGACTGGATGAGACGCGGCTGTAAGTTTTAAAGGTGCTTTTCACCTTGGATTGGGCATAGAGCGCCAAAATCAAGGCTGGGATCAGCAGGAAGAAGGTTGGGTCGAAAAAGAACATTTCTCATCCTTTTATGCTTCTGAGTTGAAAGGTTCCACGGGATCTGAATCCCCGCAGGAAATCTTCCACACTCAGCTTTTTTTTACCTTGTTGCTGAAGTACAGTGATGCGCAGCTTATCCTGACCGGTGCTCACTAACATGGCCCGATCATCGATGATGATCGTGCCCGCTGGAGCGTAATTTTCTGATGTGACCACGTCCGAGCGGAAGATTTTAATCTGTTGATCGTTCAGATAAGTGTAAGCAGTCGGTTCGGGCGAAAGAGCGCGGATTTGGTTTCCTATTTGCAGGGCCGGTTGATGCCAATCAATCAGACAATGCTCCGGTAGAATCTTCGGAGCCGCCGAAGCTTTGGAATTATCCTGTTGATATGAAACCAGTGAATTGGCTTCCAACTCATCAAGAGTTGCAACGATCAGTTCAGCTCCGGTTTCAGCCAATCGTATGCCCAGAGAACCTGCATCATCATCATCTAAAACTTCAACCGCGCGCTGTTTTAAGATGTTCCCCACGTCAACGTTACGTTCGATCAGAAATGTGGTGACTCCGGTTTCTCTTTCCCCCTTCCATAACGCCCATTGGATCGGTGCGGCTCCGCGATAAGCAGGGAGCAGTGAGGCATGCAGATTAACCGACCCTCTGACCGGCAGGGTAAAGACTTCCGGCGGTAAAATTCGGAAGGCTACCACAACGAAGATTTCTGCATCCCAGGCACGTAGATTAGATTGAAAGAGTGGGTCTTTCAATCTGTCCGGCTTCAGAAGTGGAAAACCTGCCTTCAGGGCGTATTCGGCTACCGGAGTGGGGAGGACTTCCCTGCCGCGGCCGCGAGGTTTATCCGGAGCCGTTACAACGCCCACCACCTGGTGGCGGTTGTGCCGAAATGCCTTCAATGCAGGGAGGGCGAATTCCGGTGTCCCAAAAAATGCGACCTTCATCTTTGATTTTAATCCTGCGCTGGACCTCAGAACTGATCCAGGAGGTTGTGTTTCTTTCTTGGTCGTTCTTCGCCGTTGCTCTCAGCCAGTTTTTTCAGAGCTCTCTTCAGCAGAGCCTTGCGTATGGGTGATACCCGGTCTACGAAGAGAATCCCGTTGAGGTGATCGATTTCATGCTGCAGTACCCGAGCCAGCAGTCCATCCGTTTCCAGGATCTGCTCATTCCCCTCGATATCCTGATACTTCAATTTGATCCATTCCGGCCTGAGAATCTCTTCAGAGATTTCCGGGACGGAAAGACACCCCTCCTTATAGGACGTTTCCCCCCCCGTCTCCAGCATCTCGGGATTAGCGAAGAAAAGGCGCTCGATTTCGTCATCTTCCTTCGGCATACCGATAACCAAAAAAGCTTTGGATATATTGACCTGGGGGGCAGCTAAACCGATACCGTCAGCTTCCAACATAGCCATATACATCCCCTCGGCAGTCTCCTTCAACTCATCATCGAAGATGACCACCGGATCAGCTTTTTTTCGCAAAACCGGATCTCCGTAGATGCGAATCTCGTCAGCCGTCATAAGTCTTTCCTGATCGTACTCTTTTCATCGATTCGGTGAACCTTATGCGCCTTCACCGGATGAACCTTCCGGTCGTTTAGCTGGTCCGGAACGACGTGGGCGGTGTCTGTAGCGTGGCTTTTTGGGCGCATCGGTTTGCGATGCATGAGCGGTTATAACGCCGCTGGAACCACTACTGCTCGTCGAAGTGGTGGGACCGGAGACTGCCTTTGCCATCGGTGGTTTTTCATCACTGGCGGTGACGGTTTTCTCAGGTGTCGGATTTCCGAAGACTTTCTTCCGCGAGACGGACGACCGTTCCACGGTAACCACGATACCGCGAGCCAACTGCACTTGCATGTTGCCATCTTTTTCGTTAATCTCGATAATGCGGCCATGCAGACCACCGACAGTGATCACGTCATCGTTCTTGCGCAGAGAAGACAGCATCTTCGTCTGTTCTTTCTGGCGTTTGATCTGTGGTCTGATCATCAGAAAATAAGCAACGACCATGATCGCGATAAGTGGTAGAAACCCCAGTAATCCCCCCGCTCCACCGGGCGAGGCAGCCTGTGCGATAAAGGCTAAATGCATTTAATTCTCCTTGAAGTTGATACGAAATTTCTGTTTGATTTTTTGGTTGTGCCGCTTGAAGTGGCTTAAACCGGTTGATTCAAACGGTTTCTGAGTTTAACTTGAGTGTTTCACGTGCAGTCCTGACGACGTCTTGATAGAAGGTCAGGTTGTGTAGAGCGCCCAACCGGGCTCCCAGAGGATCACCGGAAACCAACAAGTGCCGAATCGCCCCTTTGCTGAATTTGGGTCGTCCGTTTTCATCCTGACGGCAGGCATAACAATGACAATCTGCCGCGATGGGGTTGATATCATGGCGGAAAGCGGCGTTGCGCAGATTGATCTTGCCGTCGTGCAGGAATAGGCTGCCTTTGCGGCCATTCCGGGTCGGAAGCACGCAATCGAACAGATCCACTCCCAGGTTGATGGCAGTTCTCAGATCCTCAGGCGTCCCTGTACCCATCATATAGCGCGGTTTGTCTTCAGGTAGAAGACCAGTACAAAACTCGACTGTTTCCCAGGTGGCATCGATCGGTTCGCCGACCGCCAGACCGCCCAGCGCATAGCCGAAAAAGCCGATTTCGAGCAACCGCTCAACCGCCTGTTGACGCAGATCGCCGTATATTCCACCCTGAACGATGCCAAATAGCGCCTGTGGTTTCAGATGAATAGGGTTCGAGCGGTCGTAAGCCTCTCTGGATAACGCCGCCCACCGGAGAGTAGTTTCCAAAGCCTCAACCACACTCTCCCGACTCGCATCTCCCGGAGCGCAGACGTCCAGGGGCATCATGAAGTCCGTACCCAGGTTACGCTGGATATGGATGATTCTTTCCGGAGTTATCTGAAATTTGCTGCCGTTGACCGGTGAGCGCACCTCAATTCCAACTTCATTCCGGCGCGTTAGTTTTGCCAGGCTGAATGTCTGGAACCCGCCGCTGTCCGTGAGGATCGGCTTATCCCAGCCCATCAGCCGATGCAAGCCGCCTAACGCCGACACGATTTCTGAACCAGGACGAAATTCGAGGTGCAGAGCATTGGACAGGATAATCTCCGCTCCGGCTTGCAGTAACTCATCCGGACTGATTCCCTTGACGGCGCCATAGGTGCCGACCGGCATAAATGCCGGCGTTGCGATGATCCCGTGGGGAGTCGTCAATCTGCCCAGTCGGGCGCGGGAATGTGGATCCTTCGCCAGGATTTCGAAGCTGAAACCCGATTGCCATTCGGCGTTTACCATACCGGCCGCAACTCCAGCTTGCGGTTTAGCAGGTCTATCCCGGCAATATTGACCATCAAGCGGTCACCGATGGCAAGGGTACGTCCGGATGGTTCTTTGCTGCGCCGCCGTCCGGGTTCAGGTTTCGTTTTCGATTGAAATTGCACCTTGCTGTCACTGGTCAATTCACCCTCGATCAGGAGGTCTTCCAGAGCGACGTAGAACCGGTCCTGATAGACTTCCACCAGCCGAGCTGGAAAGGTTTGATCCTGTCTTTTAATCAAGTAATGCAGCCCCGCCAGTTTCGAGGCTTCCCGCTCCAGTTCAGCGATGGTCCTTTCCTTTTCACTCAGGTGAGCGCACAGGCTGACAAGATCAGGAGCTTCTTTGGCCACCTCTCTCCGTTCGACCAGATGACTCCAGATCAGCCGATGAACCGTCAGATCGGCGTACCTGCGGATCGGTGAAGTGAAATGGAGATACCGGGTAAATCCCAATCCGAAATGACCACGGCAGACGGTATCATATCGTGCCAGAGTCAACGCCTTGCGAGCGATAGCGCTGGTCACCTCAAGTGGTAATCGGCGTCCAGCTTCATCCAGCATTGCTGCTATCTGTTTTGCCGTAATCAGTTTCTCGGTCGGCCAATCCAGACCGACGTCCTTCAGGTAGGTGCTCAATCTCTGCCGTTTCTCTGCTTCCATATGAGGGTGCACCCGAAAGACGTTGGCAGCATCGTCTCCGAATTTTTCCCCCCAGATTTCAGCCACTCCTCGATTTGCTGCCAGCATGAACTCTTCGATTAGTTGATGACTTTTCAATCGAGGTACCTTGAAGATGTACTTCGGAGTCGCGGTATCTTCCCAGTGAAAAGCTGCTTCAGGAAGATCGAAGTCGATTCCGCCTTCTTTCAAGCGTTTCCTGCGTAGAAGGTCCGCCAGTTTCCACATCAATCTGAGAGCCGAGCCAAGTTGTGGATCGTTGGCGAAATCAGCATCAGAGTCCAGGAATTGTTCGGCGACTTCATAGCTGATCAACCGCTGGATCTTGACCCGGGACGGGGTTATGCGACGGGACACAACCCTGCCTTCGCCATCAAACTGTAGCAGCATCGAGAGAGCCAGCCGGTCCTTACCGGGCTTCAAGCTGCACATTTCCCCCGGTAATTTCGGAGGTAACATGGGGAGGTGGTGGTGCTGCAGGTAGACGCTGAATCCACGCCGGGATGACTCTTGATCAATGGCTGACCCAACCGGCACGTATCGGCTGACGTCGGCAATGTGAACGCTCAGGTGAAAATTACCTTTGGAGTCCTGAATCAGAGACACGGCATCGTCGTGGTCTTTGGCGTCCGCAGGATCGATGGTAACCACGAATTCATCCGTTAAATCGGCACGTACACCCTTACTCACGGTCTGAGGTTTGATCTGGTCCTGTTCCTTGATGGCGCTTTCCGGATATCCTTCCACCATCCCAAAGCTGGCCATCAAGCCCTTTTCGGTGACACCCTTTTCGTCCGGCTTACCCAATACCTGCTGTAGCTTGCATCTTGGCAGCGGGTAGCGCCGCAAAGTTCCCTCAACGGCGACCAACACCCAGTCGCCGTAATTGAGCTGAACGGATGGCATCAGAGCATCCAGTTTTGCCAGAAAATTCAACGGACCGTTTTTCACTTCAACCAGCCAATCCGCGCCGTGTCTGCGCAGAATGCCCAGCAGTGGTCGCCGGGCTTCAAAATCGACCTCAACGATTCGCCCTTCAGGACCAGCTTCATGACCTCTGTTTTTTACTTCAACTGTAACCCGGTCGCCATCGAGAACCCGCTGGGCTTCCTTCGCCGGGATGAAAACTGATTTCTTCTCCTGCAGGTCGATAAACCCATAGCCGTGCTGTGTCAGGCGTATAATTCCGGTGATCAGCGGCGATTTCTGCGGCAGTGACAAACGGCGTCTCTGGCGCTGCACCTGACCGTTTTCCACCAGTTGGGATAGCGCCCGATAATACTCATCATAATCTCCGGTATGCAGTCCCAGTTCGCGAAAAAGCGCCTTAGCTCCCAGATCCCCGGGGTTCTGGTTCAAAGTTTCCAGAATCGCGGCAGCCATCTCAGTGGGGTTGCTTTTCAGCGGTTCGCGGCGATGAGATACCGTGGTTTTCCGCTTAGATCTTTTTGAACGTTGGTTTGCCATCCGCCTCGTTGGAATATTTCAATTGCCTGTTTTTCTTGAGTTTCGCCAATCTCAGAGATTAAATGTCCGTTTGGCTTGAGTAAGACTTTGCCGATTTCCGCCAGGCGGCGGATGGCATCGCAGCCATCCTCGCCGGCCAAAAGAGCCATGGCGGGTTCATACCGTCTGATTTCCGGAGCCAAAGTTTGATATTCGCCATCCGACACATAGGGCGGATTGGTAATGATCATATCAAAAGGTTCGCTGAAATGTTGGATGAATTCTTTACTGAATAAATCGCGGCGAATAAATTGAACCCGATCTGAAAGCCCTAAAAGTTCAGCATTCTCCCGGGCAAGATTTATGGCTTTGGAACTCTTGTCGACTGCAACCGCCAAGCAGCGGGAGTGTTCAGATACCAGGCTTAAGGCAATGGCTCCGCTGCCGGTGCCGATATCCAGAATTTTCGGTTGCATTACCGGTTTGATGAAATCCAGCCCGATCTCGACCAATCCTTCCGTTTCGGGGCGGGGGATTAAGGCGCGCCGGTCGGTTTTCAAGGTCAAATGTCTAAATTCGGTGCTACCCAAAATATATTGCAGGGGTTCACGGCGCCTCCTGCGCTGCAGGAAATTTCTCAGTTGGATGATCTGATCTTCAGATAAGCGTTGTTCCGGAATCTTCCAGAGTTGCGAGCTCTTGATGGTCAAGACGTGCGCTACCATCCATTGAGACTGGCGCTGCGGTTGATCGTCAGTTATAGTTGAGATAGCTTCGGTCACTATACTCAACGCCTCGCTGACTCCGATATCGCTTTTAAGCTCCAGCCAGGGCTTCATTGGTGACGTTTTCCAGCTGCCTGGTTTGGTCCGCAGAGATCAGTGCGTTGATCAATTCATTCATGTCTCCGTCGATGATCTCGTTAAGCCGGTAGAGAGTCAAACCGATACGGTGGTCGGTTACGCGCCCCTGCGGAAAGTTGTAGGTTCTGATTTTAGCCGACCGGTCGCCGGAACCAACCTGTGAACGCCGTTGTGCCGCCTGTTTTGCCTGTTCCTCTTCCAACTGCTGTTGATAGAGCCGCGCCCGCAGTACTTTGATGGCTTTGGCTTTGTTCTTCAATTGTGATTTCTCGTCCTGACAACTGACCACCAGACCGGTGGGGAGATGAGTCACGCGCACCGCCGAATCCGTGGTGTTGACGCTCTGACCGCCCGGACCGGAGGATCTGAAAACGTCGATTTTCAGATCTGCTGGGTTGATCTCGATTTCAATCTCCTCCGCTTCAGGCAAAATTGCCACCGACGCCGCAGACGTATGGATCCGTCCTGAAGCTTCGGTCGCGGGTACCCGTTGCACGCGATGAACTCCGGATTCAAACTTCAGTCTTCCATAGACCTCATCGCCGGAAATGGAGAGAATGACTTCCTTTAGTCCGCCTGCCGCAGCCATATGGGTGTTCATGATCTCCATCTTCCATCCCTGCCGCTCGCAGTAGCGTTCGTACATCCGAAAGAGATTGCCCGCAAACAGAGCCGCTTCTTCACCGCCGGTCCCCGCCCTGATCTCGGCGATAATGTTCCGGGATGCGTTCTGATCCTTGGGGAGCATGGCGACTTTGAGCTTGTGATCCAAACTGATCTGTTCCTCTTCGAGGCGCGGAAGCTCTTCCTGCGCCATTAACGCCAATTCAGGATCTTCATTGGATTTCATGATGGAACGATACTCGTCAAGATCCTGCATCAGCGCGATATAGCGGATAGCCAGATCTGCTGCCGGTTTCATGGATTTGTGTTTGCGCAACAGGTCGCGGTACTGGTTCTGGTCCCCGATGATCCCGGGGTCTGCCAACTGCTTTTCCAGATTTTGGAAATTGGCGAGAATCGCTTTGGCGCGGTCTATCATGATTGCCCATTAATGAATACCCTAAAGATAAATAATTCTGAAGCTAAGATCAACACTAAACTGCGGAATCGGCTTTATAGGTGCGACCCATAGAGTCCTTTGCAATCCGGCATCAATTTGCTTGCGAACCTCTCCGATTTTGCTTATTTTTATTAGACCATTCAATAAAAGTTAAAAGGTGCACTGCCATGAAAAGATCACTTAGTACTCTCATAGCTTTGATTGCGCTGATTTCGGGATTAAGTCTGCACGCGGAGATACTGCCTCCCTTCGGCTTATATGATCCCCTGACCCTGCGCTCTACGACCACCGGGGATCCCTACCCGGTTTTCCCGGCGGACGCTAACAAAATTCCGCCAATCAATCTTGATCGTACCGATCAGGTCGACAACGCCCTGACCATCGTCATCCAGACTCTGGACGTCCTGCATACCTACGAAACCGCCAGTTTTGACAGCCTGCTGTATTCAACTGGAATTTACCCCACCGGCAGCATGAACGAATTCTTCCTGGAAAGTTCGTACGGTCAATTCGGCGTTCAGGGAGAGATCGCCGGGTGGTTCACGGCGGAAAATAACTATTCGTACTACACCTCGGGTGGAAATTATGGAATGGGACAATATCCCAACAACGCGCAGAGGCTGGTTGAGGAAGCCGTTTTGGCGGCGGATATTGCCGGTGTGGATTTCTCGCAGTTCGATAATGACGGAGACGGCTCGGTGGATGCACTGATCATCGTGCACCAGGGTCCCGGAGCTGAGTTCACGGGAAGTCAGAATGACATCTGGTCGCACCGCTGGTCGATCGATCCGATTCTGCTCGACGGCGTCTCTGTGAGCGATTACTCCATGGACCCGGAATTGGAAGGCAACGGCACCTCAGGCGACGTCGAACCGATTGCCGTCTTCGCCCATGAATATACCCATCTACTGGGCATACCTGATCTGTATGACTATGATTCCAAACTGGTCGCCGCCACCTTCACCACCTGGGGAGATGCCAATGACCACCCTGTCAATGATTGGTGCATCATGGGGTATGCCGGGTATGGGCTCTCTTCCTACGGAAAAGGCGCTGTACCGCCGCATCATTGTGCCTACTTCAAGGTGCTGTTAGGTTGGGCTGAACCTATCGTGCTAGGAACGTCCGCCACCGGAATTCAGGTCCCACAGGTCGAGGTGAATCCGGTCATATATAAAATCCCGATCAATGGTTCTGAGACGGAATACTTCCTGGTAGAAAACCGCAATTCCGCCTGTCCAACCACCAAGTTCGACCACCTCGACAGCGATTTTTCCGCCTGGTTCTCCTGGTTCACACCAGGGCAGAATCCTCTTGATGCGGGTCTGGTCATCTATCACATTGATGAGGACATGCCCCTCAATAATGGAACCCCGCAATACGCTCACTACGGCTGCAAGGTCATGGATGCCGGATTTTCGGCTGCTCACCCCTGGCCCAACCTCGAATTTACCGAATGGTGGTATCCCTACGAGTTCCAGGTCGGAGCGGCCTACAGCGCCGAAGATGCGCAGTCAGAACTGACTCCGAACACGGACCCAAACACAGACGGGTACAGTGCTCCTTCAGGCATCTTCTTCAGCAACATCAGCAACTCCGGTCCTCTGATGACCTTCGATCTCAGCTTCACCTCTGGAACGCCCAGCTTAGTATTCAATGGCGCTCAAGTCGTCAACGATGGAGGTGACAACGATCAATTCCTCGATGCCGGCGAAGAAGGGGACATTTACATTACCATCAGAAATTCGGGCAGCCTCGAAGCCACCGGTGTGACCGGGACGCTTTCAAGTACCGATCCCTACCTGCAGGTTACCAGTTCAACCGCAGCTTTCCCGAACATCGGTTGTACCCTGATCGCTCAGAACAGCGCTGCCTTCCGGGTGAGCGTGCTGCCTGGGTGCCCTGCAGCCTATGATGCAGAACTCAATCTGATCGTCAGTTGGAATGGAGGCGCCGACGCGGTGACGGTTCCCCTGGAAATCGGTTGGGATGCTGTTTTTTCCGACAACATGGAGGGAGTTCAGACGTTTTGGACTCATGGGGTAGCGTTCGGGAGCTACAATGATCAGTGGCACTTATCCCAGCAAAGAAATCATACCGGCAACGGTCATATGTCCTGGAAGTGCGGACAAAACGGTTATGGGAGTTACTGGTCAAGGCTTAATGCAGCGTTGGTCAGTCCTCAGATCACCTTGCCTTCAGGGTCCCGAATCGGCTTCTGGCACCGACTGAATTGTGAACCTGATTGGGACGGTGGAATTGTCGAAATCAGCGCGGGAACTGATTGGACGCAGTTGACGCCCACCGGAGGATACCCCGATCAAATTCAGCATTCGGGATCTCCGTTTCAGATCGGTACTGACTGCTATTCGCATAATTTCAACTGGACAGCTGCGAAAGTCAATCTGTACTCTTATAGCGGCGACCAGCAGATCCGTTTCCGCTTCGGTTCGGATCAGGGCACTGAGGCAGAAGGGTGGTATATCGATGACGTCTGCATCTACGCTCCCGAAGGGTCTGTCGGCGTCGAAACACCAGACCCTGCCGCCCAGCCGGCGACGTTTACGCTCTTTCCTCCCCATCCGAATCCGTTCAACGCAGCAACGGTGTTGAGTTTTTCCCTGCCGGTGGAATCTCCAACCCGTCTTGAGATTGTGGACGTTTCAGGGCGCACTGTTGCGACACTGTTCGATGGGCCGGCAGAGGAGGGGATGCACCAAGTTACCTTTGATGCTGCGGGCATGGCTTCGGGAGTTTACTTCGCAGTTCTCTCGCAAGAAGGCAATCAGCAAGCCCAGAAACTGCTCTATATAAAATAGCTGCAACAAAGTCCTTTCGAAAAACCGCGCTGCCCAGCGCGGTTTTTTTTATTGGATAGGATCATGACAAAATCTCTAATTCGACATGAGTTCATCAGAACTCCGAACAGTCAAGCCTTCTTCCCATCGGGCACGCTTTTTGTAATAATGACCAACAGCATGCGGCTGAAGAAACAGCAATTGTTGGATGCAGATTTGTTAATTAAATAAAAATATCCAGTGTGCTTGAAAAACTTGGTCTCGTAGCGAGCAGATCGTCTCAAAAAATAGGTTAGTACAATCTGTATCTACAGTGCAATTTCTGCAGAGTAAGATGATTAGCAAAGACTATTACAACATCTTGGGTATCCGGCGGGATGCAGATACCTTCGAAATCCAGAGAGCCTACACTCGCCGGATGAGGGAGCTGCACCCGGATCGTAGCTCCTCGAACCCTGAAGCCGATAAAAAAATCGGGGAAGTGGGCGAGGCTTACCGGGTCTTGTCTGATCCGCAGAAGCGACAGCAATACGACCTCTACGGTTCAGTCGGTGGGGATTATGCGCCGCCGCCCGGCTGGCAGGCAGCCGCAAGAAGTGTGAGCTTCAATGATCTCGATCCGACCTTTTTCGATCGCGACAATTCAAGATTGAGTGGCTTTGATGTCATGCTGTATGAAATTTTAAATCGATTCAACCGTCGTTCCCAAGGCGCCAACGGGTCCCACCCCTTTCAGGAAAATCACGATCGCACACGTGGCTCAGACGTTGAGGTTGAGTTGCGTTTAAGCCTTACCGATTTATATGATTCGAAACCCCGGCTGGTTGCCATCGCCCCAGATCTGGTCTGTGAAGATTGCGGGGGGACAGGGCATTCTGCCAAGTCTGTTTGCGCAAAATGTGCAGGCGCAGGGCATTTTAACCAAAACCGTACTTTGAACGTGAAGATTCCTCCCGGTGTAGAGAATGGCGAAATCCTCAAGTTGTTCGGACAGGGTAATCCTGCACCGAAAAGTATGGGTCCCTCAGGCGATCTTCGCATCAGGATAAAAATCGATCAAAGCGATGGCTTCAGCAATAATGGCAGGGATCTATTGACTGAGCTTCCTATTCCGGATTACCTTGCTGCCCTGGGAGGCGTCGTTGCGCTTTCAACCCCCTCAGGCAGTTTGATCCTGCGACTCGCTGCCGGATCGAACAGCGGCAAGAAATTGAAGATATCAGGCAAGGGACTTCCCAGGCGTGAAGGTGGGTTCGGAGATCTAATCGTCACTCTTTTAGTCATCGTCCCGGATCAATTGACTATTGAGCAGAAACAATTTTACGAAGCATTGAAAAAACTAAACCAGTGATTCGCGTCACCTATCAGAGAAATTCAAGCAGTTATATTCCAAAAGTAACCCTGTAAGCCAGACATGACAAATTCAAAGGGGAGGGCATGATGGCAGCTGTACATGAAGGACAAATCAATTGGCGCCGAAAAAAGACGCACTCTACGGACAGTCATAGAAGCGCACTCCACCTCTGTTCCAACTGCCACAAGGAAACTCGCTGGGTGTCTGTAGATAAGCTGTGCTGGGATTGCACCGTTCAAGCGGCGAAAAACAAAGTACCCCTCTTTGCGGATACTTATACAGAGGATGCTGAGGGCGGTGAGGGTGAGTCTGAAACTTTGGCGAGCTGGTAGAATGAACGGATAACGGATATATCTTCACACAAGACGACCGCACGGTCGTCTTTTTTTTATTTGCATCCTCGGCGGAAAAACGGCTAAAAGTGGTAAAATTGCTTGAATATCGACTGAGAATTGCTTAAATTTACCCGGATTTACATTGATTTGGACTTAGGTGACATCACAGCAATCAACCCCGAACTCGATGAGCGGTGATATAGTAAAGAGGATCGAAACTCTCCGGAGAGAGTTACACCGA
This sequence comes from bacterium, assembly GCA_026394195.1. Lineage (GTDB taxonomy): Bacteria > Electryoneota > B3-LCP > B3-LCP > B3-LCP > JAPKYS01. The sequence goes on along the minus strand of JAPKYS010000023.1, from coordinate 601,038 downwards.
CACGAATATCTCTACTATACTCTGAACCAGCCTGAAATTCCGGATGAAGTATTCGACCGGATGATGAGGGAATTGCAGCAGCTCGAGGAAGAGTATCCCGAGCTGATAAATGCAGATTCACCGACTCAACGCGTGGGCGGACAGCCGAGCGCCGAATTCCCGGCAGTCCACCATCCGGTTTCACTGCTCTCACTCAGCAACGTCTATTCTCCGGAAGAATTCCTGGACTTCGATCGCCGGGTTCGTGAGGGTTTGGGGGAAGAATCCTATCGTTATATATGCGAATTGAAATTTGACGGTATTGCCGTCGACCTGCGTTACGAACACGGAAGGTTCGTGCGTGGCGCCACCCGGGGAGATGGAGAGGTCGGCGACGACATTACTGTCAATCTGCGCACGATCAGATCATTACCTTTCCAGTTATCCGCTGAACTGCCCGCGCCGGTTCTTCACGTGCGTGGTGAGGTTTATATGGAGCGGGAGGAATTCAAACGGCTGAATGTTGCGCGTGAAGCCGAGGGAGCTTCGCTTTTTGCCAATCCCAGAAACGCTACCGGCGGCGCTTTAAAAATCCTTGATCCACGCGTCGTTGCAAAAAGACCGCTCAAACTAACCTGCTATGCGCTCTGGTTTGAGGGCATTGCTGCGGCAGGTTGGAGGCAGAGCAGGGTGCTCGAATGGCTGCAACGTGCACATCTGCCCAGTTCCCGAGACTGGAAATTAGCAGAAAACGCATCCACCGTCGAACAAATTCGGCAGCAGTGGGAAGCAAAACGGTCTGAGTTACCGTTTGACATTGATGGGATTGTCATAAAAGTGGACGATTTCGCTCAGCAGCAACGATTGGCTGCGACTGCAAAATCACCGCGCTGGGCAACGGCTTACAAATTTAAGGCTCATCGCATTGAGACGCTTCTGAATGGGATTACATTGCAGGTCGGAAGAACAGGAGCGGTGACGCCAGTGGCAGAACTGGAACCGGTGCTGCTTGCCGGATCGACGATTCGGCGAGCCACACTGCACAACTCAGATGAGATCCAACGGCTGGATTTGCGAATTGGGGACGTCGTCTATCTGGAAAAAGGCGGAGACGTCATCCCCAAGATTATCGGTGTGAACGTTACCAAACGATCTTCAGAATCCATCCCCTACGTCATGCCGGATCACTGCCCGGCTTGCGGTGGGGAACTGGTTCGACCCGAAGACGAAGTGGTCAGCCGTTGTGTCAGCTTGAATTGCCCCGTCCAATTGCAAAAGAGCATCGAGCATTTTGCCTCCCGGACGGCGATGAATATTGAGGGACTCGGACCCAAATTAATTCAGCAGTTGATAGAAAATAATCTAATAAGTGATTTCGGTGATCTCTATTACCTGACTTACGATCAATTATCAGGTCTTGAACGCATGGCGCAAAAAAGCGCCGAGAATCTGCTGCAGGGGATCGCTGCAACAAAAGAGCGGCCACTGGAACGATTGATCTTCGCTCTGGGTATACGACATGTTGGCCGAGGTGTAGCCCGGGCACTCGCCCGCTCGCTTCCGTCACTGTCTTCTCTGCAAGCTGCCAAGGTTGAGGAGCTTCAGGAGATACCCGACGTCGGGCACATCATTGCCGTCTCGATCCGCGATTTTTTCTCCTCTTCAAGCAACCTGGACGTTATCGAAAAACTGCGTAAAGCCGGTCTCAGGATGGAGGAATCCAAGAGCTCCGATGGTTTTAAACCTTTCGATGGAAAAACCTTTGTCCTGACCGGCAGCTTGGAAACGTTTACCAGGGAACAAGCCGGTGAAAAAATTCTGGCTCGAGGCGGAAGTGTCGCCTCATCGGTGAGTTCAAAAACCGATTTTGTGGTCGCCGGTCCCGGCGCAGGATCGAAGCTGGATAAAGCGCGGGAATTGGGAATTCCAATTTTGGATGAAGCAGCATTTTTACAGATCCTTGAAGCAAATCAATGACGTGAGACCATCATGAAACTCTGTAATTCGGTAGCGCTCATCGCCGCGATGCTGATGACAGCAGGGTGTTCCGACAAAGATTCGTCGACCAACTCCACCAACGGTCGAACCTTCAGCGGCATCACCGAAAGGAACGAATGGGGCGATACGCTGTCGGTCGATACGACGGATTGGGTCATCACCACCCTGCCCGGTGGAGATGGACCGTATTTTACTCCCAGCCATTTCCCCGGACTGATGGTTACACTGGATGCACAATTGCGTTCTGAGCCTCTACCTCCGAATGACAGCGTATTTTCCATTGGTGTATTTCCCAATCCCTTTATTCCCAGAGCCGGGCGTATGATTATGGTGCTGAATTTACCTCAGTCAGTCCTGCTGAATATCTGGCTCGAAGATGAATCGGGAGAAGTGGTGATACCTCTGGTCGGTAACACATTGCCGAGTGGTCAACACCTGCTGACCTGGACCGGCATCGACTCTGCCGGCAATTACCTGTCTGACGGCATCTATCGAATTTTTCTGACCGCCGGGGCGATCAGCAGTTTCGGTGACGTGCGGACGATCATTTCCAACTACCCGACCCCTGCCAACAATACACCCTATGTGCAGTATGCCTATCAGAATTACAGCTTGGATCAATACGATCAGTTCGAGTACTATACTGCCACCCATTTCGGAGCTGACGGGATGCTCGCGGGGGGCGATATTTACCTTGCATCGTTCAACTCCTGGCAGGCGCTGAACTACAACACCAAATTCCAATACCTGCCCTTTTTCATGAACTATGATCTCAATCTTTCCGGGGCATACCAGGATTACTACCTCCTGGCTTATAAGCATTTTCAATTCGGCGCCGGATGGCCTGGTGTTGCCAACATAGGCGTTGCCGACAGTTCCAACCCTGCCTGGCAGCTGCAGAACACCATGCATGATACTTTCGTACAGTTGTTTGAAGAGGCACCTTGATTTCAGTAATTATCCAGCTCACTGCGCCTAATAAATAAAGTAATCACAGAAACTTAGTAAAGAAATAGCATAAAATAAAGTTCATCGGAGTAAATCATGGCGACCACTTCTGATTTTCGCAACGGATTAGTGATGCGATTCAGGGACGAACTAAATACTATCGTTGAATTTCAGCATGTTAAACCCGGCAAAGGCACTGCTTTTACGCGTACCAAGCTGAAAAATTTAAAGACCGGCCGCGTGGTCGAAAACACCTTCAGATCGGGTGAGACCATTGAGGTCGTGCGCTTGCAGGAGCGGAAGATGCAGTACCTCTATCAGGACGGCGATCACTACGTCTTCATGGATACTGAAACCTACGAGCAGTATCACGTTCCGCAGGAAACGGTCGGTGAGGGTAAAAAATATCTGAAAGAAAATGAAATCTGCACGCTGAGCTTGATGGAGAAGGAAGCCGTCACCTTTGAAATGCCCAATTTCATCACACTCCGCATTATAAAAACTGATCCCGGGGCAAAGGGAGACACCGTTTCCGGCAGCGGTAAACCCGCCGTTCTGGAAACAGGAGCGATGGTGATGGTGCCTTTCTTCGTGGAGGAGGGCGAACTGATCCGGGTCGATACTCGGACCAATACTTATTTGGAACGGGTAAAAGCATGAGCCAGAACAAATCAGGAGGACCCATGTTCGATTTCGCCGAAGTGCGCAGGTTGGTGAAATTGCTGGAAAATAGTGAAATCACTGAGATCGAAATATCCGACAAGGATCGCAAGATACGTCTGGCCAAAGCGTCTGTCAAAGATAGCCAGTCCGGACAGGTGACCTTTGCCCAGATGATGCCGCAATATGCTCAAGCAATGGCAGCACAGCAGGCGGCCTCAGTCGGGAGCGCTCCATCGCCACAGACCGATGCCAAAGCCGGGCGAAACACCAAGATTATCAAATCGCCGATGGTGGGGACGTTCTATGCCGCTCCCTCGCCTGATGCTGAACCTTACGTGCAGGTCGGGGACCAGGTGCGAAAGGGGCAGGTGCTCTGCATTGTGGAAGCGATGAAACTTATGAATGAAATCGAATCTGAGTTTGAAGGCAGGCTGGTGGAGATCATGGTCGAAAATGCGCAACCCGTTGAATTTGATCATCCACTCTTTACGATTGAAGTTGCATAGGCACGTCTTCACCGCCGGTAAATCTGTAGGATAATACCTTGTTCAAAAAGATATTGGTAGCCAATCGCGGAGAAATAGCCCTGCGTATCATCCGCGCTTGCAAGGAACTGGGAGTTCCGACGGTCGCGGTGTATTCCACAGCGGACCGGGATAGTCTCCACGTCTTTTTCGCGGACGAATCGGTCTGCATTGGTCCCCCGCTGGCATCGGACAGCTATCTCAAACCTGCTCGTTTGATCGCTGCTGCCGAAATCAGCGGCGCCGACGCCATTCATCCCGGTTACGGCTTTCTGGCGGAATCGGCTGATTTCGCTGAAATGTGTGCCATGAATGGTATCATCTTTATCGGACCCAAGCCGCAGACAATCTCACTTATGGGCGATAAGGCCCAGGCCAAACGTACCATGCAAACAGCCAAAGTACCGACGGTTCCCGGCAGCGATGGCGTCATCAAGGATGCTGCTGAGGCACTGCAGTTGGCTCAGACCATCGGATACCCGGTGATCGTAAAGGCTTCGGCGGGTGGGGGAGGGCGCGGGATGCGCATCGTGCGCGGCGCCGAACAGATGGAGTCTAATTTCGAGATGGCTTGCGCTGAAGCTGAATCCGCCTTTGGGTCTGGCGAAGTTTACATCGAAAAATATCTGGAAAATCCGCGTCATATCGAAATCCAGGTCATGGGGTTGAAAGATGGTAGAGTCCTGGCATTCGGAGAACGCGACTGTTCCATCCAACGCCGCCATCAAAAATTGATCGAAGAGAGTCCTTCGCCCGCGGTTACGCCCAAACTGCGCAAGAAATTCATCGAGGCTGCCGTTGAGGGAGCTCGATCCGTCGAATACTTATACGCCGGCACCATGGAATTTCTGCTGGATCAAAACGGCGATTTCTATTTCATGGAGATGAATACGCGCATCCAGGTGGAACACCCGGTGACTGAAATGGTATTTGGCATCGATCTGGTTAAAATGCAGATCCAGGCAGCAGCCGGGGAAGCGATTGAACTAACCGATCGGGAGATGCAGCCTCGGGGGCACTCGATCGAGTGCCGCATCAACGCGGAAGATCCTGAGAAGAATTTCCTGCCATCACCGGGGAAGATCACGGAATTGCACATCCCGGGAGGTCCGGGAGTTCGCATCGATTCACACATTTACTCCGGATACACGATCCCACCCAATTACGATTCGCTCATTGCCAAAGTGATCACGCACGGCCGGGATCGTTCTGAAGCCATCGTGCGCATGCGCCGTGCGCTTGATGAAATGGTGGTCGAAGGGGTTGAAACCACCATCCCCTTCCATAAAAAAGTACTCCAACACCCGGACTTCATCGCCGGGAATGTCAATACAGGATTTTTAACGCAATTTCTGAAATAAAACCATACGGAGGTAACCATGAACGTACCAGCAGATCTGCTGTACACCAAAGATCACGAGTGGGCAAAAATCGAGGGCGATACTGTCACCATAGGCATCACCGAATATGCGCAGGGTGAATTGGGAGATATCGTTTTCGTGGAGCTGCCCAAGAAGGGCGCCGACGTCAGCCAGGGCAAATCTTTCGGAACGATTGAAGCCGTCAAGGCGGTCAGCGATCTTTTTGCGCCAATGAGCGGAAAAATCAGCGAAATCAATTCGACGCTGGAAAGCGCCCCCGAAAAAATCAACAACAGCCCCTTCGGTGATGGCTGGATGGTAAAAATAAAAATGTCCGATCCCGGCGAGAAGAAAAACCTTCTCTCCGCCGCAGATTACGGCAAGCTCATCAGCAAGGAATAAATCGATGGACCACTACCTTCCGCAGACCGATCGGGATCTGGCGGAGATGTTCTTTAAAATCGGCATCAAGGATTTTTCCGAACTTCTGTCCACCATTCCCCCGGAAATTCTGCTTAAAAAGAAACTGAATCTCCCCAAAGGGCTCTCTGAACCTGAAGCGATGGGGCAATTGAAGCGCATCAGCTACGCCAACCGTTCCGAAGAGTGCTACACCACCTTCATGGGGGGAGGCGCATACGATCATTTTATTCCTGCGGCGGTGGACGCCATCCTTTCCCGCAGTGAATTCTATACAGCGTATACCCCTTACCAGGCTGAAGTCAGTCAGGGGACGCTGCAGGCCATCTATGAATACCAATCGCTGATCTGCGCACTGACCGGCATGGATGTTGCGAATGCCTCGCATTACGACGGCGCCACGGCGCTGGCAGAAGCGATGTATCTCGCCTGCAACCAGACCGAACGCAGCAAAATTCTGGTCAGCCAGGGGATCCATCCACATTACCGTGAAGTCCTGGCGACCTACGCCCACGCTTCCGGAATCGAAATAAAGCTGCTACCCCTGAAGAATGGGGTGACTGACTCTAATATCAGCCAGGCCTATCTGGAAAGCGGCGCCGGCATTCTGATTCAAAATCCCAATTTCTTAGGATTTGTGGAAAACGTCCGCGCTTTCGCAGACCTCGCACACAAATCGGACGGTCTGCTGGGCGTCTCAGTCGATCCGGTTTCGCTGGGGCTGCTGGAAGCGCCCGGGAAACTTGGCGCTGACGTCGTCACCGGCGAAGGGCAGGGGTTTGGCAATACTGTGAACTTTGGAGGTCCCTATCTTGGTATTTTCGCAGTCAAACAACCGTTGGTTCGCCGGGTGCCGGGACGCTTGATCGGAGTGACACAGGACAACGAGGGTCGGCGCGGCTTCGTGATGACGCTGCAGACACGTGAACAGCACATCCGCCGCGACAAAGCAACGTCCAATATCTGCTCCAATCAGTCTCTGTGCGCTTTAGCCGCTTGTGTGACCTTGGAATTGTTGGGGGAAGAGGGCGTAAAGCAAATGGCAGATCTCTGCCTGCAGAAGGCGCACTATCTGGCAGATCAGATCAAGGCTATCCCCGGGTTTGACATCGCCTACGATCAACCCTTCTTCAAGGAATTCCCCGTTCGTTATAAAGGCGATGTAAAAGCATTGCTGCAAAAGTTAACCAAGCAGGGTTTCCTGGTCGGACCCGAATTAGGACGCTTTGATAAAGCCTGGAACGACCTCTTCCTGGTCGCTGTGACCGAGAAACGGTCTCGAGAAGAGATGGATCGGCTGGTCGAAGCGATGAAAGGGTAAAAGTATACCTGAGGCGGGGGAGCAATTCCCCGCCTATTTTTTTAGAAATTGCGGAGTACCCTAAAAAAGCTGAATCACGGATTACACTGAAGGCACTGAAAAAACTGTCTGAACCACGGATTACACTGATGACACTGATAAAAAATGAATCATCCCGAATCAAACGTGAACACCAAGTACAAATACTCTGACATTACCGGCAAGATCATCGGGTGCGCCATCAAAGTGCACAACGAGTTGGGATGTGGATTTCAGGAGGTGATTTATCAGCGGTGCTTGGCAATTGAAATGGAGGCTACTGGGCTGCATTTTCGGCGAGAAGCCGAAATCCCAATCCACTACAAGGGACAGGATGTAGGGACTCGTCGAGCCGATTTCATTGTTGAAGATCGTGTTTTGGTCGAGCTGAAAGCGATCAGCGCCTTGGATAACGCACATTTTGCGCAAATAATCAACTATCTGGAAGCCTTCAAATTGGAAATCGGATTATTAATCAATTTTGGCGGCGAGCAGGTTATAATCAAAAGGTTCATCAACGATATCAAATAAAACCCAGATTCTGAGCAATTAACACCGACAGAATATTATCAGCGAAATCAGTGTCATCAGTGTAATCAGTGGTTCAGACAATTTAAAAACAAAATATTATCAATTAGTTAGGAAGAGAAAATGGATCAGAGGGAAACAAAACCAACTAAGCAAAGAATTGAAAGCCGCTGGGATAAAGTTCAATTCTGATAATGTGCTCGAATGAACCACCTGAACCTTAGATTACTAAAAAACTGTCTGAACCACTGATTACACTGAAGGCACTGAAAAAACTGAGCCTCCCATGAAAATTATCACCCTTCTCTTCACCCTACTGCTCCTTGCTGGCAGGGCCGTTGCAGTAGATACTCAGCTCACCATCCTGGATAACGGTCTGCGCATCTACACTCGCGAAGATCACCAGCGCCCGCTGATCTCGCTGTTCTCTATCGTGGATGGCGGCAGCCGCACCGAAACTCCGGATATCGCGGGGTTGTCGCACTTCTATGAGCACCTGATCGCTCGCGGTGGATCAGCCAAGCAGGGTGAAACCGAATTTCGCCGCCGCATGGCGGTCATCGGGGAAGAGCATATTTATACTTACGACGACGGTACGGCGTACGGCTTTACCGTTCCCAAAGAGAATTTTCCCGAAGCTATCTGGCGGCTGGCTGACTTCATGTTGGACCTGAAGCCCAATGAGGCTTCCATCATGAAGGAGCGCACCATTGTGATGGAAGAGTACAATATGAGCGTGGCGGACAACCCGGATGGCCTGGCGTTTGAAAACCTCTTTAAAATCGCTTTTTCTAAGCATCCTTACTATCCGACCACAATTGGACTGCCGGAGGTGATTAAAACGGCTGATCTGAATAAATTGAAGACATTTTACCAGGAGCGTTACGTTCCCAATCAGATCGTCATGGTACTGGTCGGCGATTTCAAAACCGATGAACTGATTGCTCAGATCAAAGAACAGTTCGGTCACTATCCTCCGGGTCGTATCAGCTTCGAACAAGGCATTGTTGAACCCAAACAGCAGGAATTTCACCAGATAGCCGACTCGCTGGACGTTTCATCCAGCTACGTACTCTTCGGCTATCATATTCCGCCGATGACGTCGCAGGACATGCCCGCCATTCGCGTCCTGACCCAGATTCTCGGCGGCGGCGCTAATTCTCGCTTGGAAAAAGCTCTGAAAATCGATGAAAACCTCGTGTCAAGCTATTACTGTTACGTTGATTTTCTGCGCGATCAATCATTGTTGTATATCGGTTTGCAGTGCGAACCCGATAAAGAAGAAGCCGCTGTTCGCAAGGTCTTTGCCACCATCAATGCTTTGAAGAAAGATCCTCCCGGTGATGAAGAAATTGCGTCAGCCAAAAAGAAGCTGATCACTGATGACATTCTCGCCAATGAAACCTACCGAGGACAGGCGGAAACACTCTGTCACTTTGCCATCAGTCAGGCTGCTGTTCTGGCGGATCAGTATCAACACCTGATCAAATCCGTCGAACGCTGGGAGGTACTCAACGTACCCTATTTTTACCTGGATGCCACCCAGGCAAATCTATCTCTGATTGAACCCCGAGGCAAGCCGATTCGAGACTACTCCGCCATTGCCAAAGAATATACGGGCAAAAAAACAGATGAAATCCAAATTGAAGTTGTCAATTCTGACCCTCAAAAAATGGTTCTTTCCAACGGCATGACACTGGTATCCAAATTCGGTGGAGCATCGCACACGGTATCGATGGCAATTTTCATCAAGGGTGGTCAGTGGCTGGAACCGAAGGGGAAGGAGGGTGTCGCCTATCTAACGGCGGAAATGCTGGATAAAGGAACGGAAAAATATACCCGAGCGGATCTTTTAGCTCAAAAAGAAAAGCTCAGCATCGATCTCTGGAACTACGCTTCGGAAGATTATCTGCAGATTGGTATGCGAGGGTTAGGAAAGAATCTGGACGAGAGCCTTAATCTGATCGATCAGATGCTCTTCCACCCAACCTTCTCGCCGGATGAGTTCAAGAAAGCCAAGGAGGATCAAATTCAGGCAGCGAAATCCGTGGAAGATCAACCCTGGGAATACACCCATCGCGAAGCCCTTAAAGATCTCTATCAGAAAAGCCCCTATCGCAATCTGGTGGTGGGGACAGAGGAATCGGTCAAAAAATTGACTCTGGAGGACGTGAAGGCTTACTACCGCAGAGCTTTTGTCCCCGGCAATATCGTGGTGGTAACCGTCGGCGATGAAGCGGGTCACCTCATGAATCAGAACTTGAAAGATCGTTGGGATAATTTGCCCAAGATTGATCCACCCGCCATTGAACTAGTCAATGATAAATCTCTGGAAGCCGTAAAGGCTCGTTTGATTTACAAGAAGAAGGATCAGAATACCTTCGATATCTCCTTCCTGTCGGTTGGCGTTGCTCATCCCGATTATCTGCCCATGGTGTTGACCAAGCGACTCCTTTCGACCCGGTTATTCTACAAATACATCTATGATAAAGGGATTGCTTACCGCATGTGGACGCGTATGTTTCCCCGAATAGGGCAGAGCCGTTTCTACTTCGAGATGGGCGTTTCCGATAAGAACTTCCCGATTGCCAGGGAAGGCATCTTAGATGACCTGGGTGTTTTCCTCGATAAGTCTTTCATGGTAGAGGAGCTTGCCACAGCGAAACAACAGGAAATTACACTGAACAAGATGATCTACCAGACTAACCTGGGGATGGCGCAGGAAATGGGATACTGGGAGACCGTCGGCTTGGGGTATCAATTCTTCTATGATCTCCCCAAGAAAATAGAGGCGATCACTCTGCCTGAGGTGGAAAAAGCAGCCCGGAAATATCTGGGAATCAAGAATTATTCGCTGGTAAATGTCGGGACGGCGGAGGTGAAATAAAAAGTAACCAGGTACTGATTAGCGACGTCATCGAGCGAGTGTCAATTCATGGGAAGGTATCTATGTATCGGTAACTTCGGAGTCGACCTCAGAACTTTCCCGTAAAAATTGTTGCAATCTTGCCTTAGGGTGATTATTTTAGAATACTTGAAGCAATACGTTACATTCCTGCCTGACTATCGCTGTGATACCAAACCCGGAAGATAAAGAGAAGCTGTACCAACTCTGTCTTCAACAGGTACGTGAAGTGGTTCGCGGCGAGACAGATTTCATTGCGGTGCTGTCGAGTGTAACTTGTGTGCTGAAAACCAACCTGCCGCATGCCTATTGGGTTGGCTTCTACCGCGTTGATCCGAATAAAGGCAATGAGTTGGTCGTTGGTCCTTACCAGGGAACCTTTGGTTGTCTGCGCATCCCCTTCGGGAAAGGTGTGTGCGGGCTCTGCGCGGAAAAGGAGCTTCCGGTTATAGTGCCGGACGTTGAAGATTTTACCGACCATATCGCCTGTGATTCCCGATCGCGTTCCGAAATCGTCCTGCCGGTTTATGATCAGCAAGACCGATTGATTGCGGTTCTCGATCTGGATTCGACCGAATTGGACGCATGGGCAGATGAGGATTGCGAAGGATTGGAAAACGTTTTAACTGCAATTAAAGGAAACCTTTAGCCTAATCAGCCATATAAATCATATGAAAAAGATACTCATCGTTGATGATGATCAGACCATCGTGGATTTGCTCATCAATGCGCTCGGGGCGGATGACCGTACCATTCGCCGAGCTTATGATGGCAAAGCCGCGCAAAACTGGATCAGCAAAGAGACATTCGATTTGATCATTTGCGACCTGATGATGCCCAAGATGCACGGATTCCAACTCATCGAATGGATCCGCTCTAATCCGCAGTGTGCGCAGACCAGGATCATCGTGCTTACCGCCAAATCTTACAAGCGCGACGCAGAAAAAGCTCGCCTGGAAGGCGCTGATCTGTTTATTTCCAAACCCTTCGAAATCACCGAGCTGATGGAAAAAGTCCGGCAGTTATTAAATTAGGAATCACCAATGGAAGTCCGTATCTGGGGAATGCGTGGCGGTCTACCCGTTTTTGGAGCGGGAACCAGCCGTTATGGTGGAAATACCGCCTGTGTCGAGGTTCGCTGCGGCAAGACCTTGATCATTTTGGATGCAGGATCAGGCATGTTCAACCTGGGTCTCTCGCTGATGGCTGAAGCGGAGAACGGTGGATTGGATGCTCACCTCTTCTTATCCCATGTGCACTGGGATCATATCATGGGTCTCCCATTTTTCACGCCGGTGTATCAGTCTCCCGGCAAGATTACGGTGTACGGTGTTGCAGGGACTGAAAAACAGATACTCAGCCTTTTTCAGGGCGCTGAAGCCGGAGAATATTTTCCCGTTCCCTTGGGTAAGCCTTCTTGCGAGATCATCTTTCAGGAGTTGAAAGAGAAGACCGAAATCGGCGATGTAGTCGTTGGCTATCACTATCTGAATCATCCGGGTTTGACCATCGGTTTCCGGGTCGAGCATGAAGGCAAGGTCTTGGTGTATATGCCGGACAACGAGCCTTACCGCATCACCAACAAACCGCTGGTGCGCGATCAGGAAGATGATACGTTCCTGGCGCGCATTGATCGTGAGAACGTCCATTTTGCTCGTTCTGCCAACTTGCTGATTTCCGACGCGGCATATTCTGATGAGGAAATGACTTCCGAGAATGTCACCAAGGGGCACAGCTCGGTGGCTGAAGCGCTGAAACTGGCGATGTCAACCATGGCGCAAAAGCTGGTTCTCTTCCATCATCAACCCATGCGCACGGATAACCAAATCGACATTCTTGCCGATGGGTGCCGCAAGCGAGTGGAAGCTCTCAAAAGCAAACTGGAAATTCTTACTCCCATGGAAGGTGAACTGATCACTCTGTAAGGTGAGGACGGTTAGGATCATTACGCTTACCGGGGGGCGCACCACCGACGAATAGAATCTCTTCCCATGATGTATCCAAATGCGGCTGTAACGCAATTGGTAGCGTGTCAGCTTCCCAAGCTGGATGTTGCGGGTTCGAGCCCCGTCAGCCGCTCCGGCCCCCGACCCCGTCGTCGGGGGTTTACTCTTATAGGTTCTGCATTCTGTGACAGCGCAAGATTCATCCATAGCCAATCATGACACCGCGGTTGGGGCGGTATTAAAAGCAGTCAGAAAGAATTCCAGCGCAGATCGTGCCGGACTCAGAGCCGGCGATTGCCTGGTCAAGATCGACGGTCATCCCATCGAAGACCTTCTTGACTTGCAATTTTATTTTAACGGCGAGCAAGCCGATCTGGAAATCCGGCGGCAAGACGCGACTTTTGAACTCTGGCTGCTCGCAGAACCCGGAAAAAATCCCGGCTGGACCTTTGAACCTCTAAAGGTTCTGCGCTGCCGCTGTAATTGTGCTTTCTGTTTTGTCAGTCAACTTCCTGCGGGGCTGCGCCCTCCGCTGTACATTAAAGATGAGGATTACCGCTTTTCCTTCCTGTTCGGTAATTACTTGACATTGATCGGTTTAAACTCCCATATCCTTGAACGCATTTTTCGTCTACGCCTATCGCCCCTTTACGTATCCATCCATGCTGCTGATCCAATCATTCGCGGAAGACTACTCGGTTTCAAATCAGCGCCCATTCTTCCCCAATTGCAGGAACTGATTTCCGGCGGGATCATGATCCACGGACAAATCGTGCTGGTTCCAGGTATCAACGACGGTGAGGCGTTGCGAAATTCGATGAGCCAATTGGCGTTGTTGTACCCGGGGTTAGCTTCGCTTTCTATCGTTCCTGTGGGATTGACTCAGTTTCGGATGGGGTTATACGAATTGCATTTGCTCCGGCGCGATGATGCCGTGAAAACGCTTGCTTTGATAGACCAGTTTCAAGATAGAATGCTGCGAGAGAAAGGAAGCCGCTGGATATTCCCCGCCGATGAACTGTTGTTGTTAGCCGGACGCGATTTTCCAGCGGACCAGGAGTATGAGGATTATCCGCAGATCGAAAATGGTGTTGGACTGGTGCGGTGGACGCTTAGTCGGGCTTATGAAGTGATAAAAAAATTACCGCAGAAATTCCCTTCATCCCGAAGAATCCTCTGGGTCACCGGCAGGTCAGCCGAAGCGGTATTAAAACCACTTGCCCGGGATATCGAGAAGCGGATACAAAATCTGGAAATTGAGCTTTTACCTGTGACGAATCATCTGTTGGGAGAAACGGTAACGGTGGCAGGGTTGCTGGGCGGGAACGACGTCCATGCCGCGCTGGAAACTTTTCTCAAAGGGCGCTCCATCAAAGAGATCGACGCCGTCTACCTTCCCCCTGACTGCGTGAATAACGATGGCATAATGCTTGACGAATGGACCCCGGAAAGATTGACCGAAGATCATCAAATTCCAATCGCAGTCTTCGATGGTGATTGGAAAGCCATGCTGACGGGCATGAAGAAAGGTAGAAGGTGAAGTTACATTCGATCGTCGTCCTGGGACGACCCAACGTCGGCAAATCTTCCTTGTTCAATCGGATCCTCGGGCGTCGCCACGCCATTGTCGACGATAAGCCTGGCATCACCCGCGACCGCATCTATGCTGTCAGCGATTGGAACGGACGTCGTTTCGCCTTGATCGATACCGGCGGTCTCCTACCCCACACGGATGACCCTCTTCTTGAGGCGGTGAAAGAGCAGGTCCAGTTCGCTGCCGATGAAGCTTATCGCATTCTTTTCCTCGTTGATTGGGAAACGGGCGTGACGGATCTGGATCTCGACATTGCCAAGTATTTGCAGAGGCTTGATAAACCGGTTTTGACGGTGATCAACAAGGCGGATGATGACGCCCGTGAAGCTGACTTCAAAGATTTTGAGCGACTCGGATTTGGCCGCCCGATTCCCATCTCAGCGATGAGGGGACGCGGTATTGGCGACCTGCTGGACCAGATCATCGATTTTCCCATCACTGAGGATGAGCCGGAAATCGCCGGGCTGAGAATTGCCATTCTGGGCAGACCCAATGTCGGCAAATCGTCCATCGTGAATGCTCTGACAGGCAGGAATACCATGGTCGTCTCGGAAATTCCCGGCACGACTCGTGATGCGGTGGACACCCAGATACAATTCAATAAAAATTCGATTACCTTAGTCGATACTGCCGGGTTGAGACGCAGGGGACGCACCAAGGAAGCCGTCGAGTTTTACAGCACCTTGCGCACCGCCATGGCAATCCAACGATCCGATGTTGTCTGGGTGGTTATGGATGCGACCGTTGGGTTGGTCAGCGCTGATCAGCGCATCATAACCGACGCTTATACTGCAGGAAAAGGCATCCTGCTCTTGATGAATAAATGGGACCTCATCGAGAAGGATCATCGTACTACGGATAGTTGGAGCAAACAGCTTAAGATCCTGTTGGGAGAATATGGTCATCTACCAATCATGTTCGTCTCTGCATTGAAGCGTCAGAGACTATTAAAAGCGCTGGAGACAAGCCAGATCATATTTGAGGAAAGATCCAAGCGGATCAGCACTTCGCAGTTAAATGCCAAAATGTTGGCAATCATTGAGAAAACTCCACCCCCGGCTATGCGGGGTAAGTACATAAATATTAAATACATGACGCAGCTTTCGACTACCCCGCCGCTCTTCGGCATTTTCTGCAACCACCCCCAGGATATTTCCGATTCCTATCGTCGCTTTCTGGAAAGAAATCTGCGGCAGGAGTTCGGTTTTGAAGGTGTGCCGCTGCGTGTTGCCTTCAAGAAGAAATCAAAATCGTAATCATTAAATCAAAACCTCAATACATTCGGTATCCTTATCATAAGGGAGTACTATAACATGACTGACCCCAAAAGCTGCCACTGTCCGAAAATTAAGGATCAGGATTGGCACATGAAGGATCTGGATTACACTGGAAAGTATTTCTACTTTGAGGATGTGCCTCATCTGTTGGGCAAACCTATTGGGATGGGAAAAAAACTAAGCGAGATGAAGCATCAAATCGAGCGCAAAGGTTACACCATGATTAACCCTGAGATCATCCTTCATCTTTCCGGATCTTTCAGTGGACGAATACTGGTCGAGATCGAAAATCCTGACCAATACGATGCCAACGTCGATTTCTTTGAAAACGCCCGCATTCTGACCAGGGTCTACAAAGGATCGCTAGGCGGGATCAAGAAGGGCGTCGGGGAATTGGTCGCTTACGCAGAAGATCGGACGCATATCGGTCCCAGTGCGATCTATTACTGGCACGTGAGCTGTCCCATCTGCGCCAAACAGTCAGGCAGCAACAAGGTCGTCTTGTTCGCTCGGGTGTGACCATCTGATAAACACTAATCAAAACGGAACATCTTCCATCGGGGCTGAGTTGATCTAATAGATATCCGGCGGCTGATCAATAATCCTCCCGCCGCGCTACGTAATACCTTCGATGGAGGTTACATGCTGAGTAAGGAACTGTTGGAAATTCTCGCCTGCCCCAAGTGCAAAGGCGATTTAGAGTACCAGACTGATCCGCACCAACTGGTTTGCAACAGTTGTAAATTAAAATATTCGGTCAAGGATGACATTCCCAACTTTCTGATCGAAGAGGCGGAGTCATTTTGATGGGAAAATACCTGAACAACCCCTCTCGGATCAGGTCAAAAATCACTATTGAGAGGATACTCATGGGGATTCTCGTTCTCTTTTTATTGATCTCGATGGCGAAATCCGCTTTTGCTGCCGCTGGTCCTGCCGCAGATGTGCAGATTTTACAAAATAGCTCATCTGGAATTAACCTGCGTTATCGCACACCCGAAGTTACCTGGATCGACCTCAACGCCTCCGGACGCCAGTACCGCTCGCCCATCGTACTCGGAACTTCATACGCCTACCCGGAAGGAGCGCCACAGATACCTGTGCGGGTGATCTGGCTGGCAATTCCTCCCGAAGCTACCGCTCGGCTTACGGTTAGTACTCCGGCCGGAATTGCCAGTCTACCCTACGTACCCGCGCCCGTTCCGGCAGATTCCGTTACCCCGGATGGAAACGTCATTCCGGTCTACCGCGAATCGCCGGCATATTATTCAAATTCCAGCCCGCTTCCCGGCTCCTGGGTGGAGTTGCAGGGACCCCAAACGTATCGGGACCTTAACACCATAAGACTTCTGATCTATCCATTCCGGTTTGCTGGGAATAACAGCGGTCTGCTTGCTCTGGATTCAATTGACGTCCGGGTCGAGTTCCAAGGTGGACAGCAAGTTAGCCAGTCTTTTCCCAGACCGATCGAAGATGATTATTACCGAGGTTTGATCGCTAACTGGAGCGGAGTCGCCCGGAATTGGAAAGCCCAGAAACTCCAGCAAGCCAATTTGGTAGATCCATGGCCCGCAGGGGATTTTTACAAAATACGCACCTCAGAAAGCGGAATGTACCATCTGACCTATTCGGATCTGGTCAGCGCCGGCATCAACCCGCAGGGGCTGGATCTTCGCACCATCAGGATATTCAATAACGGCGGTGAGCAACTACCCAAGGATTTAGTGACTCCCAGACCCAGTGGTCCGATCGAAAATGCCATTTTAGTTCTGGATAAGAACCAAAATAACCAGTTCGACTCCGATGACGAAATCATCTTTTACGGCAAGTCGGTGAACGAGTGGAAATGGAACCCCAATTGGAATAGCGGACAAGGGCGATATGAGCACTATCTCAACCCATATACCGACTCGAATGTCTACTGGCTGAGTATCAATTCCAATGGTCCTCAGGGGAAAAGAATGTTACCGTTGGGGCTCCAGACTACACCCACAAATAATCCAGTGTACACCAGAGCCTATATCTTTGAAGAGAAGAGTTATTACGCAATCTACGATGACTACGATCTACCCGTTTACATGCCCAACCTGTTTGGAGACTTGTTCTCGGGGTCGTCGAGTCGAACGTTTACCATCAGTCTAAGCAATGTCTATGCCTCTGCCAACGCGCATCTAAAACTTAAACTTCAGTCGGGAGATAGCAGCAGTCATCTATTCAACATCTACCTCAATAATGAGCCGTTGTTGAGTTCCAGTAATACCTCAACGCCGATCGAAATTGATATCTCACCTGGTACCCTTAACAATGGGATCAATACACTACGCCTGGACCACGTTTCAGCCAGTGCAGCCTATTTGGATTATTATGAACTCGAATACGCTCGGAGCCTGACTGCAAGTTCGGGACGGGAAGATTTCATCAGTCCTGCTGTGGATGGATATGCTCAATACAATTTGCAGCAATTCGTCAATCCTCGCATTTTCGACGTAACCAGCTTCAGCGACGTGAAAACCATCCAGGCTCCCAGCTTCACCGATGAAATTCACACATACTCTCCGAAACGTTACATCGCCTGCGATGATAATGCTCTTTTAACCCCCCAGTCGATCAACAAAGATCAACGGAGTGGAGATGAGTATACTGATCTGCGTTCCACTTTGGGGGCAGATATTCTCGTTATCGTCGCTGATGAGTTCTACGATGCCATGAAAGCCTATGAGGATTATCGGGAGACTTCCGCGCCCACACCGGCAGAAGTTTTGCGTGTTCGCATGAGCGATATCTTCGATGAATATGGCTGGGGATTGCAGGATCCGACTGCCATTCGGGATTTCTTAAAGAGTACGCTGCCAATCTATAATTGGGCAGTATCGCCGCTGTACGTGCTGTTTGTCGGTGACGGTGATTTCGATTACAAGAACTCTCTGTCTGCAACGAATGACAATTTCGTGATCCCCTATGTATCCGGATCGGAATGTACGGACGATTGGTATTCCTATTTTACTCCCCAAGCTAATGATGCTTATGCCTATCCCGAAGTCGCTTCGGGTCGTTGGACCGCGCGGTCAGTCGAGGACGTCAATACCTTTATCTCCCGCTTGATTAGTTACGAAAGTAATCCCGATTTCGGTCCATGGAGGGATCAGATCACGTTCGTGGCGGATGATGAGTATAAGGATGGGCAATACTCATCTTCTGAAACCCTTCACATTCAATATACAGAAAATCTGGCTGAACATTACGTCCCCAAGTTCTTCAATGAACAAAAGATCTATCTCACCGAATATCCGCTTGTCTGGGATCCCTCAGGAGGAAGACAGAAACCCGATGCCACCAGGGATCTGATCAATGCGATCAACGATGGCAGATTACTGATCAATTTTATGGGGCACGGCAATCCCACCGTCTGGACGCACGAACACGTTTTTCTGCAGAGCCGCGATCTTCCTCTGTTGCGCAACGAAAACCGTTTGCCGCTGTTTCTTGCCGCCACCTGCGATTGGGCTTATTGGGATAGCCCTTTCAGTCAGAGCATGCCTGAAGTGATGTTGACCATGCCGGATGCAGGCGCCATCGCTGCGATTGCTGCAACGCGCACGACGGGACCCAGCTCTAACGCGCTTTTTGTCAATAACTTCTACACTGAACTATTCTGGGAGGAAACAGGTCAAAGGTTGGGCGAAGCTCTGATGAGATCAAAAGCTCGCGTATTTGTTCATAACCCTGGGAACGGCTATATCAACAACAGCAATACCGAAAAGTACCATCTGTTGGGTGATCCCTACATGCGTTTGGCGATGCCTCAGTTGAAAGTCGCGCTGGACTCAAGCCAGGTTGATACCGTTAACGCGCTTGGCGAGGTTGCCGTCAGTGGCAGACTGACCACCTCATCCGGTTTGCCGGTCACCGGTTTTCAAGGCGTCGCGCGGCTACAATTAATTGACGTCAGGATACCGGTGTTTTACGGCTTTAATAACGGTCCACCGCCTTCGACTCCAACCTACATACTCCCGGGTAATTTGATCTTCCGCGGAGACGTATCCGTTCAGGATGGCCAGTTTGTCAGCAATTTCATTGTGCCGGTGGATATCAGCTACGGGGAATCCGGCGGGCGAGTCTCCGTCTATGCTTACTCAGACGTGACGGACGGTATAGGATACGTGGACAGCGTCACTTTCGGAGCTTCCGCCGTGGCTCTGCAAGACAGCACTCCGCCGCAGCTAAAAGTCTACTTTGATAATCCAGGATTCCGCAGCGGAGATCCGGTCGGATCACAATCGGTGCTTTACGTTGAAGTTGCCGACAGCAATGGCGTGAACATTACCGGAAGCGTGGGGCACGCGCTGATGGTCACGATCGACGATCTAAATCCTATCAACCTGACCAGTTCGTTCAGTTATTATCTCAATAGTCATACCACTGGTCGAGCTGAATATCAACTGACCCCCGGCGAATTCTCAGCAGGTCAGCATACGGCTCATGCCATCGCCTGGGATGCCGCCAACAATCCCAGCGTTACGGAAGTAGTCTTCAACCTGCTATCCTCGGGCGAACTGCAACTGACACAATTGCTGAACTACCCAAATCCCTTCAAAGATCAGACCCGTTTCACTTTCTACCTGACCGAACCTGCCCAGGTGACCATCAAAGTGTACACCGTGGCCGGAAGGATGGTCAGGGTGTTATCGGATATACCCGGCAACGCCTCATTTAACTATGATGACCCTCACCTGCAATGGGATGGGCGGGATAGCGAAGGTGATTTGCTTTCCAACGGTGTGTATCTCTATAAGGTGATCGCGAAAGGCATTTCCGGGAAAGAGGTTTTACAAACCAGTAAATTAGTCGTGATGCGATGAAGAGATTGCGATCATAACCGCTGATCCCAACTCGTTCAACCTCTCGCCAATATTCTTTCGTGAAGCGACACATCGACCAGATTTATCCAGAATCCGAATTTTGGCATCTTTTGCAGTAAAAAAGTGAATTTGTTGGAAACCTCACAGCCCTATTTTGATTTTAATATGTAGTTGCAAGTCCTCAAATCGTTTCTGGAGGCGTACAAATCTCATGACGTATGTCAAATCCCTTGGGAGGGGCAAAATGATCCGGCGTTTGGCTGCTGCGATGGCGATTCTAATTGGTCTCTCGATCTGGCCGGTGATGGTTCAGGCTGATGGCCCCTCAGAATCAGGTGTTATCTTTCTGAAATTGGTGCCGGGAGCCAGACCGGCTGGAATGGGTGAAGCCTTCGTGGCTCAAGCCGATGATGCCACGGCGACCTGGTGGAATCCGGCAGGCATGGCGTTCATCGAGAGGCAGGAAGTCGCTTTGATGTACGTGAACCTGCTGCCTCAATTTCACTTGTCAGATCTTTACTACAGCTTCCTTTCGTACGTTCAGCACGTCCCCGATTGGGGCACCATCGGCGGCAACGTAATCTTCACCAACTATGGTGAGACTGAAGGACGGGACGAAAACAACCAGGTGACCGGGAATTTCCATAGTTATGACGTTGCATTTACCGGGGCATATGGATCGCCGGTCAATAACAAACTTGGGGTTGGGGTTGCAGCGAAATTTATCTACAGCCACCTGTCCGATCAGGGCGCAGGCGCGGAAAAAGGTTCCGGCGTCGGCACCAGCCTTGCTGTGGACGTCGGCGTAATGTACCGTGAAGCGTTCACCAGAGGGCTCTCGCTTGCCGCTACTCTGACCAACATGGGTCCGGCGATCTCCTACATCGACCGCGCTCAGGCTGACCCCTTGCCGATGACCATCCGCATCGGAGCTTCCTATAAATTGATCGATAACGAGTTCAACCGGTTGATCTTCAACCTTGACGCGCAGAAAGAACTTGTCGATCGCTACGATGACGGACGCGCCGTACCGTTCTACATAGCGCTCTTCAGCGCATGGTCCAATAATCCCATTGCGAACGAAATTGACGGAATCATCCCCAACTTCGGCGTCGAGTACTGGTATTCGAATCTGGTTGGTCTGAGGATGGGATACTACTACGACAAATTGGGTGACCGCAAACCCATTACCTTCGGTTTTTCGCTCGCCTATTCGTCCTACCGCTTTGATTTCGGATACGTTTCCGCCGGCGAAGGACACCCGTTGACAGACACGATGATGTTTTCCTTGACGCTGGGTATATAACTAAGTGCGACGGAACCTGAAAAGATGGCTCGTTGCCCCCATTCTTTGGGGGCTTTTCCTATCCGCATCTGCTTTTGCCGCCGGGAAGATCCCCTTGCTGAATCCGGCTCTATTTCACGCTGGACGACAGGCGCTTCCTGTGGCGACACTCCCGGTCCGACACTACAAAATCCTCGCAATCAGGGTGGATTTCCAACCGGACAGCATTTCAACTACGACGGGAAACGGACTATTTGAATCCGGGTATCCCGCCTCCGCCTCAGTAGATCCACTTCCACATGACAGAGCCTATTTTGAGGATCACCTCAGCTTCTTGAAGAATTACTTCGGAGAGGTTTCCAAGGGCAAGATAAGCATCGATACCTTCGCCGTCTATCCCCAGCAAGCTGACAGCGCCTACCGGCTGCCCAACCAGATGTGGCATTACAACTACAATCTGGGCAAGGAAGACCTGGACAAACGGCTGGCGGAACTGTTTCAAGATTCCTGGAAAGCCGCCGCAGCAGATACCGGCATCGATTTCACCCAATGGGACACCTTCGTCATCTTTCACGCCGGAACCGGACAGGATTTCACCGTCGGTTTCGACGAAACTCCGCATGACATACCCTCAGCCTACTTCACTCTGGACGATCTGCGTCAGTCGTTAGATGATCCCACCTTTCCGGGTATTCCCGCAGGCAACATTTTTGTGACCGGCGGAATGCTCTTACCGGAAACCGAGCGCCAATTTGAAGTGGACGTCGAGATCGCCCTGAATGGCACCGCGACGCTGCTGTTTGCTCAGTGGATCGGTTTGCCCGCCCTCTATGATACCGAAACCGGGGCTTCCGGCGTGGGACGATTCGATCTGATGGATCAGGGTTCCGGCAACTTTGCCGGAATGATCCCATCAAGACCATGTGCCTGGTCGAGGGTATTCATGGGATGGGAAGAACCACTCCTGATCACGCCTGCTGCCGTTGAGGACACCTTCAAGGTGAATCTTACCGGGCGAGGAACTCCCACTGATACAGCGCAACATGAGATCTATCGCCTCAATCTCAACGAATCGGAATACTACCTGATCGAGAACCGGTCCTGGGATCCCGATTCCCTGGGCTATACCTATGCCTACGACCGCGACGGCAGAAAACTGAAAATCAAGGACGATTACACCGTCGAAGCGGACAGTGGATTTAAGGTGATCGTCCGAGTCGACAACTACGATTTTGGTCTGCCCGGGGAAGGGATCTTGATCTGGCATGTGAACGATCAGGTTATCTATCAGAATTATGCCTCCAATACCGTAAATAATGACCCGGAAAAAAGAGGCGTTTCCCTGATTGAAGCAGACGGCGCTCCTGATATCGGCAAGGGATACAGTTTCCTCGACGTCGGTTATGGGACCGAATTCGGATGGGCTGGAGACTTTTTCTTCGCAGGAAATCAACAATTTCTGAATGCAAATCCACAGTTGCTGAGCCACACCGTACTGTTTTACGACGATTCCCATCCGGGGACGCGCTCGCAGGACAATTCCAGTACCGGTCTGAAGATCGGTGGATTTTCTTCAATAGACTCCGTCATGAGCTTCTGGGTCAAGAGCGATTGGGCGCAGGTCGGATTCCCCAAAAAATTAGCCGGCGAGGGCAGTATTTATCCACCCTGCCCGCTTGATGTTAATCTCGACAACCGAATCGATTTTCTTCTGGTGTTTTCCACTAATGGAGCGATTCAGCTTTTCGATACTGACGGTCACTCAATCGGTTCGGTTTATTCCACTCGGACCGATACCAGCCTGATGGGTGAGATCACCACCACACAGGACACGCTCTTAGCTAAAATCAGTGGAATCAACTCAATCCCTGCAGTCGATCAAACTGATGATGGTTTTATCGCTTTCTTTACTTCAAACGACGAATACGCTCACAGTTTTCAATACACCCTCTCCACGGGAATGGTTGAACATGACTCGCTCTCAGTTCCCGGGCTGGACAACGGTACACCGTTAATTACGCAGGGTGGGATTAATAATAAATGGTACGCAACCACGGAAAACGGAATTGCCGCTTTTCAAAGTGGTTTGAACCTTATCGGACAGATCACAGTATTTGATTCCATCGGCACGGTTAGCGGTATGTGTCTGGCCGATACAACGGTAGATGCGCCTATTTTTATCGTTTATAGCAGCGGACAAGCTGCTTTGGTTACGCAGGATTTACAGATTACCTGGAAAATAAATCTTCCATTTAATATTCCTCGGTATCCCCTGACACTAATCCATACCCTTTCAGATCGGATCGATCTGGGCGTAGTCAGCGGAAGTGGAAATGTCATTTTATTAGACCCCGCTACGGGTGTTTATCGACCCGGATTTCCTATGTCGACGGGGATAGATAATCCGATTGCGCCCATTGCGGCGGATCTGGATAACGATGGCAGGCTCGAGCTGGTCCTCGTCGGAGACAACCGCATCGTTGCCGTGCAAAATAATGGTGTGTTAGCCGCAAATTGGCCCATGTTGATCGATGCGTCAAAAACCAACACCTCCATCTTTGGCTACCCTATAATCTCAGAACTGGGTTTGACACCTGAGCTTCGGGTTATTTTCGGTTGGCCAGATGGTTCGATTGATACGCGTGGAGAATTGAGCTCTACCGCCAAGGGTTTCCCCAAGACGACTGCGGGAACAGTTTTATGGTCTCCCATAGTCGTCAACATGGATGATGACCCGGAAGCTGAACTCGTCGCTGTCGATGATTCGGGGATATTGTACGCCTGGCATTTGAATCAATCAGGTAATTTCGACGACCAACGACACCCCTGGAACGGCTATCTAAACGGCAATTATCGCCAGAGCATCGCCTATGACCCGGTTACCGTCGCAGCGCCGGATCATAGTGTCCTGGTGAAGTCCAAAGTCTATCCCTGGCCTAACCCGGCTACGGACGTCAGCCATATTCGTTATAAGATGGGGCAATCCGGGAAAATATCCGTCCGCATCTTTGATGGTTCAGGAGATCTGGTTAAGGAGCTTACGGGTTCTTCCGAGGCAGGTATTGAAGGCGAACTGCATTGGAATCTGGACGGCGTATCGTCCGGAGTCTACATTGGCAGAGTCGAAGCCTCAGCCGGCGGACAAAAGGAGACGGCATTTATCAAGATCGCGGTGGTGAAGTGATGAAATTCCGGTTGAATGTTCTGATCGTATTTGCTCTGTTGTTGATTTCAGCCCCGGCATCACTTCTGGCTCAACCGGAAGAGTACAACCACCCCGAACTGAAATGGGAAGTCTACGAATCGGATCATTTCAAGATCATGTACCATCAGGGCGCCGAAAGAACCGCCCGCGAAATTCTGCGCATCGCCGAAGAAGATTACCAGCCCATTACCTCCCTCTACGACTACAAACCCGATACCAAAATCAGCATCATCGTCCGCGACACCGACGACTATTCCAACGGCGGTGCATACTATTATGACAATAAGATCGTAATCTGGGCCAAGCCCCTGGATTTCGATTTGCGCGGCACCCACAACTGGCTGCGCAATGTGGTTTCTCACGAATTTACACACCTTATCCAATTGGGAGCTTCACGCAAGGGTCCCCGCTGGTTGCCGGCGTTTTATCTGCAGGTGATCGATTACGAAGAAGAGAAGCGGCCGGACGTTCTGTACGGGTATCCCAATGTCCTGGCTTCCTATCCGCTGCCCCTGACCATCATCCCGCCCTGGTTTGCGGAAGGCTGCTCTCAGTTCCAGCGTCCCGATTTTGGATACGACCACTGGGATTCTCATCGCGACATGATCTTGCGCATGCGAGTTCTGGAAGGCAAGCCCCTGACCTATACCGAAATGGGATATTACGGCAAGACCAGTCTCGACGCCGAAGGAGTCTACGACCACGGTTTTACGCTGGTGCGCTATATCGCCGATCGCTGGGGAGTGGACGTCTTGCAGCGTCTCAGCGCCGACATGAAGAGACCGTTCTACTTCACTTTTGATCAATCTCTGAAGCGCAATCTCGGTATGAATGGCGGGCAGTTGCATCGAGAATGGCTCGACAGTTTAAAAGCTACCTACACCACTCGTTCAGCTGAAATACAGACGCACCGCCGCGAGGGCAGCCTAATCGAACCGGAAGGTTTTGCCAATCTGCATCCAGCCTTCAGCCCCGATGGCAAATTCCTGGCGTTCACCTCCAACAAGGGCGGCGATTATTTCATGCACTCAGCTCTCTATCGGTACGATCTGGAGAAAAAGGAACTGAAGCAATTGTACTCCGGGGTCGATTCCCCGTTGTCCTACAGCCCCGATGGCCGATTTATCTTTTTCAATATGCAATTTGGACCCGGAACTCACGGATCGCATTTCGACGATCTCACCGCCTGGGATTGCGTGGACAAGAAAGTCAGACGCATAACCACCGGCCGCAGAGCTTCCGACGTCGACGTATCGCCTGATGGCAAGAAGGTTTGTTTTGTCGTCAGTTCCGACGGCACTCAGAATCTCTGGGTCGCCGACCTGAATCCTGAATGGTGGAAGGTAAAGAAAGATACCAAACTGAGTGCTGAACGCGCGCTGACTCAATATTCCAACGGTGAACAGGTCTATGCTCCTCGATGGTCTGATGATAATAACCGCATTTTATTTGCCTTCAGCCGAGATAATGATCGGGACATTATGCTGACCGATCTGGAAACCGGTGAAATCAATAAGGTCATCAGTACCCGTGCGGATGAACGGGACCCGTATTGGAGTGGCAGCGACCAATTCTACTTCTCATCTGACAGCACCGGCATATTTAATATTTACCGTTATGATTTTTCCACCGGAGCGGTCTGCGCTGTAACCAACGTTCTTGGCGGTGCTTTCATGCCTGCCGTTTCCCCTGATGGCAGAATGGCCTACGCGGATTACCGTGCGACCGGCTATAAGATGGCGTTGATGGATTCGGTGGTTTCTATCGATCCTACCTGGATGGTATATCAACCCGATTACCTGAACACCATTCCGCCGGTGAATTACAGCGACGTCCCGGCGCCGGATGCTCCGTCACGCCCCTACAAGCCTACGTTCGATAAAACCTTTATCTACCCACGGATCGCTTTCGATTACGGGAAATTCAAGCCGGGTCTCTACTTTTATTCGCAGGACATTCTGGAACAGATGAATGCCTTCGGCGGCTTCGCCATGAATGGAGCTAAGGATTATGACCTCTTCGCTCTGATCGAATACAAGAGACTCCCGCCCACACTTTTTATCGAAGCTTACAATCTACGCCGTCACACCCAGCAGACCTTTGAAGATCAATACAAGATCATCGGCGAGCGCGGCAGCGGCGGGAATGCCGTGCCGCTTTACGATACTTACACCAGCAAGTACAGCTTTAACCTGCTGGAAGTCGATGCCGGGATCCGGTTCAAGATTATGGATGTGGTCACCGTCCGCCTGGCAGGGGTATTATCACGCTACCGCACCAACGTGACCTTTGATGATGGGACGGTGTTTGGCTATACCTACTTCAAGGGTAAAACCGCTGAATTGACCGTGACGGATGACCACCGTCTGGCCGGTAGAAATCAGGACATCAGCCCCAGCGGTGGTTACTTCCTGCAGGGAGAGATCGCCCATGAACAAAATTACTTTATCGATGGCTTCACCGTCAACGCCGGCAAAGGAACCATCCAGGAAGTCTACACCCCCTATAAGTACAATCGCTTCCAACTCTTGGCTGACCGCTATTTCAAGTCGCCATTGATGAAGGGTCACAGTCTTACATTTACAGCGGATCTGGGCTACTTGGATCACACGGTCGATTCTTTCTTCTACCTCTATGCGGGGGGGCTTGACGGCATGAAAGGATACTCCTATTACAGCATGGGAGGCACCCGCAAAGGAATTCTGCGTGGAATTTATACCCTTCCGATCTGGCGTGACATTGCCGGCAATCTGGGTATCATCAGCCTCGATAAAGTTTATCTTCAGGGCTACGGCGACGTCGGCAATTCCTGGACGGGTGAATTTCAAAAGGAAGATCTGAAGACGGACGCCGGAGCAGCTCTGAAGGTACAATTCTTCAGTTTTACCACCTTTCCCAGCGCGCTGACCATAGACGCAGCTTACGGATTCAATCGTTTTAATATCGTCGATGACAACGGCGTACACGAATACGGCCGGGAATGGCGGTATTATCTAACGCTGTTGTTTAACTTTAATCTCAGGCGCAGCGATATACCTTTTATCGGCAGATAGACAGCCTAAAATCTGCCAATAGTGGGATCTTTAAAACATTTGAGGAATGTAATAACTAAGTATCCTCAGTCATCCTGACAGGATCAAGGTCCAGGGAAAGTGACCTCTGCGATTTCCTGATCAATAAAAGCCTAATCCGTACAAGAACTCCGAAGGAACGAGGTGGAAAATGCGCTGGATAAGCATCGCATTATCAGTTTTGTTGTTGGCAGTTGCTGCGATCGCCAATCCAAATGGTGAGTCCAGATTAAATTATAACCCCATGCGCCTGCAGTTGGCACAGGCGATGACCCAGACGCCGGAACAGCCGGCGCCAGCCGATTCAACCACAGCTGCCCCGGAAATCGCCGGTAAACTGGTTCCCGGCAAGGCTCTGTTGCTGTCGATGATTCTACCTGGAACCGGGCAGATCTACGCCAAGAGTCCGCTATGGGGAGCGCTATTCATGGCGGTGGAAGTGGGAGCCTGGGCTGGGGTGGCGGTCTATCATCAGAAGGGCATGAATAAGGATGATGAATTCCACACATACGCCGAGCAACATTGGGCTTATAATCGCGACGCCATACAGCCGAATACGCTCGCAGAATTCAACGATTACTCGCACTATGAATACTGGGCTGCCACCATCTTCGGGAAAGATGGTCAAACCGGTGGTGATCCGGGATATACTGGCCTTATCGACGAATGGCAGTCGCTATCCTGGACTGAGAAGTTACTCTATCTGCCCAGCGATGGGTTTACACATGAGCTTGATCCTAACAAAAATGATCAGCAGTACTACGAAATGATCGGCAAGTACAATCAGTTCGGCGCCGGTTGGCCCACTTTGGGTGACAGTGATTTGAACTACCGCGCCGCAACCCGCACCACCTGGCAATGGGAGACCAAGAATAGCTTCAGAGAAACCTACCTGAACATGCGTAAAGAATCCAACGACGCCCTCAATTCATCCAAGGACTTTACCATGGTAGTGATGGCGAATCATCTGCTGTCAGCGTTGCACGCAGGATTCGCAGTATCCGTTCACAACCGTAAACTGGCAAAAGAACATGCCGTCGAAGGCGCCTTCAGGCTGGAATCACGCCGCTATGACAACGAACAGGTCACCATGGGTGTTTTCAGGCTGAACTTCTAATCGTCTCAATTCTTCTGATGAATCCGGTAAAATCTACAATAATCATACTCCTGCTGTTGACTTTGGCAGGATCCGCTGCCAACGCCCAAACGCAGGGGTCAACTGCTCAAATCGCTGCTAACGGACGATACTCCAAACTGGTCTATCAAAATTCCCAGCTTGGAATGGCTATGTCCAACCAGTTCGCCGCGGATCAAACGAGCGGAGTGTTCAAGGATAGTCAAGGCACGGAGAGGAAGCTCAATCGGCAGGGAGCATTGTTGCGATCTTTGATAATGCCCGGTTGGGGAGAATCATACTTAGGATACAAAAACACAGGGCGAGCATTTTTCTGGACCGACGTGGCCATCTGGACGGGGGTAGTTACTCAATACGTGTATGGTCAATGGCGTGAAGACCAGTTTATCTCCTATGCCGCCACGCACTCCGGAGCTCACATGTCGGGCAGGTCAGACAAATACTATGCAGATATAGGGAATTACAACAACACTGATGAATACAATCAGGCGAAGCTGCTGAATCGAGATTTCGACGCGCTTTATAATGACCCATCCTATTTTTGGGCCTGGGATGCGGAGGGAAACCGCCTTGAGTACGATCACACTCGCATTCAAAGCCGTTCAGCCAAGAACCGCATGTACTTCTTCATAGGTGCGGCTGCGCTCAACCGCCTGATTTCACTGGTCGATACAGGGAAAAAAGCCTCCGCCTTGTTGAAGCGTCAGAAAACGGGACAGCTTGGTTTGAGCGTTGAACCCACTTTTGCCAATTCCTCCAATGAGATTCGCCTGGTTCTGACCGCCGGCTTCTGAGACCATGGCTCCAGATAACCAGCCTTCGCGTGAAATCAGCCAATGAGAGCATTAATTACCGGTGCATCCGGATTCATTGGGGGCCGCCTCTTTCTTGACGCTCCTACCGATATAGAAACCTGGGGTACTTACCTTGATAACAACGTGCGCGAGAATTCTTCGCGCACGCTGCGCGTTGATTTACGAGATTTGAATGCGGTTAACGCTATCCTAAAGGGGATCAAACCCGATCTGCTCATCCACTGCGCCGGGTATTCAAGCGTTGCATTCTGCGAGAATGCTCCGACTGCCGCTTGGGAGATGAACAGCTGGTTTACTGGACAATTGGCTGAACTCTGCGTCGAATATGGGATACGATTGATCTTCTTTTCCAGCGACATGGTCTTTGATGGGTCCAAGGGCAATTACAGCGAAACGGATCTGCCGCAGCCCGTCAACTTTTACGGATGTACCAAGCTGGCAGCCGAACGGCGTGTGCAGGAAACCTGTTCCGACCTGGTGGTGATTCGCCTTAATCTGAGTTACGGTAAGCCCGCTATCGGTGGTACTTCCTTCACTGAGGAGGTTATCCAGCGTGTCCAGGGTGGAAAACCGTATTTTCTCTTCGCTGATCAATTCCGTAATTTCATGTCGGTGACCAACCTGTCGCAATGCGTTTGGGAACTGGCGCAGAGCGACTGGAAGGGGCTGCTCCATCTTGGAGGATCGGAGCCCACCGACAGAGTCACCTTTGCTCACAAGTTGGCAGAGCATCTGCACCTGGATTCAACTCTTCTGATCCCCTCCCAAACTGATATCGCGTCGACTCAGGTTTCCTACCCAAAAAATAATACCTTTGACCTGAGCCTCGCCGGAAAAATTCTCAAAACTACCCTGTTGAACATCGATCAGGGGCTCGTCCTGGAATACCCCGCCTGAATTTTATTAAAATCATTGAAAATTCTTAAATTCCGGTGAAACTTCTGCCTTTGATTATCGTCCAATTAATAGAGGCATGAAAGTTACTCCAAATGAAGAAATAAATGTGAGGTGAATGTCATGAAAAAGCGGATTTTAATTCCGATGTTGGGAATTTCCATCTTAATGCTGGCAGGACTGGGGACTATCCTCATCCAATCGGCTCAGGCAGAACCATCCAAGGACGCCTATCTGGGGGTGTATCTGCAGGAAACCATAATCAAGACGGAACAAGGCGAGAAAAAGCAGGATTCCGGTGCCTTGGTTGGTGACGTTGTTGATAATGGTCCTGCAAAAAAGGCTGGTATTATCGAGGATGACCTGATCACCCAATTCAACGGCGTAAAAGTCGATGATTCAGATCATCTGCGCAAATTGATCGCCAAGTGCAAACCGGGCGATGAAGCCACCTTGGTGGTCATGCGTTCCGGAGCAGAGAAATCCCTGAAAGTCACCATGGGTGAAGCTCCTGATAAAACCGTGATGATCGCTTCTTCAGAAGGCTGCGGAGATTGCGATTCTCCCAACGCCAAGAAGTGTATCAAAATCATGAAGGGTTACGGAAAGCCAGGCGCCTTCCTTGGGGTGCAGTTGCAGCCACTGTCCGATCAGCTCGCAGAGTATTTCAAGGTCAAGGAAGGTGATGGACTGCTGGTATCCTCAGTTGAAAAGGATTCTCCGGCGCAGAAGGCTGGTTTGAAAGCCGGCGACGTCATCGTGAAGGTGGGTGATCGCGAAGTCGAAGATCGGTCAGATCTGAGAAAAGCGTTTAAGGATAAGAAAAAGGGGGATGAGGTTGAGATTACTGCTATTCGAGACGGCAAAGAGAAGAAATTTAAAGCTCAGTTGGATGAAATGGCCAAGGACTGCAGCTCTTGTTCCGATTGCATGAGCTTCGGCAGCAGGTCGGATTGGGGCAAAGGTTTGGAAAAAATCAAGGAGCTTAGAATGGTGGCGCCTGATATCGACATGGAAGAATTAGGTCAATCGCTGAAGGAGTTAAGGATCCAGGTTGAGGTGCCGACAGAAGAGCTCAAGGTACAAATTGAAGAGCTGAAAAAGGAGCTTCAGGAGCTGAAAACCAAGCTAAAATAGAATAACTGCCATCCCAAGAGGCGCTATCTATACAGAGAAAAAGCGGTCATTCGACCGCTTT
Source organism: bacterium (assembly GCA_026394195.1). Lineage (GTDB taxonomy): Bacteria > Electryoneota > B3-LCP > B3-LCP > B3-LCP > JAPKYS01. The sequence continues at coordinate 569,094 of JAPKYS010000023.1, read as the reverse complement.
TTCCGCGCGCAATTGGCGAAGTTTTCTTATCATAGCGTATGCCGCTCAATGGTCACGATATCTACGTGCGGCATTGGGAGTCTCCCGGTTTAACGGTTGAGAAATCAATCTTCCGGTTGAGCAGATCATCGAGATCCGTCAGGATAAAATCGGCTTCCTTCAGAACTTCCGGCGGCAACGTGGTCGTGATGGCGACGCAGGTCATTCCAGCGGCTTTGGCGCTCTGTATCCCCAGCGGCGCATTTTCGATTACCAGGCAATGGAGTGGATCGATTCCGAGTATATTCGCAGCTTTCAGGTAGGGCTCAGGATGTGGTTTGCCGCTCTGGTATTGTTCAGAACTGATAACAAGGTCGAATAACTGTAACTCGTCTGACGAGAGTGTCCATTCCAGATTGGATCGAACTGAACCCGTGACGATTGCGACTTTAAGCCCAGCGGTCCGACAAGTTTGTAGGAGCGTATATGCAACTTGCCGCATCCCCTTAGGTGCGGAGCGCCTGTAGATGGCGCGTTTTCGGTTGATCAGATCATCCAGTTGGGTTTCGGTCAGATCCAAACCGTGCTGCTTTGCCAGTCTGCGGATGGTGATCTTGGCTTTTTCGCCTTCGCTGCGACGCAGAATTTCGCTGGGGACTTCAATCCCCAACTCAGCGAAGATTCGCTGCCAGGCAGCCACATGGTGCGGCATAGAATCGATCAGTACGCCGTCGAGATCAAAGAGGATAGCCTTGAAGCATCTCTGCAGGTCTTCTATCAAAGATCTCTCAACGGCTCAAAATTGACGAAATCCACATGGTGGACTGCCACTGCTTCCGGGCAGCGATAACCACCTTCACCTTCCTTGGCATGAACCGCGACGATGTGCACCACCTTGTCAGGCAAGCCGTGCTTGACGCAGAGGCCCGCTCCGGAGAAGGGATGACGCAGTAATTTGCCGGAATGTGTCTTGACAAACCCGGCGTCATTCTTGCCGAATTCCAATAGCTTACCCACATCATGCAGGATAGCGCCTGAAATTAGATGATCGAAGTTAATCCTGAAACTATCACGGTAGTTCTGATCCATGATCTTCCCGCAAGCCAGCGCCATCTGTGTGACGGCGCGGGTGTGTTGGCGGTAGGAAACCTTGGTCCCCTTGATCAGCAGAGTAAACGGGACTTGATCTAAATCCTCCAGTGTCCAGCCTCCGATTCGGATAGCATCTATCAGCGTATCGAGCGTCTTGTCTTTGATTTCTGCGTCATTAATTTCCCCAATTTCGGGGAACAGTTCGAGTAGTTTATCTTTCATGCATTCGTCCTTCTGAATTGAGGTGAATTACCTCATCGAATTTAACGATTGATCATAACCGCCTCGGGTTTTGAAGTCAGGCTGACAGGTGATCCCAGGGGGATTTCCATTAAATCGGGATCTGCGCCGTAATCGAGTTCACCCAGAAAATTGTTGTCCTGATCCAGCAACTCCAGCCGGTAATCGTAATGATCGAAAGTTATCCCAGCATGGATCAGCGTACCCATGGCGTCGGAGTTGCCGAAACCATCTACGTCATACAGAAAAGACTGGGTCAGGTATCTCTCCTCGTTGGCTGAATTGCGCTCGTAAACGACTACCTTTACGCGCCCGGCATCGGGATAGGCATCCACGTTCCACCAGAGCTCGATTGACTCATAATATCCATCCGGATTGCCCTGTGGCAATGAGTCGATCCCATTGGCGGTCCAGGCGTCGTCGAACCAGGCGAAGAATCCATCAATGTCTTCCAGTCCCACCTTGGCCAGACTGCCTTGAGGACTATAAGGAATCTCCGCCAATACCACTCCTTCAGCATCGTGCACCTCCAGACGGATGTTGTAGTAGCTTTTGGCGAAGAGGGGGAGAGAGTACGTCAACGAATCCACTTGCCCCGGATTTCTGTTGATCAAGGTTGTACTGTCCGTCCACTCAGGCCAGGAACCGTAGGTCGGTTTGACGCCCACAAACAAACGCAGATCTTCCGCATTGGGAGTGTTGATTACCGGCGACCATTTGACGTTGAACTGAGTCCAGAATCCGTCTCCGTCAGCATCCGTGATGCCTATACCGAGAGCATGCAGCGTTACGTTGGTGACCAGTTGCCGGATCACGAATGCCCATGAGGCTGTGTCAGAGAACGCATTGTTGGAATCCTTGGCGAAGACTCGGAAGGTATAAGAGGTGCCAGCCGTAAAGTTCGTATACGTTGCAGTCGTATCGAGAGTCCAGCTATAGTTTCCGTCCAATCCGGCGTAATACCCCGCCAGGTTACCGTCCTGGTCCGCGCCGTGCCAGACGAATACGGCGGTATCTGTTACGGCGATGGTATCCGCCGGACCTGATTGAATGGCGATAGTGGGTGCATGACTCTGAGGTGGATTGGTTCCCCCATCGCCTCCGCCTTTGCTGCAACCCAGTATAGCCCCTAAGAGCGCTATGCTGAGGATAGTTCCGATTAAGCGAGCATCCACGCGCATGATTTCTCCCTATCTAAGTTGTATTATCGATCGATTAAGTATCGCATGTCTTCCACAGCCTTGGTCATTCCGACCATAGCCGCTCGAGCTATGATGGAATGTCCGATATTGAGCTCTTCAATCTGTTGGATTTGAGCGACAGGACGAACGTTGAAATAGTTCAGACCGTGACCGGCTGCGACGAATAGCCCCATCTTCGCTGCCGCGATGGCGGCGTTGGTCAATTCATCTAACGCCAATTGGCGAGCGTTCTCTGAGCGGCTTTCGGCGTATATCCCCGTATGCAGTTCAACCGCTTGCGCGCCGATTTTCGCCGCTTCCCGAATCGCAGCCATTTCCGGATTGATAAACAGACTGACTTCTATTCCGGCGCTGTTAAACGTCTCAATCACACCCTTTAGTTTGGTGGATTGCAGGACTACGTCGAGACCGCCTTCAGTGGTCAGCTCTTCGCGCCGTTCCGGGACCAGGGTCACGACTTCCGGTTTGATAATCAAGGCTTTCTCGATGATCTCCTGAGCTGCCGCCATTTCCAAATTCAGGCGGTTGTGCGCCACCTGCCTGAGTAAATCGACGTCGCGATCCTGAACGTGACGGCGGTCTTCCCGCAAGTGGCAGACGATGCTGTCCGCTCCGGCTAACAGAGCCAGAATTGCTGCAGCCACCGGGTCTGGATCAGATCCGTTTCGAGCCTGCCTGATGGTGGCGATATGATCAACATTGACGCCTAATTTCATGATAAGATTCCCTGTTAGACTGAGTGATCTGGGCCATTAAAAATATGAATTATCCTTCCAGATGGTAATGCGGAATTGACTGGCTGGTTCCTTAAAGACGGTGAACCGGGCAAATCCATAGAGATCATAGGATGAGTTGGCGCTGTAGAGCGAAAGGCTGAAGCTGGCGTCGAATTCCAGGCTGGAATCTTCTGCTGCGAAATCGCGGATGATCTGCGACAGGGCAGTCCAGGTCAGATGGACTTCCTCGAAATTGCGAAACAGTCCGCCCGTAGCCTTCAGATCGGTGTTCAACCCCCATTGATCTTCGCGTTCGTTCTCGACGTCATAGTATAAAAAAGTGAAGTCGTTGGCTAAGCAGTTGGAATACCGCAGCGAATCCTGCAAATTATAGGCGTTCCGAAAGTTGTCCAGCAGCTCGCCGACCGTCTGTTGATCAGTCCACAGCGACGCTGACGGATCTCCTAACGCCGGAGCGAAAGGGTTCAGGCAGCCGGTGAGGGGAATAGTTACCAGAACCACTAAAAAGGTAAAGCATCTGTGAATGCGTGCCACCCTTAGTACAACCCCGCTTTTAAATCCGTCCAGGACGGATTGCCTTCCACGTCTTCCCAGCGGTATATGGCCCAGTAGCCAGTGGCGTTTTTAGCCAGGTAGAAATCGGACCGCCCCGACACCTGCTGCGGCAGGTTCTGGTCAGTCGTGGGAACCGTAAGCGTGTAATTCTGTGACACCCAGGCGGAATCCTGATTGGGATAGATCAGGCGTCCATCCTCTTCCAGCAGCAGCACGGCGCTGTTCGCGGGAGATTCCAGAGTGAACAGCCGTTGAATGGTCTCCTGTTCTTCGGCATAACCCCAAGGGTCGGTCGTGGGCCAGCCCGAAACGTTGGGGTTCGGGACGAACAGGAAAACATGGCTGGAATCGTCCGGGCTGAACAGGCAGCGCAGGTAGTGGTCGCTGTTGCTTTCCGAAATCGCCTGCGTCAGGTTAGCGAAAACCTGATCCACACTTAAGGGATAAATCCAGGGCGTTCCGCCCATGTTGGGCGGTTCTGTGGGTCGGGTCTTGAATAGGTCGCACCCCGCCAGATTCAGAACCAGGAAACCGACCGCCACGATTCGCCAAACGCTTCTCATCCCATCCGCCATACCATTATCCTATTAAGATAATGAACTTTATGAAAAAAATCAAGCGGCAAGAGCCGCTTTTTAGGTACTATTACAGGTGTAGGGACACGGCACGCCGTGTCCCTATCGAAAAATCAGACCTTTTCGGCAATAGCTTTCGCCATATCGATGGTTGTCGCTTTCCCATCCATATCGTAGGTGCGGACTTTGCCTTCGGAGATGACTTCAGCGACGGCGTTTTCCAGGCGAGCGCCCTTGTCGACTTCTCCCAGCCAATCCAGCATCATCTTGGCCGACAGGATAGTCGCAATGGGATTGACTTTGTACATACCTGCATATTTTGGAGCGGATCCATGAGTCGGTTCAAAGACGGCGTAATTGTCGCCGATGTTGCCGGCGCAGGCGAACCCTAATCCACCCACCAATTGCGCACAGAGGTCAGAGAGGATGTCTCCGAACATATTTTCAGCCACCAGGACGTCGTAATTGTTCGGATTCTTGATCAGCCACATGCACTGAGCATCGATGTTGGTTTCCCAGAGAGGAATTTCCGGGTAATCCTTAGCTACATTTCGAGCAGCTTTGATCATCAGACCGCCGGTTTCACGCAGCACATTCGGTTTATCCACTACCGTCACTGACCGCCGCTTGAATTTGCGGGCAAATTCGAATGCTTGACGGTTGATGCTTTCGCATCCCTTCTTGGTCATGATACGGGTCGACAGAGCGATTTCGCTCAAGGGGTTTTCTCCGAATTTCTTCATCTTGGGGTGAACGCAGAGAGCATCGAATACAGATTGCGGCAAGGGAAAGAATTCGACGCCGCCGTACATCCCTTCCGTGTTCTCACGAAAGACCACCAGATCGATGTCGTCCCGGTAGTTGAGCGGGTTGCCCTTATAGGCTTTACAGGGGCGCTGATTGGTGTGCAGATTTAATTCCTGGCGCAGCCGCACAATGGGACTAAAATAGGAGTGTCCCTTGCCCCTCAGTTGGGGAGCCAGCTCTTTATCAGCTTCATCTTTGGGCTTGGACGTGATCGCTCCGAAGAGAGCGCAATCCGTTTCTCCCAACAGTTTAATGGTTCTATCGGGGAGCGCATTAGCTTCGGATATCCAGAAATCCCAACCGATGTCGCCGTGAATGTATTGGGCGTCCAGTTGAAGCTTATCCAGCACCAGACGCGCTGCTTCCATAACTTCTTTGCCCACGCCGTCTCCCGGCAGCCAGGCGATGCGGTATTTTGCCATCCCGTTCCTCGTTGAATTTATCCCTTTTGGTTTAGAAATCTATGCTAAGTGCGAATCGATGCGATGCCTGGAAGTCTTCAGCCAGAGGTTGATAGGCGTAATCGAAGTGGAAACGCTGCCAGGCGAGCCCCAAGCCTCCGGAAAAAGTCCGCAGTTCGCTGCCGGTCTGATACCCGCCCCGCAGGAAGATCTGGTTGCGCCAATCGCATTCCAAACCCGCGTGCAGGCGCAGATCGTCATCTAACAGATATTGTCCATCCGCTTGAGCTCGGAGACAAAAATCTCCCTTGGAATAAATATCCCCCGAAAGTCCCAGAGACGCTTCGGACGGTAGAGGCGTTCTTTCGGTCAGCAGAGCTTGCATCTGTCCCATATTCCTGATGGAGGCAGCTGCAACCATATTGCGATAATTCAGTCGATACGCCAACCCTAAATCCCCAGCAATGCCATTAGCATCATTGACGTCGATCTGCTGGTAGAGGTATCTCCCCGTGATGCCCAGGCTGAGACGGTTTTGCCATAAGTAGGCGAGGCTGAGTCCTGCAGCCAGATCATGCGCCGAGAAGGTCGCCAGAGGGTCATCCGATGGCAGCACACGCCTCTCCAGCCCCGGAGTGTTGAAGACATTGAATGACAGTCCAATGCTCAAATTCTGACGTTTGAAACATAAGGCGCCTGACTGCATACTCAAATCCAACAGCCAGTCGGTATAAGCGAACCCAGCTTGGGAGGTTTCTGAGAAGGTCATCAGCGCCGGGTTGTGGAAGAGCGAAAATGCGCCCTTTGCTCCTGCAATTCCGGTTTCACCCATAGCGACGGATCGGGCGTCAGGAGCCATCTTCAAGAGCGGAAAGGACCCGGATGGCGCGGCGATTCCAGGGCTGACCCCTAAAAGGATTAGGCTGAAGAAGGTCGTATATTTGAGTACTTTCGTCATCAGAAACTCACGCTGAAGGAGATCACCTGGGAATCGAAGGGTGGTATCTGTTGGATCTGGTAGGCATAGTCAAATTGTCCGCGGACCTTCCATAGGGCAAAGCCATAACCTATGCCGAAGGCAAGATCCTCATCGTCGTAACCGGCGCGAAGAGCGAAGCTGTTCTCACTGGGGGCGATGATCAGATACTCAGCTCCGGCATGAATTTGATTATCATTCTGATCACTGGTCTCAAATTCGCCCGTCACCAGGAGACCAAAATCGGTTTGATAGGCAGCTCCCAACCGGTAGATTCTGGGGAATTTTTCCGTTCGGACGGTGCCATCGCTGCCCCAGAGGGTACTGGTATCCCAGCGATATTGAGCATTGATGTGCCGAGCCTGCGCTCCCAGGTAGAGACGTTCGATGGGATTGAAGAGTATCCCGGCATCGAAGCCCAGCCTCGTCGACTTTAACGATTCACCCGACGTAAGGTCTGGAAAGTAATTGTAAAGAACTTTCGGCGATATTCCCAGGGCCAGCTTTTCGGTGACACAGAGCGCAAAGGAAAAATAGAAGGCGTTTTCAGAGTTGCTGAAAGTGCCGAGAGGTTTGCCGTCAGGGTCACGCGCCTCCATATCGCCCGATCCGGCGTTGATCCAACCGACGCCCATGCCTGCGGAAAGCGTCTTGCCCGGAATGCCTGCAGGAGGATGGAGCGGCGCCGCAAATCCAATGAAATTAAGATGTCGATCCAGCGATAAATAATTGTAGGTTGACAGTGCGGTCATCTGCTTCAAGTAGGGGAGAGCGGCAGGGTTGTAGTAAATTCCGAACCCGTTGCCTGGGATGGCCACTCCGACGTCACCCATAGCCAGCGCTCGGGCTCCCAATCCCATCCGCAGAAAAGCTCCGGCAGTTCCGGCGTTGGTTCCAGCTGCTGCAGGCTGAACGAAGCTGAGTACGGTCAGGAGTAGTATCCCGAACCCTGTGACGAGCTGCAGCGATTTTAATTTTAATGATTGCATATTCGGCGATGTAAATCTCATGATTAGTAAATTACTGCGAACTTACCCCAGACTGTATCGGCTCCTTCGCGTTCCACTCTGAAAAAGTAAACGCCCGTAGCCACTTCCTCGCCATCGCTGCGGAATCCATGCCAGGTATCGGAATAATCGCCGGTTTGATGATATTCGCCACTGACGACTGTAGCTACTTCATCCATGGCAAAATCGAAGATTTTTACGGTGACTTTGCCGGGCTTGGGCATGCTGTAGGCAAAACGGATTACGTTGTGCAGCCTGGGAGAGAAGGGGTTGGGATAAGCGTAGGTGGAGGGTTGTCCATTCTGGTCCGGAGGCAGGAAGGAACGATAGACAGTCCAGGTGTTGCCAAAATTGGAACTTTTGGCGATGCCGTCGCCGGTTCCCACCCAGAGGGTATCGCCAAGCACGAGGGCGCAGAAGAATTCCTGAGAGTAGAGCGAATCACCGGTCTGAAAATCGTGGATCTGCGGGAATACTTCCCACTGCTGTCCGCCATCGATGGACTTGTAGAGTCCCAGATTGGTGGCAGCGTAGACCACCGAGTCGCTGAAAGCAAAATTATGAGTTTTAAGAGTCTGCACCGTATCGGTCAGTACCACCTGCCAGGTCTGACCCTGATCGTCGCTTTTGCTAACCCCGTAATACTCTCCGGTTCCGACTGCAGGCCAGGTGGCAGCCCAAATGACGTCATGAATTCCCCACACCTGGCGCCCCAGAGCGGTCACGAAGTTGCCGGAAAGGGTGTTGGGATTGTTGGGGTTGTGTGAGTAGTTGGTCCAGGTTACCCCACCATCGGTGGATTTGTTGACTCCTGCCGCAGTGCCAACCCAGAGAATGCTGTCATCACCCGTAACGGAGAAGGCGCGGTGGTTCAGGTAATCCAACGATGAAAAAGGAAGCGTATCGGGAGGTACGACGTGCCAGGCGCTGTCGGCGAAGCTGAATTTGCGCAATCCACCGCCGAAAGAAGCGATCCAAACTGCGCTGTCGGTGACCAGAAGATCGTAGGTAACGTTTTGGATGTTGGTAGTGGTGGGATCGTATAAAGTGACAGTGTCGGGATCGACCGGTTGTTGAAACCAGGTCCAGCTCAAACCCTCGTCCGTGGAAAATCCGACGCCGCCACCGGCAGGGAGAAAACCCTGGGAAGTCTCCTGAGAATAGGCAGTGGCAGCCCAGACAACGCCATTTTTCGCGCCCAGAGCTGATACCGAGCCGTGCCCCAGACCGTAACTCTCATCATAGGATTCCCAATCCTGCAATCCGGCAATCCAGATCGACAGTCCATTACCGGTTCCCATGAGAATATCCGACCCAAAGGGGACCATGTCGATGACGGAATTAGAGAGCAGGTAACTCAATGGAACGCCCCCCTCGGAAACCAATCGGAAACCGGCTTTATCGGGGATTTGAGCCTGTAGATACGACGCGGTGAAGATTTGCAGTGAAACAGCCAGCAGCAGGCTAAAAGTGTATCGTAGTTTCAAGGAGTCACCACCATTGAAGTAATTAAAGTATCACTGAGATTCCCGGCCAGATCGGAACTCCGGAAGGTGAAGGTATAGGTTCCAACCATGGAGGTGTCGTAGAGGATGGCCGTTGTCGAGAAGAGTGAATCCCCCGCCGTCTGGTCGCCGAGATAACCTTCACTCCAGAGTGCTGGATCGAAAGGCAATCCATTATCAGCCATTGGGATGGGATTCCCTCCGTTTGCCATTTCGCCGTTGGGTTTGCGGGAGAACATGTAGACTTTATCGATGTCCAGATTGGTCTGATCGTCAAATGCTTTGATGCTGATGAGCACTTCGATAATATTTTCGGGTTCAGGGAGGCCGATGGAATCCGGAAAAGTTGGATTGGACAGGTGCGGAGCAAAATTCTCCACGTAGACAATCCTACCCAGCGAGTCGCTGAGCATGCTGAACGAATCCCAGGCTCGGAAAACGAAAGTATAGAAACCGCTCAGCCGTCCCAGGGCAAAAGCAGGAGTTAAGGTTACTCCGTAATTTGTGCTTCCTGACGGCTGCAGGGTTAAGGAATCCCCATATTGCAATCCCGAGGACAATTCATATTGTTTCATCACCACCGCGACCACAGAATCCGAGGCCGGTGGATCGGGATCGAAAGCCTGTACGGTAATCTGCAGCGGCGCAAAGCCGGATTTTAGCGTATCCGGACAGATCAAGCCGCTGACCTGGGGCGCCTGGCTGGTTCCTACGACCAGGGTGTCGTTGTCATCCTGATATTCGCTGTTTCCCACCCACATCATGAGCTTCAGAAGGTAATTCCCCTGATTATCAGCGAATTTAGCGTTCACCAACCGTGTATAAATTCCGTTATTGGCAACCAAATCGCCGGAATGGGTATCGCAGAATTGCAAAGCGTCGCTTAGTGGATAGGCTGAGGCGTCGTCATAGAGGTGAAAAGCGGCAACGTTTCCGCCTGTAGCATCGACGATATAAACGACAATTGAGTCTGGCTCCACCGTAAAAATCGCTCTGGCTTGTACCAGGTAATAGTTCGATGACTCGAAGACCAGGTTGGGCAGCTTGCTGGCCCACTGGACTTCTGATAAGTCTGGCGGTGGAGTGATGGGTTGTTTATCCTCGGAACTACAGCCAGCCAGGAATAAAATCAACACCAGCAGTACCGCAGGCAAACCAACGAGATAAGTCTGTCGTCTCTTGAGCCGCATCCGTTTTACCACTAAGTGGGATTTTACAGTTATACCTATTTAGGAGCGCAAAGATCCTACAATTTTGGGTTAAGCTGCATGAGTATCAGGTTCAAAATCAGCATACAAGAATGATTGAGTAAGAGGACTCTCCCGCGAAAAACCCGGCGGAATTCCCTTGACAAGGACAGGTAAATGAGCTATTTTTATAGTGCAAATAAAGTGCCTGATTTATGGAAGACTTTACGACCGAACTCCGAGAGCGAATTAAACCCATCCGTCTGCTGCTTATGGACGTAGACGGGACACTCACGGATGGCAAGCTGTACTATAGCGCCGATTGGGTGGAAACCAAGGCGTTTGACGTCAGAGATGGTTTTGGAATCTACCTCCTGCACATCTACGGTTTGAAGTCCGGTATCATCACCGGGCGGGAATCGAAAATCGTGACCGAACGTGCCCGAGAACTCGACGTCAAGATCGTTTATCAAGGACGTTTCGACAAGGCGAAGGTTCTGGAAGACGTCAAACGCAAACAGAATCTATCCGAACGGGAAATAGCCTATGTTGGGGACGATCTTTTCGACCTGCCGCTGCTGCTTAAAGTCGGATTTTCGGCGGCTCCGGCTGATGCTCACCCGGAGGTTCGTCGACAAGTGCACTACGTTGCTCAAAACCAGGGTGGGCGAGGAGCCGTCAGGGAGATCATCGAATTGATTTTAAAAGCTCAGGGCTATTGGGATGACGTTCTGGCGCAATTCTCAATTCGGAGTGAGAATCCATAGGAAGAAATCATGTTTTCAACGCAACCTTCAGCCTCCGTGCTGCTTGATGAGTGCCGACGAGTTATACAAATAGAAGCTCAGGCGATCAATGCGCTCACCTCACGATTGGGTGAGAACGTCACCAAAGCATTAGATCTCATGGAAGCGTGCAACAAACGCAACGGTCATGTCATCCTGACCGGAATGGGAAAATCCGGCTTGGTGGCGAGGAAAATCGCAGCAACTCTCTCTTCGACTGGCACACCTTCGCTCTATCTGCACCCCGTAGAAGCCATTCACGGCGATGTAGGCGTCGTAAGTCCCTACGACTTGGCGATCGTGATATCAAAATCGGGTCGCACTGATGAATTATCGACTCTGCTTCCAGCTTTCCGGCTGCTGGGTATACCAGTCATTGGGCTGCTTGGCGACCCGAAATCTCCACTGGCTGAGCGCTGCGATCTCGTCATCGACGTGTCCGTCGCGGAGGAAGCCTGTCCTTGGGATCTGGCTCCCACTGCCTCCACCACCGCTGCCCTGGTCATGGGGGACGTTCTCGCCATCGCCTTATTGCATAAACGCGGGTTTACCAAGGAAGATTTTGCTCTGTTGCATCCGGGAGGCACGTTGGGTCGGCGTTTGCTCCTGAAGGTGGATTCGGTGATGCGCAAGGGCGACGAGATTCCCAAAGTTCCTCTGCATGCTTCTTTAAAAGAGCTGATCGTGGAAATGACCTCAAAACGTTTAGGCGCAACCTGCGTCGTAGATGATAACGGACGATTGCTCGGAATCATTACCGATGGTGATTTGCGCAGATTGCTGGAACGCGAAGCGGATCTTTCCAAGATTACTGCCGCGGATTGCCTGACCCTGAATCCCAAAACCATTCATCCTGAAACCATAGCGACCCGCGCCATTCATCTTATGGAGAGTCATAATATCACCCAGTTGATTGTGCTCAATGAAATGAGCGAATTGGTCGGAATAGTCCACCTGCATGATCTCTTACAAGTGGGAATAACATAGATGAAGGTGAGGCTCTTTCCTGTATTGTGTATATTGTTTCTGGGCTGTTCTTCCGTCGAAGAGCCTGGGAAAATGGCTTCCAAAGCCAAGCAGCCGCCCGATCAGGAAATCTGGAACGGAACGATTGAAGTCACCGAAAACGGTTTGACTCAATCGATTATTAAAGCCGGACACATCGAATTGTATGAAGATACCCGCGTGACTCTGCTGGATAGCGGAGTCGTGGTTGACTTTTTTAACAAGAAGGGGCAGCATGCTTCCGTGTTGACGTCGCTGGCAGCTAAAATCGAGGAGAAACACGATATATTTTTGGCCACAGGGAATGTCATCGTAATTTCAGATAGCGGCGCAATGCTCCGCACCGAACGGCTTTATTGGGACCGCAAGAACCGCCAGATCCGCTCCGATACGTTGGTCACCATGACCTCTGCTTTCGATTCCCTGCGGGGGTATGAATTTGATGCGAAAGAAGATCTGAGTTCCTGGCAGTTGAAAAGGCCTACGGGACAAACCTTCAGGCAGGTGCAGAAATGAAGTTCTCGAGCTATTATGTAGCCGCTTTTTTCATTCTTTCTGTCGCAAAGGTTGTATATTCCGAACCGGCAAGATCACCCATTGTGCTGCGGCAGGCTGATCTGATGCGCACGGAAAATGGACCTTCCGGTCCGGTGCGGTATCTCGACGGCAAGGTCTGGATCACTCATGATACTCTGTCCATCACCTGCGAGCACACCCGGTGGGAAGAAACCACTGGCGTCCTCTACTTTGAAGACAAGGTTCACTTCGTAGAACCTCACCGGAAGACCTGGGCGCAGAGGGCTATCTACTACGAACGCGAAGATCGCGCTATCGCTGAGGGTCAAGTGCGGATTGAGCAGGATTCCATGTTTATTTTGTGCGACCGCGCCATCTATAACAACACCAAACAGGAGGCTCTGTTTTTCGGTAATGTCGAAATTCATTCCATTAAGGAAAACGCTGTGATCACGGGTAACCACGGCGCTTACGAACATGAGACGGATCGCGGCGTCATGTCTCAGGATCCGCGCCTGGTCCGTCATTTTGAAGGAAACGATTCGTTGGTGGTCATCGGACGGATTATCGAGTACTATTTCAAGGATGAGTACTCAATCGTAACGGACAGCGTTCACGTCACCCGAAATCAATTTGAAGCCTGGGCACAAAAGATGGAGTATTGGAATAAGGACGGAAAAACCCGGCTGCTGGGAAATCCGATCATCAAGCACAATCGGGACCTTTTATCTGCAGATTCTATTGACGCCTATTTTGAGAATCAGAAATTAAAGCGTGTCCTGATGTTCGGACAGGCGGACGCCACCTCTCCGGCGGATTCGCTGTTGCCGAAACCGGTCAACCATATGACGGGTCACACGATGGAGCTTACTTTTGTAGAAGGAGCTCTGGACAGCGTTTATGTGCGGGGGAATGCCACCAGCGTATACTACATCCGCGAAAATGGGGAGAAAAAGGGAGCGAATCGCGTTTCTGGTGATCTGATCGACATTCAGGTGTTGGCGAATCGGGTTAACTGGATTTACGTTGAGGGAGGCACGGAAGGCACGTATTATCCCCGGCACCTGGAACAACGCGTTGATGCAGACCAGACCGCAGATCTGCCTCCCGGCAGGCGGAGCCCGTGATGCATTCTTTGCGCAGCCAGGAATTGGTCAAGACCTACGGACGCCGTTCCGTCGTCGATCACGTATCCCTGGACGTCGTTCAGGGGGAAGTGGTGGGGCTTCTGGGTCCCAATGGAGCTGGGAAGACGACCACGTTTCACATGATGACCGGAATGATCCGCGCCACCGAAGGTCACATCTTCCTCGATGATCAGGAAATCACGCAGATGCCCATGTATCGAAGAGCGCGGCTGGGTATTGGATATTTGTCGCAGGAAGCCTCCATATTTCGCAAGATGACCGTCAAAGACAACATCATGGCGATCCTGCAAATGCTCCCGCTTTCGGGGAAGGAGCGCAAGGCTAAGCTGGAAAAATTATTGGAAGAGCTGACGATTTCTCATCTGGCGAACCGCAAGGCTTACACTCTTTCCGGTGGGGAGCGGCGGCGAGTTGAAATAACCCGAGCGCTGGTGACCGATCCGAAGTTCATCCTGCTGGATGAACCCTTTGCCGGAGTTGACCCCATTGCCGTCGGTGACATCCAATCGCTGGTTTCCGGATTGAAAAATCGCGGAATTGGAGTGTTAGTAACCGACCACAACGTTCATGAGACTCTTTCGATAACCGACCGGGCTTACCTGCTCTATGAAGGCAAGATCTTGAAATCCGGCACCTCGGATTTCCTGGCAGCCGATCCCGAAGCAAGAAAACTATACCTTGGAGAATCTTTCAAGTTAGACCGATGACACCGCGATTCAAGTTGAGAAGATGCAAACTTTAAGACAAGACCTGCGTCAGCGCCTCGAGCTGACCATCCAACCCTTACAGATACTGCGCTCGGAATTGATCCAGCTTCCGCTACTCGAGTTGGAACTTCGTGTGCGATCTGAACTCGAGGAGAATCCTTTTCTGGCTGAATCTGATGAGTTGGAACCGGAAACGATCCAGGCAGACGAAGAACTCCCGGTTCCCAAAGATGCCGACGAATTAGACGAGGAGGATAAGCTCGAAACTCCTCTGAAGACCGAAGCTTCTGAAGTCGATTGGGAAGAGATGCTAAACGACGAAGATTTCTACGAGTATAAACCTCGGTCCCTGCCCAATACCGTAGAAATCCAGGAAATACCTCGCGCCGCAACGTCAACACTGAGCGAATATCTCATCACCCAACTGCGCACCGACCGCCACATCGGAGCTGACCTGGAAATCGGGTTATACATCATCGGCAGCCTGGACCGCGATGGTTATCTTGATATTACCATTCAGGAAATTGCAGACGATTTGAAAGTCGAAGTTGAACGCGTCGAAAAAGTTTTGAAGCAGATCCAGACTTACGATCCGCCGGGTATTGCTGCCAGAAATCTGCGAGAATGCCTTTTGATACAACTGGAGGCGCTGCCGAACCCAGACCCTTCGGCTCTCAGGATGCTTCAGGATTGCTTCAACGAATTTATCGGCAAGAAATTTGAATTGATCGCCAGAAAGCTTGAAATCAATATGGATCAAGTGCGACTCGCTTTTGAAGCTGTCATCAAACTGAACCCAAAACCGGGAGAAGGCGTCTTCGATGAGAAGCAAAACTATGTTATTCCTGATCTTGTGGTCACTCAAATCGGCGATAAATTCGAGGTATTTTTAAATGATGGGAATATCCCCAATTTTCACATAAACTCCGAATATCGGGATATGATCCTATCCAAGAAGAAGATCGATAAAAAGACCAAGGATTTTGTGCACAAAAAGTTGGAATCGGCGCGCTGGTTTGTAAACGCGATTCATCAACGCCGCTCCACCATGCTGAAGACCACGCGAGCGATTGTCAAGAAACAGGAGGATTGCTTCCGCTTCGGCAAGGAACACCTTCGCCCCATGATATTACAGGATATCGCCGATGAAATCGGAATGGACATTGCCACGATTTCCCGTGTGACCAACGGAAAATATGTGCAGACCGACTTTGGCGTCTTCGAATTGAAGTACTTCTTCAGCCAGCGGATGGAAAACAACGATGGGGAAGAGGTCAGCACCAAGATCATCAAAGCAAGACTGCGCGAGATCGTCGATAACGAAGGCAAATCCAATCCTTACTCTGACGAGAAACTGGGGGATCTTCTGGCGGAAGCCGGATATACCATCGCCCGACGCACGGTGCAAAAGTATCGCGAACAATTGGGCATCCCGGTGAAGAGGTTACGGCGAGAGATCATTTGACGTATATCTCTTGCAGCGAATCATACCGACCTGCTTAATAAAAAATGGAGAATTGGATATGGCGTTGACTGACAGCACCCAAGTAGCTCTGGGAACCACATGCCCTGATTTTAATCTTCCTGCTGTTGATGGGGAAAATTACCGGCTGGCTGATTTTCAGGATAAACAAGTCCTGATCGTCATTTTCACCTGCAATCACTGCCCCTATGCGCAGGCGGTCGAGGATCGTATCATCAAATTGCAGCGTGACTTTTCGCAGCAAAGTGTTCAATTGGTAGCGGTCTGTTCCAATGACCCCGATTACGTTCCCGCTGATTCCTTTGAGAATCTGAAGAAACGCTGGCTTGAGAAAGACTATCGATTCCCCTACCTGCATGATTTAGGTCAGGACGTTGCCAGGGCTTTCGGAGCGGTATGCACGCCCGAATTTTACGTCTGGGGACCGGATCGCAAATTAGCCTATCACGGACGCCTGGATGATAACTGGAAGGAACCACTCAAGGTGAAAAAGCAGGATCTAAGAGAGGCGGTAGCGGCTCTCTTAAATGGGAAACAGCCTGCATCCGAACAAATCCCCTCGCTGGGCTGCTCGATCAAATGGCGGACGAGTTGATCCGCCTCCTCAGTCTTTTCCGACGAAATGTTTAAAAAACGAGAAGAACCGATGTATGATCAACTCGAACAATTAAAAGTGAAATTGGAAGCACATCGACCCTTGAGTGAAACGGATCAGGCAAAGGTTGATGAGGTGCTGGTGCCCCGCCGCGTCTATTTCACCAATATCTTTGAAGATAGCACGCTGACTTTGGAAGAGACGAAATTCTATATCCAGACCAATAGGATGACAGGCGGCAAACTGGAAAGGGAGTTTCACCAGATCAGAGGAGTTATGGAGGCAATCACCCGCTTGCGCCAGTTGTTGAAATCAGGCGGGGATCTGGACGAGAAGTCAATCAAGGAGGTTCATGCCCTGCTCACCAGCCCTATCGAACAGGCTGACCGATACCATCCGGGTGAATTCAGAACGCAGGATGGCTTTATCATGGCGAAGGATGGAGCCCGTGTAAACTTCGTCTCCCATGAATGCATCCCTGAGGAGATGAAATCGCTGTTAGATTGGTATCATAGCCAGTGGGGGAAAATACATCCCGTCGAAATCGCAGCCAGAGTGCACTATTGGTTCATCCTGATCCACCCTTTCAGCGATGCGAATGGCCGTCTCGCACGGTTATTGGATGATTTTATCCTGGTGAAGGGTGGTTATGAACCCGCCATCATTGAAGATCGAGTCCGTTATTTTGCCGCCATCCGCCAGCAAGATCAAAACATGCCGACTAAAAATCGGCTGGCGGAAATCACAAGTGTGAACTTGCACGATCTTGTTTCGATCTTGGAAGAGGCTTCCTGCCAGACCATGAACCTGATGCTTGACGTCCTGGAGCAGCGCTACCAGGCGCCAGCACTTGATCTGAGCGAACGATTGCAAATGTTTGATCGTATCATCTCGGGGAGCGCGGCGACGGAAGATGACCGGCGGTTAGCTGAAGAAAGGGAGACGACCAAGCTGGCGTTGAGTCGGGAGATCAGTGAAACCCTCAAGCAAAAAGTACAGAGTCGGATCGTCAAATTTCTGCTCAGCGGTCCGGCAAAGTTTCAGCAAAATGACTACACCTACAGTCCGCTCATTTCGGAAGTTGCAAATCGTCACCAGTTCAGCTTTTCTCCCAATGAGGGACTCTATGAGTATCACCTGGTCCCCGATCTGGAGGCAGTGAATCAGGCAGGTTTATCGCTTAAACCCTTCATGAAGTTGCTGAGCTTTGCCATTATCAGCAATAATCACATGGTTGGAGTGTTTTCCGCCATTCTGCCATTTGAATTCGGTAGGGTATACATCAAGCAGGAAAATCGCGGTGAGATTATCATGCGTCTGGATGCTGAGAGCATCAGAGAACTTGTGGGGGGCGCTTCCTATCAGGAGTGGGATTTAAAAACGCTGCAGAGTTTCATATACAACAGCCTCGACTACTTCTTTCATCTGATTGAAGTTGAATATCTCGAGACGCAAAAAGCAGTCATTGATCCCAAGCAAAAAGCGTGAAAATTGAGGGAATTCGATTGTGGATAACTCAAGGTAAAAGAATTCACATGAGTGATTCTTTTCGGCGTATTTCTCTTGATGTGCAGAAAATAAAAGACTTAAGAACTGAAGCTACAGGATCCCTCGCTTGTTGACAAAGTGTGGATAACTCCGTAAGTCCAGCATTTCATCTTTACTAATAAAACATGAATCTCCGCGATTATACACTGCTGTCTCCTGATGAGCTGAGGTCAAGAATATACAAGGCAAAGACAGAGAAGAATGCTGTCCTACTGGTGCATAATTATCAACGCCGCGAAGTGCAGGAAATTGCTGATTTTCTGGGTGATTCATTGAGACTGGCGCAGGAAGCCGCACGCACTGAAGCTGACCTGATTGTCTTCTGCGGTGTCACCTTTATGGCGGAAACCGCGAAAATCCTGAACCCTGATAAGAAAGTACTCATCCCGGATAGCCGCGCCGATTGCCCCATGGCAAAGATGATCGATGCGCCATCTCTCACAGCAGCCCGAGAAAAATACCCCGACGCCATTGTAGTTACCTACATCAACTCCACCGCCGACGTTAAAGCGCTTTCCGATATTTGTGTCACCTCCACCAATGCCGTGAAAATCATCAAATCATTGGGGAATCGGACCATCCTGTTCACCCCGGACAAGAACCTCGCTGAATACTGCCGGCACATGACGGGAGCGAATATTATACCCTGGGCTGGTCATTGTTACGTCCACAATGAATTCCATGTCAAGGACGTAGAGACGGCGCGAATAGAGAGTCCCGACGCCATTTTCATCGCCCATCCGGAATGTAATCTGGGCGTGCTGTCGCTGGCGGATTATGTTACGTCTACCACCGGGATGGTTAAGTACGTGCGGGACCACCAGGATGAAATTCGCCGCAGAGGTCTTATTATCGGTACTGAAGTTGGCTTGATCGAACAACTTCAATCCCTTTATCCCGACCTGAACATCTACCCGCTGACCTCATCTGCCCTCTGCGCAACTCAGAAACTCACCAATCTTGCCAAGGTCGCCTGGTGCATCGAAAACGAAACCAACGAAGTTATTCTCGATGAGGAGATTAGATGCCGAGCCTACACCGCAGTCAAGAGAATGCTGGATTTCAGTTGATCAGGAACGGGTTCTGGCATAAATTCAGAGCCAACTTCCTCACTGGAGTCTTGATCCTTCTGCCGCTCTATTTGACCTATGTAATTTTAACGCGCTTGTTCCTGGTTATTGATGGAATCCTGAATCGGTTGGCTACGCGAGCGCTGGTTTCAGCGTTAAACCTCCCACTAAGCGAAGATAAAATCCTCTATGGACTTGGAATTTTCACCCTGATCCTAATCATCGTGATTACCGGATCAATCGCCCGAAATATTATTGGAAAACGTCTGCTCTCCTGGTTTAATCTCCTCATCGATCGCATACCCATTATTAAAACCATTTATAAGACCCTTCGGCAAATTTCTGAAGCGTTGTTTTCCAACAAAAATCAGGCTTTTCACAGCCCAGTCTTGATTGAATACCCGCGTCCGGGAATTTATTCGCTCGCCTTCAGAACGCAGCACACCTCAGAGAAGGTTGATGAAGTCACCGGTGAAAAATGCCTGCCCCTCTTTCTGCCCTCCACACCCAACCCTACAACCGGGTTTCTACTGTTCGTTCCCGTCTCACAAGTTCACGAAATCGAAATGAGCAACGAAGAGGCGATCAAACTAATCATCTCGGGGGGGATGATCCCTCCGGAGCAGGTTATTCAGGAAAAACCACCGAGTCATCTAGCAGCTGCTGCCAATTCCACCACGATGCCTGGCGATGGTGCGACCTAAAGCACTCAAGTGGACGTATACCGCGCTTCTGGTGGCGCTTGGCGTCGGAATTCAATTTCGGAACTCATTTGGGGAAACTTCCGATTCGCTGGCGGTACGCGCATATCACGGATTGAATGAAATGGGAGGGGGTTCCGCATTTTTTCTCGGAGTCCGGAATAATGCGGTTAACACCACCTGGCAGGGCAGATTTGACGGACTCTATCGCAGATCATTGGAGTCTCAGGGAGATTTTCGATCCAGCGGCGATTTCACCGGACATATTACCCGATCACTGCGTCGAGATCTCGATCTACTGGCGATAATTCAGGGAGATTATTACTCCTTCGAAAATTTCACGGGCCCATCCCCACTCCAAGAACAACTCATCCCACTTCCCACCAATCTGTCTCCGATGGTCTCCTCAGGTGTGTCCCCTAAACCTATGCAGCGTATTGAACGCTCACTGGTTGGGATTGGCGGCGCTTACCAGCCCCTAAAGTCTTTGAAGCTATCCCTGGTTGGCGGGCAACAGTGGGAACGGAGGGAGGGTTTCGACGAAAAAGGTCTATCCGCCTCTTTTACCGCAGAACTAAGTGACCTTGTTTATAAAGGATTTAGAAACGATTTTGAGGTGTATCTGGAACGTGAAGAGTTGGGCGCCCGCCAGAATCTGGAAGGTCGTGTAACCTTAAATATGGACAAGCGTTTTACTGAACAGAGCGCTGATCGGCTATCTGTGTATTACCGCAGCAAAGCGCATGATTATCACGTCATCAACGGTAATTCCATCGGCACCAGAACGGACAGTGAACAGAGTCTGATGAATCGATTAAGTTACGACCTGTCTCCAAGGTTGGGATTACTGGTGGACACGGAAGTCAGAGGGTCCACGCATCAAGATCAATCACCTGTGGCAGAAGCTACACGGAAGGAGGTCAATACTGCTAACGGTTTCACACTGCAAACCAGAGGCTCGAAGACTGTAGGCTGGTCAAAATTAAACATGGATTGGGGTCTGCAAGAGGATGCGACGGGTTTGAAGCGTGAACGTGGTACGTCCCTGGAAGGTGGAATCGCCTGGCAGGTGCAGCAGATGGATTCGCTATCTTTTCAAACTGCGGTGCGAAAGCGGCAATACGATACCTCTGATACCGCAAACTACGATGATCGCGACCGCCTGCGCTATGAATTTGATTTGCGCTATTGGCATGGGTTTTCCCACTTTTTCACGATTTCAACCCGCACGCAGGTTACCATGGAACATCTGGTCTACATCTACGGCGAAAAAAGCGACCAAAACCATTGGAATCGTATCTTTAAGCTCAGTCCGGAGGTCTTTTTCATCCCTTACCGTCATGTCGGCAACCTGGCTCGCTTTGAAATAGTCGCCAATACTACAGACTATGATTTTGAATTCGATCCAGCTTTCATCAAGAGCACCATATACCGCCGCTATACCGCCAATGACTCAATCAGTTGGGAGCCATCGACGGGTTGGTCAATATCGCTGGAATACATCCTTGATCTTGAAGATGGAGGACGATTTCTGTGGAATGATTGGATCCAACAACTTTCAGAACAATATCACACTCAGCAGTTGGCATTTGTGGTTAATCGCCGCAGTCAGTCAGGGATAATCATCAATACCGGCCTGTCTTTCTATGAACGTAAGGGGTGGCAATACACTCTGCAAACCGGTCAGGGGAATGTTAAAACGCCATTTCTCTATCTCTCGAGGTGGGGGCCGCTCCTGCAATTGATGTATCCTGCATCATCAGGATTACGGATGGAGATGAATGGAGACTTTTCCTGGGTACATGAATGGAATCGGGAGAACTATACCATCGTCAACCTTGAATTGAGGGCTGTGTGGCGATGAACGCACGATTCTCGAGTTTTTTTGGCGCTGTAATGCTTCTCGTCCTCGTTTGTGCTGGAATGCTCGCAGCACAGGTGAGTATTCCGGATTCTTCTGCGCTCAATTTCCCCATCAAGGAGATTTTGATAACCGGCAATGAGATTACTCAGAATGAGATAATCCTGCGTGAAATGAAGATTAAGCCGGGGATGCTGGTTACTGAAACAGTTCTGGAGCGGGATCGCTTGAGGGTGCAGGGTCTTAACTTGTTCGGGCGAGTGGAATTTCTCTTAAGTCGTGAAGACATCAGCAGCATTCTAACCATAAAGGTGACCGAAGAGTGGTACATCTTCCCACTGCCTTACTGGCAGTTAACGGATCAGAAACCGCCGAAATTAATCTATGGCTTCAGGTATCTTCAGAAGAATTTTCGCGGGCGGGCTGAATCATTCTCCGGCAGCCTCTGGGGTGGTGAAAACCATGGTTTCGCCTTCTCACACGTCAACCCCTGGATGAAAGGGACGCCGGCGCTGTCGAGATCGATAAATGTCTATCAGATTACACAGGCGAGCCGTAACTTGGCGGTACATGACCAAGGCTTGGAACATCGCCAAACCGTTGCAGAGGCAACGGTAGGCAAGCGTTGGACCCTGGAATTCAGTGGGCAGGTCGGTGTGCGTTTTCGGCTCATTCAGGCGGATAATTCCCAACAATTGGCTACCTCCGGCGCGGTCGACCAGATCCTCGAAGCTAATTTTGGGGTCATTTGGGACGGTAGAGATTTATGGCAGTTTCCCCGGCGGGGATTTTATGGTTTGAGCCGCTTTTCCCACGGTTGGATACTCAACAGCGATCATCAATTCAGCCGTCTTATTGAGGATTTTAGGGTTTACGTCCCCTATCGCCGCACTTCACTCTGTGCGCGCCTCGCCTGGCAGCCCGGATGGGGCGAAATCGCTCCTTATGATTGGTATATCGTCGAAGATTCCACACCCATCCGCAGTTTTCGACTCTGCGACGAGGGGAAATCATTGGTTCTGACGTCGCTTGAAACTCGGATCGTGCTGTTCCCGTTACACTACTTTACCTGGCAGGATGCGCCCTATTTCAAGCAGTATTTTACCAATCTGCGCTATGGCTTGGCGGCTGAAGTATTTGTAGATGCAGGTGACGTGTATAATAAAGGGACAGAAATAACTTCCAGCTCGCTGATGTGGGGATACGGCGGGGGATTAATTCTGCGCTTGCCCTATGTGGACGTGATCCGGCTTGAGTGTTCGTGGAATCCCAAATATTCATTTGCGGATGTGCTGTTTACCTGGAAAGTAGGCATTTCGTTTTAGGTAAGGACTTATGCCAAAGCACCAATTCACTTTCTTTCTCGACCGGGCTGAGATTCAGGATAAAGAAGTCCGCTTCAGCCAATCCGAAACTCATCATATCAGCGTTGTCTTGCGAATTCCGAGATCAGAGATCATTGAAGTGGTCGACGGCAGAGGGTGGTACTATAAGGTCAGACTGGGGGATGAAATCCAAGGCAGGAGGTTGGGGACCATCGTGGACTCGTACTGCCATGAGCCAGAGCCAATACTACCTGTAGCAATAGCGCTTCCCTGTTTGAAAGCAGACCGCTGGCAACTGGCGCTGGAAACTGGATGTGAATTGGGTGTGAACCGTATCTATTTGATCGACTTTCAGAATGCAGTCGTAAGCTGGACCACTCAACGCAAGGAAAAAGCTGAACGTAAAGCTGTTGAGATTCTCAAGCAATGCGGCGGCAGTAAATTGACAGAAATTTACGGTCCTTATCCCTTAAGCGAACTGATCACCAAGTTCTCTCCTGAGGCGATCTTTCTCGCTGATCCGGAAGGAGCCACTCTGGAGACCCTGCCGCCGGATTGTTTGCTGGTGATAGGACCTGAAGCCGGGTTGGCACAACCTGAAAGGGAGCTGCTTTTCCAGATCAAGGTTAAGCGATTTTCTCTGGGTCCCCGGCGTCTGCGTTCAGAAATCGCCGCCATCGTGGCGTTGGCTCAAGCTATGGCCTTAAAGACTTAATAATTATCTCCCAGGAAGGAGTAGAAGCGATGGCTTGTCTATTTTGTAAGATCGCCAATGGAGAAATACCTGCCGACGTCGTCCATCGAGATGCTGATCTGGTCGCCTTTCGTGACATTCGACCCCAGGCGCCGGTTCATTTGCTCATTATTCCGGTTCGACACATTGAGACCATCCTGGAGCTCCGTCAAGATGACAGCGAATTGGCCGGCAAGATGATTCTTTTAGCCAATCGTTTGGCCAAACAGGAGGGAGTAGACGTCGATGGCTTCCGACTGGTTTTCAACTGCAAGCGGAATGCGGGGCAGGAGATCTTCCACATCCATCTCCATATACTGGGAGGACGGGTTATGTCCTGGCCGCCCGGGTAGAGATTGAGATTCGATATTCAACAATAATTCGCGAAAAGGCTTGATTTTCGATAACTTTATTCGTATATTTCTAATCTTCAATCAAGTCAAAAGCACAAATCGAGGAGTATCCCAGTTACTATGACTTACGTTAAAGTCCGCGATAATGAACCCTTTGAGCGAGCCTTTCGGCGTTTTACCAAATCGTGCGAAAAATCCGGTTTGATGGCCGAAATCCGCAAGCATCAACGTTATGAGAAACCCTCTGAAGCCCGCAAACGCAAGAGCAATCAGGCTCGCCGCAAAATGCGCAAGCTGATGCGAATCTTAAACGAGCAATAGAACGGGTCCGATTCGCGAACTGGCGTCTCCATCGACTTCCGGAACCAGTGTCAGCGTAGATTTTCTGTTCGTCAAAAATAAGAAGGATCAGTTTCCCGGTGGCATGTCACCGTGAGACTGATCCTTTTTTTATCGTCGAGTGGCAGTACTGCCGATTTACTTCAACAATACCACTTTCCTGATCGCTTTGAATGACCCTGCCTGCATTTGGCAGAAGTATATGCCCGAACTCAAATTGTCACCATACCAGGTCACCTGGTGTTCGCCAGCCTCTAAGTAGTTGTCCAGAATGCTGGAAACTAACTGTCCCCGGGAATTATAGACGTTCATGGTAACGCTCGAGCTCACCGGCAGATCGAAATGAATGATGGTTTGGGCGTTGAAGGGGTTCGGTGCAGGGGAGCTCAGCGCATAGTGATCCGGCAGTTTAGCTGGTTGAGTAACCGGTGTCACCGGCACGATGACTTCGGTGAAGACCCCCAGGTCATCAACGCACCACCCCAACAGATTTCCTCCTTGATCGGTTTGAGTGCGGAACCTGAACCTGAGCGAGTGGCAAACTCCACCGCAGAAATCGTCCAGTAATACCTCCCGCTGATGCCAATTCGCCTCGACTCCAGTGACCTGATAGAGGATTTGCCAGGGTCCTTCATCTGCGGACACTTCGAAATAACCCCAATCGTGTCCATCTTCCAGCAGCGTCATTTCCCAGAAGGTGATCGAGATCCGCGTCAAGTTTGAGAGGTCCCAGGATTCACCCCACTGAGCCCAGCTGTTTGAGTTCGGTTGATAGGGTTGATTTGGGCTGTCTTCGATGGCATTACTGCCGCTATGAGCGAACTGCGAGGTGAGTCCCCACTGACCATTGAAACTCCAAAAGCCCAGAGGTCCTTCAAAATCTTCCAAAGAGATGCTGGTGGTTATGGGGAAGCTTTTTATCGAGCTATTGATGCTATTGTGACGGCTGGAGGCATCGACGGCATGAACGAAGTATTCGATCGTTTGATTGAAGTCTTGATTTGAATAAGTCAGCGCTCCGGTAAATGTATCCTGTGAGGCAGTTTGCATGGGGAGGCTTTGCCACTCCTCGGGAACGGTTCTCCAGAACAATTCGACGGTTTCGATGCCCAGATTATCTGTTACCAAAGCTCTTACGGGCTTTGTCAACGTGGTGAATACCGTCGGACCGAGTGAATCGACCCAGACGACATGCGGGGGGTAGGGATCAGGTCCCACATAGAATTGGAAGGGTTGACTGGGTGCGCTATCCGGCAGCATCGATGCTAATCCAAATGTATCTGCCGCAGTCAAGTAATAGCTGATGAGATTGCCACTAAATGGTCCGGGAATATTGCCGTAATATTCGCTGGGTGAACCTGTCGGCTCTAATTGGATGGACTGATATGGATTTTGATCTGCGCGCCAAAATAGCTGGAAAGAGTTGATATCAAGGGGTGTTGCAGAGGTTATAACGGCAGTTATTACGAATGTCGTCTGCAGGGTGTCCTCGCTATCAGGCAATGGAGCCGAAACGATAGCTGGATAATAATTGGCAGAATTGATAAAACCCCTCTGGTTGAAATGATCTACTATAATCTGTCGGTAGATGCCTCCATAGAGCGTCGATTCCGTCGCCAGGATGGCTTCGGCCGCGTCCGCCATGGTGGCTCCTGCGCCCAAGAGAAAATGGTGCTGCAAGACGATTCTTTCCCAAGCGATCCTGTCTGACATCTCCCACCAGACGTCCATGAGTCCGGCAGACCAGAGCTGCCCGGAATCATGCACTTCTCCGTTGGCATTTTCAGGATAGTGATAGGGAGCGTTGAGGATTCGCCCACCCCAGAATTCGTTATGACCATCCCAATTGAAAACCCAATTCGGCTGAAAAGTCGGATTCACCGCAAGGCTGTAAACGCCCGCCAGAAAATCTCCGAAGCCTTCACCCATAGCCCCGGTGTGACCGCCGTACCAATTGGGACAGACGTCATCCTGTACGGCGTGACCGTATTCGTGGATGATCACGTCCGCATCTTCGGCGTCGTCGACGCCGCCGTAGCCATAAGTGATGCTGTGATCAAACGGGCTGAACCAGGAATTATCATCGGGTGTGCCATTGACATTGCAGACCTGCTGCCGGTTATTGGCGTTGGGAGTTAAGAGGGTGTCCTGAAAATAGACTTGCTGCCGATTGATGTGGTAGTAGACCATGACCTCTTCAAAGCGATCATCAGCTCGAAGGTAGTCGAAATCCGGAGTCACCTCACCAGCACGGTTGTTGGTCAAAGCTGTACTGACGAAGGGGCCGTCGAGATAATAATTTCCTCCTACTGACGGGTAAAGCAGTGGCAGGATAACCATGCTATAAGCCGCTTCGGGGATGGCGGAATTCGCATCATTCTGGTCGGTTAAATTCGTTAGCCCGGTAGCAGTCTTGGGGTCCGGATTGAATATTCGGCCCGTTCCGTCTATAAACAGCCTGCGATCGACCTGCTTTAACACTTCACCATTTCCAGCATTAACCCAGACTTCCCAATCAGCCGGGGGATCCAGTCCGGGCAGTTTCACCCGGTAGACGAGCCTGCCACCGGGAGTATAACCCAACTCAATTTGAGGGGAGCGCCGGAATTGGGTATTCTTTAACGCACGTTCAGCGATGCTGAGCGCTTGTGCGGCAGTGAGCGCCGGAACGGAAGCCCGGATAATTTTTTCCGGAGGCGTATTGAAGAGGGTCAGTACTTTTTCCCCTTTGACGAGTAGCACAAGCTGAGTTTCAAAGATCGGTAAACCGTGAACCTGGTAGGAATAAAGATACCGCTGACCAGCCGCAATCTCAGTGATACCGTCCAATTTGAAGACAGCTTCTGAGTCTTCCGCTTGACCAAGCAACTGACGATTTTGAAATAGAAAATTTTCGACCATCTCCTTTTGCGTGCTGCCTTGCGGAAGTTCGATGGCTTGCCAAGAACGCGAGAGCGCATGTTGATGCATACGCACACCACCTGCACTCGCGGTCTGAGCAGCGATCAGGATGGAGATGCAGGTGATTCTTTTTAATAACGTCATAGTGTTACGGCTGACCATGGTATTTAAGCACATCCACGGTAAGTGTGTCGGGGAGGGTTTCTTTCGATATTGTCATGGCGCTGGAAGGCAAGCGATCGACCTTCTGGTATCCCAGCAAGAAGGTGTCAACTCCGACTATAGGGAATCCCACCGATAAAATATCCGTTTTGTAATGCATGGGTAATACGAGCTTTGGGTCAAGAGCAGCAACTATCTCTCGTGCCACCGCTGGTTCAATGGTGAAGTAGCCGCCCACCGGGATCATGAGTACGTCCACCGGCTTCAACTTCTGGATCTGTTCCGACGTCAAATTTTCACCGATATCACCCAGATGAACAAACACCATCCCATCCAAAGTAAAACGGATGATGCCGTTGGCGCCGCGTTGACCTCCCTGGTTGTCATCATGGAATGAGGGGACGGTGGAGCATGACAGGGTTATCCCCTTGAGATCGATGGTCGGAGCGGCTTCTTTATCGAATGTTTTCCCCTGCTTGACTCCGTAGAAAAATGGTTCCCTGCCTTTGGCTATCAGAATATATTTCGAAGGAACGGCATTGACGGCATTATGATCAAAGTGATCGTGCGTAGAGAAGATCACATCCACACCTTCTTTTGGCAATTTATAAGGAATGCGGGTTGTATCATACGGGTCGGTCAGGATCTTGGAGCCGTTCTGGAGCGTGAGCAGAAAGCAGGATTGTCCGTACCACTCTATGGTGACGTCATTTTTCTCTTTTGTCATCGCAACCTCGATCATCAGGATCACAGCCAGAAACGCAAAAAGGAAATGCAGCACGTATCGCATGGGTTACCTCGAATTTACAGCCTGCAGTTTCATCTATAAGTTAAACAATTTAACTCAAGTTTGCAAGTGATTAACGTTTGCTTCACCTGGAAGTTAACCAGATAATTTAACCTCTGTCGGGGTCAGGGGCGACCCCGACTATGCCGCGTTTGTAGGGGCACAGCGAGCTGTGCCCAGTCCGGTAATAGAACGAGAAAGAATTGTCAATCCAATTAGTTAACTACCACCTGAGCCATAGGAAATACGAAAAAAAATTTCCAAAGATTGTCCAGCGCAGATGAGAAAACAGCATCCGGTTGATTTACAGGACAGTTTAAAACGTTTTCTCGAAAAACAAATTGAGGGGACGAACGCCGCTCCGCTCTTATTGATCGCAGTTTCGGGGGGCGCAGATTCCATGTCGCTGTTGGACTTGTCCGTCAAACTTTCCAGATCCGGTTCATTTGGTATCGTTGCCGCGCACCTGATACACCACCCTGATAGCCCCGAAGCGCATGAGCGGGCGAAATTGGTTGAAGAATTCTGTCGCGCCAACCAAATTCAGTTTTTTAGCGAGGTACTTGTTGATACCAACAGTCCGAATCGATCCCCTGAAGAGAGAATGCGCCAGGAGCGCTATCGGTTCCTGACCAATACAGCCTCACAATATTCTTGCGATTATATCTTGACGGCGCATCACGCAGATGACCAGGCTGAAACCATTCTGGAACGAATCATCACCGGAACCGGATTGAGGGGTCTGGCGGGCATTCCTGAGCGTCGCGATAATGTCTTGCGTCCCTTTCTATCCCTGCGTAAATATCAATTGATTGATTACTGTGAGGTTAACGAAATTCCTTATGCGGATGATCCCGCCAATTTTGAACTGAATTCGCCTCGCAATCGTATCCGCAGGGTGCTTATTCCCGATCTTGAAAAGTCGTTCAACCCGGACGTGCAGGCGGCTTTATGCCGGTTGGGATGCTGGGCAGCCGAAGCGAATCAGATAATCGAATCCCAAGTGGAGCAAGCCTACCAAAAATCGCGGTTAAATTTCCAAAAAGGCAAAATTGTTCTTGATATTCGCTCGATTTTGACGTACTTTACATTGATACAGAAATATGTGCTTCGCCGGGCAATTTCCGAAGTTGCGGGCAGCGAGGTTCGATTAAAATCGACCGACTTCGAGCGGATGGTTACTTTTCTGCAGAACAGTCGAAGCGGCGCGTATCTCTTTTTTGCAGGTGGAGTCAGGGTAGCGCGGCATCGAGATACACTTATTATTTCCCAAAGAAAACTAACTGATTATTCCATAACAATCTTTCCGGGGCAGGATCAGATCATTCCGGGACTTTCGCTCAGAACAATCTGGAAAGAGGTAAACGCAGGCTCCTACAATGCGGGTTGCGGAAACCAGGCTGATCTGCAGATCACAGATCCCCCGGGTCCCCTGATCCTTAGACATGCGCGAGTGGGTGATCGCTTCCACCCGCTGGGCGCCCCTGGCGAAAAACGGTTGTTTCGCTTTCTGAACGATCGCAACGTATCAAGATTCGACAAACACACCACCCTGGTTTTGCAGAAAAACGACAAAATCATCTGGGTGGTTGGACATAGAATATCCGAAAAAGCCCGCGTAATCCCCGGAACGGATGGAAACTGGTCGTTATCCCTTGTTCCCCATGACTTAGATAGCGCGGAGTGACTTTGGAACTGTAAAAATATGAATGCAAAAAATAACCCCAAGGATAAGGGTCGAAGACCCAATCCCGACGATAAATTCGAGTGGAAAAAAGCAGCTCGGACAGTATCTTTCTGGATATTGATTTTTCTGGCTTCCATCGTCATTGCCCAGGCGTTCAATTTTGGCGAAAAACGTGAGGTCAGAATTCCCTACACGCAATACCGCCAATTGCTCCAGGAAGGCAAGATCGAATCCGGGTACATCGTCGAAAATGAGTTCCACGGCCTCTATCGTAAGATTCCCAGCGACGCCAAATCAGAAACAATCAGGTTCACCACCATCCTGCCCTTCATAGAGAATTGGATGCTGGAGGAATGGGACCAGATGGGTGTGGATTACGAATTCCGTGAAAAAGCCACCAATTTGCTGGGATATTTTTTCACGGCGATATTCCCCTGGCTGATCCTGATTGGTATCTGGATTTTCTTCATGCGCCGAATGCAGGGCGGAGGTCCTAAAGGAGTCTTTTCATTCGGTAAAAGCCGCGCCAAACTGCTCACGGAAAACCGCCCCAACGTCACTTTTGCCGACGTCGCCGGAGCCGATGAAGCTAAGGAAGAACTACAGGAAATCATCGAATTTCTGAAAGATCCCAAGAAATTCCAGAAACTGGGAGGCAGAATCCCCCGGGGCGCCTTACTCCTGGGCCCGCCCGGCACAGGTAAAACCCTGTTGGCTCGAGCTGTCGCAGGCGAAGCCGGAGTTCCATTCTTCTCCATGTCCGGCGCAGATTTCGTCGAAATGTTTGTCGGTGTGGGCGCCTCACGAGTGCGAGATCTGTTCGAACAAGGCAAGAAAAATGCTCCCTGCATCATCTTCATCGATGAGATCGATGCGGTAGGACGGCATCGCGGAGCCGGTTTGGGCGGCGGGCATGACGAGCGGGAACAGACCTTAAACCAGTTATTGGTCGAGATGGACGGGTTTGAATCGAATGAAGGGGTCATCCTCATTGCTGCCACCAATCGCCCCGACGTTCTCGATCCGGCGCTGATGCGACCCGGCAGGTTTGACCGGCAGATCGTGGTTGATCGCCCCGACGTGCGGGGGCGCGAGGGTATCCTGAAGGTGCATACGAAGAAAATTCCCCTGTCTGATGACGTCGATTTAAAAGTGCTATCCAAGGGAACCCCCGGATTAGCGGGTGCAGATTTGGCCAATATGGTCAATGAAGCAGCGCTCCTCGCCGCCAAGCGTAATGCCGACAAAGTCACCATGATCGATTTTGAGTCCGCCAAGGACAAGGTCATGATGGGCACCGAACGCAAGAGTCTGCTGATCAGCGAAGATGAAAAGCGTACTACCGCAGTCCACGAAGCCGGTCACGTACTGGTATCTAAAAAAGTCCCCGGCGCTGACCCAGTGCACAAAGTTACGATCATCCCCCGTGGTCGCGCCCTGGGTTTGACGCACTATCTGCCCATTGATGAGAAACACAACTACTCGAAGCGATACCTTGAGGCGATTCTGACGCATCTGCTCGGTGGTCGAGCCGCCGAGTTGTTGGTCTTTAATCAACTCACCACCGGCGCGGGCAACGATATTGAGCGCGCCACCGAGATCGCCCGTAAAATGGTTTGTGAGTGGGGCATGTCGGATGCGCTGGGACCTTTGACTTTTGGGAAAAAGGAAGAGGAGATCTTTCTGGGTCGAGAAATCGCCAAGCATCGCGATTACAGTGAGCAGACAGCGATAGAGATCGACCATGAGGTACGCCGCATCGTCACAGAAGCTGCAGAGCGCGCTCAAAAAGTGCTGCAGGATAATTTACACAGTCTCAACAACCTGGCTGACGTACTGCTTGAAAAAGAGATCCTGGACGGTGATGAGATCGATGCGATCCTCGAAGGTAGACCCTTAAAAAATAGCCATAACAGAAAAACAGAAAACGGCGAATTAAACGAGACCGTAGGTAAAAAGGTCGTAAAAAAAGCCGCTCGCCGGAAGAAGGCAAAGCCAGAAATCCCCCCGGAAGGCAGCAGTGAACCGTCTCCGGCATCCGCCTAAAAAGTATGTCACAGGAAAACGATCATATTGACGAGGATCAGCTTCGACAAGAAATTCGGGCTGAGATTGAGCAGCGTGAGCAGGAACTCTTAAAAGCTCGCGAGCACAAACGCGATCATACGCAGTTCGACGTCGCCGAACGCAAGCGGCAACTCTACCAGGAAGAACTGCGCAAATTCTATCAGCAGCGTCCAGGCTATCGTGAAGTCGTCGCTGAAGACGGCGAGATTGACTGGGTGCTGGAAGAGGATGAGCGGAAAGACCTCTTCGATGAGGTGCTGGAAGACCCAGCTGACGCCCGGAAACGCCAGAAACTCTTCATGATCATCGGAGCCCTGGTGACAATTACTTTGGCTCTAATTATTTACCTCCTACTCCACCAGGGGGAGGGCAGCATCCAGGTGAACTGCAATGTGCTCGACGCTCAGGTCCTATTGGACGCGACGCCCCTGTCACAGAGGCCTGGCGAATTAATCGAGCAAATCCCTGCCGGAGAACACGTAGTCACCGTCACTAGAGAGGGCTATAAGATTGTGGGTCCAGAGGTCATAAAGGTGACACTCCGCAGCGGCGAAAATTTGGTTTTAAACTTTACTCTGGAGCCCAATAAAGACGGAAAGACGGATTCGAAGGATGTTAAGCCGAAGGTCAAACCATGAGTATTGATCGCGAACGAAT
The DNA here is from genome assembly GCA_026394195.1 of bacterium. Taxonomy (GTDB): domain Bacteria; phylum Electryoneota; class B3-LCP; order B3-LCP; family B3-LCP; genus JAPKYS01. Next base: position 536,401 of record JAPKYS010000023.1, on the reverse strand, counting down.
TTCCGCCGCCATACGGGAAATCATTGTGGCGATCGGAGACGATCCGGATCGGGAGGGTTTAAAGCAGACGCCGCAACGCGTCGCCGACATGTATGAAGAATTATTTTGCGGTATCGGCAGTCACATTGAGCCGGAAATTGCAGTCTATACGACCAAGAACCAGGATGAAATGATCTTGTTGCGGGACATCCCCTTCTATTCCATGTGTGAACATCACCTGCTGCCTTTTTTTGGTTCCGTTTCCATTGCCTATATCCCCGATAACAACCGGATCACCGGATTTTCCTCCCTGGCTCGTGTGGTGGATCGTATGTCGAAAAGACCGCAATTGCAGGAACGCATGACCACGGAAATCGCCGACACTCTGATGCAGGTTCTGCAACCGATGGGGGTTTTTGTCATCATCCGCGCACAACATCTCTGCATGTCAATGCGCGGAATAAAAAAAGAAGGCACGTGGACGGTGACCTCCAGCATGCGAGGGATAATGCGCAAGGAAGCAACCCGCATGGAGGCGCTATCGTTGATGGGTGAAAGAGGGAAATCTTGGTAGAACTCCTCCAGGCTCCGGTTCTGGAGGCAGTCACGCCATTAGTTATGGCAATGACAAAAAAGCGATCTCTGGTCGCCTATTTTATTTCTAACGGATGATCATGTCGAATATTTGGTATTTCCTGAGCGGTGAGGTCCCCGGAGGATTATTTCTCCTGATCGTGCTGCTCCTGATCTTGATCGTGATTCTTGAATTCGTTCGCAGAGTTGGTCAAACCATGCCGACAGCCATCTGCCGACGCTGGCAGATCAGGGGATCGCTCATCATTGTCCTGGCGTATGCGCTGGTATGGATTGGCTCACCACCCAGATTGGATCCACTCAGAATTGCGCTTTTAGCGGACTCTTCCCAAAGTGAACCTGCCTGGCTGGCTGATGCATTGGTGGATTTAACGTCCCGAAGCCTGCAAAGAACATTACCTCAGGCAGTCATCAATCCCTGGGCAGGCGCCTTTAACGAATATCCGCAGCCCGGCGTCGGGATGCTGGATGTAGCAAAATACCACGTGTATCAGATTCAATGTCGGCCCGGCGCTGACAAGTCCGCGGTCAAGGTCCTGAAACTTCACAGCGCAACGCATGACCTTCTCATTGATTCAAATGACCTTCCGGCATCCTGTAGAAAGATTGCGAAATTGCTGTTGGACGATCTCGGTAAAAAGTCAGAAGCGGCAGAACCATTCACAAAACCCCTGAATCCAAATCAGCTTGCATCTTTATATCGAGCTGAATTTTGGCTTGCCAATACAGCGCCAGATTCAGCTCAATTGATTTTTCAATCGGTTCTTGATTCGGACTCGACCTTTTCCCTTGCGCATCTCTATCTTGCCGGATTATTTGAACGGAAAGGGGATTTTGCCGGAGCGCAAAATCATTATCTGGCCGCTGCCCGTCTGGAGACAGATGCGAATCGAACTTTTCTGGACCTGGGTGAATTCTACCTGCGGCAGCACGACTGGGCGAACGCTGAACCACCACTGAAAGTGGTTGCCGCCAAGTATCCGCAAACTGCCCGAGTCTATTACGATCTGATTCATCTTCACCCTGCCCGATTGCTGGACCTTCGTTTGAATACGCCTGAAAAGCTGCTTCGGGAAGGTCTTCGCCTCGATCCCGCCAACGAGGCTTTGCGGCTGCAACTGGTCAATCTCTTTATCAAAGTGGATGGTTTAACTTCCCAAAGTATCCTAAATGACGGGTTGAAAATAAATCCCAAATCGATCCCGTTGCTCTTAAAACTGGGCGCCGCGCAACTTTACTCGGGCAACGTTGAGAGTTCGAAAAAGACTTACAATCGAATACTTGCATTCGAGAGCAAGAATGCCACGGCCGTATTCAACCTTGGGGTCATCGATTATCGCGCCAAGAAATACAGCCAATGCGTTGAGAATTTTACTCGTAGTCTGGAGTGGGGTGGACCGGTCGATTGTTTTTACTTTCTGGGATTGGCTTATACCGCTTTGGGCAAAGCGGATCTTGCCAAGGCAGCCTACCAGAAACGTTGGGAGTTGCGCAGTGGCAAAGATGATGCGTTCGCAGAATTGGCGCGCCGGCAGGCGGATTCATTAAAGACCGGAAGCAGTGAATAAATCTAATGCCAGATCAAGCCGGACTTTCAGAGTCGGTGACAAACAGTACCGGCGTGATGGCGCTGCTTTTATTATGGGGATACTAAACCTTACTCCGGATTCTTTTTCCGATGGAGGGGAGTATTTTAATTATGAAAAAGCTGTTGATAGAGCTTTGCAAATGGAAGCAGAAGGCGCTGATTTCATCGATATCGGCGGGGAATCATCCCGCCCCGGAGCGGATCCGGTTACGGCTGACGAAGAGATCGAGCGAGTACTGCCGGTCATCGAGGCATTATCCGGTCGTCTCAGGATTCCGATCTCCGTAGATACCACCAAGGCAGAGGTGGCAGGGCGGTCTTTGGAAGCAGGCGCCCAAATCGTCAATGATATTTCCGCCGGGCAAATGGATGCTGAAATGCTTGCTTTGGTTGCCGAGAAAAATGCTTCGGTCATCCTCATGCACATGTTAGGCGATCCGCACACCATGCAGCAAAGCCCGACCTATGATAATTTGATCGGTGAGGTTCACCAGTTTTTACTGCAGAGAGTCGAAGCTGCGTTAGGTGCTGGAATAACGGCAGATCGAATCTTGGTCGATCCTGGGATTGGTTTCGGGAAAAGACTTCATGATAATTTTGAAATTCTGGGAAGATTGAGTGAATTCGCAGACTTAGCTCCACTGGTTGTAGGACCTTCGAGAAAGAGTTTTATCGGCAAGACGCTCGATTTACCGATCCAGCAGCGTCTGTTGGGCACTGCCGCCGCTGTCGCCGTGGCAGTTTATAATGGCGCTGATGTTTTACGAGTTCACGACGTTAGAGAAATGAAACAAGTCATTCGCATTGCCTCAGAATGCCTGATCAATTCGGAAAAGCGAAATTAAAAAGGAATCAATGGATTAAAAATTTGATTCCGGGATTAAAGATCCGGTCATTGACGTCCGCTGATGCGCCGGAGCTCTCCTACTTGGAATTGGCGATATTTTCCAGCCCCTGGAGTGAGAATGCCTTGCGAGGCTGTCTCGAACTATCCACGGTCGAAGGCTGGGGAGCTCTGGACGGTGACAAGGTGATCGCATATCTATTGGGACAGTTTGTCAGCGATGAATCGCACCTATTAAACGTCGGCGTATTGCCCGAACACCGGCGCAAAGGAATCGGCAGACTTCTATTGGATCTATTCCTCACTCGTTGTGAAGAGAAGGAAGCCAATACCTGTTACCTGGAAGTACGCGCCGGAAATCTGGCAGCCCAAAAACTGTACTTTCAGTATGGCTTCATGCCGGTCTACGTTAGGAAGAAGTACTATCCAAATGGAGAAGATGCCCTGATTTTGGTTAAACATTTTCCCGATTCCATTCAATCAACTTAAAACAGAATATGGCGTGGTTTGAGAAATCCAAAAAAGGTCTGGCTCCCAAAGAAAAAGCCCAGATTCCGGATGGTCTGTGGTTAAAATGCGAAAACTGCGGGGAAATCATTTTTCGCAAGGAGCTGCAGAAGAATTTATCGATCTGCCAAAAGTGTCGCTTTCATTTCCGCATCAACGGGCGCGACTATATCGCATTGCTGATCGATGAAGGCACCTACAGGGAATTCAATACTGATCTGGTCTCTGCTGACCCTCTGAAGTTTAAAGATACCAAGCGATACCCGGACCGCGTTCAGCAAGCCATCAAGTCGACCGGCATCAACGACGCCGTCCGCACCGGTGTCGGCTTGCTGGATGGCCGCAAAATCGTCTTTGTGGCCATGGAATTTACCTTTTTCGGAGGGAGTGTCGGCTCGGTCGTAGGGGAAAAGATCACTCAGGCCGTAATTAGATCCATAGAAGGCCGTTATCCTCTGGTGTTAGTCAGCGCTTCGGGTGGGATGCGGATGCAGGAAGGGATGTACAGCCTCCTGCAAATGGCCAAAACGACCTGCGCGTTGGCGCAGCTTGCCGAAGCAAAAATTCCCTATATCTCGTTGCTCACTCATCCGACCACCGGAGGCACCACGGCCAGCTTTTCAATGCTGGGAAACGTCATTATCGCCGAACCCGGCGCCCTGATCGGATTTGCGGGTCCCCGGGTGATCAAACAGACCATCGGCCAGGACTTACCACCGGGTTTCCAACGGTCTGAATTCTTGCTGCAACATGGGTTCATCGATATGATCGTAGATCGTTCACAATTGAAGAAAACCATCAGCACCCTGCTGATGCATTTGACCACCGAAGCAACACCGGATGATGATTCCAAATGAATATTCTAATATGCAATGATGACGGTATCCATGCGCCCGGTCTGCAGGCGCTTGTGACCGAGATCAGGAAAATTGCGCAGGTGCACGTTGTAGCGCCTTCACGGGAGATGTCTGCGGTAGGACATGCCATCACCATGTCAGACCCCCTGCGTGCAGAAGAATTCTACAAGGACGGCGAATTTTTTGGTTGGGCGGTCGACGGCACGCCCGCAGATTGCGTTAAACTGGCGCTTTTCGCTCTGCTGGACAAACGGCCCGACATGGTCATCTCCGGAATCAATCAAGGATCCAACACCGGAATCAATATCATCTACTCAGGCACCGTGTCGGCAGCAACCGAAGGGCGGATCAACGGCCTCCCCTCTTTCGCTATTTCACTGACGTCATACCAGAATAAGAACTTTACACCGGCGGCTCATTTCGCCGTCAAGATGGCGCAGCACCTGATTTCCTTTGAATTGCCTCCCGGTATATTCTTCAACGTCAACGTGCCCGCCTTGCCGGAAGAGGAGATTAAAGGAGTCAAACTGGCTCGCCAGGGAATGGCGAATTATGAAGAACTTTTTCACCGGCGGACTGACCCCAAGGGTCGGGTCTACTTCTGGTTGGATGGCGAACGCGGAGTGGAAGAAAATGATCCAAATATTGACGAGCGCGCCGTTAAAGCCGGATTTATTTCAGTTACGCCCGTGCATTATGATTTGACGCATTACCCAACATTGACCAAATTGCAGGGACAGGTCGAACGGTTGATGTAAATGAATTCCAAAGAAGCCATAATCATCCTGGATTTTGGCTCCCAGACCACGCAATTAATCGCTCGGCGAGTGCGGGAATTGGGAGTCTACAGCGTCATCTGGCCACCGGACAGCCCGGCTGAACGGATCAGAGAATTCGGAGCATCCGGTATCATTTTATCCGGTGGTCCGGCATCGGTCTATCAACTCGACGCGCCCCACCCCGATCCGTCGATCTTCGATCTCGAAATCCCTATTCTCGGGATCTGCTATGGGCTTCAACTGATAGCGTACCTGCAAAACGGCAAGGTGCATCCCGGCGCCGAGCGTGAATTTGGCAGGACTGAAGTGCAGGTAAGTTCGGAGTGTCCGCTGTTTGAGGAATTGCCTTCACCACAGATCGTTTGGATGAGCCATGGAGACCATATCGAAGCTCTGCCTCCCGGTTATCATTCTGTTGCTCATTCATCCGGATCGCCATACGCAGCCATTGAGAATCCCGGCAAACGACGCTACGGTGTTCAATTTCACCCGGAAGTAACGCATACTGAAAACGGCAGTCAAATATTATCGAATTACCTGCGTAAAATCTGCTTATGTCAAGGTTCCTGGAACGCTGCCAACTTCATTGAAAATGCCGTTGCCGACATTCAGCGCCAGGTCGGTTCGGGTCAGGTGATTTGTGCCCTTTCCGGAGGAGTTGATTCTTCGGTAACAGCGTTGCTGCTCCACAGAGCCATTGGGAATCAGCTGCATTGTATTTTAGTCGATAATGGTTTACTGCGGTTGGGAGAACGGGATCAGGTTGAGAAATTGTTTCGCAACCAATTCGCCTTGGATCTGCGAGTGGCTGACGCTCGCGAAAGATTCTTAAAAGCGCTGGCGGGTGTCGAAAACCCTGAAGAAAAACGCAAGATCATCGGCAGAGAATTCATCTCTGTTTTCGAAGAGGAAGCTAAAAAGATTGGCCAGGTCGATTTTCTGGCGCAGGGGACGCTATACCCGGATCTGATCGAGAGCCGATCCGCCAAAGGCGGTCCCTCAGCCACGATCAAAAGCCACCACAACGTCGGAGGCTTACCGAAAAAAATGCGCCTGAAGCTGATCGAACCGTTGAAGGAACTGTTCAAAGACGAGGTGCGTGCTGTCGGAGTTCAATTGGGATTGTCTGAAGAACTGGTGAAGCGCCACCCATTCCCGGGACCCGGTCTGGCGGTCAGGATTTTGGGCGAAATTACCCCGCAGCGTCTCGAATTGGTGGCTCGAGCCGATCAGATATTCATAGAAGAATTGAAAAAAGCAGGCTGGTATGATCGCAGCTCACAAGCGTTGGCGGTTTTACTGCCGGTCAAATCGGTTGGTGTAATGGGCGATGAGAGGACCTACGAACAGGTGGTCGCATTACGGGCAGTGGATTCGTTCGACTGGATGACCGCCGACTTCACCCGCTTCCCCTGGGATTTGTTAGGAAAAATCGCCAATCGAATCATCAATGAGGTACGGGGCATCAACCGGGTCGTTTACGATATCTCTTCAAAACCACCCGCCACCGTCGAGTGGGAATAAGCTGAAAGCAACCTCGGTGAATTGATCGGCTCCAAAGCAATCTCAAAGTATCTGGAGGGATAGATGTGCGGGATTATCGGATATATCGGCAAACAGCAGGCAATGTCGATCTTGCTGTCCGGCTTAAAGCGTATGGAATATCGAGGTTATGACTCTGCCGGATTGGCAATTTATGACGGCAAGGAGATAATTGTCAAGAAGGAAGTCGGCAAGATCGCACAACTGGAAAAGATGCTAAACGGTCATCTGATGAACGGTCAGCTTGGATTGGGGCATACCCGCTGGGCTACGCACGGCATTCCTTCGCAGGTGAATGCTCACCCCCATATCGATCGCGAAGGTCACATCGCGCTGGTGCACAACGGTATTGTGGAAAACTATATGGCTCTCCGGCACAGATTAGAAAAACTTGGACATAAGTTTCGCACTGAGACGGATACTGAAACCCTGGCGCATCTGATCGAAGAAGCTTACGAGGGCGATTTGCTGGAAGCGGTGCAGATGGCATTGGCTCAGGTCAGAGGCACCTACGGTTTGGCTGTGATCTGCGATAAGGAACCCGATAAAATTATTGCAGCCCGAATGGGTAGTCCGCTGGTCATCGGCGTCGGCGAAGGCGAGAATTTTCTCGCATCTGACCTGGCAGCAATCATCCCTTTCACCCGAAATGCCATTTACCTGGATGATGGCGAGATAGCGGTCATTACGGCTGATTCCGTACAAAATCGGACGTTGACGAATCAGAAGGTTTTAAAGACCGTCGAATCGGTCACCATGGACCTGGAGCAGATCGAAAAGGGCGGTTACGATCACTTCATGCTCAAGGAGATCATGGAACAACCGCGCACTCTGGAAGATTCGATGCGCGGGAGATTGCTGGAAGAAGAAGGGACGACCAAGCTGGGGGGCATCCGACAATTTGAAGACAAGTTGGCTGACGCGCGCCGGATTATCATCGTCGCCTGTGGAACTTCCTGGCATTCGAGTCTGATTGGTGAATATATGATCGAAGAGTTCGCCCGGATTCCCGTGGAGGTTGAATACGCTTCAGAATTTCGGTACCGTGACCCCATCATCGATGAAGGGACATTTGTTATCGCCATCAGTCAATCCGGAGAAACGGCGGATACGCTTGCAGCTCTAAAGGAAGCTCGCCGCAAAGGAGCGATCACGCTGGGAATTTGCAACGTCGTAGGTTCGAGCATAGCCCGGGAAACCGAAGCCGGCATCTACCTGCATGCAGGTCCTGAAATCGGTGTCGCTTCAACCAAAGCCTTCACTTCACAGGTCACCGTGCTGGCGCTGCTGGCTATCCTGCTGGGGCGCAGAAAGGGTTTGTCTGCGGCGCAAGGTCGATGGATGGTGCGAGAGTTAAAAAATCTCCCCTTGCTGGTAGCTAAGATACTCGAAAATACCGAACCGATCAAAATTCTGGCGGAAAAGTTCAAAGACCGCCACAATTTTCTCTACCTCGGGCGGGGATACAATTTCCCCATCGCACTGGAAGGCGCTCTTAAACTGAAAGAGATAAGTTACATTCATGCAGAAGGCTACCCTGCGGCGGAAATGAAGCACGGTCCCATTGCCCTCATCGACAAGGACATGCCGGTTGTATTTATAGCGACTCAGGATGGAACCTATGAAAAGGTCATTTCCAATATTGAAGAGGTGAAAGCTCGGCAGGGAACCGTCATCGCCGTTTGTACCGAAGGAGACGTGGAGATGGCGGAAAAGGCGGATTACATCTTGGAAATTCCCCGCACCATGAACTTCCTGATGCCCATCTTGTCTGTGATTCCGCTGCAGTTGCTCGCATATTACATAGCAGTATTGCGCGGCTGTAACGTCGATCAACCCCGAAATCTGGCTAAAAGCGTAACAGTTGAGTAACCATGAGTTTCCTGAAACCTAAACTTGCGACAATATTACTCCTTCTGGTGGGGATCGTGTTCACATCTTGGTGCAGAGCTACGGACCCGGATGAAGAAGCGTTCCAACGAGCGCTCACAGAATCTAAGAAGAACAACTTTGAAACTGCCATCGAGGACTTTCGCCAGGTCATCAGCGGTGGACAGTCCCGCTATGAGTGTGAAGCGCGATTATTGATCGGTAAATGCTATCTGAAAACGAATCAGCTTGATCTTGCAAGCGCCGAAGCTCGAGAATTGATTTCCAGGTTTCCACACAGCCGCTACGCGGCTCATGCGAATTTCCTGCTCGGAGAAATAGCGTTTTTACGGGGCGATTACCATGAATCAGCCTGGCAGCTTCTGAACGCTGAGCAATATGCACAGGATGATGATCTCAGGCATTTGGCTGCTGAAAAACTGGTGGGAATATTCGGCAACTACCTCGACGAGATCCAGCAGCAGGACTTGTTGTCTTGGGTTAAAGCTGATCGGCTCAGAGGTGAGCTGCAGGCCGCCATTAAGGGTATGGTCCTTTCAACCAAAATTGGGGTGATCCTGGATTTATCCGGACCCAACGGACCAATCGGTGAAAAAATTCTAGCGGGCATCGAAGACGTTCTTACGGGGATGGAACAAAACAGGGACATTGATCTGGAGATTGTCAGCCGGGATAGCCGCGGCAGCGTTACAGAGGCGGTTTTGGCTGCCCGCGCTTTGATAGACGAGGAAGGAGTTGTAGCCATCATCGGTGACTATGACGGAGTTTGTTCAGCTGCCATTGCTGGAGTGACGTCCGCTGCAGGAATTCCGCAAATTATTCCTGCGTCTCAGGACGTCGGCTTGACGCAGATTGGCGAGAATGTCTTCCAAATCCTCACCGATTATCACTTGGAAGGCGAGATAATTGCTTCTTTCGCCAGGAAAAATTTGAAATTAAAGTCCATCGCAGTTCTCGCTCCAGCGAGCGACGAAGGGACGCAGCGTGTGGAAGGCTTTAAATCTCGATTTGAAGCGTTGGGTGGCAAAATATCTGGTATTCAATGGTATTATCGGGGCGCGACCAACTATCACAGGCAATTGGACGCCTTGCTGAACCCAGGGACGCAGAGTGGCGTCAGCAGCGCTGATACTGTATCGAACCCGCAGAACGACCTCCCACAAGATTCATCGTTAAATGATGCTGAAGTAGACCCGAATGGCATATTAAAATACGTCAGCCCAGTGGAAACGCCCGAAGCTAACGGGTACATTGACGGGCTTTTTGTTCCAATTCAGGGAGATGAAATTTCGATTCTGGCTCCGCAAATTGCCGCAACGGGATTCCAGGGGCAGCTTATCGGCAGCAGCAACTGTCTGGACGCCATCACACCGGATTCTGATTGGCGCTATGTGGAAGGCGTGGTTTTTGCCTCGCCCTTCGAATACCCTGAGGGGTTGACTTTAAGACCGGAATATATGCAAAAATATTCCAATCTGGTCGGAGAACTGCGAGACCGCAGAGTGCAGATCGGCAGAGACGCCATGAACTTCCTCTGCTCTTCAAATCTGAACAAGGCACGCTTGGATGCTCAAGAGATCCTGATCCAATTACAAAAATCGAGAAAATTGGCGCTCGATCACAAGATATTGTCATTTTCGGAAGGTAAGCGAGTCAACTCGGCGCTTTTTATCAAGAGCTTCAAGGATGGCGAATTTCAAACGGTCTTAAATCCTAGAGAGCTAACTAAAATTTTCCCATGATGGACGCACTGGAAAAAGAGCAAAAACTCAGAGGATTACTGAGCGGCTACCAATCGGTGGCTGTTGCCTTTTCCGGTGGAGTGGATTCCACCTATCTTTTGCACGTAGCCGGCGATGTGCTGGGGGATAAAGTAATAGGTATAACGGCTATTTCGGAAACCTACCCGCAGCGAGAGCGAAATCGAGCCCGGCAGTTAGCCCGGGAGATGGGTGTCCGGATTATAGAAATCGAAACTCACGAAATCGAGGATTCGCAGTTCCGGCGCAACCCTTCCAACCGATGTTATTATTGCAAATGGGAATTGTTCTCGAAAATTCGTAAAATCGCAGAATCGGAAGGGATCAAAGTGGTCGTCGATGGGTCCAACCTGGATGATCTAAAGGATCATAGACCCGGGTTGCTGGCCTTAAATGAGCTTCAGGTAGAAAGTCCACTGCGCCAGTGCGAGTTTACCAAGGCTGAGATCCGTCATCGATCTCGGGAGTTGCGCTTGAAAACCTGGGATCTGCCTGCCTTCGCCTGTCTGGCTTCGCGCATCCCCTATGGAACTGCAATTACCAGTGAAGCTCTCAAACAGGTTGAGCGAGCGGAAGACCTACTCTATTCAGCAGGATTACGAACCGTAAGAGTTCGCCATCACGGAGACGTGGCGCGCATCGAAGTCGAACCAGCAGAAATCGCTCGATTTGCCGACGAGGCGTTTCGATCCCGGATTGTTGCAGAGATTAAAGAGACTGGATACAAGTACGTCGCTTTGGACCTGCAGGGTTATCGCACGGGCAGCATGAATGAAACACTTGCTTCTTAGGAGTAATTGACGGAATCCGGCGAAAACGTGCTATGTGATTTCCACTATTATGACTCCTTGACGCCAGTTGGCATCAGGGCTGTTATTTCCTATCGTTCGTTTTACCGGAAATATTCCGATCATGATCGGGATTTCATGAGGCGACGGCTGGGTCGAGCGGTGGGAACAGATGAGGAAATGGTCGCCTCCGCTCAACAGGTGCATGGAAATAAAATAGCTGTTGCTGATCATCCGGGACATTATCCACACGCTGACGGTCTGATGACTGATGTTCCCGGTCTGCTTATAAGCGTGGTGGTCGCCGATTGCTACCCCATCTACGTTTGGAGTGAAAATATCCCGTGTGTTGCCATTTTCCATGCCGGATGGCGTGGAACTGCCGCGCACATTACGGCACGTGGAATCCAATTGTTCATGGATCGTTACGGGATACGGGCAGACGATATCAGTGCCTTGATTGGACCGGGCATCTGTGCTTCCTGCTATGAAGTTGGTGAGGAAGTCGCTAAAAAGTTTTCACATTCTGTGCTTGCGCCGAGCCGTCCCGGATATTATCTTTTAAATTTGTCGCAAACCAATAAAACACAGCTTGAATCTGCCGGCGTTCCCAGCCGGAATATTGCGATAGACAACCGATGCACTTACTGTCATCCAGATCTGTTTTTCAGCTATCGACGCGAGGGTAAAGATACCGGACGCAATTTCGCTGCCATTGGGATTCTGCCTTCTTCCAGTATCAAATCGGATAAAAAATGAGCTATCTGAATACGATCATTTTAGGTGTCGTACAGGGATTGACGGAATTTCTCCCTGTCTCCAGTTCGGGCCACCTGGTGTTGGCGCAGCATTTGTTAGGACTTACCGGTCCGCAACTCGCCTTCGATATCATGCTGCACCTGGGGACGCTGTTAGCCGTGGTGATATATTTCCGCCGGGACATCATGGAGATCGTTCTTTCAGCCGCATCGAGATCCGGCAAACGCGACGGGCGGCGCTGGATGCTCATGATCATTCTGGCGACGATTCCAACTGGATTGATTGGATTTTTCTTCAAAGATAAATTTGAATCTCTGTTTGGCGACCCGCACCTCGTCGCCATGATGTTGCTGGTGACTGCGGCTTTACTTTTTATTGCAGACCGTTTGGTCATTCAGAGGCGCAACCCCAGCAAATTGACAGTCTCCTCTTCGTTGATTGTGGGTATCGTCCAGGGGATCGCCATAATTCCCGGGATCTCACGCTCAGGATCAACCATAGCCGCCGGTATTTTTACCGGGTTGGATGCCCGGACTGCAGCCAGATTTTCATTTCTCGTCTCTATTCCAGCAATACTGGGAGCGACTTTCTTAGAGCTGAAAGATCTCGCAGGTATAACCGGAGCAGATTATCTGCCTTATCTTACTGGAACCGTAGTTGCGTCAGTGGTAGGATACCTGGCGATAGGATTTCTCATGAACGTCTTGATGAAGCGGAAATTGTGGACGTTCGGAGTTTATCTGTTGGTTATCGGAGTTCTGGGGCTAATCCTGCTTTGATATTCCTTCAACATCAAGTTACAAAACGCCGAGTCTTTTCGTGATTCTAAACTACACTACACTGATCAAGCAGCTCGATAACCAGCGTCTTGATCCAGTCTACTTCTTCCACGGCCCCGAAGACCTACTGATCGAACGCGCTCTCGAGAAGATCAAAGTGGTCGTGTTGAACTCAGGAGCATTTGATTTCAACTGGAACGTCTTTCGTGCCGGCGATGGGGAAGTTGACTGGAGCGCTTTCGCGGATACCCTGGTGTCTCTGCCTCTGATTCCTTCCCAGCGCATTGTCATTCTTAAGGATCTTGCCCGAGCGATCCGCACGAAAACCGTCCAAAAACTAATCGACTCGATCTTGAAGAGTCCACCGGAAGATCTTACTTTTATTATGATTGAGAACGATCCTGATTTCATCAAGAAATCTTTTGGTGAGAAGTTACAGAAATCTCATGATTCTATCACGGTCGTCGCCTTTAACCGTTTAAATTCCGAGGAATTAGAGCAGCAATTAATTGGATACGCCGGGAGTTTTGGGAAGCAGATTTCGCCTGAAGCCATGGAAAGAATTTTATCTGAAACTGATCCTTCCTTGCGTGAACTGTTGTCGAAAATTGAAGTATTGATCCTCTACGTCGGCGAAAAAAGCGTCATCGAAGTTAGCGACGTTGAAGCGAGTCTGGTTTTCACCCGTGAAGTTGAAATCTTTTCACTGCTGCGAGCACTTGGGAAAAAGGATCAGACCGAGACTCGCAAATCCCTGCAATATTTACTCCAGGGAAGGACCGAGATCGGCGCCTTGATTCATCTGCTTTACCGGCAAACCTGGGCACTCTATCGGATGAAGTATTTACAGGAACAGAAAGTATCTTCTGCGTCCTGGCAGCAGCAACTCAACATTCGGCCCGCCTTCCTGGAGCGCCGATACCGGGAGTATCTGCCCCATTTTACCCGATCCGAGCTGGGGCGCTCCCTTGAAGCATTGGCTAAAGCTGATTTAAGCAGAAAAACACAATCGCCGCCGGATGATCTTCTGCTGAATACTCTAACCGAGAGTTTATTGCAACCATGACAGCCAAAGACCTTCCACCCATCGGGAAAGATAAATACACCAAGGTGGCTGTGAGCGATGAAAAGCTCATCGCGCAATTTCAGAATGGCAATCTCGCCGCATTTGAAGAAATCGTCCATCGCTACCAGGGACAGTTGATCAATTTTGTAGGTCGATTGCTTAATGATCGCATAACGGCAGAAGACATCGTCCAGGAAACCTTCCTCAGAGTGTATCGGAACAAACATCGCTATAAAGAAATTGCCCGGTTTTCAACCTGGATCTATACTATTGCCGGTAACCTGGCTCGGACTGAACTCAGACGCCGCAAGATCAGAAACATCTTCTCGATTTCTCAGCGGGGTGATACGGAAAAGGACTATGAAATTCCCGACACCGACATTGATCTGGAAAAGCAGATTGAAGGATCAATAGAGAAAGAAGTCATCCTCAAGGAAATTACCGAGCTTCCTGTTTATTTCCGGGAAGTTATCATCCTGCGCGATTTGCAGGACTTATCCTACGAGGAAATTAGCCAGATTCTCAATGTCCCACTGGGGACTGTGAAATCTCGAGTCAATCGTGGACGAACACAGATCCAGAAAAAATTGAAGGGCAGACTCTAAGCTCCCTCCTATATTATTTTACTGGAAAGCCGTCTGTTGGATTACATTCAAGAATGGGCAGTGAACTGCCGAATTAATAAGCAGATGACACCTGTAGGAAAAAATAAATAAACCTGCAAAAATTTGCTGAAACTGGGAACCGTGCTACTTCAGCTTATGTTCAACTAATTGAGTCTGGAGGATGAAAGACTGTAAATCATAAGGGGATAGTTGTTTTTCTTTAATGTTAGATCTACCGGATGCGTGAAGATGATGAATCTGAGCTGTGAAGAGTTCGAAAAAGAGTATCCTGCAATCAAGGCTACTCACGCAAGCGCCGAGCGGTTGGCTGAGCTTGAACAACATCGTGCCAGTTGTGCCCTTTGTCGGCAATATGCTCAAGACACGAGGCGGGTACGAGAAGCGCTGATCAGTTTGCCCAAACTACAAACTCCGCCCTATTTCCTCTCCAATTTGAAGCGGGAAATCAACCGGATGGAGATGGGCTTAAGCAAACCGGAATGGAATACCGGACTATTTCCGCGTCTGGCGTTGTTGGGGTCCGGTTTCACGACAGCAATCGTGCTGGGATTTTTCCTTTTCAATCCGGCAAGCCGGCAAATCAGTTATCCCACTGCTGCATCGGTGGAACCGAGCACTGACAACGTGGCGACCATTGTAACACCCCAGGTCGAAATCAAGAAGATAGCCAAACCGACCACAACTCACGAGCCGCTGCAATCTCGATTCCTGGCAGACAATGCCCCGGCGGATACGGCGATCCATAAATTACCCGAACGACCCGGACACGATCAGATCACCATTCCGGTCAACGACGACCTCTGGCGCGTCAATCAAGTTTCGACGACGCCACCAAGTCGATAACCACTGATCGAACAGCGTTGAATAACTTTCCGCCTGACTAAGTTTAGGCGGTTTTTTTATTGATTTCGGTAGTAATTTTTTATTATATTATAGCGATTCCTATAATTAACTGGACTTACGTCACAGGGTAAGAGAAGCCGTCATTCCCGCAAAGGCTTCAGCCTGCGTCGGGAATCTGACGGCGTGTCTGACTCCGGACCCCAATGGGGCAGGCTAAGCCGGAGTGACACGACTGTCTATCGAAAGTCTGATTTGTTCTATGTCCAGAGAATTATGGGAATCATTATAAAAGTTGATTAAAAATAATCGTATATAAACTAAAGGAAATAGAGGAACCCATGGCAAAGCAACAAACCTTCAGCGACAAAGTCGCCAAAGCACAATCGAGCGGTCTGCATAAGTGCCCCGTCTGCGATACTCCAGTCACTCATATCCGGGTGATTTCACCCACTCAGCAGGGGGCGAGCGGCGGATATCGCTTTCAGCGTCGTATTCAAGCTGTCTGCAAGTGCAACAGCGCGGAAGTGCTGGGTAACTAAATTTGGCGGCCGGCCGCTTTATCGTAGTAGTTCTGGATAGCGTCGGGATGGGGGAACTTCCAGATGCTGCCCAATATGGCGACCTGGGATCAAATACTCTCGGAAATTTGGCTGAAGCCGTCGGTGGTTTGCTCTTACCGAATTTGGAACGCCTTGGATTGGGTAAAATCAGACCGATACGAGGACTTTCCGGGAGTGTAGCTGCGCAGGCGTCATATGGTTATATGGCAGAACAATCTCCGGGTAAGGATAGCATCTACGGGCATTGGGAATTGATGGGTTTGATCGCCCGGCAGCCTCAACCGACTTATCCCGGCGGATTCCCCCAGCGGATCGTGGATCAACTTGAAACTGCCTCAGGACGTCACTTCATCGGGAATATTGCTGCATCCGGTACTGAGATCATTCAGAGATTGGGTTCCGAACATATCCGCACAGGAAAACTGATCTTGTATACTTCCGCGGACTCAGTTCTGCAGATCGCTTCTCACGAAGAAATTATTCCAGTCGTAAAACTTTATCAGATCTGTCAGATCGCGCGCGGGATCATGACAGGGCAGGATGCGGTCGGCAGGATTATCGCCCGCCCTTTTATTGGACCTGAAGGCAGTTTCATAAGGACTAGCAACCGCAAAGATTTTTCCTTACCACCGCCCAATCGTACGATTCTTGATCATCTGTGTCTTGCTGGGAAAGAGGTATTGGGGATTGGTAAGATCGAGGATCTATTTGCCGGTCAGGGGATTACTGAAGCGATTCATACGAAATCCAATCGTCAGGGTCTGGAAGAGACTCTTGAAGCTATCAAGAGTAAGCGCAGAGGTTTTATCTTCACCAACCTGGTCGATTTTGATATGATGTGGGGGCATCGCAACGACGTGGCGGGTTATTATTCCGGTTTGCGGGAGGTGGATCTATTCCTGCCTGAAATTCTGGCGAACCTGAGTGAGGATGACGTTTTAGTTCTGACAGCAGACCATGGCTGCGATCCGACCACACCTTCTACGGATCATTCCCGTGAATACGTGCCTATCCTGATTTATGGGAAGAAGCTGAGGAGCAACACAAACCTCGGCTGCCGCGATACATTCGCTGACCTCGCAGCTACCATCGCTGATTATTTCGGAGTTACAGGAACCGGATCGGGGAAAAGTTTCTGGAAATTGATCCAACCGCAGAACAATTGATAATCCATTGCAGGTACATCAATGCTGTTAGGTCGCGTCATCGGTACAGTCTGGGCCACGCGCAAGGATGAGAAACTGGAAGGAATGAAATTCCAGATCGTGCGAGCGGTAGATACGGATTATAAACCCTTGGACAACATCGTCGTCGCTGTCGATTCTGTAGGAGCCGGTGTAGGCGAAATTGTTCTGATCGCCCAAGGTTCTTCCGGGCGGTTGACCTGGATCACCAGGGATAAGCCCGTAGATGCCGTCATCATGGCAATCGTCGATCGGTTAGACGTCGAACTGCCGTTGTCCGAGTGGGAGGCTGACCTGAAGTGAACCTGGCTAAAGTAGTCGGCACCATCTGGGCGACCGTCAAGGATCCGCATCTGAATGGCAGTAAAATGCAATTGATTCAGCCTCTGACCGAGCAGGGTCGCAAGATGGGGCGCGCCATCGTGGCAGTTGATACGGTGGGAGCCGGTCCGGGGGAAATCGTATTCTACGTAACCTCCCGCGAAGCCTCGCTTAGTTTTCCTGAACCTCTGCTGACGCCGGTTGACGCGGCGATCGTGGGTATCGTTGATCGCAGTGAATTGTACAACCAGCGTTCTTGAGCGTCAGCTTTCAAATACTTTGAAATGATAACCCGATGGCAACCTCCCGGACACTGTGGTTGCCCTTTTCGTTCGGACTATGAAGATACTGCTGGCATCCCGGAATAAAGACAAAGCGAAAGAAATTCGCGAAAAAGTGCAGGATCTCGACATTGAAATCCTGACACCCTGCGATTTTCCGGACTTGCCGGAAGTAGATGAAGACGGCGAAACCCTGGAAGAGAATGCAGCAAAAAAAGGCCTGGAGCTGCATCGTATCACCCATCTGCCAACCCTGGCGGATGACACCGGTCTTGAAGTTGATGCTTTAGGTGGAGCTCCCGGAATCTATTCTGCGCGTTACGCTGGTCCTCAGGCCACCTACCAGGATAACGTGGATAGGCTAATCATGGAAATGGCTGGCGTCCCCCTCGGAAAGCGTCAGGCAAGGTTTCGATGTGTCATCGCGTTTGTTCAGGATGGTGACGTCAACCTGTTTCAGGGGCGGATTGATGGATTAATCAGTCAGACCCCATCCGGAAATAATGGTTTTGGGTACGATCCAGTTTTTTTCATACCCGAGAAGGGGAAAACTCTGGCTGAGTTGTCCTTGGAAGAAAAGAATGAAATATCTCATCGGGGAAGAGCGCTGGCAGCATGGGTCGAGTTTTTAAAGAGCCGGCGGGATAAAGGAATCTGAAAAGATCGTGAGACAGTACTACTTTGATCACAGCGCCACGACCCGTGTCGATGCGGACGTGGCAGCCGCCATGCTGGAGGTGATGAGGGAAAATTATGGCAATCCCTCCAGCGTTCACGGCTTTGGCCGCACGGCTCGCGTGGCGATTGAAGATGCCCGCGAAACCCTGGCGAAAATGCTGCAAGCCGACATTGCCGAACTCTACTTCACTTCGGGGGGCACGGAAGCGGACAACACGGCTCTGATCGGTGTAATGGTTGCGAATCGGGATCGTGGGAATCACCTGATCACCTCAAAAATTGAACATCACGCTGTACTTGATTCCGCCAGGTATCTGGAAAATAGCGGCTATGAGGTGACCTATCTGAGTCCCGATCATTACGGAATGATCCATCCTGATCACGTGGCTGAAGCGATAACTCCTAAGACCGTACTGGTGTCGATCATGCACGTCAACAATGAAACAGGCACGATCAATCCCATTGAAGAAATCGGTAAGGTGACGCGTGACAAGAACGTATTGTTTCATACCGATGCCGTGCAATCCTTCGGGAAGCTGCCGATTGACGTTCAAAAGCTGAATATCGATCTGCTCTCGCTCTCAGCACATAAGATTTATGGACCGAAAGGCTGTGGAGCGCTCTTCGTCCGCAAGGGAATAAAATTGGAACCGCGCACGTTTGGCGGTCACCAGGAACGCAACACTCGGACCGGGACAGAAAATTTGCCCGGAATCATCGGCCTGGTAAAGGCTGCATCGATCTGCCATGAGAAAATGTCATCTGAAGCAGAAAGGCTGACGAACCTGCGCGATCGCCTGTGGCAGGGATTGCAGACCTCCCTTACCGCCGTTCATCTCAATGGGCATCCCCAAAAACGGCTGCCCGGATTGAACAACGTCTCATTCGAGGGAATTGAGGGCGAGGCGCTGCTGCTGTCGCTCGACATGAAGGGAATCGCCGTTTCAACCGGTTCGGCTTGTTCTTCAGGACAGGTCAGCGCATCGCACGTTTTATTGTCGATGGGCATTCCTGCTGAAATCGCGCAAGGTTCGATCCGCTTTTCCTTAGGTCGAGAGAACGAAGAAGAATCCGTGGATTATCTGCTTAAAGTTGTCCCTGAGGTCGTGAATCGGCTGCGAGAAATGTCTTTCGGCGGATAGGCGGATCACATGTCAACCAACGCGGCTCTCAAGCGGGTTGCAGCGGCGATGAGCGGGGGCGTGGACAGCTCAGTCGCCGCCTCGATCCTGGTCGAGCAGGGCTGTGAAGTCATCGGCTTCACGATGCAGTTGTTCGATCGGAAGACGCTGGGGGGGGTGCCGCTTTCTGATCGCGGCTGTTGCAATATCGATGCGATCCACCGCGCTGAGGCAGTTTGTCACACCCTGAAAATTCCGCATTATACGGTTGATTTGCGAGATGACTTCAAGCAATACGTGATCACTGATTTCATCACCGAATATATAAACGGGAGAACGCCTAATCCCTGCATCCGCTGCAACACTTACCTGAAGTGGGGCAGCCTTTTTAAAAAAGCCAGATTGTTGGGTTGCGATTATCTCATGACCGGGCATTATGCCGGAATCGAGCAAATCGCAGGTGAATATCAATTGCATCGTGCGTTGGATCCTGCCAAGGATCAGTCCTACGCATTATGGGGTATCCCCAGGGAATCGCTGCCATTTACACTTTTACCTCTGGGGAGTCTGCGAAAAACGGAGGTCAGAAAAATTGCCGCTCAGGTAGGTTTGAAGACTGCAAACACCCCTGAGAGCCAGGAAATCTGTTTTATCCCCTCCGGGCATTACAGCGATTTTATCCTGGAGCAACGACCTGATCTGCTGTCAGAGTTACAACCCGGGGAGATGATGGAGGAGGGTCAGACAGTGGGGCGGCATCAAGGATATATACACTACACGGTGGGACAGCGGAAGGGGCTGGGCGGAGGCTTCAAGGAACCGCATTTCGTGCTCTCGGTGGAGCCGTCTTCAAATCGAGTCGTTATAGGAACGCGGGCGAAATTACAGCAGCGCAGGTTCATTGTCGATCAGCTCAACTGGCTGATCCCCGACCCGCATGTCATCAGAGAGGCATCCGTGCAGGTACGCTATCGCTCCAAAGCAACTCACGCTGGACTAAACTTCGGGAATAATGCTGAGGAATTAACCGTGGTATTCGATGAACCCGTCGAAGCAATCACCCCCGGGCAATCTGCCGTCTTCTATCAGGATCGTCGAGTTATTGGGGGGGGGAGAATTGTGTGGGTACTGCCAGCGGAATAGGGTCAAGAACCGTCGAGAGTAAATCATCTACGGGGAGCATTATGAAAAAAATAACGACCAAGTCTATTCTTGAAATGAAAAAGCGCAGTGAAAAGATTACTGCGCTGACTGCCTATGATGCGACCTTTGCAGAGCTGGAAGATCAAGCGGGGATCGAGATAATTTTAGTGGGGGATTCCGCGGCGATGGTCATCGCCGGTGAAAAAACGACATTAACTGCCACCATGGAGCAGATGCTCTATCATGTCCGTGCAGTCTCACGAGGAGTCACACGCGCTCTACTGGTTGCGGACATGCCTTTTTTATCCTTCCAGATAACCCCGGAGGAAGCAGTTCGCAATGCGGGACGGTTCCTATCCGAAGCCGGCGCCGAGGCGGTTAAGCTGGAAGGGGGCGCTCCGATTATCGATGCCGTGAGGCGGCTGGTGGACATTGGAATTCCAGTCATGGGTCATCTGGGGTTGACTCCGCAGTCCGTCCATCAATTTGGCGGGTGGGGCGTCAGAGCCCGGGATAAGCATGAAGCTGAAAAAATCATGTCGGATGCTCACCTGCTGGAAGAGGCTGGAGCTTTTGCCATCGTATTAGAGAAAATTCCTGCGCCGCTGGCTGCGGAGATAAGCTCGTCACTGCAGATTCCAACCATTGGCATCGGTTCAGGTTCGGGGTGCGATGGGCAGGTTTTAGTCAATTACGATATGCTGGGGCTATATGAACAGATGTCGTTGAAATTTGTGCGCAGATATCGGCATCTGGGCGATGAAATTCGCAATGCAGTGCAAGAATACGTCGCTGACGTGAAAAAGGGTTCCTTCCCATCCCCGGAAGAAAGCTACGATATAACCGGTAATATTGATGATCATCCTTCGTACCGTACCTGAACTGAGGGCGTTTGTTAACGGCTGGAAGCGAGTAGGGGGGCGCATCGGTCTTGTGCCCACCATGGGATATCTGCACGAAGGACATTTATCTCTGGTCGACCGCCTTGGGCCGCGCTGCGATAAGATTATCACTTCGATCTTCGTCAACCCCAAACAGTTCGCTCCCGGCGAAGATTTAGACCGTTATCCTCGCGATTTTGATCGTGATGAGAAACTGCTCGCCGGCAGGGGAGTTGATGCGTTATTTTATCCTGCCAATGAGGTGATGTACCCTGCAGGGTTTCTGACCTACGTGGACGTCGAGAAGTTGGGTGAAAATCTCTGCGGTCGCAGCCGTCCGAATCATTTTCGCGGTGTTACCACAGTGGTCAGCAAACTTTTTCTGCTTACGAAATGCGACGCTGCAGCTTTCGGCCAAAAAGACTACCAACAGGCGCGCATCATCCAACGAATGGTCGAGGATCTCAACTTCGATATTGAAATCGTAATTTGCCCGATCGTTCGTGAACCTGACGGTCTGGCGATGAGCTCGCGCAACGTTTACCTTACCCACGAGGAGCGAAAAAACGCTCTGGGCCTCCATCGAGCGCTTGAAGACGTTCGTATTCTTTACAATTCCGGTGAACGCGCTGCGAGTTTATTGATCCGGCAGATGCAAACGACTTTCCAATCGATACCGAACTTAAAAATTGACTATCTCGATATCTTGGATGCTGGTTCTTTGCAGAGCATCGGCGTGCTGACCGGTCGTTCTGTAGCCGTAATCGCCGCATTTGTCGGCAAAACTCGCCTGATTGATAATGTAATACTTGAAGCTAAAGGGTAATTTCGTGGATAAATTGGCCGTTATGATCATGGCAGCGGGCCAAGGAACCCGCATGAAATCGGATCTCGCCAAGGTGATGCACCCCCTGCGCGGCAAACCGATGATCCATTATGTGATCGATACCGCCAAGACCATAAATGGAGACCCGATCGTGGTGATCGTCGGGCACCAAAAAGAGCGGGTCATGCAGGAACTGGCTGCATCCAGAGTCAGATTTGCCGTCCAGGAACCACAGTTGGGGACGGGACATGCAGTCATGTGCGGATTGCAGCAACTGCAAGAGCAGACCGGACCCGTTTTAATTCTTTCCGGCGATGTGCCCCTGATACGACACCAAACTTTGTCCGAACTCTGGCACCATCACCGTCAGAGTCATGCTGCTGCCACTGTTCTGACTGCGATGGCGGAAAATCCTCACAGCTACGGTCGAATCGTGCGATCATCCACCGGGAATCTTGAAGCCATCGTGGAGCAGCGCGACGCCAGTGAGGAAATTCGTAAACTCAGAGAAATCAATAGTGGTATCTATATCTTTGAACTGGATGAATTACGGCGAGTGCTCCCTCTTTTATCAGACCAGAACGATCAGAAGGAGTACTATTTGACAGATGCCGTGCGTCTTTTGACACTGGGCGGCAAGACTGTCGCAGCCAGAGAAGGCAGTTTTCAGGAAGTTCTGGGGATCAACACTGTGCAGGAGCTTCAAGCCGCTGAATTGCTGTAAACACTGAGGAACTTCACTCCAGCGGGAATGTATAAGTATTAGAGATGAACGAGGAATACCCTTGCTACTCCAAAATGCCGGAAAAATACCTTGACTTTAATAGCAGTTCTTGCTATTATTGAATTAAAGGGATAGAGGACGTCATGACTGCTGGAAAACTGATAAAATTCGTCGTTGTCGCCGCCCTGCTTGTGACCGTGGCAGCAGCAGAGGCTCAGTTCAGGGATACATCGGATCTCTCCGGCATGAAAAATTATCTGAGGTCCGGGCAAAACACCTATGGTCTAGGAGTCAAACCACTTGGTCTATTTGATCCCAGCAGATTGACTTTCACCCATTCCTTCAGTTCAAGTTATATGTCTTCCGGCAGTCAGGGTGTAATGCAAAACCTTTTCATGGAGACCATCGGTTATCGCTTCAACGCGCCGGTTACGCTGACCCTGAATCTTGGTTATATGAATCAACCATACTCAAGCTATGGTCCGGACGGCCTCTTTCAACAAAGCGCTTTTATCGGTGGCGCCGCAGTCGATTGGCGACCCAGGGATAATATGATTTTCCATTTTGAAGTTGCCAATTACCCGAGTTCCGGTTATTATGGGTATTCACCGTATGGATATTATATCCCCAGATATACGCCGATTCCACCTGCCCCGTCAGATACTCAATCCAATAACGAAGCGGGATCACAGGGGAAGTAGTTCCGAAATGGCCGATAATTTGGCTGAAGATTCACCTCATCAAACCGACAGCTCTCGCCGCGTGGCTCATGCGCGGCATTTTCTTTTCCGATAACCATGCGAAGAATCCGTCGAAGCCGCAGCCTTTCATCAGACACCAGCATCTTCCGGGAACCGAATTTCTGGATCATATCCCTCCTGGTTCTTCTGGTCATTCTCAACGTCCTTCACGTACTCCAGGGACCGCCGGCGACGCCGCGTCCCTCGACTCCTGTTGTGACCCAAACCACCACCAAACCTCCGGTCGAAAGCAAGCCGGTCACACCAGTCACTACTACGCCTTCAGAGCCAAAAACTCAAACGAGCACAGTAGCTTCACCACTGGTACAACAAACTGCAACGGCGAGGCCTCCATCTCCGGCAGAGATCAGAATTCAGATTCTCAACGGCAGCGGGGTGCGCGGTCTGGCAGACCGGGTTCGAACCATCCTGAAAGATCGCGGCTACATGGTTAAAAGTTACGGCAATGCAGAACGACAGGATTATAGACAGTCTCAAGTCGTCGTTCGAATCGCGGGATCCTTCGGGGAACAGGCAGGGATATTGGTTGCGCAATCATTGGGAATCTCCTCACAGCAAACGACCACAGCACAGGATCCCATACTGAAAGACATCGACGTAACCGTCATTGTGGGACGGGACTACCGGCAACTTAACTTAGCTTTGGAGTAAAATACGCCTCGAAAGAAAAAACCGACCGTTACTTCAAGCCGTGAATTAGCGCTTCGAATCGCGCAACTGGCTTGGCTAAATAAAGCTGAGGACATCGTCGTTCTTGATGTTTCGCAGTTAACGCAATTCACAGATTATTTCGTGCTCTTGAATGGAGAGGTCGATCTTCATGTCAGAGCCATCTCTGATCACATTGTCGATACTTTGAAGAAAGAGGGCGTTCGACCGCACCACGTTGAGGGGAAGAACACTGCCAAGTGGGTTCTGATCGATTACATCGACGTCATCGTTCACCTTTTCATTCCGGACATGCGGCAGTTTTACAACCTTGAAAATCTCTGGATCGAAGCCGATCCGGTGAAGTTAACCTTCGAAGAACCACCCAAACCGGAAGCGGCGGCGAGCCCGAAGCCCAAAACCCGCAAAGCAGCCGCCGTAAAGCCGAAACCCAAACGAAAAGCCACACCCCGCCGTGAACCTGAGCCATCAACTTAAAGAACACCTGCGCACTACGCTCAGGAATCTGCAATATCCCGACGAACAGATTTTCTTGGAAATACCCCCAACGCCTGAATTGGGGGATAGATCCTGTGCTGTAGCTCTCGCCCTGGCGAAAAAACTGAAACTACCCCCCCATCAGATTGCCGCCGCCATTCACGGTTCCATCAGTCAGATTGAATCGCTTTTCCGCAAGGTCGAGATCGCCGGACCGGGTTATCTCAATTTCTTCTGGTCCGGGTCGGCCCTGAGCGCTGTTTTAACCGAAATACTTAAAACGGGCGAATCGTATGGCTCATCGACGTTAGGAGCGGGGGCGAGGCGGCTTTTTGAATTCGTCTCTGCCAACCCCACGGGACCGATGAACATCGTCAGCGCGCGTGCCGCGGCGCTGGGAGATTCGCTCGTCAGATTACACCAGAAAATCGGATTTGTCGCTGATGCGGAGTTCTATGTCAATGATGCCGGGCGTCAGGTTCGACTCTTGGGCGAATCGGTCCAAGTCAGGGTAAAAGAGCTGAAAGGCGAAGCGGTTGCCATCCCTGAGGGAGGGTATCATGGTTCCTACGTAATTGATATCGCCAAAGTGGCTTTGACCGAATACGGTGGCGATCTTTTCCACGATTCGGGAGATCTTGTGGGTCGATGGGCTGCAAATCGAATCGTCCTGGATCAAAGACGCACACTTGAAGAATATGGCGTGCGCTTCAACCGTTGGTATTTCGAGAGCGAATTGCATGAAAACAAGGCGCATCTGCAGGTTCTCGAAGAACTGAAAAATGCAGGTCACACCTATGAAAAAGACGGCGCGTTATTCTTCAAAAGTACTCAGTTCGGTGATGATGAAGACCGCGTCATTATAACACAGGAGGGTCGTCCGACCTATTTTCTCCCGGATATCGCCTATCATCGGGATAAGGCCCTGCGAGGTTATGCTAAGGCGGTCGATTTACTGGGGCCGGACCATCACGGTCATGCGCAGCGGATAAAGGCTGCCATGGCGGCTCTGGGGTTGCCTGCTGATTTTCTTGAGATTATCATCGTCCAGCAGGTTAATCTGCTGCGTAGTGGTCAGCCGGTTAAGATGTCCAAGCGTGCCGGTGAAATTATCTCCATGGATGAACTGCTCGCGGAGGTCGGCGCCGATGCAGCAAAGCAGATATTCCTATCCAGACGCTGGTCGTCGCACCTCGACTTCGATATTGAGGTTGCCAAAGATCGTTCGGAAAAGAGTCCCGTCTTCTATGTTCAGTATGCACACGCACGGATCTGTTCCATTTTCAGGAAAGCGGACCAACAGATCGATTTCTCTTCGGCAGACTTTGACCTTCTGACGGCAGTCGAAGAAAAAGAGCTGCTCCGAGCTCTTTCGTTGTTTCCGGACGTAGTCGAAGCCGCAGCTTTGCAGTATGCTCCAAACCGTTTAAATTCCTATTTGGCAGAACTTGCAACAATTTATCACCGTTTTTATCACAATTGTCGCGTCCTGTCGGATGATCTGGAACAGACCAAAGCGCGATTGGCACTGTGCCGGGCGGCACAGATCGTACTGAAGGAAGGTCTCCGTCTGTTAGGCATGAGCGCCCCTGAAACCATGTAGGAGGATCAATGAGTGTACTGGTAGTCGGCTCGACAGCCTTAGATTCGGTTAAAACGCCATTCGGTGAAGTCAATGATACACTTGGTGGTTCTGCATTTTATTTTTCTGCGGCGGCAAGTTACTTTGCACCGGTAAAAATCGTCGGTATTGTTGGGGATGATTTCCCCCTGGACCAATTAGATTTCCTGATCAAACGCGGTGTGGATCTCACGGGATTGGAAATCGCCAAAGGCAAAACTTTTCGCTGGGGTGGAGTCTATCATGAGAATATGAATCACCGTGATACACTTTTTACTCATTTAAACGTCTTTGAGACCTTTTCGCCTAAATTGCCGGAGGCGTATCGGGACACTCCTTTCGTCTTTCTTGCGAACATTCATCCCGAGTTGCAGCTTCAGGTGCTGGAGCAGACCAGAAATCCGCGTCTGGTGATGCTGGATACCATGAATCTCTGGATTGACACCGCCTTGGCTCCCCTGAAGGAGGTCATGAAAAAGGTCGATGCAGTCATTCTGAATGATCAGGAAGCCACACAGATCACCGGAGAAATCAATCTAATTCGCGCAGCTCGGAAAGTTACTGATCTGGGTCCGAAGATCGTGATCATTAAAAAAGGTGAGCATGGCGCCTTCGTGTTAGCCGGCGACGAGATCTTTGCAATTCCAGCATATCCATTAGAAAGTCTGTATGATCCGACCGGCGCCGGCGATTCCTTCGCCGGAGGTATGGTGGGCTACCTGGCAAAATGCAACGATATCTCCATGGAATCCTTTCGCAAGGCGATTGCTTACGGGACGGTTACTGCCTCGTTTTCAGTTGAGCAGTTTTCCATTGATCGCCTGAAGGACCTGAAAATGGAAGATATCGAAACGCGGTATCGGAAGTTGGCAGAAATGACACGGTTTTAAACGAGCACAAGCCGATGACGTGATTTCACCTTTTCTGAGCTTTTCCTTGACTTGGATAGGTGATTTTTTTATATTTAAAGTTCCGCCCCCGAATTCGGCGGCGGAAGATCGACAGCCAAAGGGCGAAGCAAACGGATGAACAGGAAATGCTCAACTTTAAAACCATCGAGTGGCTGGCAAGCGATCGAAAAGTGAGGTTGATCGAGCAGACCAAACTGCCCGGCAGCTTGGAATATATCGTCACTGATGATTATCGCGTGATGTGCGACGCCATAAAAAGATTGGCAGTGCGCGGAGCGCCTGCGATTGGAGTTGCGGGAGCTTATGGGGTAGTCATTGGGGCGCTCTCACTGCCGCGTGATGACTTTTCGCACTTTGCCCGCGAACTGCGAAGAATTATGAACGAATTACGCTCCACCCGCCCAACTGCGGTGAATCTGTTCTGGGCGATTGATCGGATGGAGAGGGTTCTCGCGGCAAATCATGAAATTGCCCCGACGATACAGAAGTTAATTGCTGAGGCCGTAAGCATTCATCAAGAGGATGAAGCCATGTGCCGCCGTATCGGAGAGCATGGTGCTGAACTCCTGCATGATGGAATGACGATCCTTACACACTGCAACGCCGGTTCACTGGCAACCGGTGGGATGGGAACGGCATTGGCTCCAATCTACGTCGCTCAGGAGCAGGGCAAGAAAATAAAAGTATTCGCAGACGAGACCCGTCCGCTGTTGCAGGGAGCACGACTGACCTCCTGGGAGCTAAAACAGAATGGTGTAGACGTCACCCTGATTTGCGACAATATGGCTGCCGTCGTTATGAAAAAGGGTTGGGTGAATGCGGTGATTGTGGGTTCGGACCGAATTGCCGCCAACGGGGACGTTGCCAATAAAATTGGAACCTATACCGTGGCTCTGCTGGCGAAGCACCACGACGTGCCCTTCTATGTTGCTGCGCCTACGTCAACGGTTGATCCTAAAATCACATCGGGAGACCAAATTCCCATCGAAGAACGACCGGACTATGAGGTAACCGGTTTCGGCGCAACACGCACAGCGCCGGAAGGTATAAAGACTTTTAATCCGGCATTCGACGTGACTCCACATGAGCTGGTCGCGGCAATAATCACCGAACTGGGAGTGCATCGCCCTCCCTATGATTTTTCTTTTTTAACTGAAAGTAAACAACACCAGAAATAGATCTGGAACCCGCATTACGGAAAATATGAGGAACAGATGAAAAATGTAGTAATTAGTGTCATTCTGGGCTGCCTGTTAGCCCTGAGCTTGGCTGGGTGCCGCAATCCTGCAACTGTCTCTGCCAAAATCTACATCCAACAGGGTGAACTGGACAAAGCCGTGGAATCATTGAAGAGCGCCTTAGCAGGCAACCCAAATGACGCGGAAGCGCATTACCTGTTAGGTCAGGTGTATTCGCACAAGAAGATGTACCCGGAAATGTTGAAGGAATTTGAAAGCGC
Organism: bacterium; assembly: GCA_026394195.1. Lineage (GTDB taxonomy): Bacteria > Electryoneota > B3-LCP > B3-LCP > B3-LCP > JAPKYS01. The sequence goes on along the minus strand of JAPKYS010000023.1, from coordinate 507,583 downwards.
CAAGTCTCTGAGTAACAAGTACAATAACGAAATCGACGGCACTCAAAAGAAGCACCATCGGGATTTGTACAATAACGCTGTCGAGATGTACAATCAGAAGAAATACGACGAAGCGTTAGCCGATGGTCAGAACGCGGCATTGATCGTACCGGATGATCAGGCAACATGGGCGCTGCTGGCAAGGGTTTATGTCAAGAAAGAGCAGAACGATGATGCCTTGATGGCATTCGAGAAAGCAGATTCGCTTGACCCTAAATACGAATTCATGCCGGACCACGTTCTGCTGATGCAGTTTTATTACAACAAAGGTATGTACGAAAAGGCTTTGAACAAAGCCATGGAAATCCTTAAAGTCGATCCAAATCAGAAGGATGCGAATCGTGCGGCAGCTTTTTCGTATAATTCCCTCGGCGAATCTCAAAAAGCTCTTGAATACTACCAAAAAGTGCTCAGCGACCAACCGAATGACCCAGATCTTAATTTCAATATGGGTCAGCTCTATAAGGCGATGCAAAAATACGATGAATCCATCGCCAGCTTTCACCGGACCATGGAGTTTAATCCAAAAGACGTCGAAGCCATTCTGAATATCGCCGGGATTTATCTCGAGGTGAAAAAGGATTATCCCAATGCCGTCGTGTATTACCAGAAAGCGGTGGAACTGGATCCCAATAATGCAGGGATTTGGCAAAATCTGGGCGTCGCCTTAATGCGGGATGGAGATCAAAAACAAGACCAATCCCTGATGGACGAAGGCAAGAAGGCATTGAACAAAGCCGCAGAACTTCAGGGTAAAAACCCTTAGGCTATGTTAAAAAGCAGCACAAAGAAGTCATCGGGAATTGATCCGAAGAAAATTCCCCGGCATATCGCTATCATTATGGATGGTAATGGGCGCTGGGCGAAACAGCGGCTGCTTCCGCGCATCGCCGGTCACCGGGAAGGTATCAACTCGGTTCGGGAAGTCGTCAAGGTTTGCGGCGAATTGAAGGTCGAAGTCCTGACGTTGTACACCTTCTCATCTGAGAATTGGCGCAGACCGAAACACGAAGTCTCCGCCTTGATGCAGCTGCTCTTGAAGACCATCAACCGGGAAGCTGATGACCTCGATCGCAATAACGTCCGCTTGAAAGTCATTGGTAAGATTGGCGATTTGCCTGAACAGCCCCGTAACGGCATGCTTCAGGCGATTGATCGCCTCGCCTCCAATACCGGATTGATTCTGAACCTGGCGCTATCTTACGGCGGACGGCAGGAAATCCTCGAAGCCGTGCGGCGAGCAGCGCTTGATGGAAGAACGGCTATCACCGAGCAGGAGTTTTCGGACTCGTTATATACCGCCGGACTGCCGGATCCCGAACTGCTCATCCGAACCTCCGGGGAGTTACGTATCTCCAATTTTCTGCTTTGGCAATTGGCGTACACCGAGATTTACGTAACCGACGTACTCTGGCCGGACTTCAGGCGAGATCAACTTTACGATGCCGTTCTTGCTTACCAACAGCGCGAAAGGCGGTTTGGACAGGTTAGCGAGCAGCTGCCGGCAAAGTGATCGGCTGCCAAGAAAATGCAGAGGCCAACCACCCGGTTGGTCTTTGCGTTTCGGTGGAACATTACGATGGAATCAGGGTGTAATTTGCAATAGTCGCAATTGATGAAATGAGTAAAGAATGGATACAGTGCTGTGTGAAGCGATTCGTCTTTCCGGATGCCAATTAGTCGAGCGGTTGCTCCCCAGAATGGTTGCGGTTCCACAAGATGAAGCGGCGATCTCAAATCTAATCCAAGTTGCCGCGGAGAAAAGAAAACGAATTTGCTCGACCGGAACGGGTTCGAGCTTTGCCGCAAACTATCAACCACCCGACGATATGATATTTTTACTGATGGTGGGGATGAATCAATTACTCGAAATCAGACCCATGGATGCCATTGTCGTTGTCGAAGCGGGATTACTGACCACCAATCTGGCGCAGCAAATGGCAGGTTCAGACCTTGATTTCCCCGCAGTATTGGCGGATTACCCTGGAACGATTGCCGGCGCAGTATTAGGACCCGACCATGGCGGTTTACGTCATGCGGAGATACGTCGCCGACTCTTAGGGCTGGAGCTGATCGACTCTGAAGGGAGAGCGCTAAGGTTCGGTAGTTCTGCGATAAAAAACGTTGCAGGATTTGACTATTGGTCATTTATAATTGGATCAGCAGGCAGATTTGGCGTTGTAACCCGACTGACGTTGAATATCGAAAAAATGCTGCCGCTTACTGATATACCGAACCTAAAGACCGCGCAAAATAGTGATCCAAACCCAGTTCAGTGGATTTATGCGAATTTATGCAAGGACATTGATCCTCACGGAATTTTCGCTCGATGACATTGCGCTCGATTCTGCTCAGTTTACTTCTAACTCTCCTTGTCTTGCTCCTGATCGGAGTGCTGGCATGGCCATTCCTCAACGTCAATAAGAATATTCGTCAACTGGTCGCGGACGAACTTGAAAAATCCATCAAGGGGCGTATCGAGTTAAAAGGAGCCAGTCTCGGATTTTTAGCTCTGCACCTTTATGGTTTCCAGTATCAGGACGAAAACCAGACTTTTACTGTTAAAATCGAAGCAGCCACCATCGACTTCAACCTCGTGACACTGCTTTCCTCACGATTAAACATCCTCAAATCCATAAGCTCTGTCTCGCTGCATCATCCCGAAGCCACCCTGATTTTATCTGCAACTGATTCCCTGTCTGCAAAAAGTGATACCACGACCGCCCTGGGTTGGGAAGCTATCAATAAATTACCCGATGAGCTCTGGCTGCATAAGTTGAACCTCGATGCAGGTGTTATTCGCTTTGATACCCCGCAAGGTAAACCCTGGTGGTCACTGAGAAACCTTAAAGGGCAATTGCATTCAGATCATCCAAAGACACTAGCGGGTAAATTGCAGAGCGGCCCCGCATCAGCCGGCATCCCTGCCGGAGTCATTTTGTTGTCACTGGATGCGCAAACCCAAACCCTTGAAGTGACTCTGCAGACCCGGATCGGCGACGTTACCATTCCCTGGGAAGAGTTCGGGATTCAAAACTCCATGAGCGTCAATCTTGACAGCATGAACCTTGACTTACGTCTCTGGAGCAAAGGAAGCCAAAACGGACTTGAAGGTGTCATTCAATTTTTAGATTTAAGTCTGGACAATTCTAAAGTTGATCTATTTCGATGCGATACCTTGTCATTATTTGTTGACAATTGGAAACTGACAATACCGCCGACCAAGGCTGAGGGGCTATCTGTCAATTGGAATTTTTCCGGCCAAATACCTGACCTCAGAACTCCACTATTGGATTTTACCATCAGCGGTCACTCTACAGACTCCCAGAAGATCACCTCACTTTTCCTTGATTCGACGGCAGTCCTGCCCCAAGGCAATTTTGGTTTGGATGGTAGAGTGACCGGTGATGCCCAATCGCCTCGTATAGAGGTTGCGGGTAGTCTCGACCATTTTCAAACCGATCTGGGGATTTTTTCATCGATCACCTTCGGGGGTTTATATTCCGATCGTCATTTTCAACTTAAAGATTTGTCGGCAATTACACCGGAAGGTAGTCTAAAATGCACCGGAGACGTCTGGGCTGACAGCACGAAATCGAAATACGCGTTGAAAGTCGATTGGGTGGGAGAACTTCCTAACTTTGTGAATATGGTGCTCCCTGCAAAAGGTAATTTGAAATGTTCCGGTGATTTCTGGGCGGACAGCACGGGTCCACGCTATACAATTTCCGCCGAATGGGATGGAGCGATCCCTGGTCTGGATAACTCAATCCCCGGACATTTGAGTGCCCAGGTAAGTGGTGGATCACACGAGTACCGATTGGGAGGTGTTTGGCAATCTTCGGATTCCACGTCTGTACCGGTTGCAATCAATGTGTCTTATCTCCCGGACAGTACAGCACTGTCGGCAGAGATCAGTTTACCGGGAGACACGTCACTGGTGTGGCTGAACATTTCGGATTTTCCTAAAAAGCCAAATTACGATTTCGCTTTCAACGCACCGATTCCGATTCTGGAGCAATTTTATCGGTGGTATGGTTGGGAAGACTTAAGGGCGATCAGATTCTCCGGAGTGGCAAAAGGAACTTTGGAGCACGCAACATACAAATTGGAGGCGGTTAATCGGGCAACATCGTCGAAATTCAAATTCGATGGCTCACTGGTAACCGATTCAACCCGGGGACTGATCATTGCAAATGCGTTCTCATTCCAACAGGATACCGGCGCCGTAATGGGTGGTCGCATTGACGCCAATTTGCTCAACCACATTCTTACTCTAAATGATTTCAGTTTCGATGACGCTATCACTGCACATGGATCAGTCGATTTCAGTAAAAACGAGATTGCCTTATCAGAAATTGCCGTCACTAATTGGGACGTCAGCAAGTTGGTCGGGATTATTGCTCCGACTTGGAGCGGCAAGGTCGGGGGACAACTGGATGGCAGGTTCGAAATCTATGGCGATATAAAAAATCCCATGGCATCAGTTAACTTGTATGCTTCCCGTGGATATTTTATGCAACAGAGTGGTTTTTGGGCGGTTATCTCTGCCGAATTAAAGGATCAGGCTTTTAATTTGACGGAATGCAATATCGGCAAAGACGTATTGAACCTCTTTAAAATCATGGGTTCGGGTAAAATCAATGGAAGCAGCTTAGACTTCAATCTGGGATCGCAGTATGCCAACTCATCAGACATTTTAAAACTATTTGGAATCAACCCGGTGTGTCTATCAGGCGCGCTCCAATTGTCTGCGCAACTGAAGGGTTCTATCGCACAGCCGGAAATGAGCCTTACAGCTCAAATCCCTTCAGGGACGCTGTATCATATGCCTTTCCAGAGCTTTATCGCCTCTATCCGCATGGACGCCTCCACTGCATATATTCCCAAATTGACTGAATTCAGTCTGATTCAATCTTCAGATCTGGCTATCAAAGGGCAGGGACAGCTTCCCTTCCGGAAAACTCCGCTGCATCTATCTTTTGCAATCGAAGGAAATATTTTGAAAATTCCCAACTTGATCGAGCCGGGAGCCATTCCAGTCTCGACAGGACAGGGGAAATTTAACTTTGTTCTCGATCAGGTCGACGGTTCCGTCCATGTCAGCGACGCCACCCTTTCACTGCGCGATGGGATGATGCGCTTTAAGGACGTGGTTGATGAGATCCAAGACATTCAGGCACAGATGCATCTTGAAGGTCACAAGGTCGTCATCGATGAACTCAGCGGGTCAATTGACCGTCAAAAATTCAATATCAGCAATTATTTCCCCGACGTGGTTGATTCCACCACCTTTCAGCACCTGTATTTTCCTTCAGTGGACGTCGATATCGGTGTGGTGACCATGAGTACGGAAGGACGTGGAATTTTTGCCAAGATTCCATCGTTGATGGTCACCGGTTCAAAGGGTTATTTTAAATTTCAAGGCAAATCTGCCGGTGAGAAATTTTCAGTATCGGGCCCCACCAGCAGCCCTCTGTTTCGTGGAATCATCAGCGCCTCAGGCACAACTCTCACATTTCCCTTCATCCCCTCCAAAGGACCTATCTCCAAATTTGCTGCCGGCGTCCTAAGGGTTCTAAATGCAGGTCGATGGGACGTTACGGTCCAGGCTGAGAGAGATAATCGTTTTATGCGTGAAATCGGTGGATTGGAGGGGACGCCACTCCTGGCAGAAATGTCCGGATTATTGACTCCGGTGGACGTAAATCTGACCATCAATGCCGGCGAGAGTTCACTCAGTATTCTGGGGTGTGCTGATCAAGGTACTTTTCGTTTTCTCGGGAATTTGGTCTCGACCAGAGGCAGCATCGATTACCTTGATTTTAAATTTAAAGTGGATCAGGTCACTGTGGAGTTTGACGAGCACGATCTTCTGCCCTGGGTTGAGGGTCGTGGTGAGACGGTCTACCGCGATTCGCTGGGTCAAACAAGGAACATTTACATTACTTTGTACGTTGTTGATCCAGTAACTAAAGAGAAAGTGTTACGGGGGCGCTGGGGAGATTTTATCCTGGTGATAGAAGATGACGCCGGATCTTCACAAGAGCAGATTTTGGCGATGTTAGGTTATTCTCCCAGTCAGATCACCAGTAAAGTGACTTCAATCAGCGGACAGATCGTTTCCAACGCCATGCTGCGCCGCTGGATCCGACCAATTGAACGGGAATTGGAGACATTTCTTAAGCTCGATCTGGTCAGTCTTCAGCCGACCATTGCGCAACACCTCTTTGAAAACCAGATTCTTGGGACGGATCCTGGCCCTGAAAGTCAGGTCGATTGGGGCGCCTATTTTCTACGCCAATCGCAGCTTTCAGTGGGCAAATACTTAAGTGATGACGTCTTCCTGGTCTATACAGGCACTTGGGAAACCGGTCTCAATGCTGCCAGCGAACGCCATTTTGGCTTTCTGCATCGCTGGAGCATCGAATATCGCATTAGACCGATTTCCAAACGCTTGGTAATAAACCTGAGCTACCAGTATGATAGCCTCGAGAAAATAGAAGATAAGCAGGCGACTTTGCGTTACTCGATCCTGTTTTAAGCGGACAGGCATCCCTGTAGCAAGAGGAATTGACCATTTTTTGCTTTAATCATGACCTAAATTTTCTTAATTTGCTATGATACTCCGCGGGGCAGCGCTTAAACTATGAAATCTCAAAGAATAATCGTTATAATACTGGCAATTTTCAGTCTGAATTCCCTGGTTTTTGCACAAGTGCAAAAACTGCGGCTCTTAGGACTTTCGGTCGAAGGCAACAAGACCGCCGATGAAGGACTGATTCGCGCCAACTCCGGCTTGATTGTCGGTTCAGAAATTACCGGTGACGACATTCAGCTCGCCATCAAGCAGATCTGGAAATTGGGATTATTTTCCGACGTTCAGGTTATTCTGGAAAAAGAAGTACCGGATGGAGCCTTCTTTAAAATTATCGTTGCCGAGTATCCCCGCCTCGATAAAATTGAGGTTTCCGGTAACAAGAAGTTGAAGAAGGATGAGATTGAGACGGCTGTAGATTTCTTGCCCGGGCAGATTTTACGACCGGATCAGGTCATCAGCGCCAAGAACAAATTGAAGGACATGTACGCTGAAAAGGGGTATTTACTGGCGGAGGTTAACACCGAAACTTTCACCAGCACAGACAGCGGCAAAGTCGTCCTGCGCATTGGCATTCATGAGGGAAAGAAAGTAAAGATCAAGGACATTACCTTCTATGGCAACGAAGCTCACAAGAAGAAACCATTTTTCTTCCCGCTTTCCTGGCTGAATAGTTCTGTCGAGTGGATCGTACCGGATGATCCTTTCGCCGATGGGAAGCTGCGCGGTCAAATGAAGAAAACCAAAGAGAAAGCGCCGATCTTTCGTTCAGGCGAATTCAAAGAAACGGAGTACAAGGACGATTTAAAAAATTTGGCGGAATACTACAAGAATCACGGCTATCGTGATGCCACCATCGCCGCAGATTCCATCACCTATAGTGCAGACAAACGCCATATCAACATTGGAGTCTGGATTGACTCTGGCGTGCTCTATTACTTCGGCGAAATCAGTTTTTCCGGAAACACTCTCTACAAAGATTCCGAACTCAAGAAACAGCTCTTAATCAACACCGGTGAGATCTATAACAAGGATAAACTGGATCGTAGCGTCAAGGAGAGACTGACCAATCTCTACTACGATCGCGGTTACATCTACGCCAATGTATCTCCGGTGGAGGTTCCAGTCAACCAGGACACCATTAACATTCACTTCAGAGTCTTTGAAGGGAACGAATTTAAGGTTCGTCGCATCAACATCGAAGGCAATACCAAAACGCGTGAAAACGTAATCCGCAGAGAATTCGTTCTGAACCCGGGTGACACCTTCGACGTCTCGAAACTGCGTCGTTCTGCTCGTGAAGTAACCATATTGAACTACTTCCAGAATATCATTCCGGACGTGCAGCCGGTGAACGACCGTGAGGTTGATCTCTTCGTGGCTGTTGAAGAGAAATCGACCGACCAGGTGCAGACCTCAGCCGGTTATTCCGAACGGGATGGTTTAATTGGTTCGCTGGGGTTCAGCATGCCCAACCTGTTCGGTACGGGTAAGCGATTCAGCCTGGATTGGCAATTTGGAAGCATCTACCGGACGTTTTCACTTAATTTCACCGACCCCTGGTTCAGGGATACTCCGACCTTGTTGGGCGTCAGTTTCTTCGCCACCCGCAGGGGCGGAAGCTACTACGGATTTGATGAAAGAATTTTCGGTGGGTCACTTCGGGTCGGAAGGCGTCTCCGCTGGCCCGACGACTATTTCCGGGTTGACTGGATCTATCGCCTCGAACGAGCCGTGTATTCGAATTTCAGCACTTCATTCGCCGCTTCAAATCCGCAGGGATTGCTGGAGGGTGTCCCTCGGCTCTCTTCCGGTGTGACCACCATCGTTGCACGCGATTCGAGAGATAACCCCGAATTTCCGACCACTGGATCAGTGAATCAATACTCCCTCGAGATTACTGGAGGTCCTTTTCAAGGAGATGACCAATACCATAAACACATCTTCAGCTCACAGTGGTATCTGCCAATTCTGGGAAAGTTAGTGCTCTATACGGATACCGAAATGGGGCTGATTGGACCCCTGTCCAATTCAGCATTGGCAGTGCCGTATATTGAAATGTTCTTCATGGGTGGATCCGGATTGTCGCTGGGCGTGCCGCTGCGCGGGTATGACGAACGCACCGTTGGACCACAGAGTGGATCGTATGCCCTGGGTGGGAAGACTATGTTCAAGCAGTCGATTGAACTGCGTGTTCCGGTGGTGCCCAGTCCCACCATTTATCTGCTCGGCTTTGCCGAGGCAGGCAATACTTGGTATAACTTCGAAGATACAGATATCTACGATCTGAACCGTTCTGTCGGGCTGGGCGTCAGGTTGTACATGCCCATGATCGGTTTGATCGGTCTGGATTATGGTTATGGATTGGATTATTTCAATCCGACGACCGGTCAGCGCCATGGGGAATGGATGCCGCACTTTCAGTTCGGGCGCGGTTTCTGATCAGAAACCAGTCAGAACGACTGCTGAAAAATCAAATACAAGATAAAGCGAGGAATCAATGCGTACCAGACTGTTGACGCTCCTTTTGGGCGGTTTAGTCATTGCGGCTCCGGTTTTCGCCAAAGAGTTGAAGATCGGTTACATTCACTCTCAGCGCATCATGGCGGAATTCCAGGAGTCCATCGAAGCTCAGCGGACTCTCGATGATGAGCAGAAGAAGTGGTTGGACGAAGCCAAGAAAATGGAAGATGAGATCTCCAAAATGGAGGATGAACTCCAAAACCAGAGCCTGCTGCTTTCCGAAGAAAAGAAATCAGAGAAGATGCAGAAAATTCAAGAAAAATACCTGAATTATCAGAAATTCCAGGCGGACGTCTGGGGTGAGCAGGGAAAACTTTATCAGCGCAATAAAGTATTAACCCAGCCGATTCTGGATAAGGTGAATACATTAATCCAAAAATTGGGCAAAGACGGTGGGTATGACGTCATCTGGGATGCTGCGGTGGGCAACATCGTCTATGCCAAAGACGATTACGACATGACGCAACTGCTCCTTGATGAGTTAAACAAGTAGCGAAATCTCATGGCTTATACAGCAAGAGAACTCGCCGATAAATTGGGCGGCGCTCTGGAAGGCGATCCTGAAACTATCGTCACAGGAATTGCCAAGATCGAGGAAGCCGGTACGGGTGACGTCACTTTCCTGGCGAACCCAAAGTATGAAAAATATCTGGAATCGACCAAAGCTTCAGTCATTCTGATTTCAGAAAAACAACCCGCCGCAAGCCGCACGCTCATTCGTGTGGCAGATCCGCATCTCTGTTTCGCCAAGCTGCTGGAACTGTTCCTCAAGCCAGAACGACAGCTTGACGTCGGAGTCCATCCAACGGCGGTTGTTGGTAAGGAAACCACCATCGGTGAGGGATGTCGCATTGCCGCTCAGGTTGTGATCGGCGATGGCTGCACCCTGGGCAGGAACGTGAGCATACACCCGAATGCTTGTCTGGGCCATCATGTGATTATCGGCGATGACTCGGTTGTCAGGGCTGGTGTCTCCATACGCCACAAGGTGCAGATTGGACGTCGCGTCATCATTCAGGACAATTCAGTCATCGGTTCGGATGGTTTCGGGTTCGTTCCCAAGGAACAGGGAGACTATGAAAAGATTCCGCAGTTAGGCACGGTTATCATCGAAGATGACGTTGAAATCGGCGCCGGATGCACCATTGACCGGGCTACCTTGGGGGCAACGAAAATTGAGCGAGGAGTTAAACTGGACAATCTGATCCAGGTCGCCCACAACGTCATCATCGGCGCCAACACAGTCATTGCTGCCCAAACGGGTATTTCTGGATCAACCAAAATCGGCAGGAGATGCATGATTGGCGGTCAGGTCGGGTTTGTGGGACACATCGACATCGGGAATGAAGTCAAAATCGGAGCTCAATCCGGAGTTTCCAAATCCTTTCCTGAAGGAGTTTTTATTTCCGGCAGGCATGCCAGGTTGCACCGGGATCAATTGTACGTTGAAGCATCCTTAAACAAGTTACCCGCTCTTTTGCGTCGTATCAATTCGATGGAAAAAGAGATTGCAGATTTGAAAGCCAAAAAATAAGACAAACAGCATGATTAAAACGCAACGTACGATCAAGGGTTCGATATCCTATTCCGGGATTGGCTTGCACACCGGCGAACCATGCTCATTGACCTTTCATCCCGCGCCGGAAGGACATGGAATCAGATTCCGACGGCAGGATATCCCCAACTCACCCATCATTCCAGCGACGATTGATCACGTCGTAGATATTTCGCGGGGGACGATTCTGGGCATTAAAGATATCAGGATCCACACGGTGGAACATGTCATGGCGGCTCTTAGCGGTCTTGAGATTGACAATGTCCTCATTGATCTTACCGCAGGTGAACCGCCGGTCGGTGACGGTTCTGCGATGCCATTTGTTGAGGCAATTAATACAATTGGTATCGAGGAGCAGACTGCGCCCAAAGAGTATTTGGAAATCGAGAAAACCATTATTTATCACAATGAGGAGAAAGGGATCGATCTGGTCGTCGTGCCCGCGCCGACCTTTCGCATCACCTATATGATCGATTACCGCAATCCGGCGCTCGGGACTCAATATACCTCACTCTATGATCTGCAGGAGGAATTTGTTTCGGAATTCGCTTCATCGCGCACCTTCTGCTTTCTATCTGAGGTTGAGTCATTGAAGGAACAGGGATTGATCAAGGGTGGCAATCTGGAAAATTCGGTCGTCATTCTGGACCGTGAAATAGATGATTCAGAATTTGACCGGTTGAAAAAGATGTTCAATCTCAATACAGACGTTATCCGCGGCGACAACGGAATTCTGGACGGCAGAAAACTGCGCTACTACAATGAGCCGGTGCGCCATAAATTGCTCGATTTGATCGGAGATCTGGCCTTGTTGGGTTTCCCGATCAAAGGACACATCCTAGCTGCTCGAGCCGGTCATGCTGCTCACGTCGAACTGGTACGGATGATACGAAAAGAATATGAGAAGAACAAAATCATCCGAACCTATCAGGGGAAGAGTTCCAAAGATTTTATCTTCGATGCCGCTGCCATTACACGCATACTCCCGCACCGCTATCCTTTCCTGCTGGTGGATAAAATTATTGATCTTTCGCCGGGCGAAAGAGTAACCGGAGTTAAATGCGTCACTTATAACGAGCACTTCTTTCAGGGTCATTTCCCGGGATATCCCATCATGCCTGGAGTCTTGATCATCGAAGCGCTCGGACAAGCTGGTGGATTGTTGTTATTGAACTCCCTGGAACATCCGGAGACGAAGCTGGTCTTTTTCACAGGTATGGATGAAGTCCGCTTCCGCAAACCCGTGATTCCTGGGGATCAATTATTTCTTAAGATTGAACTTGAGTTTTTCCGCCGCGGAATCTGCCGTATGAAGGGTAAAGCCTATGTGAATGACGTCGTCGTCGCGGAAGCGATTATGTCAGCGGTCGTGCGCGACAAGGAGGAAGTGTGAATATTCATCCAACTGCCGTAGTTGATCCCGGGGCTCAGATTGCAGAAGACGTAAAAATTGCGCCTTTCGTAGTCGTCGAATCCGACGTTGTCATCGATTCCGGTTGTGAAATTGGTCCCCATGTCTTGCTGGCTACCGGCGCCCGCCTGGGGAAGAATGTGCGGGTTTTTAAGGGAGCCGTGATCAGCGAAGAACCACAAGATCTGAAATTTAAGGGTGGATCGACAGTCGCCATCATCGGAGATAACACCATCATCCGTGAATTTGCCACGATCCACCGTGGGTCCGATGCGACAGGTAAGACCATCATCGGATCCGACTGTTTATTGATGGCTTACACCCATGTTGCTCACGACTGTATCTTTGGGAACAAGGTCATTTTAGTGAACTCTGCGAACGTTGCCGGTCATTGCAAGTTGGAAGATTGGGTGACCGTCGGAGGGTTGGTTCCGGTGCATCAGTTCGTGCGAATTGGTTGTCACGCCTTCGTCGGTGGAGGATTCCGTGTGGTCAAAGATATTCCACCCTTCATCATGTCGGGCAATGAACCGTTAAAATTTGAGGGATTGAATACGGTAGGACTGAAGCGGCGTGGATTTACCGCCGAAAGGATTAGCCAGATCAAACATGCCTATAGATTGATCTATTTGAGCGATTTGAATGTATCACAGGGCATCGCGCGCATCCGGGAAGAGATGGAAATTACCCCGGATATTGAACATATCATCGACTTTATCGAGCACAGCGAGCGTGGGATCATCTGAACTGATAGAGGGGCGTCTAATTCAGGATGGCTGCCAAGCGGGCATATTCAACATGGCAGCCGATAGCTTGCTCGCGGCATTTTCCCGAGATACGTTTATCCCAGTATTGAGACTCTACAGATGGACCAACCCTACTTTGTCATTGGGATTTCATCAGAAGATCTCAGTCGATCAATTGAACTTATGCGATCAGCTTGGCATATCCGTGGTGCGTAGACCCACGGGAGGAAGGGCAGTCCTTCATGATAACGAATTAACGTATTGTCTGACTATACCGTCTGAACATCCATTATTAAAATTCGACCGGAGCGAAGTTCAAAAAAGAATAGGCTTCGTGTTTGTCGCCGCCGCCAGGCAGGCAGGCGTGCATGCTGAGTTGGCGCGAGAAGGTTTTAACAACCTCAGCAGCCGCAGGAAGGTCAGCAACAGTCCGCTATGCTTTGACAGCGTTTCTCGCTGGGAAGTCAGGCTGGCTGGTAGTAAATGGATCGGATCGGCACAGCGGTATCTTCCCGGAGTGATGTTACAGCACGGATCCATTATTTTGGGTAGAAACAATCTTGATCCAGCAGTTGTATTCGGCATGGCCCATCGCCATGATGAGCCGGTGTTCCCAGCTGATATCATGGATACGCTTTCGGCTTTGCCTGATCTGGAGGTCAGATTGCGGAGGGAGATACCTGAGGCATTTTGCCGTGAGTGGGAGATCCTCTGGCGCGAACAACCATTCGATCAGAAGGAAATCAATCTGATTCTCGAAGACGGCAAGGCTGATACGCCGCACTTTGAATCGACGATCTCGGGTACGCAAATAAAACATAACAGCATAGACACGATCAACGTTTAAGATGGAGGAATGATGAAGCGCTTTACCTGGTTCCTTTTCGTCGGATTGGTTGCTCTGATGATGACCTCGATGACGAGCAGAGCACAAACGAATTTTTACGATGAGCTCCAGTCCTACGCTGATTCCACATTGGAAAGTCTCGCCAAACCAGTTGTTGAGGCTTTTAGCACTTGCGTAGGCGGGGGGTTGTATCATACTGCCGGTACGCATAGCGGTCTTGGTTTCGATTTGGGCGCCAGAGCAATGCTGGTTATGATTCCATCCGGGAAAAGCGCTACCTTTGACTCGGCCGATGTGAAATTGATCGGAGTGCCGGTCATTCAAGCCTCTATCGGCGTTCCGGTCATTGGTCTGGATGTTATGGGGCGCGGCTTTGCGATTAAAATAGAAGATCAAACACTCTCGCTTTTCGGTATCGGGGTGAAGAAAAACTTCAGTTCGTATATCCCCATTCCAGCATTTCCCAACGTATCTGCGATGATCGTATACCACAAGTTCAAGGGTGGAGACGTGCTTTCCGCAAGCACGCTGAGCTTCGACGTCATGGTCTCGAAGAAATTCTTCATCATCGAGCCCTATGGTGGTTTCGGCTTTGATTACACCTCGATGAAATTCTCATATACCTATGAGGATAGCATTCAAGGACAAGCCATATCCGTGCCAATCGATAAAACCTTTAAAGCCAATACAGCCCGATTCACCTTGGGATTCAATCTGTCGCCTGTCCCCTTCATCAAGATCTTTGCCGATTACAACTTCGGCAAATTCCCGGCAGCGACGGCAGGGCTGGCGGTCAGTTTCAGATAAGATCAGAGAGTCAGTTTTCCAATGAAAAATATTGTCATCCTGGGTTCAACAGGGTCGATAGGTCGAAATACTTTAGACGTAATCGATCACTTGGGACCGGAGTATCGGGTTCACAGTCTGGCGGCAAAATCCAGTGTGGATCTGCTTATCGAACAGGCTCTGCGCTTCAAACCGCGTAAGGTGGCAATATTAAATTCTCACGATCGGAAAGCCGTAAGTCAACGGCTGCGGGATCCTTCCGTAGAAGTACTGACCGATGAGGAGGCTCTGGTATCTTTAGCCAGTGATCCCGAAGCTGACATCGTGGTGAATGCTCTGGTTGGAGCCATAGGATTGCGGGCGACTCTGAAAGCGTTATCCGCAGGTAAAATTGTGGCTCTGGCGAATAAAGAGAGCATTGTCATGGCAGGGCATCTGGTCATGGAGGCTGTCGCCAACAGCGACGGCCTCCTGATCCCTATCGATTCAGAACATTCAGCCATCCTGCAATGTCTGCGCGGCGAAATTCCTGATGAGATAAAGACGTTGATATTAACGGCTTCTGGCGGACCCTTCCTGCGCCGCCCTGAATCAAGCTTTGCAGCCATAACGACGGAAGAGGCGTTGCAGCATCCTAATTGGCAGATGGGACCTAAAATCACCGTGGACAGCGCCACTCTGATGAATAAGGGATTGGAAGTCATTGAGGCGCACTACCTGTTTGACTTACCTCCGGAGCAGATTAAAATTTTAGTGCATCCTGAATCCGTTGTACATTCGCTGGTGGAATTTGTGGACGGATCGATCAAAGCTCAATTATCTCTGCCGGACATGCGGATTCCCATTCAGTACGCATTGACTTATCCTGAACGTCTGCCGGCAAGTTTCGTTGCGACAGATCTAACAAAGATCGCCACTCTTCATTTCGAGGAACCTGATTATCAGCGCTTCCCCTGTCTGAATCTGGCATTCCAAGCGTTGAAGTCAGGGAATGGTTACCCTACCGTGCTTAATGCTGCGAACGAAATGGCTGTTACTGCTTTCCTCGCAAATCAATTGGCTTTTATACAAATTTCCGGTTTTATCCAGGAAGCCTTAAACGAGATTGCGCCGCCAGCCACACTCGATCTGGCCGGTATTCTGAATGTGGATCGTTGGACTCGAACCTGGTGCCGAGATAAACTGAATCAAACACAGAGAATCCAATAGGTACTTATGGTACTGACCATCCTGGCTTTTATCATCGTTCTTGGAGTCATCATTTTTGTCCACGAGTTGGGACACTTTCTGGCAGCAAAACTCGTGGGTATCAGGGTAGAAACGTTTTCGCTGGGCTTCCCCCCCAAGATGATTTCGAAGCAAGTGGGAGACACAGAGTACGTTATCGCCTGGATTCCCTTGGGTGGGTATGTGAAAATGGCCGGGATGATTGATGAGAGTATGGACGACAAGCCCCTCACCGGCGCCCCATGGGAATTCATGTCTAAAAAATACTGGCAGAAGATTTTTGTCATCAGCGCCGGCGTTATCATGAATATCCTCCTGGGGATTTTTGTGTACTTCCTGCTCACCTGGCGGATCGGCATCGCTGAAGTGAAAGAACCGGTGGTCGGTTATGTGGTCGAAAAAATGCCGGCTGCTGCTGCCGGTATGCAGATCGGCGACCGAATCGTCGCCATCAATGGAGACAGCATCTCCACCTGGCAGCAACTGACCGATTATATCCATCCTCATACTGGAGATACTCTTACCATCGCCTGGCAGCGTGGGGGAGAGGTGTCTACCGCGGCGATTGTGCCGGTAGGTTCGCAATATATGCAGGCTGGAGACACCATCTCCTTCGGAAGGATCGGCATCAATCCGCAGCCGATCTTCAAGAAAGTCGGCGTATTTAAATCACTTGCCAACGGTGTAAACCTTACCTGGTACATTATCACTCAGAGTCTCGGCGTGGTTAAAATGCTCATCTTCGGTAAGGCGGGAATGGGTGAACTGGCAGGACCGATCGGTATCGCTCAACTCTCAGGACAGACCATCCGATCCGGATTCACTGATTTCCTGTCTCTGATCGCTCAGATTTCAGTCAGTATCGGGTTGCTCAATATATTCCCCTTTCCAGTCCTGGATGGTGGACACCTCGTCTTCATCAGTATTGAGGCGGTGATCGGACGGCAAATCTCGACAAAGGTGAAACTCAACATCCAAAAGGTCGGGCTTGCATTGATATTGACTTTTTTTCTGGTGGTCAGCTACCACGACATCATGAGGATCATCTTAGGACCATGACCAAAGCTGCTAAAATTATTCCTGTCATTATCCTGCTTGCAATCGTCGGCTTCGGGTGCGCTCCGCAGACGAAAGTTGAAATCATCGCTGAACCGGCGCCGGTGAAGGAACCTCCACGCGCGGCTTTGGATCATTTCATCAAAGGGGTGATCTACGATCAACAGGGGGAACCTACCCGGGCGATTTCGGAATACCGTAATGCCCTCCGGTTTGATTCCACCGCGACTGCGATTTATCTCTCGCTGGCTGAAGATTACCTGGCGTTACAGCTCCCCGATGACGCCTTGTCGCAGCTCCGCTCGGCTTTGAGGATTGATTCGCTGGATTCGCGCGTGTTGGAATTCATCAGCGATTTGATGGTGCAGATGGATCAGATGGATTCAGCAGCATTCTACCTCGAGCGCCTGGTGAACGACAATCCGAACGATATTCGTTACCGTCAGAATCTTGCCAATCTGTATATCAGGCAAAACCGACTCACTGAGGCGATTGCGCAACTGGAACAGATCCGTCTGGAGCACCCAGAAAATTGGGAGACGCTTGGACAACTTAGCACCCTTTATATAGCTCAGAAGAATTACGACCGCGCCCTTGAAGTTACCCTGCAACTCAACGATTTCAATCCCAATGATGATCGGATCTGCTTTACGGTGGCATCTTTGTTCGCACAGATGAAGAAAACCACCGAGGCAGATAGCTTTTTTGCTCGAGCAGCCAAAATTAATCCTGATGATCCACGCTACTATACCAATTGGGCTTATCTGCATCTCAGCCAATCCAATTATTCAAAAGCCGTAGAGATTTTGAAAAAAGGCACTGCGCATCATCCTACTGCTGCGGACATGTGGGCTTTGTTAGGTTCAGCCTACCAGCAATCCAAACAAGACTCGCTGGCATTGAAGGCATGTGATACTGCTTTGGAGTTGGATGCCAGCCAGGTCGGACCGTATATCACTATTGGGTATATCTACGACAACAGGGGTGACACCGACCGCGCCATCGAAGTATATGACCAGGCTTTGACTATCGCACCGGAAGAGCCGCTGGTGCTTAATAATTATGCCTACCTGCTAGCGCAAAAGGGAGTTCGGTTGAACGAAGCCCTGGGGATGGTCGAGAAGGCTTTGCAGAAGTCCCCGGACAACGCGTCTTACCTGGATACCATCGGTTGGATCTACTACATGATGGGCAGGTACGAACTGGCGAATAAGTTCATCGCCCAAGCGTTGGCATTGGATAATAAGAACGCGGCAGTGTGGGATCATTTGGGAGACGTCTATCTGGCACAGGGCGACAAAGGTCAAGCACGCAGCGCCTGGTTAAAAGCCCTGGAATTTGACGAAAAGAACATTAAAATTCGCGAAAAGTTGGCACGGTGAAGTTCCGTAGACAAATCACTTATTTCATTCTGGGGAGTTCACTGCTTTTCCTGGCGCAATGCGCCAAGCGAGGCATGCGCCTGGAAGATTTACCCACGCCGGAACCTCAAAGCCTAATCTCCGCGGTGAACGCCAACCGAACAAAACTCCAGGATTTACAAGGTGCGCTGACGATTGTTTTGCGGACACCCGATGGCGCTTCCGCAATTGGAGTCAATCTTTCTTATCTGCAGCCTGACCTTTACAAACTGCAATTCAAGGGAGCGTTCGGTATCCCATTAGGTGAACTTTTGATGGCTCGAGGGATCTATAAGATCACCTCACCGCTTGGAGATGAAGATGCTCAGGGAGATCTACAGAGCCTCAATCTACCGTTCGGTTTCGGCATCAGCTTCGAACCTGCAATTTTGTTGAGCCTTCTGCTGCCGATTGGACCGCCATTTGAACATGAAGAATCACCGAAGATGACGATTGATCATCAGAGTCAAACCTATTTGGTGTCATGGGCAGACAGCAGCTTAAACCATCAGGCCTGGTTCGATCCATTCGAACCGGTAGTTTTACGAGAATTGATTTCCTCCACTGGAACCGACACAGTTATTTATAAAGAAGCGACCAATGTAGACTCAATTTCGGGCATCTATCTTCCCTACAGTTGGAAGACTCAAATCGGTTATGGTAAAGAAGCATACATTGCCCAGGTAAAATTATCCCATTGTAAGGTTAATTCCGGGTTGACGCCCAGCGCTTTTGAGATAGAAGATATTAACCCTCCCGCGTCACCAGGGGCGAAACATGAACAGTGAGGTTTTCATCTCAGTCGTGGTTCCGCTGTTAAACGAGGCGGAATCTCTGCAGGAACTTTATGAGCGGTTATCTCAAAATCTGAACAAGCTGGGTGAGTGGGAAATTATTTTCATTGATGACGGCAGCAGGGATGACTCACTGAAAATCCTTACGGTTCTGCATCAACGCGACCCCCGGGTTCGAGTGCTCTCCTTTCGAAAAAACTATGGAAAATCCGCGGCGCTAAACGCCGGATTTCACATTGTCAAGGGACGTTTTATCGTCACTTTGGACGCAGACTTGCAGGATGATCCCGATGAAATTCCCCATCTGATCAAAAAGCTGGAAGAAGGGTACGATCTGGTATCAGGATGGAAGAAAAAACGTCACGATCCCATCAGCAAGACTTTCCCATCAAAGATTTTTAATTTGACCACCAGTTTATTGACTGGATTGCGCCTGCACGACTTTAACTGCGGCTTAAAGGCATACCGGTCCGAAGTAGTGTCGAGATTGCCGGTCTATGGTGAAATGCACCGATTTTTACCGGCGCTGGCTCATTGGGACGGTTTTAAGGTTACCGAAATTCCGGTAAAACATCATCCACGAAAATTCGGGTACAGTAAATTCGGAGCAACCAGGTTTCTTAATGGATTTCTGGATTTGTTGACCGTGCTTTTCCTGGTGCGCTATACCAAGAAACCGATGCATCTGTTCGGATTGGCCGGCGCATTGTTCACTACGCTGGGAATCATCATTTTAGGTTACCTCACCTGGGGATGGCTGCACGGTGTCTGGATCGGCAATCGTCCCATCTTCTTCCTGGGCATTCTGTTGGTGGTCTTCGGGGCGCAATCCTTTTCCGTAGGACTTATCGGTGAATTGCTGACCCGTTTGCACTCCGATCGCAGAGAATACTCCTTCAAAGCGCTGTTAGGGATTGATCAGGAGCAGTTGTGACCTTTTTTCTGGTCGGTCCGTTCTATCCACTGCGCGGAGGTATTGCTCAATACATCGGGGTACTGGGACAAAAGTTGGAACAGCGCGGACACCGGGTGAAGGTGCTGGCATTCCGAAAACAATTCCCCAAATTCTTATTCCCGGGGCAAACGCAGTTAGAATCCAGTCGTGAACACATTCCCCTTGAATCTGATCACGTTTTTGTTCCCTGGAATCCGCTCAGTTGGTTCAGGACATTTTTACACGCTCGCCAGGGTAAACCGGATGCATTGATTTTCAAATATTGGATGCCCTTCTTCGCTCCGGGATATGCGGCGGTTTGTGCCTTATGTAAATGGTTCACTCCGATCAAAACCATATTTGTTCTGGATAACGTCATCCCTCATGAGCAGCGCTTGGGAGACCGGTTCTTCACCCGATTGGCATTTCGGTGGGTGGATGGTTTTATCGCGCAATCCGAAGTGGTTCTAACAGATCTGTACCGCTGGTTTCCCGAAGCGAAAAAGCGCCGTGTTAATCTGGTAGCTCACCCGATCTATGATTGCTATTCAGACACTGCAGGCAGCAAAGCAGAAGCACGCGGCAGATTAAATCTGGATCCCAAGGGTAAATTACTACTCTTTTTCGGCCTGGTGCGGCGGTATAAGGGATTGGATATACTGCTACGGTCGCTGCCAGCAGTGCAAAGCTCACTGGGTTCGCAAATTCACCTGCTGGTAGCGGGGGAATTTTACGAACCTGAAGAAGACTACACCAAAATAATTCGAGAATTAGAATTATCCGATACGGTTACTATCATTAATAAATATATCTCGAATGAAGACGTTGGTCTCTATTTTCGCGCGGCAGACGTATTGGTGCTGCCTTACAGATCCGCCACTCAATCGGGCGTTATCCAAGTGGCATTCAACTTCGGTCTGCCGGTGATTTCCACCAGGGTGGGAGGCATCCCAGAAGTTATCAAAGACGGTGTAACTGGTTTTTTAGTGGATCCTGAATCTCCGGAATATCTGGCAAAGACTATCGTGCAATACTTTCGAGAGGAGGTGGAAGAGAAAATCAGGTCTAATATCGTCTCCGGCAAGGACCAATACTCTTGGGATGAATTCATGAAGGTTCTCGAAAATTTGGATTTTGAGCAGAAAAAATAAATAAGTGTGAGTAGTCTGTATTTGGGGGTTAGATTAAAATTGAACAATTTACTTGACATCGACTATACAATTTCATAAATTACAGTTTCGCAAATTTTTGGGGAAGAAGTGACAACATACCACAGCAAACCTGACGTCGTACAGCGGAAATGGTACATCGTTGACGCTAACGATCTGATCCTCGGGCGGTTAGCCACCAGAATCGCAACCGTTCTGCGAGGAAAACACAAACCGATCTTTTCACCGCACTTTGACACCGGCGACTTCATCATCGTCATCAATGCCGAGAAAGTCAAGCTGACCGGGAAAAAAGAGAGCAACAAGATGTATTTCCGCCATACCGGCTATCCGGGTGGAGGAAAATTCACCTCGGTTGCGGAAATGCGAACCAAGCATCCTGAGCGGATCATTGAACATGCCGTGAAAGGCATGCTGCCGCGCGGACCATTGGGTCGGCAGCAATTACGCAAGCTCAAGGTCTACGCAGGCACCGAACACCCTCATCAGGCTCAATGCCCTGCTCCACTTCCGCTGTAAATCAAATCGTGAATAGAGGACCGAATGGCAATCAGTGATAGCACACAGCGTTTTTACGCCACAGGACGACGCAAAACCTCCGTCGCCCGAGTCTGGATATTGCCGGGCAGCGGTAAAATGACTGTCAACGGCAAGGAATTCCTTGAATATTTCGGCAGGGAAACCCTGAAGCTCATGGTGGAACAACCCTTCGAGAAAGTGAACCTGTTAGGTCAGTTTGATGTGGTTGCCAACGTCAGAGGCGGCGGGAAAAGCGGTCAGGCAGGAGCCATGCTTCTAGGAATTTCGAGGGCGTTGGTAACCTATGATCCAGCGATTCGCACCGATCTTAAAAGCAACAGATTTCTCACGCGGGACCCGCGCGAGAAAGAACGCAAGAAGTACGGTCAGCCCGGAGCTCGCAAGCGCTTCCAGTACTCCAAGAGATAATGTCCCGGATGGTCGTCCAGAATCCCAGGATCGGATTCTGGACGTCCTCGAACTAAAAAAAATCATCACACCACTGGATCAGCGTTCCGGGTGTCCTCTAATCGCAAAGAGGATCGAGCGCCGAAAAGAAGGTGGTGGTCGAAAAACCCTAAACCATCAATCAAGAGGAGAGTATGCCCAACGTCTCAATTCAACAGTTATTAATGGCAGGAACGCATTTCGGCCATTTGACCCGTCGCTGGAATCCGAAGATGAAAAAGTACATCTTCGACGCTAAACACGGTATCCACATCATCGATTTAAAAAAGACTCAAATTTGCATCGATACAGCCTGCGCGGCGATACAGGAAATCGTCAAACGGGGTGAAAAGGTTCTTTTTGTTGGGACGAAGAAGCAAGCTAAGGATATTATCCGAAGCGAAGCCAGCCGTATTAATATGCCTTTCGTCTGCGAACGTTGGCTGGGTGGAATGTTAACCAACTTTACCACCATCAGGAAAAGCCTGAAAAATCTGCAAACGCTGGAACGTCTTTCCACTGATGGAACCTATGAGAAGCTCCACAAAAAAGAGCGTCTGACCATCGAGAAAGACAAAGCCAAACTGGATAAGGCGCTCGGTGGAATCCGAGATATGAAAAAACTGCCCGGCGTCATTTTCATCGTTGATACCAAGAAAGAACATATTGCTGTTGCTGAAGCGCGGCGATTGTCCATTCCCATCGTGGCTCTGGTCGATACCAATGCAGATCCTGACGTCGTCAATTACCCAATACCGGGGAATGATGATGCTTTCAAATCAGTTGGTTTGATCACCCGGGCGCTCAGTGATGCCATCGCGGAAGCCGCGGCGGTCGCTGCTGAGAGACGCGCCGCTGAAGTCGCGGTGACGACTGGTGTCGAGGAGAGCGCCGCTCCGCGGTCAGCTGGACGCCGTCGCAGACCGCGCAATCGTTTTGGTGATGAAAGATCCGGACAGTCGTCACAGGCAGAAGGCAGACATGAAACCCTCTCTACCGAAGGTATTACGGCAAATGCCAGTTCGACCGGTGAACCGGTCCGGACGCATCACGATAGACGACCACGCCCCAATTATAGACCCGATCAGCAGAATGCCGCAAGACCGCAGACGCCCACCGAACCCTCTGGAAATCCCGAACCACCGGCTCCGGTTCCACCCCCGGAAACGTAATTGGCGGTTAGACGCCCTGAATGCTGGGGTATTACGTGAAGACAACCTTGTACGTGATTGATTGGAGAAATAGATGGAGATAACCTCCCAGATAGTTAAAGAGCTCAGATTAAAAACCGGCGCGGGGATGATGGAATGTAAAAAAGCGCTGGTTGAAGCTGATGGTAATGAAGAGAAAGCCATCGAGGTCCTTCGTAAGCACGGTCTCAGCAAAGTCGAAAAACGAGCTGATCGAGTCGCCAAGGAAGGTGTCGTAGAAGCCTATATCCATACTGGGGCCAAGTTGGGGGTGTTGCTGGAACTGAACAGTGAAACTGATTTTGTCGCAAAGACCGATGAATTCAAGAGGCTGGCGCGCGACATATCGCTGCACATCGCTGCTTCTAATCCACTTACCGTAAGCCGTGAAGAGATTCCAGCTGGGGTCATCGAGAAGGAGAAAGAGATCTACCGGGCGCAGGTTGAGGGTGAAGGGAAACCCAAGCCACCGGACATCGTAGAAAAGATTATCAACGGTAAGCTCGACAAGTATTTCTCTGAAAACTGCCTGCTTGAGCAGTTGTTCGTCAAGGATTCAACCAAGACAATCGGCGCTTTGATTGCTGAGGCAGCCGCCAAATTCGGTGAAAATCTGATTCTCCGCCGCTTCTCTAGATTCAAGGTTGGTGAATGAGCAAGCCCTTTTACTCCAGGATCCTGCTGAAACTGACCGGCGAGGTCATGGCAGGAGCGAAGAAAGGCGGCATTGATCCTGCCGAAGTTCGTCGCATTGCCATGGAAATCAAAGAAATTCAGGAATTGGGAGTGCAGATCGCCATCGTCATCGGCGGTGGGAATATTTTTAGGGGACTCCAGGCAGCGGCTCAAGGAATCGACCGGTCGACGGCTGATCACATGGGCATGTTGGCGACCATCATCAATGCCTTGGCGTTGCAGGACAGCCTCGAAAAACTGGACGTGGTGACACGCGTTCAATCTGCCATTTCAGTTCAGGAACTCGCCGAACCGTTTATTCGCCGACGGGCGATGCGCCACCTGGAAAAAGGTCGAATTGTCATCTTTGCAGCCGGCACTGGAAATCCCTATTTCACCAGCGATACAGCCGCCACCCTGAGAGCCATCGAGGTTCACGCCGACATCATTCTTAAAGGGACTCGAGTCGACGGCGTTTATGATAGTGATCCGGAAAAGAATCCGGCGGCGGTACGGTATACGTCGCTGACCTATACCCAGGTTATTCAACAGGAACTGAAGGTCATGGATGCAACGTCCGTGGCTCTCTGCATGGATAATCAAATACCCATCCGGGTATTCAATATCATGATTCCGGGAAATCTGAAAAAGATCGTGATGGGTGAAGCAGTCGGAACGCTTGTGGTGAGGTAATTTATGGAACATCCCACTTTGGCTGAAGCAGAACGGCGGATGAAGAAGACCGTAGAAACCCTGCGGCAGGAAATGTTAAGAATCCGTACTGGAAAAGCCTCAACTGCCCTGCTGGACGGGATTCGTGTGGAGTACTACGGTTCCCAGGTGCCCTTGAACCAGGTTGCCAGCCTGTCGACGCCCGAACCACGGATGATCATAATCCAGCCGTGGGAAAAATCTTTGATCGGCAAGATCGAAAAGGAGATTCAGAAGAGCGAATTGGGGCTTACGCCCATGAGCGATGGAACTTTTATTCGCCTGGCGATCCCCATCCTGACTGAAGAGCGGCGCAAGGACTTGGTAAAGCTGGTTAAAAGATATGCCGAAGAGGCTCGTGTTGCGGTCCGTAATGTTCGCCGAGACGTCAATGAGCATCTGAAGCGTGAGGAGAAGGACGGCAAAATCTCAGAAGATGAATCGAAGAAGCTCCAAACCCAAAATCAACAACTGACAGATCAATACATAGAACATGTCGATAAAGTTCTAAGTCAAAAGGAAGAAGAGATCATGGAGGTATGACTCCATTACAGCCAATGCGAGCTGAGGAAAGATCTCTGACCATACATCAGGAGGTAAAATGCCACGTCTGATCACCGAGGAATGCATCAACTGCGGGGCGTGCGAACCGGAATGCCCGGTCGGCGCGATTTCAGAAGGCGAGAATATCTACATCATCGATACGAACGTCTGTGTCGATTGCAAGGGTCACTACGACTCCCCGCGTTGTGTCGAGTATTGCCCGGTTGATTGTATTCCCCCACTGGAATAAATTCGCGGGAAAACAAAAAGTCCGGCGGACGCCGGACTTTTTTAATAAAGCTCGCGTGGATTACTAACCGACGAGCTTCGATACCATCTGCGGGACCATGTTGGCTTGAGCCAGCATGGAAATGCCTGTCTGCATCAGGATCTGAGCCCTGATGAAATTGGACATTTCCGCTGCGATGTCGGCATCGCGGATTTGCGATTCTGACGATGAGGAATTTTCCCGCGCAATCATAAGTTGCTGAATCGTTCCTTGCAGCCGGTTGACGTAGGCTCCAATTCTGGTGCGCTCAGTGTCTTTGGATTCGATGGCGACGTCAATCGATCCAATCGATAGCTGTGCGCTGGTTGTGTTCAACAGGTTCGTACCTTCGAGACTCAGGGAAGATGCAGTCATTGCATTGAAGTTGACGTAGTAGTAGTCTTGATTCTGGATATTATAAGTGCCGATGTGGAATTTAATTCCCGGCGTCCCTGTTGAGAAGTCGCCATTAAGCAGGTACAACCCGTTGTAATTGGTAACATTGGCGATTCGCGTGATCTCCGATCGAAGTTGCTGGAATTCGACGTCCAGCGCGATACGATCGGTATCCGTTAAAGCTCCGTTGGAAGCCTCTACCGCTAATGCGCGCATACGAATCAGCTTCTCATCGATGACGGAGAGAGCGCCTTCCGCAGTCTGCATTACGTTAATGTTGGCATTGGCATTGCGCTCAGCTTCATCCATTGATGCAATCTGAGCGCGGAATCGCTCGGAGATCGCCAACCCCGCGGGATCATCCCATGCGTTGTTGATACGCAGCCCGGACGACAAGCGGTTCACGGCTTTATCCAGATCATTTTGCGTGCTCCAGATATTACGCTGTGCCGTCAGAGATAGGATGTTGTGATTGATTCGTGTACTCATCTCGATTTTTCCTTACAGCTGATGTTCGCCTGGTTTGCGGAATCAGGCGGTGGTTCTGTCCAATAGCTTTTTCAGGAGATAATCAGACATCGTATCAGCCAATTTGGCTAACTGATCGACTTCCTGCGCAGCGTTGTGCGGTTCACGCTGCAATTCATTATCCAGTTTTCTGCGAGCACCTTCGAGGGTGAACCCCTCTACACGCACTAGATCATTGATCTTCTCGATCACGTCAATATCGTCGCGACTATAGCGACGTTGATTCCCTTGAGTGCGTAATGGTCTCAGAAATTCCTGGAATTCTTTTTCCCAAAATCGAATGGTAGGTTTTGCGACACCCGTAATCGCATTCACCTGAGCAATAGAATACAATGTGTCTTCCGGCATTTTGTTGGGTCTCACGGTATCACCCCCCTTCAGGTGGTTTTTATTACAATCGCTCATTATTGATATCGGCAACCTTTTAGAGACACTTTAACGTTTTCGGTAAGTTTCCTCCGCAATTCATGAAGCTCCATTGAGAATATTGTGAAAACATCGGCTAATTGGAATCAAATTTGCTCCAAGGAGCGGCAAGAAATCAGTTGCTTTAACACGAATTTATTGTTATATTGAGCCAAAGAAAGTGAAATAATCGCTGATGACAAAGTTCAGTTCTTCCCGTTTGCAGGAGCTCTTTGATAATTTTAGCCGTGTAAAAATCGCGGTGGTGGGCGATCTGATGCTGGATCGTTACATGTGGGGCTATGTTCAGAGAATCTCCCCAGAGGCGCCTGTTCCCGTGGTTGAAGTCACCTCAGAAACCGTCAAACTCGGAGGTTCAGCCAACGTCGCCAATAATATCCTGACCATTGGGGCAAACGCATTTCCGGTTGGAGTCGTAGGAGATGATTTACCAGGAAAACTGCTGAGGGATCTATTTACTGCGTTTGGAATGGATATTTCCGGAGTGGTGACCGACATCGATCGACCAACCACCATAAAAACCCGCATCATCGCGCACGATCAACATGTGGTGCGCGCCGACGTTGAATCCAAACAGGATATTCATAGAGCAGTTGAAGATCGTATTCTGGCGATTATCAGGGAAAGAACCGCTGAAATAGACGGAATTATTCTCGAAGATTACAACAAGGGTGTCCTTACACCAAGATTGATCGGCGAAATCATCACGATCTGCCATCAGCATAAAATATTTGTGGCGGTTGACCCCAAGTTTAATAATTTTTTCAACTTCAGGGGTGTGGATCTTTTCAAGCCTAACATGCGCGAAACCGAACAAGCGTTGGGTATCAAGATCAACACCGATGAAGATCTGCTCGCCGCAGCCAAAGAGCTCTTCCGAAGGCTCGAATGCAAGTATGTTCTGATCACACGCGGCGACAAGGGGATGACGCTTTTTTCTGACCACGGCGAAAAACAAGTGCATGTCCCCACGCGCGCCCGGAAGATTCACGATGTTTCCGGAGCAGGCGATACAGTCATCTCTGCCTTTGTAGTCACGACGCTGGCAGGAGCAGATGTCATGGAAGCAGCGACCATGGCAAATTTTGCGGCAGCAATCGTCTGCGCTGAGGTGGGCGTTGTTCCCATAGACAGGCATAAGCTCTGGGAAGAGTTGCAGACCTGTAGTACCAATTAATTTTCTATCACGCTGCACACAGGCGTTTGTAACCTATTGGGGCGATTAGCTCAGTTGGTTAGAGCGCTGGTCTCACATACCAGAGGTCGTTGGTTCAACTCCAATATCGCCCACTTAAATCGATTATCGTCAGATACCAGCAGGACGACCAAAAATTCCATGGCGGACGTTGCAACAGCTAAAATTATTACTGATTGGTCCTTCTTATTAAAACAGCGGGAGTCATGGAAACAAGCTGATTTGTCCGTCGTATTTACCAACGGCGTCTTCGATATATTGCATCGCGGCCATCTCGATTATCTTCTTAAAGCTCGAAACCTCGGTGATTTGCTGATTGTAGGTTTAAACACCGACGCTTCCGTGAAGCGTTTGAAGGGTGAGAAAAGACCCTTGGCCATTGAGGAAGACCGCGCTTTTGCGCTGAGTTGTCTCAGGCAGGTGGATATCGTCACTTTTTTCGATCAGGATACACCCGAACAACTCATTGAAGCCCTGCTTCCGGATATTCTGGTCAAAGGCGCCGACTATCAGGAAGCCGAGATTGTCGGCGCTGACGTCGTCAGGAAACACGGAGGTCAGGTCGTTCGTATTGCGCTGACGACGGGGAAATCCACCACCAATCTGATCGAGACGATTCTTAAACGGTATGGCGCGGCATAACCTCAATATTCAATAAACATGTTCGACCAGCTGACTCAGCGATTTGAAAAATTCTTTCGGCAGCTTCGCGGACAAGGGTCCATTACCGATGAGAATATCCGCGAATCGATGCGTGAAGTTCGCAGGATATTGCTGGAAGCAGACGTCAATCTGAAGGTTGTCAAAGATTTTATCACCGGCGTTCAGGATAAGGCTCAGGGGCAGGATGTGCTCCGCAGCATAACTCCCGGACAGCAGGTTATTAAAATCATTTACGATGAGCTGGTGAACGTTCTGGGTGGTGGAAATCGGAAACTTGACCTTTCCGGACTGCCGCCGGTTGTGGTGATGATCGTAGGATTGCAGGGATCGGGAAAAACCACGTTCAATGCCAAACTGGGGCTGCGTCTGAGACGAAATGGCAGGTTCCCTCTGCTGGTCGCAGCCGATGTATACCGCCCGGCAGCCATTGAACAATTGCAACAGTTGGGTCGTCAACTGGATCTGCCCGTGTGGGCTCCGGGAATCCTTGACCCCGTATCCATCTGCAAGGATGGGCTTGCCGAAGCGCGTCGCACCGGTCGGGACGTTGTTCTTTTGGATACGGCAGGCCGTCTGCACATCGACACCGGGATGATGGCTGAACTTTCGCGAATTCGAGAAGCCATCCATCCCGCAGAAATTCTCTATGTCGCTGACGGAATGGCGGGACAGGATGCGGTCAGAGCGGCTCAGGAATTCTTGGAACGACTGGATTTTACTGGCGTTGTCCTGACCAAATTGGACGGTGACGCCAAGGGTGGCGCTGCGCTTTCAATTCGTTCAGTAACCGGCAGACCGATTGTTTATATCGGAACGGGAGAGAAACCGGATGCACTCGAGGAATTCCATCCGGACCGAATGGCTTCCCGCATCTTGGGCATGGGCGATATTGTCAGCCTGGTTGAAAAAGCCCAGGAAAACGTCGATCAGGAACAGGCTGAGCGTCTCGCTCAAAAAATCGCCAAACAGGAATTCAGCCTGGAAGATTTCCTGGAACAGCTTCGCCAGATTCGTAAAATGGGACCATTAGATCAATTAATCGGGATGATCCCAGGAATCGGCAGGCAGTTCAAGGATATGAAGATCGATGAAAATGAGATGGAGCGGACTGAGGCGATCATCTGTTCCATGACGCAACAGGAACGCCGCAAACCGCATATCATCAACGGCAGCCGCAGAAAAAGGATCGCCAGAGGATCGGGAACCAACGTCCAGGACGTCAACCAACTGCTTAAACAATATGAGCAGCTAAGAACCATGATGCGGCAAATGACCAAGTTCAAAGGTCATCCCGGAAAATTACCCAAATTCCCCTTTCCGTTAAATTGATAAATCCAACTCGTACATATATAGAAGTAATCGTTTAGCAAGAAATTCGTCAGCAGTTACTGGAGGCTACTTTCCGTGTCCGTTAAACTTCGCCTTATGCGCACGGGTCGCAGAAAACAACCCGCTTATCGTATCGTTGCAGTGGATTCACGCGTTCGCCGTGATGGAGCTTACATCGAAAAAATCGGTCATTACAACCCTCTGACCAGACCCGCTGAAGTCATCCTCGACGACCAGAAAGCGTTAAAATGGTTGAACGAAGGCGCCACGCCCTCGGATACCGTACGCAATCTGTTATCACGCCGCGGTTTAATGTTAGCTTTTGATCTGCAAAAGCATGGCGTTCAGGAAGAGGAAATCTGGTCAAAAGTCGCCCAATACCGGCTGGAAAAAGAAGAGAAACTTCGCCAGACCGATAAAGCTCCGGTGGTTGTGAAGCCGCAACCTGCGAAACCGAAGAAAGAGGAAGCTGCGCCCGAACCTGTTGCTGCGGAAGCAGAGCCGGTTGAAGCGGCGTCTGAGGCTCAGGCGCCAGAAGCTGCGGTAGCGCCAACGCCAGAAGCCGCACCTGTTGAACCAGCACCCGACGCTGCACCTGAAGCACCAGCACCCGAAGTCGTACCCGAAGCGCCAACACCCGGTGCCACATCTGAAGCGCCAGCCGAAGAGGCGCCGGCTTCAGAACCCAAGGAATAGCGCCGGATTTGATGGAGCCCGGCAGGAATAGGTTTATAGAGGGTTTGCGTCCTGCAGGGGGAGAGCATTTACACGCATTGCCAAAACAGGAAATATCCAGTTGCACCAGCATCAGGGAATAACCGGAGTCAGCAATGAAGGAATTTATTGAATTTATCGTAAAACATCTGGTGGAAGACCCCGACATGGTCCGCGTGAACGAGGAGCAGAATGAGAGGGGTTATCTCTTCCGCTTGACCGTGGGTGAAAGCGACATCGGCCGAGTTGTCGGTAAAGAAGGGCGTACCGCCAAATCCCTCCGGACACTCTTGGCTGCCGTAGCCGCAAGGCAGGGAAAGCGAGCCAACCTGGAGATCATGGATGGTTCTCAAAATCGCAGTGACTAAAGGATGGAAGACGCTAACGCATTTGTGGAAGTTGCCAGGGTAATTAGACCAGTTGGAATTAAGGGTGAACTGCGGGTCATGCCATACACACGTGATCCGGAAGAACTTGGGAAGTACAAATCGCTATACTTTATTCATAGCGATGAACCACCGCATAAATTGAAAATCCTCAACATACGGATTTCGTCAGGATATGCAACCATCAAGGTGGAAGGATTGGATAGCATTGAAGAGGCTGAAAGTTGGCGGGGCAGAGAACTTTATGTTCAGAGAAAACAACTGAATAAACCTCCGATTGATGAATACTTCATAAGAGATCTTATCGGTATCGAAGTTTATGGGGAGGATGGAATCCTAATTGGACGGTTGAAAGACGTGATGGAATTTTCACACCATGATATTTATCAGATAGAGACGCAAACCGGTGAATTGTTAATACCAGCCATTTCTGACGTCGTACTTACGATTGATCTGGATCAAAACAAAATGATCGTCCGCTTGCTGGATGGTCTTCAGGATTGAACTTAAGCGGTTGAATGCGCATCGATATTGTAACTTTGTTCCCCGGTCTTTTCAGCGGATTCAAAGCCGACGCGCTGATCAAGCGTGCTTTGCAGAAGGGACTTCTGGAACTGAATATCTATCAACTGCGGTCCTGGGCGAGAAGCAAGCATCAACAGGTGGATGATTACCCTTTTGGCGGCGGACCGGGTATGGTTATGAAACCGGAACCGGTTTTTGAAGCCGTGGAAGAACTCATCAAGGATAGAACGCAAAAAACGTTAATCATTTATTTCACACCATCAGGTGAACTATTAAATCAGCAGATATTGGCCGATTTGAGCAGAGAAAATCAGATTCTGTGTATTTGCGGACGCTATAAAGGTCTGGATCAACGGGTTATTGACCAATTGGTGGATCGGCAGTTATCGGTTGGCGATTACGTGCTTTCGGGCGGAGAGTTGCCGGCCATGATCATGATCGAAGGCGTTACCCGCCTGATTCCGGGCGTGATCAACGATATCGAATCTGCCAATACCGACAGCTTTGCCGC
This sequence comes from bacterium, assembly GCA_026394195.1. Taxonomy (GTDB): domain Bacteria; phylum Electryoneota; class B3-LCP; order B3-LCP; family B3-LCP; genus JAPKYS01. The sequence goes on along the minus strand of JAPKYS010000023.1, from coordinate 475,472 downwards.
CAGTCTGTTAGAAGGACCGCTATACACCCGTCCGGAAGATTTTAGAGGTCACCAGGTTCCGGAGGTATTACTTTCCGGTGACCACAAGCGCATCGAAGATTGGCGCGACTTGAAAGCCATCGAGACAACGCGGGAACGCCGCCCGGATCTGTGGCAGCGTTACCTGAAAAAGATGATAGAAGAAAAAAATAAATCGTAAAGGACCGCCATGCGGGAACTACATTTATCTACTTCTCCGCAATTGAAGACTGACTTACCTGAATTCAAAGCTGGGGATACCATCAAAGTTCACGTACGCGTCATCGAAGGGGACAAGGAGCGCATCCAGGTCTTCCAGGGGACCGTCTTGCAGCGGAGTGGGGCTGGGATCAACGAAATGTTCACAGTTCGAAAGATTTCTGCCGGAGTCGGCGTGGAACGCATCTTCCCGTTGCATTCACCTCGGATTGCCCAAATCGAGACGCTACGACGTGGAAAAGTACGCCGCGCCAAGCTGTATTATCTGAGTGATCTCCATGGCAAAGCCGCCAGAATCAAGGAGAAGACCAACCGTTAGAATTCGTTAAAATTACTTCCCCGTGAAACTATCAGGGAAGACGGTGTAATTCCGACGCTGCCCCGCAACTGTGATTGCTCCTCGGGAGCATGAGCCAGACACCTGACGGGAAATCGAGAGCCTTCGCGGGAAGGCGCTAAGAACGTTCTTCTGTTCGTTCTAAGAAGAACTACTCTCAGGAGCCTGCTCGGCTCCTTTTCTTTTTGCAGAAATCTTGAAAAGACATCACAAAATAACTCGCGCCGCGCTGTTGACCGCGACCTGTGTGGTCCTCGGATATCTATTCCTGCCCGTGCCCAATCTGGAGATGATCACCGCCGGAATTTTCTTCTCAGGCATACTCATGGGACCGTTGTATGGCTCCATTATCGGCTGTGTCGCTGAGACCATCTATTCGACCTTCAACCCGATGGGATTTCCGCCTCCGCCGCTTCTGATCGCACAGGCGCTCTCCATGACCCTGACAGGCTTCTGTGGAGGTTTAATCGCCTCTAAAATCACCACAATCAGATATTTCTCATCCGGATCCTGGTATTACCATTTCTTTTTAGGAGCGCTCGGAGCGTTTCTGACCACCATTTTCGATCTCCTTACCAATCTTTCCTTCCCGATTTCAGCCGGATTCAGCGCGGAACAGACCCGGCTTACTCTGATCCTGGGGATACCCTTCGCAGCCATGCATATAACAACAAACGCGATGATCTTTGCCATGATCATACCCATTTTCCTGAATCGGATCAAAAGCTGGAGCGTGTCATGAAATATCCCAAATTCACACCCGATCACTGTACAATCTGGTGTCTGGCGCTCTTGTGTTTCCAGGCTGTTATAGCCAGTTCACAAATTTTAGAGTCAAGTATTCCTGATTCCACCATGATCGACAGCTCACAAAGTACGCTGATCAACTCCGTAAATGATTCGACACCTTTTCGGCTTGGACTTGACGTCGATGAAATCGCTGATTTCGACTATGAGGAATTCGGCGATCTGATCAGAGTCATGCCCGGATTCTACCCCTTGGATCAAGCAGGATATGCTCAACCGGATCGCGCTTTGTTTTTTGGTTGGTCGCCGGACGTTTTAAGCATCAATTTTAAGGGTAGAGAGTTGCGGGATTTTCTTTTAGGATCACCTGAGTTGGGGTGGGTACCACCTCATTCGCTCTCGAATATAATTTTTCAGCCTTTTGCGATTCAAGCGCCGGGTGCGAAGATGGACGTGGTATTAAAAGAGTTGCAGAATTCACCCCCATCGAGTCATGTTGGCGCACGGGATGGGTACTACGGACTGGGAAATATTGATTTCGATCTGGCGGAGAAAATTACGCCGGCTGTTGGCTTGAATGGTGGGGGAGAGGTATCCACGTATGGCGGGAGACAGTACCACAGCGCAGGTTACGGACTCAATCTTCGCGCTGAAGTCGTTTGGCATGACAGCATCAGGATGAGTGAAAATTCAAACCGGGTCTGGGGGTGGTGGGGTGTCACTCAGAACCGGAGGAATGCCCAGGTTTCCTTCAAGACTGCAAGCTACAAGCGCGAACGCTATGAGACCGATGCTGTGCTGCATTGGCGATCCCATGCTGTGCGCGGCTACGGCGTGCAACAGATTGATACCTATGGCAGCAATGGCGAAGATCTCTGGGAAGAGCTGGGTGTCATCACGCAAAGCCCATATGGTCGAACCAGGTTTGATGGTGAACTCAAGTTGCAGGCTGCTCTGGCGCGCTGGCGTCTGAAATCGCAAAACTGGTCTACGACGTCCTTCGGCGGTCTGAGCAACTTTTTGGTCTGGAGAGCTTCGGATATTCTGGACGTTCAGACCTTTTTGGGGTTGGATTTATCAGACGATTTCACACCGGCTCGCCATCTGGGCGTGCGAACGGATTTCACTGTCTATCAAGGGATCAGGTTATTTTTAGCGGCATCCCAACACCAGCAAAATCCTTCCCGATTGGAAGCGTCCGCCGACTACACACACAGCGATCACTATTGGCCCTATAGCCCCGTTTTCTTCCAATACCCCAGCCTCGACGTACAGGGTACGCACAGCTTGAAAAATGAAACTTATTCCAATGCTTCGTTCGGCGGCGAAATTAAGTCTCGATTCGTCGATTGCAATCTTGCCGTTGCGCACTATCGAGTAGAGGATCAGATATCCTGGGTGGTCGACGGCAATGTCATCCGGTCGATTAATTCCAATTCGCTGGATTCCAAAGGGATTTTAGGTTCGGTCGGATTAAAACCTTCAGATCAAATCGAAATCGGAGGGACAGGTTCATATCTGCCGCTTCATTCGGGAGAACAGAGAATTTTCCCGGAAGTGATCTGGCACGTTTGGACGCAGTACCGACAACCTGCGTTCCAAAACCATCTCGATTTGCGCTTCAAGGTCTGGGGGGATTTCTGGGGACAACGTTGGCTGCCGGTGCCCGGAGGATGGGAGGCGCATCCTAACGATTTCGTCTTATCGGCGAGGATCAGCGCCAGATTGTACGGTGTGCAGATTTTCTGGGGTGTCAACAATATCCTGGATCGAAACTATGAACTCTTACCAGGATTCACCATGATGCACAAGGAGGAAGTATGGGGAGTATCCTGGAACTTTACCAATTGATTTTTTTTAGTGCGAGACTATGACGTATCGCATGAAATCATTGTTGGTATTCATCGGTGTGGCACTCGCCTTTGCCTGTAGCGCCGCTGCCCAGAATCTGTTAAATCTCTCCGGACTGGTGCTTGATGATCGAACCGGGTTGCCTCTTCCCGGCGCAGACGTCGTGATCGACGGTTCGCCCTTCGGCGTTGCAGCCGATGCAGAAGGGCGTTTTTATTTTTATAATCTGCCGATGGGTGGCTGCGATTTAAAAATAACGCATATCGGCTACAAAACCATCACCCGTCGAGTCGTTTTGCTTGCTGCGGATACCCCACTTTCCCTGGAGTTCCGATTGTCTCCTATCGTGCTGGAAATGGATGACGAGACGACCGTGGAAACTAAGGCGCTGCCTTCAGCAGGGTATCTTTCCGGCGGCACCGTATTGGGACGAAACGTTCTCACCCGTACCGGAACCAGCGATTTGGGAAAAATCCTCGAAGAGAATGGTCTGGCGACCATTACTTCGGATGGATCTCCGGGTGGGAAGCGCAGCGTAACCCTGCGCGGCAGCAACAGCGACCAGGTTTTAGTGTTAGTCGACGGGCGCCCCATCAACGAGTCAGGCGATGGTACGGCGGATCTGTCACAGGTATCATTGTCGGAAATCCAACAAATCGAAGTCTATCCCCAGGCTCCATCAAGCCTGAGTGCTCAAGCGATTGGAGGTGTGATAAATATTATTACTCTTTATCCGGGTCGAAACCGGATGACGGTCAAGACAGGATACTCCGACTATGGAGACAAGACAGGAAGCATTCTCCTCGGCAGGAATGTTTCCAATTGGCGATTCCTGAGCATGTACGAGCATCAGGAAGGAACCGGCAAATATCCGTATCGAGTGGTCCCCGACGATGGTTTGGAGTTGTTCACGCGCAGCATTGGTGAGATCTTGATCAGGAGTAACGCTGAATATCAACGTGATTACCTGACCCTTAAATTGAATCCACCGGGCGTGCTTGAACTAAGTTATCGCAGAAACATGTCCAGCAGACAGAACCCCGACTATCTGCCTCTGCCTGAAATTGTCCACGAATCCACCACCACCACTGATCATCAGGAATTTAATGTCTCACTAAAGGGCGCTGAGAATTGGTACCGGCCTCGAGTGACTCTTCATGGTGAGAGTTATCGTCTGAATAGTATCACTGATTACGGTTCACAGTATCCATTGCTTTATAAAAACTCCAGCTTGCGAGGTGAAGTTTACAGCGGTTCTCTGGATTGGAGTCGGGGGGGCGAATCACGGACGAATCTCAATTTCGGCACGGGAGCGAGACTGGAGCGACTCTGGTCACCTGATCTTTTGGGTGGTTATGCTGAGCGATTGCATGAATTCGGTTATTTTCAGGCGCAGGGAAACCCATTGCAAGAGTTGAATCTACCCGTGAACACCGGTCTCTTCGGCGGTGTGCGCACGGATCTCTACAGCGGCGGGCAAGTGTTTATTTATCCTCGATTTGGGGTTGAGGTCAAAACTGGAAAGATCTTCTGGGCTGCGCTGCGCGGTGAATCTGCTGGCGCTTTTCGGCTGCCGTCTTTTAACTCATTATTCTGGCAGGAAGATCTGCAAGCGCAAGGGAACCCCAACTTGAAGCCTGAAAGAGCCGAGAATCGTGAAATCGCAGCATCTCTGGGATACAAGTCTGCAGAATTCGGCGTCAGCTATTTTGATCGGAAAATTTGGGACCTGATCTACTGGCGCCTTGATTTCGACAATCGGTGGAAACCATTGAATTTAAGCAAAGCTCGTATTTTTGGAATCGAGTATATCTGGAAATATCAATTGGGAAAAGGCGACTGGGCCCACAATATCTTTCTGACTCACCGCTGGATGCATGCGATCAATCAGTCAAACGAGCCGAACACCGACGGCAGATTATTGCCCTACCGGCCGGTAAACAACACCGTTTTTACCTTGGAGCAGAACCTCAGGTACCTTCATCTCACGGCAACGGCGCGCTGGGTCAGCCGCAGGTTTACCAATGAAGCCAATACCAAATCCTTATCACCATACCAGGTTTGGGATTTCGGGCTATGGCAGGATTTCTCACTGAACCGAAAGCAGGTGATATTGACTTGCCGTTTCGACGTAACCAATCTATTCAATCAATCCTATCGCATTGTCGATGCTGCTCCGACACCCCTGCGGGAGTGGCGAATATCACTGTCGCTTCAGCAGAATTAACCAGGTCGAATTGGGAGACTGAAAACGATCTCAATAATTGGGAGAAAGTGCAATATTAATTTGATTTGTCTGATTTTGCTGGTTATATTGGCTTAATTCATGATGCGATAAACTCGAGGCAGCACTCTGGCAGAACGACAAGACGTCGCGGAACTCATCAAGATCGGAATGGAAAAGTTCCGCCATAAGCATTTTCAGGATGCGTTTAAGTACTTCCAACAGGTGTTGACAGCAGAACCTCGCCACACCGGAGCGGCATACCTGCTGTCGCTTTCCTATTATTTTTCAGGAGCCTTTCGGGAAGCCCAACACCTCTTCAAGCAATTACTGGTCCCGGGAAATCCACTGGAACAACAGCAGATCAAAGGCTTGACCGAGCTGTTACGGTACTCCGATTACGAATGCGCCCGGCTGGATTATTGGGATGGCATGAAACTCGAGAATCCCACCAAGATTAGTAAGGAATTAAAGCGGGGCCACTGGCGGCAGGATTCACTGCAGGGCTTTCATCTTTACATGGCGAACGGTTTGACGGCAGAATGGAGCGCCAATTGCCGATTCAACTTTCCTTCTGTGCAAGTACGATTGACAGACCGCAATAATAAGATTCGCATATTTTCGGATTGTCAGGATGCCGATATGACCATCGGTCCGCACCTGGAAGCCGTACGCGGCAGCAGCTTTGAATTTATTCCTTTTGAGCAAATTCGGGTGCTGGAATTTGGGCAGTTGAAACGATGGATCGATACGGAGGTGCTCTTCAAGGATGGCAACAGGGAGTCGTTGAAGGTGCCGTTGGTCTATTGCAATTCCATGTCCGATCCTGCCAGAGGCGTTCAGGAGGGTGTGGAAACAGTTACGAGGCAGTTACCGGGATCTCCCCAGTGGTTCATCGCCTTCGGACAGAAAAAATTCAAGTCGCAACAGGGGACAATCGGCTTGGCAGACCTGCTCTCGTTTGAGGTTATAGAATAAAAAAAAGCGGCTTTCGCCGCTTTTAATGCAAGTAAATCGTTTATCTAAACAGCGCTTTTATCGACCCCCAGGTCTGTTGAATACCGGAAAAAGCCAGGGTGACCGATTTTACTGAACTAAAGCTGTTGGTTCCGTCTTTCATCAGCGCATTGATGCGATAGTAATAGGTACGCGTACTGGATTTGACCAGGTCGTGATCTTCATACACGTAGGATGAGTGGTCGCCGGTGGGCTCTACTTCAGCTACCGAGATGAATTGCAGAGCATCGAGACTTCGTTCCACCCGGTAAACTGACAAACCGGATTCAGATTCCGAGGTCCATTCCAGGTAGGCGTAATCACCCTCGGATCGCGCCTCAAAGCTGGTGATCACTCCGGCAGCAAATGCCGTGGCAAAGAAAATCACCAGAATGAGTGTGGTTATTGCTGGATAAAGTTTAGTCTTCACGTTCAACTCCCATTACAGGAATTAAATTATATAAGATAAACGTCTGAGTCAAGGAATAATTCAATAAATTTCAGTCCCACAATCAAATCTGACCTTTTGAGTTAGACTGACCAATTCGGCTATTCGTTGCGTGCTATTCCGAAATTTGATCGATAAACTGGCGGTATGTAACGGCATTATCCGGATCGAGTTGAATCAGATTCTCGAGTTCGGGGCGCATCGCCAGAGCGGAAAGCATGCGGGCCAGGTTCAGGTTGTGAAGCTGATAGAATCGGCTGACGTCGTCATCATCGCGGCTCAATTTATTTAGCCGCAGCAGCACCACGCGCAGATACTGACCTGCCGCCTTGCGGTCATCGACGCGGTAGCGCATCTCCGCTTGAGTGAAGAAATAACCCAATTCTCTCAAGGGGATACGGACCTCAGATAGAATTTTGTCGATATATTCAGATCTCTCCTTCCAGCCGGTCGAGAAAAACTCACTGAACTTCGATAACTGTGCCACCTGGAAGGCTTTTTGATAATAATCCGTGCCGCCGAGTTTGAATTTTTTATCGTACTCCCAACCCAGTAGTATGTAGAGATAATAATCAAATAGTCCGGTCAGGGGATGAAATTGTTCCGCATGAGTAAAGACTTTACCCTGCATATAGGGGAAACGCCATTTTTTATCGGAGCTCTGAAAATCTGAACTGTTTGATATTACGAACCGGGCGTCATACTGATCCTCAAAACTGGTAGGTTGCGCTCTTTCGAAGAATACGTCAACCTGAACTGGAATATCGTAGTTATACTTGTTATCCGACCAGGCGAAGTCGTTGACATATTTTTCCAGTTCCTGTTGAATCGAAGCCAGCTTGTCCTTGCTTGCCGGCAGCAGCTTATCAGTATTGATATTAACCTGAGCAACAGGACGCTGCGCCCAGCCGGAGCGAGTCAGCATCACTGCGACCGCGAGTAAACCGATGCACAATTTGAGCGTTAATTTTATCATCTTATTCCCACGCCAGAGAACGAAGTAAAGTTACTAAAATCCGCCATGATCCGCAATCGCAAAATCCTGCTACTCTTTCTCTTTAATTCTCTCATATACCAACTGGTTCCTTCCATCACCCAGGCAGCGTTCGATACTCCTCCGCTCAATCCCATTTCGTTCGGGTTGGGAAACCTGGAGACATTTCCAGATTTTCTGATTTCCGACCGAGCAGCTGGCAAACGTTACTACCTGGCAGTCAGCGGATCACGACTTTTCGCCATGCCGGAATTGCAGCCTTTTGCGCTGAGGGTTGGAGCGCGCGGATTCGGAGCAGAGTGGTCATTCGCTTCTCAGAGCTTGAGCTTCGGTCCCTACAGCGAAACCAGCGTAATGGCTGGTTATCAGCGTAAGATTACCGATCAATTGTCCACCGGATTGGAAGCCGGCTTTCTTGAAGTAGCCATAAAGGATTACGGTGACGCCTGGACACATCAGGTCAATTTACGGGCAGGGTGGCAGGTGAGTTCAAATATCGAGTTGAGCGTCTTTTGGCATAATGTCAGCGACGCACGCCTGGGTGAAGGTCATTATGCACTTCCACGCAGCCTATCGATTGGAGGAAAACTCAATCCGGTAAAAAACGTCAACCTCTTCATGGAGGTGCAAAAAGACTTTCGCTACAGCGTATCCACACGATTGGGAGCTTGCATTGAAATTTTGAAATATCTTGACGTTACCTGCGGGTTTCAATCCGAACCCAACGTATTGGCCATAGGATTTTCAGGATTGATCGGGCCGACTCGAGCGATGGCAGCTTTCCAATATCACTCAGAACTGGGTATTTCGCAATGCTACGGCTTATCCGTGTCTTTCTGATCGTCTTCTTTATCTCAACGAACTTGCTTTTCTCCATACGCACGCAGGCACAGGTGGAAGGATCCACCGCTCCCTGGAGGATTGAACCGGAAGAGTCAGTAGAAGTCATTCCTAATCCATTGGTCGATCTTAATTCGGCAAACTATCGAACGCTCGCCCAAATTCCGGGTATATCTCCATCACTGGCTCGTAAGATCATCCAATATCGCTCCACGGTCGACCAAATCTATTCCATCGATGAACTACTGCTGCTACCTGATTGCTCTACAGATCTCTTCGATCAGATTGCGCCGTTTATCTTTGTGAGTTCGCCCGCGAGACGGTTCCAGATTCAGGCAACCGTCCGTGTCGAGCAAGCTCTGCCACCGGCAATCGATAAGCTACCGAACAATTTCGGCAGCGCCATGAAGTTTAGACTGGCTGATCAGCACGGTATCAGCGTGGGCGGCGCAGTGGAAAAAGATGCAGGGGAACGACTGTTGTGGGATCATGCAGTTCTTGCCTTGCAAGCGCCGCTGCCCGGGAATATCGGCAATTTGGTTTTGGGCGATTTTTTAGCAAGCGCCGGCTGTGGACTCGTCGTAAATACGCAGCATAATTACGGGTTCGGCAACGATGGGATTGATCATTTCAACGGGACAAACACAATTCTGCGGCCCTATTTGGGCTGGAGTGAGTCCTTAGCTCTGAGAGGCGCTGGAGTTCAATTCCGGAGAGGGTCGTTCGACCTGGCAGTTTGGGGCAGTCAGCGTCCCAGGGACGCGGTCATTGACTCGTTGGGACGAATCACCTCATTTCCAGTAACCGGTTTGCATCGAACGGAAGCAGAATTGGCGCATCAAAATGCTGCTGATGAGGAGTGCTGGGGGAGTCACCTTCATTTCACATTGCCATGCGGCCTTTTTTCGGTTGGTTTGACCTATTGCGATCTCCGCTGGAACGACCCGGTCATCCGGAATGGTCAGGTTTTCGAGAATCAGGGTCTCGGCAGTTTGGATCTGCATTATGCTGACGGTCAGATCGAATCGAACGTTGAAGTGGCTTACGATCACCCGGGAAACGGCGCCCAACTGGGTGACCTGAGACTGAAATTTGACCGGATTAAATTTGGCTTCACTTTGTATCATGTTGATCCGGATTATTTCGCGCCGCTGGCATCGACCGTTGATTTTGATCTGGGGCAAGTTCGGAACCGTGAAGGCGCGTACGCCTATCTGAAAACAACCTCGAACAAGAACAGCCTGGGTGGCTTCATGCACCTCTATCGCTACCTGGCGCGGTTGGAAGATGGGACCAATGATGGCGAAGACATCGGCATTTTTGGTCGTTGGACACCTTATCGTGGAATTAACCTGGCAGCCACGTCTCGCTGGACTCAGGAGGAAGTTGGATCAGGATTAAAATCGAGCGTCTGGCGCGGCGGCGGAAAAGCAGGGTTTGAGCTGGTTAAAACCTGGCGAGCCTGGTCGGAGCTTGATTTAACTCGGAGCGCCTCTGTCCCTGAAACCGGGGGGATGATTTACCTTAGCATCAGTAAAAGGTGGCGATTGGATGGTAATTCCGGGCTCGAAATTAAATTGAAATCGGGAGCATACCAGGCGGACAATTACTCAGTTCGGTTGTATTGGGTTATTGGCGATCCCAGCGGCAGCATCCGGGTTCGACCCGTTTGGGAGAGAGGCAAACTGTTGGAGATATCTTCCAGCTTTAATAAATTGCAGTTGGGGCGTTTTGAAATCCTCGCCTATTGGGATCAACCATCAAGTCAAAGCAACCGCCACTCGACCCGGAATATATTTTTTGTCTACCATTATCCTTGATTAATTTGATCTTGTCTATCGAGCTCATCCACTCAAATATCCACTTTTTACGTTGTTTTGTCCGCAACTTTTCATTAATTTTCTACAACAATACCGATAACCCAACTCCCGCAAGATGAACGACACAGGTGATCAACGCCCTTTAATCCTTCTGGTTGATGATGACGAAGTCATTCGCACCATGGGACGAGATATTCTTAGAATTTTAGGATACGATGCGCTGCTGGCAGAGCACGGCGAGGAAACGCTCAAGATCTATCGAGAAAATATGGATCGGATAGCGCTGATTCTGCTCGATTGGCACATGCCGGGTATGAGCGGACCGGAAATTCTGGATCAATTGTGGACGATCAACAAGGACGTCAAAGTTATCTTGGCGACTGGTTGGGGTCCACCTCGAGAAATGGAAGAGATCCGTAAGAAGGGTTACGTGGTTGGCTTGCTGCAAAAACCATATCTGGTCAAAGATTTGCAAAACGAGATCGCAAAATACATCCAAAAGTGAGTATTCCAAATCCCACCCCGAATCCGGCATCACATCTGTTTTTCCAAATTGGCATCGTCTGTTGTCCCCATTGTGACGTCAGCTTCACGCTGAACTGCGAGGATCTGAACACCCGTGTATGGTGCCAGAGCTGTGGAAAAACGTTTATTTATGTAGATGCCTTTCTGAACCACTACCGGCGCGATCCACGCATATTCATCGATCCGATACACCCCATTCCCATTGCGCCCGGGTACACGTCAGGTGGAGAAACACCGATCACGCCGGATGAGATCCAAGTTATAGCTTATGGGGTTCTCTACAATCGCCCACCTGAGCTTTTCTTTCTGAACGAGCAGGGAAAACCTTCCCGTGATTTGCTTCTGGATAACCTCTATGTGGCGGCTGTTTCCATCAATGCTGAAAGTTTTATTTTGCTTTCCAGAACATTCAACCGCGCCATCAAACCCCCTGCTTATACCATTCGTTGGATGGCTATCGGAGAAATCGGTAAACATGAGAAACCCATCTGGATCGATATCCTGCAAAATGCCGCAGGATTGATTTTAAAGTCAGAAGAGCAGGCAGCGCTGGTCATGCTGCAGGTGGCGCTGGACTTCTTCATCGACGCCCTCATGGAACAATTGGGGTTCAAATCCTACGACGTGAAAACGGCGTCGCGCCGATGGAAAATCAGTGATAGACGCACTAAACTCCGATTGATCGAAGAGCGCATCGGATCTTTCTCCAAAGAACTCACCACAAAGCTGATCAATCTCGCCGAACAGCGGAATCGCCTGGTACACGGCAAGACCAGTCGAAAAGACATCGAAACGTATTCAGGGAGTGACGCTTTCGTCCTTATCGTGGAAGCCATCAACGCCATCAACGAACTCAAGTATTCGAACTTACGTCAACCGATCAAATTGGTGAAGAAGTGATCTTCAAGACCATCGTACTGGCGCTGCAAATCGGTTTCTTCTCAACAATTATGGCTAAGGCAGGGAATCCTGAAGGAGTCTTCAACAGTTTAATCTCCAGATTGGTGGCGGATGGGCGTGATTCAACCCAGATTACTCGATTATTTGAAGACAATCGAGCCAAATTCATCAATAAAATCATCCCATTGAACCTAATTCAGCGTGAGGTCTCCGATGCTTATGCGGGATTCTTAGGTCAAAACCAGATCAAGGATGGTCTGATATTCTTCACCGAACAGAGAATTGAGCTGCAGCGCCTGTTGAATGATTCTAAAATTCCACCGGAAATCATCGTGGCAATGTTGAAGGTCGAATCAGATTTAGGCCGGAGATCAGGCAACTACGGCATATTTTCGGTATTCGCCACCCTGGCAGTCAGTGATAATCCCACTTTTTGGCGCCAAATTGCTGATACGTCAGCGCAAAATGATTCAACCGCACTCGACCGCAGAGCCAAAAAGAGGGCAAGGTGGGCTTACCGGGAATTAAACCAGTTCCTCGATCTGTGCAGCCAGAAAGGTTGGGATCCCCTGAACGTCATGGGATCTTGGGCGGGAGCATTTGGTTGGGCGCAGTTTTTACCATCAAGCTACCTGCGTTGTGCCCGCGACGGAGATGATGATGGCGTCGTCAACCTTCACTCCATGCCGGATGCCGTCGCCAGCATGGTATACTACCTGGAAGAAGCCGGCTGGGCGGAAAATCGAAAATCTCAGTATCGAGCGTTATTGAACTACAATCCCAGCAACGCATACGCCGATTGCATCTTGGAGTATGCCAAACGGTTGAAAACTCTGAGCAATCCTGATACCTTATCGCAGTGAATTTAAAGTTGGGGATCGATGCAACCGTATTGGTTGAGAAAGTTAAAACACCTTCCACTGTTGCTCAGCATTTGCCTTTTTCTGCTGATTAACCCCTGCCATTCAGAAAAACTGAATACATCCTACCTGCTGATCCGCTTCGCAGATAACAGCCATTCCGACGGGAAAGCTGAACTTCGCAAGAGCGGAGAGTTGACTTACCTTGACGTCAACTCCTTTTCAAAAGCTGTTGATGTTCCCTTCAAAGTGAATCCGGAGCGCCAATTCATTCAAATGGAGGTGAATTCTGTATCATTAAAATTATCAGCAGATAACGTTTTTGTCGTGGCCGGTGACGAAGTGCTGCAGTGGCCTCGTGAAGTCCTCTATAGTGATGGGAAATATTGGGCGCCGCTGGATCACTTCATGAAGATGTTTTTTCGCGTCTATCCTGGGGACGTGGAGTACAATCCCAAGACGCTGACTACGGTTGTAAAACCCGGGCAGTATGATGTTTATGGGATTCAGTATGACCGCAAGGATAATGGCACGCTCATTCGCCTTTCCACCTCCAAGCAGTTTGATGCGTCCGGAACTTCCATCAGTAATGGCTATCTCAGCTTCACCATCATGGATGCCAAGGTCAATAAAAGAGCCTTGGAAGCGACCCGGCCGGAAGGCGCAATCAGCCAACTGATTATCCATGAACATGCAAACTCCGTTCAATTTACATTCAAGTTGACCACTGAAATTCTGGATCACCTCATCTGGCAGGAACAAAATCCCAATCAGATTGTTGTTTCTTTAGTCACTAATATCCTCACGCCTGAAACCGTTGCTGAAACGCCATCCACACTTTCAGATAGTTTAGACCATTTATTAGCCGTTGAACAGGAGAAGTGGAAGATCAATTGCGTGGTTATCGACCCGGGACATGGTGGGCAGGATCCCGGCGCCGTCGGTCTAACCGGGTTGAAGGAAAAAGAGGTTACCTTAAGTGTAGCATTGAAATTGAAGGAGCTGCTCGAAACCCATACCGATTTGAAAGTTGTCCTCACGCGCAAAGATGATCACTTTATTGCCTTGAATGAACGCACCTCCAAAGCAAACCGTGCCGGTGGGAAGTTATTTATTTCAATTCACTGCAACTCTTCAAAACAACGTAAAGCCCACGGCTTTGAAACCTATTTTTTAAAGCCGGCTCGGAACGAAAGAGCCATGGAAGCTGCCTTGCTGGAAAACTCTGTGATAAAATATGAACAATCCAAGACCCAATACCAGGATTTAACCGAGGAAAATTACATCCTGCTGGCCATGGCGCAGGCTGAATTTGTTCATGAAAGTGAAGCTCTGGCAGACATCATACAAAGTCAATTGGGCCAGCAAACTAAACTTAGCGATCGTGGGGTTGATCAGGCAGGATTTTACGTATTGGTCGGGGCTTCCATGCCAGCTGTATTGGTGGAAATGCCATTTATATCCAATAAGCCGGAAGAAAAGCTCTTGAAAAAGAAAGATTTCCAGCAGAAACTTGCGCAGGCTCTATTCGATAGTATCACGGATTTTAAAGAGCGCGACCAACAGAGGCAGCAGAATCATCCCAACGATAGGCCTTGATTCAACCCTCAATCTACCCTGGCTGAGTGCCTGCCAACCCTTTCAATTCAGATAATTCCCATGATTTCAAAGAAAATCAATCCGATAGGTATCTTTGATTCCGGTATTGGAGGACTGACTGTGGTCAGACAGATTACCGATCTGCTGCCAGGGGAGTCCTTGATCTATTTCGGCGACACGGCACGGGTTCCCTACGGCACCAAGTCGGATCGAATCGTACGCGAATTCGCCTGGGAGGACAGCCTCTTTTTATTGCGGCAAAGCGTCAAAATGATTGTGGTGGCATGTAATACGGCTTCTGCAGTGGCGCTTGAAGAATTGGATCGTTATCTCAAGGTTCCTGTAATCGGCGTGATCAAACCTGGGGCTCGTGCTGCAGTAAATCGTACGCGAAACGGCAGGATCGGTGTTATCGGTACGCAGGCAACGATTGATTCAGGAGCTTACCAAACAGAAATCCAAAGGATTAATCCGGATTACCAGGTTGTTTCTGCCGCATGCCCGCTATTCGTTCCTCTTGCCGAGGAAGGTTGGGTCGAAGGCGAGGTTCCTGAGCTGGCGGCGCGAATGTACCTGTCCGCACTGTTAGAATCTGATATTGACACCTTGATCCTGGGCTGCACCCATTATCCGTTGTTAAAACCGCTGCTGAGTAAAATTGCCGGTCCATCTGTGAGCCTGATAGACTCAGCAGAAGCCACTGCGTTGGTTGTCGCCGAGACCCTCTCGCGCCGAGGCTTGCTGGACGAATCCCGACAGGGCGAGTACGATTTCTACGTCAGCGACCTCCCCCGCAAATTTGAGGAGTTGGGAATGCGGTTTTTGGGTCGATCCATTCAGGTTTCGATTGCCGAACCCTGGAAGGCGACCAATCCCACCTACTTCACGAAATCACCATGAAGGGACGCACTCCTGGATGGGATGATTTCTTTTCCTTGCAGCGTTTCGGGATGACCGCAACCCTGGATAACATCCGCGCATTTTGTGATCGTCTCAATCACCCCCAGCGGAAATTCTCCTGTGTTCATGTTGCCGGAACCAACGGCAAAGGGAGTGTTGTTGCCACGTTGAGTTCAATCCTGCAAGCCTCTGGCTTGAAAACCGGCATGTACACCTCGCCGCATATCTTGAAATTCAATGAACGCATCAAAATAAATAACCGCGACATTGAAGACGACGCGGCGTTCAGGTTTTTGGATGAGCACTGGGATTACATAACGGAGCGCCAGTGTACCTTCTTCGAGGTGGCGACTGCCATGGCGCTCGATTTCTTCCGCCTTCAGAACGTCAATATCGCTGTCGTAGAAGTGGGATTGGGAGGCACCTTTGATGCCACCCGCATCGTTGACGCGATTTTAACCATCGTGACCCGAATCGATTATGACCATATGGATCGTTTGGGAAATACCCTGACCTCCATCGCTGCGGATAAAGCTGGAATATTCAGAAAGTCCGTTCCCGTACTGGTTTCCAGCCAACATCCTGACGTTCTCCCCGTATTGCGTGAAAAGGCGGATGCTCAGGGAGCGCCCTTCTATCGTTCAGAAGATCTGTTGCGCTGGGATACCTTGGAAATGACTCCCAAAGGTATCGCAGGCACGGCAGTCTTTGACAACTCATCTCTCCAACTTCAAATAAAGCAATTCCACTTTCCCCTGACCGGTTCTTTCCAGATCGATAATTTGCGTACAGCCCTTGCGGCCGGCGGTTTACTGGCGCAACAGTATAGATCGATTGACTCCGACAGCATCTGCACTGGTTTGAATTCCGTCCATTGGCCCGGTAGATTACAGGTCTTGCAGGAGAATCCGACAGTTATTTTGGATGTAGGGCACAATACCGGCGCAATCCGCGCCGCTTTGGACGATATTAAACATATCTGGCAGCCTGGGATGATCAAGGTCATTTTTAGTGCATTACGCGATAAAGACATAAAGGGTATTATGACGATATTTAGAGATGAGGGGCTGGATGGATACGCAACGCCTCTCGCAACGCCCCGAGGCTTGAATGTTGAAGAAATAAGAGAGTTGGTTCAATCCTCAGGATGGAAGGCAACAATCTTGGATTCAGTAGCAGAAGCGATGGAGAGAGCCGTTTCAACCTGCGGCGCAAAAGATCTGATTCTGGTGATCGGATCCCACTACCTCGCAGAAGAAATTCTAAAAAATAGAAATTAGTCTTGACTTTAAGAAATAAATTCAGTATATTTTCAACAATTGCTACATGAGAGAACATCCCTAAGTACCTCAAACGGTTCCAGATTCCCAACCGGTGCGATAAACCCACTAACTAAGTTTTAAAGACCGGGTAGAGTCACTCTACCAAGATCTCTCCGCTGTCGATCTGATGGGCAGCAGATGCATCATTACTCACGGAAAAAGAAATTCCATTAATTGTAAGGGGTTGGTATGGATTTAGCTGAGCTGAAGGAAATGAAGATTGCCGATCTGAACAAGGTTGCCAAAGAGCTCGACATTGAAGAATATTCCAGTATGACTCGGCAAGACCTCGTTTTCAAAATCCTGGAAAAACAGACTGAAAAGGATGGTCTGATTTTCGCTCAGGGTGTTTTGGAAATTCTTCCGGATGGTTACGGCTTTTTACGTTCTTCTGCATCGAACTATCTGCCTGGACCCGATGATATTTACGTCTCGCCATCGCAGATCAAACGTTTTGGTTTGCGTAAGGGAATGCACGTATCCGGACAAATCAGACCGCCGAAGGATAACGAAAGATTCTTCGCTCTGCTGAAAGTCGAAGCGGTGAACTTCGAGAGCGCCGAAGAGACCCGTGATAAAATCATCTTTGATAACCTCACTCCACTCTATCCAGAAAAGAAATTCAAACTGGAACTTGATCCAAAGGACATATCCACCCGAATCATGGATGTTTTCACACCGATCGGGATGGGGCAGAGGGGATTGATTCCAGCGCCGCCAAGAACCGGTAAAACGATGATCTTGCAGAAGATCGCCAATTCCATCGCCAAGAATCATCCGGAAGTGACGTTAATCGTTCTCCTGATTGACGAGCGACCAGAGGAAGTGACGGACATGCAGCGCACCGTTACCGGCGAAGTGGTCAGTTCCACCTTTGATGAAAAGCCGGAACGCCACATCCAGGTAGCGAGCATGGTTCTGGAAAAAGCCAAGCGTCTGGTGGAATACAAGCACGACGTCGTTATTTTACTGGACAGTATCACCCGATTGGCTCGAGCTCACAATGCTGTAAGCCCCCATTCCGGGCGAATTTTATCGGGTGGTATGGACGCCACTGCGCTATACGAGCCAAAGCGATTTTTCGGTGCAGCTCGTAATATTGAAGAAGGCGGATCGCTGACCATCATCGCGACTGCGCTGATTGAAACCGGCAGCCGCATGGATGAAGTGATCTTTGAGGAGTTCAAGGGGACGGGAAACATGGAATTGATTCTGGATCGCCGTCTGGCAGATCTCAGAATCTTCCCCGCCATCGATATTACCAGATCCGGCACTCGTAAGGAAGAACTTTTACTTAAAGAAGACATCCTCAACAAGATGTGGATCTTACGCAACGTTCTTGCGGACTCCAATTCGCTCGAAGCCATGCGCTTCATTCAGGAAAAAATGCGCGGCACTAAGAGCAATAAAGAATTCTTCGAAATTATGAAAAACGGGGGATGAGGCATATTACCCGAATTCTCTGCAAAAATTGTCGATGTATGGAAAAGTCCGCCACCTTCAGGAGTTAAACCTGGTCAGGTTTTCCTTGAGCGGACTTTTAACTTGATTTTTACCTGTTTTTATATTAATTTATACACAGAATAATTTCACACATGAAAGACCGCGAGCGGATACTACTTCTGCGCAATCAGGGGATTGGTGATCTGATTCTAATAACGCCCGCCATTCGAGCGATTCGCCAACTTCACCCCGATGCCCATCTGTCCATAATGGTCGGAGATTGGTCTCGATCCGCAATCGAGCAGAATCCTCACCTGGATGAGATTTTATCCTACCCGGATCCCTGGATACAACAGAAACAGCCGATCGGATATCTTAAGTTGGTGTCCAGATTGTTTAAAAAGAAATTCGACGTAGCCTATATCTTTCATTCACATCCCTTTATCCATTTGATTCCATATCTGGCTCGCGTGCCGAGACTTTATGGTTTTTTCGACCCGGAACTGAAAAAGCAGGGTAAACTACTGAACGCGAAAGCAGAGTGGAGCCCGAATACAGACCGCTATATCGCCGATAATTATTTGGACATTCCACGATTGGCTGGGTTTTCCGGAGCCGACCTTTCGCTCGATTTCCACCTGAGCCCCGAAGAAAACCAACAGGCTGATCGGCTGCTGGAACAACAGGGCTTGATTCCAAATCAGTATTTTGTCGTTGCTCCCGGCGGCGGTGTCAATCCCCGACAACACGTCTATGAAAAGCGCTGGGGGAAGAACAAATTCAGCGAATTGATCAGGTTGTTGCTCTCAGAATTTGGGTTGCCGATCATATTAACAGGCAGCGCCACTGAGACGGAACTGGGTGTGGAGATCACCCAGGGCAGTCAAGGCAAAGTTGTTGATTTTATCGGAATAATTCCTTTTCGACTTTCGGGGGCACTCATCGCCAAATCGCGCTTTTTAGTCTGCAATGATTCCGCGGTCATGCACGTGGCAGTGGCACACCAGATACCCAGCCTGGCGATTTTCGGTCCTTCCAATCCGAAGTCGCTACTGCCCATTTCACCACGGAATCAATGGATCTCAGCAAGATTGGATTGCAGTCCCTGTTATTGTAACAGCATCTTCAACGGCTGTGAGCATATTCGCTGCATGACAGAACTTACTCCCGAATTGGTCGACCGTAGAATTCACATGATGATGGCAGAGTCAAGTCAGACCGAGAGAGTTTAATGTCCTGTCATGACCCGGATCACATCTTTTCAAGATTATAATTCATAACTTAATAATTTCCAAAAGTTACTGTGAAATGGTGCAATCCTGATTCATCTGTTGGCATGATGAATTTACAACCGGAGAAACTATGGATCGTCTAAAAATTCTCATGTTGAACCCTCCTTTCCTGAAGCGTTTCTCACGCCCTCAGCGGAACCCCGGAGTCACGCGTTCGGATACCATGTACTATCCCTACTGGATGGCTTATGCTACCGGTTACCTGGAAAAGGGTGGGTTTGACGTGCGTTTTTACGACGCGCCGGCGGCAGGGATGGATTACTCCGACCTGGAGAAGCGAGCTCTGGAATTCAAACCGGATATGCTGGTTCTCGATACCTCTACACCCAGTATCCATAACGACGTAAACGTTCTAAACCAGCTCAAAGCCAAATTCCCGAATGCCAAAGGAGTGATGGTAGGCACACATGCTACTGCCATGACCGATGAGACGTTCTCATTTTCTGAGAGTATCGATTTCATCCTGCGCGGCGAGTACGATTACACGCTGCGGGAATTGGCTGAAGCCTTGGAAAATGGGGGAGACTTTTCGAACATCCAGGGTGTATCCTATCGATCCAATGGTACGATTGCACATAACCAACAGCGAGCCCTGATCAGCGATCTTGACGAAATTCCATTTGTTTCTGAAGTCTACAAGCGGCACCTGAACATTTGGGATTACTTCAATCCGGATTGTCTCTATCCCAATGTCACCATCCTAACTGGCAGGGGATGTCCCTATCGTTGCAGTTTCTGTCTCTGGACTGCCACCTTATCGGGTTATAAGACCAGATTTCGTTCCGTCGAAAGCGTTTTGGATGAGTTGATGTACATCCAGAATACTTTCTCTGATGCACGCGCCATCTTCTTCGAAGACGACATCTTTACCATCAACGAGAAGCGCTGCGCTGAACTTTGTGAAGGGATGATCAAACGGGGACTGAAATTACCCTGGAATGCCAATAGCCGCGCAGATATTTCTGCAGAGACCCTCAAGATTATGAAGCGTGCGGGTTGTCGAGCCCTCTGCGTGGGATTCGAGACGGGCAACCAGGAGATTCTGGATGCTTACGGCAAACGCATCACTGTTGGGCAGTTCTATGAGTTTGCAGAGAACGCTCACAAGGCAGGAATTCACTTTCATGGAGCTTTTATCGTGGGAGGTCCCGGTGAAAATCTGCAGACGATGGAGAAGACCTTAAAGTTAGCTAAGGATATCAAACCGGATACGGCACAATTCTATCCTTTGATGGTTTATCCCGGCACAGTCGAGTATCAGCGTATGAAAGAGAACGGCATGCTGGTCTCGGATAGATACGAAGACTGGCTTACGCCCGATGGTCTGCATAACTGTATCATTCGGACGCAGGACATGAGCCCGGAAGAACTGATCCGTTGGTGTGACCACGCCCGGCGTGAGTTCTACTTAAGACCAAGTTTCATCTGGTACAAATTTCGTCAGGGATTCTGGGATAGAGATGAACGCAAACGGACGATCAAGGCTTTCCGAGTTTTCGTGAAGCACCTTTATCGGCCTTCAGTCTAAGCCCAGCTCCCTGCGTACTCAGTTTAATAAAACGAAAAACCCGACATTCAGTCGGGTTTTTCTGTGTTTATCGTCTTCAGCTAAGGTTTAGGTTTATCCGGAATTGTGATTCCCTGATCCCAGGTTTGGTCCAACCCTCGTTGCGATTCTGATCTGTTCTTCTCAAAGGTATCACCTTTGGGCTGCCGCGGTGAAGCCCACCTGGACCTGAGTTCCGGCAGCAGCGATGCCCGCAGCACGACGATTAATTCCTTATCAGCCGTTTCGTCGAGATTATACCCGAAGAGGTATTTTAAACCGAACACCCACCAGGGCAAATCCTTTAAGATCGGAAATCCCTTTCGCACCAGTTTATGATCGCGGCTGTAAAGTCCGCCGACAGCAGTGCACTCGCCATTTACCAGGATGACTTCGGTTTGCGCTTGAGACTTATTGATGGTGGTCGAAACCACGTCGGGAATGGCGCTGGAGCGTTCGGCAGTGATCGCCAAATGGATGAAATCGATTCCATCTTCGGTATATACGACGGGTGTCACGTTCAAAATGGTTCCCGTCGAGAAGAAATTATCGATCACATTACCAGCAAAATCGCGGGTTTTTATCGAGAAATCCTGACCGACCTGGATCCGTCCAGCTTTCCCGGATACCACTACAATCTCTGGTTGCGCTAAAATACGCCCGAGGTTGTTGTTCTCAAAGGTGCGCAGCAGTCCGGTGACTGCGTAATCAATTCCGTTGACATTATCGGAATAGTCGATGTTACCCTCGATAAGGTCGCTGGACACCGAGGTAGCGCCGTTTACCCCGAAATTTCCTGTGAAGGTATTGCCGGACCTCAAGAATGACCAATCAATGCCGGCTTCTGCCAGAGCGTGTCGGTCCCCTTCAAAGAAGATCGCCTCGATGCGCACTTCCCGGCTGGCAAGCGATATAGTGACCTTTCCCGCCTGAGTTTGGTCGGCTTCACCTACCACCTCATAAAATTTCTCATGTTCGACGTAATTGAGTCGATGCGCCTTGAGAATCACCTCAAACGCCTTCTTCCAGGGAAGATTTTTAATGTCCACGTCAACACGGCCCTGCCGCTTGGCTGGATCTACAATAATTTTTCCTTCTTTCTTGAAGGAGACTTTTGAAAGGATCTGGAAAGCTTCTTCGAATGACAGATCAGCGGATAACGTAATGATCTCATCCGCTGAAACGTATTCCTGCGGCAACCGATCCTGCGCTGACACTGCAACACCCAATCCCAGTATCAGCATTAGACTTACGACGATAGGTCGCATGATCAATCCATTCATTCTAGTATAGTCTGATTATAGGTCATCTATTTTTTTACGCCGATATCCAAAGATACTCTCCGCGGCGGGAAGAGCAGATCCAGATCAAATATGGCTCGGTTTGAATCCGGAAGGATGTCCACCAATCGACCCAGATAGACATCATCTCCCAGATTCAATATCTTCAATTCGCCATTTTGATCGACCAGGTACACCTGATTTGGTGTCAGCGCCCTCAGTTTCGAATCAAAGACGTTGGGCAACCCGTCTACATTCGGTGGAATCTGGTGAACTTCTTTGCGAGCGGGTGCGAAGGGATCGTAGTTTTCGTGCGGCATGTTAATATCGACAGCATATTGCACGGCGTCGAATCCGGGGCGATCTGCTGAAAGCGCTGTCAATGCGAGGGTGAATTTTACCCAGCGTTGGGTGGCGTCTTCGGTCTCGGTTTCTTTGATCGCCTCGGTCAAATCCAACGAATTGATGCGCATATAGCGGGGCAGGTGCTCCACGTACCAGATGAAATGGTACAGATCCAGAAATTCAGCTTCACCCACAAGAGTGTAGTTGGAGTAGTGGACCCCATTTGAATCAGATTCCTCCTGAGCTGCAAAATCGTAGTTCAGGGTCGTCGGCTCCCGCTTAAGAATTTGGTCAAGATAGTTATAGGTCTCATGATAGGAACTGATTTTTGGGATCACCTTATCGCGATGTTCCCAGCGGTAGAGGGCGCTCTTCACTTCAGCTTTGATCACGGGCAATCCGGAAACTAGATTTTCGCTAAGGTCGAGCTCTTCCACTGCGACTTTCTCTTCCTTAACCAGCTTTTCCTGAACATTCTTGGTGCGGAAATGAACGAAATAAATTCCAGTCAAGAAGACCAGAAGCCAGAAGGCTCCCAGAAGAATGGTAGTTCGTAAGGCGTGTGACATTTTGATTATCCTTACTATTTGGCGGAATGATCAAGCTTATTTTGTGCCGCGGAGACATATTGACCGTTCGGGAATCGTTGCAGCAGCGCTTCGTACTGCTGACGGGCTTTGTCGGTCTGCCCCAATTTGTCGTAACTACTACCCAACATTAAAAGTGCAGCTTCAGCTTTAGTATTTTTTTTGTAGGTCAGTGATGCTTCAAAAGCCGCGGCGGCTTCGGAATATTTCTCCAGAGCATAGTAACACTCACCCACCCAATAATTTGCTGCAGGAGCCTCCGGCGCATCGTGGAATTTATCCACCAGCAGCCCAAACTCAGCCAGGGCTTCGCGTTTCTTTGATTCCTTGATTAACCGGATGCCGTTTTGGTAGAGATCCTCTGAGGCGCTGCTGGCGTTTGAGACAGCGCTATTGTTCGAAGCTGCCGGCGGCGCGCCTGGTTTCTGAGTATTATCGGTTTGCAGCTTGGCTGCCGGTTTTTCATCGGCAGTCTTGGGCTTTGCCTTTTCGACTGGAGGAGTGACCTTCACAGGTTCCACCGGAGCGGATAACTCTTCCGGCTTGACGTCCGCCTGCGTGGAAGGCAGCATCGGTCCCATGGCCGCTGAGTTGACCTGTTCTGATGGTTCTGCAGAAGCGCCATCGGCGATGGGTAGACTGGTCGAGTTATCGATCGGCGCCGATTCTTCCAAAGCGGGGTTATTCGGCAGCTCGGGTTCGTTCTCTTTTATCGGTTCCGGAATTTGAGCCGTCAATTCAAATTCATAAACAACCTCACCCGCTTCGGAAATGACACGCGTGACCCGTTGCAAAAATACGCCAGGCAAATTTCCCGCCAGCTGCGGAATACGGTCCCGGGACAGCGATCTGCCTATCATGGTGAACCCTTCCGGCGTCGATTGAACCCGGTCTATCCAGATTTTCTTTACGTTCTTGAAATTCTCGGTTAAATTGGAAAACAAGCGGCTCCACTTATCGGGGTCAACAATCACTGAATCCATGAAGTCGAGGTTGGTTTTTGCGGTCGCAATTTGGGTCTGGAATTGATTGACCAGAGCGAGGTCGGGTTGCAGAGCTTCATTATTCGCGCGCTTGGTTTGTATCGAATGCTGCAGAGATTTGATATTGTTATATCGTGAAATTCCTTGATAAGACAACAGCACCATTCCGCAAAAAACCACGCCGAGCAAGGCAAAACCGTGCCAGGCCACCTTGAAGGCTTTTTGCGAATCACGCACAGAAACCGGCATGAGATCGGTTCGCAAGAACGACTGGTTCTTTCGATCCAGCGCTTCCCACGCCATTGATACGGGAATGGCATAATTTGAGAAGATGGCGATTTCTTCTGATTTAAGTAAATTTGTGTTCAGTGGACCAGAGGTAATCGGACCCACCTCTGCGTCAGGGAATTGCCGTGAAAAGAACTCGAAGGCACGCGTCATGCCGATTTCGCCTGCCAGCACGATCTTGTTAATATCCGGGATACCCGCTTCTTCCTGCTCAAGCAGTATCTTGCTGAAGATGGTATGACAAACCTGTGGTGAAGAGTAACCTTCGCGGATGGATTGCACAAAAGAGATCGGTTCACAACCCCGCATGATGATCACACGCGAAAAATCGCAGCCGATGTAGACAACGGCGGTAATTTGATCTGAAGGCGGATCCAGAGTTGATCTGACCAAATTAACGATGGCTATTTCGTTAGAACTGACCAGTGAATAATGCGGTATTCCGCCCGGGAGGAAATTTTTTATGTCCCTCAGCTCGTCGATGATGGGGATATTCCCTTCCGCCATCACTACCATCAAGCCGCCTGCTTCGGTGGGGAAGCTATCCAGCAGGGCGCTGTCCATGGTACCGCCTGAGATTGGGGCAATTTCCTCACGGAGGCGCTTGTCTAACTTTTTACCTTTCAGATCGAAATTGCTTTCGAAGTTGTAGTAGGTCGCCTGTCCCTCGGGAATATTGACAGCCAGAGAAGTTTTACGCAGAGGGTAACGTGTGAAGACATTGACCAGAGTGCCAGAAGCATCTGCCGGAGCATTTTCCGAATTCTCTTCAATAATAACCGGTTGATCAGGTTCACCCGATTCCAATCCAAAGACGTCACCCTGTAGTGAATCGTAAGCGGCGACGTTCTGGTTATAGTTCTGGGGTCGGTATTTCCCCAGACGCACCGGCAGTGAGACCGATTCCAGAGAATAGATGGTGATTTCGTTTTTTTCCCAACCCAAGTGAGCGATCTTCAGGTCAGTGCCATCCACCATGATGCCAAGAACCTGACTACTTGTATTTTTTAGATAATTCTTCACGATCGTCTCTTTGAACTAAATGATAGCCGCTTCCTTAGGAATTAATGCGAATATTCCAAGAGTTCACGCATCCGATTCTTATTGTTGGAAAAATTGACTGCTTCATCGATGGAAATCTTTTTTTCCAGGACTAACCGGCGTAAGTCCTGCTCCATGGTGCACATGCCTTCCTTTGAGCCTTCGCTGATCATCTGGTAAATTTCACTGGTATTGCAATTTTTTATCGCTGCCTTGATGGAGGAGTTGACCAAGAGAACCTCTTTGGCCAGAGTACGCTTGCCATCCACCGTGGGCACCAATTTTTGGGATATAACGACTTTGAGAACGTCAGCGAGCCGATTACGCACTCTCTCTTGTTCATCAGTCGGACATTCCCCGACGATGCGATCCACAGATTCGACTGCTGACCCAGTGTGAAGTGTGGAAAACACCTTATGCCCGGAATCGGTGATTTCCAGAGCCGTCATGATCGTATCTGCGTCGCGCATCTCTCCGATCATAATGATGTCGGGATCCTGTCGAAGAGCCTGTATGGCGCCTTCCTTAAAGCTCATGACGTCCCTGCCAACCTCGCGGTGTCGCACCAGACAGCGGTTGGAGAGGTGGACGCATTCCACCGGACTGGAAATGATCACTACGTGGGCGTCAACGCTCTGGTTGTTCGCATCGATAATGCTGTCCAGAGTGGTGGACTTTCCGGATCCTGTGATTCCGGTAACCAGGATCAACCCTTGTTTTTCATGTTTAAGTGATAGCGCTCGAGCGATATTGGGTTGAAACCCCAGCTCTTTGAAGGGATAAATACTGTTGTTAATTCGGCGCATGTTCAGAGCCAGGTTATCGAGATCGAAGTACATGTCGCCACGAAAACGAATGCTCTTCCCTTTATATTCGACAGCGTATGAGAAATCGAGATTTCTCTGTTCGAACAAGAACTTGCGTTGACGTGGTGTGAGGATATTCAAGTTTAGAATGTTAAACTGATCCAGCGAGTACGCGCCCAGATCGAATACCGGCCTTTTATCGTTGTAAATGCGAAGCCAGATTTGACCAAGTGAACCTTGACCGCCAACGTCGATATCCGATGCGGCTGCTTCAACCATCTTAACGAGGAAGCTCTCAAAGCGCTTGCGCAACAGTTCTGTATCCTGTTCGTCCAACTCAGAGATCGTATCAGCGATGGCTTCCTGTCGATCAACGCCAACAATATGACGACTGAGCGCCGACTCGATGGAAAGAAAGACCTCTTCTACAGTCAATTGTTGTTTGACCATTTCAGATGGTTTTACAGGTGGTTCAAGTACTGACGTCATGGTGATTTCAGATACTTCGATTAGTCTATCGTTCCTTGTAGTATCATTGACGCGTCGCCGTTGACGCTGGTGATATTGATTGACACGGCAGCCTGAACCGGCGGATCGGTCTCGTCGATGTTGGTATCGAAGAGGATGAAGCCGAAATGGGTCCACGACTGCGACTGGGTGTCGGGGAAAGTCACGTCAATATCACCTAAAATTCCACCAGCAGTAGCTGTAACCACGATGTGAGTGTCGTGAGTTAGAGGGTACCCATTCTGGTCAGAAACCGTAAATGCGAACACCTGCAATCCTTCATTAGGAATAGTGAAGGTTGTTGGTGTCATCTCAGTGATCTGCGTGATCCCGGAGAAGAGAACCAGGGCTTGATCCGTGATGATCTGTCCGCCTTCACCCACGGTCTGAGCGGTGATCGTACCGAAGGGATAGCTGGATGGGGGAGAGGGTGCTCCGGAAAACAGCCGCACATTGGCAAATCCCGTAGTATCGGTGACTGACGATCCTTCGATGACTCCGGCGTTGGTGGTGAAATAAACTGAAGTCCCCAACGGCACCGGATTGGCATATCGATCGGCGACCAAAGCTGAAATGCTATCCACGACGCCGTAGTAGTTGAATCCCGGAAAATTCAGCCATCTTGGGTACACTGCAAAGTGTGTCGCATCAGGCAAGCCCGAATGAATCGCCACGGAGACGGGCGTGCATACCACCGAGCTGTCTGCAGCAAGATAGGCCAATAATTGCACCGTTCCCGCAACCGTACCGCTATTCAGTGTGGTGCTAACCTGCCCCTGACCATCTGTGACGTCACTGGTCGGAAAGATGTATTCTCCTCCGCCGGTGCTGCCCAAAATCGCAAAGTTGATGGCGGTGGGTTGTTGTAGGGTTAATGGCGAACCGCCGGCATCACGCACCACGAAGACGGCGGTGGTAACTTCATTTGCGCCAACTCCTCGTACTGCAATCGAGTCGTATTCGATGGATTGGAGAGTGATAGCTGCCGGAGCGCCTGTCTGATAGATGAGAATTTCTGGGAGTACAATAAAATTCGATGCTCCAGTGAATTGGACGCGGATAATAGCGCTGCCTGCATCTGTGCCGGAAAAGAAATTTGTAGCCACGTAACCTGAATCATCGGTGACGTCGGAGGTGGGATATATATAGGCTCCTCCGCCGGGATTTAGAGTAAGACTGAAGCTAATCTGGGTGGCGTGAAGACTATCGACAGGTTTTCCTGAAGCATCCAGTACCTGACAGATAATATGGCTCATGGTTGGCCCACCAGCCCCGTTGACGCTTAGAGTGTCTGGATTTAAATAGATCAGAACCATGCCGACGGCAGGACCGCTTCCAGTTCCCAAAGTATCAATAATCGTGGAATCCAGATACCGCTCAAGCGTAGCAACTGGCATGGGAGTCGTTTGACCGGCTTTTATGACGGCAGGTAAATTGACGGCAAGATATCCTTCCTTGAAAATTTCAAGCGTCACCGATTCCTGTACGTCCTTCGGCAGCGCAATCGCCAGATCGTAGTGACCTGTAGAATCGGTTTGGGTGGTTTCCAGATGTGTCTGGGTTCGTACGAAAGCCCCATTGATGGGTTGAAGATTGTCAGAGTATTTCGCCTGACCCGTAAGGTGCGCCCACTCCTGACCGCTCTGCAAATCGGTGCCTTTTTCCTGGCAACCTATCATCAGGAAAACGAGGAGGATGAGAACGACTGTCTTTTTCATGGTTCGTCTCAAAGAAGAAATGATTTCGGTCCAGGAAGTCCGATCCCAAGAAATAAGAAGATTGGGATACTACGTTAAAGGACCCTGAGCTGAATGTATGATAACTCTAGTTATTCGATGTAAGATTGAATTGGATACTTAAGCTCGAAGGCCGGCAGCACCGAGGGGGTTGGGGCGAGGCGGTGCATGGTCCGGTCAATTATCATACGTGTCTGGGCTCGATCATCATTCATTCAGCGAATGACCGTTTCCAGCCTTCGAGCATCTATAGGAAGATTCAGTCAGACTGAA
Organism: bacterium; assembly: GCA_026394195.1. Taxonomy (GTDB): domain Bacteria; phylum Electryoneota; class B3-LCP; order B3-LCP; family B3-LCP; genus JAPKYS01. Next base: position 446,745 of record JAPKYS010000023.1, on the reverse strand, counting down.
CCTGTATTCCCCCTATTATATCGGAAGGTGTGGCGAGGGACTTTAATTCTTTAATGGACCTATTCGTACCATGAGACGATTCGATTTGCGCTGTAGACCGGATAATTGGGTGGCGCCTTGGTCAGGAAGCGCTCATCGTAAGTGTACTTCTTCAAATAGCCGGTCTGGATGACGCCGGATCGGGACGTACCCACTGCACCGCGTTCCTTTTGAACCATACCTCCGACCACAGTCAGTCGGCCACGTACAGTCCCCTGGTCATAATTTTGTACTGCGAATGATTTATTCAACGCCATCAGGGTAGCATTGATGATACAGTCAATGCGATTCGCAGCGTTATCAGTCACATAGATGTTTTTCATGGCGATAAGGCCCAGCATATCGTCAGCAGTCGGGTCAGTCAAAACGCTCTTTTCATAGGTGATATCATCGTCAATCCAGATGTTGGCATCAGACAACACCGTGACTTCGCCGTCCAGAATCCCTTTGACGTGAATGTCTTTGTTGTTGTCGCTGGCGATGACCCCGTTGATCGAATTGATTGCAGTGTTACCGCTGGAATCGACAACAATATTGACGGTCGGTGTACCGTGCACCCAGGTAGTCTCAGGATGGATGACCTGCCAATCGAATGTTGCATCGCTTTTAAATTCCAAGCGTGATTCGCCGTGAAAGACGATGCCTCCACTGGCTGCCATACCGTCGAGGATACTGAAGTCCGTCGGCAAGGTTATCGCCGGGTTGTTCAACGATGTACCTGATTTGAATTCTGGATGACAGGTACCGTTGTAGGCAATTGTGGCTGCAGTCTGTGAAACCAACCCATAGAAAACGGGATTCCCCATAATGTGGAATTGCCCGTTGGTATGTACAGGTCCCTTCAGAGTGTCGCCGGTGATGAAGTAGATCAAGGGCTCGGTGTCAGTGAAGTAGGCGAATTCAGAGAACGCCGATTTTGCCATAACCACTACGGCGGACGCAGTCTCCCCCGCGACGGTTGCAGTGGCTCTGATTCGAACCTGGCTTAAGGTTAGAGAGGTATCGGTGCTGCGATCCTCGATGGTTACGTTGGCGATCCCGTTGCCCATGCACAGATTAGAAAATCCATCCCGCCAGAAAAAATTGCGCGCCAGCTGATTTAGACTCAGGTTGACTGCGCTGGTGACGGCGTTACGCGTGGTTAATTCTTCGGATCGTGCAGAGCTGAGGTCGTTGGCTTGACGTCCCCAGCGCCCATAGGTCATTTTCAATCCGCCGGCGATGATGGCAAAGCCGACGACCAGGATGATGGTGAAGCGTCCCATGATGTTCCCTCCTATCAGGAAAGATCAGGTGGTTGTGGAGGTTTTTCCGTATGGTAGAATTGTTGTGATCTGCTATTATAGATTTTTAGGTCGAATGATCCCATTCCATGTGGCTCGAGCGTATGTCGTGTCGATCGGAAAGGGGCTCTCAAGCGATAATCGGTATTCGATGGTTTTAATCAGAGTCACATTGGTCGTAGCAGTACCACCCAGGTCATAATAGCGCAACCTCAAACCGGTTACTCCAAGAGATCCAGTGGTAGTCTGTCCATTTACGGTTCTTCTGATAATGCGATCCCGGGGATTATGAGTCCCGCGCATTTCACCGGTGGTGCCGAGCTGATAGGTCAAAACGTCAACGGTACCGTCGTCGTCTATGTCACCTCTGAAGGATATTCCACTGGTATCAGCGCTGATGACCGCCAGCGCCGGATTTGGGACCCGGTAACCGATTTTTCGGAAATCGAATTCGATTTCGCTGACCAGTTCGGTCATATTCTGTTGCACGATCAATTCAAGCTGATCCTGGGTGGACATCTCACTGACGTTTGCATTGAAGGAGAGGATCATCATCAGCAGCAAGCCGCCGATGATGAAAGAACCGACCAGATCCAATATGCTACTCATATCTCACCCTTTCAGAAGGCGGTCGAGTTGAATGACTTTGGTGGTCGCTCTGCGCAGTTTTGTGTAGATTGAATTCATGCTGTTCAAGATGAAGTATTTAAACAATCTCTCTTCGTGTTGGTTGAAGAAAGAGATGATTGCTTCGCGTTCCACAATCAGAATCTCAACGGTTGTCTCTGCAATCAAGCTGAGCGATCGCAGGCTTGGTCTGAATATGTTCATTTCGCCAAAACAGTCGAATTTTGCCAAGCGGTAAAGTTCAGCTCCATCCTGCCAGACCGAAAGCTCGCCTTCCAGAATGATGAGCAGTGGAATGTCGCCCTTACCTTCGGGCAGAACCAGCATGTGCTCGTCGTAACGACGCATTTTACCAAGATCGAGGAACTGCTTGAGAATGTCCTGGGGTATATTTTGCAGAAGAGGTATGGCAGGAGGTACTCCATTCAAAGCGGTGATGGAATCTTTCAACTCCTGCTTCAATTTTTGGTTTTCACGCCGCAGATTCAATTCGTGCAAAGCCTGACGTACCGATATTTTTAATTCATCCAAAATCAACGGCTTTGAGAGATAATCAGATGCGCCCCGCTTCATCGCCTCGACCGCGGCATCGACGTCACCGAAACCCGAAAACATAATCACCGCTTGGTCAGGATCGACTTTCTTTAAATTGCTCAGCAATTCCAGTCCGCTCATGCCGGGCATGCGAATGTCTGATAAGACGACAGCAAATTCCTGATCCCGCGTCAGTTCGATCGCTTCTTCGCCCGTTGCAGTCGTACATACCTGATAATCCTCATTCGATAGTGAGTCCTGGCAAAAGGAGCGGATATCAGGATCATCGTCCACGACCAGTATTTTCTCGAGCAGGGCGGGGACGTCGTGGACCTCGGTGTTCGAATCAATAATAGGCATATAGCTGTTCCATGGTTATCTGTACTGGCGTATTGGAAGCGGGGTTGACCAAATATGGCCCAGTGACCGAGACGCGCAATCTTTTAATGTAAGTTTGGTAAGCTACGTCCACCGTGGGGTTACCCGGATCTACATAAGTGACCGTGGCGCTGATACTGAACCGGACTGAAGCCATAGTCAGAGAATCCGCAATTGACAGATTTTTAAAGTCGTCAACGTCATCGAAGTTTGGGTAAGATTCGCCGGTATCGGGTCCAAGGTGCGCCGGAGTGGTCATCAACGTAGCAGAGGTGGGGCGTGAAGTCAGACAGATTTCATCAAATACCTTGCGATTAGCCTCGTTGATAATTTTCTGAGCAATTGACATCGCAGCCAGCTCGGCATGAGTGCTCACCAAGGTCCGATCGTTGTACAGCAGGCTCGAGTTCACTGAAGGCAGTAAAATACTGAAGAGGATCAGGGATCCGAGCACCAGTAACATTTGCCCTGTATTTGCCATTTTCAGACCTTCTGTTTACAATTAACGGCAACTATTCTTCCGCCGTGGCGAAAGCTATTTCTTCACAAGTTGTGATACCTGCCTTAATTCTTTCTCGCCCGGAAGCCCGCAGGGATAACATTCCATTTTTCACCGCTTCAGTTCTGAGAGCATCCTCGTTAACATCGTCTCCGGATTCCAGAATCAAACGCCTGATCTCCTTGGTGAATAAGAGCGCTTCGTGGACGGCAGCGCGTCCTTTATAGCCCATGTTGCAGGCATCACAACCTACCGCTTTATAAAAGGTGGTTGCTTTGATCTCGTCTGCGGAAAATCCTAAACTGATTGGAACTTCCGGGCCAATTTCCGTGTCAACCTGCTTGCACTTAGTGCACAGTGTACGGATTAATCTTTGTGCGACCACGATATTGATAGCATAAGCGATCAAGAAGGGCTCAACCCCCATCTTGAATAAACGGGACACTGCCGCTGGGGCATCGTTGGTGTGCAGAGTTGAAAAGGTTAGATGCCCCGTATTTGCCAGTTTAATCGCGATATCAGCGGTCTGTTTATCACGCATTTCACCGACCATGACGATGTCGGGGTCATGGCGCAGAATTGATCTGATTGCACCTTCGAAATCGAGGTGTTGACCAATTTTAATCTGTCTGGCGCCTTTGATCATATATTCGACCGGATCTTCAACGGTAATCACATTAACCTGCGGATTCAACACCTGAAATAGTGCCGCCATCAACGTCGTCGATTTACCGGAACCGGTTGGACCGGTCAAAATAACCATGCCTTGCGGTTTGGTAATCGCTTTAACGAAATCCGCCTTCGCCTGCCGCTGCAAACCGAGTTTGGTAAGGTCGGTTACGACCTTGCGATCATCAAGGACGCGGATGACGATGGATTCGAGTTTGCGCCGGTATTCTGCGGCGACGATAGGCAATATGGATACACGAAATCGGATCAGATGCCCATCAATATTGCGTTGCATAAATCCATCCTGAGCAATCTCTCGCTCAAAGCGGTCGACGTTTCTGGAGCGGTCCTTGACCACGGCGGATATGGCTTCAGGCTTAACAAATTCCTGACAGTGCCACAATTGAAGTTTACCATCAACACGGAAGTAGAAATCAGTCTTATTACCTTCTCCGGGGATAACGTGAATATCCGAAACCCCTTTGCGCACTGCTTCAACCAGGCATCCTTCGATTAAATTCGTCAATAGGGATTGATTAATCTCATTATCCAACGCATCCTCATTAACCCCCTCATCTTCGACGCTGTCATCGAGAGTTTCCATTTTATTGGAAGCCTCCTCGATGATCTGAAGGAATTCGTTGGTGGTGGGATAAATCGATTCGATCCACCAGCGCAGACTCTCGCGCCTCGCATAAGCTAATTCTACATGGCGATATCCAAATTTTTTGGCAATCTGAGCCCGGTCTCGATCTGTCGGATCATCCGTCAGAACTAACAGTGCATTTTGTCGTTGCTCGTCGACTCGGAAAGGGACAATACTACTTTTTAGCATCTCTTCGCGGGTTTCGCGATCGAGCGTATCGTACAGTCCCTTGATAAACTGAATTCTCCGCTCACCCAATGACTCTTTGTCCAACTCAATTTCAGAGAAAGCGTAAATCCGGGCGAGTTCTCGATAAATCTCATGCCGATCGCAACCCAGGTCTTCCACCAGAATCTCACCCAACTTGCGGCGAAACCCGGTCTCGGAAGACTGAATTAATATCGCTTTTTCAAGTAATTCAGCTTCAATAATTCCGCGTTGAACTAATAGTTCACCGGTGCGAGTAACTTTTTTGATCTCTTCTTTAATGATCATGAATTAGCTCATACCTCTCCGGGCAGCTTGGGTCGAATGACGGCTGTTTCGGACGAGATAACAGTGATTGCGGTCATGACGACCATAATCAACAGCGCAATGACGACCTGAATCAAATCGATGATGTTTTTTAACTTGTAAGTCGTCTCTTTTTCATAGTAATTAGCCACCTGGAGAGCGGTCTCACGAATTGTGCCTGTTTCGGCGCCTGACCGCAGCCGTGACAGCGCATTCTTGGTAAAGACCCCCGTTACTTCCAGCGCCTCCACTAAACCCTGACCTTCTTTAAGCATCATGGGAATAGCGATCTCTTTGATGCGCTTCTCCATATAAGGACTCTGGCAGGCTTCCGCTGCGATTCGTATCGCTTCCACATTCTCACCGGATCCGGAATAGAGTGAGTGGAAGACGCGACACCAGATTTCAATAGAGGTTTTGTGGAGCAGCGGTCCTACGACCGGGACGCTGGTAAGATACTGCGACATCAGAATTTTCCCTTTGGGAGTGCTGATCATTTTGAAGATGATAAATCCTATGATCAGGATTCCCGCCACAATATACAGAGCGTTGTTTTGCAGCATGTTCGACATGCGCAGAGTCGCTGCCGTCATCGGCGGCAAATCGATGTCGAATTTCAAAAACATCTTCGCAGTCTGCGGGAAGATATAAGCAACGTAAAATAAGACAGCGGCAGCCAGAGCCAGGACAACGACCGCTGGCATAATCAGAGCGCTTTTCAGGTTTTTTCTGAATTCTTCGTTGCGTTCCAGAAATTTTGCCGTGGACTCGTAAATATCCACCATGTTACCGGATTTGGAGGCGACGCCCAGCATGTGCGCTGGAAACTTGCCCAGAACGTCTCCTTGTTTGCCGAAAACTTCGGCGCCGTCCTTACCATCCTTCAGGTCCTGCGTGATTTCCTTAAGCGCTTGTTTGAGGGTTTTATTTTCGGTATCATTTGAGAGTAAGTTCAAGATCTCGTCATAAGGCAGCTTTTCCCGCAACAAATCTGAAGATAATCGGATGAACATCACGATATCTTTGGAGGGCGGCTTCATGTGGAAGTCAAGCAGCTTTTTCTGGATAGCCAGTACAGTGTACCCCATCTTTTCCAGAGCACGACGCACTTCATCGGAGCTGAAGGCTTTTTGCTGCCCCGAAAGCGCAGCCTCCTTGCCCTTTCGGACTTTGTAGATGAACGTCGTCTTGCGCTGTAAGTTGTTCAATTTGAAGCGGCGCTGCTTGGCGATATCCTCTGCTTTTTTGGAAGCTTCCCGCTTCGATCTGGCAGAGAGAATCCCCTGGATCATTCGCCCGGAAAGACCAATACCTTGATATCGAAATTCTGCCATGGCAATCTTGAAGGGTTAGTTTGAGTTGATGCAGACAGGTTCGTAAGCCTGTCAAGGGGAAGTCAAAATTGGTAGGTTTGGAGCGGGTTTCCTCCGGTCTGATAGGTCAAAGATTTTAGCCTGCGCTCATGCGACACAATCCCTGGTGGTTTAACGATTTGTGCCGGTGGATCCTGTATGGATCCACCGGCTGCTATCAACAGGCGTCGGAGATTGTGGAGTGCCTGTGATATAATGATTTGATGTAGGTTATCGGTTGACGACTGTCATCGCCACGCTATCTGCCCACACCGTGACTCGTGCTGTGGCATTGGTCCCATCACCATCACCGTCTTCTTTGCCGATACCCTGAATGGTAACCTGGGTTGCACTTCCAGCTGTGCTGATGGTATAGGCGCCATTTTCGTTGGTGCCCTGCGTGGTCAGATAAGCCAATCCTGCAGGCGTGGAAGCCAACAGTGCAAACGTACCGCCGCCACCACCCATAGCCACTGGACGACGGAAGTGCTGCTGAGCTCGTGAAGCCAGATTCATCAAGTCTGCGGTTACCGCATCCAGGTTGGACGACGCAGCCTGATCATTGAACATGTTGATGCCGACGACCACCGCGATTCCGACGATGATGACTGACAGCACGATGAGTAGAAGTTGTTGTTGACCCATTTGATCCTCCTGATTACTTTTTGTTTTCTGATGTTCGTCTTTTTAGAAATTCAAAGTCTGTGAAGTTTTCGGTATGTGTTTCGTTGTGACCCATTAGTACAAGTCTCGTGCCAGTTTTATAATGCTAATAATAACAATATAATAAAACGTGTAATCTATTAAATATCTCTGATTCCAAGGATTTGGATTGGTTTTTTCATGGAAATTGTAACAATTGAGCGACACTTATTGCCATATGTCATTCCTAACTATTTGTATTATAAATAATTAAATTCTGTCATAAAATTGGATCAAGTCTCAAATCAGCGACACTACCCCGGTCCTGCGCCTCATTTATACCAGTTCTTCATCTTCATCCGGAATTTCTACAACCCGTCGCTGGTTCGAAATGCTCAACTGCTTCATCTTACGGTGATAATTCTGACGGGGCAGTCCGGCAGCTTTCGCCGCTGATGTGACGTTGCCGCGGTTGCGTTTTAACATCTCAATCAGATAGCGTCTTTCAAATTCCAATCGAGCTTCTCGGATGGGCAGGTTGAAACCATCTCCCGTCGACGTTTCATTGCCGAAAGACAAGTCATTCGAAAAATCAGCCGAAGTGATTTTTTTGTTTTCCGATAGAGCCACGGCGCGTTCAATCGCATTTTCAAGTTGCCTGACGTTGCCCGGCCATTCCTGCCTGTACAGGTAGGTAACGGCATCCGACGTCAACTCGCGATCGGATCTCGCAAATGCTTTCGAATATTTGTCAGTGAAATACCGTGCCAGCATTGGTATGTCTTCCTTTCGCTCTTTCAGCGCGGGTAGAGCGATGGTTATCACATTCAATCTGTAAAACAGATCCTGGCGAAAACTGCCCTCTTTCACGGCTTTGGTCAGGTCCTTGTTTGTGGCGGCAATCATCCGGACGTCGATGGGAATTTCTTCTGAACCTCCCACTCGTTGGAAAGTGCGTTCCTGAAGAACCCGCAGTAGTTTTACCTGCAGGAGTGCCGGTGTCTCACCAACTTCGTCTAAGAAGAGAGTGCCTCCTTCAGCCTCCTCGAAATAGCCTCGAGTGCGCCTGACCGCTCCTGTAAACGATCCCTTTTCATGCCCAAAAAGCAACGATTCAAGCAATCCTTCCGGGAGCCCGCCACAGTTCACGCTGATGAAAGGATTCTGGGATCTTTTGCTGTTGCGATGCAAGGTGCGTGCAATCAGCTCTTTACCGGTTCCGGTATCTCCGCTGATGAGAACGGTCGTGTATAAAGGTGCTACTTTGCGTACTAGAGCGAATACGTCATGCATGCGTGGACTGGCGCTTACAAAGCCGTCAAGCTGAAATTTTTCTTCAAGCTGTTGCCGCAGGGATTGATTTTCCATGCGTGTTCTGGCTGATTCTACCAGGCGGGCTGCAGACAGGCGCAGGACCTCGAGGTCGCTGAAGGGTTTTTCGAGGTAATCTTCCGCACCCTCTTTCATGGCTGAAACGGCGATCGGAACGCTGCCAAAGGCGCTCATCACCAGCACGGCGGTTTCGGGGGAAGCCCGTTTTATTTTCGGAAGTAATTCGATTCCGGATATCTCCGGCATCTTGATGTCAAGGATAACCAACTCGAAGAGTTCGGACTTGATGCGTTCCAGCGCATCGAACGGTCGAGTCGTCCATTCGACCACCCAGGGCTGCGGAGATAACGCTTCAGTTAAAAACAGACAAATATCAGCTTCGTCGTCCACGATCAGGACGTGCGGTCTGCGCATGAAAGACCTTGAGATGTATGAGTTCCGCTTATTTAATCGGCGGCGTGGTAAGAAAACTTCAGCAAGACATGTCTTTATTTATGCCTACCGTTACGAGATTGTCTCACCCCGGCAGGCACCCCACAACGAGTTGGAGATATGTTTTTGCCGTTGTAATCAAACCTGCATTTCGGAACATCAGGCAGGGAATTTGATCTGAAAGCGGTTGCATTAATAGCTCTTTTCCCGTATATTTTAAAGATATTCCAAATTGTCGTAATTCCGACACCACAAAAGCAGCCTTTCAAACCTTCTGGCCGGAACAATGTTCATCGATCAAGCACGAATTCAACTTAAAGCGGGGAACGGCGGATCTGGCGTTCTCAGCTTCAGGCGCGAAAAATTTGTCCCCAAAGGCGGTCCTGACGGCGGCGACGGCGGCAAAGGCGGCGATATCTATTTCAAGGTTGATGCGGCGATCAATACACTGCTTGAATTTCGTTATAAACGCAGCTTTAAGGCTGAATCCGGACGTTATGGTGAAGGAGCCCGCAAGACAGGACACAGTGGAGAAGATTTGATCATCCCGGTCCCCGTCGGAACGATCGTCAAGGACGTCGACAGTGGGAGAGTCTTGGCGGATTTGGTTGAGGATGGGGAAATATTTATGATTGCCCGAGGTGGGCAAGGTGGTCGAGGGAACACCAGGTTCGCCACGTCGACGAATCGAGCTCCACGCAAGTTCGAGCCGGGGCGCCCCGGAGAAGAAAAGGTCGTCGACCTGGAATTGAAGCTCCTCGCCGACGTCGGTCTGGTCGGACTGCCCAACGCGGGGAAATCGACGTTGCTATCCCGTTTATCGAACGCCCGTCCTAAGATTGCCGACTATCCTTTCACCACTCTTGAACCCCATTTGGGGATTGTTTCACCGGGTGAATTCCGCAGTTTCGTGATGGCAGACATTCCGGGGTTGATCGAAGGCGCTCATGCAGGCAAGGGACTGGGACACCGTTTCCTGAAACACATTGAGCGAACCAGACTATTGGTCATGATGGTTGATGCTTCGACGCCCAAACCGAATCAGGCGATAAAGGTTCTTGAAAAGGAACTGGGCGAATATAGCCAAGTCCTGGCAAATTGTCCCAAGATCTTCGTTCTCTCCAAATGCGATTTGCTACAGGCAGACGCTAAGAGAAGCAAGAAATTTCAGCATGGCATATCGGCGCTCACCGGGCAGGGATTAAAAGAATTGGTCGAGGATCTCTGGTCGAAATTGCGGAATCAAAAGTGAAGTCGAACGATCAGGTTCGTCTGTTCCCACAGAATCATTTACCCGCAGCGGCTCTGCGGGATGACCCTCTGGGCACACTCACCTTATTTAAGGTGCCCGGAGTTGGATCGGTACGCTTCCGCATCCTGATAGGATTACTGGGCAGCCCGGCCGAAGTATTCAAAGCCAGCGAAACTGCCCTGAAAAATGTCCCGGGCATTGACTCACATACCGCCGCTGCGATCCGAAGCGCCTCGATCAACGGCACAGCAGAGAAAGTGCTCAGGGAATTGGGCGATTGTGGCGCAAGATACGTCAGCATCTGGGATGAAGAGTACCCGGCACAATTAAAAGAAATACACGATCCGCCAGCGCTGCTCTTTGTTCGGGGATCACTTCCCGCCCAAGAAGAAGCGTGCGTAGCCATCGTGGGCACACGTGATCCGAGTCTTTATGGAATTCAACAGTCTCATCGAATTGCTGAGGAATTAGCCCGGCAGGGGATTGGTGTGGTCAGTGGTATGGCTCGCGGGGTGGACACGTCTGCTCACGAGGGCTGCCTGCAGGGCGAGGGGCGCACCTATGCTGTTTTCGGGTGCGGGATCGATACCATCTATCCGACTGAGAATAAGTCCATCGCTAAAAAAATTGAGACCACAGGTGGGCTAATTTCTGAATTTCTACCAGGCACTCAACCGGATCCGGGACTTTTCCCCCGCCGAAACAGACTTATCAGTGGGTTGTCTCTGGGAGTGCTCGTCATTCAGGGGGATATCAAGTCAGGAGCTTTGATCACTGCCAGATGTGCGTTGGAACATAACCGCGAAGTTTTCGCCTTACCCGGAAGTGTAGAGGATCGCCGTTCCAGGGGACCCCATAGCTTGATCCGCGAGGGTGCGACGCTCATCACCTCGTCGCAGGATGTTGTCGAAGCCATCGGGATGCAGTTCAGATCTACTGATGAGCGTGGGATTCCCCGCCCCATGCCGGTATTAAACGCGTCTGAACAGCAACTCGTGGTAAAACTGTCCTTCGACCCGATCCATATTGATCAGTTAGTCAGAAATCTGGGATTACCGGTTCAATCTGTTTTGGCTGATTTACTGGGTCTGGAAATGAAGGGCATTATCAGTCAATTACCGGGGAAATTATTTCAGCTTCGGCGAGTTTAACCTGTGAATAATTGGGATTTACGTTTGAGCCTATCTGAACCGATTCCGGCGCTTTCCAATCAGACAACTGCGCTGATCCGCTGTCGGGATTACTCGGCGCAATCTGTAAAAATCGCCTTGCGACGCGCGTTTGACGCCATCGGTTCGCCTGAGAGATTTATTCGACCGGGAGATCGCGTATTGCTCAAACCCAATATGCTATCAGCCAAGGAACCGGAACGCGCAGTTACCACGCACCCGCAGATCATTGAGGCGATGGGTGAGATCGTATTGGATTGCCGGGGGAAGATCGTTCTGGGTGATAGTCCCGCTGGAGCCGGTCGTGACCTCTCTTATTTTTGGAATAAGACTGGCATTTCAGCAGCCGCCAAACGGCTTGGCATTGAACCGACATCGTTCGAAGATTGCGGGATAAAGAGTATCGCTGCACCTGGTGGATTCGTCTGTATCTCACGAGCGGCGTTGGACGTGGATTCCATCATCAACCTGCCGAAACTGAAGACGCATCTTCTAACCCGCATGACCGGCGCAGTAAAAAATATGTTTGGCTGTGTACCGGGATACAGGAAGGCGGGAATGCACCATCAGGCACCCACGCCGCTGTCTTTTTCCCGGCTGGTTATTTCGGTTTATCAGCAGGTTATACCTGCTTTGAACGTCATGGATGCCGTTCTGGCGATGGAAGGCAACGGACCTTCCTCCGGTTCACCCCGGCATTTGGGCGCGATTCTGGTTGCCGAAGATGCCTTGACTGTGGACAGCGTCGCAGCCTCGCTGGTTACAATTGACCCAAAGAAGCTCCCTATTTTTCAGGCTGCAGTCGAAAGAGGGCTGTGGAGTTGGGATAGCGATCCGATAGTTGTTCTTGGCGATAAGCTTGACGAATTACGTGTGACCAACTTCAGAGTGCCTGATCTGAGCCGCCTGGAAAGAATACCAGGATTTGTTCATAAAGCGCTGCAAAAAGTGATCTGGATCAAGCCTCGAGCGGATCAAATAGCCTGCTCATCCTGCAGCGCTTGCGTCGATAACTGCCCTGAGCAGGCAATGGTGATGAAAAACGGTATCCCAAAAATTGATTACAAGCTTTGTGTTAAATGCGGCTGCTGCGATGAAATCTGTCCAGAAAACGCTATCCAGCAGGAAATTAGTTTATTAGCCCGACTCATATCATAGCGAAGCAGACTGACCAGCGCCCCTCGAATCATCGGAGATCGTGTGAAAGCAACTACAGATAAAATCGTCCTCTTTGAGGATCAGTCAGCCTTGACGCTTGAACCGCTGACACTAAGCCGTCCCACCTGGGATCTGCGCTGTGGCATTTTGTCGCTTAAAGACAAAATACTGTCGCGTTTTGTGAATGCTGAGGTCCGATATTATTGCCGAGCTCATCTGGCGGCGTCAATCCCGGGGTATGTGAATGCGGATCACTCTCTCGGTCCTGATACCTTGTGGATCAACGGCAGTCTCCTGCCCGGCGATGGTTTCGATTTGGTTTCTGATCTGCGAGAAGGTCAGGCATTTACTCGAGCTGATCGTATGATTGCCTTCCGAGGTGAATCACCTGCCGGTCGGGAAGCTGGAACACCCCTGCAATTGCCAGGTTTCCAATGTTCCGAAGCCCCACCGGACGTCGGCAGATTATTCTCCTACCTGTGGGAGCTCGTCATCGCCATGAACGCTGAAATAGAGCGCGAAGCCAGGAAGACTGCCAACCTCGGACAAATCAAGGGTGAAGTTCACCCCCGTGCTATCCTGAATGAAGCCGAGAAAATATCCATTGCAGAAGGGTGTCAAATTAGGCCGGGAGCAGTGTTGGATGCTCGCAACGGAGTCATTGTGCTGGATCAGCAGGTGGTTATCGGCAGCAACGCCGTCATCGAAGGACCCGTGTATTTTGGACCTGGAACTGAAGTCAAACCATTAGCTCATATACGAGGCTGCAGTTTCGGTGAACAATGCCGCGCCGGAGGCGAAATTTCAGTGACCATCATGCAGGGGTTTTCAAACAAGCAGCATAGCGGTTTTTTGGGGCACTCCTATATCGGTTCCTGGTGCAACCTGGGATCAGGAACGGAGAATTCCAATCTGAAGAACAACTACAGTCCGATTCGAGTTCAGGTGGGAAATCGTCTGGTGGATACCGGAGAGCTTTTTGTTGGTTTGATCATGGGTGATCATTCAAAGAGTGCCATCGGTACGGTTTTCAACACCGGCACGGTTGTCGGTGTGGCTGCCATGATTTTTGGAGCCGGATTTCCTCCGCGTTATATACCATCATTCCATTGGGGTGGAGCCGAGAAACTAACCCCTTATCACCTAAAACCCACGCTTGAAACAGCCCGAATCGTCATGGCAAGACGTCATCGCCAGCTAACCGATGCCGATACCAAGATCCTGACCTGGATATTCACGCATCGCTTATCCTAAATAAAACGATCTGAAAAGATGGAGATATCGTGAAAAAGAAGCTTTTCGTCATCATTACATTGGTCGTAGTCCTCGCTTTCATCGGGGGGATGAAATTCACGGAAAACCTCTGGGCAGCAGGCAAAAACATCTACGAACAGGTCAATCGCCTCGCCTTTGTAATGCAGTTGGTCAGGGATAAGTACGTTGACGATCCGGACATGAACGTCCTGGTTGATGGCGCGATCGAGGGAATGTTGGGGAAACTTGATCCGCACTCCGTCTACATTCCGGCGAAGGAACAGAAGCAGATCTCTGAGCAATTTTCCGGTGAGTTCGAAGGTATAGGTATCTCCTTCACTCTGCAGAACAGCACCATTGTGGTCATCAGTCCAATTCCCGGCACGCCTGCAGATCGCATGGGGCTGCGCGCTGGGGATATGATCGTGAAAATAGACGGAGTTTCCACATTCGGCATCACCAATGAAGAGGTATTCAAGAAACTGCGCGGTCCCAAGGGGACACAGGTCAAGATCACCGTCCAGCGCTCCGGTATCTCTGAACCACTGGAATTCACTTTAACGCGTGATAAAATTCCAATTCACAGCGTTGAAACGGCCTTCATGCTAGATGACAAAACCGGATATATCCTGCTGAACCAGTTTACTTCCAACACCACCGACGAGATGAAACAAGCCTTGGATCAGCTCTTCGCACAGGGAATGAAGCAGCTCCTGTTGGATCTGCGAAATAACAGCGGCGGTTATCTGGAACAAGCCGTTCAGGTGCTGGGGCAATTTATCGGTGATAAACAAAGAGTGGTGTACACTAAGGGAAGAGCCGAAGGTTCAGAGGTATCGTTCTCGGCGCCTGAAAAAGCGCCATATCAGGACCTTCCTGTCATTGTTCTGGTGGATAACGGCAGCGCTTCAGCCTCCGAAATTGTATCCGGAGCCGTACAGGATTTGGATCGTGGATTGGTTGTTGGCATCAAGACGTTCGGAAAAGGTTTGGTGCAACAAGGCTTTGAACTGGGGGATGGATCGGTGGTTCGCATTACCACTGCCCGATATTATACACCCAGTGGAAGATTGATCCAGAGACCTTACGACAAAGGCATGGGAGAATATCTCTCTGAGGCCTATAGTCCGGATAGAGATCAAGATACCCGGAAGGATAGTACCATAGCCGACAGTTTGGGGGAAGTCTTTCACACCAAGAAAGGTCGAATCGTTTACGGTGGAGGCGGGATCACACCAGACGTAAAAATTCCGGCGGAGTACCTTAGCGCCTACGGTGGACAACTGCTGCGTCAGAGGGTCTTCTTTGAATACGCCGGTAAATTCTGTCCTGATCACCCTGAAGTAAAGGAAGATTTCAAATCATTCCTGGCGAATTACGAACCGTCCGAACAGATGCTCATGGATATGGTTAAATTAGCAACGGACAAAGGGATTAAATTTGATCAGGCAGGTTTCGACAAAGACAAGAAATACCTGGGAGTGGCTCTGAAGTCGGAGATGGCTCAAATCTACTGGAATAATCGTGAGTATTTCTACCAGGTGCGCGCCAAGGATGACAAGCAGATCCAAACGGCTATTACAGATTTTGCTAAGGCCAAGGAAATCGCTGGTTTGTAACAAAATGCCTGCATCAAAGGTAACGTAATAATCTGAGAAAACAGTAAATTAGCGTCAGCGTAAAAACGCAGATAAAAGAATTTTTTATTTGCGCTTGACTTGCCGTTCCGCTTAGGCTATATTATGAGCTACTCAAGAAAATGATGCTGCAGTAAAAGGTGAAAATTATTGCGCTTGATTTAACCGATCACACAGGTTATATTGTCAGCGTATGCATACACGTCTGTACCTCGTTCTCGGAATCGTTTTTATTGGTACGGGAATAGCGGTTTGGTTCGGAAATTTGCTGCCGAACCTACCCGCCGCCGGGAATCTGCGTTTCATGATCGGTTTGGTATTAGTCCTCATGGGGTTACACCGATGCATCTTAGGAATTTTTCCAAAAAGCCTGGATCACCATACCAGAAGAGAACAATCCCGGTCTTCCCGCCGGCAGAAATAAGGTCGTTGGGGTTCTTGCTGTTGTTTATGGCGTTGATGACAGGTTGCGGCAGGAAGGACCAGGGAAATAAATCCACTCCGACCACTGGGTCGTTGGCGGTATTCACCAGTTCCTCGATCACTTCGGTCATTCAACAGGGGGCGGATCAGTTCAATCGCCAATATGTCAACGCCAATGTCAACGTCTACACGCTGGACTCACGTGCCATCGTTGATTCGATCATCAATCGCAAAGCTGACATAGGTTATTTCGACCGGGTATTGTCCAAGGAGGAATCCCTGGCGGTGGTGCAGAGCCGTAAACATGTTTATAGTTTTCTTTTAGGGACCACGGTCGCCACCTGGATCGTCAATCCCGGAAATTCCGTCATCGCCATTGATTCTCTGCAATTACTGAAAATATTAACCGGTGAGATCACAACCTGGGACGCAGTGGGTGGACCCAAGGAAAAAATCAATGTCTATTTACCCTCCATCGGCGATGGCGCCTGGTCGGTCATGGAGTTATATTTCGGGCATGCGCTCACAAAAGTTGAGGGGCATTATTGGCCTGCTGACAGTCTGGTCATCCTGCGAGTTGCCGAAGATGCGAACGGCTTTGGCTTGGTGGGACGACAACTCGATGATGCGAGAGTGAAGAGATTGAAGTGGCGTCATCCCTTGATGGCGAACCCCATACCCGCCAATGTAGGATCCCTGCAGCAGGGCACGTACCCGTTTAAGGTAGGATTGTATTACTACACCATCGCTGACAGAACCGACCTTGCTTCCGGATTTCTGTCGTTCATGGCTGCTAATCTGGGCCAGCGTATTATCGCAGATAACGGTTTTCTCCCTGGAATGGTGCCCGTGCGAATTGTCAACCTTGCGCCGCAAGGGGACCAAAAATAAAGCAAGCGAGTTTAATAAGTGGAAGAGATTCGATTATCGATCCCATCCTTGTGAATGAAATAACTTCCACTAACTGAAAACGGATTAAACAACCCATGACTACCCGAAGGCTCACCTCAATATTGTTGCTGGTTTCGCTGATCTTGATCACCTGCCTAATCTCAGAAGCAGCGAAAAAACCGCAGCCGGAAGCCGGTTGGCAAGCGCTTAAAGATGGCGACTACGCCAAAGCGATTCAGGAAGCGGAAGCGGTGTTGAGCAAGAAACCGAAAGACGTCGACGCAAATGCTCTGTTCGCTGAAGCCGCTTTGGCAGATGGCGACACCACAGTTTCTCTGGAACACTGGAAAAATGTGCTTGCTGAAGAACCGGCAGAACCCCATGCGGTAAGAACCGTAGTCGAAATGCTGCTGGCGCAATCGGATACCACTCAAGCCTCCAACGTTCTTGAAAACGCAATCGCTAACGCCAAGAAGAAGGAGCTTCCCGCCTATCTCTACGCGGAGGGATTGATTCTCAATGCCAGAGGGATGGACAAAGAAGCGATGGTTAAGCTTTCGCAAGCCATCGCCAAGAATCCCAAAGAACCGCTTTTCTTTCGAGCGCTGGGACAGGTGTATTTGAAGAAGAAGATACTCGCTCTGACCAAAGAAAATTACCTCTCAGCAATTACGCTGGATTCCACTGATGCTTCCATGCATTTCGATCTCGGCATGGTCTACATGGAATCAAAAGAATACAGTGAGGCGTTGGCTGAATTCAAGAAAGCCAGGGATTTGGATCCCAACTACCCCAGCGTCAATTATCAGATCGGTAAACTCTACTTCTACGCAGAAAAATACGATCAGGCAGTGCAGGAACTGGAAATCGCTGTCAACCGATCCCAAAAGGAACACTTCCTGCTGCTCAGCATCTACGGTCAGGCATTACGAGCCGTAAAGCGATATGAAGCGGCTCAACAGTACCTTGAAAAAGCCTACCGCCTAAGACCCACTGAAATCTCAACGGCGCATGCGCTCGCCGCCAACAGCTTCGATCTGAAAAAGTACACCCGTGCCATTGAAATTCTCCGAGACGTTATAAATTCAAATGACGTCGAACCAGGCGATTATTCAAAACTTGGCGAAGCATTTTACTATACCGCCGGGAAAGACGCGGTTTTAAGACCGAATTATGATTCTGCCGCCGTCTATCTGAAAAAAGCCTACGAACTTATGCCACAGAGCAGCCGCCTGGCTTATCTGATCGGCCAGGACTACTTTAGCGCTGACCAATACGATTCCGCCATCGTTTACCTGAACTATAAAATCACTGCGGATACGACCTACCTGCCTGCTTACATTAACTTAGGATACAGCTACTTGAAGACTGAGCAATATCAAAATGCCATCCGGAGTTTGCGCAAAGCTCAATCTATCGATTCAACCCGCATTTCAGTCCTGATAATGCTTGCTAATACGCTGACCTTCGTGGATTCCAGCGAAGCTGCCAAGCAGGTCTTCCGGACCATCATCTCGATGGATTCCACTCAGGGCGATGCTTACGGTGGGTTAGGGTTTCTGTGTCTGCGTGAAGAGGCGTGGGGGAGAGCGGCGAATTATCTGCAGAAAGCCACTACGCTCAACGGGCAGAACGCTGCCTATTGGGTTGCCTACGGGCAAGCCTGCTATTATAATGAGGATTACGATTCTGCAGAACGCGCCTTTCGCAACGCTCTGAAGAATGACCCTAAAAACCAGGACGCTAAAAACGGTCTGGATACCACCTTAAAAGTCAAAGCCAAGAAAAAACCATAAATCCGTACTACTTACCGAATTTCTGAAAGAATTCGAATACAACAGAGGAAAAAATGAAACAATCGCTCTTCACCATCATCCTGCTGGTCGTTGCCTTCATCTGCGGGCTGATCATCTTCAATTTGTTGCCCGACATAATTACAAAGGGAGGCCCGCTGGTAGTTCTACTGATCACCATCACTCTCATGCTCTTCGCTTACATTGTGGAGCGTATCCTTACCCTGAAAAAAGCCCGCGGTCGTCAACCCATCCCGAGCTTCTACCGAAATTTCATTATGGCGGTCAAAGATGACAAGCTGGATGAGGCCGTTGGAATTTGCGACAAACAGCGCGGCTCAGCTGCAGCGGTGCTGAAAGCCGGCTTAGAGGCTTATATGCGGGGTCGGAAGATGCAGTTGACTTCAGACAAAAGAATTGCTGAAACTCAGCGTTCTATTGAAGAAGCAAGATTGCTGGAAATCCCGTTCCTGGAGAGAAATCTTTTCGCTCTCTCGACCATCGCCTCCATCGCCACCATGATCGGTCTGCTTGGAACCACCATCGGTATGATTCGGTCCTTTGCCGCCATGGCGCATCAGGGTGCACCTGATGCCGTCCAGTTGGCTCTGGGAATTTCAGAAGCTCTGATCAATACGGCAGGCGGGCTTTTCGCCGCCATCTGCGGTATTGTTGCCTATAACATTTTCGTCAATCTGGTGGACGGTTTTAACTACTCGGTTGATGAAGGCGCCTTCATGTTCATGGAAATCATCAAGGAGAAGGAGGCCCAGTAAAAATGGCACGCCCCGCAAAAAAACGCCTTGGCATCAGAATCGACATGACGCCAATGGTGGACGTCGCCTTTTTGCTGTTGATCTTCTTCATGTCCACGACGCAGTTCAAGCCACCGGAAAGTGTGCCAATCAATTTACCCAGCTCACATTCGAGTGTGAAGTTACCGGAATCGGATATTTTACTGATTTCAGTAACCAAGTATAACAGTATCAATCTGAGTTTGGGCGCTCCCGGTTTGGATGCCAGAATTGGTTACATGGAACCCGATGCAAAAGGGATGCTAAACGTAGTGGATTTCACTCCGCAAAATCTCGGCGACAATATCCTGAAAGCACGTCTCAGAAATTTGAATATACGTATCATTCTTAAAGCGGACAAGAATGCAGAATACGGCTTCGTTGAAGACGTGATGAGTGTCTTACAAAAGATTAACCTGAACCGCTTTAACATGGTCACCGAATTAGAAAAGGACTAAAATGGGAGCTGTTGACACCCCACAAGGATCGTCACGCGGCGGAAAAAAGAAAAAGGCGCGTCTCCCCGTTCGCATCGACATGACGCCGATGGTGGACATCGCCTTCCTGCTGCTGATCTTCTTCATGGTCACGACCGTATTCCGTTTGCCTCAGGCTATGGAAATCAACCTCCCACCTGAATCAGCCGGCGAGGCGGAAGTGAATGAGAAAAATCTGCTGTATCTACGCGTTGATCCCCAGGACTCCCTTTGGTATAATGTTGGCTTTGATGCTCCTAAACCTATGGAGTGGAAAGGTTTGCGCGCCCTGCTGAATGAGAGAAGAGATACTATCAAGGAAAAACTGGTGATCGTCGCAAAAATTCATCGCAAAGCCAAATACTCGAACATGGTGGATCTCCTGGACGAATTCAATCTCGCAAAAACACAACGTTTCAGTATACTGAAATTTGACGCGGTAGACGACTCACTGCTGGGGATAAAACCCGGCATGTAACCGAGTACGAATACCATTAAAGGAAATAATATGACCACAATAGCGTTTCATATGCCGAACGAGGGTCATCTGGGCGGATTTGAAATCCGGCGCTTTCTGCAGAAGTACATGACCGTCGGATTGGTGGTCTCAGTGCTGGTCCATGCATTAGCTGTGGGTTCGTACTACTTCGTCCTGTACATGATGTCCCGAGACGTGCCCCCGCCGAGCCGGGTGATCTATCTGGACCCATCCAATCTGGGTCCTCCACCTTCACTATCGGGCGAAGACACTGCACCAGCGTTGAAAATTGCTCAACCCAAATTGGCACCACCTGCCGCAGCCATCCCCAAACCTGTAGCGGAGGACGTTGCTCCGGAAGAACCTCAGATCACTTCGCAGACTGAACTATCCGACATCTTGAATTCCCAGGTAGACCCGCTGGCATTGGGCGGGTCTGGAGAGAACTTGGACATAAGGCAGGAGATTCCTCAGGATGACGTCATTCCTGATGCCGGAACCTTCACGCCCTATGAGCAAGCTCCGCAGATCGTCACAAGGGTTCAACCCGAGTACCCCGACATGGCTAAAACAGCCGAAGTGGATGGAAAGGTGGTTGTGCAGTTCTACGTTGATAAGAAAGGTGACGTGAAGAAAGCTAAGGCGGTACAAGCGAAACCCTCTGGATTGGGTTTTGAGGAAGCTGCTGTCGCCGCAGTGTTGAAATGGAAATTCACTCCAGCGCTGCAACGGGAGAACCCCGTCGGAGTCTGGGTGGCTTACACCATCAACTTCACGGTGAAAGGGAAATGAGCCAGGAGGCTCTGAATCATAAAACGATCCGCAAGAATTTGTGGATCGTTTTTATTTGAGAGTATTCGCGGTTTTTTTAGTCGAGGGGGAGGCTCTAAGGCAGGAGGCTGCTACTGGATTTGTTCCTGGATCAAACTGGGAACGCCTGCAGTATAATATAATGCGAGGACATTTAACGTAGGAGGTATCATGACTGCGTTAGCACTTCGCCTGCCCAATGAAGGGCATCTGGGAGGATTTGGCATCAGGCAACTCCTCCAGAGGCACATGTCGGTAGGGTTGATCATCTCAGTTCTCTTCCATGTAACCGCACTCGGGACTTATTATCTGGCGCTGCAACTGGCGGCTGGAGATACCCCCCCACCCGTTCGCCTGGTATCCATCAACGTATTTGATTTTCTACCGCCACCCATTTCTGGAAAAGAACCAATCCCCCTTGAAAAGTTTAAACTACCCCAGGTTGCTTTACCCATTGCCAGCGTCCCCAAACCGGTTTCGGATGATCCACCAGCGGATGCTCCGGTCATCCCTAACCAGAATGATCTCAATAGGATGCTGCAGCAAAAGAGCGATAGCCTACTAAGCGGAGATCCGGATGCACAATACGTGTTTAAAGAGCCCGTGATAGCAGATGAACAGGTCCCGGAACCGGGCACCTTCGTTTCTTTCCAGCAGGCTCCACAGGTGGTGAATCTGGTGCAGCCACAATACCCCGAAATAGCGAAGAAAGCTGCGGTTGGCGGCAGAGTCGTGCTGCAGATTTACGTAGATAAAAGGGGTGACGTGAAGGATGCCAGGGTAGTTCAAGTCTGGCCTGAAAACGTGGGATTTGAGGATGCAGCCAAGGAAGCCATCATGAAGTCAAAATTTACACCCGCGCTGCAACAGCATGAACCGGTCGGCGTCTGGGTAGCCTATACCTACAATTTCAAGGTCAGATGACGCCGGGGAGTATCCTTTCATTATTACCAGACGATCCGCCTTTTGGGCGGATCGTTTGCATTTTATAAACTGACTACCTTATCTGTTCTTCTAACAGTTGCCGTTGGTGCATGGTTTTATACCAACCGCCCTTCCGGAGTAGTTGTTGATGCGTCCCTCTCTCGGAAATTTTACCCTCCTTCAGGACGATGATCTGATCAGCCCACTGTAATGTTGATATGCGATGCGCGATGATCAGGACGGTCTTACCTTTCAATTCGGGTCGCAGTCGACTTAAGATATCCGCTTCGGTGTTGGTGTCCACCGACGAGAAGCAGTCGTCCATGATGAAAATCTGAGGGTTGACTGCCAGCGCTCGCGCCAGGCAGGTGCGTTGCTTCTGACCGCCTGAAAGGGTTATCCCCCGTTCACCTACCCAGGAATTAAATCCTTCTGAAAAACCGGCAACGTCAGAAGAGAGTTGGGCAATCTCGGCAAAGTGAAGCAGCTTGGTCTCATCGTCATCCGGATTGGCGAAGAGGACATTTTCTTTCAACTGATCGCTGAATAATAAGCTGTCTTGTGGGACCACCGCAATGGATTGGCGCAACTGTTCCAGCGCAATTTGGTCTATGGGGACGCCGTCGATCGTCAGGAATCCGGAGGTAACCTCGTACAAGCGCGGTATCAAAGCGGTCAAGGTTGACTTGCCGGAGCCAACCTGCCCCACAATTCCGAGAGAGCTCCCTGCTGGAATCAACAGACTGATCTCTTGCAGGACGGGCTTTTCAGTGCCCGGATAAGTGAAATTGACCTGGTCGAATGCGATTTCACCCCTGAATTTTTCGATCAGAATAGCAGCTTTTGCTGAGGAGATATCAGGTTTGGTTTCCAGTATCTTCATGATGCGCTGCAGAGAAGCTGACCCGCGCTGATACAAATTCAGCACCCAGCCTATTGCCAGCACTGGCCAGGCTAACATGGCGACATAAGCGCTGAAAGCGACAAAATCTCCCAAGCTCATCTGTCCGGCGATAATCGCCCTGCCGCCACTGTAGAGGATCAGCGCCATGCCGATTCCAAAAATGCTCATGAATAGCGGTCCCAGCAGAGCGTAAATTTTAGTTAACTTCATGTTGGCGGCGAAGTAATCCAAATTCAGGGATTTGAAGATATCACGTTCGGAATCTTCCTGACAGTAGGCTTTGACCACACGAATGCCCGAGAGATATTCCTGAACGTCTGCGTTCAGATCACTATACCGTTCCTGAACCCGTAATGACAGTTTGTGAAGGTTGCGCGCTAAAAAATAGATCAGAGTCGATAGTATCGGCGCCAGAGCCAGCACGGTCAACGTCAGTGAGGCTGAAAGGGCGAACATCAGGCTGAGCGACAGGATGGCTGTCAGGAAGGTATCGATGGAATACATGATCGCAGGACCAACGACCATTCTCACTGCTTCGACGTCGGATGTGGCTCTCGTCATCAGGTCGCCAGTCTGTTGCCGGTCATAAAATGACGGTGGGAGCTTCTGCAGGTGCGCGAAGTACTCTACTCTTAGATCATTTTCGATGTAGCGGGAGATAGAGATGATTACCTTGCGCATGAAGTATCTGAAAACTCCTGCGATCAAAGCCAACACCACGATGATGAGGCAGTAGTAGTAGATTTTCTCCGAGGTGATACCCTTTTGCAGGTCTTCTATTCCGTATTTCAGAACCAGGGGCGTCAGGACCCCGAATATATTCGTGGCGATCACACAAACGACGCCCCAGGTGAACTGTCTACGGTAGGGCAGAAGGTAGGGGATTAACCGGCGGATGGTATTGGTGAATTTCCAACCGACAGATTTAGATTCCGTCATATGGGGCGCTGATCAGGTTCTGTTTAAGAATAGGACGACTTATTTTAGCAGGAGCAGCTTCTGCGTTGAAATTTGTCCATGCGCCAGCAATCGGGCAAAGTAAATACCGGAGCCCAGGTTATTGCCGTTGAACTCGAACCTGTGATAACCGGCGTTCAGTTTTCCTCGATGCAGATTAGCCACAAGCTGTCCTTGTAGATTAAATACGTCCAGTTGGACGAAGTAGCTGGTGGGAATCCCGAAAACCAGAGATGTAGTGGCGTTGAAGGGGTTAGGGTATGCGGCATTAAAGGCAATGGTCTTTGGGATGATGGCGCTAAAGCCGGGTTGAGACGGCGGCACAGCGCTGATCAGGGGCGGATCGGTGGTCCACTTGACGGATAGACTATCCGACAAGCCATGCGACGTCACGATGGGCGTTTGATTGAGGTGGGTGACGACACCGTACAGTTCGTCGGGGCTCTCAATCCCGGAAGTGGGGAAAATCATGCCGAAATTATCCAAATCCCTGTAGTTGAAGATAATCTCACCGTCTCCGGTTATCGTGGGATTCACGGCAGGATCGCAGAGCACGATCTGGAAGGTTTCTTTGACAGTAGTGCTGGTGTATAATGAAACCTGATACCACTCGATGTAGAACCGCCCTTGGTCCTGAGCATAGTAATAGCTGATCCTGCCTGTCTCATTAAATTGATTCCACCAGTTCCCCCACAACCCGGCAATCATCCCCATCACACCGTCGGCAAAGGGCAAGTTATGATACTGAGGTGAGATGACGTTGGTTATACCCATTTTAACCCAGCCATCGGCGCTTATAGTGATGATGTTAGAGCTCTGTCCCCAATATTGAAAACTGAAAGGGAGTTGGATGGCTGTATCCTGCAGGTCCGGCCTGAAAGGTAGAACGGTACCGGAGCCTCCATTTTGCGGATCGATTTCCAGCCACTCGAAGACCGGCGCCTCTGAATAGAGTACATCTGATGATTCGTAGCCGTAGTAAGTTCCTGTTGTATCCACCGTGGGATCACCTGCACTCCACTGCCCGACGGTAAAACTGAACTGTTCGGAGTCCGCAAATTGGTAAGTGAGCTCTTGAGATACCAATTTAACCTGAAATTGTATCGGGTGCAGTGTCGGGGTGTACGGACTGATGCTGACCACGAAAGGTGTGTCTCCACTTGAGATTTGCATGTTGGAATAAAGCGTATCGCACGGTATCGCTCCGTTGATGATAGTCACCAATGGATCATCGCTGTGAAGTTCGAACACTCCGTGCGTAACTGGCAGAATACCGACGTTTTCGATGATCCAGGTGATAGTACAGGTCTCGCCACGGTCCAGTCGGCCGTTGCCTTCAGGATCCGGGCTGAGCGACGATACCTGCAGATTCGGCGTCTTCAAGGGTAGTAAGAGATAGGATACCCACGATGAATCCATGGCATCGGTGATGTTGACTTGAAATGATATGGAGTCGCCAATGCTATAGGGTGAAGCTGCTAAATTCAACTGGAATGGCGGCGCGCCGATGCTGGAATCTCCCGCAGGAATGTTGCCGAATGCAGCTTGCGGCTGTGTGATGGCGACTTCGGGATGGGAACTTGTTAGTTGGGCTTGCACAGATGGCGCCAGGGCAATCCCGAAGTTTTTCAGGGTCTCGAACCAGTCCAGAGATTCACCCGGAGACAACCCACCATCGCCATTACCGCCCGTTGAGTCATAGATGACGTCACTGAGATGCGCCACGTACTGCGATGCAGAAATCACCATGATGCTGTCGAGTTTCGGGGCATAATTCTTTTTAGTGACGGTCAGGTAAGCGTAGGACGGTAAATAGGATGCATTGGAAGTAAGCGTGACCATCCCATTCAGATTAGTTTCGTCGACCGCCATAAAGCTGTCGTGCAGGTACATCGCCACCTGGGCTCCCGAGACGGGATTCCCCCCGGCGTCTCGGACCGTAACAGGTACTAATTGGACCCCTAACTGCACTGTAAATTGATGCTCGACCTGGAATTGAGCCGGCACGTCGGTGTACGGTTTCAGCTCAGGATCGGACAGCAGGTAGTACTGATTAAATGCTACACGCAGAATTTCTTCAATGTTCTGGTCATAGGGGATATAGTCGTCGAATGCGTCGTACATAAACATTTTTCCAGCGACCAGAGCAGTGCCGATACGGGCCTCTCCATCCACAAACATCGAATTGTAGATTCCGATATCGAGTGAGTCGTTGAACATGGTGTGAGTATTATGTCCCGGACCGATGAAAGAGATAGCTCCTCTCTGATCTGATAGGCTGCCCAACAGCATCCAAACCTCACCGAAGCACTGCCCATCCGGTTCGCCGAAACGCCCCACTCCACAGCCGATTCCTGTTACGATCGGCAACTTGAACGAATTTTGAATATTGTAAAGATCGGGGATGTACATATTAATTCCAGCCCAGCCCATTGACCAGCCGGATCCGCGGTAGTTGACAATGCTTCGACCCTCGTTGATCCACTGGACAAACTGGTAGGGTTGATCCGGTCGAAAGAGTGTGTCCACCTGAGTAAAGCCGTAGTTCAGCATCAATTCTCTTGTGAACAACTTGGTCGTTCGCTGGCTCTCCTCTGAGTCATCCGCGCCAACCTGAGCATGCTTATACCACTCCGTTTGCAATAAATTGGGCTGCATCTCATATCGCGTCAACTTCGCGGCTAAATAGAAGTATTCATAGGCTGTATTGACCACCCACCTGCCCAGCACGACGTCTGGGAAGTTG
This sequence comes from bacterium, assembly GCA_026394195.1. Classification (GTDB taxonomy): domain Bacteria; phylum Electryoneota; class B3-LCP; order B3-LCP; family B3-LCP; genus JAPKYS01. The sequence goes on along the minus strand of JAPKYS010000023.1, from coordinate 420,133 downwards.
TCGTTTCCTTCCAGACAGGCGAAGTAGTTCTCGTCGAGAAAAGCGCCCGGAAAAGAAGACTGAGGTGGGTTGAACATCGTGCTGGGATCCTCAGTGTAGTCATGGTGCACCGGCAGTACGGTTTCATCCCCGGCCAACAGGACAAAATCAGGTGGATTGGCCCAGGTATCATAAGCTTGTTGGAGGTAATTCTTTAAGCCTTGGTCGTCGGTGGGTGAGATGCCGATCTCGCCTAAGGTTGCCAGCGTACATTCGACGCCTTTGCGACGCTTCCATTCGACAAAAGACGCCAGATTGCCAGCGGCAAAGTCTGGCGCGATGATGAGGAGATGTTCGACGTCGAATTCGTCGGTGCCCTTGTCTGGATTAAGCAGCAGCGAACTATATATCGAATCGAACGCTTTGGAGCGATGGTTGCTCAATACCTCATTCTGACCTTTTCCAGATGCTGATATCGTGATGGTTACGCCAGTAATTTTTTGCCAGGCGCCATCTATAAAAATCGACGGTTTAATGAAGATTGGCGCGATGCGCACCCCTCGCAGAATTGAGGCGTTCCCAATCTTGACGCAGTCGTGAAGATCGATAGAACTCCCAGACTGCAAAATCCCTTCGGCGTGGCAGATTGGATTTCCTGTATCAGGCAGGCGAATCCAGGTGGAGTACTGTTCATTCCCATAGGTCTGTGCCTGAGAATTCCAGAATTGTCGGAAATCGAGTTGGACGTCCGAGTATTGTTGTGAAACCCCCGCGACTCTCGAAGTAACCAAAGCCTGAGGTATGGATGCTGTCAATTTGGATTCTGAGGCTTGTGCTGATATGAAACCAAGCGCTGCCACGATGCCTATCTTGCTTACAGTCAAAATTCTCATGTCACCCTCAGCTGAGTTTCCGTCTGAATTACCTTATAATTTACGCATGAAAAGCGCGGTTATAAAGCGCATTTTGTTGCGGTTTTTATGGCACATGTGGGGCAATATGTGCAAAGCAGGGATGGTATGGAAGACAGTAGGATGGTTAAACGATCGAGGCGTCTTTTCGCTTGAAAATCAATTTGGTGCTGATGCTGTAATTCGCCAGCGCCGCCAGCACAATTCCGATTAGAAGGGCTAATTTATCCCATAATCCGAAGTAACGAGTCAGAATAAAAAGGGTGGCAGGTTGAACGATATAGGTGATCAAGCCGTTGCCGATGTTGAAAGATATCAAGCGTTTCAGATAATTTTTCCAGCCTTTGACAGCACGATCTCCGAAGGTCCAACGCTCATTTAAGACAAAGTTGCTCAGGATAGAGATTTCAATGGCGATATTGACAGCGATCATGTCGAATATACCGAAGACATTGTGGAAGAGGGTATAAAAACCCATATTGACGATAACGCCAATCCCTCCCACGATCCCGAAACGGATAAAGCGCCCGAATTGCTCTCTTCGCGCAGTTTTCATATCTATAGTCTTTGAAATTAATTGATCCTCGAGTTCACAGTACTTTCTGGCGATTTCAATTTATGGAATATCTGGTGTTATTCCAAATGGAATAACGCGTTGTCAAACGGCAGACGGGACTATTTTCGCTACGGGGACAAAATCAACCGGTGTAAGCCTGTAGATACGAAGGAGAGTTCACTTCTACGACGATGGGTGTAGACATTTCCTGTGAGGGGCATTCCGTAAAAATCAATGGGTGTCTCTATCATGAATGAATGATTGGGACACCCATCACCTAAAAAGGAGAAATGATTCTAACCGTGGTTACTTCTTCAGCGCAGGTAAAATGCGGAAGACAACGGTTCCACCTTTGGGCTTGCAAATTTCACACATTGCCTTACCCTTCAGCGCCCGACGACCATTCTTCAAAGTGATCTCTTTTGCGTCCTGTAGCTCGCGTGTCTGCTTGCAACGCACGCAAAATCCTTTCATGACCTCTGCCATTCTCAGTACCTCCTATCCGAGAGTTAAAGATTGATGAGATCGAAACGGTTTATTATTGGTTGAGTTTAAATTCCCGAGGAATCAGCCAATAACGGGCTAATATAGTGAGTGCGAAGATCTTATGCAAGTGAAAAGTAAAGAATTTCCAAAAGCGAGAACAATTTTGCGTAAATTTTAGGTTAAAAATGGTGTATTTACGTCTTGATGACAGTCGCACGGTAAAAATTCAGCCTGTTTGCCTTGGGGCGAGCTTCGTTTTCGCGAATTCATGCCTCAGATATGGCGCGGTAAATGACTTTGAACTCACTGCTACTTCTTCAGGTGTTCCCATTGCCACTATCCTGCCACCGCCATCGCCGCCTTCCGGACCCAAATCGACGATGTAATCTGCTGTTTTGATGACGTCAAGGTTGTGTTCGATCACCAGGACGGTATTGCCTCGATCTACCAGTTCATGTAATACTGAGAGCAGCATGCGGATGTCCGCAAAGTGCAAGCCTGTAGTAGGTTCATCGAGGAGGTATAAGGTATTGCCTGTCTGGACTCTGGAAAGTTCTGTGGCCAATTTGACGCGCTGAGCTTCTCCCCCTGAAAGCGTGGTTGCTTGTTGCCCCAGGTGGATGTAACCCAGGCCGACGCGCACCAACGTCTCCAATTTTCTTCGAAGATTTGGAATCGCCTGGAAGAATTCCAGAGCTTCTTCTGCGGTCATATCTAAAATGTCAGCGATAGACTTTCCCCGCCATTTGATTTCCAGCGTTTCGCGATTGTACCTCTTTCCCTTACAAATTTCACAAGGTACGTAAACGTCGGGTAGGAAATGCATCTCGATTTTGATGATCCCATCGCCCTGACAGGCTTCACATCGACCTCCTTTGACGTTGAAGCTGAAACGTCCGGGTTTGTAACCGCGAATCTTCGCCTCTTTCAGTTCAGTATAGAGATCCCTGATGGGACCGAACAAACCTGTATAGGTCGCCGGGTTCGAACGAGGAGTGCGGCCAATGGGTGATTGATCGATATTGATGACTTTGTCGATGTTTTCGACGCCAATCAATTCGCGATAGGGGAGAGGTATCTCGCGGGATTTGTAGAATTTCTGGCAGAGTGCCCGATAAAGCGTCTCATTGAGCAAGGTTGATTTGCCGGATCCCGATACTCCCGTCACACAGACAAAACTCCCCAGAGGAAAATTGAAGTTTATTGACTTGAGATTGTTACCTGATGCTCCCCGTAGAGAAATTATCTTGCCGTTTCCCATTCTGCGCTGCTGAGGTACTTCGATGGATTCCTGTCCTGAAATGAAAAGCCCTGTGATCGATCCTGAATTCGCGGCAATTTCGTCCGGAGTACCCTGGGCGACCACCTCACCCCCATACCTTCCTGCCCCAGGGCCCAAATCGACGACATAGTCGGCAGACTCGATCATTTCGCGATCATGTTCAACGACAATAATCGTGTTGCCGAGATCCCGCAGTCGCAGCAGGGTGTTGATCAACCTGCGATTATCCCGCTGATGCAATCCAATGGATGGTTCATCCAAAATGTACAACACGCCAACCAATTGCGAGCCTATCTGCGTGGCCAGCCGGATGCGTTGCGCCTCTCCACCGGAAATGGTACCCGCTGAACGGTCCAACGTCAGATATTCGACGCCGACGTCCACCAGAAAGGTTAATCGGGCACGGATTTCTTTGAATATTTGATGAGAAATTGTTTTTTCGCGTTCGCTAAGATCGATAGAATCAAAAAAACGCAGCGTTTCTCCAATCGACAACCGGGTCAATTCGGATATATTTCGATTAGAAATTTTTACGGCTAATGCTTCTTGTTTTAATCGCAGGCCTTTGCAGTCGCCGCAGGGAAGAGCGCTCATGAATCCTTCAATCCACTCACGGATCCCGGCAGAGTTGGTCTGACGATACCGCCGCCTTAAATTCGGGATGACACCTTCCCAACGTCCGGTGTATTCCCAGGCGCCCTTGCCGTTTTTATGCACCAGGCGGAACCTGATTTCTTCACGACCGGACCCGTAAAGACAGATATTCTGCTGTTCGGTAGTCAGTTTATTAAAAGGGACGTCCAGAGAGAAACCGAAATGGCTTCCCACGGTTTCCAACATGCGCAGGAAGATGGTTTCATTCCAGTTATTCAATGTGGTTATCGCCCCATTTCGCACCGTGACGAATTCATCTGGGACAATTCGTTGCGGGTCTATCTCAAGATTGAATCCCAGTCCGGAACAAGTCGGGCAGGCTCCATAGGGGCTGTTGAACGAGAAACTACGCGGTTCGAGTTCTTCGTAGCTGATTCCGCATTCGGGACAGGAGTAGTGTTCGGACAAAAGGATTTCTTCACCATCCTCAACAGCAATGATGACCAGTCCTGAAGATAATTTCAGCGCATTTTCCAATGAGTCTGTCAAGCGCAGGCGTAAGTCACCTTCGACCGTGAGGCGATCCACAACAACTTCGATGGAATGCTTCTTATTCTTATCGAGGCTGACTGCGTCGTCAAGCGAGCACACCTTTCCATCGACCCGGACGCGCAGGTAACCATCTCTTTTAAGCGTGGCGAACATTTCCCGATATTCTCCTTTACGACCGCGCACCATTGGCGCCAATACCGTGAAACGGGTTCCCGTCGTCATCTCCAGGACTTGATCGACGATCTGCTGAACGGATTGCTTTTCGACCGGTTTGCCGCATTTATAGCAATAAACTTTACCGATGCGAGCGAATAAAAGGCGAAGGTAATCGTAGATTTCCGTCACCGTAGCTACCGTTGAGCGCGGGTTGCGGTGGGTGGATTTCTGCTCGATGGAAATGGCGGGAGACAACCCTTCGATGAAATCAACGTCCGGTTTTTCCATCAAGCCCAGAAACTGACGGGCGTACGCTGACAGCGATTCGACGTAACGCCTTTGACCCTCTGCATACAGTGTGTCAAAGGCCAGGGAAGATTTGCCTGAGCCGGAGATTCCCGTTATCACGATCAATCGGTTGCGGGGGAGCGTCAGATCGATGTTCTTAAGGTTATGCTCCCGCGCTCCTTTTATGACGATATACCCGGATGGATTTACACGGTCCATGTGACGTCGGTTGAGGTTAGTTCGTTCTTACAATTTACGAAGAGTTTACCCTAAAAACAATCGACTTGGGCGAAAAAAAAGATCTACAAATGAGTAAGGGCGCAGTGACCTGCGCCCTTACTAAGGTTGCCATAGGTGGCAGTGTTTACTTCAGCAACACCATCTTGCCGGAGGCGGTTTGATCGCCGATAAAGAGGCGATAAATGTAGACGCCTGAGGTCAGGTGGGAAGCATCGAAGGTAACGTTATGGCTGCCGGCTGTGCGGTAACCATTCACCAGATTGGCGACTTCCCGTCCATTCACATCGAAAACGCTCAGTTTAACGCTACCTGCATCGGGCAGGGTGAAACTGATTGTCGTTGTGGGATTGAACGGGTTAGGATAGGCTCCGACCAATGCAAATTCCGTCGGGGCATTTTCGACAGCATACTCATCCAGGAAGTTGCCGTAGCAGTTGGATTCAGAAATCCAGGGACCGCCGTCGGCAGCAGCGCTCTTCGTAAAGGTGAAGAAGCTGCTGTCTTGAATGGTTCCAGGATAGGTGCCAATGTAGGAGATGTAGTAATTGGTACCTGCTGGAATCGTCGCAGCGACGTTCTGTATCAACGTACGTGAAGGATTTGCGCCTCCCGGCAGGCTGCGGCTGACAGGGCCGAAGACCTGGAAGTATGTGCTGCCCGCACGAATCTTGTTCCACACCTGGAAAGCTTGTGGTGTAGTGGTCAAGTTGTGAACGCTGATATTGTACTGAAATGGTCCGCCATTCGCCGGAATCACAATCGGTGGATGTGCCGCCGTAATGTTGACGTCCAAGCTGGGCGGAACTGCGCTGCCGAACCAGTTCATGATTGATTGCAGGACCTGCTCGCGAGTGTTCGATGCATTCTGCCCGCTGATGGCTTCAAACGGGAAGGAGAAGAACACCAGTTTGCCTGTCCCCTGGTAGGTCAACGCACCCTGATAGGTGCTGCCGGTGTAGGTGAAGGCAGTGCTGGCTCCGAAGATGGCTGTGATGCCATCCGGCGAAGTCGCAGAACCAGAACCGGTACCACCTGCATTACAATTCAGAGTCAAGCCATTTCCTACGGGGTTGCCAGCGACGCCATCCAGCAGTCTAATTCCTGTGCTGGCGATAACAAAAGTGGCGTGCATCACGTCCTGCAGGAACATCGGGGCGGAGGTGTTCAGTCCTGAAGCGATGTTCTGACCGCTTATGAACAGATTGCCGCCGCCATTTAGGTAGTTGGTGATCAGGGTCTGTTCAGCAGTGTTGATGGGATCGACCGAAACGTGACCATTTAACCAGATGGTGTAGTCGAAGTGATTCATCAAATCCGCTGTTGGAGTTCCCTGAGTATTGACGTTCCAGTATTCGTAGGTCTTGTTGATACCAGTGATAGCCGACTGGTAATACGTCTCAAATATCCCGGCGCCGTCATCGTCGACCAGGAAGATATCCGGCCAACCAATGGAGATGGGAATGTCGACGTCGTAGGAGGTCTGTTGAGGATTAGCAACGACATGCAAGTGCAGAGTGGTGGTATGAGGGGTTGCAGTCGATGCGACCGTAAAGACGAACGGGTTGCTGGTATTCGTCGCCTGCCCACCGTTCGGGATATCTGGGTAATTCGCAGTTGGAGTGGTGATCGTCAACGTCGGGTCGGTGGTGGAAAGCGTGGCTACGACATTGGTGGCAGGCTGGTACGATGGCTGATTCCCCAGGGTCACACGAAGGTAGGCGGTTTCACCCGGTTCAGCCCGACCGTCGTGATTGTTATTATCATCCAGAGTGTGGCTCACGTATTGGAGACCCGGGAAGTTCACCGGGGCTTGTTCAATATGACCCTGAATGATTTCCTTGGTACTGTTGTTCTGAACGAAGCAGGCAACGTCAAGGTTGGCCATTGACCAGGTTGGCCCCATCGGAACACTGCCCGTGTAGGTCATGGTGTCATTTGCGGTGGCCGTAAAGTTTTGCCCGTTGCCTGACGGTGCCATCGCCAGCATGGCATGGTAGTGATGAGGTTGCCCATTCGGTGAAGCCGGCAAGTAGCTGTACCGATCCAATACGGCAATCTGAAGGGTATACCCGCTGGTAATGTTCTGCGTGACCACCGCTTTGACGGTAACCACCAGGTTGCCACCATTCAGAGCAATAATCTCATCGAGCCAGATGGGTGAGGAGATGGCCAGACGCGCATTGATGGCTGCCTGAGCCGCAGCTTGTGTAGCACTGCAAGCGCCGCCATCACATTTGAAAGTGGGAGTGCCGGTGACATTGTAGTAGTTTTTTCGAGCAAGATTATCCGCCGGATTGGCCAGGTTGAACGGATCCGTAGCAGATGGCCAATACATATGATAAGCAATGTCGAAGGCTTGACTGGAGCTATACGTCTGTATAGCTGCGTGGAGAGCGGGATCGCTCGCGACGCAGTACGGTCAACCCCAGTTGGTAAAGTTTTCCATCACTACTGCGCGGGGATAGGCGCCGACCAGGCTGACCAATCCAACAAACATCAGAGCGATGCCAAGAATTACTGCCAATTTTTTGCGCATGTCTTCTCCTTTTGATTCATGGATCTCAGTAAGTATTGTCAAGTTTGGATTTATTACCCCAGGGGGGTGCATGAATGTGACAATTTAACAAATTTATTTGTAAAAAGCAAGCTCAAAAAGAAAAAAAGAAAGATATTTTTGAGGCAAATTGGATAAGGCGTGACCCATTTCTTGTGGAACACCGACGAAACTTCTTGACTTTTAAACAGAAAAATCTTAATTTAGATTGTCTAATCAGTAAACCACAGGAGAAATTCATGTTGCGCAGTCTTGCCAAACCAGCTTTGCTCTTGTTTTGTCTGCTGCTGATGGTTCCAGCTCAGGCAAATGAGATTGACGGTGAAGTCGACATCTCCTTCGTCAATCCTTATGAACACTTCATGCCCGGATTCTGCGCCTCTTACCGGCCAGAATTTCTGCGCTGGAACCGGTTCTCTGTAGGAGCCGGGTTAGCTCTGAATATATCCAGCCGCTTTAAATACGAAACGACCAACGCCCAAGTGATTCCCGACTCGCTAGATTGGTACTATTTCGACGAATCTTTCGCCGAATTGACCAACTTCGATTTTTTTGCTGAAGGTCGATTCATCCTATCAAACCCGGATCTGACCTCCAAGTGGAAAACCTGGATCACTCTCTCCGGCGGCGCCATCATCAACTCAAATACCAGAACAGTCTACGAGACCTTGTTCGAGCAAACGCAGACCGGGTTGTTGATCGATTTACAAAAATATGCCTATTATTATCCCATCCAATATCGTACAGAAGGGTACCTCTCGCCTGGTTTACTCATTGGCGTCGGTGACTTTATCTTTGGCTACCGTCATTGGATCTACTTAGATAACACCAAAATTGAATTGGGGAAGCCGTCCAGAATGGTGGGAACACTGCGGATCGGATATCGGTTTACCTGGTAACAACCACAAGGAGGAACAACGTGCGACGGATTTGGATTATAGTCTCACTACTCTTGGTCTGCGCGCTTTCGCAAGCCCAGGAAGGAAAGCGTGCGCCTGATTTCACTGTGAAAAATCTTGACGGGCAATCCGTGCAATTGAAGGATTATCTCGGCAAGAATCCAATTCTCATCGATTTTTGGGCGACCTGGTGTGTTCCCTGCAAAGAGGAGATGCCGCATCTCGAGGAAATCTACAAGGAATATAAGGACAAAGGATTGGTCTATTTCGCCATATCGGAAGACAGTCCTCGCAGTATTTCCAAAGTCAAGCCATACGTAAAATCGAAGAAATACGACGCTACCGTACTCCTGGATCCGGATGGATCGGTCTTAAGAAAATTCTTCGGTTCGAATACCTTGCCTTATACGGTGATCATCGATCGTGAAGGTAAAATTTCCCGTACCTTCACCGGTTATGTGCCGGGGCAGCAGAAGGACATCCGCGAGATTATCGAAAAAATCGTTGCGCCTGCAGAACCGCCCGCTCAACCCCAATAGCAGGTTTAAGGTATAGAGAACAAAAAGCCAGATTGAATCTGGCTTTTTGTTCTCTACGCGCAATTGTGACTAACGGTTAAATTCCGACGAACACGCCATCAGTCTCGAATTCCGACGCAGGTTCGCTTCATCATAACGCCGCTTATCATCTGCGGTTTCAGGTATAACCGAAGGTATTGCGGTCGGTTTGCCATGATCATCCATGGAGACATAGGTCAAGTAGGCTGAAGCGGTATGTTTGACGCTGCCGTCGCGAGTGTTTTCCGAGAAGATCTTGACACCGACTTCCATGGACGTTTTGAAGGCGCGGTTGACTGAGGCTTTCAAGATGATCAGTTCGCCGGCTTTAATAGGTGAGAGGAATGCGAGTGAATCGACCGCGGCGGTTACGACCAAGTTGCCGGAATGCCGCCTGGCCGCAATGGCTCCGACGATATCAATCAAGTGCATGACCTTCCCGCCCAGGATAGTGCCGAAGTTGTTGGTATCGTTCGGCAGGACGACTTCCGTCATTTCTGTTACAGAGGCGCTTACCGGTTTTGCCGGGAATTCTGACGTCAGATTCATCATATACTGATCATTTAAATGGAAATTTCAGGGTCGAAGTTCTCCAGGTAGTGAGCCACTCTTTGCAGGAATTTCCCCCCCAGCGCTCCATCGATGATGCGATGATCGTAGGAAAGCGAGACGTACATCATGGGACGGACGGCGATGGCGTCCCCTTCCAGCACGACCGGGCGCTTTATGATGGCTCCGATGCCCAGTATGGCAACGTTTGGTTGATTGATAATCGGTGAACCGAACAGGTTGCCGAAAACCCCGGGATTGGTGATGGAAAAGGTTGATCCGTGAACTTCGTCCGGGTTTAGCTTCCTGGCGCGAGCCCTGGTTGAAAGATCGTTGACGGCGCGACAGAGCGCCAGCAGATTCATCCCGTCCGCGCCCTTGATAACGGGCACGATCAATCCATTCTCGAGAGCGACCGCCATGCCGATGTTGATGTAATGCTTCAGGATGACATTATCGCCATCAACAGAGGAGTTTACATAGGGGAATTCCTTGAGGGCTTTAACGACGGCTTCGATGATGATTGGAGTGTAAGTCAATTTGAAGCCCTCACGTGCTTCAAACGCCGCCTTGTGACGTTCGCGGAATATGACCACATTTTTCAGATCGACTTCCGACACCGAAGTGACGTGTACAGCCGTATGGGAGGAGCGAACCATATGTTCAGCAATTTTACGGCGCATGACGTCCATCGGAACGATTTCTTCGCCCTGACCAGCGATTAGAGGCGTAGCTGTCGATACTGGAATCGGGGTCGGCACCTTTACTGCGCTGGGGGCAGGAATTTGTCGTTTGGCAAGATAACTTTCCAAATCACCTTTGGTCACTCTACCGTCTGTACCACTTCCGGTGATACGATCCAGTTCAAGGTCAGTGATCCCTTGATCTGCTGCGATTTTACGCACCAGGGGGGAATAGAAGCGTCTGGCGTCTGTCTGAGATGGCGCTTTAGCTTCATGAGGTCTGGAAACGGTAATCACACCGGATTCTGGGGCGCCGTAGGCGACAACAGGAGCCGTTTCCTTTAATGGTGGTGCTGGTTCACCTATTATAAGTAGAGGTTTTATCTTTTCCGCAGACTGTGCTTCAGTGACGTCCGTTTCAATGACCGCGATTGTTTTGCCTACCTGGATGGTCACGCCATCGGCGGCGAGAATTTCCACCAAAATTCCAGCGGCGGTAGCGGGGATTTCTGAGTCCACCTTGTCAGTGCTGACCTCCAGTATATCTTCATCCTTGGCGATGACGTCCCCGACTTTTTTATGCCATTTAAGGATAGTCCCCTCGGCGACTGATTCGCCCAACTGCGGCATGATCACGTTGACGCGCATGGTCTTTGCTCCTAAAGAAATTCGCAAGTTGATTAACGGAACTTTTGTTGACTTTAAGAAGGAAGATTAACGTTCCAATCCACCTACTTCACCGCAGGAGAGGGCTTGATCGGTAAATAGACGAGCCTTGACTTCCTCCAACTGTCGGGAAAGATTTTGCTTGTGTAGCAACTCCTCTTGAGCCAATTTGAGAAAGAGCTCTTTCTCGACGGTATTGCAGGCGCGAGTATGAGCCATCATATAGAAGGCGCGAGCTGATTCTTCACGATCTATGGCTATTTCCAGGATTTCTTTGATCGAAGTCAACTCTCCGATTTCACGGGATAGTGATTTAATGTCCTCAAGTCCGCCAGCCATTACTTCCTCGCTAGTTTAGTCTCAGTTTAAGATAAGTGGTTGCACGAAAATCTGAACTTCTGAGCTTCGCCAATCAGAAAAAGTTAATACTCCAGCAGATCACGCAGTGCTTTTGTGATTTTTTCTTTATTCGGAAGGAAAAAGTCCTCTAACACCGGTGCATACGGCACAGGGGTGTCTACTGAGGCGACACGCTTGATGGGCGCATCGAGGTATTCGAAGGCATGTTCGGCGATCAGCGCCGCCCATTCACCGGCCAGACCTCCGGTCAGAGTATCTTCATGCAGCAACAGTACCCGATTGCAGCGCCGTACCGAGTCCAGGATCAAGTCTTTATCATAAGGGAGCAAGCTGCGCAGATCGACTACCTCGATTTCGACGCCTTCTTTGGAAAGATCATCAGCTACTTCCAGCGCCAGGTGCACCATGGCTGCGTAGGTGATGACGGTGGCGTCTTTTCCCGATCTTTTGATTTCCCCTTTGCCGATTGGAACAATGAAATCACCTTCAGGGAGTTCTTCTTTGATGCGGCGATAGAGATATTTATGTTCAAAATAGAGTACTGGATTGTTGTCGCGGATGGCAGCCTTAAGCAAGCCTTTGGCGTCATACGGCGTGGATGGGGCAACCACCTTCAGTCCAGGAGTGCGCACAAACCAGGCTTCGGGATTTTGGGAATGGAAAGGACCTCCGTTGACTCTGCCGCCGCTGGGTCCACGAATCACCATGGGGACTTTAAACCCGGAACGATAGTGCATCTTGGCGCAGACGTTCACCACCTGGTTGAACCCTGTTGTAATGAAGTCCATGAATTGCATTTCAGCGACAGGTCTCATTCCAGCCATAGCGGCGCCGCAGGCAACGCCGATGATCGCTGATTCGGACAGGGGCGTATCCATGATACGCTGCGGACCAAATTCTTCCAGAAAGTCCTTGGTAACCCGGAAGGCTCCGCCGTACTGACCGATATCCTCTCCTAACAGAAAAACGTCAGGATCTCGAATGAGCTCTTCTCGCAGAGCGTCAGTAATCGCCTGGATATAAGTTACTTCTGCCATCTATTTCCTCTTGAAATATTTCGCTTATGTTGACAGTTAGACCACATCAATCAGCGTAAACTCCTTCCGCGGCAGTCTGTGGTTCCGGTAGAGGGCTGTCTTCCGCGAATTGGACGGCGTCATCGATCTCTTTTTCAACGCGTTGATCCAATTCCGTCATAGATTTTTCATCCATCAGACCTTTTTCCAATAAAAAGGCTTCATAGCGCCTGATGGGGTCTTTCTTGGCCCACTCTTCCAACAGGTGCGGAGGAACGTACTTGTGGTCGTCGTGCTCCGAATGTCCGCGCATCCGCATCGAAACTGCCTCAATCAAGGTAGGACCTTCGCCAGAGCGGGCGCGTTGAACCGCGCGCCAGCAGGTTTCAAATACTTCCAGAACGTTGGTCCCGTCAATCTGATAACCCGGGATGCCATAGGCAATAGCGCGATCAGATAGTTTTTCGCAGGCATATTGCAGCGTATTGGGAGTCGAATAAGCATATTGGTTGTTTTCGATGATCAGTACAAATGGGGCTTTGCGAACCGAAGCGAAATTCAACCCTTCGTGAAAATCGCCGACCTGGGAGCCACCATTGCCGATATAATTCATCGTCACGCCCTTCGATCCGCGCATTTTCAGCGCCAGCGCCCAGCCTACGGCAGGAGGGATCATCGCCGACAGGTGGCTGATCATCCCGATGATGTTCTTCGAAGAATCGCTCAGGTGGATATTGCCGTCTTTCCCCTTGGTGGGACTGTTGGCGCGGTTCAAGTACTGCAGGAAGTAGACTTTCGGGTGCTGTCCGAAAGCAAAGTGAGCTCCCAGATCGCGGATAAGAGGAAACAGGGCATCATCCTTCTTCCGGTCCAGAGCGTAGGCAGAACCGACGGCAGTCGCTTCCATCCCGGTTCCGAGATATACGCCTCCGACTACTTTGCCTTGCCGGTATAGTTTGACGACTCGGTTTTCGGCAGAGCGGGTTAATTTCATCAGGTACAGCAATTGAAGGTAATCTTTTTCTTTTATACCTTCATACTTGCGATCGACGATATCGTGCTTGAATCCGGGATTGCTCTTGGCCTGGCTGTTTGATTTCGATTTAGGCACGGTAGTTCTCCACAATTATAAAATCTGGGCAATAGGTGACACAGATTGACCTATCCGCGTTTTTTTCCTATTCAAGTGAAGTAAAGTTGCGTTGAATTCAGGATCAAATTTCCTTCTCATTTCCAATTCCACAGCGCCAGCGACGTCGGCGATTTCCACCATAGTACCGATCTCCTGGGACATGGTTGTCATGCTGACCCCGGATAATCCGCAGGGAATGATATACTCGAAGGCTTGAAGATCGGTACTGACGTTTAAGGCAAACCCATGATAGGTGACCCAGCGGCTGATTTTCACACCGATCGAAGCGATTTTTCTTTCACCGACCCATACTCCGGTCCTTCCGGCGTTTCTATCTGCAAGAATATGAAATTTTGCCAGAACTTTGATCAGCACGTCTTCAAGATCCCGGAGGTACAGCAAGACGTCCATGCGGGTGGGGGAGAGGTTGATAATGGGATAACCGATGAGCTGTCCGGGTCCGTGGTAGGTTACGTCTCCACCACGGTCCACTTCTCTGACGTCGATGCCCCGTTCATGTAGAAAGTCCAGCTTTACCAGTAGGTGTTTCACCTGACTGTTTCTTCCCAAAGTAATGACGGGTTCATGTTCCAATAAGAGCAATTGATCGGGAATCTCATTCTTGACTCGTCGCTGCCAAAGCTCTCGTTGCAGACTGTAGGCGGCATCATAGCGGACCAGCCCCAGGCGGTGAGTATTTAACATTTGGATTAATTCTAATTTCAGATATGGATGGCTCGACCCAGCGCGTCGAGTGCGGCTTCCATCACCGCTTCAGTTAGTGTTGGGTGTGCGTGAACCGTATCGGCAATGGATTGCGGGATGGCTTCATGGGTCTGCGCCAAACCTAATTCAGCGATCATTTCGGTGGCGTCATGCCCGACAATGTGAGCGCCCAAGAGTTCCCCGTACGGTTCGGAAAATATTAGTTTAACCATTCCTTCCCGTTCACCGATGGCGACGGCTTTGCCCAGAGCCGAGAAGGGGAAGCGCCCGATCTTGATTTTATGACCCTGTGCAAGCGCCTTCGCTTCGGTCATCCCAATGGAAGCGACCTGAGGTTGACAGTAAGTGCAAGAAGGAACTCGATTACTATTCAGCTTGTGCGCCGGCAGATTTGCCATTCCTTCGACAGCTGTGATTCCTTCATGCGAAGCGGCATGCGCCAGCATCGGCGCGCCGATGACGTCTCCGATTGCCCAGACGTTCGAGCAGGAGGTTCGGTACTGCGAGTCAATCTTGATGAATCCCTTTTCGGTGGTAACACCGATATCTTCCAAACCAATACCATCTGAATTTGCCTGCACGCCCACCGCCACCAAACAAAGGGCTGCTTCCCAGGTTTGCACCTCATTTCCGAGTTTCCCGACCACTTTTACGCCTTTTCGGGTTTTCTCGACTTTTTCAACTTTGGCGGAAACTGCGATGGTTATACCGGCTTTCTCAAGGGATTTATGGACTGTTTTAACAATTTCGGCATCTTCCAGCGGGAGGATTTGCGGGAGCATTTCTACCAGTGTAACCTGAGTACCCAAGGTATGATAGAAATAGGCGAATTCGACTCCTATAGCGCCGGCGCCGATGATGATCATCGATTTGGGCTGTTCCGCTAAGGTCATCGCCTGACGGTAGGAAATTAATTTTTGACCATCTAATTCAAGACCCGGTAAATTGCGAGGACGAGCACCTGTTGCCAGCAGAAAACGCTCCGCTTTTACTTCACCGGATTTTTTCCCGTTTGCATCAAGGATGATCAGGCTTTTCGGAGTTTTAAAATGACCGGTTCCGCTGATGACTTGAATTTTATTCTTTTTCATCAGAAAGGAGACGCCCTTGGAGAGGCGATCAGCCACCTGACGGCTGCGCTTGATAATGGCGGGGAAATCGATCTGCAAGTCTCCGACTTTCAGCCCAAATTCCTGCGCGCGCCGAATGGTCTCGGCGACTTCAGCCGATTTGAGCAGTGCTTTAGTCGGAATGCAACCCCAGTTCAAACAGACGCCGCCAAGATTCTCGCGTTCGACGATGGCGACCTTCATCCCCAACTGGGCTGCACGGATGGCGGCGACGTATCCACCAGGTCCGGAACCGAGTACCGTCAAGTCAAAATTGGTTTCATCAGCCATAAGACTCCTGAAGCTACCTCGTAATTGAATCCGCTACTTGTGCGTTTTTTCCCTAAGATAATATCAATACGAAAACCCGGCAACAATAATTTGGCTCAACCCTAAAATAAAGTTGACTGTTTCAGCGATGCAGGGGCGTTTGATTACCTTACTTCAGCATTAAGATTTTTCGAATTTGAGCTTTCTTATCTTGCTCCAATCGCAGGAAATAGATGCCTGATCCGAAATTGTCAGCCTGCCAGAGTACTTCATGCCGCCCCGCTGCTGACCAACCCTTCGCCAGCACAGCCACCTGCCTGCCCTGCAAATCGTAAATAGTGAGTTTCGCGATACCGGATTTGGGTAAACTGAATTGGATCCGCGTGGTCGAATTGAAAGGATTGGGGAAGTTTTGAGACAATGAAAAATCCAAGGGCAGTCCCGGCGGCGCTTGCGGTTCGACGGGCAGCAGGTAATGTGAAGTGAGAATCAGATTATCGATACCGAGGAAGTATTCGCTGCTGGCAGCGTTTTTCCCGGCGACGAAATAGGTGCAGGTATGCATTCCTGCTACCAAATACGCTGAACCGAAGTTCTGTTGCGGGCTGCGTTGAATCAGTGGATTGTAGAGGTCATACGGCAGCGCCATCGGTACGTCATCCAGGCGGAAACTCAGGATACCGCAGTTGGGCGCCCGGGTAAAATAACCTGAGACGTCATAGGTATCGGATTGGGTAATCTGAAATCTGCACGTGATAAAATCCCCGATCTGATCCGCAGCAAAAATGAGTTGAGACTGATTGCTCCAGAATTCACCGTATCCAATCATATTTTGAACCCCGTAGGGGTCATCCGGAGAGGTGGTGAGATCAGTAAAATTCTCCGCTTCAAAAAGATAATTGCATGAGGTTCTCTGATTGCCCTCAGCTGAAATGGCGCTCACGTTTCCTGAATAATCCGCGGCGCTGACCCGATAGTAATAATAGGTCCCCGGCGACAGATTATTATCGGTGAATTCAGGCGTGATCGAAGTCGATATCAACAGATCGGGTGAAGGTTGGAAGTTGGCGATCGTCGATCTGTATATATTGTAGTGGTTAATTCCGGAATCATCTGTGGAAGGATTCCAGCTCGCCTGGAGTTGGGATCCCGATTCAAGAGGCAAAATCTGCAGATTGCTGACCTGGGTGGGGGGATCGGTATCTACCCGGGGAGGCACATGTGAGTAAATCCAAAAGTAATATTCACTCCATTCCCGTACACCCAGGTGGGTTAGACTCACTTCTATTTGCGATAACCCCTGAGTAAATACAGGGGGTATTTCATAATAAGAATCACTCCAGCGTTTGTAATAGTTGTAGTCGCTATCCCACCAAACTCCAACACTGTCCCCATTGACCCGCACCTCCGCAGATTGTGGAAATAAGGAGGCATCCCGCCTGCGAACCAACCTTACGCCTTCGTTATCCGCAGAAATCGAGGCGTCAAATGTTGAGATTCCTACGTGTGTACGCCCGGCGTCGGAGAAAAATTGATCGTCGTAACTGCCTGGATAGGCATAATAGTGTGTTTGCGCGGTTTGTCCGCCCTGAATATTGTAGTTATGAGCTGCTTCAGCGGTCGGGTCGCCAACGTCTAACTGATCGGATAACTCTAAAGCGATTCCCGGGCGGCAAAAGGAATACGCCACTGCACTGTATTGGACGGGGACAGAGTTGCGGTCGCCATGTTCAGCGCGGATGGTAATGTGACTAGCGAAGGGGATTAAATCACCTAACATAAAGCGGTAAGCGGTGACTTTTCTTTCCAAACCGAAAAGGATTACCGGGGCTCCATGCATGGGCTTGGAAAAGGGACCGGTGGTGTACCCGTTCCCGGCATTAAAATCGGCATCCAAATTGGTTCCCAGGGCGACTGGTTGAGCGATCCCATCCAGATAAATTCTGAGATCCCCGCTCGTGAATTGCTGGTTGGTGGAGAGCAGCGTTAGGGTCATGCCGATCAGGTTCCCATGTCCAGCGAATTGAGGCAGAAGTATATCCTGATTCGGAATGGACGATACATAGTTCTGCTGTTTGGCGCAGAAGTAACCGTTATCCTGCGAATACGCATCTGTTTTGTAGGTAATTGTATATCCGACGTTTATCGTGCTGATGGGCGAGGAGTTGTATATCTCAATTCGCGCCGCTGACCAGAAAGGCATCGGGATATAACAGTAAAACTCATTCCCATCGATTCCTATCGGTAATCCTGCCACCTCAGCAATTCCGAGGGAACTCCCGAAAAAACTGCCCAAAGAGCAATCGACCTCGGGATTAAGACTACCGTCCCAGTAGCATCGCAGTTTCAGACTCTCAAGAACACTTAATACCGTCTGATCCGGCGTCAGCCGGATGCCGGCGATGCTTCCAGCGCCTGAATGGGTGAAAAGAGACCGGGTTGAACCCGGCGGCAAGTTAACACTGCCGGTTGCGGTCAAGTTTCCGATTTGATTCTTAGGGTCAGAACCGGTACTTTGCCATTGGTTTTGAACTGTTGTGGGGTCTTCCTGACCATTGTACGTCGTGATGATCGTTCCTGAGGCGAAGAGATGGAATCCGATTTGATAGGGTTCTCTGTGACCGATAATCGCAATTTTAAGATGTTTTGCGAAGGTAATCGGCAGGTAGCAATAAAATCCTCCTGAAGATTCAGCAGCATTGCCAACAATTGGTGAGACGAAGGGATAGTACAGTCCGGAAAAGAGCTGCTGGATGGGGAGGCTGATTCTCGGCAGCGGTTCATAATCGAAGAAAAATTTGATCGTTCGGCTGGGTGAGGTAGTGGTGCTCTGAATCCAGAGACGATAGATGCATCCGGGTCCTTCCTGATTAAAAATGACGAAAAGCGAGTCCTGCTGATAAAGGAATCCATTCCCATCCTGATCTCCACCCAGTGGATCGGCGCTGGAAACCTGGCGAAATTGGATACCCGGGCGGTTGAGTGGCCACTGTTCAACCGACTGCAGCGCTTCTAAACCGATGGGAGGTTGTGCGAGAGAAACCAGCGTTCCCAACATAAATAGAATTAGAACAGCCACAATTCTTGGTGGGGTTCTCAGTGCAGTAGTCGTTCGCTCCATAGGTCGTTCCGGTCGAGATTTGTTGAATCGATCAATTATTCTTCTTATGGTTATTCATGCCAAAGTCGAGATAGGTCGCTTGAAAATCAGCATTAACCAGGTGATACTTCGGATAATTTCTTTTGGAAAGGTGCTTAATCAGATCTGGCAGTCGCTGCCTCGCTGTCCATTCACCAGCCGCGATCAACTCATTCAATCGGTCGAATTCAGACCATTGGACGTCTTCCATGATCGGACGCACCACGAAATCAGCTTTCTCCAATGAAACCTCTGCCAGACGGTGATTGGTGATACGTGCGGTTCTCATGTAAATGTCGATGGTGTGTTTGAGAGGTTCGAATGCGCTGATTTCGCGGCGAACGTCGACGGCGATAACGAAGTCTGCGCCCAAAGCCAGGCAAGCTTCCACAGGAATCAAATCAGTAACTTCACCATCGACCAGCAGATATTGATTCCACTTTACCGGTGGAAAAAAACCGGGGATGGAAGAACTGGCGATAACTGCCTGGTGCAAAGAGCCTCTGGTGAGAAGAACTCCCTTTCCAGTAATCAGGTCGGACGCCAGAGCTCCATAGGTGATGCCAAGATCTTCGATCTGGCTGTCATCCAGCAGACTTGCCACGGCGTTCTGCAGCCGCGCCGTCGGAAGCAGAGCCGGTCGGGAAATGGATAAATTGATGATCAGACGTTGTTTGATTTCTTTGGTCACATGGGCGAAAAAATGGTCACCTTTCTGATCCTTATCATAGACATTCAGGTCATTAGCGCCTGACTGTGGATCTTTGAGAACCAACTGCAATCGTTTGATCACGGTATCGGCGGATTCTGTCTGAGCATACAACCCTCCGATGATCGCTCCCATGCTGGTGCCGGCGATAATTCTGGGTCGAAGATCTGCCTCTTCCAAAACCTTGAGCACACCGATATGGGAGAACCCCCTGGCGCCGCCTCCCCCAAGCGCAACGCCAATTTTGACATTTTTTAAATCGGTTCCCAGCATGGAAGGATTCTTCCCATTATAGTAATAAAATAAACTATTTAGGATAAAAAGTCAATGATAAACCGCGAAATAAGTAATCACTGGGTTAGAGCATCACTGTGAATTTTTCAGGGAATCATCTTCTCACTTGACTTTTGGAAAAAATTTTGGTATATTGTTGCAGTACCAAATCCCACCTTCACGGAACCGGGATCGCGATACCGAAAGTGCTTCACCAATCACCACCGGAGGACCAATGAACCGCGCGGCCAGATTGTTTTTCACACTCATCCTGATGACAATGCTGCTCAGCAGCCTTTCAATCACGATAGCGTCAGGTTATCCGTTTGATCGAAGTACCTACCTGATTTACTTCTCCGACCAGACCGAGCTGCGAGAACTGGCGCAACTGAATCTTGACGTCAATCGTCCTAACCCCGGAACCAACTCACTTTTAGCTTATTTGAATGTCGATGAAGTCAACCTGGTACAAAGTCTCGGATATCGAGTAGAGGCGACTCCGGACCAAGCTTACGAAATGTTCAAACAGTTAACTGAGGAGACCGCCGGAACAGACGATCCCATGCGGGAATACCACACATATGAAGAGCTGGTGGCAGAACTCCAGAGTATCGTTGCTGCCCACCCAACTTTGTGCCATCTTTATAACGTCGGACCAACCATCCAGGGGAGGGCGCTCTGGTTTATGAAGATATCCGATAATGTTGACGTTGCAGAAGACGAGCCGGAATTTAAGTATATCTCCTCAATACACGGCAATGAGGTAGTCGGTAAAGAGATGTGCATGTACCTTATCAACTACTTGATGGATAACTACGGTTCCGATCCGATGGTCAATCACCTGGTCAATGAAACTGAAATCTGGATCATGCCTTCGATGAATCCGGACGGAACTGCAAATGGATCTCGTTATAATGCTAATGGCGTAGATCTCAATCGTAACTTTCCGGATAGAGTCGATGATCCCATTAATACCACGGTCGGTCGTGAACCGGAAACGGCTAACGTCATGAATTGGAATTTCGTGCATCAGCCGGTATTTTCTGCTAACTTTCATTGCGGCACATTGGTTGCGAATTACCCTTGGGATCGAAGTTTTGATCCACAGGCCAACAAGGCTTTAACACCCGATAATGACGTCGTATTGGCGGCTTCAGAAACCTACACGTCTACTAATCTGCCGATGTGGAACAATAATACTCCACCTTTTGTTCACGGCACCGTGAACGGGGTGGACTGGTACCAGATTGATGGCGGAATGCAAGATTGGAACTATTTCTGGATGGGAGATATGGATATCACCATGGAGATATCCAATGTGAACTGGCCAAGTTATTCGTTATTACCCGGTTATTGGGACGACAATCGCGCCTCCATGTTAGCCTACATGGAGTATTCGCACCTGGGCATCCGCGGACTGGTTAAAAACGCCGTCAACCATCAGCCGCTTCCAGCAAATGTGACAGTGAAGAACCGTCAGGTACTGGTCGTCAGCACTGATTCCACAATAGGCGATTATCACCGCGTCCTGATGCCGGGAACCTACGACCTGGACGTCACCAGTTATGGTTACTGGCCTGCACACCTGACCGATATTCAGGTAACGACTGGTGATGCGGTTCGGCAAGACTTCAACCTGGAACCGGCTGACTTAATGACCTTCAGCGGGATATTACACAATCAGACCGGCAGCGGTTTATCTGCCAGATTGACGATGGTCAACACACCTTATGCTACGATACAAACCAGTACGAATGGTCAATTTACGTTTAACAACGTCTACGAGGGAGAGTACAATCTGCGCATCGAAAGCCTGGTAGACAACGCCTTGATCGAAATACCGATCGTTCTGAATACCGGTATGAACCCTCTGGAATTGTGGGGACCGTTCATCGTCATGTATGACGGGTTTGAAAGTGGATTAGGGAGCTGGACTCCCCAAGGAACCTGGGGAACCTCCGGGAATCATTACGCCGGATCGTTATCAGCCTCGGACAGCCCCAGCGGGAACTACGGCAGCAATTTAAATATCTCACTGACTCGCAATGGCGCCATGGATCTGACCCTGTATGATTACGCCACACTTTCCTACTGGGTTACTTACAATTGTGAGACCAACTTCGATACGCTCTTCTGCGAAATTTCTCCGAATGGATCGAGCTGGAGCGCCATCGATATACATAACAGTACTCAGAACTGGTGGTCTCAGGAGATTCGTGACGTATCGACCTATGCCGGCTCGAATAATCTACGCTTGCGGTACAGACTGAAAACCGACGGCAGTGTCGCCCGTGATGGTGGGTTTGTGGATGAAGTCCGGGTGAGTGCCGCCAGCACGACGCCGCTCTCAGCGCCAGTCCTCGACGTCAACATCAGTGCGATCAATCCACCCATTGTCATCCCGGCGAATGGCGGTAGCTTCCAGTACAACATTAACGTTCATAATCTCGGCTCCACACCGTCAACTTTCCAGATATGGAACAAAGTGCGCGATGCGGCCAACGTCTCAACGGTTGTGTTTGGTCCCATCACGCGTTCACTACCAGGCGGCGCCAATCCGTTCAGAGTATTGGCACAGACAATTGCCGGCAGCATCTCCTCGGGAACGCTCTACTTCATCAGCTACATCGGCTCCTACCCGAACAACATAGCTGACAGCAGCTTCTTCACGATCACCAAATCTGCCATCAATGACGGTGGCCCCTGGATTGCGGAATCCTACGTAAGCGGAGACGTCTTCAATGAGTATGGAGTGAATGGGCAAATCCCGCTGCCCGATAAATACCTGCTCAGCCAGAACTACCCCAATCCTTTCAATCCGATCACCAAGATTCACTTTGCACTGCCGAAAGCGGGTCATGTCGAATTAAAGGTTTTCAATACCGCAGGGCAGTTGGTGACCACACTGCAAGACGGATATTGCAAGGAAGGATGGCATGAGGTCACCTGGGATGCCTCCACACTGGCGACAGGACTGTACATTTACCGGATGAACGCAGGCGGTCAGACTTACAGCCAGAAGGCAATCCTGATCAAATAATTTTCATGGAATGGTAAAACAAAAATCCCGGCTTAACCGGGATTTTTGTTTTACCAGGTGGAGGAAATTATGTCATCAATCCAATTGCGTCTTTTCCTGAGCCAGCAGTTTATCGATAATACTGCGTGGTTTCAGATTGCTCGCCGGGGTTTCGATCGTGCTTTCGAAGAATAGTTTGGTCAGCTGTCTACGCAAATGCTCTGAGTCATAATCTCGCCCTAGAAAACGTCCTTCACGTGCGATAGAGATCTTGCCGGTTTCTTCTGAAACAACTACCACCGTGGCGTCGTATTCTTCCGTAATCCCCAAAGCGGCTCTGTGTCTGGTACCCATGGAGGCGTCCACGCTGGGATTTTCGGTCAGCGGGAGCAGACACTTGGCGGCTTCGATGACGTCGCCTCGAATGATCAAGGCACCGTCATGCAGAGGGGTTCGAGGGAAGAAGATGGAAACGATCAGATCCGAACTGACTTCAGCTCGAATGGGGGTCCCGGTTTCAACGATACCCCGAATGCCGGTCATTCCCTGAAATACGATCAGTGCGCCGTACCTTTTCTGCGAGAGGATTTCCGCGGCTCTGACCACTTCATCCAGTGTCGAGGCGCCGCGCTCCTTGACGATGGCGCGCAACAACTTGGTCTGTCCGATTTGCACCAAAAGTCTACGCAATTCGGGTTGGAAAATGATAACGAACGCTATGACCCAAACCGTGGTGACCGATTGGATCAACCAGGACATGCCCTGCATTCCCAATAACTGCACTACGAACGAGGCGATGAATATCAAGATCAACCCGGCGAACATCTGTGATGCCCGGGTCCCCTTCATGATCAGATAGAGCTGATAGAAGACCAGATATACAGCCAGGATATCCAGCAGGTCGATGACGGTGAAATTGAGAAACCCGATGCGAAATAATTCCATAATCAAGAATGCTTTCTGGGAAATTCGTAGCAGTAAAACGGTTCAGCTTTCATGAGATCAGCAAACTTGCCGGCCAGAAAATTATCGAATGCCAATTGAGCAACACTCTCCACAAGAGGGATGGGGCGCATTCCATCAGGCAAGCGACTTAACCTATCCCCAAACAAGCTGTCCAGCAGCGCTTCATGTTTAAAATACCCTTCACCCAGCAGGAAAGTTTCACCGGATATCAAATTTGGCAAATCGGTTACTCTGCTGACTTTTTCACTGGTGATTTGTAGCAGATTGCCGGATTGCCGTTCAAACTGAGCCCAATAAACTTCCTCGGCTCGGGCGGGGAGGACCGCCGTAATTCTACCATTTGAAATTGGAAGCGAAGCAGCGATCGCTTGCAGGGTGGGAACGGTAATCAATGGTATTTTCCAGGACCAACAAAGACCTTTGGCTGTAGCCAGTCCAACGCGCAAACCGGTAAATGAACCCGGTCCGATCGACACCGCGATAGCGCCCAGATCACGTCCTGCTATCTTGCATTGTTGAAGAATGTCTTGGACTTGTTCCAGTAAAATCTCATTATGGCGCAACTGGTCCAATCTCTCCCGCGCTGCCACCTTTTGTCGATCCCATAGCGCCACCCCGCAACTGCTGCCGCTGGTTTCAATAACCAAAATCATAGGATCTGCACTCCCAGCGATTTAAGAGCCTCCAGTAAGTTTCTCTCAACAGTTGGATTATCATGCTGACCGATCCGGTCAATCCGGATGACGCGGTCACCCAAAGCATCAGCTCCGTATTCAAACTGAACCCGCCAACACCACTGATCAACATAATCGGCGATCAAATCCGCCCATTCGACGATCAGAACGCTGTCTGGACGCTGATATTCTTCGATGCCGACAGAAGCAAAATCCCTCGGAGACCTCAGCCGAAAGCAATCCAGATGAAAGATAACGGGGTTGGTATCATACTGGTGAACGAGTGTGAAGGTCGGGCTGGTAACTGTTCCGGTGTAGCCTAGTTGCGACGCAATTCCCTGAACGA
This sequence comes from bacterium, assembly GCA_026394195.1. GTDB lineage: Bacteria > Electryoneota > B3-LCP > B3-LCP > B3-LCP > JAPKYS01. Next base: position 395,442 of record JAPKYS010000023.1, on the reverse strand, counting down.
ATACCGTTTTTCCTGCTCCCAGCTCCCCGATCAAGGCAACGGCGCAGCCTCCACGCAGAAATGCAGCGGTAGTCGCGCCGATTTGAGCAGTTTGTTCAGGTCCTTTGGAGAGAATTCTGATCACCGCAACCCTTCTAACGCGGTTCCAATAAAATAACCGGCAGAATCATCTCCTCCAAGGAAATGCCTCCGTGCTGGAAGCTGTTCTTGTAGAGATTAACATATTTGTGGAAATTGGTGGGATAGACGAAATAATAGTCTTCCTTTGCAAGTATGTAGTTCACGTTGATACCACGCCTGGGCAATTTGTAGTCCCCGGGATCGCGGATGAACAGGGCGTGTTTGTCTTCGGATTTCAAATTGCGCCCATGCTTGTAGCGAACGTTGGTGGAGGCTTCCTTGTCCGATATGACCTTGGTGTTTCTCTGGACTCGGATTGATCCATGATCTGTGGTTAAGACAATATGAACATTCTGGGTGGAGAACGCTCGTAAGATATTAATCAGCGAGGAGTGTTCGAACCACGAACGGGTCACGGAACGATACGAGGCTTCGTTCCGAACCATCTCCTTGATCACATCTGAATCTGACCGAGCATGCGCCAGAATGTCCACGAAATTAAAAACCATGGAGACCAATGGCTGATTAAAATAGGAAGAGACCTTGCGCTCGACCGAATCGGCTTCTTCAGGATCTAAAACTTTTACATACTTGGAATCCGACCTCAGGGTAACGCCCAGTTTGATCAATTGTTGGTCCAGCAATTGATGTTCAAACCGGTTCGACGAAGATTCATCGTCTTCGCCTCTGCGCCATAGATCGGGATAGAGGCGTTCCAGATCGTTGGGATATAGGCCGCTGAAAATGGCATTCCGTGAGTAGGGAGTCGAGGTCGGCAGGATCGAGTAGTAATAATCTCTGGTTATTTTGAATAGACTGGAAAGCAGTGGCTCGATGGCCAGGTATTGATCCAGCCGCAAACAATCGATAACCAGGAACAGAACGTTTTTCCCTTGCTTCAGGGGATTGGCGAGGTACTTTTTGGCGATATCCACTGAGAGTGTGGGGCTGTTTCGCCCGTTGATCCAATCGTGATAATGATCTTCGACGAAGCGAGCGAACTCGAGGTTGCACTGATTCTTTTGATCCTGCAGCACGTCAGCCAAACCAAGATCATAAAACCGCTCCAATTCGATGTCCCAATCGGATATTTTGAGATGGATATCCATCCAATCCTGCCAACTTGCTCCACTGGAAATCAGACTCAGTATCTGATTAAATTGAGATAAATATTCCCTGGCGATGCGATCACGATTGATTTTCGAGGCTTCAGTCAGTTTCTTTAGAACTAACAGGATCTGGCTGGGATTTACCGGCTTGGTCAGAAAGTCGTCAATCTGGCGTCCAATAGCCTCCTCCATTAATTTCTCTTCTTCACTCTTGGTTATCATGACGGTAGAGACGCCCGGACGCAGCGATTTGATTTCCTGCAGTGTGGCGATGCCTCTCATGCCCGACATGTGTTCATCCAACATCACTACGTCAAAAGTAGTTTGCCGCAGTTGTGAGATCGCCTCTTCACCGTTTGTGACTGCAGTTACGTCATAGCCACGCTCTTCCAGAAAGAGGATGTGAGGACGAAGCAGTTCGATTTCATCATCAGCCCAAAGTACTTTCTTTCGATCCATCGTTACCCCCAAGAATTCCCCAAACCTGATCGGGTTGGTTCTATATGGCTGAATTTATACGCTCTGACGTTCAAATAAATCGTAGATGGCTTTGGCTGTTTCGTCATCCAACCCTTTTTCCTGGGCAAGTTCAAGAGCGCTCAAGCTGAGTTTGCGGTATAGATCAGCCAGATGAGGGTTGAAACGATCGAGCGCAGCGAGGTGCAGATTGATGGTCTTCAAATCCCCCCTTACAACCGGACCGGTCAAAGCGGAAGCTTCGCCTAATTGAAAACAATTTTCCAGGCTTTTCCGCATCAAGGGTTCCAACATCTTGCGCGCCTGCTTCTCGGTAATCCCCGCAGCGCCGGTCAGTTCAACGGCGGAGCGGAGCAGAATCGGCAAAAAATTGGATGCAAAAACTGCTGCAGCATGATAGTAAACCTTGGCGCCCGGTTCAAGCAGGACCGGAATGCCTCCCAGTTTTTTCACCAGGTTTCCAAGCTCCGCAGCTCCCGGTGGATCAGCTTCAATAGCGAAATAAACGCCATCCAACAAAACTGCGCCACTGTTTTTAGTAAAAGTCTGTAGTGGATGGAGAGAGCCGACCGGAATACCGCAGGCAGCTATTTTCTCCAAGACGACTCCGGATAGAGCGCCCGCCGTATGGACGCATAACGACAACTGGATTCGATGAGCGATTCTTGCTACTGAGCGATCAACCTGCTGAAGTTGATCGTCCGGTACGCTGATGATCAGGCAGGAGAGCTCCCCGCCAAGTTGGTTCAAGTCGACGGCGCATTCATCCAGATGCAACTCATCGCGTAAAGCCAGGGCGATCCTGTTTTTTTGATCAATCAGTGCCCGGATACGAAGGCCGGCTCGAGCCAGGGCTCGAGCCAAGGTAGTACCGACAGCGCCGAGACCAATAATGCCCACACCATGTTTCATGCTGACTGAACCCATTCCATATCACTAATATAATAATAAACCGGTTCGCAGCAAGCAAACCGGTTTATATTTTAGGGGCTCAACTTTGGTTTCGCTCATTACTTCAGGAGAACCATTTTCCTGGTTTCTGAGAAATTGTTTGCTTCCAACCTGTAGAGGTAGATCCCGCTGCTTAGCTTCGAAGCATCGAAACTAACGCGCTGGTAACCTGCTGACCTCGAACCATCGATCAGGGTGGTCACAAGTTTTCCGGCAAGATCGTAAATTGACAGCCTGACATGCCCAGACTTTGGCAAACCGAAGTTAATTTCGGTCAGAGGATTGAAGGGATTGGGGTAGTTCTGATCCAGAAGGTATTGTGTGGGGATGGAGGTCGAAACCTCCGGTTTTACCGCTGAGGGGCCGTCAAACCAAGCGATGATATCCGCAAGAACCTGCCAGCGCTTGGGATTGCTGATGGTGCTGATTGCTTCGAAATTAAAGCCCAGGTAGACCAGGCGGTTGACACCGCCATCCCAACTGATGCCTGCGCCAATTCCGGAGGAGTAGTTGTAGATCAATGTGCTGCCGTTGGCTGGATTTATCGTTGAAGATGATTGGCTGTTACCTGCTCCGCCGGAACCAACCAGATACAACGCATGGCCGTTGGTGATGGGATTATCCGGTATTCCAGCCACCTGGAAAGTCCCAGTCCCGTTGAGTGATTCCGCATGGAGAACGTTTGAATAGAAGGCGGTGCCTTGAAGTTGCTCATCGATATCCTCGCCGCTCAGCAGCAGGCGTTTTCCACTTTGGAGGAAGGTTTGGATCAGCCCCTGTTCCGTAGAGCTCAAGGGATTATCCTCGTTCGAGGTGAACCAAACGGCTGTCGTGTAAAGATCCAGGTCCGCTGCACCGATTTCACCTTGAGTGTTGATGTTCCAGTAGTCGTATACGATCCCCAGAGAATCGAAATCGTTGAAGTAGTACTGCTGGAAGTTAGCGCCGCCATCATCATCGATAATGACGTAGGCGGGTCTGCCGATGATTTGACTCAAGCTGTCAATTTGAATCATTCCTGTGGCGCTGTCTTCCATGGTGAAAACGAAATGGGCAATGTGCGGCTGGGAAGTCGTGGCGACCGAGAACGAGAACGGGCTGCTCTGATTGTTAACTGATGCTCCCGGGTTTATTTGCCCGTAGTAATTCTCTAAGTTAATCAGGGTGATATCGGGATCAGGGCAGCTCAAAGTGACCGTCACGCCGCGAGCCGTGATGTTCTGCGAAGTATTCTGCAGTGTGTAGGTGAGATTGGCAGTTTCCCCCGGATCTGGCCTGCCGTTGTTGTTGCCGCCAACGTCGTCAACGACTAAGTTGGAAAGGACAAAGTTGGGGAAGAGAGCCGAAATCGCTGCACCGGCATTAATTCGCCCCGCGCCCAGCAGACCGCCATAGCCTGGGTTCTGCTGGTCGATGTTCGTGCAGGTCATCATGATTTGATCTTGAACCTGCTGGTTGCTCCAATTCGGCTTTACAGCCCAGATCAAGGCAGCCAATCCTGCTGAGATTGGAGTCGCCATTGAAGTCCCATCATAGTTCGCGTAGGAATTCAGCGGCACGGTGCTGAGGATATTCTCACCCGGAGCACAGATGTCCACCCAGCTCCCATAGTTGGAAAAACTGGATTTGTTATCGTTGCTGTTGGTAGCCACTACGGCGATGACATTATTTAAGGCGCCGGGATAATGAAGTGTGGAGACACCGTCGTTACCAGCAGCACCAAACACCAGGGCGCCTTCATTCCAGGCGTAATCTACTGCCTGCTGATCCAGCACCGAATAGTAATCGCTACCGAATGAAAGCGAGATGACCTTGGCGCCCATGACCACAGCGTAGACGATTCCGGAACGCCAGGCAGTGTTGTAGACATATTGGCCATCGCCGGCGCGGGCGGTGAGGATGCGCGCCGTGGCTCCGAGACTGGCGATTCCGACGCCGTTGTTCGTCGTAGCGGCGGCATCTCCGGCACAGTGGCTGCCATGTCCAGCCGTTATCGGATCATTGACGTCATTATTACCCTGCCAGAAATTCCAGCCCCAGAAGTCATCGATGAAGCCGTTCCCGTCGTCGTCGATGTTATTCCATTCCGACACTTCGATCATGCCATTGTGGTTTAGATCTTCAATCGGATTTATCCAGAGGCTCTGGCGAAGATCAGCATGAGCGGTATCCGTACCGGAATCGATGATGCTGACGATGACGTCGCGGCTGCCGAGCGTATAGTTGTAGGCGATAGGAGCATTCACCTTAGCCATTGCCCATTGAGTCGTGAAAAGCGGGTCGGTTGGGATGTAATCGACTTTCGCATTGTGTTCGGTTTCGGCACAGAGGATGAACGGGTTCTCGGCATATTTCGCTGCAACAACACGCAGGTCAATATCTTCGGGGAAGAGCACACGATACCAGCGTGTCAAGTCGGGGCTGTTCGGGTTCTTGGGAGGTTTAACTATGGGTATGGCGCGTTCAATTTGATAAACTCCGAATTGTCTTGCCAGTGCGTCAAGATCTTCGTTGCCGATCGTAGCCACTCCATCCTGGTTTTCGACTCGAATGTCGCCCAGTTGTGGTGAGAATTGTACGACGACGCAGCCCAGGGTTTCAAGATCGGAATTCATCTTCAAAGGGGCGGAAGCATAACTGGTCACCGCGAAGGCAACCACCATGACCACCAGGAGCAGATGTGTGATTCGGTCGTGCATTTTTGTCACTCGCTTGATAAGATGATGGTCCCCGGAGATAATTTTCAGGAACCGGACAATCAGATTTTTACATACTAAATAAAATAAAGCCTAAACACGTAACAGTCAAGTGAAATTTATTGCACTTTGCACCGATCACATTTTATCTATAACCGCTGGGAAACCTTGGGGATATCCCTAATTCAACCGATTTTCATTGACATTGTAGAGCTGGAGCGATAAATTACCAGTACCGACCTCACGGTGCCTTTTCCGCCCAAAAAAACTTACCCAAACTATGAAATTTGAACTAAGAACGACTCTTTACATCCTGGCGATCTTTCTTGCAGGCGTCGTTGGGCTAAAGTTACTCAAAGTTCACGAAATGGTGTACAGTCCCAACTTTTACCAGAATGGGGAGCAGGCAGAAGTTGTTTCGGTTTTACCGGGAATGAGCGTAAAACAGATCGCCGACACCCTGAAAGCCAAGAAGATAATCGATCGTGCGAGTGATTTCATCTTTGCGGCAAAATATCTTCATAAGGATGCAAAAATTCAAGCCGGGCAGTTTGTGCTGCCTTTAGGTAAATCCAACGCAGACTTGCTCAGCCGGTTGACGACTGCGGGCAGCAACGCTCAACTGACCACAATTCCGGAAGGGTATACCATCAGACAGATTGCCGAACTGTTGCAGGAACAATTGGGGATACCCGCTGACTCATTTATCGCTTCAACAAACGACTCCGCACTTTTAAAAAAATACGGCATCAAGGCACGTTCATTTGAAGGATTCCTTTTCCCGGATAGTTACAACTTCTTCCGAGGCGTCAAATCAAGTTGGATCATCAAACAGATGGTGACCCGGTTTTTCCAGGTATTCGATTCCACCATGGTGGCTCTGTGCCGGCAATCCGGCTATTCAGTGACTGAAATGGTCACCTTGGCTTCAATCATACAAGGTGAGATGTATAATGCGGCTGAAGGACCGGTGATTTCAGCCGTTTATCACAATCGCTTAAAGAAAAACATGCTGCTGCAGGCAGATCCAACTCTACAGTACCTCCTTCCGCAGGGACCACGCCGCCTGCTCAACAGCGATCTTGAGGTGGATTCACCCTACAACACGTACAAATATCCGGGACTCCCTCCAGGTCCCGTCTGTAACCCAGGAAAACAAGCTCTGGAATTCGCCCTACATCCAGCAAAACTCGACTACCTCTTCATGGTCGCTCAGGGTGATGGGAACCATGCTTTCAATAGAACTTATAATGAACACCTTCAAGCCAAAGAAAAATTGGACCATCTCCGCAAGGTGAACTCGGAAAATTCCAATTCCGGAAAACGATCATCCGGGTAATTTGATCTCGGTGTGCGAATAACTCATGTTCAGTCTGAAAGATTTAAATAAAGAGCAGCTTCAAGCGGTCGAATCCTGTGAAGGACCTGTCCTGGTATTGGCAGGCGCCGGCAGCGGCAAGACACGGGTGATCACATACAGGATTGCCTACCTCCTGCAGGAAAAGCTGGCGAAACCCTGGGAGATCCTGGCGGTCACGTTTACCAACAAGGCAGCTCGCGAGATGCAGGATCGAGTTCTCGCCATGGTGAATGGCGGGTTGAAAGATTGTTATCTCGGCACATTTCACGCTTTCGGAGCTCGATTTTTACGCCGTCATGCTGAATTTTTCAATCGAACCACCCGGTTCACCATTTACGATGACGACGACCAGAGCCGCCTTATACGCAATCTTGTTAAAGCCCAGGTACCCGAAATATTGGCGAAAAGTATCATCCCGGGTTTGAAAAAATTCATCGGAAGAGTCAAGAATAACCTGCATGGACTTGATGGTGTTGCCTTACCGCCCGGAGACGTCAACGTTGAATTATTCAAGAAGCTTTACCTCGATTACGACAAGGCTCTGAAACAGAACAACGCATTCGACTTCGATGATTTAATCTCGCTGCCCTGCGTTCTGCTGGGGAAAGATGCTGAACTTAGAAAACAGTATCGGGATCGCTTTCGCTTCATCCTCATCGATGAATTTCAAGATACCAATTATCCTCAGGGAGAACTGGCGCGGCTCCTGGCAGCTCCGGCAGGGAATATCACCGCCGTCGGTGATGATGATCAGTCGATCTATGGCTGGCGGGGAGCCTATCTGGGCAATATTCTCCAGTTCGAGCAGGATTTTAAGGGTGTAAAGATATTTCGACTGGAGCAGAATTACCGCAGCACCAAGGCAATTCTCGATGTGGCGCATCACATCATTGTGAAGAATAAAAACCGCCACCCCAAGAAACTCTGGACTGATCGCCACAGCGGCCAGAAACCGCAGATAATTTCTGCGTTTGACGATCGGGAAGAAGCGCGGATCGTCGTTGAGAAAATCGTCGAAAAGGTGTCGGGAGATTCGTACAATTATGGTGATTGCGTCATCCTCTATCGCACCAATGCGCAATCGCGCAACTTTGAAGACGCCCTGCGAAAAAATCAAATCCCCTACACCATTGTTGGTGGTCTTCGCTTCTACGAGCGCAAGGAGATCAAGGATTTTCTTGGCTATTTGCGTTTATTGGTGAATCCCAGCGACCTCATCTGCTTGCAGCGGGTGATCAACCTTCCACCACGCGGGATTGGTCCAAAAACTCTGGCGGTTCTGTCTCTCGTTGCCAATGAGTCTGGAAAACCAGTCTTTGAAATTATACGAAATGCTGATAAGATCGAAGAGCTTCCCCGGCGAACCGTAGAGAAATTGAAACAGTTCGCAGTGTGGATCGAAGGTTTGGCCAAGATGGCAGCGAGTGAGAGTCTCTTTAAGGTCGGGGAGAAATTACTCGGAGAATCCGGTTTACTGGAGTACTATCGCAAGGAAGAGGCGGATGAATTCAAGAATCGTGAGGACAACCTTAGCGAATTACTGAATGCTCTGCGCGAATACAGCCATGCCAGCGCCAGATCGGGACTTGAAGATTTGGATGACTTTCTGCAGGAAGTCGCCCTGGTCACTGATATCGACCGTTGGAATAAAGCCGAAAAGAGCCTCACTTTAATGACCCTGCATGCAGCCAAAGGTCTCGAATTTCCCATCGTATTTTTAACAGGACTCGAAGATGGTCTGTTTCCACTATTCAATTCTCTTCAGGATCAATCCGAAATAGAAGAAGAGCGACGCCTGTTCTACGTGGGCGCCACGCGAGCCAAAGAGTTGCTTTTTCTGACTTACGCCAGAAGCCGTATGCGCTGGGGACAGGAAGTCCCCTACCAGATGCCTTCGCGCTTTATTCAGGACATCCCTCAAGACCTGCTGGAACCTGAAGAAAGCGCAGTTGGGCGAAACCAGATATTTCATGAAGAGAAGAGGTCCTTTCATAAGAGAGAAACGAGTTTTTCATTTTCCCATTCAAAGCCGCGAATTGATTCTGTTAAGGATGAGTTTTCCTTGGGATCCCGCGTGCAACATGCTCAGTTCGGAGAGGGGATTATCATCCACACCGAAGGCAGGGGGTCAGCCTTGCGGATTCTGGTGAACTTTGAACAAGCGGGAGAGAAATTGCTGTTAGCCGAATATGCCAAACTAAAAATACTGAACGGATAGAATGCGCCTGCAAGAATTGGTAAAAGCCGCCCTGGCTGAAGATATCGGATCCGGAGACGTCACCACCGAGCTCACCGTTGATATAAAGCGGACTGGCTGCGGACGGATCATAGCCCGCGAACGGGGTGTCCTATCCGGGATGGAAGTTGTTCATGAGGTTTTCCGGCAGATTGACAAAGGATTAGAAATAATCGACGTCCTGGAGGATAGTCAATCAGTCGTGAAAAACGACGTCATCTGTGAAATAAGAGGTCGATATTCTTCAATTATAACCGGTGAAAGAACCGCCCTAAACTTTCTCAGCAGATTATCCGGAATCGCCACACTCACCCGCAAATTCGTAACTCGCGTCAGCGGAACCGAGGCTGTTATACTGGATACACGGAAAACCACGCCTTTGTTGCGATCTCTGGAGAAAGCGGCAGTCCTGCACGGTGGGGGGCGGAACCACCGCAAGGGGCTTTACGATATGGTATTGATCAAAGATAATCATGAAGCCGCTACCGGCGGATTGAGCGCTGCTCTGAATGCGGTTTTTACGGGGTTTAAAAAAATCGGAAAGAAGCTACCACTTGAAATTGAAATTCAAAGAGTGGAACAACTTAGGGAGGTTTTTAAGTATCCTGTGGAACGTATCATGCTCGATAATTTTACCCTCGACATGATAGAAAAAGCGGTAAAATTGGCAAAAGGTAAGGTACCTCTGGAGGTATCCGGCGGAGTATCACTCCTGAACGTGCGCGAAATCGCCCAGACAGGAGTTGATTTTATCTCCATCGGCGCGCTGACGCATTCCGCGCCGGGCCTTGATTTCACTCTCATCGTCGAATAATGGCAGAGAACGGCTATAAAATCCTGATCGGTGATCCCGATATCAAAACTCTTGTCTGGATGCGCAAGATCCTGCTTGAAGAGGGATTCGGCGTCTGGACTACGTCCGAACCGGGTGATTTTATGCGGATCTATGAATCGGGAAATTTTAATCTGGTTATTCTTGATATCAAGACCTACGCTGAAGTAATTCCGCAGGGTTTCCAGATCGGCTCCTTAGACGCGCAGATGCCGCCGGTGATCATTATGACCACCGATGAGGATTTTCCACTCACAGTAGATGCTATCGGAGAAGGCGCAGTTGACTTTTTAGACAAACCCATTAAGGTGAAGCGACTTTTAATTACGCTCCGCAACGCTCTGCAGCACAGCTCCAAAATGAAGCAGTTGCAAGCTGATCAAGAAGAGCTGAAATCCTTAAAGGAGCTATACGAGAAGATTATCAACGGGATTGACTACGGTATTGTTGTGCTGGATCAGAACTTGCGGATCGAATCGATCAATGACCACCAGCGAAAGAAACAACATAAAGATAACGTCAGCGCGATAGGACGTCCCTGTTACAAGTTCTTCTATGATAAAAACACGATTTGTGATGAATGCAGAATTCGTGAAGTATTCGCGCTTGGAAAACCTGTCAGCTACAACTTGGTGCACAAGTCAATTGGGGGTGGCTGTTACTACCTTGAGGTGGAGGCGTTCCCCCTCTTCGATACGATGGGGAAAGTCAATCGAGTCGTTCAACTCATCAAGGACGTTTCCGAGCGAGTTCACCTGGAGAAAGAACTCTGGGCGAAGAAAGAGTATCTGGAAAATTTGGTGGCGCATGCTCCTGTTGGAATTTTTACGACCGATAAAAATGGCTATATTCGTACCGCCAATCCAGCGTTCGTGGAGCTCCTCGGAGCGCTTACCCCGCTAAATGCCATTGGCATGAATGTCTTGAAGCAGGAGGAATTCATCAACCTCGGGTTGGCGCAGAGGTTCAAGGACGTTTTGGAAGAAGGACTTGAACTTGAGATTGGAGCGATCAACTGCTACCCTGCCTGGGGAAAAGAACATTATTGCTCTTTACGGTGTGCGCCTCTAAGGGGGGAAGAGAATACGATCAACGGTATCATCGCTATTGTTGGAAATGTCACAGAGAAGGTGAGGTTGGAGGACAGCTACAGAAAACGTATCACTGAGCTATCCATCTTCAAAGAGATCGGTGACCTGCTTCAAAACACGATTGAACTTTCGGATATCTACACGATCGCATTGATTGGCGTGACTGCCGGGCGTGGCTTGGGCTTTAATCGCGCCTTTCTGCTCAGGTATGACCGCAGCGCGAATGCGTTGATCGGCGAGACTGCAATCGGACCATCCGATGCATCCGAAGCCGGTCGGATTTGGTCTGATTTGTACGAAAAAGATCTATCAATCAATGAGATATTCGAAAACTACAAGAAGAGTGTTGAGGAGAAGGACGTACAGGTTAAAAAAATCGTCCGCAATCTGAAGATTTCCTTGACATGGGAAGCCGGTTTTCTCCAGGAAGTACTTTTTCACAATGCGCCACAAAAGGTTCTCGACGCTCAGGCCAACGACTCTTCAGACCAAAAAGTGCTCGCCAAGGCGATTGGAACCAATACCTTTGCGGTTGTACCACTGATCTGCCGAGGCAAAAGTGAAGGAATTCTGGTTGCTGACAATTTAATCAGCGGCAAAGACATCAGTGATGAGGACGTCAACCGCCTGAGCATTATTGCCAATCAAGTCGGCGCTGCCATTGAAAATTCCCAACTGCTGCAGAGGCTCGAAGAGAAAATTGAAGCCCTGCGCCAGGCATATAGGGATCTGAAAGAAAATCGAGATCTATTGGTCCGCGCCGAACGACTTTCAGTAGTCGGAGAGGTGGCAGCAACCGTTGCTCACGAAATCCGCAACCCTTTGACTTCAATTGGAGGATTTACAAGGGCAGTATTGAGAGATCTGGAAAAGTCCGAAAAAGTGCAGACCAATCGCCGCTTCCTGACGATCATTATGGAAGAAGTAAAACGTCTGGAGCGAATCGTCAACGAAATCCTGGGGTATGTCCGTCCGGTTAAACCGAAGTTCGCCTATAAAGATATCAATGAAGCCATCGATCAGACTTTCAGCATGATGGAAGGCGAAATCGATGAAAACCTATTCATCATCACTAAAGATTTTCAAAAAGATCTACCTCAAGTCTGGTTGGACGAGGATCAGATCCGACAAGTATTGCTCAACTTGTTCCGCAACGCCTTTCACGCCATGAAGTACGGCGGCATGTTATCTGTCATCACCATGTCAGACGCCGATTCTGTAAAAATCCATGTATCAGATACTGGGGAGGGAATTCCTGAGGAGCATAAGGACAAACTCTTCACCGCGTTTTTTACCACCAAGACAACCGGATCAGGTCTCGGATTGACCGTATCAATGCAAATCATTAAAAATCACGGCGGTACGATAGCAGTGGACAGCAAAGAAGGCGAAGGTTCCACATTTATCGTTACTCTGCCGATACGCAGCCTGGAGGATCACAATGAAGAAACGAATTCTGGTCGTAGACGACGAGAAGAATCTGCGCATCCTCTATGAGGAGGAATTGCAGGAGGAAGGTTACGAAGTGAATATCGCTGATTCAGCTGAAACAGCCTTCAAGCTTCTGGACGCCAATATCTATGACGCCATCGTCCTCGACATCCAAATGCCCGGGATGAACGGGCTTGAGGCTATGGGCCATATCCTGCACAGAAATCGGAAACAGGCGATTATCCTCAATACCGCCTATTCTCAGTTTAAAGATGATTTTGAATCCTGGTCAGCGGATGCTTACGTGGTGAAATCCAGCGATTTGACTGAACTGAAGGACAAAATCAAGGAGCTCATCGGTTAATGTCCGGTAAACTGAACGTCGCATTTTTGTGGCATATGCACCAACCGTACTACCGTGACCCTAAAAACGGTAAGTACATTCTACCCTGGGTTCGCCTGCACGGACTTAAGGGGTACTCCGATATGCTGGCGGCAATACAAAAATTTGGCGACGTCAGAGTTACTTTCAACTTTGTGCCTGCATTGCTGGCACAGTTGGATGATCTAAGTTCCGGCAGGGAAAGCGACACCTATTATGACATTTCGTTGAAACCTGCTGAAGATCTCGAACCCGCGGAAAAGAAGATCATGTTGAAATACTTCTTTTCTGCAAGTTGGGCGAACATGGTGATGGTGCACCCCCGCTATCGCGATCTGCTCAACAAACGGGGAAGGAAAATGGTTGAATCGGATATTGAGGATCTATCGAAGAGGTTTACTGTTCAGGATTTTCGGGATTTGCAGGTTTGGTTCAACCTGGCCTGGATCGGCTGGAGCGCTGAAGATCGATATCCGATCATCGGTGAGTTGAAGCGCAAGGACAGAAACTTTATCGAAGAGGACAAACGCCAGCTTCTTGATCTGCAATTGCAGGTCTTAAAGGACATCATTCCAAACTATCGCGCCGCATGGGATCAAGGTAACATTGAAATTTCGACCACACCATTCTATCATCCTATTCTGCCGCTGTTAGTCGATAACCGCAGCGCCCGCATTTCCCAACCGGGTGACCCGATGCCCGGACACTCGTTTTTGCGCCCCCAGGACGCCCGGGAACAATTGCAGCGGGGGCTGGAAACTGCCAAACAACATTTTGGGAGAGCTCCCCTGGGATTATGGCCCAGCGAAGGGTCAGTAAGTCCTGCCGTTTGCGAACTTGCAGGTGACACGGGGTTCAAGTGGATCGCTACAGATGAGAACGTTCTGCTTGCAACTTTGAATGACGTCAGGCGCGAGGATTCGATTTATTCATCTTACCTTGCCTCTATAGACGGACTAACCCTGTTTTTCCGGGATCATGACCTATCCGATGCCGTAGGATTTCGTTACGCCCGCAACGCCCCGAAAAGATCTGCGGATGATCTTCTGGGAAATCTGCTGAATATCGCAAAATCACGACCAACACCTGAAGAAAGCATTGTCGCGATCATACTCGACGGGGAGAATGCCTGGGAGTATTTCCCGGACGGGGGAAAAAAATTCTTCGAAGAGTTGTATACCCAATTGACGAATCACTCGCTCCTGCAGATGTGCACCTTTAGCGAATTTGCCGAGAAGCATCCTGCAAAGAAGATATTGCCCCCAATCTTCCCAGCATCCTGGATCAACGGGTCGTTTCGCATCTGGATCGGGGATCCTGTAAAAAACCTCGCTTGGGATAGACTCGGAGAAACAGCTGCTTTTCTCGATCGTCAGACTGCGGTTGCTACGGATACTAAAGTGCTGGAAGACGCCAGGGAGCACCTGTACATCGCAGAAGGCAGCGATTGGTTTTGGTGGTACGGTGAACCCAATCACTCGGTGTTCGAGGAGGAATTTGATTATCTCTTCCGTTCGAATTTAATACAGATATACAGAGAATTTGGCGTTGAACCACCTGCCAACCTATTGGAGCCTATCAGAGTGGGGGGGAGCAGAACCAGCGATTCAGCGCTTTTTACCATTGATCCAGTGATCGACGGCAAAGAAACCTTTTTTTACGAATGGATTGGCGCTCAGGAAATAGATTCTGATGACTTTTCCGGAGCCATGAATTTGGTCAGTAGCGTAATTGACAGACTGTTTTTTGGATTCACTGAAAGCCACTTCTGTCTGCGTCTGGATCCCACCAACGCTTTCCGCACCATGGTTGACCTTCGCGTTGAGGTGCAATTCAACAAGGGTGCCGGCTTGATCCATGCGATCGAATTGACCAGCTTCAACAGCGGAGAAGTAAAAATCGACGCAAAAGAGGGCAAATCAGCAGGTGATATTCAAGCCGCCTTCGATCACGTATTAGAACTGAAAATTCCGTTCAATACCTTACCCCATGATGAGGATAGTGTGCCTTTCTCAGTGAGAATTCTTCAGGGCAATTTGGAGCTGGAGAAATGGCCGCGGGAGGGTTTCTATAAATGTCCCCAACCAACACCTGAATACCTTTCAGAAAATTGGATAATCTAAATAGAGGTAAAAACCATGTCAACTTTAGGAGCTTTCAGCCTGGTTTTGCATTCCCATCTACCATACGTAATTTCTCACGGCAAATGGCCACACGGGATGGATTGGTTAAACGAGGCGGCTGCAGAAACTTATCTTCCCTTGCTGAATGCTTTTGAGAAATTATCCGAAGAGGGAATTGCGCCGAAGGTCACCATCGGTCTCTCCCCGGTGCTCTGCGAACAGTTGGCGGATCCGGTATTCAAAGAAGATTTCTCGGCCTATCTGCATATGAAATCAGAGGCTGCACGCATCGATAAAATTGGGTTTACCAAAGCAGGAATGCCGGACATGGTGCGCCTGGCAGAAGATTGGGAGGTATTTTATGGAACGATGGCGCAGGCTTTTCACCAGACCTACCACAAAGACATCCTCAGTGGATTCCGGAAATTGCAGGATCAAGGTCAGATTGAAATCATAACCTGCGCGGCGACGCATGGCTATCTGCCCTTACTGGGCGAAGACGCCTGTGTCGATGCTCAGATCAAGTTGGCTGTCGAAAACTATCAGAAGCATTTCGGGAAAAAACCAGCGGGTATCTGGCTGCCGGAGTCTGCCTATCGCCCCTTCCGCGAATGGAGCAATCCTCTGAATGGGCAAAATCGCCGGCTGAGGCGTGGTCTGGAAGAATTCCTGGATCGTCACGACCTGCGCTTCTTCTACGTCGATTCGCATCTGATCGAAGGTGGACAGGCGATGGGGGTCTATCTGGAACGCTATGAGGCTTTGAGGAAATACTGGGACGAGTTTTCCAAGGGTTACACCGAAGTTGAAGGTGAATTCAAACGCAGTCCCTATCAGAGCTATCTGGTTCGATCCCGTGGTGATTTTTTAGGACGAGTGTGCGCCTTCATCCGAGACCCCCGCACCGGATTGCAGGTTTGGTCCGGTGAACACGGCTACCCCGGCGATGGCTGCTATCTTGATTTTCACAAGAAGCATCATCCGGGCGGACATCGCTACTGGCGAGTGACCTCAGCCAAAGTTGGTCTGGGTGAAAAGGAGATCTATAATCCCGACGTTGTTTCCGCCCGCATCGATGAAAACGCCGGACATTTCAAAGAGATGGTCCGCCAAATACTCAGTCATGAGGGCAAAGAGGCTGAAGGTCTACCGATTGTCTGTGCTCCATTCGATACTGAACTCTTCGGCCACTGGTGGTTCGAAGGACCCCGCTGGATCTACAAGGTTCTAAAATGGATTGGTCAGGATCCGGAATTGCAGTTGATGACAGGAAGTGAATATCTGGATCAAGTAAAAACTCACCGGGTGGTATCTTTGCCCGAAGGGTCTTGGGGAGAGGGCGGCTTTCATCATATCTGGTTCAACGAAGACACGCGCTGGAGCTGGGAATTGATCTATCCCGCTGAACAAAAAATGCTGGAGGCAGTGAAGAATTGGGAAAATCACGCCGATAGTCGAGTGCAGGAGGTTCTAAAGCAGTTAGGGCGTGAGTTGCTGCTATTGGAAAGTTCAGATTGGCAATTCCTGATCTCCACCTTCAGCGCGCGCGACTACGCTGAAACTCGGTTGGTCAAACATCACCTGGACTTTGAGAAACTTTATGTCATGCTCGAGAAAATGACTTCCGGCTCTGAACTGAGCGCTGGAGATTGGGAATATTTCCAGACAGTCAGCGCACGAGATAATCTTTTTGCTGAACTCAAACCATCCCTGTGGGCGGGAAGAGACCTCCCCACAGATTAACAGACCTGATAATCATCGACACCGTGAGAATAATTGGAGGATAAATGCCTGAGTTACGCCACGATCCCATTCAAAGACGCTGGGTGATCATAGCTACGGAACGGGGGAGACGCCCATCTGATTTTGCCAAATTGGAACCGGAACAAGCGGGGGGGTTCTGCCCATTTTGCGAAGGGAATGAAGAGAAGACGCCTCCTGAAATTACTGCCTTCCGGCGCCAGGGGACTTCTGCCAACACTCCCGGGTGGGACGTCAGAGTCGTAGCCAACAAATTCCCGGCGCTCCGCATAGAAGGCGACCTGGATCGATCCGGAAAAGGCATTTATGATAAGATGAACGGGATCGGAGCGCACGAGGTGATCATCGAATCACCACATCACGAAATTAACCTGGCGAATCAGCCTCTCGATCAATTCCAGAAGATCATGAAGGTTTACCAATTGCGGCTCAAGGATCTGATGAATGATCTCCGCTTCCGTTATGTGCTTATTTTTAAGAATCAGGGTGTGACGGCCGGCGCATCTTTATCTCATCCGCATACACAGATCATCGCTACGCCAGTCACACCGCGTACCGTAGCCATGGAGCTCGACGCAGCTCGAAATTATTACGACCTCAAGGAGAGATGTCTTTTCTGCGACATCATCAAGCAAGATATGGAAGATGGCGACCGCATCATTGCACAAGTTGATGGAATGGTTGCTATCGCGCCGTTCGCCTCGCGTTTTCCCTTTGAGGTTTTCATTGCTCCACTGGAGCATTCCCACGATTTTGGCGTACTGTCAGACGATGGCTTGGCGGCGCTCTCCAAATGTTTAAAGGAAGTTCTGACACGCCTGAATCTGGCGCTGAACGATCCGCCCTATAATTTCATGCTGCATACCGCGCCGAATACGAAATCCAAAGCCAGACGCCCGAGCTATTGGTCGACTTTACCAAACGATTTTCACTGGCATTTCGAGATCATTCCCCGTCTGGTGCGAACTGCCGGATTCGAGTGGGGGACAGGCTTCTACATCAATCCAACGCCACCCGAAGATGCTGCGAATTACCTGCGACAGATAGAAATCAAATAGGATAATCGCCATGAGCACCTGCAGCATCTCCATTATCCCCAAGACCTCCGGTACTTCGGTATCTGAAGTCGTGGCGCGTTGCGTGAAGGTTTTGGAAAAATATCCGGACCTCAAGTGGGAATTGACGCCGATGTCAACTCAAATTGAGGCGCCAACCTCACGTCTCTTCGAAGTACTTCAAGAAATGCACTCCGCTCCGTTCGATCTGGGTGTGCAGCGAGTTTACACGGTGATAACCATCGACGACCGTCGCGATAAACCTACTACTCTGGAAAACAAGGTCAGCTCCGTAAAATCGAAGCTTACCCCATAAGTATTACTTTAATCGTAATCAATTTCCTTGCGCAATAAACGACGTTTAGTGGTGATAGGGGGGAACGCTGCTGGGATGGCGGCTGCTCTCCGTGCCCGGCGCAGCAGCTCCGAACTCGATATCACCATTATCGAACAATCGCGCCACCTCGCCATCGCTACATGCTCCATACCGGCCTACCTCGAAGATCGTATCGATGATATTGATCGACTTCAGCAACTGACTTCAGATGATTTAGGTGATAAATACGGTGTAAACGTCATGTTACTTCATCGAGTGCTTGAAGTGCATGCGGTGAAACACCAATTATCAGTGGAAAATATCACCACCGGACAAAGCTTTGATCTGCCATTCGATCGGTTGATCATCGCCACAGGAGCAAGCCCCGTTTATCCGGCTTGGGCGTCCCGGGGGACTGAGGGAATCTTTACACTCCGTAACCTTGAAGATGCTTATCGACTCAAGCAATTCTTATTATTGAAGCATCCCAAGCAGTTTGTCATTGTCGGTACCGGAACCATCGCTCAGGTTTGTGCTGAAGGGCTTCAAGCGTCTGGCGCCCAGATCGTCATGATCGGTCAATGTCAGGGGTTAATGGAAGATCTGGATGAGGCTATTTCGAGCAGGATTTCTACTGTGCTCACGACGAATGATATAAGCCTATATTACACAGATAATGAACCATCTATTCATGTATCACTTGAAAACGAAATCGAATCAGTTCGGTTTCCTGAACGAACCATTTCTTGCGGGGGGATTTTATTGGCTATGGGTATTAACCCCAATACCAATTTCTGTAAATCTGCCGGCATTGTAACCAACGAATTCGGAGCGATTCGCGTTGATCGCCACCTCATGACGTCGCGGCAAGGCATTTTCTCTTGTGGTGACTGTGCGATGACCTATCACCATCTGACACACAAGCCCTTCTATTGGCCTCTGGCAACGACGGCAGCTCGCCAGGGCAGACAAGCAGGTGAGAGCGCTGTTTCTGGCAATGGCATTGATCACGGTTCGTTGGGGATGCGTTTTTGGACCTGCTTTAATTTACAGATCGGTCGAGTTGGGCTTTCACCAAAGCAGGCTGAAGACTTATCGATAAAGTACAGGCGAGTTGCCATTCGATCAGCATCCAAACCCAGATTGTATGGCGGATCGGAGATGGACCTGGTGGTCCTTAGCGATCCAGGATCGGGTCGATTACTGGGAGCACAGATTGCCGGTTTTGATGGAGTTCACGCGAGATTGAACGCGTTGGCTGTTGCCATCGAAGGTAAATTGATCTTGAGCGATCTGGAACGACTGGATCTGGCTTATACTCCCAAGTATTCCTCACTTTGGGATCCGCTCCAGATCGCTGGACGGGTGGGGGATAAGTTGAAATGAAGAAAAATTCAGGCTTACTATTAACTTGACATAATATAACTTATACGACATAACAGATTGTCCTGGTAATCCTTCGGAGGTCATCCCTGTTGTCGAGAAAATATCTCAATCAAAGAATCAGTATATAAAAAAATCCGTCAGAGATTTACCCTGACGGATTTCCCAAAGGTTTATTTTTCATTCTCTATTTTTCGGGTATAACCATCGGTACCCAACTGAACAGTGCGTTGAAGAGATCAATGATTTCATTAAGGGTTGGATTCTCTTTAATCAGCCACCACAGACCCGGAACGTGAGATAAACCGTAGAAGATCCCTGCCGATACAACCAGAGCGATCAAATAGGCTCCTCCCGCCTTGCGCCATTGTCGTAATCTCCTCACACCGAGGTACTCAAAGTAAGATTGAACCTTCCCGTCGAGGAATTCTTTATCGTCCATCCTGAATGATTGAGCGCTCCAGAAGAAGGCTGTAAAAAAAGATATAATCAATATGTAAGCGGGCATTAGCGTAAAGATGTTGAATGGTCCGAGGATAATAAGGCTTACGATGATGCCAAGAACGACCATGTAATTGGTCCCTCGCTTGAAATTCTTGATAATCAAGCGATCAACCCAATAGGGTGCTGGGTAGCCCGGGCGCATTATGGTGTTGATATTGCGCCAGAGTTTCAAGTGGGCTGCGATATAAACAAACATGAGCACGCTGATGAACTTGTGCTGGTCCAAAAGGCGAGCCAGATCTCCCTTGCCGAAAAGATGTTCCAGCGCTGCCAGTAAAAACGTAAAAAGTACGAAGATGATGAGCCAGAAGAAGAAACCGCGTTCGTCAGTGAAGCGCGAAGCCCTCCCCGACCATTCTAATAGGATGGGGCGAGCAACCGGCAGCGGTTCCCCGCAGGCCGGACAGGTTTGACGCTTGCGTTCTTTTCTGGGAATTTCACCTTTACAATTTGGGCATTTCATGATCGAGTATCCGATTCCTTAGTGGCAAGCAGTGCAATTCTTAAGAATACAATAATTTATCAATTTACAACTTAGATGCAAGCACTTTCTACGAGAAATTCAATTAATAAAACCGAAATCGGCATGTGAATTGTTGCACATGATATCGATAGCCGGATGCAGAGAAATTACTTGAGCAATACGATCTTTTTCTGCAGTGTAACTGTTTCGGTTTCCAGTTTGCAGATGTAGATGCCGGATGCCATGTAACCGGCGTTATATCGTACAGAATGCTGTCCTGCTTTAACCAATCCTTGATCCAATAGCTGAATTCTTCTGCCAGATAAATCGAATATTGAAAGAGTAACTTGCCCGGCTGTGGCGAGTTGATAGCCGATCGTGGTGCTGGAATTGAAAGGATTGGGAAAATTCGGTAGGAGAGCGGTCTGTTGTGGAATGAATTTGGGCGCCTCTTGCTTGACCCCCACCGTTCCAGTCAACACTGCACGGATGTTGAAGTTGACAATGGTGCTGTTTGCCGTCGTACCATTGTAGGTGAAGAAGTGACCTTCGCTGAAGGAATCGATCAAATGTCCGGTTAAGTGGGGTTTGCTGTCATTGGAAGTGACTTCCAGCCACACCCAGAAATCCGGATGCCCGCCTTGAAGGTATTGGACACTCCCTAAGTCAAATTCAGCCCAATTGGGGTAAACATGGTTGGTATCCACCACAATGTCGCTTTGGAACACTTCGATTCCGGGTACGCCTCCAGCAGCAGACGCCAAAATGTGCATGCGAATGGTTCCAGTAGAATAGAACATGGCTTTGAGGTAGTCGCCATATAAGTCCCCGGGAATGCCATCCTCTGCCGGAGTGAACAAGACCAGGGCACCGGCGCCCTGGCTGAAGTTGAAGTTGTAGAAATCAGGCAGGTAGGTAATCTGCCTGTGATCATACCCTAATTCAAAGGTTCCTGCCGGTGTAACTTCGACCAATCCGGCCGAACAGGTATCATTGGATCTGTTTTCGTCGGCAGTTAGCGTCGTGTAGGCGGAAAAATCGTAAAAGCCCAGCGCTGGCGGTGTCCAGGTAAATGTTCGGGTGACCGTATCGGCGGCGTTAATTTGAGTCCAGGGTATCAGAGCGGTGGGTTGCCCACCGTAGGTCCAAAAAGCGGGCACCAATGATTGATTGAGTATGCCGTAGTTGATCAAATCCACGCTGCTGGGAATATTGTTTCTGCCCAGATAGGTAGGGAACGGAATGATCATCTGGGTAGCTCCGACGTCGTTATTGGGAAGGCTGCTGGAGAGCAGCAGGACGTCATCGATGTACAAGCCCTCCCCTTCCCCACCGTCGTTATTGCCGTCGGTGACAACCCGGAATCGGATCTGCACGTTTTGTCCTGCCCAGGGCGTCAGATTGATTTCGGGCGTCGGCAGGTCATCCCAATAGCCGTTGAACCGTTCCACCCACTGCAATTGTGATCCGTTGTGTGCCCAATCGTACACGATGGGGGTCCAAAATGCGCTGCCGGCAGGCGCAACCTCGATGTAGTAATAATCATCCAGGTAATTGTCACTATCGCCATCAAAGTCAGGCATGTCGCAGTAAACCCAGTAGCGCATGCGAGTAGACATATTGCCGGGGATGCTGATCATTGGCGAGGTTAGGGCGTCAGACAGGAAATAGAGATCGTCGCAGTTCCAGCTATGATTGGGGCTGTGGTAGCGATCTTCGTTATAAACCCAGTAGTTCCCCGATGGAGTTCCTGTTGAGGTGGTGAATTCCGCTGGAAGTGGAGTCCCGCTGGCGGTATTGGAGAGATAGACACTGGTGCCTTCTCGCACTTCGATATTGTCGACAAAGAAACCCAGATAAGAGGGATTACCAACTGTACAATTGGCTTCATCTGAGGCAAAGGCAAACCGAATCATCACATTAGCAACAGTATAGTTGGAAAGATCAAAGCTCGCAGGAGTCCATCCCCCGGAAAAACCCGCCCAACCGGGGATATTGATTCCCATATTCCAACGCCATCCAAAACTGTACAAATGTTGACAGTTGTAGGCAGGCGAGGTAGGGGTCAACACCTGCCAGGTGTTTCCATTGGTCACTGAGACCCAGACATTGCATCCATCCCAACCATCATATTGCCCAAAGGTTGAAGGCGGCTCGACCGCCCAGTAGACCATACAATTCAGGACGGGATATGTGGCGCTTGATAAATTGATGGTGGGACTGACGAGATACTGCAGCCAATTGTTTTCATAGCCCATCAGACTCGTTTTCCCTGACCACCAGGATGGACCGCTGAAACCGTTATACGTGTCATGATGCCAGGACGGACCCGGGTTGGTCAAATCCGAAGTCGTCCAACCACCGATACCTGACTCAAAGGTTTCCCAGAGAATGATGCTGTCATTATCCGCATAGGAATTGCCATTGGTGACAGAAATGGGTTCAGCGGGACTTAATCCTACATGTCCGCGAGCTGCACGGTTTATTGTAGCAATAGCCATCAGACCACTGAGTACAGCGATCAGCTTTAACACCATCTTAAATCTGGAATTCATAAGCCTGACTTTCCACTTGGAAGGGTGTCGTATTCATCACATCCATTAAGATAATGCTTTTTTTGTGGAAATGCAAGCGCAGACTTTTTTTCCTAAAGAGGAATTAGGTAGGACTCTTAGATGATTTGACCGATGATGAACCCGATGACTACACCGATCAGGAAGACGACCGTAAGTACGCGATAATTCAGAACTTCTTTGGTGTAGCCTTGTTTGATGGCGAAAACGGAGAGAACGTAACCTATTCCATTTAAAAGCCAGAAAAGCGGCAGACTGATAATTTTAACGATGAGAGGACCTAAAATTGGGACCACACCCACCAGCGCCAGCAAGCCGATAAATGCCTGGGTTATGATTCCGAAAAGAGCGACGACAACACCAATGACCTTTTTATCGACTCCCAGCACTACCCCAAGCAGCACCATGGCGATAATAATGAGCCATAGGATGATGTATCGCTTATAGGGACGCAGGAATGCGGTGATGCGGCTTAACATCGGATTGAGTCGAGGTTCTTTACGGTGGGTTTATTCAATCAGGTCGTGAGCTTTTTAAATAGCTTCAGTAATTGCGCTTTTCCTGCCTTGGAGATATCACGTCCGGAAAGCGGGTAATTTGGGGTCTGCCTCGCCAGCGCCCGTAGTTTTTTTACAGTCAGTTCGTCGTAGTTGATGATCGTCACAGCGCCAGTTTCTTTCGATGTCTTGGGAGCTTGGCGTTGTGGGTAGACCAAAATATCTTCCGTGTCATCATGAGGTCTTGGTATGATGTGCGCGGAAACCAATTGGCCGACACGCTCGGCTGCTTTGGCGCCGGCATCGACCGCAGAGCGTACAGCTCCGGTTTCCCCGACGACTTTGACTGTAACCATCGCGCCGGTACTCAGCTCGGTTTCAAGAAGCTGCACCTTGGCGGACTTGACCATGGCGTCTGCTGCTTCAATGGCTCCGATCAATCCCTTGGTTTCAATCAATCCGAGCGCGCGTCCGTCTGGGGATGGTCTATCCCTGGAATCTGCAATCATATTCGACTCACGCCAATTATTCGATATTCGAGTTGTCTCGATGCGGCAGAATCAATTCCACGTCCTGATGTGGACGCGGAATAACGTGCACCGACACCAACTCGCCGACTTTTTCAGCGGCGGTTGCGCCTGCATCCGTAGCGGCTTTTACCGCCCCCACGTCACCTCGGACGAATACAGTGACATATCCACCACCGATCTTTTCCTTGCCGACCAATTGCACTTTGGCGGCTTTCACCATGGCGTCAGCAGCTTCAATTGCCCCGACGAGACCGCGGGTTTCGATCATCCCCAGCGCTTCTAACGTGCGCATGGATTCACTGGGCATAGCAACTCCTTATGGTTGTGCTTCAATCTTGTATTAAAATTAGCAAATTTTCGCAGCAAAGTCAACTTTATTCTCAGCTATCTGCTGCTCAAATTTCTGGAAAATCATTTGCTTTTAATGGAAGTGTTATTTATATTTTCTACAGTCAAGGAGCAAATCAGTTTTACCGACTGAAGGTTGCCTTGATTTCAATTCCAGGATTACCTCACGCAATTAAACTCATGAAACGGTTTGCTGCCATCCTTATGCTGTTTGGAGGCGGATTTTTACTCGCTTCCCTGGCGTTATTGTTCATAAACTTCAATCCAGAGTCCCTTCAGGGCGTGCTAACTTCCGATGGCGCTTTCGACCCTCTGGCTGTTTATGCTTTTAGTTCCTTAAAAACTGGATTACTGATTGCTGGGATCACCCTCTTGGTGCTGGCTTGGTTATTTCATCTCATTGTCCGGGGAGTTATAAAGCTACACCAATGGCCAACCGGTAAATTTCTACTTATTGTTATCGGCACTCAGTTCATCTTAAGTTTGATTTACATCAGCTCAGTGGAATACACTCCCGGCGGCGATTCAGTGTGGTATCTTCGTCAAGCTGAAAATATAACCAATGGACTCGGCGTCGTGACACCCTATAGCCAACCGACCGCGTTTTGGCCGGTAGGTTACCCCTTCTTCCTCTCTCTTGTCTACCGAATCTTCGGGATTCACGTTTTCATCGCTCAATTGCTCAACATCTGCTTCTTTTGTGGAATCAGTTACCTGGTTTATCGATTGGGGCTGGAGTTTTTCGATGAAAAAACCGCAAGAAATGCTACGCTGCTGACAGCGTTGATTCCATCGCAGATATTCTATACTCTCCTTCCATTGGCGGATATACCATTTTCCTTTTTAATCCTATTCTTGATCTTCATAGCGACACGTAAGCAGACTTTCCCAAATACTCTGCTGTTGGGCGTCTTTTTCGGTTTTACCAATATGCTGCGCCCCACGGCGTTATTATTCCCAGTGGTACTCATAGTATACCGCTTTTTGAAAAGTGGACAATTTAAACGCTCTCTTGCGCAACTCGTTTTCATCTTCGTCGTAGGTGAAATGATTATGTTGCCCTGGCAAATAAGAAATTACCAAATATTTCATACCTTCGTTCTCTCTGCGAATTATGGCGGCTATAACCTGGCGATGGGGAATAACCCTCACGCTTCGGGTGGTGTGATGGCACCCGACGTGTTCATCCCCCGGGACCAATTATCTTATTATAATTCCCTCGATGAAGCGCAAA
This sequence comes from bacterium, assembly GCA_026394195.1. Lineage (GTDB taxonomy): Bacteria > Electryoneota > B3-LCP > B3-LCP > B3-LCP > JAPKYS01. The sequence continues at coordinate 369,970 of JAPKYS010000023.1, read as the reverse complement.
AAGACCGCTTTCTTATGAAGCTGGGAACGAATTATATTATATCTCACCCAGGTCACTCGGTCATTCTTGCACTGAAGAAATTGGTTCACTTATATTACAAAGACAGCAAGGCGGTGACCTACAGTTTAGGTGAGAGCTACGCCCAATTCGCACCTGCCGTAATTATGGCGATGATCCTGGTAACTGAGGGATATTATTATGCATTGGGCTTGTCTTTTCTACTTTCGATTTGGATTGTTCTTAAAAAGGAGGGTCTCAGTGAACGCACTTGGATCATTTTGGCGACGATTCTGTACTTTACTCTGGTATATCTTCCACTGACCGCCGAGGGTCGCTATCACATGCCGCTGCTTCCCATCTTTGCACTGGTCGTTTGTTCTGCCGGACTATCAGCGCGAAAAGCCGCCCAATAAACTTACCTGAACTCTCCTTAAAAATTGACTCACCGATCACCTAAACGCACTCTCTGGAAAGCTGTCGCTTATAAAACTGCTTGAATAATCCGAAGTTTATTCGTATCTTTTGTAAAACCCTTAAAACAGCAAGTTAGAATGTACATAGACACGCACGCACATCTGGACTTCCCAGAGTTACGTCCTCATCTGAGCTCAGTGCTCGCGAATGCTCATCATGCCGGGGTTGAGAAAATCATCACGATCGGCATCGATGACGTCACCAACGAAAATGCTCTTCAGATCGCTGCTGATCATGATGAAGTATACGCCGCAGTAGGTTGGCATCCGCACGATTCTGAGAAAGCTGACCATAACCTGGAAGCGCTAATTCGTCGACAGGCAGATCACCCGAAGGTCGTGGCGATCGGTGAAATAGGTCTGGACTACTTCCGGAATCGTTCTCCGCAGGAAAAGCAGCGTGAGATATTCACGCGGATGCTTGGGATAGCGAGTGAATTGACCTTGCCGGTAGTCATCCACTGCCGCGAAGCATTTAGTGATACTTTCGATATTCTAAGGAATTTTACCTCAGACAAGCTGACCGGCGTATTCCACTGTTTTTCCGGCGGGATCACAGAACTGAAGCAAGTATTGAACCTTGGTTTTTTCGTCTCCTTTACGGGGAACGTCACCTATAAAAACAGCGCGTTGACGTCAGTCGTCGCCGCGGCGCCAATCGAGAGAATCCTGTTGGAGACCGATTGTCCCTTTCTGACGCCTCAACCCCATCGTGGGAAGCGAAATGAGCCGGCTTACATACCTCTCATCGCAGACCAAATCGCCAGAACCAAAGGTCTGAGCCTCTCTGATATAGCAAGAATAACCACGGCAAACAGCTACCGGTTGTTCGGTGTTGGCGAACCACCAGCCAAGTCGATTGTATATCCCATTCGCAATTCCCTCTACATTGCCCTGACCTCCCGCTGTACCAACACCTGTCGTTTTTGTCCACGAGCGACCAATCCAGTGGTTAAAGGGTACAATCTCGGGATGGATGATGAGGCAGAACCGACTTCTGAGCAAGTGATCCAGGCGATAGGAGATCCACTGAAATACGAGGAAGTTGTGTTCTGCGGTTTCGGAGAGCCTACGATACGGCTGGACGTGTTATTGCAGGTTGCCCGCTGGCTGAAATCCAAAGGGGTTCAGAAAGTCCGTATCAACACCAATGGTCATGGGAACCTGATCCATCGCAGAAATATTGTCCCGGAACTTTCAGGTCTGATTGATTCGATTTCCATCAGTTTGAATGAACCGACTTCGGAACGCTATCAAAAAATCATGCAAAGTGAATTTGGCGAAAGTTCGTTTCAGGGTGTGATCGATTTTACCCGTGCTTGCGTCGGAGTGATTCCTGAAGTTGTAATCACTGCTGTCTCATATCCGGCAGTCGATGCAGAGGCCATAAAAAACATCGCCGAACGGGTCGGAGTAAAATTTCGATTGCGCGCTTATAATGATTTAGGATAATAAAACAACGCCGCCCAATTGGACGGCGTTGTTTGCAGGGACTGTACACGCTAAATTCTTTTATTATCCACCTACCAATTTCGCTACCATCTGCGGAATCATGTTGGCTTGTGCCAGCATGGAGATACCGGACTGCATCAAGATCTGCGCACGGACGAATTCGGACATCTCGGCTGCGATGTCAGCGTCACGGATCGCCGATTCGGAAGACGTCGCATTTTCCCGGGCGACCTGAAGCTGCATGATCGTGCTTTGCAGGCGGTTGACATAACCTCCTAACCGGGTCCTCTCGGTATCCTTGGCATTGATTGCAGCGTCTATCGATCCGATCGCGTTCTGAGCGCTGATCGTGTTCGTCACGTTCGTTCCGATCAACCCGAGTGACGAAGCAGTCATCGATCCGAAGTTCACGAAGTAATAATCCTGATTTTGCACATTGTAAGTTCCGATGTGGAACTTGACGCCAGTCGAAGAAAACGTACCATCTAACAGGTGCAGACCGTTGTAATTCGTCACCATGGCGATACGGTTGACTTCTGAAACCAATTGCTGGAATTCCACGTCCAGAGCAGCGCGATCCGTATCTGTCAGAGCGCCGTTCGAAGCCTCAATCGCTAGGGCTCTCAAACGGATCAGCTTTTCATCTACAACTGAGAGAGCGCCTTCTGCGGTCTGCATCATATTAATGTTGTAGTTGGCGTTCCGCTCAGCTTCGTCCATGGACGCAATTTGAGCTCTGAAGCGTTCTGAAATTGCCAATCCGGCGGGATCATCCCAAGCGTTGTTGATACGCAGTCCAGAAGAGAGTCGATTAACAGCCTGGTCCAGATCATTCTGAGTCTGCCAAATATTTCGCTGGGCCGTCATCGACAGTACATTGTGATTGATTCTTGTGCTCATCTTTAACCTCTTCGGTGATTGAACTTTCCTTTCAACTTTTATATCGGCTTTCTGCTGGCGAACTTTAACTATTTTTAAAAGATTTTCTCAAGATTTCTGAAATATCTCATATATGTTCATTTATTACAATTACTTACAGTAAATATTAATTTTAATTAATTAGATCAATAATCGTGAAGTTGCCCATGAGATAATAAAAAATCCGCCGTAAAAAGCGGATTTTTCCTGATCGCCGTACGAATAACTCTGCGTCACCCTCCAAAAAGCAGGGAGAATTGGAAGACCGGGGAAATTAAGTTCATGGATGGAGCATCGTAAACGTCCTGGTTGTTGACCTTCGAGCCATCAGCGCTTAAATTGGTTAAAGGCAATTCTACGGCTCCGCTGATCGCCAACCAATCAGTCAGGTAGCAGCGTACTCCTAACCTGGGTAGAATCCATGAAAAATGAGTGGTTCAGGTCGCTGGAGATGTTCTCAGTGGTATCAGGCTGGGTTTTATAACTGCCCCAGAATCCATCCCAACTCTGCGGCGCTGCGCTTTTCTCAAGGTGTATGTTCACTCCTCCCAACCCTACAGTTCCACCGCCATAGAACTCAAATCTCCCGGGCTGGGCAAAGACGTACTCCATTAAGACTCCCCCCTACCCCATATTCAATTCTTATAATCAAGACTGCCGATTCGACTGTTTGGTTACGCCAGATTTTAATATTTCAATCTCATTCGTGGTGAGATCGCGCCACTTACTAAGTGGTAGATCCCCGAGATATAATTGTCCTACACGCACACGATGGAGGGACAATATAGGTAATTTCAATTCCGCAAGAGTTCGTCGAATCTGGCGATTTCGTCCCTCAGTCAGGACTAATTTCAGTCTGGATGGAGTCAATAAAACTGCCTCCTGAAACTTCGACATTCCATCATCAAGCTGGATTCCTGCGGTCATTTGCTCCAGCTCCTCAATCATAATGGCGCGCCTGGTCTCGACGATGTATTCCTTTTCTTTCTGGTATCTTGGATGCGTTAACAAGTTGGCAAACTCACCATCATTGGTCAACAGCAGCAGTCCGGAAGAATCTCGATCCAATCTGCCTACCGGATAGATTCGCTCCCTGACTTTTACCAGATCCAAGATGGTCTGTCCTTTTTCGCGCCCCGGTTTGCAGGTGCAGAGAACTCCAGTGGGCTTGTTGAACAGGATATAACGAAAAGACTCCGGGGGAGAAATGATTTTCCCCTGGAGTCTTACTTGAGATTCAGTGGCGATGATACGAGTTTCCGGCGAGACGACAGTCTGACCATTTACTTCCACCCAACCGGCACGAATGTAGGTCTCGCACATCCTCCGCGATGCGACTCCGCACTTCGCAAGGAATTTGGCGAGCTTCTCGCTTGATAGATCAGCCCGGTTGTCGGGGTTCATCGCTGGCCAGATTTCACCCTTTCTTGTCCATGAACATTTTAATCAAGTCAATCGGGACAGGGAAAATCGTGGTTGAGTTATTTTCGGACGCTATCTCTGCCAGGGTTTGCAGATATCGCAATTGAAGGGCGATGGGATGTTCAGCGATTATGGCGGCGGCTGCAGCTAATTTAGTGGAAGCCTGATATTCACCCTCGGCAGCGATAATTTTCGCCCGGCGCTCTCGTTCCGCTTCTGCTTGCTTGGCCATGGCTCTCTGCATCTCAACCGGCAGATCCACGTGCTTGACTTCAACCAGAGACACCTTTACACCCCAAGGATCGGCGTGAGCGTCAACGATCTCCTGCAATTTGTGATTGATCTTTTCACGTTCTGCCAGCAAATCGTCCAATTCAAATTGCCCTAGCACGCTTCTCAGTGTTGTTTGCGCAAGCTGTCCTGTGGCATACAGAAAATTTTCAACTTCAACCACTGCGCGATTCGGATCGATGACTCGAAAATTGAGGACTGCATTCACTTTTATGGATACGTTGTCCTTGGTGATGACGTCCTGTGGGGGGATGTCAGTAACTACGGTGCGAAGGGAAATTCTCCGCATACGGTCGACTATCGGAATCAGGAAGATGATTCCCGGTCCTTTTGCTCCAATCAGCCTGCCCAAACGAAAAATGACCGCACGTTCGTATTCGTTGAGTACCTTGATGGCTGACAACAACAATAGAACGACCAGACCGATGACTATGGCTATACCAGGCATGTTGACCTCCGATTAGATGAAACGAATTGAAACAAATTCTACCGTCTTATCAGCTTATTTCAGCAAGCGTTGTGATTCTCAAAAATCAGGTAGGCGCCCAGGATGATCAGTACGGCAGGGAGAATAGGGACGTCCAATTCAAACCAACTGAAGTGATTATTGAGCAACACGATGCCAAAAGCGATAAGCGCTATTCCCCAGAAAGGAGTATGCTGTCGAGATCTCGGACGCAGATCTTGGCGCGGCGGTTCCTGACCGGTGGATTTAGATTGAGTGAAGCGCTCTTCAATTTGCTTGGTAACCTCATCGAAACGCTTCTCGATCTGGTCACTGACGTCGTTTATTCGCTTTTCAAGCTCATCAAGGCTCATACTTGCACCGATTGATGTTAGAACTGGATAAGGCGCTCATCTACGTTCTTCGCACCATGTCCAGTCGTTCAATATTTCGAATAGCTCGTTTAACGGTTGCCACCGGCAGTCGAGCTTTTCTTGGTCTGAGCAGAAGCCTCGGTTTTCTCGATGCGGCGTTTGCGATACCATTCCCGCTGATACTTCAGCCTCTCCTCGCGGTGAGTCTGATAGTAGTTTTTCAGATACGGACGGCGCTTCTTGTACTGCTGTCTTTGCCGCTTCAGTAGTTCGTCCCGATTGACCCAATAGTAATCTCGAGTCACCGCCTTGTAGCACTGCTTGCAGCGCGACCGGTATACGGTTGTTCCCACTGACGTTTTCTGCGTATAGAATTCAGTGACAAGAAGCTTACGACCGCAGAGATTGCATACTTTTTCTTTCTTCATTACCAATACCCTACGCTATGTTTGACGTTTATGGTTTGTGATCAGCGATATAGCCGATCATCCTATTGCTCAGTATAAGACTCGACGATGAGAAGCATCTTATCTACTTTTTTAACGATCGCTTTGGCTCCAACCGGAATTTCCCCGGTGAGGGTGCGGGCTGTCCAGATTTCACCATGCACCTTGATGCGTCCCTGTGGCGACAACGTCTGTATGACCTCACCGACCTCCCCTATCATTCCTTCCTTGCCCGTTGTTGGTTGGCTCTTCTGGGCTTTGGCCGAAAGCAGGATAGCGAAGAAGAAAAATCCCGCAGTTAGGATGGCTCCCGGTAGGATTACGCCCCAGGATATTCTCAGTTCCGGGACCGTGGTATCGATCAACATTACCGAACCCAGGAGTAATGAAATCGTTCCACCTATTGCCAATATTCCGTAACTTGTCACTTTGATCTCCAACAGGAAGAGAATGATTGCCAGAGCAATCAGCAGCACACCGGCGATATTGATGGGTAAGGATTGAAACGCGAAAAAAGCCAGGATCAAACAAATGCCTCCGACGACTCCCGGAACGATTGCGCCCGGATTATATAGCTCGAAGAACATGCCATAAATACCCAGCAACATCAAGACGTAGGCGATATTGGGATCGCTTATAATCCCCAACAATCTATCACGCCAGGTTAAATCAATCTTTTCAACCCTGGAATTCACCAACGCCAAAGTTCTGTTTCCAAGAGGTAATTCAACCTCCCGTCCATCCAGTCGAATTAAAAGGCTGTCAACCGATGGGGCGATCAAATCAATTACATTTTTTTCCAGGGCTTCGGTTTCGGTGATGGATGCTGATTGACTAACCGCGCTTTCAGCCCAGTCAGCGTTGCGATGGCGTTTTTCCGCAATGGTTCTTATAAATGCCACTGCATCATTGAGAACCTTGCCCTCCATGACCCCGGATGAATCCTGCTTTTGCCCACCCATACCCAGATTAACCGGGTGAGCAGCTCCAATATTGGTCCCAGGCGCCATAGCTGCTATGTGTGCAGCCAGCGTGATGAAAACCCCGGCAGAACCAGCTCGTGAACCCGAAGGCGCAACGTAAACGATGATGGGGATTTCACTACCCAAGATCGACTTGACAATATCCCTCATGGAATCCATCAAGCCGCCGGGTGTATCCATCTGAATGATTAGAGCTTCAGCGCGTTCAGCGTTCGCCTGGTCGATGGCTCTTTGAATAAATCGCAGACTTGCCGGGTTGATGGACCCGTCCACTTCAATCAACTTCACGACACTGGCGGAAATATCGGCCGCAAGTATACCGGCTGAAAAAACCAGCGAAATCAGAATTAGTAGAAGAAGGCGCTTCATCGACAGAAACCGGAATGAGATCAGCAACTACAAAATACACTCAAAATTTCCGTAAGTCAAGATTTAAACCTAAAATTTTTTTTAACAATGCTGTTATTTGCTAATTGATACGTAAGAAGAGATTGGATAGTGAGCGTGTTATTAAAAATATATCGTCATCATAAATCGCTTTGACGTCGAGAAATAGAGCTTCCCGCTGCAATCGGCCGATCACCGGGGGATCAGCTGTCCTTAGAATGCGGGCAATTTCTGAGACTGGCTTTCCCTGACATTTTATGCGCAACGCCGCAGAGGGGAACTCTTCCAAGGGCAGGGCGCCTGAACCTAATTGTGCCTGGGTCTTCACGATATCTATCTTCAGGGAGGCAGGTATGCCTTTTTCCAGCAGGGCATGCAATATTGCCTCTGCCCTACCCTGTGCCTGTTCCTGAGGTTCTCTGAGGCGCTCAAGCACCGGGTGACGCTCGATGAGGCGTTGCGGCGCAAGGTAGAGCTTCAGAGTCTCTTCCAACAGCGCTAAAGTTACCTTATCCGGACGGAGCGCTCGCATCAGAGGATTTTTTCTGATGGCTTGTATGGCTACCTTTTCACCGACGATGATACCGGACTGGGGTCCGCCTAAGATTTTATCCCCGCTGAAAGTAACCACATGAGCGCCCGCTGTAATGCTTTTCTGCACCACCGGCTCTTCAGGCAAAGACCAGCTTTTCAGGTCAACAACAACTCCACCACCGAGATCATGAACTAAATAGATACTTTTTTTCAGACAGAGATCGGCTAAGCTTTCAATCTCTTCCTCATGGACGAAACCCTTGATGCGGTAGTTGCTGGAATGCGCCACCAGTATGACTTTCGTCCTGGGGGTGATTGCCTCTGTATAATCCTTAAGATAGGTTCGGTTGGTGGTGCCAACTTCGACCAGGCGGGTACCTGATTTGCGCATGATCTCAGGCAGACGGAAAGCCCCCCCGATCTCGATCAATTGACCCCGGGACACTAAAGTTTCCGCACGGTTAGCCAGGGTATTCAGAGTGATCAGGACCGCTGCGGCATTGTTATTGACTACAGCGGCGGCTTCTGCTCCGGTAATGAAACCGAGTAGATCTTCGAGTTTGCCCTGGCGGTCACCGCGCTGACCGGATTGGAGGTCAAGTTCCAGATCACAGGCGCCGGCGACTCGTTTGAAGGCTATCTGGTAGGCTTCATCGTTCAGCGGCGCTCGCCCCAGACCAGTGTGCAGGATTATCCCGGTGGCGTTGAGGACGCGCTTAATACGAGGTCGGAGAAAATCATCAAGGCAGCTTCTGATGCGGACGATCATGGTAGCTTCGTCCGGAGCGGCGATATTCTCCTCACGGATAGTCCGCCTCGCCTCAGCGATCACTTGCTCACAGCAATGTTTTATCAGTTCGTGAGAGTATTCCGCAGCCAAACTGCGCAATTCAGCAGATTCCAGCAAATGACCCATCTGCGGGAGGCGCTTCAGTTTTTCCTGAAGTTCGGAGTTCATTGGGGAAACGTTTAAAATGTGCTCTGCAGGGTTATCTTTACACCTGCAAATGGATCAACATACCGGCAACGCCCGGAGGTGCACTTCAATCCTCCTCGATCCTGACCGAAGAACAGCAGCAGATTGTGTTTGTCCATGATATTCAGGGACGATTCCACTGAGAACCACACATCCTGATCAACCACGGTCGGATCCTGTGTCGTCTCGACTATGAATGAGAAGCTGCCCCAGGGAGCGTGGGAAAACGTGGCTGCTGTAAAGTACTCCCAGTATGTGACTGCTTGCTTGACGTCCTGTAATCTCATGGCTTCCTGATGTAACCCGATACTGTTGCGACTATCGAGGTAGTAGGTCCCTTCAACGGCTCCGCCCTGTTTTTTCTGCCAGAAGTAGGTAAATACCTGCCCCTGCGATCCGGAGACTTTCACTTCCTCGTTGACTCCGAGGTTCAATCTTAAGCTGTGGCTATTCGGATGATGGTATTCACCTTCTAAGAAGAGCTGCCAAAAAGGTGAATCCTCTTCGTGCAGAGAAGGAATCAACGAATTATTGCGATGGGATGATGAGCGGCTGAAATTCAGAGTCAATGCCAGAGGATCGAGGGGCTGTACATTGGCTTCGATTTGGAAACCGACCTCGTCATCATAGGCGATGAGATGGGGGTGTTTGGCGAGCAGATTTGTGGTAAATTCGCGCTGCACAAGGGGCGGATTTTGATAGGGTAAGGGCTCGATTGTCGATGAGCCGCCCGTCGAGTAGCTGTACCTCTTGAAGTTGTAGTCCTTGTAGTCCAATACGATACCGAAGCCTGATCCGGTATAATCCACCGAAAAGTAAGTGCCGTAGTAGTTGGAATCCAGGCCATCTTGAACCAGCTGTAAGACACTTTCTCCTGAAAAGCTGACCGGTCCTACGTTCAGATTCAGAAATCCACCCGGCATCCGGGTTTCATCGTAATTCTCTTCTGGAAGGTAGAGGTAGTACCCGCCGATCTGTCCCCAGGTGACCGGTGAGACTTGTAGCATGGCTCCTTCTACGTCGTTTTCACGAATACGGCTGCCTTCCGTCGACAGCGAGGGATAGGAACGTCCCCGAAATGCAATCGCTTCCAACAAATCGCTGCGATATTGCGATTTGAACCCTTCCAGGTTACTATCGAAGTTTAAATAGTAATCCCGGTACAAATTCAAAGCCAACCCACGACCGAAGGTTGCGTAGAAATTACCCGCCGTCAGGGTGAGATCTCCCTGCCGGAATTCGAGATATTTATAGTTTATCGCATCAATCCCTCCCAGATTTTCACCGAACTCGGAGGGACGAAAGAGTTTATGCTGTAACCCTAGCTCTATGTTTTTATAGGACAGTGCAAGGTCGGTGACGTCTTCAAACCAAAATTTCTGCACCTTGGTGCTGGATCCCAACTGATTGGCGGTTCCGTGCGCCCAGCGCAGGAGATTGCCGCCACGAATCGAGAAATCTTCCATTTGTGCCCAGCCGATAACAGGCAGCAACCAGACAACGATGATCAGCGCTTTCTTCATTGATTTTCCTCAGTTGATCAGGTCAGGTGTTCTTACTCCAATAATCAAAATAATTTTTCTTCCGAAAGCAAGCGAAATCAAGCGAAAAGTCCAAGAACCTCATTAAAAACCCGGACGCGAATCCGGGTTAATTTTCATTTTGCGCGTCAGGGGTAATTGATTGTTTCCTTACTCGATTTCGATGACCTGCACTGGAGCGATTTTCTCAAGGGCTTCCTTTACGTCTGCTGCCTTGGCGACAACGACGAAAACCATATCTTTCGGATGCAGGTATTTCTGGGCTGCCTTGATGACTTCATCTTTACTGACTGCATCCACCCTGCTGCGATATTTTTGAATGTAGTCCGATCCCAAATTGTAGATTTCCAAGGCCTGCAGGTTTCCGGCAATCTGGTTGGGAGTTTCAAAATTCAGAGGGTAACTCCCGGTCATATAGGATTTTGCTTCCTTGAGTTCCTGGTCGGTCGGTCCCTCGGCTTGATATTGTTCGATCACCTTAATGATTTCCTGGATTGCTTCGAGAGCGGATTCATTTTTAGTGAATGTATTGACGGTGAAGGGTCCGGGTTGCAGCCGGGCGCTGAAGGAAGAACCGATTCCATAGGTCAAACCTTTTTCGGCACGGATTACCTTCGTTAAACGTGAGACAAACCCGCCGCCGCCCAAGATATAGTTCATCATGTTAATGGCGAAGTAGTCCGGGTTGTCGCGCGCGATTCCTGGGTATCCACAGCGGATCTGCGCCTGGGTTGCGTCAGGTTTATTCACTAAAACGATCTTATACCCTACCGGTTGTGGTGGAATCGGAAATTCTTTTCTCGATAGGGTTGAACCTTTCCAATCACCGAACATTTTCTGCGCCAGCTTGAATCCTGCTTTGCCATCGATATCGCCGATAACATAGAACAGAGCCTGATCCGGTGAAACTACTTTTTGATATTGTTTCAGGATATCTTCTCTGGTGAATGATGCAACCGATTCTGCGGTGCCGCCAGTGGGTAGAGCGTAAGGGTGATTGGCGAATATCTGCTTGTTGAATTCTTTGCCTGCCAGACTGCCGGGATCATCCTTACTGTTTTCGATTCCTGAAAGCGTCTGTTCCCTCAACCGCTCGATCTCGTCCTCTGGGAAACTGGGATTCAAGACGACGTCCTGCGTCAGATCGATGGCAGTTTGAAGATGTTTTGTAAGGACGCCGCATTCGACAAAGGTTCCATCCCAACTGCTGCCCGCGCTGATGTTGCCGCCAACGAAGTCTATCTTATCGGCGATTTGCTTTGCACCCAAATTTTTGGTTCCCAGGGTGAGCAAATTCGCCATAAATTCGGTCAAACCGGCTTTACCGGTGGGATCGTATAGGCTTCCGGTACGAAAGAATAGGTGCAAAGTGAGCTCCGGAAGTTCGTGATGCTGAACGACCACAACTTTCATTCCATTCTTCAATTTCATTTCTACGATGGGCGGCAGAACGACGGGCGCCAGTATCTTGGCTGCCGGAGGCTGATATGCGGGCACTACGTCCTGGGATTGTGAGGACTGAGCCTGCACCATCCCAAAACCCATCAGCAAACAGAGCAGAGTCGGCAGGGATAATTTAAAAAATTGCGATTTCATTTATCCTCCAGTGATGTTTAAATTTCGTAGGTTGATGGAGTGATTTAGAGCTCCGTATTATCGTCAGGAACCAGGATGATAGTCGTTCGATTGTTTGGAGTGAAGTACTTGGCGGCAACCTCAGCCACTTTCTCAGCGGTTACCGCTTGATAGCGGTCCACCTGTTTAAGCATCCCGTGCCAATCTCCTGTAACCGTTTGATACCAACCCAGATTATAACCTTTATTCCAGTTGGTCTGCATGTTGAAGATATACTCTGCCTCCATCTGGTTTTTGGCTTTCTGGAGTTCCTCGTCAGTGGGAGGATTTTTTGTCAACCCTTCAATAATATCGAATAATTCCTTCTCCCCTTCTGCGACGTCTTTACCGATGTTCATGCCGCAATAAGCATAGAACAGGCTGGGATCTTTAGATTCGTCAGCCGATCCGCCGGCGTAAAGAGCCAGTTTATCTTCGTACACCATCTTGCGGTAAATCCTGGAGCTTTCTCCATTGGAAAGAATCCGGGATGCCACCTGCAATGCTGCCATATCTTCCGCCACCGCATTCGGGACGTGATATCCAGCCAGCAGCATCGGAAGTTGCGCCCGGCGATGCAGGTAGACCCGTCTTTCACCGCGCTGTTTCGGTTCGACCGTCGCTACCGTCGCGGGCGATTCTTGTCTGGGAATTGCGCCGTAATATTTTTCCACCAATTTCACCGCCTCGGCTGTTTTGAAATCCCCGACGATGACGACCGTGGCGTTGTTCGGGGCATAATGGATGCGGTGGTATTCCTGGCATTCATCCAGAGTTATCGAATTTAGATCCGACATCCAGCCTACAACGGACCACATGTAGGGGTGTGCTTCATAGGCATTGGCGGACAGTTGCTCCAAAATATCACCGAATACGCTGTTGTCAACCCGCATGCGCCTTTCCTCTTTGACCACCTCACGTTCCGATTTCAGGTTTTCCGCTGTGATGGCGAGATTCGCTTGACGTTCCGCTTCCATGGCAATGACCAATTCCAACTCATCAGAGGCAATATTCTCGTGGTACACTGTCATGTCATTCGAGGTAAAGGCATTGCAGCGACCGCCATGCGCCTGAATGATGTTGTTATGCTCTTCCGGTCCGTATTTCTTGGAACCCTTGAACATCAGATGTTCAAAAAGGTGCGAAATACCCGTTATCCCCGGTCTTTCATTGATCGAGCCCACGTTGAACCAGACCTGGTAAGTAATCACCGGCGCTGAATGGTCCTCCCAGGTCAGGATTTTCAGGCCGTTGGAAAGTTCGTGTTCCTGAATGTCCAACTTCTTGGGATCCAGGATATTCTCCGCCGCGCTGATCTGGACCGCCAGCATGATCATCGCAATGATCAAAGCGGGAATAGCAATTCGTTTATTCATGATGTCTCCGTGCTCATGGCGTTGATTATTAGTTTAGACGGATATTTCGTTAATTTGGTTTACTTCTTTAATTCCTTTATCTGTAGATCCAGAATTTTCACCACGTCAGGGCGATAACCGACATGCTTGTATTGGATCTTTCCCTCCTGATCCACGACAAACAGGGTCGGAATTCCGGATACGTCATATTCTTTGGAGGTGCCGTTGTTGAATAGCACCGGAAAAGAGTATTTGTTTTTATTGATAAAGGGTGCGACTTTCCCGGTGTCTTTATCCGTGGAAATAGCCAGCAGTTCTACACCCTGCTTCTTCCAAGCTGCATAGGCGTTCTGTAGCAGAGGAAGTTCTCTCTTGCAGGGGCCACACCAGGTTGCCCAGAAGTCCACCAGCACCACTTTCCCCTTATAATCGGACAGCTTGACCTTTCCGCCTGCCAGAGAAAGCAGATCGAAATCCCTCGCCGGTAAGTTGATTTTTTCCGATATCAATCTCTGGTACTCAAGCTTGCGCAGATCTGACAGTTGCTTCTCAATGTAGGATTTTAAACCTTTTTCGCTGCCTTTGACTTTTTTATATGCTGAAGCGATAATTGCATCTAATTTCTTATGATCATCCTGTTCGTAAGCGTACAGCGCTTCCAAGGCGCTCTTCAGCGCCTCTTTGGGTTGATCCAGCTTCAAATAAGCCTGAGCAATGTGCACCTGAATCTCGGGATCGTCTCCAAGTGAGTCTGCAAACAAGAAATCTTTGAGCGCTTCGGAAGGTTTACCCTGCTTCAACAACACGAAGCCCTCGGTGTCGAGGAAGGTGCTGAGCATCCAGCCCTGCCGCTCGTTCCATGCTTTGGCAGACCTATCGGGCGGCGGGGGCATCCGGTTCAGCAAGTTCTGCTCCCGTACCGCTGCTCCAGCGCAGGCGAGCGCTTTATCCAGAACCGTGTCGCCCTCCGCCAGCGCCCAGGCGATGGTATTCAGTGGGTTGACCGGAGCGGGCTTTATGGTCAGCAACTGATCAGCAAAACGCGCTAAATCAGCATAATGCTTCTGTTCAGCCAAAAGATTGGCAAAATCATCAGCAGCATCAGCGAAGTTGGAATCGCCTTTCGCTTCATCGAAGTATTGCCAATAGAGCTTGATGGCTTCAGCAGTATCCTTACTCTCTTTTGCTTTGGTATAGAGCGGATTTTCTTTGGAAAATCCAATGGTGGTCGCTGCCAGTGAAATCATTACTGCGCAGAGAATCAGTACTTTGAGGTTCATTTAGATCTATCCTCCGGGTATTATTTGATATCGATATCGTAGATCATCAACATCAGCGGTGCGCCGGTGTAGAACTCTGACGCCAGAGCGACTGGTTCAAGAGCTTCGGCTATTGCCGGCGGCAGCGAGCTGCTCTTTATATTGATGATTTTTCCGCTTAACGCTCCAAAGAGCCCTGTTGGTTTCGGATAGTATTCCAATTCAACAGCTGCGTCCTCCGATACTCCCAAACGCGTGCGCATGGCATTCAAGGCGTCATCCATACCACCGATCATATCCACCAGGCCATGCTGCAAACCTTGAGTTCCCGTCCAGACTCGACCTTGTCCCACAGCATCGATCTGTTCCTTGGTCATGTGACGACCCTGCGCCACGCGGCTGATGAAATCCTGGTAGACCTGTTCAATACTCGCCCGCATCAGCGCAGATTCTTCCTCAGTCCAGGGACGGGACATGGATTCTGCATCAGAATGTTCTCCTCGCTTGAACGGATGAGTTGTGTAGCCGATTTTTTCGTGCAGTCCAGCCAAATTAAACTTACCTGCTATCACGCCGATTGAGCCTGTAATCGTACCCTCCTCAGCAATGATGGTATCAGCGCCGCAGGCGATGTAATATCCTCCGGATCCGGCGACATTCCCCATTGATACGTAAATGGGCTTGCGATTCTTGGTATCTGAGGTAGTACGCTGTACTTCGCGGTAGATTTCATCCGAAGCAATTGCGTCACCACCGGGGGAATCGACCCGGAGAATTATTCCGTCTATGCTGGCATCTTCGCGGGCTTTTCGTATCGCCTCAACGATGGTCTGAGATCCCATGATTTTGCCGCTGAACAGATTCTGGCGGCTGTCTCCGTGAGTAATTGCGCCTTCAGCGTAGATGACGGCAATTTTCGGCGCGCGTGTATCTGGCCAATCTTCTTCGTAAACAGGCGATCTCCAGTAGGCGTCCTCGCTGACCAGATCGTAATTTTTGCTCTCAATATCGTGTACGATGCCGTCGTAGTAAATCAGGCTGTCAACCAAACCATTTTGCAAGGCAGTAGTTGAATAGTAGGGACCATTGTTGATTTTATCCTGCACTTCCTGCAGGGTCCAATTCCGACCCTCAGCCATTTTATTGCAGATCTGGTCGTACAGATCGTCTAACAGCCAGTTCATCATTTCAGCTTCCGGCGCTGGCGTATCCTCATACACGAAAGAGTTCATGGCGGTTTTATAATCGCGGACTCGTTCAACTTGTACTCCGATACCCAATTTATTCAGCGTCCCTTTCCAATAACCCATGACGGCTGCAAGCCCTTTCAGATCCACCATGCCGACCGGCATCAGGTAAATTTCATCGCAGACAGTAGCCAGGTAGTAACTGCGTTGAGTGTATTCACTTGAGTAGGCGATCAGGGTTTTTCCTTGAGCCTTGAATTTCTCGAGAGCGCGGCGCAATTGCTGGACCTGCGCAAAACCCAGCTGGGGATTTTCAAAGCGAATCAGCAGTCCATCCACTTTATTATCTTCAGCATAATGATCGATTTCTTCGCAGAGTTCTGAGAGCGTCTTCTCATCATGCTTGCTCAAGAAGGGGATGCGCATCCTTTCAGATTCCCCGATTTTTCCGTCCAGAGTCACCTCCACAATCTGGTGCGAGCGCGGCGAGAAGGGATTAAGCTGCCGATCGCTGGAAAATTGTACGGTGGTAACGCTGTTAAGAATCTTGCCATCCTTATCCATATTTCTGAAATTACCCATGGCGAAATTGTCGATCGCCAACCCCAAACCGAGGCTGAAAAACTTGCTGTCCGTGCGGTACTCCCCGGTCAATTTGATACCATCCAGAGGCATTAGTTCCAGCCGAATCACCGGATCAAGCGAATCGCCGTAACTTTTACCGGTTGGTTTGGTGAAGAGGAAATCTCCGGATAGCGTCAATTTATGACCCAGCGGGCGGAAAGCCGCAGAAAATGAATAACTGGGGTTGATGGAAACGCCACCTCGATTCGGTTGATTGAGGTCATAGATTACTGCTCCGGCGCTGAGAAACGAAAAGGGTCTGTACCCCATCCCGATATTCCAGCCGCCATCCCAGTCGACGACCTTGTACCAGTCATGACTTACGCCTAAATACAACCCTTCACCCAGCGCAAATCCGCTGCCCAGAGTATAGCGGTTGTAGAAATAGAGATCATTATTGACGAACTCACCCGCAAACCCCAATTCCCCAAGCTGCACCAGCATCCCGAAGTCCTGACTGGCCGTCGAATCGTTATAGGGAAATAGCAGTGTGAATTCCCCACGATGAGGTCTGAATCCCAACCACGCGGGATTGCTCAGCACCGATAACGCGTTGTCAGTGACTGCCGCTGAAGTGGATGGTAGAGTCATGGTCTGCCCGAAGGCTGAACCACAAATCAGCAGCATGACGAAGAAATAAGCGATCTTTTTCATAGATTCCTCGTAGGGTTATTGTTCAGTAAAGTCTTTTTCGTTTGGTCAGATACTCCATCAAAGCCAAATCATAGGGTTGACGGGTTTCAAACAAGTTGTAGTCTACACCGTTTTCACGGCATCCTGCTTTTATTCCATCCAGAAACTTTCGCATCTCCGTTTGGTAGGCTCGCCGCAAATGCCAGGGCTGGGAGACAATTCGCTCATCGGTTTCCAAATCGCGAAAGCGCGCATCCTGAGGAAAGGCAAAGGACAATTCGAACGGATCCAAGACCTGGAGAACCAGTACTTCGTGGCCATCATGGCGGAAGTGTTTCAATCCTGAGATGATCCCCGAAGGATCATCCAACAGGTCCGAAATCAGGATAATCAAGCCGCGCCGCTTCATTCTCTCAGCGATGCGATGCAGAGCCTCCGCGACACCGGTTCGCCCGGAAGGCGCCGCTTGTTCCAATTCCTTCAGGATCAGCGATAGATAGCTGCGCACGCTTCTCGGAGGCAGCAATTTTCGCACTTGATCGTCGAAGAGCGCCAGCCCTACGGCATCCCGCTGCTCGATCATCAGATAGGCCAGCGCAGCAGCAAGATGAGTTCCATAACTCAACTTGTTAAAACCTGAAGACGCAAATGCCATCGAAGCCGACGTATCCAGCAAAATATAACTTTTCAGGTTCGTCTCTTCCTGAAAACGCTTGATGACGTAGCGGTCTGTGCGGGCGTAAACCTTCCAATCTATATGCCGAATCGGATCGCCCGGCAGGTAGGGACGGTGTTCGGAGAATTCTACTGAGAAGCCGTGGTAAGGACTCTGATGCAATCCGGTGATGAAGCCTTCTACGACCGTACGCGCTAGGAGTTGCAGGTTGGCGAGGCGCGCCAAGGCTTGGGGTGAGATCGATGCTCTGGCGTTGTTCAAGGGTTATATCGCATTAGTTCATTCAATCTTGGTAACTATTCGCGTCGGCTATTTCTGCGTTTCTAACAGTTTTTCAACAACCTGAACCGCTCCGATCCCATCTGCTTCTGCGTTGAAACTTAAAACTAAGCGGTGACGCAACACCTGAAGCGCTATATGCCGCACGTCTTCGACGTCAGGTGTGGGGCGACCATCCAGCGCAGCCTGTGCTTTGGCGCCCAGGATCAGATACTGTCCGGCGCGCGGTCCGGCGCCCCAGCGAATCCAATCCTTGATAAATTTCGGAGCATTCGCATCTTCGGGGCGTGTCAATCGAGCCAGGCCGACGGCGAATTCAACCACATGATCCGATACGGGAATCCTGCGGATCAAATCCTGTAATTCGATGATGTCGGCGCCACTCAGCACCGGTTTCAATTGGGCAGCTATCGAGCTGGTCGTTGTTTTGACGATCAGACGCTCTTCTTCGAGAGAGGGATATTCAACCCAGAGATTGAACATGAAACGATCGAGCTGGGCTTCAGGCAGCGGATAGGTACCCTCCTGCTCGATCGGGTTTTGCGTTGCCAACACAAAGAACGGCTCAGTTAGTGTGTGAGTCACCCCACCGGTTGATACCTGGTGCTCCTGCATGGCTTGCAGCAGAGCGGCTTGCGTTTTGGGTGGCGTGCGGTTGATCTCATCCGCAAGCACGATGTTGGCGAACACCGGACCGCGTACAAACTTGAAGGCTTTATGACCGGACGCTCTATCCTCTTCAATGATCTCGGTGCCGGTGATATCGGACGGCATTAAATCAGGGGTGAACTGGATGCGCGAAAAGGTAAGTTCGAGGGATTGCGCCAGCGAACTGATCATCAAGGTCTTGGCGAGACCGGGAACTCCAATCAAGAGGCAATGTCCCCGAGACAATAATCCGATCATCAAGCCGGTGATGACCTGCTTTTGACCGATAATGACTTGCGCCAGCTCATGCTCGATACTAAGCCGCGCTTGCTTCAGTTTTTCCAGCGCTTCAACGTCGTGTGACACAATTATCCTTTGCGGTTAGTCTTGAACTATTTGATTTAATCCTTAAAGTTAGTAAATGTTTCTCTGAATGTCAATAAATTCTCTTGCTTTCTACGCTTGCATTACCTAAATTATTCGTGAAAATGCAGATGGATCGGTCAAATCAGATGGGTGGAAACAGTTGAACTCAGAATCCAAAGTTCCATTAAAAGACCTCAGCAAGGACGAGATACAAGATATAATGTCTGACTGGGGTGAAAAACGCTTCCATGGACGCCAGGTCTTTGCAGGACTGCACCGGCGCGGTGTGCAAACCCTCGATGAGATGACTGATCTCCCGTTAAGGTTGCGCGACCAACTGCGACCTTGGGAGCCACTCGACTTGTTGTCCAAGATCAGCCGTCGATCGACTTCAGACGGCACGGTTAAAATCCTATTTTGGCTTCGTGATGGCAATTACATCGAAACCGTCAGGATACCTGAAGAAATTCATGCGACCATCTGCCTCTCCACTCAAGTTGGCTGCCCTCTCGATTGCACCTTCTGCGCCACCGGCAAACTGGGATTCAAACGTAACCTTACCAGTGGAGAAATCGTCGATCAGGTGGTTATCTTTCAACGAATGACTTCTGAACCACCGCTGCGTAATCTGGTTTTCATGGGGATGGGTGAACCCCTCCTGAATTATGATAATCTGGTCAAGGCGATCCGAGTTTTCTCAGTCTCCGATGGCTTGGAGTTGTCCCAGAAACGGATGACGGTGTCGACCGCCGGTATCGTGCCCGGTATCTTGAAACTGGCAGAAGAAGAGCTCACGGTTAAGATGGCAATATCACTGAACGCTCCGACAGATACTCTGCGCAACCGCATCATGCCGATCAACCGTAAGTATCCTATCAAAGAAGTGATCATGGCGGCTATACTATACCAGAAAATGAAAGGAGGGCATATCACATTTGAATACGCTCTGTTGCCCGGAATTAATGATACTCTGGAGATGATCAAAACTTTGCGAGAATGGTTGATTCAGGTACCTTGCAAGCTGAACCTTATTCCCTTAAATCCCATCGGGAAAGATAGACCGTCGCGAGCCGATTGGGATGCGATTATGGACCGGTTCTACAGCGTACTCGTTAGGGATAGGATTGCGTTGACGCTTCGGCGCAGTCGGGGAGCAGAAATTAAAGCAGCCTGCGGGCAGTTGGCTGGTAGAATGGATCAATCAGAATAACTTTCAATCTTCCAATAACGGAATCACTTCATATTGACTTGCGGATTGTACCCTCCGGGCTGCATCCTGGTTGTAAACCAAAACTACGGCGTCCTGCGCTGACAGATCTGACAAAATGACGTCAGCGCAGATTCTCCACTCCTTTTCCATCCTCCAATCGATCTTTCCGGATGAAGCTAATTGAAAAAAAGGTTTTTCTGCATCGCTCATGCGCTCGAAATCGCTGATTCCGGCGTAAATAACCGGTCTGGCGCCGATTTTTAGAGCGGCTGCTTTTCTGATTCCGATGCCGTAAGGTTCAAATGTCCAATGCCGCAGTCCGGCTCTCCACTTGAGCAATTCGGGCAAATCCAAGGGTGAACGCTCAGTGAACGGAACGACGGGATATTTCCCTCTGATCATCCTTCCTGACGAGCGGATAACTCCTTCTTCCAAAATACGTCTAAGAGTGCTTAAGCCACCTTCATCCAAAAAATTGGCTTTCGTCAGGCGGTCGAAATATTCTGCATGAGTCTCATCAGGCCAAGGTCCGACACAAGACCTGGTCCAGTGATAGTGATAATCTTCTGCCTCAAACCATTCGGGAAGGGCAACCCGGTGAAAGCGCGCCAGACGCTTGATGTTCGGGGCATCCTCATATGCTGTAGCAAAAACATTAGATATACAGCTTTCTGACAGATTAGGGTGCTCAAGGTAGTGTACCAGGTTGCCCTTCGGTCTGACGCTGATCGGATAGATCAGATCGCTGAGTGCCAATACCCAACGATCCCGAGCGAGGCTGGATTCAGCAACGCTTTTTGGACCGAGACGCAAGGGTTTCAACGCCAGAGTTTTATCTGCGTCCAAGCCAAGATCCACGATGGCTTTCGTGCGCGAAATGTTGAAATTCTGAGCGCTGCCCGCAGGGAAGATTAGGATCACCGGCAGCCCCGATTTTGCTGCCGCCCAGGAAAGAAAATCCCATGGTGTGGTCCCGACACTCGAAATAATGGCGGTCTTATTGGGATCCAAATGTCGCAACGCCGTCAAAGTACCATCGATCCAGCTGCGACGTGAGGTTAATTGGGGTGATTGGCGTGAGTTTAACAGGCAGACTTTCCTGAGCTGCAGTAAATCCTCAGCCCCGCAGAGTACGACCGGCGAAGCATCCGAAAGGAAAAATGTCTGCGGGATTTTTGCTGGAAAATCCTGATTGGTGACGCAGATTGTTAATTTGGACATGACCCGTAAGGATTAAAAACAAACCACTCCCCGGAAGTTGGAAGTGGTTTTTGTGGAGACGGCGGGAATCGAACCCGCGTCCGAAATAGCGGCAGAAGGACCCGCTACAGGCTTAGTCGATGTTTGATTCTCGCCGGCGCCAACATCCATCGACAGATCTAAGCGCCAGCCAGCCTCTGAATCTCGCTTCGTTCACCGAGGCGCAGAACGACGCCAGCCCATCTAATTGTCGCTCACTTCTCAACCCGATAGGCTAAGACTGAGTGGAGCGTAGCTGCTTTTTTTTAAGCAGCTAAGGCGTAGCCGTAATTGTCGGCATTTGATGTTTTAGCGAAGTTTATTCGGGGTACACGCCATTCCCCGGCCTGCTGATCCAGCTTCCTCCTATCCCGTCGAAACCATGTCGTCCCCAGCATTATATTAAAATTACGTCCGGATCACTGAAAGGTTCCCCAAAGATAAAAATTTAATGAAGCGGATGAAGCTACAGCACTTCCGTCCTCTTCCGTAAACTGTCGAATATTCCAATGGTTAACAGAACCGCAGAACAAACCCAAAGTAAAATATCGACTTCGGGCGGCAACGAGGGTAGCAGCCATGCAAGAAGAATTCTGATCAGGTACACACCACCCGCGAATCGGCACCAGGTGCTCTCAATGATGACTGGTCGGGTCGCCACAGGCCGAGCCCGATACCAGAAGAAAGGTCGACCAGTGACGGCAAGCCAGATCGCGTAAGGCAAAAAGATTTCCAACATTGAAGAATCCCGACGAATTCTACCACTTCTTGAAGATAAAGAAGACCGCTCCCGCCATCATACCGAAACCTACGATGACATTCCAGCGCAGCTCTTCTTTGAGATAAAACACCGAAAAGAACGAGAAGACCACCAGGGTTATCACCTCCTGGATAGTCTTCAGCTGAGCAGCGCTGAATTGACCGTAACCGATGCGATTCGCCGGCACCTGAAAGCAGTACTCCAGTGATGCGATTAACCAGCTGACCAGGATCACAGTGGCGATAGGAGCGCTTTTGTATTTTAAATGGCCATACCAGGCGATGGTCATGAAGATATTCGAGATCGTCAGCAGTACAATGGTCTTCATTTAGTCGAGATTTTTCCTACCAGTTTCCATCCGGTTATCGCGCTGCCATTTCGATGCACTCGAGGGGGCAGAGTTCCGCACACAAACCGCAGCCATAGCATTTCTCACGATCAACCGATAACTGACCATTCATCATGCGGGCGCCAAAACGGCAGACGCTAACGCAGTCCCCGCAGTGATTGCAGACTTTAAAATCCGTCTGCTCGATGAACTGCCCCTTGTCGCAGTGATTCTCTTCGGGCTTGGTGAAGTATTCGCAGCAGTCGTCGCAACAGAAGCAGATACCCTCGGTGACGGTGTAGTCTTTCAGTCCATGGAACGGGCGCGCTACCAGATGCTTTTCAGAGGCTTCATACAGGATTCCCGCGACTTCAGCCTTGGATAGGGTTCGCTTACCCGAACCCGACGCTTCCGTATTAGGAGCGAATTGCAGGCAGAGATCCATCCTGGACCGTTCGCATTTCCCCTTGTTTTCCCGGCAGCCGCAGTTGGATACCCAGAATTGTGAGCGCTCTTCTATCAGTTCCCATGCTTCTGCGTGGGTGCAGACGTAATGAAAGTGGCTGCCTGCTGAAGACATATTGACCGTTCCGCCTTTGCTTAATTCTTAGTTATCTCTTGTTACTTTTCTACCCACACCTGGTAAACCCGCAGGAGCGGCAGACCAGACAGCCGTCTTCGTGAGCGATCTTGTCGCCGCAATCCGGGCACTGATCGGGAACTTCCTGAATGTTGGTATCCTTGATGATCTCCAATTGCTCTTCAACGACTATTGGAGCAACGACTTCGTTCTTGCCGTTGGCGGCGCGACGTTGGATGTAGCGATCCAACGCCTTGGCGATGGCATCCGGAGCAGAAGTAATGAGAGTGCCGTTTTCCCAGATGGAGTTCGGTCCGGATATGCCCCGTAACTGCTTGATAATCTCTTTGGGTTCAATCCCGGAACGTAAAGCCAGCGATATCAACCGCGAGATCGCCTCGGATTGAGCAGCTAAATTACCGCCCGCTTTACCGATGGAGGTGAACACCTCGCAAGGTCCGTGTTCGTCCTCATTAATGGTGATGTAGATGGCTCCATCGCCGGTATTGACTCTTTCGGTCATACCGAAGGTTACGGCAGGACGTTTGCGGGGGTGCAGCCGCGGGCGGATTTCCTTCTCTTCCACCTTGGGTGTGGGCGTAACCGAGGCGCCAACGTTCATCACCTGTTCGGAGCGCGAACCATCACGATAAACGGTCAGCCCTTTGCACCCCAGATCATAAGCCAGCATATAGGCATATTTCACGTCGGATATCGTTGCACTGAAGGGGAAGTTAATCGTTTTTGAGACGGCATTGTCGCAATCTTTCTGAAAAACAGCCTGCATACGGACGTGCCATTCTGGAGCGATCTCCAGCGCGGTGACAAAAATGCGGCGCAGAGGTTTAGGTATCTCGATGATCTCTTCGAGGGATTTGCAATTGGCTATTTTCTCCACCAGGGATTCGCTGGATAGACCGGCGCGCTGCAACGCCTTCTCGAAGTAACGATTCACGTACAGCAGTTCCTGACCGTCCATCACCTTTTTAACATAGATCAGACTGAATGCAGGCTCAATGCCACCGGAACAGTCGGCGATCATCGACAAAGTCCCGGTAGGTGCAATTGTCGTGACTGTGGCATTGCGGATCGGCGTCTTGAAGGTTGAATGCTCGTAATTGGAAAAGGGACCTCGCCACTTGGCCAGATCTTCGGAAGCGCGGTGCGAGACCCGCTGGACAAAGTGCATGATTTCTTCGCCCATCTTGATCCCCTCACTGCTGTTGTAGGGGATTTCCAACTGAAAAAGCAGGTCGGCAAATCCCATCAATCCCAAGCCGATTTTCCTGTTGGCGCGAGTTATTTTGTCAATTTCCGGCAATGGATACTTGTTGACTTCGATCACGTTGTCAAGAAAGCGGACCGCCAACTTGATAATCATTTCCAATCGATCCCAATCGACTCCATCATCCAAGATCAGGCTGCTGAGGTTGATGGAACCCAGGTTGCAGGATTCGTAAGGGAGCAACGGTTGTTCACCGCAAGGATTGGTTGATTCGATGGCACCTAATTCGGGTGTGGGGTTGCTGCGGTTGATCTGGTCGATAAAAACGATTCCGGGTTCACCATTATGCCAGGCGTTGTCGGCAATGCGATCGAAAAGCTGCTTTGCCTCGAGCTCTTTCAGAACGTATCCGGTACGCGAATCGCGCAAGGCGAACTTGGAATTGTTCTTTACCGCATCCATGAATTCATCGGTGACTGCGACCGAAATATTGAAATTATTGAGCGCGTTCTCGCCCTTTTTACAATCCAGAAATTGTTCAATGTCAGGGTGATCCACGCGCAGGATTCCCATATTCGCACCACGCCTGGTGCCTCCCTGCTTTACCGTTTCAGTAGCTGCGTTGAAGACAGTCATGAACGAGACCGGTCCGGACGCAGTTCCGGCGGTGGATTGCACCATGCTGTCCCGGGGACGCAATCTGGAAAAAGAAAATCCCGTTCCTCCCCCACTCTTGTGGATCAGAGCAGTGTACTTGAGGGCGTCAAAGATGCCTTCCATGCTGTCTTCAACCGGTAGAACAAAGCAGGCGGATAGTTGACCCAGCTCGCGACCCGCATTCATCAAGGTTGGAGAGTTCGGCAGAAAGTCGAGTGAAGCCATGAGGTTGAAAAAAGTATTCTCAATCTCACCGAGTTCCTGTCGAGTGATCTTTGGGTTGAAGATCTTTTCTGCGCCGGCGATATGTCTGGCAACCCGCCTGAACATCTCTTCCGGTGTTTCTACGACTTGACCCTGAGAGTCTTTTGCGAGGTATCGGCGTTTTAGTACGGCGAGACTATTGTCACTATAGGTGTAGCTGTCCGGAGGGGGTGTTTTTAGTGTCGGTATTTCAGAGACCTCTTCAGCAATTACTTCGTGAACCGGAGTTGCTGCTGTGCCGAACAAATCAGTGGCTAATTTACCTTTGGATGAGGTTCTGGCGTTCATTTTTCCCCCGAATTTGTAGTGTGGTTTTTGAGGCGAGGGACAATATAGCGATTCTACAAGCAGGAGTCAAGCAGTTTTTTAACGCAATAGATGGCTGATTGAACAAATGTGCACACAATATAAAGTAGGTTTGATAATAATTCTACGATGTTTTCCAAATTACTGTATTACCGTAAGATATCAAACCGCAATGTAGACGCTCCGGCGTTGTGTAGGAAAATTTAGCCTACTCTGCCGATCCATTCTTCCAATGAATTCCATAACTGGCTGCGCCCCTCACCCGTGTTCGCTGAGAACGGTATGATCGGTCCGGCGCCTTCGAAATTCATCTCGCCATGAACACGGTTAATCGCTGCATTGCGCTGATTTCGCGACAGCTTATCAGCCTTATTTAATATACTGACGAAGTCGATGCGGCTTTCAGCCAGCCAGAGCGCCATCTCGTAGTCGATCGGAGTGGGCGCGTGCCGGATATCCATGATCAGAACGACACCCTTAAGCAGTTCTGCCTTGCGGAGGTAACGTTCCATTTCCTGCATCCAGCGCGTTCGCATAGCCTCAGCGACTTTGGCATAGCCATATCCCGGAGGATCGACAAAGAGCATTCGCTCGTCAATTTCGTAGAAGTAGAACAGCCGGGTTTTTCCGGGAGTTGAACTGGTTCGCGCCAGATTACGGCTGTTCACCAGGCAATTGATCAGCGACGATTTGCCGACATTGGAGCGCCCCATAAATAGAACTTCCGGCAGCGGGCTGCGTCGCAGAACTGCCGGATTCGGTGAACAGCCGATATAATTGGCTTGTACTTGAGATTTCATCAATTAAAGTTGAGGATTTGCCACACCTCATCCAGATTGGATACCGGTGTAACCTTCAAACCGCGCCTCACTTCCGGAGATATTTCGGAAAGCTGCGGAAGATTTTCCCTGGGGATCAAGACCCGTTTGATGCGATGTCGCTTGGCTGCGAGCAGTTTCTCCGGTAAACCTCCAATCGCAAGAATTTCGCCGCGCAGAGTGATTTCGCCGGTCATGGCAATCTCCTGTGACAGGGGTTTTCCGGAAACCGCGGAATATAACGCCGCCGCGATGGTTATCCCTGCTGAGGGTCCATCTTTTGGCACTGCGCCTTCCGGAATATGAAGGTGAACTTCGCGTCCACGAAAGGCGTCATCACCAAGACCCAACTGTTTAGCGCGATCCTTTAAATAGGAGAGCGCAGCACGGGCTGACTCCTTCATCACATCGCCCAGTTGTCCCGTCAAGATCATGTCATTGCGACCTTGAAGCAGTGTAACGTCAATGGAAAGGATTTCTCCACCCGCTGCCGTCCAGGCTAATCCTGTCGCTCTGCCGACTTTTGGCGTACGCTGCAACTGACGGTCCGGATATTTGGACACACCGAGAAAGCTGCGCAGATTCGGTACCTTGACCATTTCCCGACCCTTGAGCTCATTTTCGGCGGCTTTTCTTGCTACTTTTCGGCATATTTTAGCCAAGTGGCGTTCCAGCTCCCGCACCCCCGCTTCCCGGGTATACTCATCAATAATGCGCAGCAACGCTTCCTTGGTTAAATCCAGATGGCTATTCTTCAGACCGTTCGCCAAGAGCTGCTTGGGCATCAGGAATTTTTGGGCGATATGCAGTTTTTCGGTTCGCAGATAGCCCGGCAGCCGGATCACTTCCATCCGGTCGAGCAGCGGTAGGGGAATACCCTCCTCGGTATTGGCGGTGGTAATGAAGAGCACCTCAGACAGGTCGAAATCCACATCGAGATAATGATCCAAAAAATTGGTGTTTTGCTCAGGATCAAGAGCTTCCAACAGGGCAGAAGCCGGATCGCCGCGGAAGTCAGAGTTCATCTTATCGACTTCATCCAGAAGGAAGACTGGGTTCTTGCTGCCGGCTTTTTTAATGCACTGGATGATGCGTCCCGGGAGAGCTCCGATATAGGTACGCCGATGCCCGCGTATCTCCGCTTCATCTCTGACCCCGCCGAGAGAGACTCGGACAAATTGACGACTCATCGCCCGGGCAACGGATTTACCCAGGCTGGTCTTCCCCACTCCAGGAGGTCCTATCAGGCAGAGGATCGGACCCTTTAAGCGCTCCACCAATTTCAAGACAGAAAGGTGCTCGAGAATGCGTTCTTTCGGCTTTTCCAGGCCATAATGGTCATCGTCCAACATTTTACGGGCGCGTTCGATGTCCAGGTTATCCTTGGTGCGCTTGGACCAGGGCAGACCACATATCCAATCGAGGTAGGTGCGAACAACCGTTGCCTCAGGGGATAGGTCAGCCATACCTGTCAATCGCTCGAGTTCTTCGTACGCCTTCTCTTTGACGTCTTTGGGCATCCGGGCTTTACGGATCTTCTCTCGATATTCAACGATGGCATCCTCATCCTCGTCCTCGCCTTCATCGCCCAACTCGCGCCTGATCAGCTTCATTTGTTCTTGCAGATAGTAGACTCGCTGAGATTTTGCCAACTTATCCCGAGTCAGATTATCAATCGATTTCTCGATCTTCAGGATATCGATTTCTTCCCTGAGAAGCTTGGTGAGCGAAAGCAGCTGCTGATAGAGGTCATTGTACTCCAGAATAACCTGTTTCTTCTTGTATTCACATTCGATGTAGGCCGCGATGTAATCAGCAATCTGTTGCGGAAGTTGTATCTGTTCCAATCCGAGTAGTATCTCGTCCGGAACATTCTGATTAAGAGCGGTGTATTCTTTAAATACGGAAGTGGCACGACGCAGTGCAGCCAGGACTCGACGGCTATTCTCGATCTCCGGTGTAAAGGGGCTCAACTTTGCCATCAAGAGTTCGTTTTTCTGAAAAAATTCCGTTACTTCAATCCGAGATACCGCTTCGACGAGAACCTTGGTCATTCCCGTGGGAAGCCTGAGTAACTGCGTGATACGCCCGGCAACTCCGATGTGATAGAGGGTCTCAGAATTAGGTTCTTCCACTTGTGGGTCATTCTGGGATAATAGCGCGATAAACCGCTCTTTGTTAAGAACCTCCTCAATGACCTTTAAACTGCCGGGTCTGCCAATTAACAGAGGATAGACGGTGCCGGGAAAGAGGACAATGTCTCTTAGCGGCATAACCGGCAGCTCGGTCGGTATATTGAGATTATTAAGATTTTCCTTAGGTGTACCTGCGTCCATTTTCATTCATCTCGGTTTATACACGTATTATAGCGATTCCCATAAGTAACTGGACTTATGTCGCAGGGTAAGAGAAGCTGTCATTCCCGCAAAGGCTTCAGCCTGCGTCGGGAATCTGGCGGCGTGTCTGACTCCGGACCCCAATGGGGCAGGCTAAGCCGGAGTGACACGACTGTCTATCGAAAATCTGATTTGTTCTATGTCCAGAGAATTAAGGGAATCATTATAAAGTACCAAATTTTTTTTCAACCTGCAAGTCTTTTTGCAAGTTCCTTTATAAAAAGCAGCCTGAATGTAGCGCTGAACCTTGGGTGAGTGCTCATTCCAACATATTTTTAGTAGCCCCTGAACCGTGCGTAGGGAAACATTTTCCGGATTGATCGGTTTCTTTGAGGTAGAGGGAAGGAATTATGAGCCAATTGGAGCAATCGCTGATCTTCACCGGACTCAACGGATCCATTCTGGATGCGCAATCGATTTGCTCTCCGGAAGCACAACAAGCGTTCCGTTTATTGGAGGATACCGGCATTCCGCTGATATTCACCTCGCACAAAAGTGCGAGAGACGTCGAAGATAAAATTGGGTCAAGCGCCATTCCCTACGCTTTCGTCATTGAAAGCGGCGCAGCTATTTATATCCCCAAGGATCTTTTGACCATAAAGTATTCATTTTCAAAAAGATCGCGGGGCTGCGATATTATTGAATTTGGAATCGATCGCAAATTAATTCATGAAAGGCTGGGTTATCTTTATACGACGACAGGAGGCAAACTCTGGAAAGTTTCAGATTTAAAATCCAAGCGCCTCAGGGAAGCTGCAGGGATAAAGCTTGAGGATCTCGCCTCAGCGAAGTACAGAAAATATACTGAACCGGTTGTGTTCAACGGCGACATTGAAACGTTAAAGCTGCTCTACGCAGAAATCGAAAATTTAAATCTACACCTGGTACCACTCGGTAATCATTTTCTCCTGACCGGTGATCATGATACGGGTGGAGCCCTCCGCTTCATAGTGCAACTCTACCGTGAAGAGTACCCCGATCGTGAAATAAAAACCATCGGGATTGGCGACAGCAGTTCTGACGGTCCCATGCTCTACGCGGTGGATCAACCGATTTTAGTGAGGAATTCGCGAGGTGGGTTTGATGGACACATTGGCAGACGCGGAATTAAATTCACACGAAATAGTGGAATCCTGGGCTGGAGTCAGGCGATTACGGCGCTCATCGGCGGCAGTGATGAGGTATAAGGCTAATAAAATACCTCTTCAAAACCCTTCCCTGCTTGGCCAGAAGTAAGAGAGGTCAGGGCTTTCCTTCCAACCAAATCGACCATAATAATCGGGATCTTTGCGTAGAAGATTCGAGCGGTGCGATGCGTGCAGTCGCTCATCCCCCCACCATCCCGGCATGACGATGAGACCCTCAATAGACTGTACTTCCATCCTGTTCACATAACCTCGATTGACCCATTCTTGCAGACAGAAATTGTAATACCTCTTCAGAGCATTCTTGAAACCAGTCCACATCAAGGTCGCTGGATGGTGATGACTAATTGAAAGTACAAAATATTCTTCGTAAATTCAATATTTGGTTAGGATTTGTTTCGGGGAGTCACGAAAAAGGTGTACGTCCATGCATTTCCACCGAGCCGTGACGATTTCACCAGAAACCATTCATCTCAAAAAATAAAGGGCTGACCGTTCTGGTCAGCCCTCGTTCAAGGAGTCACGAACATTGTTCTACCTTGCCTTCGGTCAACTGAGGCGAAACCGAATTAGCTCCAACAAAGCGGAATTTGCGCAAGGGTGAAGATTAATCGCCTCATTAAAGGGCTTCTAAAACCGTTAAGCCGCTATACTAAACGGTTTTACTTGAAGCCTTTTTCATTTGGGCCTTCTGAAGCTGTACCGGCTGCCCATTCGATTTATCCAGAATTTCAATTGCCTCTTTCCGGTCCAGATCCATTATGTACGGCAAACCGGTGACTTCGGCAGCTTCGTGCGTGAGACATGCCAGATCATCACGTGACAGATAGTCCATCTTGAACTTACGACTCCCGCACATGAGTTGCTGCAAACCCTGAGCGAGACGTTCATAGTAGGTATACAACCCAAGCGCACCTGTGGGGATCTTTTCAAACTCTTCGTCACCCAGCTCCTTACGCAATGAGGCTGCAGTTACGAAGATTTCTTCTTTTGAGTCGCCAAATCTCTCGATGTAGACGGGAAGCTGATGCTCATCGATCGTGCGTCCGATGGTTTTTCCAACCATCGCCGCAGCAATTGGGGCTCTCGCCATGCCGATCAGCTTGACGAAAGGAGCACCCATGGAGAGGCCTTTGAACATTTGGTCTTCAAAGGTAAACCCGCCGGCCAAAGCCAATGCCGGAACGTGTTCGCCACGGTCAGCCAGTCTCTTGATGTACTGGTAGAGCATGGAGTGCAATTCCAGAGTAGGCACACCCCACTCATTCATCATCCGCCAGGGGCTCATCCCCGTGCCGCCGCCGGCTCCATCGACTGTGAGTAGATCAATGCCGTACTTTGAAGCGAATGATACGGCTCGCGCCAGATCAACAGGTCTGTAGGCTCCGGTCTTGAGGAAGACATATTTCGCTCCGGCTTTGCGCAACTCGCCCACACGCTTGGCAAATCCTTCCTCGGTCACCATACCAACGCGGGAATGGCGCTCAAATTCCTTGAAGGAACCGCGCTCGAAGGCTCTGATGACGTCCGGATCTGTCGGATTCGGTAGGACGATATAGCCGCGTTCATAGAGTAACTGCGCTTTCTTAAGGTCACTAACTTTGACTTCACCGCCGATATCCTTGGCGCCCTGCCCCCATTTGAGCTCGACGCACTCAACACCGAGATATTCTATGGCATATTCCTGGACTCCCAGGCGCGTATCTTCGATATTGGCTTGTACGATGATTGCACCGTAGCCATCCCGCTGATGATCCTTGAACAGATTGACGCGGCGCTTTAAGTCTACCGTATCGAGAATCCTGCCATCTTTTATCACTGCCTGAGGGTCCATTCCAACGACATTCTCGCCGATGGTTAGACCGGTTCCCGCCAGAGCCGTACCGATCGCCAGACCTTCCCAATTGTTCTTGGCGATGTTGGTTGAACCGATTCCGGGGATCATGATAGGTAATTTGAACTTCAATCCTTTATCATAACCAATTCGGACTTCAAGATTGACAGCAGGAAAGACCGCCTTGTTACTATCTGCTTCAATCCCATACGCGCCGACGCAAGTTCCCATGATATTTAAGTGGGAGTAATCAACCGGATAAACCTTTTCCGCCGCCGTTGTGATCACACCAAAGGGTTGTGGATAAATGACTTCATGCCCACGATAAGCGGACTTGCCGATTTCACACATGCCGATGCATCCATCGACGCAGGTAACGCACATTCCCGAAATCGGAGTGATTGAACCTTCGGTACGGTTTTTCGTCAGAGTAGCGGCAGAAGAGTTTATTCTTGAAAGCGACGCTGCCATTTTGGGTCTCCTAATTTCCTTTTATATGATTCGCATCTCTATTTTTTGACAATCTCACAGGCAACGCACGGATCCATGTAACACATCATGTCGTCGAACGTTGGTTTTTCCACGCAGGGTGGGCTTAGATTTGCACAACCGCCGCAGATGGCTTTTTCAGGTTCAGTAAAGGTGCAGCGGAGCTGACATGCCGGACAGACATACATACAACCTCCGCAAAGCCGGCAAACTTCACTGCGGACGTCAAAGGGGGTGCCGATGCTTCTGGTTTCACCTCTTCCGCGAAATCCAATGGCTTTCGCCATCATCTGTTCCTCGCACATGCGTACGCACAAGCCACAGAGAATACAGTCTTCGTATTCCTGCCTGAATCGCTGCTGACGAACATTGTGTTTGGATGCCAGATCCTGGATAATTTTCGACTGCGGGCAGGAAGCAAGCAGCAACTCGATAATCATTTTGCGCGCACGTAGCACCCTCTCGGAGGCTGTGCGGATTTTTAATCCTTCCTGGGCTGGGTAGGTGCAGGAACTGACCAGTTTTACCTGTTTGCCCTCCCCTATCTCTACGACGCACAGGCGACAAGCTCCATAGGGTGAGAGTCCTTCCATGGCGCACAATGTCGGGATGGGAAAGCCCCAAAACCTGGCTGCCTCGAGCAGCGTTGTTCCTTCTTCAACTGAGAGGTCTAATCCGTTGATGGTTAGATTGATCATCTTGTATTTTCCCTACGACGGTAATTCCGATTATTCGACGTGGACAGCGTCAAATTTACATACTGACAAGCAAGACCCACAGCAAGTGCACTTCTCCTGATCAATTACGTGCTGTTCTTTCTTCCCACCCGAGATAGCATCCGCAGGACAGTTGCGCGAACAGAACATGCAGCCGGTGCAGTTGTCATTGATGGCAAAGGTGATCAGGTCCTTGCACACTCCAGCAGGACAGCGTTGATGCTCAATATGTTCGTGATATTCGTTTTTGAAGTATCTTAAGGTTGATAGAACAGGGTTTGGCGCAGTCTGTCCCAAGCCACACATGGTGCTATCTTGAACGACTTTGGCTAATTCTTCGAGTAGATCAAGCTGTTCAAGAGTGCCGACCCCCTTGCAGATGTCATCGAGGATTTCGTACATCCTCTGAGTCCCCTTACGGCAAGGGTAACATTTACCGCAAGATTCTTCCTTCAGGAAGCCCATGAAGTATTTGGCGACGTCAACCATGCAGGTATTTTCGTCCATTACGATCATACCACCGGAACCCATGATTGAGCCCACTTGCGACAAGTGATCATAGTCGATGGCCAGGTCAAATTTCTCAACCGGGATACAACCGCCTGAAGGTCCGCCTGTTTGAACCGCCTTTATCTTGAATTTGCCTGATGGACCGCCTCCGATGTCATTCACGATTTCATCGATGGTGATCCCCATAGGGACTTCAACCAAGCCGGTATTTTTGATCTTACCTACGAGGCTGAATATTTTGGTTCCTGAATTATTAGGTGTGCCGATCTTGGCAAACTTTTTGGCGCCGATTTCGAATATAATCGGCACGTTCGCCCAGGTTTCCACGTTGTTGATCGCAGTGGGTTTGCCATAGATACCGTGCGAAATAGGGAAAGGCGGGCGTTGGCGGGGTTCACCCATTCGCCCTTCAATCGAGTGGATGAGCGCCGTTTCTTCGCCGCATACGAAAGCTCCTGCCCCACGCACGATGTTGATATCGAATGAGAACCCGGATCCGAGGATGTCCTGCCCTAAAAGTCCGATTTCGTGCATCTGTCTGAGCGCGATCACCAGATGCTTGATGGCAAGAGGATATTCATTTCTGACATAGATAACGCCTTCAGTCGCGCCAGTGGCGAAACCGCCGATTAGCATCCCTTCGATGATGCAGTGAGGATTACCTTCCAGGACGCTGCGGTCCATATAGGCTCCCGGGTCACCTTCATCGGCATTGCAAACCAGATACTTGCCTGCGCCGTTTTTCTGATTTGACAATAACTCCCATTTCAGTCCGGTCGGGAAACCTGCGCCACCGCGGCCCCGCAGCCCCGACGCCTTCACCTCTTCGATGACCCATCTGGGCTGGTGCTTGGCTAAAACCGCGGCAAAAGCGGAGTATCCACCATTTTCAATATAATTGAAGATGCGGATCGGATCGACCTTTTGGTTTCTGCTTAACAGCGTTCGCAACTGTTTACCGAAGAAGGGTATATCGTTCTGCTTCTCTATCGGATCTCCAGTTATCGGATCCTTATAGAGCAGTTCCTCGATGACGTCCTTCTTAGAAACCGCATCGATAATACCCGGAACTGCACCGACCCCCACGTTCGGATAAAAGGTGCCGTAAGGTTCGAGAAGGATGCTCGGCTCGGCTTCGCAGAAGCCGAAACAACCGGTGATGCGCAGCTTGATTTTCTCCGTCAACCCCCGCGATATAATCTCGCGCTTGGCGATTCGTATCAAGTCATTGGCGCCGCTGGCTTGACCGCAAGTCCCAGCCGTAATAACCAGGGTCGGTGTGCTTCGATCTATACTCGATATCAGACGTTCCCGGAAGAGCTTGAAGTCTTCCATCGATGTTATTTTTTCCATGTTATTTCTTAAATCTTGATGACAAGTTTTTGATGCGAGCAACCTGATACCGATTAGATGTTAATTCCGCTCAGGTCCAACATATGGTTTTTACAGCCATTCCTCGAGCAGACTTGCAGCATTCCGCCGCCGTCTACAATCATGGGTATCAATGGAGCTTCGCAGATGGTACAGTCACTGCTGCCGCTGAACATGGCGTGGCAGTGCGGGCAGAACAGATTTACGATGGCGTTGTCAGGGACAACGTATTCAGTTGAAACGTTATAGCTGCCGTACAGGCTGGACAGACTCAAACGTCCGTGCATGCGGTCATATGAGGCAGTGACGCGAATGGAGGGCAGACCGTCAATCAGGTGTTTCGAGTCCATCAGACTGTGGTTGCAACGCGGACACCTGACACCGATAGGAAAGACGCGGTTGTCAGTCTTGACTTCAACCTTGTCCAAACCGCGCCGGGCACGGTCGATGATCTGTTTGACTTTGGCTGTGTTAACCTTCGAGAAATAATGACCATCCACGACGACTATCGGTCCGAGAGCGCAGGCTCCCAGGCAGTTCACTCTTTCCAGAGTAAATTCCCAATCCTCGGTTGTTTCCCCTGCTTTTACGCCCAATTGGCGCTCAAATTCCTGGCCGATGACCGGGGCATTTCGCACGTGACAGGCTGTCCCCAGGCATACCGAAATCAAGTGTTTGCCTCGAGGCTTCAAGCTGAAGGATTTGTAAAAAGTAGCAACGCCATAAATATCGACCAGAGCCTTGCCCGATTCTCCAGCTACAATTTTGAGAGCTTCTGCTGGCAGATATCCGAACTGACTCTGGATATCCTCGAGGATCGAAATCAAGCCGTCCTGGGCATTCTGATGCTTATGGAGTATATTGTGAACGACTTCGACATTCATCTTTTGATTTTCCGCAATTAAGTATTTTTGGGGGTATATTCAATGTCTCGATTTAGGCGTATTCTTCACAAAACCACCCACCAGCCCCGGCTTGAGGATAAACGCAATTATTATTGCTGTCGCAGTTCATACAGAGCCCAGTGTAAAGCGCAACACCGGTCGCTTCTTTTTTTAGATTCGCAGAACCAGGCATTTCGGTGACGTGCAGACGAGCGCTGCTGACATGAAACTCCTCGCAAAAAACCACCGGTTCAGTTACGTTTTTCTGAAAACAGCAATTCGTTAGCGATTCGCAGGTGATGCACAAGCCCTCGTTTTGACCTGACCGCGACTTACCTGTTGTGGCTTGACGTATTTCTTCCGGGCGACTTGACATGATCTTCTCCCTCAGTTAACTGAAATGCCGATATTAGGAACTTGGATTATCGATATTCTTCACAATGCCAAACCCCACCAGGTTGCCTGGCATTGATGCAGTAAGAACGCTGATCACAGTTTGCGCACAATCCCAGAAATTTCTCTGGATTCACGACAACCTTTTTGGGTGGCAGAATCTCTTTAATGGTTTGACATTCCGGAGTTTCAGTGCAGTCAAAGTTGTCACAAAACCAGACGGGACTGGCTGATTTCTGCAATTGGACGCATTGTCCGACATGGACGCAATTCTGGCAAATACCCTGATGAGTTACTCCAATTGACATCTTCAGTGCCTCCCATCGTGTCAAGTTGTCAATACCTGGCGCGCTTGAGACTTTCAACAGTGCTGCATCAATAGTCATTGGCAGGCGATAATATTCACGAAACGGAAAGCGCCTCTGTTTTCAGTCGTTCAGTTTGTATGAACGCCGGACATTTTTCTTCTGAATAAGCAATGGGTATGCCAATAGCTGGAAAACCTTAATTTCAGTCCGGTTACTCTTAAGAAATACTTACTAAGCTTATGATAATTAAAGTTTTGAAAATTGATATTGTTCGTTCGGTGGTGTGAACTCGAGTCGTAAACGCGGCCTTAAACAAATTGGGGAGAAACACCTCAGTGAGGTGAATCTCCCCAATTTGGGAAGAAGATGGTAAATGTGGTTTTTAACTTACTCCGGAGCAGCCTTCTTAATCTTATCGAGGAGGGTTTTCCGATCGATTCCCAGAATTTTAGCGGCGTGGGATTTATTTCCACCTGTTCTGGTCATGACGTTTCGAATATGCTCACTCTCCACCTCAGCCAGGGTTTGATCCAATCGTGGTCCAGTTGCGACGGAAAACCGCATGGGACCAGGGAGATCGGGCATTTCGAGAACATCGGCATCAGACATGACAACCATTCTCTGTATCACGTTTTCGAGTTCTCGAACATTACCCGGCCAATCGTAGCGACAGAGAGCATCCAGAATATTACTGGAGAGCCGGGGTGCGCGCTTGTCCAGCTCTTTGGCGAACTTTTCTGCAAAGTGTTGAGCGAGAGTGATGACATCCCGGTCCCGTTCCCGCAGTGGTGGGACGATAATGGTGATGACGTTTAACCGGAAGTAGAGATCTTCACGAAAAATCTGCTTCTTGACAAGACTGTGCAGTTCCTTATTCGTGGCAGCCATGATGCGCACGTTAACTTTACGCGTCTGCGTTGCGCCTACCATACACACTTCTTTATCCTGAAGTACGCGCAATAATTTGACTTGCATCGTCAGACTGGTTTCGCTGATTTCATCGAGAAAGATTGAACCGCCATCGGCGGTCTGGAAAAATCCAGCTCTCGATTCGGTGGCGCCGGTGAAGGCACCTTTGACGTAACCGAAAAGTTCGCTCTCCAATAAAGATTCCGGGATGCCCCCGCAGTTGATGGGGACAAAAGGAGCTTTTACTCTACTGCTGTTGTAGTGAATCGCCCGAGCGACCAATTCCTTTCCCGTACCGCTTT
This sequence comes from bacterium, assembly GCA_026394195.1. Lineage (GTDB taxonomy): Bacteria > Electryoneota > B3-LCP > B3-LCP > B3-LCP > JAPKYS01. The sequence continues at coordinate 332,443 of JAPKYS010000023.1, read as the reverse complement.
CACCAGTAATCAGCACCGTGGCTGTAGTTCGGGCAGCCTTGGCAATCGTCTTATAGATTTCCTTCATTACTGCGGAATTGCCAATCAGTCCATGATAATGCGCTTCCCGGTCGTTCTCTCGATTTTGCTGTTTTTTTCGTATGTTAAGTTTCGTAATGGCGTTCTCGACAGCGTCGAAGAGTTCTTTGTCTGTGAAAGGTTTGGCGATATATTCTTCGGCGCCGGCTTTGACCGCTTTCACTGCTCCGTTGATTGACGCATAGCCGGTGATCATCATAACTTCGGTTTGCCTATAATTTTCCCGGACATGACGAATCAAATCCAAACCACTAATTTTCGGCATTTTATAATCAGTAATAACGAGATCAACGTCCACAGCTTCAAGAATTTCTATAGCTTCAGTGGCGCCGGCAGCGGTCAGGACCTGGTATCCTTGTGAAACCAGATTCCTCTGAAGAACTTCCAGAGTAGCTGTTTGATCGTCAACGACCAGGATGGTTTCTTTTCCGCGGTGATTATCGAGTTTCCTGCTCATTTGCTGAAATTTCCTTCTGTCCGGTTTTTCCGTTGCGCGGCAATCGAATTATAAAACGAGCCCCTTTACCAACCTCACTCTCCACCTTAATAGTTCCCCGTCGCGACGTTACGATGCCATGCACAACGGCTAATCCCAACCCAGTTCCCTCATCAATGTCCTTGGTTGTGAAAAATGGCAAAAAGATCTGTTCTTGAACTTTTTCGCTCATGCCTGCGCCTGTATCATCGACGATGAGGTAGACTGAATCCTGGTCAGAGCGCGTATAGACTGTCAGTTCTCCTCCATCAGGCATTGCTTGAATGGAGTTCACGACCAGATTAACCAATACCTGGTTGAGCAGCGCCGGATCTACGCTGATTTCAGGCAGATCATCCTCCAGGTTTCGGATCAATTGGATTCCGGCTTTGACGCATCTCGCTTCAAAGAAATAAAGTCCTTCGTTGACAATCGAATTGAGATCGACCCAGGTTTCCTGTGCAGGGCTCTGCCGGGAAAAAACCATCAGTTTCTTGATGACTTCTCTGGCATGGAGCGACGCATTGATTATTTTTTGAAGATCTGCGCCGACCTCCGGTGATAATCCTGGTGATTTGTTGGCCAACTGGGCAAATCCCAAAATATTACCCAACGGTTCATTTATTTCGTGTGCGACACCTGCCGCCAGCTGGCCGATTGTTGCCAGACGATCAGCGTGACGGAGCTGATCCTCCAACTTTGACTTCTCCTCCTCCGCCATCCTCTGTTCCAGGATATTGGAAATTTCTCTGGCGATCGCATTTAATAAGCTTCGCTCTTCCTTTAAAAATGGACCCTCATCCAATTCACGGCGCTCATCAGTATAAACGACTTCGATGCTCCCTTGCTTAATATCCCGAGCGATGATGGGCGCAAGCAATTTTTCAGCACTTTCGTTGAAATTATGCGTCGCATAAATACGCCCATTTAAAATAATCCTACAGGCAGCAATGTCCGGATATAACCAGGCTGGTGGAATCAGTTCGAGGATACCCTGCATAATCTCTTCGATTGAAATTCCAGGTCTCTCAATCAGCCGCACAATGCCATGAAGACAGGTAAGTTCCTTGACTCTTTCCCGCAACGCCACCTGGTTTCGCCGCGTGGAGATGGATGCTCCTAAAATTGCGGTGAGTCCTTCATAGAATTTGATCTCGGTTTCGGATAAATGATGAGCAGTTCTACATGCGAACAGCAGCATTCCTCGATTATCGCCATTGATAACAAATGGGATGATCAAAATTGTGTTATATTGGACGCTCAGCCGCAGATCTACGTTTTCGAGATGATCACCCGCTTGAAAAACGATCCGTACAGGTTTGGCCGCCCCCTTTATCAATAAACTGTCGTTGGAAGTGAAATGTCCGCATCCCGGACTGATCTTCTTATAAACCACCCAGAACGCCAATTTTTCAATTTCAGACAGCGCAGAACCATGAAAATCCATACCGAATTGAGTGGATTTCACCTTTCGGATGGTGAATTTGAATTCATTCGGATCCTCCTTTCCCACAGCGCATTGGAACCAAGTTTTTTGCTCCTCGGTCCAGACTGCCACTTCATCACAACCACTGAAATTAATAAAAATACCCGCCACTTCTCGCAGGAAATCAACTCGGGGTGTTCCCTGGTGAGCCATATGCAGGAATTTTTGCGCGATCGTGCGAAAGTCGTCAATCAGTTTGGTTCCGTTTCGTTTCGGTATCGACATTGCTGGTATATGGTTTGGTTAGATTACATCTGGTGTTGTAGCTGGGGAACACAATGACCTCTTTTCCTCAAAATATTATAGCATCGCAAAAATGGTGCCGAAGAAGTCAGTCTGTAGCCATGATAAGTGCCTGCTACTGGTCGCATAGAGAAAACACCTCTGAAACCGATTTAAACAATATAGTGAAGCCTCACCGCCTGCGCAAAAGAAATCATCATATTAAAATCCCCATTCCTCAAGAGGATGGGATATTAAATCTGCGAACCTCTACGACGACAGCCGAGAGGATTTCGGCGGTCAAGTCGCGAGCTTGGTCTTAGAATTAACCTGACGGTTTGAGTCCTATAAGGCGAATTATCAGACTCAAAATAATCCAAAAAGAAGGAGCAGAATTCCGATGGGAAGCTGCCCTTTTTCTATTTTCAGGCTTTCAAGATTGATAGATCGAAGAAGAGGATTTTCTTACCGTTATTTCTGGACAATTTGGATAATTGCTTATAAACCGAAGCAGCAGTGTGCTACATAAAGTGCTACAACGAGAATCTAAATATCCCGCGAATTCGAGCAAAATTCATATCACGCTAAATAGAAAAAGCGATGCCGAAACATCGCTTTATCAGTAACTTATCTTCGTAGCGGCGCAGGGACTCGAACCCCGGACACGTGGATTATGATTCCACTGCTCTAACCAACTGAGCTACGCCGCCAAGACCCACTAATATAAGGGATCCGGGCGGCTGAGTCAAGTATTTTTTGCAGCTTAATCTTTGCGCCACCAATCGAGCAGAGACGTCATTTGAGATAGAGCATCGAACCTGTCGCCGTTCGACTCTCGGATTTAATTTGATAGTAATACATCCCGCTGTGCGCTGGTTCGAGGAGTGCATACCTAATCTGATTTAACCCGGGAGATCTGGTTCCCAAGTTCATATTGGTGATCAGCCTTCCCATCGAGTCGAAAACTTGCAGCCATGCCACCCCAGTGCTTGGCAGATTGAAGCTGATGATGGTGGCGGCGTTGAAAGGATTGGGAAAATTATACGACAACTCAGCAGTTGTTATGACTCCAATGTCAGGTTCAACCGCTGAAGAAGGTTCACACAGAGCCAGCGCCAAGGGACCATCTCCGACGATAAAGGTAGCAAGATAGCCTCCTGCGCTGTCCAACTCCACCAATTCATCGGTATTGAAGCAGCAGACCAAAACGTGATTGGCTTGACTGATGGCGACTCCCAAAGCAGCCGAAGAAACCTCGATGGGATTCTGCTCCCCATGTATGATCTGATGGGTTACTCCATGGTAACTCAGAACATATCCGGGACCAACCCAACCGGCAGATCCCAAATAACCAACACCGGCAGAGTTGAATGCCAGCGATCCCGGAGCGCCGCCGATGGGGATCGTATCAATCAATTGAAACAACAGGGGATCGATGATATCAATTTTGCCTTGGATATCGTCGAAGTTGCCTGTACAGACCACGTGGAGATTGCCATCAGGGCCCAGTTTGACGATTTGAGGATTGACGTCTACATCAATCATACCCACAAAGTTCAGGTCGGGTAGTGAGAAACTGTAGAGATGGCCTGTACCATAGGTAGGATATTGCAGATTGACGTCAGTGACGTATAACCGATTCGAGGTCACCAACACTCCCTGGGGTACCCCTCCGATCGTCAAAGTATCCGTTTCAGTGTTAGTCTGCAAATCCACTACTGACACATTACCCGTCAACCAGTTGGAAACGAAAACTCGATTTGAACCATCCAGAGCTACGTTATAGGGATTCAAACCGAGCGTTAATTCGATCGTGCCGGTCGTCTGCTCGGTCGACAGATCGATGATTTGAAGATTGTTCGAGAGTGAGTTTACAATGATGGCTTTGTCGTCCTGAATCACAATGTCGTTGGGCGCAGATCCCAGGGTAATGGCATTAGTGATCACCTGACCCGTGTTCAGGTTGACTTTTGCCATTGTTTCAGCCAAACTGTTCACGACCCAGGCGGTCGATTGAACTTGGGTGCGGGCGCTGCCGGTGTACAACAGAAGGATAATGAGGAAGGTTATCCCGAAGAACCTTTTCGACAATTGGAGGGCTTGGGATTTTCTGTAGAGAGGTTTTACCGGGGCGGTACCTTTGTGCATGATGAACTCCTTTCCTTGGTTTTGAGGATGCGACAATGGACCGTCCTGGAGCGAAAAATCCCGGATAGACCTATCCATCCGGGAGTGCGCGTGCAAAGGCGCCATCCCTCTACCCCGAAGGATGCGGTCCAATTTCCAGCGGCAGGTCTCCTGACTCGCGATTCGATCTCGGGCGATGCCTTCCCAACCGAACAACCCAATCTTCCAGGGTGTACACACCCAGATGAATTCGGATCCGTCCGGTCAGTGGCAATTCGTTCGCCTTCGTCCTCGCTAACAGTGGCGGGGGCCATTCCCGATTTTAACGGGATTCCCTATTAAGCCTTTAGTGGCGCCGCAGGACATTTTTGATTTTAAAGAGCGGGGTTACTATACTGCAAATATAACCAATACAGGGTCGGATGTCAAGACCTATTTATAATGAAATTTTAAGAGGAGGAAAGACCTTTAACCTTCTTTCCTCCTCTTTCCCCCCTCGGTACTGTAGGTACAGGCGCTAACTCAGCTCCTTCTTAGAGAGACGACAGTTTCAATATCGGGCGTCTGTGGAAACAGATCGATTGGAACGTATTGATTCGGCTGGTAGGAAATTAACATTTTAATATCCCTAGCCAGGGTGGCAGGGTGACAGGAAACGTAGACGATCTGCTCAGGTCCCTCATCGTTGAGAGCTTTGAGCAGGTCTTTGTGTGCGCCGTTTCTGGGAGGGTTAAGCAGGACGGTATGATACCGTTTGAAATTCAGCTGAGGCAGGTGATCATTACCCAAATCCGCGGCGATGTACTCGACAGGCAAATCCTGTTTTTCCACGAACTTTTGTCCGGCTTTTACGGCAAGAGCAGAAGATTCAACGACCGTTGCCTGGCCTTGCTTACGCCAGGCATACTCCAAGGCGAAACTTCCGTACCCACCGTAGAGATCCAATAGCACACCACCTTCCGGTAGATGTGAAAGCACTCTTTCGATCAATAAAGGGGCGGCGGATCGATTCACTTGCGAAAAAACAGTTGGATCAGAAACCAGCTCTTCCGCATCGGCGATCTGGTGGTAGATGATGGTGTTGCCACTCATTTCGATGATCCGGGATGAAAAAAGTCTGGCTTTTACGCTGGGTGAGTGGCGAATTTGCCACCCGATAAATCCGGCGTCGACGAGCGCTTTTCGCAGAGTCAACAGATCAACTTTTCCAGGACTTTCAACCATGAGCATAGCCGCGACCTCACCGTGACCATTATCCCGCAGTAATATACGAGCGACGCTCTGATTGTCTCCCCATTTGAAATCGAAGGGAGCCACAGCCGGTTTTGATGCCGCCTGGTTTAAGGAAAAAATCAACCTGTCCAGAGCGCTGCGTACAGTTTTAATACCCAAAAGGCAGCTGCGGATATAGGAATATTTCCCATTGAGGTAGTACCCCAAATACCAACGGTTATCTCGAATGAACAAATGCGGTTCGAGGCGATCCCGATAGTGCCACTTTTCCGGTGATGAGAGGGGTGCGGTAATTACTGGGTCTACGATATGGCCGATTCTCCGCAGAGTCTCCTTTAAATGTGACCCTTTCCACTCGAGTGCAGCTTCATAGCGCCATGAACCCAAGGGACAGTTGAAGCATTCGATGAAGTGGTGTGGACAGGGATGGGAAACGCGCTGGGGGGAAGGATTTACGATTTCTACGGCTCGTCCAAAAAGAGGTCCATGACCATTCCCTTTGGTGATTTTCGCTTTGACAGTATCTCCGGGCAACCCCCCATCTATCATCACGACTCTGCCTTCTTCATTCCTGGCGACCCCGCGACCATCCCAGCCGAGGTCTTGCACGGTGTACAGCTTTTCGGACATGGTGTATCAGTAGCTTCTGCAGAATTGTTGAGGTGAAAAGGAGACCTTATCCCCGTGGAAGACTTTATAATTGCTCATTTGGTTTATTTAGGCGTATTTCCCAATTGTGGGCGTTGGTTTAAGACGTCACAAATCGCGCGAGAAAAAGGTTATTACCATCTTTAGTACGTAGAAAGATAGCTATGTGTGGGAAAAAAAATGAACTATTTGCGAATTATTTCACGTCTTGATATTTCAACGATCGAATGCCGTAGAACTATCCTTAAGACAGCATATATTTTTTCAATCCCTGGAGAAACATTTCGACCGCAATCGTCGTCAATATCATCCCCATCAATCGCTCAATGGCCGTCAAACCGCGCTGACCCAGGGCGCGGCTTAAATAGGTCGAAGCGACTAAAATCAACGCTGTTGCGATCCAGGCTATCACCAGGGCAACCGTCCATGCAGCCAGACGGTCGGGTTCGCGAGCGACCATCAACAGCACGCTGGCCATGGCGGAGGGACCGGCAACCAGGGGAATAGCGAGTGGTACGATGAACGGCTCACGATCGAGGTTCAAACCATAACCACTCTGCTGTCCGGGAAAGATCATGCGCAGAGCGATGAGAAAAAGAATGATCCCTCCTGCTATGCTCAGGGAGGGATCTGAAATTTGCATTAGTTTAAGGAGGTAGCGTCCAAAAAGTAAAAAGATCACCAGAACCAGTAGAGCGATGAGCATTTCTCGGATAATAATCCGCTTGCGGCGATTTGGATCCACGTCTTTTAGTACCGACATGAAGACCGGTACATTGCCCAAAGGGTCCATCACCAGAAAAAGCAAAATTGCAGCAGAATGAATGGTCATCTAAGTTTAAGAAATTTTTATCAAAATATAGTGCGTAATTAAGGCTTTGTCAAGTTAAATTGACGATCTGTGAGTTGGTCATGTTTTTCTTAACAACCCTCGAAATTGGGTTATTGATACCGATCGTTCTCTCACCGTACAAATTTTACTTGCATTCGCAAAGAATTCTTCGTAACTTTCATGCTTAATATAATCCGTTTAAGGTCGTTCTAACGCAGGATTCCTCTTGGAAGCGAACTTCGATCCCACAGCCTACAAAATGAAGTCGGGGCTGGAAGTACACCACCAGATCTACACGAAGAAAAAACTCTTCTGCCGCTGTCCCGCCGGTCTGTATTCGACACACCATGATGCTGAGGTGTTGCGGCACATGCGTCCGACTCTCTCCGAACTTGGGGAGTATGACGGCACCGCGCTCATGGAATTCAAGACCAAGAAGAACGTCATCTATCTGCTGGACCGGCAATCTGTATGTACATACGAGATGGATGATACGCCTCCCTTCCCCATCAACCAGGAAGCCATCGACATCGCCATCGAAATCGCGCTGCTCCTGAACTGCAAGATTGTCGGAGAAGTCCATATCGCCCGCAAGCAATACCTGGATGGTTCCATTCCGACGGGATTTCAACGAACCACAATTATCGGCTGGGATGGCTGGATACCCTATAAAGATCGTAAAGTCGGCATTATCCAGTTGGCATTGGAAGAGGATGCCTGCCGCGAAGTATCCGATATCCAGCATACTATCACCTATCGCACTGATAGGCTCTCCATGCCGCTGATTGAAGTTGTGACTGCTCCGGATATGAAAACCCCGCAGGAAGTGGCTGAGGTCGGCAGAGTAATCGGAGATCTGTTGCGCTGCACTGGCAAGGTTCGCCGGGGTATCGGTTCCGTTCGTCAGGACGTCAATGTTTCCATCGAAGGCGGCTGCCGGGTTGAGATCAAGGGCGTTCCGCGAATACCCCTGTTCCCTACCCTGGTTTACCACGAAGCATTCAGGCAGCATCAACTTCTGCACATCCGTGATTTCCTCATCGGGAAATTAACCTCGCGGGAGCATTTTAAAGGCGACATTTTCAGCTTAGCAGACCAGCAGGATCGCTTTCATCATCCATTAATCAAGGAGGCGATTCATGATAGAGGCGCAGTGCTTAAAGGCATCGCTCTGAGGGGCGTCAAGGGGTTGCTGAACGCCACCACCCAGCCGGGTTTGACCTTCGCGCATGAGATTTCTGAACGCATACGCGTCATCGCCTGTCTGGATCACTTGCCCAACCTCATTCACACTGAAGATCATTCAGGTCTGGGGCTGGACCTGGAAGACATGAAACTGGTCACCAATAGCATGCGGTTGAAACCTGATGACTGCGGCGTGTTGGTTTGGGGATCAATTGAAGATACTCAGACAGCTGCTCAGGAAATCATTGCCCGAGTCGAAGAGGCATTCGACGGAGTCCCTCATGAAACTCGGCAGGCGCGCAGAGACGGTTTGACTGACTTCGAACGCATTCTCCCAGGACCTGACCGCATGTACCCCGATACGGATTCTCCACCCACGGCTCTAACGGTCGAGCGCATCGAAATAATCCGCGAGAAACTGCCCCCGCAACCTTGGGTTATGCAGGAACAATTCGTTCAAGAAGGCATTTCGCCTCACGTTGCCCACGAATTGTCAACGAGTCCGAACCGTCTGCTCGCCTTGAAACTCATGGAGGATAAGGGAGTCTCTCCAAAATTGATCGCCTGGGCATTGACCGAGCTGCAAAAATCTCTAAAACGCAAACAGGTTCCCATTGCGCAACTGAATGATCAGCATTGGAGTAAAATTAATGATTTGGTCAAGAACAAGCGCATATACCGTGAGGGGCTGCCGAACTTGATTGCCTATTTAGCACACCACCCATTCGATGACCCGGAAGATTTCCTGACTGCCCAGAACTTGTTGCCTCTCCCCCCCACTGTTCTGGCGCAGACTGTCGCTAAAATTAGTGAACAGAACGTACAGGTTAAACTATATAAAGAAGAGAACCGCCCCAAAGTGCTCATGGGATTGGTGATGCATGAGTTAAGGGGGCGTGCAAGTGGCGAACAAATCTGGTTATGCGTCCAAAAGCAATCACAAAAAAGATGAATAAAATGAATCGCAAAATCGCTCTAATTTCGGCGGGATCAATCGTGAGTCTGCTGCTGATTCTGCATGGGTGTACGATAGACAAAGCTCCGAACATCGCTAATTCTGAATACGGTTCCGTGTTTGTTACCGCTCAGGATCCTTACAATTACACTCTGTTAGGAGCACAAATATATCTCGACGGCGTTCTTCAAACAGGAAAAACGACTCCCGACACAATTCGGGTTGATGAGGGAAATCACAGTATAATTTTAGAGAAGGATTTTTTCTTTCCCGATACGTTGATGGTCGACGTCATCGCCGATTCAATTCTACCTGCCAGCGTAACTATGACACCCGTCAATCCCGATATAGGTAAAATTTCCGTTGTGGCCAAAGATTCAGCTTCCGGAAGTGAGCTGGATAGCGCCGATATATTTTATGACGGTGCAGCCACGGGCTTCTTTACACCTGACACTCTTGAAAACATTTTGGTTGGAACTCACCTTATAGGAGTGGCTAAAACGGGATTTGGGTTCCGTGAAATACAAATTGAAGTTTACGCCGGAGCAATGGTTACTGACACGATCGCCATCCCAAATGTCCCATTTAATGGCTATCGCATTCAATCGTCGATATCAGCGCAAATTAGCCTCGATGATCGACTGATCGCAGAAACCACTCCCTGGATTGTTACTGGAATACCCGATGGAACGCATACGTTCAGTTGTTTTAAAGAAGGTTATCTGACTGAAATTCCAGCATTAGCAACCGTGCAACTCCCCTTCTATGGCAGCCAAGAGCTGACTTTTACCCTAAGCGAATCCCCAAACGGGGTTGGTCATGACGTCGGTCAAGTAGCGCCCGGATACGCCTTACAAAACATTGACAGCGACTCAATCTCCCTGGGAGCCTATAGAGGTCGGGTGGTCCTGATGACATTTTGGATGCTGTCTTGCCAACCTTGCATGGAAGAATTACCGGACATCGAGGCAGTCTATGAGGAGCTGTATTCTCAAGGATTTCGCGTGTTGGGCGTCAACCCAGCCGATAATGTTACGATTCAATCCGGAGTCCGGGATGATCTCGACCTGACTTTTGAATTACTGAAAGACCAAAATAATGCAGTCACGCTAACCTTCTTGCAACCACCGAGTTACCCCTTTCCCACCAACATCCTGATCGATCAATCGGGCGTCATCCAATGGTACACCGGCAGCTTGGATTATGAGCTGCTTAAAGAACACGTACAAGCTCTACTTAATCCATAACGACAATACGAGGAAAAAATGAAACGGTTCACTCTCGCTCTGATTCTCAGTCTCTGCGGACTGATCTCCATTGTGAATGGTCAAGACTTCACATACACCGCGCCGTTGACCCAACAACCCGGTAATCACTTGGAGTTAACCCGGTTTTACTCGCAAATCAACAACCTTAGCACTCAAGATCAGAACTTTCTGATCATCAAGGATGGCTCGAATTTGCCGCCTGGATGGACGTTAAGTTTCTGTTTCGGAACAACTTGCTTCCCGCCATTCGTTGATAGTTCCGAAGGGTTGATTCCTGCGGGCTCCTTTGATTCGGTGCTGGTGGACTTTATCCCGGATTCCGCCTATTCCGATGGCTGGTGCACCATGTCGGTACAACCGGTCGGACACCCGGAATTAGCTGATACAATCGACTTCCACGTTTTCTTCACGTCGACTGGATTCGCCTATACTGCCACGATTCGTGAAGAACTCGGCACTCCAGACCAGCTGACTCGCTTCCATTCAGAACTCTTCAATACAACGGATCAGGATCAGGAATTCTACGTAATCAAAGACCCAAGTCTGATCCCATCAGCCTGGACCTGCAGTTTCTGTGTCGGTGCGACCTGCTATCCTCCCTTCGTCGATACGGTAACTGTGATTATCCCGGCTAACAGCTACGATTCGGTTCTGGTAGATATCACCCCGACGAGTCAACCTAACGACGGTTGGGCAACCATGACCGTCTTTCCGGTCAACTCACCCGGATTAGCGGAATCGATAACCTACCACGTCTATCTTGGTGCAGCTGTACAAGAAAATCCGGTTATTCCAACTCGCCACGATCTCATGACAGCATACCCCAACCCCTTCAATCCGGATTTGACCCTGGCGATTGCGCTTGATCGTCCATCAGTCGTAGAGCTTGGAATTTACAATTTACAGGGAGGCAAGGTCGCGGATCTTTACAGCGGTCATTTATCGGCAGGTCAGCATCAATTCAAGTGGCAGGCTGAAGGCATGACCTCGGGGATTTATCTGGCTCGGATCGCCTTGAACGGACAGTCGACTCTTCAAAAAGTCGTCCTGCTAAAGTAGGATAAAGGATGAGGGGATCAGATAGTCTGATCCCCTCAAATCATGCAAATATTTGACGATTAGGCAGCGTATTTGTACTAACGGATCGCCTGATTGAGATCGTTCAGCAGCGCCTGTAAATCCTTGACGCCGTGAGTGGCGGCTCCAACCTCTATGGTTTCAAATGACGCCACGCCACAACCAACGCAGTGCAACTTATATTTTGCTAAAGTTGATTCCGTTTTCGGAAAGCGCTGCAAGACTTCTTCAATGGTCATATCAGCCCTGATGGCGTCTTTTTGATCCATACATCCCTCTTCGGTTTGTTTATCACTTATAAGGTAAATCAGATTGACTGAAAAGTCAAGCTCTTTTTCATCTCATGGTTAGATATACGAGTCAATAATCTCAGAAATAAAACCAAGAACGTCCGAGTTTGAATGAGGTGGAGAGTATTCGATGCAGCAGGTTTCTGAATTCACAACTGCACCCTTGAAGCGAAAGATCCTGATCTGGTTGGAAGAAGTCCGCGCGCCCTTTTTCACTGCAGTGCTGGTCCCTGTGTTGCTGGCTTCAATCATTGCCTGGGAACAAGGCTATCCCATCCAGATCGGATATTTTCTCATCACCTTGCTGGCTGGAATATTCCTACACGCCGGCACCAATGTGATGAATGACTTCGCAGATGACCGGAGCGGTTGTGACCCAATAAACGTCGAATTCGTCCGTCCATTTACCGGGGGCAGCCGCCTGATCCAGAGAGGCACTTTGAGCGCCCGCCAGGTTTTAATTGGAGGTATTGTATTCTTCGCCCTGAGCACCGTCCTCGGACTGACCCTGGTGACATTACGAGGGATACCTATCTTCTATTTGGGTTTGATTGGAACTTTTTGTGGAATTTTCTACACGCTGCCACCCTTTAATATTGCCGCGCGAGGTTTCGGAGAATTGGTGGTCGGGCTCTGTTTCGGTACGCTGATGATGCTGGGAGCCTACTACGTTCAGGCTCAGACTTTCAGCATTGAGGTTGTGGTTGCCTCGATACCGGTCGCCTTGCTGATTGCCGGGATTCTGTACATTAATGAATTCCCTGATTACGTCGCTGATCGTGATAGCGGTAAAAAACATCTGGTAGTACGCATGGGCAGACCACGCGCTTTTTATGGCTATCTCGCCATCATAGCTCTCACCTACATTTCGATTGTCGTCGGTGTCATCCTGCGAATCATTCCTCCCTACACCCTGATCGCCCTGCTAACCTTGCCAAAAGCGATAAAAGCCGTAAAGATAGCGAAAGCCCATCATTCGAATACACCCGAACTGGTCCCAGCCAATGCCGCCACCGTTTTCATCCATTTGCTGACCGGGCTCCTCTTGTCGGCAGGGTACGTTATGGCGGCGATACTATAACCTCTTCCGGAGTTCTTTTATGGATCAAAGCACAGCTAAAGGGCTAACCGATCAGGTCCTTTCGCTCTCGTCTGCAGATGAGACTGAAGTGTTGTTCTCAAACGCAGAGGAAAATCTGACACGTTTCAGCAATAACGCCATCTCACAAAACGTATCACGCAACATTCGGGATTTATCAGTCAAAGTTCTCCTGGGTAAAAAGGTGGGACGCGCCTCGACCGACCGTTTCGATGCCGCTTCGTTGCAAAGGGTCGTCGGAACTGCACTGCTGGCTGCGAGGCAGCAGCATGATAATCCCCATCTTCTCCCACTCCCCGAACCTCAGCATTTTATGCCCTCGCCAACTGCTTTCAATTCAAGGACCATTGACTTCAGCCCTGAGGAAAGAGCAGCCGCAATCCGGCATCTGGTTGAGGAAGCGCAAAAACACCAAACCGTCGCCGCAGGCATTTTTTCCACCGGTGGGGAGGCGGTGGCGCTGGCAAACTCCAAGGGATTATTCACTTTTCATAGAAGCACCACTGCCATTTTTTCAGGGACCGTTGAATCCGGAGACGGATCTGGGTGGGCGGAAGACGTTCAACGTAACGTGGACATGATTGACGTTCGCCAAGTCGCCAATACCGCCATCAAGAAGGCGCTCGATTCCAGAAATCCGCGCCAAATTGACGCCGGAGCTTACACCGTAGTCCTTGAACCTGCCGCAGTTTCGGATTTTTTGATGTTCATGGCATTCGAAGGATTCGGCGGTTTGAATTACGTTGAGGGGCGTAGTTTTCTTTCGGGAAACCTGGGAAAACGGATCATGGGTGACAATGTGACCATCGTCGATGACGCCTACAGTGCGCTCAATCCGGGGCTGCCCTTTGATTTTGAAGGGATTCCGCGACAGAAAGTGGTTTTGGTTGAAAAGGGCATAGCTCGAGGCTGTGTCCACGACCGCATATCGGCTGCCGGAAGTGGAGTTCAATCTACCGGGCATTCGCTACCGCAGCCCAACAGCACCGGCGCAATCCCGTTAAATATGGTGATGAGTCCCGGGACTGATGCGATGGAGGATATGATCAAATCCACGCGGCGAGGTGTTTTAGTCACTCACTTTCACTACTCCAACGTCCTCGATCCCATTAAACTAAGCTTGACTGGAATGACTCGGGACGGAACCTTCCTGATCGAAAACGGCAAGATAGCAGGGCCAGTCAAAAACATGCGCTTCACGGAAAACATCATCGAGGCGTTTAATCGCATCGAGATGGTTTCGCCGGATCAGCAGACGGTCAATGCGTTCTTTTCTGGAAGTTTTATCGTCCCTGCTTTGAAGATCGCCAATTTCAACTTTTCGAGTGTCAGCGAATTCTAAACCCCTTAATTGCGGAGTAAATCGTGAAGGAATTAGCGGAAAACGCCATCGATCACGCCTTGCGAATTGGAGCATCCTACGCGGACATTCGAATTGTGGAAATGCAGAAGGAGAACATTCTGGTGCGCAATGGCCAGATATCCGAGTTGGATATGGTTGATGATCTCGGTTTTGGAGTACGGGTACTGGTTGATGGCGCTTGGGGCTTCGCATCATCCGCAAACGTCCAAAAAGGCGAGATCGGGAAAAAGGTTGAGCTGGCGGTAAAAATTGCTCGAGCCAGCGCTTCGCTGAAAGCTGAAGACGTGCAGCTGGCTCCGGAACCTCCACACCGAGATATCTGGGTGACGCCCTATACCATCGATCCCTTCACCATCCCTTTGAATGAGAAACTTGATCTTCTGATGGCAATCGATGAAATCCTGCGGAAATCACCGCAGATTGCCGTGGCTGCCTCGTCGATGTCTTTCCGCAAGAAGCGGCAGTGGATGGCTACCTCAGAAGGCAGTTTGATCTATCAAACTTTACTGCGTTCCGGCGCCGGATTTTCCGCCACGGCAGTCAAGGATGGCGACGTGCAAGTTCGCAGTTACCCCAGCTCATTTGGCGGGCAGTACATTAGCTGCGGCTACGAATTGGTCTTATCACTCAGATTGCTGGAGAAAGCTCCTGAGATTCGCGATCAAGCCGTTGGGTTGCTTTCCGCTGATCCTTGCCCCTCAGGGAAGAAGGATCTGATCCTCGACAGCTCACAACTGGCGCTGCAGATCCACGAATCTGTCGGGCATCCTACCGAATTGGATCGGGTGCTGGGTATGGAGGCAAACTTCGCCGGAACCAGCTTCGCTACCATGGATAAGCTGGGGAGTTTCCAATATGGGTCCCCTATCGTTAACTTAATTTGTGACAACACGATACCTGCCGGCTTGGCAACCTGCGGGTACGACGACGATGCAGTCCGGTCACAACTTTGGGCGCTGGTTCACGAAGGTCGTTTTATCGGATATCAATTCAATCGGGAATTGGCTTACAAAGTTGGCTTGGGCAGATCGGTTGGATGCAATCGCGCGGATGGGTGGTCGCATATCCCCATCATTCGTAATTCAAACATTTCCTTGATGCCCGGCGACAAAACCTACGATGACCTGATCGGGTCGGTCGACGATGGTATATTCATGTCTACGAACCGTTCCTGGTCCATCGATCAAAAACGGTTGAATTTTCAGTTCGGCTGCGAAATCGCCTGGGAAATCAAAGGTGGGAAATTGGGGCGTATGTTGAAGAATCCCAATTACCAGGGGATTACTTACGAATTCTGGCGTTCCTGCGCCGCCATCGCTAATTCCGATCATTGGACTCTGTGGGGAGTTCCCAATTGCGGTAAAGGTCAGCCCGGTCAGGTAGCGGAGATGTCACATGGAGCCAGCCCGGCGCTATTTACCAATATTACCGTGGGTGTAGGATTGTAGAGTAAGTGCATGTGCAAATAGAAAATCCGCCTCTTGGCGGATTTTTATGTTTATTTCCTTCCGGCAACAAAGAAAACGGGGGAAGGCTACGCATGGAATTAGATCCTCCCCTCTAAGCTTATTCAGACAAATTGTCAGGCAACTTCCTTGGCGGCTGCCTGAGACACTGGGTGAGCGCTGATGACGTTTAGCAGTGAGGATTGTGGAGCTACGGTGAAGAAGTGCCGTTCTTCGGGTATGAATGCCGAGCGCTTCGTGTAGTTTGTCCTGCGCGGAATCCCGATGATCAGACCGCGAGAATTGAATTCCCTCTCTGCCGTATCACGGATATTGATGATCTCATCAGAAGCGAATTCGTCAGTAGGAAGGCAGGTATCATGGGGTGTGAACATTGGATCCGGAACGCTCAGCAAGTATCCGGTCTGCTCACTCAGATTGCGCAAATTTGTCCCAACGTAGGGCGTTGCCAGCGAAAAAGAGAACTCATCGATGCCCAGACTGCGCAGCTTCCAGGCATAATTAAGGGTCTCGTAAATTTCCTCTATTGTTTCACTAGGAAAGCCGATGGTGAAGTCACAACTGACTTTGATACCAGCTTTGAGGGTCCGCAGCACTGCCTGTTCAAGAGCGAACAGGTCGGACGTTTTCTTCAGGATTCGTCTCAAAACTCGGCGGCTGCCTGACTCGGGAGCATAATATAAACGCCTGGCTCCGGCAAGTTTGATCACCTGCAGAATTTCCTCGTCCAAAACGCCATACTGCTTGCCGCTCCGTGCTGACCACTGGATTTTCAAGTTTTCGGAGATTAATCGGCCAAATAGGTTTTCTGCTGCCTCTTTGTCTGCGAACAGGGCGTCGTCGTCGAAGGTAAATTCTCGAACACCATAATATTCGACTAAGTGCCGGATCTGCTTCGTCAGGTACTGCGGGGAGAACCTGCGGTTTACTCTTCCAAAGAGATGATGAGAACTGCAATGAGCGCAGGTTCCGTCGCAACCACGCGAGGAAAACAAAGGCATGCAACGCCCGCCAACCGCCTTGAAATACTTTTTTAGCGGCATTAAATCATAGGCTGGTAGGGGCAACTGATTGAGATCTTGAAGATATCCCTTGATCGGATTAATCTGTATCTGTTCTTCACTGCTGCGGAAGGCTATCCCATCCATCTGATTGAAGGATAAGCCTGATTCCAATCGATTTATCAATTGAGCAAGAGTTGCTTCACCTTCACCCAGGATAACTGCATCAACTTCAGAGATGGACAGCACGTCCTGCGGAGCGGCGGTAGGATGATTTCCACCGCAGATAATAAATATTTCCGGGTGGATCGCCTTTATCCAACGCGCCAAAGAGCGCAGACGGGGCATCTGTGTAGTGAAGGGGATGGAAAAACCAACGATCTGGGGTTTGAATTGTCTGACCCTGGCGGCAATATCTTCTTCAGTAAGTCCGATCTCAATCCAATTCCCTTCGAGTCGACCGCGAGTTTCCCACCCTTCTGTTCGGGCGTCAATGATAGACACTTCATGGCCTTGCCCGCGCAGAATGGCTGCCAGGAATCCCAAACCTACTGGCAGGTAGGGAACAGCTCTGGCAGCCCAGCGTTCGCTGACCAGGCTCGATGGTTGTATAAACAGGATTTTCATGAGATTAGAGCTGCATATTTCAATTCAGCATTAATGAGATAAGTTAGAATACCTGCCGGTCAAAGTCAAGCAGTTAGAAAAATTATTTGACCCCTCGATAACCACAAGGTGAAAAGGAAGATTTTACCGAGAATCTTGAAGGTTTAACTGACAGGAATGTGACATCTATCTGCCAATATTGCACATCTTCGGACAATCAGGTCGAAAATATCAGCAGTATTTTATTGGACCGGTTCTAAGTGCTATTATATCAATGTATTAGCTAAATGGCACGAGCCTTGCTTTGTATTGACCGAAAGAGCGATAAATTCAATTAAAGGAGAATGACGATGCTGATGAGACATCATCCCATGTTCGGATGTCATGGGAACTTCAACCCACATCTGTGGTCAGATGAGAACTCTGAAAATGAAATTTACATGAGCCCGCGTGCGGATATTATTGAGTGCAGTGACGAGTATCTTATTCTGGCTGAATTGCCTGGGGTTGACAAGAACAACTTCAAGGTTGAGTTCGAGAAGAATACGCTGACCATCACCGGCAAGAAGAACAAATACGAACGCAAAGAGGGTGAACAATTTCTCCGGGTTGAACGTCAATGCGGAGATTATCAGCGTAGTTTCCGCATCGGGAACGAAATCAACACTGAGCAGATCAGCGCCAAATACGCCAACGGAATTCTGGAGATTCACCTGCCCAAAACCCAGGTAAGCCAGAGCAAATCCGTGGAAATCCAGATCAATTAACCTCAACCTTGGTTAAACAGAAAGTCCGCCGATCGGCGGACTTTCTGTTTAATGAGAAGAAGCTCTTTTACCACTTGCGCGAATGCGATCCTCCGGTATGGATGGGACAAGACTCTTCAGGCGCATCTTCGGAGCGAAAGACCTCGGAGATGATCAGCGGACAGAATTCACGCGCCTTTTTGAACGATTCGGCGCAGATATCCATGCGAACCACGCCATCCGGCATGGTGAAATCGACTTCGTCCCAACCCAGCACGTCATATGCTTCCTTCATGAAGTTCGCCCAGATCGGCAGAGCGGCGACGGCGCCGGACTGTCCGGGACCAAGACTGACAGCCGGATCATCCAACCCTATCCAAACACCCGCGACCAACTGTGGAGTGAAACCAATAAACCAGGCATCCGTGTACTCGTTGGTCGTCCCGGTCTTTCCTCCGGCGGGTCGCAAGAAGCCGTAAACCGATCGTGAGGATGCTCCTGTACCCTGCACCACCACAGTTTTCAGCATGTCTGCCATGATATAGGCGGTCTGTTCGGAAAGCGCAACTTTTCGCTGCATGGTGTGATTGTAGAGCACGTCTCCGTTTTTGTTGCTGATTCTTCCGATGCTGAACGGTTCACAAAGTACCCCTTTATTCCCAAAAACACCGTATGCGGCAGTTAGTTCGAGTGGAATGACACCGCAGGCTCCCAAGGCCAGCGCATCCACCGGGTCAAGATTGGATTTAATGCCCATCTGGTTGGCATAGCGAATCACGTCGGGAGGTTTGACCACTTCCTGCATCAAACGGACTGTAACCAGATTCAGCGATCTCTTTAATCCCTCCCGCAGAGTTGTCAACCCTCCGCGACTGTGATCGTAATTGTCAGGAGTCCAGCGCTGTCCATTGTAAAGCTCGACCACGACGTCCTGATTAAGAACTCGGAAAGTCGGTGGGTAGCCGTTATCGATGGCGGCTGTGTAAACGAAAGGTTTAAAGGCAGAACCCGGCTGTCGTACGGCCTGAACGGCACGATTGAATTTCGTTTCAACAAAATCTCGACCTCCGATCAGCGCCAGAATGCTGCCGGTTGTCGGATCCAGAGCCACGAAAGCGATCTGGATGGTGGATTGCGCCCGATAGAGAGAGTCGATAAACGCGGTATCCTGAAGCAGCTTGGCGCGATCGAATTGATTCAGGTTGGGGAACTTCAACTGAATGAGTCTGGGCGCTTCGCGGCGATAGAATCTCGGAGTAAACTTTTCTTGCAGCAATTTTAACTGATCAGCGGCAGCTTTCTCGGCGATGACTTGAAGTCGGCTGTCCAGAGTAGTATAAATCGTCAAACCGTCATGGTAATAGTCAAAGCCATACTCGTCTCCCATTTTCTCAAGCTGGATTCGAACCATTTCCGAAAAATAGGGTCCAACTCCCCGGATATCGTCATATGGATTGGGTTTGACTCTGATCGGAGTAGAGATGGCGCTCTCATATCGATCTTCTTTGATGTCTCCAGCATTCCGCATGAACCGAAGAATCAGATTACGACGGCTTCGGGCAGCCTCGGGATTCTTGATTGGTGAATAATGTGTGGGTGCTTTCAATTGGGCGACCAGCAGGGCGCATTCTTCAAGCGTTAAGCTGCTTGCACTCTTGGAAAAGTATCGCTGTGCGGCAGATTCGACGCCATAGGCGCCATGCCCGAAGTATGCCTGCGTCAGATACATTTCCAAAATTTCATTCTTCGAATAGGTTCGCTCAATTTGGATGGCGGTCATCGCCTCTTTCAGCTTTCGGGCAACGGTCTGTTCAGGCGTCAGGTAAAGATTTCGAGCCAATTGCTGGGTTAAGGTTGAGGCTCCCTGGCGGATGGAGAATGAAGTAATGTTGACGAGCACAGCGCGAAATATCCGCTCGAGGTTCATCCCCCAGTGATCGTAGAAATGGCGATCTTCGGTGACTAAGATAGCCTGCACCATTTCAACCGGTATTTTATCCAGAGGAATGTAAAGTCTGCGCTGAACGAAGAGTTCCTTATAGGCTTGTCCATCCGAGGAGAGCAACGTGGTGGTCAAACGGGGATCGTAATGCTCTAACTGTTCAAGGGAGGGTAATTCTCGAGCTAAAAAGGCCAGATATATTCCCAGCAGAAGCATAGTGAGCAACAACAGGGCTGAAATTGCCAGGAAGATTATTTTTGCTTTTTTTATGACGCTGGAAAAGGCCATCGGATTGGGCACCTGTGCTTTTTGAATGTTTTACAATCGAGTGCCCGGTATGTTCCGCACAAAGCGTTATTTTCGGGGTGAGGATGGAGGGTGTGCTAAGCGACGAACCGAATAATACTCTATTTCGCTACAGCGCAGTTTCTGACTTCGCTCTCATTACGGTATAGGCCTGGATGATCCCAATACATCAGCTTCATGTTCCCATTCTCGTATGTGGCGTATGAAAAATAGCGCATCCAGTCTCCGGTGTTGACGTAAATGCCTGAATCAAGTCCCATCAGAAGAGGTTCATGTGTGTGTCCGAAGAGAACGTAGTCACTGCCCCGCCGGATTAGCCTTTCGGCTTCAGCTCGATACGCCCAACCATCAACGTCCCATCGCCGCATCGTGTGGTTGCGGCTGGTATGGCTGCTCGTGTGCGCCAGAGTTAAACCGTAGTCCGGGTGAATAAAGGTGAACAATTTCTGATTCAGACGGTTCCGGAAGATGCGTTTGAGAAAGCGGTATCCCCAATCATCGGGCGCTAAGCCGTCCCCATGCAGCAGGTAGAACTTTTTACCGTTAAATTCAAATTGAAACGCATCTTGGTGTATTTCCGCGCCGATCTCATCCTGCAGAAATTGGCCTAGCGCGAAATCATGGTTGCCGGCGAGATAATGGACCTCAATCCCTTGGTCGATCAGTCCGCGCAGCTTGCAAAGTACGCGGAAATAGCGCTTGAGAATCACGTGCCGCCACTCAAACCAGAAATCGAAAAGATCGCCGATGATATACAATCTTTCCAGATTTCCTCTGTAATGATCGAGACAGGCGAACAGTTTTTCAATTCTTTCAGTCTGCGCCTGCGACGTGCCGATACCCAGGTGTGAATCGGAGATAAAAAGCAGCATAGCTCGGGTCGTTGTTACATTTCGATGCCCAAACGGGCGGGAACGCCCGACTGGTAGTAGTGCTTTATTTCAGTCATCTCGGTGACCAGATCAGCACGCCTGATGATCTCCTCAGGCGCCTGCCTTCCGGTGAGCACTAATTCGATCCGTTCCGGGCGATGATCCAAGATATTTATCATGTCATCCATGGAAACGAGTCCGAACCAATGCGCCACCAGGATCTCATCCAGAATTAGGACGTCCAGGTCATCCTGGTTGAGAAATTCCCTGGCTAATTCCAAGCCGCGTCGCGCTTCTTGACGGTCTGTGTTATTGACCTCTTCTTTGCGGATGCACTTGCTTCGCCCAGTCTGCAACAACTGAAGATCCGGAGCGAATCGTCGCAGCGCCTTCAGTTCGCTGTAGGAAGAGCCTTTCATGAATTGGACGATACCAACCTTCAATCCGGCTCCCAAGGCTCTGACAGATAATCCGAGAGCGGCGGTGGTTTTCCCCTTGCCATCGCCGGTGTAAACCTGCACGTATCCTTTTTGTAGCTTACCCATTTCGCTTCAGCAAGGTTTCACTGACTTTGCGCAGCGCCTCTGCTGCCAGATTTACGCTGTGCATCTTCCTTTCCGGGACGCCTCCCAGAGTACCGGCAATGTCATCACCGCTGATCTGGGCTGCCTGGTCCAGTTCCATCCCCGCAGCCATGGTTGACATCGCAGAACAGGAGGCAATGGTACCGGAACACCCACGAGTGCGATAGGTGATTTTTTTTAGTTTATTGCCGTCGAGCTTGGCAAAAATTCGAATCCGGTCGAAACAGCCCTGCCCCTGGAATTGTACTTCTTCTACCGCATCCGCATCGTCCAGATCGCCGATATTTTGCGGATTCTGGAAGTGTTTCATATATTCCTGCGAGTACATCAGCTCTTCTCCGGCTGGCCAGATTGATTAGTGCTTGCTCGGGAGCCATTCAAGTCACTCGATTCGAATTTCTCTCTTTCCATGATTCGAACGATGATTTCCTGTACGCACTTCATGGACTCGATTTTCTCGGTAACTTCTTCGCGTATATTGTCAGCGTACATTTCATCTGTCCCTTGCATGGAAATCTCGACGAAAACCTTCCCTCCATCTACCTGGATGTAACTCACCATGCCGGAAGCGACAATTGACTTACCGGTTTGAGGGTTGATGACTTCATGGAGCAGTTTTCGAATAGTTGTATCGTTGCACTGAATCTCTTCAACTTCAGTGATACCTTGCGTAATTTCCCACTGTTTGGCTGCGGCTTTCAAGCCGTTGATGGCGAGAACCGAGCAGTGCATTTTTATCGCAGGCAAACCACCCAGTTTTTCCGCTATCAGCTTGGGGTTAAAATCTTTGATTTCTTCAATGGTTTTACCTTTGGCGATGACGGTTGCCATCGATGCAGTGGCGATATTGGAAGCGCATCCATAGGATCTGAAGCGGATATCTTCGACCACGTGGCTATCCGGATTCACCTTGAGGGTAAAGGTAATCATATCGCCACACGCCGG
This sequence comes from bacterium, assembly GCA_026394195.1. GTDB lineage: Bacteria > Electryoneota > B3-LCP > B3-LCP > B3-LCP > JAPKYS01. Next base: position 309,637 of record JAPKYS010000023.1, on the reverse strand, counting down.
GGAGCCTTCCGTCGCTTCGGCATCGGGATTGTCGATTTCTCCCACGTTCTGGGGATGAGTGAAGTGTTCTATTACCATCGGGGAATACTTTATGGCCATCTTTGCTCCGGATTATTCTTGGGTTGGTTTTCGCTCATTCAAAGGTTCACGTCCTGTGCTAACGCTCCTCTTTCTTCTTCTTGTAGAAGGTCTGTCCCTTGCCTTCGACTTCCGAATGCAGTTCCGGGATGAAAGCGGTCATGGAGCGCAGCAGAGCGACAACTTCTTTGACCTTTTCTACGGCGACGTCAACTTCTTTTGGTGTATTTAACTTCGAAAAAGAGAAGCGAATCGAACCATGGGCATCTTCATGTTTCAAGCCAATCGCAGTTAAAACGCTCGACGGTGTCAGCGATTTGGATGAACAAGCGGAACCGGATGAAACATAGACTCCCCGTATGGAGAGGTGCATCAGGATCGCTTCTCCTTCAATATATTTGAAGGTGATATCTGCATTGGTCGGAAGCCGGTTGCTTCCCCGTGGACCGTTTAGATGGGTGTGTGGAATCTGGATAAGCTGATCGATCAAGCGGTCACGCAAGGAGGCCATGTAGGCCGTATCATCCACCATGCCATCAAAAGCGATCCGCGCCGCTTCGGCAAATCCGATAATGGCAGGCACATTTTCCGTTCCGGGTCTCAGATTTTGTTCTTGGGGCGCTCCCTCCATGATTTTGACAATCCGGGTTCCTTTGCGGATATAAAGGAACCCGATGCCCTTGGGTCCGTGGAGCTTATGGGCATTCACCGAAATCAAATCCACCGGAGTGGTCTGAACTTTGATGGGGACTTTACTGAAACTCTGCGCAGCATCTGTGTGCATCAGGACGCCGTTTTCACGGCAGATGTCGCCCAGAGACTGTAAATCCTGAATCGTTCCGATTTCATGATTGCCGTGAATAACACTAAAAAGGAGGGTTTCGGGCCTGATCGCTCGTTTGAGTTCGTCAGGATCGATGAAGCCTTCTTTGTCGACATTCAGGTAGGTGACCGAAAAGCCCTCTTTTTCCAGCCGTTTAACTGGATTGAGGACGGCATTGTGCTCAATTTTGGTGGTGATAATGTGCCGCTTCTTCTCAGATGCTCCGCGAGCTGCTCCCAATATTGCCAGATTATTGGCTTCAGTGGCGCCCCCTGTGAAGATAATTTCTTCCGGAGTTGCTCCGATGTGTTCAGCCAAAGATGCGCGCGCGGCATTCACCGCGTCTTCAGCTTCTGCACCGTATTCGTGCAGTGATGCCGGATTGCCAAATTTTTCGATGAAATAGGGCTTCATCGCTTCAAAGACCGGCTCCAGCATGGGAGTCGTATCGTTGTTATCAAAGTAGATGGGCTTATCGTTCATAAATGCCTCTGAGTGGTACACGCATCGAAGCTACAGTGAGGACGTCAGTAAGCGTCTGTATCATCTTATTGAAAATCGACAACCGCAGTAATTTTGCCGGTAAATATCAAGTTCTTTACAGATTTGCACCGAACGTTTAAAGCCATCCTTTTTCTTATAATCCGCAGGAATGAAGCGGATACCGTGACGGTCGGCAGCGCTTTGACCCAATTCATTAACCAGTTGGAGATTCTTCAGCGGACTGGTTGTAAAGACGCTGCCGATGGCGTCAAATCCCAGCTCTTGGGCCTTGACAGCGGTGCTGTCAAGCCGATGTCCGATGCAGATTCGACAGCGCTCTCCGCCCTCCCGAGCATCTCCATATCCTTGAGTCAATCCAGTCCAGTCTTCCGGTTGATAGTCTCCCAAAATATATTCTGCCTGGTAATGGCAGGCGACTTTCAGGAATGCTGCCAATCTACGAGCATACTCCTCGGTCGGATGGATGTTGGGGTTAAAGAAAAATAGGGACAATTGATCCGTCAGCTCCCGTCGTTCCAGCGGGACTGTAACGTCCGGTCCGCAGCAGACATGTAACAGGACCTTCATCATCCACCTTCCCTGGAAACGATTGATCCGATGAATTCGCCCACCGCCCGGTCAACTTCCGCTTGGATGTCGGGATAATCCTTTTGCATGAGCTGCTGTTTTTCCCGCCCACCGATCTCTACTCCGCTTTGTGCAGCGAGGCGCTCTGTCAGCACCAGGTTTTCCAGCACCCTGCGGATGACTTTCGCCAGAACAATCGAAGGCGCAGTACTCAGAACCTCTTCAAGTTTACCTTTAACAATATCGCCGTAATTGTCGCTCAGTGCGAATGGATCTTTGACCATATCGTGCTTTCGTCAGGTTAGTTGATTAATAACTGTGCTGTCAAATCCGATTCGATCGGTACAGCATCGATAGCGATTATTTCCTGGTCCTTTTGGCATTGAATTCGGATCGGAGATCTCCCTTCATGATCGCTATAGCGAGCTACAATTCTCGCCGCCAAAGCTCTATCCTGTTCGGATGAACTGCCTTCCAGAAGTGCTGTTGGACCCGGTATGTCAACGGGGCTGAACGCCCACCTGCCTAAGGTATATCTCTCAAGGAAATTATTCTCGGCTTCATCACGCCCGACAATCAACTTCAGATGATCAGAAAGCCGCAGATGTCTCCCCACCTTCAACAGGGTAAAATCCTCAAGGTTGATTTGACGGTCAGGCGCTTTATATTTATTAAAATCGAAAAACTTGCGACTATAATTCGGATCAGTCAGGAAGCAGCAGCCGCCGGCAGGCTGTGGAAATTCATCGATTCCCAATCTCTTTGCCAGTTCAAATTGCGGCTTCCTCGATCGTCCAGCGATGCCCAAAAGGCGCTGTCGGTCTACCAGACCCGATTTTTCTGCCTCGGTTTCCGGAAGCCTGAGCGCTGAGAGCGGTCTGAGCAGGTAGCCATCAAGGTCAGTCTGTTTTTCAATCTGCCTCAGAGTAAAGCGCTTTTGTGTCATGGGCCGTTGGCCGAGTACCTCGCCCGTGAACACAAATTGAGCTTCGAACTTAGGCATAAGCGCTTTGGCTTTGCGGAGCATCATGATGCGACAATCAAGGCAGGGATTGGCATTTTTGCCGTAACCCCAGCGGGGATTGGTGACGATGCTCAGATACTCTTCGGAAACGTCAACGATCTCGATGGGTATATTCAGATCGGAACCTGCCCGCAGTGCTTCATTGCGGAGAGTACCTTCTTTGCGTCCCCGCCTTTTCAACTGGCGTCGGGTATCGCTGATGCAAAAGCCGGTATTGAAGTTCAACCCCTGAACCCTGATCCCCTGGTCCAGCATCAGTTTTGCCGCCAGCGTGCTATCCAGCCCGCCGGAGAGCAGTCCCAGTGCAGTGACAATCATGGTTAATCGTCCATCAGGCTGAGATCAATTCCCAACCGGGTTCGGGCTGATTCGCTCATCATGTGCACATTCCAGGGTGGATCGAAGACCAGCCTTATGTTGGCTTCTGCCGCTCCGGTGTGCGTGATGATCGCATCTTTGGCTTGTTGAGTCAGGCTGCCGTGCATGGGGCACCCCTTGGTCGTCAGGGTCATGGCCACGTCGACTTTATCGTCAGCAATTTTTACGTCGTAGATAAACCCAAGATTGACGATATCTATCCCGATTTCGGGATCAAGAACCGTTTCCAGGGCTGCGTAGACGAATTCCTCTGTTATCATGATTCGGATAATTTAGTTAGACGTTGGTAAGTCTGATCCCAAACTTTGAAATAACACTGTGCGCTCTCGCTCTGTGGATCATCAACCACCACCGGAATTCCCTTATCGGAGAGTTCCCGGGTTTTCGTGTCCAGGGGGATGCGGCCCAGGAAGGGTACTTGCAGATCTGCGGCTTCCCGCTCCCCGCCACCTTCGCCAAAGGGGTGCGTGATCGACTTGCAATCGGGACAGCGGTAAAAGCTCATATTCTCGACAATTCCCAGGACATGTACGGCTGTATGTTGGAACATAACCACTCCGCGACGGACGTCTTCCAAAGCCAGATTTTGGGGTGTGGTCACAATGATTGCACCGCTGATCTTATAATTCTGCGCCAGTGTAATCTGCACGTCGCCGGTTCCCGGTGGGAGATCCACGAAGAGCACGTCCAGTTCACCCCACAGTGTGCTGTGATAAAGTTGTTCAAGCGCCTTATTGACCATGGGTCCTCGCCAGATCAATGGTTGTCCGCTTTCGATCAGAAAACCGATGGACATCGCCTTCAAGCCATATTTCTCGATGGGGATGAAGCCTTCATCCTCAGTTTCGGGTTGCGAGTTGATGCCCAGCAGCGTTGGAAGACTGGGTCCATGAATATCAGAATCCAAAATACCTACTTTCAATCCGCGTTGTGCAGCGGCGCAGGCGAGATTGACTGCGACCGTCGATTTGCCGACACCCCCCTTGCCGGATGAAACCGCGACAACATACTTGATCCCGGCCAAGGGTTTGGGATTAAAAGCCTGGTGCGATCCTTCAGATTCGTGCGCCGAACCTGGCTGCGGAGGAGGTTCATTCTCCACAGTTACTTCCACGGTTTGAAATCCAGACTCCGCTTTTAATAACCGTATAGCTTCTTGCTTGATCTGATCAGCGATGACTGCATCGACACCTTTCATCGCCAAATTGACTGTCAGCTTGTCGCCTTCGACTCGCAATCCCTTCGCCATTCCAAATGATACAATATTTCTATTATAACCGGGGTAGTTCACTTTTTTCAGGGTTTCCAGTACCTTTGCTTTCACATCTTCCTGTCTGGGCATTCTGTCCGCCATTTCTATATTGTTTAACTGGTTTCTGCCTCACTCAAATGCAGCCATTTCAGACGATCGCCTGAATGGCGCGCTTTCTCGACCATTTCTTGCAGAGTCACCTTTTCCAATTCCCTATAAAGAGAGGCTTCGGCTCGGCTGAAGGCTTCCCTTATCAAACAATCCGGAGCGAATTCGCAATCCCGCTTGCTGCTTAACGGCTTGAATAACGGCGTGGAACCTTCAATCGCAATGGTGACGTGCCGCAGCGTGATCTGATCGGGAGGAATAGCAAGCATGTACCCTCCGTGCGATCCACGAAATGATTTTAATAGCCCAGCTTTAGCAAGGAGTTGGAACACCTTGGCCAGGTAGCTGACCGGCAGGTTCTGAGCTCGGGCGATATCGTTGACTAAAACAACTTCGTTTTGGTCTCTGGTCGCCAGGAAAAGCAACCCGTGGATGGCGTATTCACAACCTGTGGAAAACTGCATACCCAACGACTTCCGGATAATTCGGACTTTGATTGTCCTAATCTACACGATTTACGAGACAAGATCAAGTTAAATTTGTATTTTTCACTTTAGCGTTGCGAAATCGCTCATTTGGGGTTATATTTGGGTAACGTCGATCCGTGAGTGACTATCCGACACTGAAATTAATAATTAGCGATCTCATCAAGATTTGGCAACCTGTTACCTCTTGTGGGGCCAGGAGTGAATGAAGGAGTACCCGTGCGAAAAACATACCCGATCCTGTTCCTTTGGTTGATGGTGGTATCGTCAGGTGCCTGCCATACTCTGACTGTTTCTATGCCTGATTCTGCAAAGTCAGGCAATCTCCGTTTCACCAACCTGCAATTGGCATTCAGTTATGCCGAACAGGGTGATACCGTATTGATCCTCCCCGGAACTTATGTAGCAGAGCCGAAACACTTCCCAGAACCCCTGTGCGGAAATGCTACCCAACACCGCACATCAGTCATGGCTACTTATGGATTCATGATTGAGAATAAAGCGTTGAATATTCTCGGTTCCGGTTCGGAGAACACCATCCTGGTCACCAATGCGGGTTACGGAGTGCTCTTCACTAACAGCAGGGGAAGCTCCATCCAGAATCTTACCATCACCGGCGGAAAGCGGGATATCGACGGGAATGCCACAGATGCCGGAATTGTAATTCAATTCAGCAGCGTACGCGTCGAGCGGGTTACCGTGCGCGACAACACCGATCGCGCAGACAGCGTTGTCGTCGGAATCGGTGGTGTTTTTGGGCGGGAGAACTCAGAACTGTTTGTGCAGAACTGCGTCATCGCCAACAATGGTTGGGATGGGATTGCTCTCTATCGTGGAGCTACCGCTTACATCTCAGATAATGTCATCCATCAAGGCCGTGGAGCCGGAATTGGCGTCACCTGGGACGCCGTCGCGGTCATCCAGAGAAACAGCATCTCTGAGTATTGGAAAGGAATCGGCGCTTTCGGAAGTTCCCGTGTGGTTGCCGGCAACAACCTGGTGAAAAACTGCCTTGGATGGGGGATCATCGCCACGGGTGAGGCGTATCTGGACGCGACGAACAATAACGTGGTTCATAATGGCAATTGCGGGCTCGCAATTTGGTCTGAAGAGTGTCATGGTCGGTTCCTCAACAATATCGTGATCTTCAACGGCTGGAAGGATGAATGGGTCGCTCCGCAAGTGGGGATTTGGAACAGTGGCAAAGCTGAAAATTTCCAGATTTATAACAATGACGTCTGGGGCAACGTCATAGGGAATTATCGCGATATGGATGATCTAACCGGCAAGGATGGTAATCTATCGGTTGATCCGCTTTTCATAAGTGAAACCGACCATCATCTTCAGGTTAATTCTCCATGCAGAGACACGGGAGCGGCTTGCATCAGCGAAGGTGACGGTTCGACGAGTGACATGGGGAGGTTCGGTGGTCCGGGAGCGAGGTGATTATTTTATATCACTGAGGTGAAATCCCAGCGCACCGAGGATAGAGCGGATCGCCATCCTCACATCCAGTGAATGGAGGCGGAGGAACCAATTGCTGAGGAAATAGAGAATCAATCCTGCATATCCCCAGTAGATTTTGCGAAACAATCCCAAGAAACGTTCGATCCCTACTGAACCGACGATCAACCATACCCCTTCAAAAGGCATGCGAAAACGCGCTTCAGCGAAAAAGATGATACTGATGCCATAGAGTACCAGGGGGAATAAATATAGTGGGAAAAATTCACCAATCCTCCGCCTGGTCAGCCAGAATCCCGCAATAAAGAAAGGGAGTATGAAACCATAACCGTAAACGTATCTCCCCCTCTCATCCAGCACGTGCCAAAACCTGAAAATCTGCGTGAAGGATTTAACCACCCAGATAACCGGATCCTTGAACATAATTTCCATAGCCTTGTGCCCATAGGCATGTGCACAAGCAATTTCGTTCGGGGGCATCGGTTCATCCGGATACGAATTTCTCCAAACCTCCTGCATCCCCGTGTAACCGAAAATATTATTTGCCGCCAACAACCGGTAAAATTCTTCGCTTTTCGCCTGTTTTCTGCCCACACTGTCCACATAGGCAAAAGCAGGAGTTATATTGTAATAGTTGGAAATCGGCACGGTATTAAAGCAAAGCCAGAGAATTACACCACCTTCGCTGGAGGGCAGCATCACTTTTCCGAAGACCTTGTAGTTCCTCACCGTCCACGGGGTTAAAGTGATGATGGCTGCAATAAATACGATGATGACAGGTTTGATCTTAGCCTTTAAATTCCCTTTTTGCTTTAAAAAGATGTAGAGTGGGACCAGGCCAAGAAAGGGTAGACCGACGCCGCGAGTCAACCCCAACAATCCGGTTACGACTCCCATGAATGCCAATCGCTTCCAACCGGCTTTTTGCTTGAATCTAACGACCATGTAGATGAGGATATTCAACAATAATAAAAAGAGATTTTCCGACATCAGATAGCCAACATAATAGATAAAAACCGGATAACCTGCCGCCAATATTCCAGCAATTCGGGAAGTTTTTTCTTCAAGCAGTTCACGAGCAATCAGGTAGATGAGCAACGGCGTGATGGAACCGAGGAGCGCTTGAATAATGACCGCGGCAAGGTGTGAGTGCCCAAAAATAAAATACACCAAACCCAAAAGGTAAAGGTATCCTGGAAATCGCAAGGCGGTCGGTTCGCCGTGGGCATTGACAACTCCCTGCCCCTGTGCGATACTCCAACCCAGATAGTCATATTCAACGGCATCCATATCAATGCCGCTGATATTGGCTGGTATCAGGCTGACTGAGAAGGCATAAATCAATCGGGCGGTGAGAGCGACCAGCCAGAGCCAGACGATGTAGCGTCTTGTCTCCACCTTCAGGCTTTTCCAGCGATTCAACAACCTGTTCAAACGTGTCTCCCAAAAGACGTAATATTTTTCACAAGATCTGGGTCATGCGACCCTGACCATTATTTTTATCATGATTGACGAACCGTAAGTCCTGCTCTACCCAAAGCGATATTGTACGCCGAAACCACCTCGGGGATAAACCCACTTGACATATTCAGCGCAGGCAACTTTGCAGGTGCCGCACTCGAGGCAGTTCTCGAATGCGACCATGCACTCTCCGGTCTCCTCGTTCAATTCATACGTTTTGGCCGGACAGATGTAGAGTACCGCTTTTATTCTATCGGCCTTGAACTTTACCTGATCCACCTGAATGTGAGATTCTTTATCCGGTTTGTATTTTACGAGGAAGAGTTTATCCTCAATGGTCTCTTTTAGTTTTGATTCCTCGCTCGGGACAGCTTGGTCTTCACTCATTTGAGCGCCCTCCATAATCTGTAGGAATCCTTCACCATATTAAGCCACCCAATTTCGTGTTTAAACTTGGCGAAGACTTCTTTTTCAACCTGTGCCTTTGGCTTTTCGCTGATGGTGAAATAATCTTTCAATAGTCCAATGATCACCTCAGGATAGTCGCGCAGCAGATGCGGATTATCATTGATATATTGGGCAAAGTTTTGGAATTTACGCAGATCCTTGATGACGAAGCTTTCTTCCATTTTAGCGCGGTAGGATGAAAGTACGGCATCGCTGAAATCGCCTTTCTCTTTGGCGGCAATGACGGTTTCCGCCGCAAGCACCCCGGAAGCCATGGCCAGGTTCGACCCTTCGTGATAGTGGCTGGCGTTCACCAAGCCCGCAGCATCACCCGTGAGAATCAATCCATCCATGGTCAGTTTGGGTAGATGCTTGAATCCACCCTCAGGGATCATGTGAGCGGCATATTCCAATGTCTCGCCGCCGCGTACTAATGGCGCGATGGCGGGGTGCTTTTTGAAGGATTCAAGGACGTCGTTTGGGTTTAATTGATGGCGTCTCATGTCATGGATCGTCGCCCCTATGCCGATCGAGATGCTGTCTTTGTTGGTGTACAGAAATCCAGATCCGAACGTCCCCCTGACAGCTTCTCCAAAAATTTCGTAGGCACAACCTTCGCTGTCATTCAGATGAAATCGATCTTCGATGGTTTTCTGCGTAAGTCCGATAACTTCTTTGACGGCAACTGCCATGTGCGCCGGATCATGCGGTTTGCGCAGACCCGCCTGTTCCGCCAAAAAAGAATTGGCCCCCTCGGCGGAAATAACCACATCACAGCGCAGCTCATCGCCACCCGGTTCGGTCTTGACCCCGACCACTTTCCCATTTTCGATCAATAGCTCGGAGACCATCATGCCGGGGATCAGCATCGCCCCTAAGCCCTCTACCTGTTCGGCGTACCAGCGATCGAATTTTGCCCGCAACACCGACCAGGTATGGTTATAAGGCGGTTCATTGAACGCGGTGGTTTTGAAATCAAAGGCGGCTTCACCATCTTTTGACAGTACACTGAAACGGCGATGGGTGATATGCCGTTCGACCGGAGCTTCCTTCCAGAACTCCGGGAACAGTTTATCCAGAATTGTCGTGAAGAGTATCCCGCCCATTACGTTTTTAGATCCGGGATATTCGCCTCTTTCGAGGACGGCTGCCTCCACACCTGCCTTTGCCAGTGTCGCAGCGGCTGAGAGACCGGCAGGTCCCGCTCCGACAATGATGCAATCGAATTTCTCTTCCTGACTCATGATTTTTCTATTGGTTGGCTTTGATTGCTGCGGTTAATGCGGGTATGATTTCGAATAGATCGCCGACAATGCCATAGTCCGCTATTTTAAAAATCGGGGCGTCCGGGTCTTTATTTATGGCGACAATTACCTTGGATGATGACATGCCGGCAAGATGCTGGATGGCTCCCGAAATTCCGCAGGCGATGTAGAGGGTTGGAGCGACTGTTTTTCCGGTTTGCCCAACCTGGTCACCATGCGATCTCCAGCCTGAATCCACCGCGGCACGCGAGGCTCCGACGGCTGCGCCGAGTACTTTTGCCAGATCTTCCAGCATTTTGAAGCCTTCGGTGTTCTTCAAGCCACGCCCACCGGATACGATAAAGTCCGCTTCGGTCAACTCGATCATGCCTTCAGCTTCAGACCTGATCTGCTTAACCTTAGCCCGAATATCACCTTCACTCAATCCTGCATCCAATTGACTGAGAGGCGCCGTTCCGGCATTATCCGATTGAGAAACCATGAATGCTTTTGGTCGGGTCGTAGCGATGCCTGGTCGCTTCTTGCTGCGCACGGTCATCAGCAGTTTCCCGGCTGATACCGGCCGAACGGCTTCCAGGTTGCTCCCTGACCAGGTTAGTTTGATCACGTCAGCTAAAACCGGCACACCTAAGCGAGCCCCCAGTCTGGGCGCCAAATCTCTGCCCATGGCGGTGGCAGCCATGAGGACAACATCAGGATCTTCCGACTGGATCGCTTTCTGCAAAGCCGTTGTATATCCCTCTGTGGAGTATTGTTCCAACAGGGGTTGGTTAGAGGTAATAATTTTATCCGGTCCATAAGCCGACAATTTTTCAGCAAGCGCTGCTGCCCCATTTCCCAGCGTTAAAACGACTACTTCACCGGATCCAGCCAGCCGCCGCCCTTCACACAACGCCTCGATGGCAGCCTTGCGGAATTCACCTCCACGTACTTCGACGAACACTAAAACCCGCATTTTACCTCCTGTATGCAACTCCCGAATCGAGAGAGTAAATCTCTTTGGTAGGTGATTTAGATAACCTTTGCTTCTTCACGCAGAAGCTTGACCAACTGGGGCACGGCCTCCTTACCCTGACCGACAATTTTACCTCCCTGTCTGGTGGGAGGATAGGCGAAGTCCAGAATTTCGATGCTGGCTTCACCTACGGTGCAGGGAAGATCCTTGATCTCTTTCTTCTTCGCCATCATGATGCCTTTGAGGGAGGCGTATCGGGGCTCATTTAGTCCTTTCTGTGCTGAAAAAACAGCAGGTAATGAGGTTTCAACGATTTCGATCCCGCCCTCTATTTCACGATGGGCAACTGCGCTGTTGTCACCGATTTCGAGCTTGATGATGGTGGATACACTCGGTAAATTGAGCAATTCTGCCAACATAACAGGCACCTGCGCGTTATCGTCATCCACGGCTTGCTTACCGCAAAGAATCAGGTCATGGGGGATGTTTTTAATCTGTTCAGCCAGGCATTTTGCCACCATCAGGCTGTCGAATCCACCGTCACAGACGATATGCAGTGCATTATCAGCTCCCATGGCCAAACCAGTTCTGAGACTCTTTTTTGCATTTTCAGGTCCCATGGTAATCAGGGTGACTTCTCCCCCCTTGGCTTCCTTGATCTTCAATGCTTCTTCGAGAGCATACTCATCGTAGGGGTTTAATATGAAATTGACGTCCTGCGACTGAATTGATTTGCCATCTGAACCGATTTTTACAGCGGTCTCCGTGTCGGGTGCGTGTTTGACGCAGACCAGGATATTCACTGCAACCTCCTTATCTCGATACTACCAGTGGTGTGATTGATCTCTGAATTTACAAATATAGAAAATTTCGCTGAAGGATTCAAGCGATTTCCGCGCTTTTCCAATTCGTGACTTACATACTAAATAAAAAAGACCGGATCCGCAGGGTATCCGGTCTTTCTTGAATTTTAAGCGTGATTAAGCCCGTTGTGGGCGGAGAGTCCTTCTGAACAGCTCTATGCCGATCAGAAAAGCGAAGCTGGCGTTAGTGAACAGGTACCTTTTCCACATTCTTCGAGGTTCCTGAACCAATCGATAAAACCACTCCATTCCGATGCTCTGCACCCAGATTGGAGCCCGTTTGGTGATGCCAGCCACGATATCAAAGCTGCCTCCGACGCCATGCACCACCGGGACATTCATGCGGTATAGGTGATCTCGTACAAACTTTTCTTTTTTAGGAGACCCAAAAGCCAGAAAGATGATGTCGGCGCCGCTTTCCTTGATCTCTTCGGCAACCTTCACCTCTTCTTCAGGACGGAAGTAACCATCTCGATATCCGGCAACCTTCAGATTGGAATATCTCCTGGTGTACACGTTGACGACTTCCCGAACGACTTCGGGTTTGGCGCCCAAGAAGTAAATCGAATAGCCTTTATCCGCAGCGCGCGCGACCAATCTCTCCATCAGATCCGTGCCGTTGACTCGGCCGGGGATGGGATCTTTCAGGAACTTGGAGAACCAAACCACGGGGACGCCGTCAGCGCCTACCAGGTCGGCTTCGTTGATGATTCGTCTTAAGGTTCTATCTGTTTTTGCTTTTACCAGCTTGGCAACGTTGACAACGACTATTTGGTGAGGCACTCTCGTCTTGATAAAATCATCGCAGTGCCTAAGAGTGTCATCCATGGTAACTTTATCAACGCGCACTCTGAGTATAGAAGCTCTTTCAAGTGACATTTAATCCTCACAATCAAGGTAAACCATTCTGGAAGTTTTCGCAGAAAGTTGCGAGAAAGCATCTGTTTCTTTACTTGGATCATCGTTCGTACAAACTGGAGGTATTCGGGAGGAGCTTCGTGAGGGTGTGACGTCAAGTCACAGCAGATTATAAAGCGTTCACCAAGTTTTTCCCGAAATTCTCCTGTCGTTACATCTTTCGCTGTAGTATAATACGAAAAATTAGGACCAGGGTTGGGTGATGTTGGTCACATATTTTAGATATTTTTGCGTCCATTTATATAATTTATACTTCTCAGATCAAACCTCGTTCCCAGGCGTCGGCGGATTTGGCAATAGAGCTAAAAGAATGCCGATTTTGATAACTCACCACTTATTGATGTTTGTAAAACAGCGTTTTATATGCAAACAAAAAAACCATCGGACTCATGTGGATGAAACGTTGGGAGGGGACACCATTACACCCGCTGAGATCCGATGGTCTTGTCTGATCTTAGTTTGCCGTAATATAATGCTTTTTTTCTCGAAAGTCAAGGAATATTTTATTGTGTTCTGCATCACACTTTTACAAATGCTCAGGCTGATTTAGATACACCTTAATTTAGACGCTCCCTTGGTATAGAGCAGAGTAAATATCTCGATAAAGGAGTGAAATTGTCTTGACTTGGAACTCTGAAATTCGTATACTTCTGGTGTTCATGTCAAACAGCAATGATTTCCTGAAAGCTACCTTGCCTATATCATGAGATATTACCCCTGGAGATGGATACCGGTCGTGGCTATGCTGGCGGCATTATGGGCGGTTTTGGAGCTCTCTGTCGGGACCGGTCTGCACCTGTTAAAAATGCCTTTTACCGGGGCGATTATGAGCTGTCTCAGCCTGCCGCTGATGCTGGCGGCGCGGCGCTCTCTCCCCCACTTCGGCGCGGTAACGACGGTCGGCTTGGTGGCGGGGTCAGTCCGCTGGTTTTTAGGAGGCGCATTTGGTCCTTTAATTTCCCTGGCCATTTTCCTGGAAGCAATGATCGTAGATGCCGGCCTGGGCTTCGGCCAGGTTCGCGGGATCAGCCGGTTCAGAGCTGTCTTGGCCGGAGCGCTATGTCTGGGCTACTCCGCGCTGCATCCCATCTTATTCTGGGGCGTGCTCCTGGGCGGTGGCAGGGGAATTGTCTTGCCCAAGGGATTTGTCAGCATACTCTCAGCTTCCGGAGTCTGGGGAGTCCATCTGGTCATCGGCGGCTGTGCAGGTTACTGGGCTTGGCGTTTCTTGAACCGGCTTCCTGAGACGCTATTTGAGCGCGTCAGACCATTGGCGATTGAAGCTGTCCCAAAATCCCCTATCCCCGATCAGGATCAGCATGGCGAGCGATAGACCTCTTTTTATCACCGTGACCGGACCCAAGAAGAGCGGCAAGACTTCCACCATTGAAGCCTTAATCCCGGTTCTGAAAAAGGCAGGATTTCGTGTTGCTACACTGAAGCACACCATGCACGATCATTGCTTCGACTCGCCGGGGACGGACAGCTATCGTCATGCTCAGGCCGGCGCAGGTCGAGTTGGTATTTCCAGCCCCAGCCAGATTGTCCTGTTTGGTTATGATGTTCCGATGAAGGAGGAGTCTGAAGATCCCTTAATGAAGGAGTTTTATAAGGATTGCGACGTCGTCCTCTGCGAGGGATTTAGGGATTCGCCATTCGCGAAGATTGTGTTGGAAGGAGATGAAGAGGAGATTGTTGATTATCAGCCGCCAATTATTGTGAGATTTAAACCAATTCACAGACTGGGAACGAATTCAATAATACCGGAAGAAACCTTGGGAATCGTTCTAACTTACATTCAATCCCACCAAACCTGGTAGGAATTTAGTCAAGATGGCAGTTCGTAAGAATCTTAAAATTCAGGCGTTGACTCAAACTATTAGTCGTGGTTTGGGGTTTCTATTTTTTCTCGTCGCTGCGCGCAGATTAGGGGCTGAACAATTCGGAATATTATCCTTCGCGCTGAGTCTAGGCGCCATTATATCGATACCGATGGATTCCGGTCTGGATCCATTATTGACAAAGTGGACTGCCCGTGGCGAATTTAATTTAGCTCAAGCTGCGTTGAAAATTCGTCTCTTGCTCTCTACCGGAATTTTAATGATTTTTACTTTCGTCGCTGGATGGATCGCCCCACAAGATATTCTGCTGTTAGGAAGCATCGGTTTTTACTATGCCGCACTCATCAATATCCAATCGCACACGTCGTATTTTCGCGGCTTGAATAAAATGCATTTGGAAACTTGGGTGTTCAGTATTCAAAAACTATTAGCCATTTTGTTTATACTGGTGTTACTCCATCCTAACTCACAAGCTGCGACCGCGGGAATATTATTAGCTGCCAGCGGTGTTTGCGCTTTTATGGTATGCCGACTGATAGTGGGGATCCACAAACTGGAATTTATGTCTTTCACGTCCGCTTATAGGAGTGAGATCGGGTCGCATTTTAGAAGTATTTTCAAAGAAGCGTTGCCACTTATCTTAGTATTAATCGGTTGGAATCTGTATTTTAAGGTGGATGTAATCCTGCTAAAAGCCTTCGTGAGCGATGACCAGATCGGATACTATTCAACAGCCTATAAGCTGCTCGAAGGTATAAATATTTTTCCTTCGATCTTCTTAGCAGCTCTCTTCCCTGCCTTAGCAAAGCAGAGCATCACTAACCCGTTGCAAGCCCGAAAGCTATTTAGAAAAGCTTTATGGATTCTCGTTCCAACCTCGATCGTAATTCTGACGATTGTCGAACTCAGTTGTCCGCTGATCATCGAGACCCTATTCGGTTCGGAATTTACGGCTTCGATATCTCTTTTAAGGGTTTTGGTAATATCGATCCTGGCGATTTTCCCTGGTTACCTAGTGACACAAACGCTGATTGCCTACGATAAGAATTTACTCTATGCTGGAATAGCGTTAGCGTGCGCTGGGCTGAATGTCGTTCTCAATCTACTGATGATCCCACCCCTGGGCGCTCTTGGCGCTGCTTGGGCTACCGTCATAACGGAGGTTTGTGTTACCTTGGCATGCTTGCTAGTACTCATAAAGAACCGTTTGATAAGCTCCCAATCTGTTGAGGCTTGAGACGATGAAACCATTACGCATTGCTCTGGATTTGCGTTCAGCCGCGTTGAAGCGAGGGGGAATTGGCAGATATACACTCAGTCTATCAAAAGCCATTCTAAGACAAGCACGGGATTACCGAGATCTTTTCTCATTTGTCTTATATACCGCGAGTCACACAGATTCCCTCAATGAATTCGATGTACAGAACCTCAGTGTGGATCATTCCCTCAGGTGGTGTAGTAACGGCTTACTGCGCAACGGTTTAGCTCTCCCGATAACGTCGCTTTCCAACAGATATGATGTTTTGCATTCTTTCGACTATCTGGCTCCCTACAGTTTTTTCAATCGTTCGAGCATCATCAGCATTCACGACCTGATTCCGATCCATTATCCGGAATTGGCATCGCCTGTACACCGAATTATTACCCGATGCTTGATCCCGCGAGCGGTAAAATTAGCGACAGCGGTGATTGTTCAATCTCAATATGTGAAGCAGGATTTGATGAGCTGTTTGGGTACGAGAGCAGATAAAATCCATGTAATTCCGCCAGGTGTCGAAGAACACTTTTCACATCGCTCATCTGAAGAAATTAAAAAAATCCAACGAATTTATGGTCTTTCCAACCGATATTTGCTTTTCCTCAAAGGCGAAGATCCTAAAAAAAACCTAAAATTAACTATTAAGGCATTGCGAGAAGTTTTTGAAAGGGAAGTATATCAGGATCTGAAACTGGTGATTACTGGAAGAGCAGATGAAAAATATCGACAGGAGGTTATGTCTATCGCAGGCAGATTTGCGCAGAGAATCATTTGGGTCGGATTCGTTGAGGAAGAACATCTCCCCGCAATTTACGGAGGAGCGCAAGCAATGCTCTTCCCTTCGATTTGTGAAGGTTTTGGGTTGCCTATTCTGGAAGCAATGGCTTGCGGTTGTCCGGTGATCACCTCGAATCTAACGTCCATGCCTGAAGTCGCGGGAGATGCTGCGATTTGTCTGGACCCAAACGATCCAGTAGCGATTCAGCATGCAATAGATCAAGTTCTCACAAATAATGAATTTAGAGAAAATATACGTTTAATCGGTTTGGAGAGAAGTACCTATTTCACCTGGGATCGCAGCGCAGCAAAAATTTTGGATATCTATCGTTCGCTGGCTGATGATTAATTAGTCATCCAAAGACCCTTTAACCAGTTCACCAATCAAGCGATACTCAGTCCGATACAATCCCAACAAACCCTCGTCCGGAGTCACAGTCGTCTGACCAAGAGATTTGTTGCGGAAGATTTGTCCGCAAGATACGGCTATGAGCCTGCCTTTGCCGACTTCCGTTGCTGCGGCGATGGTTTTACCTTGATCAGATTTCAGTATCGGTTTCCCGCCGGTAAGATAGGTGAACTTACCTCCCGCCCGTAAGAAGAAATACCTCCCCCCCAGCGTCATCGTGTTCAGAGTATCCGAAGGAGCCAGTTCGCTCGTTATATTCAAGCCGAATTCTCTTAAGAAGTCCACTGAAGCTGTAGCCGCGTTATCCGATGAATGAAGGTATAGCAGCCTTCCACCCTCATTCAAATAAGCTTTGACTTGATCAAGTTCCTCTCGACTCAACGGTTTCATTAAATCGATCATAATCGCCGGTTCCTGACGGTTAAAGGTCTGCGAAAAACTATCTATAGCCCGGGGAACCAGACCCAAGCGCTGCGTCCACACATAAAAGGTCAGATAGGATTTATCTTGATCGGTTTCCAGACGCAACTCCGGCAGGAAGTAATTTGAGCGTTCCCTCTCGAAATTAAGGTAGGGAACCGGACGGGTCGGTTCCGGCAGAGCATAAGCCGTTTTAGCCCCACGATCTGTCACAAACCCCAGTAAGGCTGCCCCGAGCAGCAAACCGCTCAGAGTCCCTCCATTCCATCCTTTTTTAGCAATCAACAGCACGAGCGCAGCCACCGCGAGGAGAAGCGCCAGCGCATTAAGCCACCTGAAGCGGTTGGTTCGATTGAGCCAGTCAATTGAATTCAGGAGCAGTTCCGGTTTGCCTTTGATGAAGATGAAGAAATTGGAAAAAGTAGTGCTGTCAGTATAAAGCAACAGACGCCCCTTACCGAAATAACTGGCCGCCTGCTGCATCAGCAAGCCGAAACCGTGATTGAGCTGTTTACGGGAACGATCTGCAAAGAAATTCTTCTGTGAATAATCCAGGTGATCGTTGCGCAAACCATACCCCAGAATAGCGGCTTCTGAGTTCCAGGGCGCCATCAGCGACGAAGAAGTGGCAAAGAGATATGGAGGCAGGTTAATGACGGTCGGATGAGCAAAGATGGCTGGTTTGCGGTACAACGATAGATTCCCGGTGGCAAGATCATGGGTCGAATCATAGTTGAATTGGTAGCCAAAATGGGATATCAGAGAATTGAAAAAGCTGGAGCTGCCAAAAACATTGGTATGATCTCCGATGACCCAGAGGCCGCCTCCCTTACGGACAAAATCGATAATTACGTTGATCTCCGCTGCAGAATACGGTTGAGTGGGCATTTTGAGTATAAGCACGTCGATATTCTGTAGCGCCTGCTGCGCGAGTGGTTCAAAATTGGCGGATACTTGGTAATAATGCTTTAAATACTCAGCCATACAGTAATAGTTATAAGTCGTCTTCTCGTTATAGATAATGGTATCCATGGGTTCGGTGGTCCATTCCCAATCGGAACCGTGCTCGTTGATTAAGATTCTGCCCGCTTTGTGAGTTCCATGATCGCGAAATGTCAAAGCTACGATCAGCCCGCCTGACACCATAAAGCCCAACATCAATCCATTCCGAACCGACAGGTAGTTTGGCTGCCGCCCCACCGCAGGCGATCCCTCGATGACGTCCAAGTCGGACTCTCGGATCATGAGTGTGAGAGGCAGAATGGAGAGCGTCAGAGGTATAAGGTCCCAGAAATATGATGGATTGACTCTTTGAATGAAGAGCAACAACAGAATGGCAGCCCGGAAGATGGCAAACAGAGCGATAGTGATCCAGAACCACCCCAATCGTTCCAGTACTTTTCGCCCCCGCAGGAGTAATATCAGGCTCCAAAGACCGGCAAATAACACCAACGGCACAGGGAAAATCTTGGCAGCTATCAGGGATTGCGGAAAAACGTCTTCGAACGTGGAGATCAGGATACCACCGTCGATGACTTGAACCGATTGCCCAAATAATTTAAGGAGGTATGTCACCAGATGAGTGAATACAACTGCCAGGCCGTGTAATTCCTGTGTTCGGACCGCCCAGGCTGAAACCAGTGGCACGAGCGCCGCGCTCATGACCAACAGCAGCCCCAACTGAAAGATCGCCGCATAGATGCGAGTAAGGAGTGGATGATGTGGCGTTCTGCTTTTTAGAATCCAGCCGATTCCCAATGGAACCAGCCCTATATTATAAGGATAGGGAAAAATCCAAAAAGCCATCGCGCATCCGATCAAACCAAGAATACTTACCCGGCGTGGTTCTGAAGCAAACCAGGAAATCGGTTCACCATGGTTGGGGGAGTTTCTTAAGATGAGCGCAACTAAAGCGAGAGCGTACAGCGATAAAGGGAACCAGATACTTCCAGGCGGCAGGTAAATTTGAACCTGATCGACCCAACTGACGGAGACCAGAAGCGCTGCGAATGGCAGGAGATATCGTGGAAAAAGCCTCGGAGGTGTAGTCTGTATGGATGATGAGGAATTCATGAGTTCTGAAGCTGTAGGATGGAATGACCTAAAGGTGCAGTGCAGGCTTGGATTCAGGTCTACGAAAGATCGCAGGGGATTTTGTCATCGTTTGTAGCTCTTGAAGTAATAGTCCATCTCAGGTAATCCTCCTTGCATGACCAGGTAGCCATCGATCGGTTCGCGCTCTGTTATTTCATCGGATACTGGCGTTAACATCAACTTTTTCACCTCCTCGCGATCGTGAGTCTGCCCCAGCACCCAGCCCAATTTCACGTAGGCTACTTCCGGCAGCATGTTGTCAGTGGGAATAACTCCCAGGTCCATGATGTCACGCCCGGTATCGTAGACAAACATCTGCACGTATCCCCAGAGGGTCTGCACGGTCATGTAAACGTGAATACCCGATTCGCAGGCGCGCTTTAAGGCAGGATAAAGCGGCTTATTGACGTGTCCTAAACCCGTCCCGGCGATTATGATCCCTTTGTATCCATTGTCGATCATGGATTCGATGACGTTAGGTTTCATGTTGGGATAGTAGTAGACAATGCCGACTCTTTCATCAAAATAGGGGAAGAGTTTGACGCTGCGGTCGTCGCGCCGTCTTTTGTGATAATCTTCGCGGATGTAGACGATCTCACTCGGAGACACCCGCGCCATGGGTCGTTCGCCAATCGTGCGGAAGGTGGAGCGGTAGGATGAGTGCATTTTACGCACCCGGGTGCCGCGATGCAACAGGTCGTATTGGTCAGAGGTTGGGCCGAACATGCAGACCAGAACTTCCGCAATGTCGCTATAACCTGCGGTGCGGCAGGCATTGATCAAGTTTAATGCGGCGTCAGATGAGGGACGGTCAGAAGATCGTTGACTGCCCACCATGACCACGGGCACCGGTGGATCTTGAATCATAAAAGTCAGCGCTGCTGCGGTGTGGTGCATGGTATCGGTGCCATGACCAATGACGATCCCATCCGCTCCGGCTTCGATGTGTTCTGCCACGGCTTTCGCTATACCCATCCAGTGGGTTGGACCAATGTTTTCTGAAAATTCACCGTATAGCTTAATTGTATTTAAATTGCAGATATCGACCAGTTCAGGTACTGCGCCGTAGAGCTCCCCCGGGGAAAAAGCCGGGATAACCGCACCGGTACGGTAATCCAAACGCGATGCAATGGTTCCGCCAGTTCCCAGTAGCGTGACATTGGCTTTAAGCGGATTGGTGGGAAAGGTTTTTTCGGGGATTTTGTAATGCGCTTTCTTATACCCCACCTCCTCTATCTTGTGGATGGTATCGACGCGTAAACCGATGTTATAGCCGTTGGGGAGTTTGAGGACGACATGTTGATCGTCGGCGGTCTCGCTGCGAGGTAATATGATGCCGGTAAATTCACCCTGGGTCGTCTGAACAACCACGTCACCCCAGACCCGCGCCTTGTGGGCTATCAGTAAATTTCGCGCAGTTCCACGATATCCTTTTAGATCTTCACTATTATCCATTATTCTGTCGACTGGTAAGACGCCTTACGCCTTTAGTTTGTTTTTGCAAATTAATATAAGCAACTTTTAGCTGTGAAGCAATTTCTTTTTGGAATAGTACGAGAAGTCAAAAGTTGCATTATGGCACATCCCTTGCACTCTTAAATCATATTCCATATTTCCAGCATACAATGAGCAGATCAGGTAATTTATCTGCAAGAGTTGCACGAAAGATTTAATGAAACTTTGTCTACCATTGGACGTTAAATACCTAATAAAAACGCCAAAATGAAGCACCAAGCCTAAAGGATAAACGTCATGAGCAAAATAGCAGCCTTGATCTTAGCTTCTCTGTTTCTGATCTCTGTACAAAACGCCTTCTGTCAGTACGGTCCTCTGCAGTGGGAGCAGACCGGTGTCCGCATCCGGCAAGGTTACCATATCGAATGGCAAAGAGCAGCTGAAACGGATGAGAATGGTAATGTCATCTATACCTGGTCAGATACACGCATGGGAGACCGGGACGTCTACGCACAATTGATCAATTCAGCCGGATCCAAGGTCTGGGCGGATCAGGGAATTACCGTTGTGTCTGCGCCCGGTCGCCAGGAAGACGTTGCCGTCATCCCTGCGGGCGACGGTGAATATGTCTTTATCTGGAATGACTTCCGCAATGATATGGAGAAAGGTGATCTGTATGCGCAGAAGGTGGATGCTACCGGGAATCGTCTGTGGAATCCCACGGGTGTGTTGCTGAGTACCGGCGATTTTGATTCTCCGGCGGTGTTCCGAATCGTCGCTGATGGAGCTGGCGGGGCAATGATCATCTGGAATGATATTCGCGGCGGTGATGAAGGCAACATCTACGCGATCCGGGTTCTTGCCAATGGGACCGTGCCACCGATTTGGCCGGTCGATGGTCTGCCTGTGATGATTGCTCCTGCGGGACAAAAGCAGCTTACCGTAGATACCGACGGCGCAGGCGGCGCAATTGTTGGTTGGATGGATAATCAAAATACCGGATTGGAAGGTCGGGATATTTTCGCCCAGCGAATAACCATTGATGCAAACCTCGCCTGGGGTGCTAATGGGGTGGGAGTGTGCACTGCCGATGGCGACCAAGAGGCGCCAAAACTTTGCCCAGACGGCAGCGGCGGCGCATTCATCACCTGGGAGGATAAACGGATCGATTATAACGCTGACGTCTACTACCAAAGGATTTCCAGCAGCGGCGCAAAGTTATTTCCCAGTCAACAGGGGATGGTTCTAATTGATGGACCTGCGAAGCAATCTGAACCTCGACTCGTCTATGATGGTTCGGGGAATGTTATCGTGATCTGGCTGGACACACGCAACGACGTCCAAAACCTCTTCAACGACATTTATGCACAGAAAATCAGCCCAACCGGCAATCTCCTCTGGAATTCAACCGGGAATTCAGTGTGTCTCGAAGGTTCTGATCAAACGCAAGCGCGTATCGATGATGACGGGTCAGGAGGAGCAGTCTGTGTGTGGATGGATGAGCGTGACGGCAACGAGACTCCCAACAACAACATTTTCGCCCAGAAGATCAATGCAAACGGTTCAGTGGCATGGGTCACTGACGGAGTCCCTGTCTGCGTGACGAACGGTTATCAATTCTTCCCACTGGTGCGAGCGTTCCAGAACTACTCCCTCATGGCCTGGGGTGATGAACGATCCGGTTCGCCTGGTGTTTATTTCCAGAAACTCAATTCAACCGATGGATCCCCAGAATTGACCATTAACGGTAACAAGCTTATCTGGGGGATTTCAGGCAACGCCGATCATCCGAAACTGGTTCGAAGTGGAACCGAAAAGTTCTTCATCTTTTTCCAAGACCTAAGAGAAGGACCAAAAGGCGCTCAAGCATACGTTCAGATCGTTGATAATCTCGGCAACGTTACTCTCGAACCCGATGGTAGAGTCATCTGTCCGAATCCGACCTTCACAACCCAGAAAGGGCAGGAATGGATTGATGCCTGTAGCGATGGCAGCGATGGCGCTATTGCAGTCTGGGAAGACAGCCGTGATTCAAATACTTCAGGTTCGCAAATCTATGCTCAACGTCTGAACTCCAGTGGCACGTTAGCCTGGGGAACTTCGGGGATCAGAGTTGCAGCGTACGACAGTGAGCAAAATAGACCGAGGATTGTTCCTGACACTCAGGGCGGCGGTATTGTGGTATGGTCCGAGGTCGGATTGCCATTGTATGACATCCGCGTCAGAGCTGCTAAAATTACTCAGACCGGGTCGATCCTGTGGACTACCGAAGTCTATAATACCATCAATGACGATGTACTCGAGGACGTTTGCGCTGACGGCAGCGGTGGTGCTTATATCGTGTTGCATAATGGAGCATGGCCTGATTTCAACCTTGCTGCGCAACACGTCGATGCATCAGGCAATTTGCTCTGGGGTACTACTGGCAGAATGGTCTGCTCAGCGCCCGATAAACAGCTCAGTTCCAGGGTCATCGGCATCGGCGCCGAGGGTGCGATCTTCGTCTGGGAAGATGAGAGAGCCGGATTGGGAAAAGATATTTACACACAAAAAATAACACCTACCGGGACAATATCCTGGGCTACCGATGGTATAGTGATTACGGATGCGCCTCAGGATCAAGCCTTTCCGGATCTCGTACTTGACGGCGCCAACCACGTCCTCATCACCTGGCAGGATTTCCGAAATGGGGACGATCTGAACCTCTACCTGCAAAAATTAGATTATCAAGGCAACTTGCTGCTTACAGCTAATGGGAAAGGCGTTTGTACTGCAGGCAGTTATCAAGCCGCACCCCATATCGCCAGCGATGGATACGATGGAAGTTACATCCTCTGGGATGA
This sequence comes from bacterium, assembly GCA_026394195.1. Taxonomy (GTDB): domain Bacteria; phylum Electryoneota; class B3-LCP; order B3-LCP; family B3-LCP; genus JAPKYS01. Next base: position 285,948 of record JAPKYS010000023.1, on the reverse strand, counting down.
CTTCCGACCTGCTCCATTTTCTGATATCTATGGAACGCATCTGGACAACAACGGCAATCTGTCAACTGAAACGATCCCTGGTTGGGCGTATCAATGGGTTGCTGATGGGAATATCGTCAACGACGCCTTCCAAAAACAGAACAATGCGGTGGTGATACAGGATGGCCAGCATGGAGCATTCACCGTTTGGGAAGACAAACGATCTTCTGGAAAGGAAGAGGTAATCAACCTCTATTCCCAGCGGCTGAACGCTTATGTGGTGGGGATAGAACCGATACCGACGCCATCTGGTACACCGACCGATTATAAGCTGTATGCTCCCTACCCTAACCCATTTAATCCGGACGTCAAGTTCAGGTTCGACCTGCGCGAACCCGGATTAATTCGCCTATCAGTCTATGATACCATGGGCCGTGAAGTCGCGGTGTTGAAAGACGGTTGGCAGCAGGCAGGATCCTGGGAAGTAAACTGGAAGGCGCGGAACCTGGCTTCCGGCATTTACATGGTACGCTTGCAAGTTAACAACCGGCAATCTTTGGAAAAAGTCATGCTGGTGAAATAGCTGGAGCAGTGATCAGAGGAAAGGGCTCTATCAGTGACAGCGCCCTCTCCTCTGACGGAATCACAATGAGAAAAGCACTCAATTATGAAAGGTTTCCAAAAAATGACTTGTATTGTTGATCAAACTTGCTTATATTGATACACTTAAACAAATAATAAATACACAGTTCCACAAACTAAGAGTCCAGCAATGGCACCAACTTATCATCTAGTTCAATCACTCATCAAGTCGCTCGCGATCATGGAGTACCTTGCTGAAAGTACTGAAGGATTGGGAGTAACTGAAATCGGCGATGCGGTGGGTCTTAACAAGAGCACCGTTCACCGAATTCTGACAACTCTTGTGCATGAAAAATACGTCGAACAGGATCATGCCAAGGGTCGCTATCGTCTCAGCTTCAAACTATTTGAACTGTCCAGGAAGATTCTAAACAATGTCCGCGCCACCAAGGTGATCTCGCCCTATCTGGAAAAGTTGGCGGCAGAAACCGGTGAATCAGCCCGTTTCGTCGTACCCGACTATGAGAGCTCCAGACTGGTCGTGTGCGATGAGGTTATGACGTCTAAACCGATTAAGGTTAGATCGCACCTGGGTGAGTCGCTCTCACTCTCCAAATCCGCAGCAGGCAAGATGTTTCTGGCCAGCTTGACAGATGACGAAATCAAAGAGCTGATGGATCAAAGGGGTCGCAAGTTCGTCCTGGAAGATGAGAATTACAATTTCTCACAATTGAAGCACGATTTGATCGCAGTACGGGAAACCGGTCACGCGTATGAAAAAAGTGAAGACACCACTGAACCGGTCGTGAACATAGCAGCTCCGATCCGGGATGAATCCGGCAAGATCGTCGCGATCCTGGATTTATTCGCTCCGACCTTCCGCTCACCGAAAGATTTCAACAATCGCTACGGTAAGCTGGTACGCGAAACCGCAATGGACATCTCGAAGCGTTTAGGCTATATCGCCGCCTAATTCTTCGCTTATTTCAACCATTCGGACCCCTGTAAGGATTCAAGGCGCCTTGATGATCAGTCAAGGCGCTTGCTTTTTTTTAACATATCCGTGATAGAACTGCGGAAAACACTTTATAAGGATTCCACTTGACTTTGCTGCGACTTTTTACTAAATTGGCAAGATTCCTCGGTAGCTCAACGGCAGAGCGGGTGGCTGTTAACCACTAGGTTGGGGGTTCGAATCCCTCCCGGGGAGCCATGTTCCAATTCAATTACGAATTACGAATTTTCAGAGTTTTCTGAATCGTGTTGAGGATTTTTAGTAGTTCTTCGCAGTCGGCGAGGATTGATTGGGATTGATTTTGGTCGAGGAAACCGCTGTCGGTTAAAAGGCGCAGCCAGTAGCGAGTTTCGCGAGCCTCTTTGTAGGCGACGGACATTTTGCTGACGAAGTCTTTCTGCGATTGCGCCCCCACTCCCTCTTCGACGTTCGCCCCGAGCGAGGTTCCGCTCCGCAGAATCTGCTTGGATAACACTCTCTCCTTCTTCTCTTCCACAAGAAATTTATACAACTTCACCGTTCTGAGCGCAAACGCATAACTCTTCTCCAGCACAACATTCCCTTCTTTCATCTCCCGCACCTCTAAAAATCCCGCAATCGGGGTCGTCTGGCTTGCCATCCCTTCGGGACCTGACCCCGGCGGGCGCACGCCATGCGCCTCTACGTCAATTCTCCATCATTTGCAGCGCAAAGTCGCGCAGCACTTTGCGGAAAAGTGACTTTGTCACTTCAACAGCGTCACCTTCTTCACGGCGCTCTGATTTTCCGACGTTAAGCGAATGAAATAAACTCCGGCGGAATGCCCTTCCCCATTCCAATTGTAGGTGTGCAGCCCCGGCGGCAAAATGCCCTCGGCGATAACGTCAACCTTGCTGCCGCGCAGGTCGTAAATGGCTAATTCTACATGTTGGGCGTTGGATAACGCAAATGAAATGTCAATGTCGGGGTTGAACGGGTTGGGGCGCGCCTCCAATTGCAAATCGGATGACGTATCTTGTAGGGGCGCACTGCGTGCGCCCTCTGAATCAACACCCCCATCGTCAGGGCGCACGCAGTGCGCCCCTACCTCGATGCCTTCCTTGAAGAAATCACCCGACAATATCCAACCGCTCATGTCGTCTGTCATTCCGGCTTGTCCGGAATCACCTGCTATCGCAGCTGCCGTTGGAAGGTGATTCCCGACGCGCTTCGCTTGCGGGAATGACATGGAGGGTTGGGTCATTCCTGACGAGGAGGTCGTCATTCCGGCTGGTCCGGAATCCGACGACCGCCGTGCCTCATCTTTCCAGAAGGGCACAATATATTGTGCCCCTACAGTTGCGCCGCCAGCAACCTTTTCAAACGTAAAGCTTCCCTCCCCCCAGGGTATCTTGAAGCTGTCATCCCCGGCGCAGACGCGGTAGGTGTACAAACCCGCCGGAGCACTTGCCGGAATGAATTGCGTCAGGTTGGGTTTGGTGATGGTTGCGCCGGTGGGCATGTTCAGATGGCGGCGGGCGGTGATCGGATGAGTCCGGTTTCCCGGCAGGGTTACTTCTATCCAGGCGTCGAACGGTCCTCCCACTGAGTCTGTGTCGGCCACGGCGATATCGAAGCTGAAGCTGCCTCCCTGTGCCGGAATCTGGATGGGGGGATGCCGCGGCGTTACGGTTACACCCAGCGGGAATGGTCCTCCCAAGGTTCCATCGGCATGGCAGCGCTTCGCCCAGACGTCGTAACCCTGATAATGAACCTGATACACGGCCACAATGTCGCCTTCGATGGGGATGACACTTGTGTACCAATAAGTTCCAGAGGGGATGGTAGATAATGTTGTCCCATTATCCCCCATTTTTCGATTTGCCAGAGTATCTAAATACTGAGTAATCAGATCGACTTGCGTACCGGTGACTATTTGCAACCCTCCTGCGAAATAATAATAGGGATAGCCATAAGAAAAAGCTAAGTCTCCGGTCGCTCCCCATCCCGGTCTTGAACAAATTATAGCGCCATTAGTGCCGAACCCGTGCGGATTAAGGTTCAAATCCACTCGCTGTCCGTACACATCATAACCCCAGGTGTACAAGAATCCCAGGTAAAAGTAGTTTTGTTCCCCAAGTATCATGCTTCCTAATTGTCCATAACTCAAGTGATCCCGTGTTGCGATGATTTGCCCGTTGCCGTTAATGCGCAGATGTCTGTTGTAATAACCACCTCCGTCAATCGTCTGCTGCATGATGACACCTCCCGTTCCATCAGAAATCAGGTTTAGTAGACCGACTAGTCCAAGCGGGGTCAGATAGAGGCCATTGTGCGTCCACAATTCATTCCCCTGAGCATTATATCGCTGCCCGTAAACACCTCCGCGACCGTCCACCCAGGTAACGTAACAGCCTCCGGATAAATCAGAAGCGATGCATGGAATATTCGCCCCGCATTGTGGGATTCCGCAGACGACGATTCCCTCTGGTCCCCAGAGCAGAGTACCCGTGGCGTCAACGCGTTGAGCCCAGAGATCGGACCAGCCATCAATTAACTCCCCCCCTTGTTTCGCCATAAAGAACCCTCCCTGACCATCCGGGCAAATCGGCATGTTACTTAGTCCTGAAGCCTCATACGGGAATATACGCACCGCGCTCTCACCCCAGAGCCGGTTGCCCAGAGAATCCAGGTGTTGAGTGTAGATGCCATGCAAGGAATCGGGTCCCGAGCCGATTGAAGACCATACGATATAGGCTCCGCCGTTTTCATCGGAAAGCACCTCGGGGATGCCATGATCAATCCACTGAGGCAATCCCGGAGCCAACTGGGTCAGAGCAGGCATCTCAAAGTTGCCGAAGCGGTTAATGATCTGGTAAATTATACCGTTGTTGTCATGGTTGTATGCAACCAGCACCCTTCCATTGGGAAGGGTAAGGGTACAGGGCAAACCTTCGATTACGTTAGGGTCAGCCGCAATCGCCACATTTTCTTCCACCGTTCTGGGCCAGTGGGCTTGGGCGGGCAGGGTACACATCGTGGCAAGCAGCGCAACCAGCAAGGTCAGCGTGGTGGTAAGGGTCAGGGTTTTCATGGGGGCTCCTTAAAGGGTTCATTTATAGACACAAAAACCCGCTTGAGACGGTCCTAAGTCTCATCGGGTTTGGTTTCTGCGGGTAAATTACAGTTTAAGGCTGCGAGCGAAGCAAAAACAAAGTCCATATTCAGCTCCTGCTCAAGAAAAAGAAAAGCGCTAAATTCAATTTAACAATAAAAAGTCCGAAAGTCAAGCCTTTTCTGAAATTACCCAAGCTATTTAACTCATGTCAAGTAGATCAGCACCGTCCCTGCCCCGCACTCGTGATTAATTCTATTATTATGGATTCATTCGGGACTATTAAGGGAATTGGATCATCAACTGAAGATTGACAAAATTGTTTTCAATTTGTTTTGAAATCGGCGCTGAGTTGGTTATATTATGAGTGAGATTAAATAATCGACGAACAAATCATAACCACCACGGAATCCGGAGTACCAATCATGCTTTGTTTCTGAGTTAAATTTAGACTTCGCGGAACGCGAGGACTGACGGACAAGTGCTGCCGAGGCGCTGAGAAAGGAGGAGATCTCAAATAAATAACTGATCCCTTCCTCCCTATTTGCCTGCCTCAACTGCACCCCGCCGTCAATGTCTGACTGATTCAAACACAATACCACAATCAAAAACCTCATGGAGGAAGTATGGAGCGGTTAAACGTTTCTCTCAAGGACGTAAATGCAGTTTATGACGGCCCAGTGGGCGTTCTCTGGGAATTAATCATGGGTGAACAGATACACATCGGCGGATTCAAATCGTCCATGGAATTGGCAAAAAAGGCAGGCATTCAGCCAGGGTGGAAAGGCATCGATCTCTGCAGCGCGCTGGGCGCAGGCTGCCGTTTTCTGGTTAAGTTTTTCGGAACCAGCATGTGCGGACTGGATGGAACGAAGACGATGCACGAAAAAGCCATCCAACGCGCCCAAAACGAAGGATTGGCAGATAAAATCGATTTTAAACTGGGGGACGTTACCGCCAATCCCTGGCCGAATAACACTTTCGACTTTGTCTGGGGTGAGGATGCTTGGTGTTACGTGGTCGATAAAGAAAAACTGATCGCGGAAGGCGTCCGAGTGCTCAAGCCGGGTGGAGTTATGGCTTTTACGGATTGGATTGAGGGACCGCAAGGCTTGACGACTGACCAGGCGAAACGCATCAATACCTTCATGAAATTCCCTTACATGGAAAGCCTGGGTGGATACAAGAAATTGATCGAAAAGGCCGGTTTGACGCTGGTTTCGGCTGAAGATTTGACACCTGAGTTCGCCGGCTATGTCGATCTTTACATCAAGATGCTGGTGGATCAGCTTAGTTTCGATGCCTTGAAGATCATCGGGGATAACCTGGAGCTATTTCAGGGTATGGGCGGAGAAATGCAATTTATGAGTGAAATGGCACACCAGGGCAGAATGGGGCGCGGCCGTTTCCTGGCCAGGAAGTAGCGCCATGCTAAAAGATATTTTCATCGGGGGAGGGTGGCTGAAACCCTCCCTCTTCGCCCTTTTCTTCTGGGGTTGGTGGGGTTTTCTGACCAAACTCGGCGCGGAAAGAATCCACTGGCAAACCATGATGATTTGCTTCGGCGCAGCGACGGTCATCTTTGCGCTATTCCCCGGTACCCCCAGAATAAAGCTGGAATTATGGTCACTGGTCGGCGTCGGAGCAGGAATTGCAGGAGCGTTAGGCTTCCTCTATTTCTTTATGGCGCTGGATCGCGGTCCTGCAACGGTGGTGATTCCACTAACCTCACTCTATGTAACAATCTCATCCATTTTAGCCTTCGTACTCCTTGCCGAACCGATCACCCTGAAAAAGATCTGCGGCATTGGCTGCGCAGTGCTGGCGATCATTCTACTCTCAGGCTAATTCTTCAATATGGAGCCGATTCAAGCACAACGAAATCCGTACTAATATAAAAAGCTGCATCATGGAAATAAAAATATACCAGGACCTGGCTCGCGCCGTGGTGGAGATGCGAGCAGTAGACGTAGCCAGGCTGGCTCAACAAGCGCTGGATGAAGGCTATCCACCTGAAGAGGCGATCGAACTGGGGCTGGCAGCTGGAATGAATGAAGTGGGCAAAAGGTTTGCGGCTCAAGAATGTTTCGTGCCGGAAATCCTGGTCTGTTCGCGGGCGATGTATGCTGGATTCAATATCCTGAAAAGCAAAGTCACCGAAGGGAAGACTGCTCATAAAGGGACGATTTTAATCGGCGTCGTAGAAGGAGACTTTCATGATATAGGCAAAAATATAGTTAAGATTATGCTGGAAGCCGCCGGATTTCGGCTGGTTGACTTGGGTAAAAACCTGGGAGTTGCCCAATTTTTGGAAAGCGCTAAGCACGAAAAACCGCAAATCGTCGCATTGTCCACCCTGATGACCACCACCATGGACAGCATGGCAGAGATCACGCAGCAACTGCATGCCGGTTTCCCAGAAATTAAAGTAATGGTGGGAGGAGCCCCGGTTAACTGGGATTTTGCCAGAAGTATCAAAGCTGATTTTTACGGCGAGAATGTGCGCCTGGCAGTACAAGGCGCTTACCAACTGCTGGGAATCGACCATGAGAGTTGAGACGTTCAACAATTTGTTCCCCCTTTACCGTGGAAGATCTGTGATCAGAGCCCCCATGATCGCTGCCGATCATCTCGCTCTCCTGATGAATAAACCCATCGCAGATGTATGCAGAGGTGGAAAGTTGCTGGCAGAAGGACTACTGTTAGCCCGGGAGCGCTATCATTCTGAGCTTTTGATCGTCTTTGCGGATGTATCCGTCGAGGCAGAAGCGTTAGGTGTCAGGCTGGATTATTACGATCACTCCAACCCATCGATCCATGATCATCTGGATATAGCCGAAATCAAATCCCGGGACATTACTTCCGAAGGGCGTGTTCCTCAACTTTTGCTCGCGGCGGAAATCTGCCGCCATGACCTGGGGAACGAGTTTCCAATCTTCTATTCCATGAAAGACCCTTTCAGCCTGGCAGCTCTTTTAATTGGTCCCGATCAATTCTTCGAAATGCTGGTTACCGCGCCGGAAAGAGTTAGGGATCTGTTAAACGTCTGTACACAGATTCAAGCCACTCTGCTTGAAAGAGTCATCTTTTCTGGTTATCTGCCGCTGGTTGGAGCGCCTTTTGCGTCCGGCAGCCTGATCGGTAGCAAATATTTTGCTCTATTTGTAAAGCCCTACCTCGCCGAACTGTATGATATAGCCACAGCTCATCAATCATGTTGCTGTTTGCATCTCTGCGGTAAGATTGATATGCTCGCGTCAGAGCTCGCAGATCTGCATCTTGATTTATTCAGCTTTGAGGATTTTTATCCGCCGATGTGGGAGGCCATGCAGGATACGGTTCCCATGGGATTTATCCCGACTGAATTCTTTTTGCAGGGCAGCGCAGAAAAACTTAAAGCTGCAACAACCCGTTGCATTCAGGTTCTGCCTGAACCGATGGTACTGAGCAGCGGTTGCGATCTGCCCGCCAAAGCCGATCCTGAACTGGTTCGCTTGATGATGGAGACCTGACTTGTCCGACGCCAATCATCGAGTAATCCTTCATCCTGACGGTCGGGTCATCGACGCATCCAGCGGCGAGTCATTAAAGGCGGCGCTGGCGCGGGCTGGGTACTTCTTCCCTCAGAACTGCAGTGGCAAAGGACAATGCGGTCATTGCAGAGTGCTATTTCATCAGCATCCTCCGAGAATCAAGCCCAGAGAAATCGAGCTCTTTGGGCAGGGATCGTCACTCAGGTTAGCTTGCCTGCATCGAGTCTCGACCGATTGCGAAATCGAAATTTCCGTTTTGGCTGAAGGTTTCAAAGAAAAACGACTCAGCCCGATGAACTCGCTGAAAAGCGCGCAGAGATGGTTGGGCGTTGCCGTCGACGTCGGAACAACTATCATCGCAGTATATGTCGTAGATTTTCTCAGAGGCGAAATAATACACCAGCTGAGCTTTTTAAACCCACAACATCAATTTGGCGGTGACGTGATGACGCGCCTTGAACACGCCAAGAGTCCTTCCAATTTGGATCAACTGGTCGGAAGTCTCAGAAGGAGTATCAGTGATTCCATACAGGTTATTTCAGACCACTTCGGCTTTGATCGCTCGGTATTTAACAGCTTGCTCCTGGTCGGAAATACCGCAATGACTCATTTCCTGATGGGAAGCGCTGGAGCAGGCTTGGAAAAAGCTCCCTTTAAAAGCCCATTCGAAGATTTGGGTTTTTTGGATATTTCGCCGGAATATTTTGGGTTGGATGCAGAAGTAGAGTGTGCGATTTGTCCGATCATTCGCGGGTTTATCGGGGGTGACATAACCGCCGGAATTATCGCCGCAGATCTGGATCGCTGCATCCAAAACAAGCTATTCATCGATCTGGGGACGAACGGCGAAATTGTACTAGCCGCTCAGGGCGAGTTATGGGCGACTTCCACCGCTGCCGGTCCTGCCTTTGAAGGAGTCGGTTTACAGAGCGGAATGCCGGCGCTAAAAGGCGCCATCGAGGGATTTTCTGAGCAGGGCTTGCCTTACGTAATCGGAGGGGGCGAGCCTCGAGGCATCTGTGGATCCGGATACATCTCAGCATTTTCACGGATGCTGAAACTGGGAATCATGGACGAAACGGGTTTAATCGAAAAAAATAAGCAGGCTTGCCGAGAGTGGTACCCCCTGCTCGATCAAAATGGCGCAATCAAGGTCGCTCAGGCTGACGTACGGAAATTTCAATTGGCCAAGGGAGCCATCGCAGCGGGCATCGATATCCTATGCTCGGAAGCCGACATCAAACCGATTGAATTGGACGAGGTCATGATTACCGGCTCATTTGGCAATCGCATCGATCCTGCCGCGACTATGGTCGTAGGACTCATCCCCAATCTCCCACTTGAGAAAATTGTAACTCTGGATAATGCGGCGGGACGCGGCGCCCTGCTTTGTCTGGCCGAAGTTGAAAACCGGAAAAGAGCAGTTGCTCTGCAATCCAAGGTGAAAATCGTCAACCTGGGAGGACACCCGGAATTTCAAGATGCTTTTATCGCCAATATGTACTTTCCTAAATCTAATTGAACGCTAACCATCGGAAAAAGTGTCCTTAAACGTAGAACATAAGAACGCTGAAGTGCAGGACTTGGCTGAATTTTCTGCACTGGAACAGTCCTACCTTCGGCAGATGGAGGGAGTAGAGCCGCTGATCGGATATCTCTGTCTGCGCGTTCCTCCGGAATATATCGAGGCCAGCGGAGCCATTCCCATGCGTTTGATCCCGCGCTCTGGGTTCGACGTGCAAGGAAGTCATTCTATCCGGACTGATGGCTGCTCCTTCTGCCGCACGCTGCCTGCCCTTCTTCAGCTTGATTATTACCGAGGCCTATCCGCCATCCTGTTCGGGTCCTGCTGTGATCAGATGCGTCGCGTAAGCGAAACACTGGCGACAGTCCAGGATATTCCGGTTCATCTCTACGGAGCTCCCAGAAGTTGGAACCAGCCAAAAGATTACTTCCAGCAGGAGATGACCAATGCTTTTACGAAAATCCAGATCGTAACCGGCAAGACACCCACAAATGGTGAGCTTAATGAAAAAATCAGGCAGCGCAATCGCTTGAAGGCGACTGTCATCGGATTGCGTCAAAACGGTCGATTACCCACTTCAATGTTACACCAGATCGCTGCCTCTCCCCTACCCCCTGAGCCTATTATCGATTATCTTGCGAGGTACGTTCGCAGAGCTCCAACCGATATTAAAATTAGACTGCTGCTGACTGGAAGCATTCCCGGTGTTTGGGAACTGAGTGAGTTCGAAAGCGCCGGAGCCTGTATCGTTGCTGACGCCACCTGCCTGGGCGATCGCGTGTTCAGCAGGGTGATTGAGGAAAATGGCGACGCTGTCACAGCCCTTTACCAGGGCTATGTAGGGGCGAATGATTGTCCGCACCGTCGCCCGAATACTCCATTGATTGAATATATGCAAAAGTTGATCTCAGAACGCAAAGTCGGTGGAGTGATTTTTCGGTCGGTGAAATATTGTCATCCCTGGGGATTGGCTGCGGAACGGATGAAAAAAGATTTACAGCTGCCCATACTGATTCTCAATGATGATCTCACCTCGCCGGCAGTCAGCAACTTGAGAACCCGCGTGGGAGCTTTCATTGAAATGCTGAAATCCAATCAAGCCCGAAGATGAAACCGAAACCACTACAGATCGATTATCGGGAATGGCATCAACTATTTAAGCAAGTCCCCGATCAGCAGGTGGAGACAACCCGATACTACCGCCAGCTTGACGATGCGCCTTGGTCGCAGTATCTTTTCCCACCATCAACCCATGCAGTTTACGGAAATCGTCTGCTGCGCAAGTTGCATTTTGACAATTCTCCGGCAGCTCTGCGGCTGTGGGGGTTTGTTCTTTCAGAAGGAGAACGCATCTTTCGAGCCCGACAGGCTGGGATGAAGATCATTGCGCCCATGGGTGATTTGGGCTGTGTGACTCCGCTGATTTACTCATTTCCCAATACGATAGCCTTTTATCCGGATTGCCTTTGGTGGACGCCCTTTCTCATGGAAAGTCACGTCCTGTTCGATGATGCCGCGGAATTAGGTCTGGGCGAAGATTCATGCTTCGTTCGAGCGGCTTTGGGCGCCTTCTTCAAGCAGGCATATTTTCCAAAACCGGATCTGTGCATCGGCACGGTAGGCGCCACCTGCGACGACATGGCCGCGGTCATGTCGGAGGTCGACAGGATGGAGATTCCCATCTACTACTTTGAGCTGCCTCCGCGCTCTGACGTGGTCTCCGATCAAACAAGATGGGTTAATTTTCTTGGTGTACAGTATGGAGCGTTGACGTCCAGACTGGAAGAAGTGACGGGCGCGGCTTTTTCAGTTGAGCGGTTCAGGGCTGCCGTGCTGAAAGTCAATCGGTTAAGAAGGCTGATTGCAGAGATTAAAAAATACGCCGCTTCTCTGGGTCCAAATCCCATGGGTGCGGTGGAGATGATGAATGTGGAGTTTGCGGCTCTTTCCTATTATGGCGATCTTGATGAATGCGTCGAGGTGCTGCAAGACTTCAAAGACTGCGTCCAATCACGTGCTGCCGCTGGTGAAGGTTACCGAGGTCAGGAATTGAGAATTGTTTGGGTGACGCCCCCGGCAGATCCGCTGCTGATGAATTATGTTGAAGAGTTGGGCGGACGAGTGGTGGGATCGGAATATGTTATCAACCAGACTACACCGATTTTAAAGGAAGAAGGCGATCCATTTACCATTCTGGCTGAAGCCCAGCTCGCCGCCAGCCTGGCTGGATCGACCGCGTTTCGAGTGAAATTGATCCTTGAACAGTTAAAGAGCGCTGGAGCTGATGGCGTCATCATTTCCGGCATCTTTGGATCGTCGCATTGTCCCTATGAAACGATCCCGATTGTGGAGGCATTACGCAAGCAGAATGTGCCGGTCCTCTCCTTCGATGTGGTGGCTCCGGGCAAAATGAGATTACAATCGCAAATTTACAATCGTATCGAAGCGTTCATGGAATCGCTGCGAGCGAGGAAGCGTCGACATGCCGGCTGAAATGAACCCGCGAGAGCGTTGGGGGCTGCTATTGATCGATGAGTTGCCGGATCGCCCGCCGGTTTATCCGTTGGTAACGTCCCATGCGGCAGCGGTTTTCGGGTGCGATCTCGAGGAATACTGCAGCAGCGGAAAAATACTGGCCAGGGCTCAGTTGCAGGCGCAGTCCGTCTATAAGCACGAGGGTCTTTCAGTATTTACGCACGTGGGGATTCTGGCTGAAGCCATGGGAAGTCAATATCACCTGCGCAAATTCGAGGTGCCGATTCTGGACAACCCCATCATCACAGATCTATCGCAGATCGGTGATCTACGTCTGCCGGACGTACAAAAAGCAGGTCGGCTGCCGGTCTACCTTGAGGCGATAGATTACCTGTATAATGCCATGGGTGACGTCCTTCCCGTCTTTGCTTTCATACCCTGTTCATTCACGACTGCAGCGGGTTTAAGAGGTACTGAAGACTTCCTGATGGATACCATCATATCACCGGAAGACGCTCACCGATTGTTGGAAATTTCATTAACTGCTGCCATTATTTTTTGTGACGAATGCATTCTTGCTGGAGCTCTACCTGTCCTGGTGGATCCGTTAGCGTCAGGCAGCGTCATTTCAAGACAGACCTATCTGGAATTCGCCTTTCCCTATCAGAAACGTTTAATTGACTATCTGCACCGCTATGATCTGGATATTACACTGCACATCTGTGGTAAAACGATGCAAATGCTGGATTTAATCCCGGAAACTGGCGCTGATCTCTTCAGTTTCGATCAAGTTGACGTCCAGACCACCGTTAAAACCATGGGAGATCGGGTACGGCTAGTGGGCAATCTGGCGCCGAACATTTTGCTGGCTTCGAGCAAGGAACCGGTTGATCAGGTCACGGACCAGATCATCCTGCATGGATTACGCAATTCGAAAGGATTCGTGCTCTCCACGGGCTGTGAAGTTCCCATTCGTTGTGAACCCCAAAAACTGGAAATCGTCATCAACCGGGGAAAACGAGCTGCTTATGACCGCATTTGGTAAGGTTACGGCCGGAGTCGATATAGGATCACGCACGACAAAAGCGATTATCTGGGATGGCGCTAAGGTTCTGTGCCGCGCTCTGATTTCTACAGGATGGACGCCGGAAATCAGCGCAGACAGCGCTCTACGACAGGCGCTGGAATCGGTTGGCCTAAAAAAGGTCGAACGCACAGTGGTTACGGGTTATGGGCGAGTTACCGCTTCATTTGCGGATGAAACCATTACCGAAATAACAGCTCACGCTCGCGGAGTCGCGCATTTATTACCTGAAACGCATACGCTGATCGACATCGGTGGTCAGGATTCCAAGGCGATCATCCTGAACGGAGATGGCATGGTGCAGGACTTCGCCATGAATGACCGCTGCGCCGCAGGAAGCGGCAAATTTCTGGAGTTTCTGGCGCATAGCATGGGCTTGTCAGTTGAGGCATTTTCGCAATTGGCGTACATGTCGCGCAGTCCTGTTCAAATCTCATCGATCTGCACCGTCTTCGCTGAGTCTGAGGTGCTTTCGCTTTTAGCTGAGGGAGTAGCTCGTGAAGACGTAGCGAACGGTGTGCACAGATCAATCGCCCGGAGGGTGGCGCAGATGGCGCAATCTCTTCACCCCCGATCTCCTGCAGCCTTCACTGGCGGAGTGGCTCTTAACGTCTGCATGGTGAGAGAGATGTCAGCCGCGCTGGACATGCAAATTCAGGTACCGGAATGGCCTGAATTCACCGGCGCGTTAGGAGCTGCGATTATTGCGCGGGAGGGTTGGTAGCAGCTACAGCGCAGACTATATTACGTCATAGGTATACTTGATCCCTGACGGATTTGCCAGATGGCTGATCAAACGGTACTTGAATGCTTTCAGTCTGCAATTTCCCTTGACATCAGCAGAAAATTTGCGTATCTTAACTCAAAATCCTAACGAATCGGATAACCTGCGACCGCCTATGTTGCGGATAATGTTAAAATCGAAAATTCACCGAGCTACGGTGACCGGCACGGAGCTGGATTACGAAGGCAGCATCGCCATCGACGAGGATCTGCTGGAGAAGGCGGACCTGCTTCCCAATGAACAGGTTCACGTTCTCAATCTCAGCAACAGCGCCCGCATGATCACCTACGCCATTATTGCCCCTCGAGGTTCCGGCACCATTATGTTGAACGGCGCGGCGGCTCGCCTGGTAGTTGCTGGAGATAAAGTCATCATCCTTTCATATTGCGAAATGGACGATAAAGAGGCGAAAACACATCAGCCTATAATCATCTTTGTCGATAAAAATAACCGGCTAACCACCGGATAATACTCTTGCTGCAGTAATTCGGGCAGCGTGCCGCGCTGCCCTTTTTCTATTCTAAAGAAAGTCTCTTTGCAGGTCAAGGGAATTGGGTGTATCTGAGCCGTGTTATTTCCCGGCATAAATCCTGCTATCTGTATCCAATCGAGCCTACCGATTTGGAAATAAATTAAAGAAACAATTGCGAATTACATTTTTATTCATTTTAATTATCCTATTAAAACCAAGCCGCTTATCTTGGCTCACTGCATTGAAGTGTAGAAGTGTGCAAAATCATCATGGATCAAGCTGATAAAAATCAACCATGGCGCCGCGAAATTGAACAATCAGGAGGCTCACACCGTGAAAACTATGAAGCTCACTCTTGCGATTTTAGCTCTGTTGTGCATCCAGATTAGCTCCTCGGTTGCAGCATCGATACCTCTGCGAGCTGACGTAGGTAGTTCCCAGCCTAAGATCACTGTTCTTAAATCTGAAAAAGATCGAATTGAATTGGAGATTCTACTCCCGGACGTTGAGCTTTCCGAAGCAACTCTGGAAGGTAAAAATTGGGAGAGGATTGCCATCCCCGGCGGCGGCTGGGAAAACGATTTAGGTTCACCCGAGCTTCCGAATTTTAGCGCCATCATTGCTATTCCTGCACGAGTCGGTGTTCGTGCGGAATTTGAAGCCCTGGAATCTACAACCATCCCCGATATCGAACTCATGCCTGCTCAGGGTAAGGACGCCGATGAGCTCGCCTCGGATCCCTCCCCCGTGCAGTTCAATATGGCTGCCTATAGCTCGGATGCGTTCTACTCCAAGGATGAAGTCGCGGTGAGCGAACCTGCGCTGCTACGCGGAATGCGTGTTGTCGCCTTAAAAACAAATCCGGTGAGCTATAATCCCGTCACCCGAGAGTTGCGGGTGACACACCGCTACCGCCTTAACGTTCACCTTGAAGGAACGGACCTGCGCAATTCGCCAGTTCGTCCCATGCGTCCCATCTCGCCATCCTGGGCGAAAATCATGCGCAGCATGATTGCCAACTACGACGACCTTAACGTCGATGAAATCAATTCCGGATCGTATTTACTCATCTGCGAAAACGACGCCAATCTCGTCAACAACATCCTGGCTCCACTGGTTGACTGGAAACGCCGTGAAGGGCACTCGGTCACCGTCCAGACTTTTACGCCGGGAGCGACGAACACGACGATCAAAACCATGATTCAGACAGCTTATAATACTTGGGACGTTCCACCCGAATACGTACTGCTCTTCGGTGACATCGACGGCGACTACGCCCTGCCGGCTTGGGATTACTCTGCCTATGACCATCCTTACACTCAACTCGATGGAACCGATATTCTAGCCGACGTATCCATTGGACGCATCCCTGCGACCGACGCGGCGATGTCGGCTGCCATGGTCGCCAAGGTGCTCTATTACGAAAAAACTCCACTGATCAATAACAACGACTGGTACCACCAGGGAGTGTTGCTGGCGGGTTCATCTTCGTCTGGGTCGTCCACGATTCAAGTCAACCGCTGGATCAAGACCCGGATGATCGAGCACGAATTTACTCGCATCGATACATTTTGGTACAATATGTCCGGGAGCGTGGTGGCAACCTTAACTACTGCTTTCAGCAATGGCGTTAGTTTTGTAAATTATCGCGGTTATATGGGGATGTCCGGATGGAGCAACACCAATACCGACAATTTGTCAAATGGGCGGATGCTGCCATTTTTAACGACGCTCACCTGTGCCACCGGTGGTTTTGCCAACGAATCGCTGATGGAGCATTTCGTCAAAGTCGGGACTACAACAACCCCGAAAGGCGCCATCGGCTGCGTCGGGACCGCAACAACGGGAACACATACCCGTTACAATAACACCATCAACTACGGAGTGTATGCAGGCATCTTCGATGAGGGGATTACGCAAACTGGAACTTCGCTGGTGCGTGGTAAATTGGAGCTCTGGAAGACATATCAGGCAAACGACGCCGGCTCCGTGACCAATTTCAGCAATTGGAATGCCCTGGCGGGCGATCCGGGAATCGAACTTTTTACCGGCGCTATCCAATTCATGACCTGTGATGTGCCTGCGTCAGTTGATTGGGGTGTGAATACACTGACCCTGACGGTGAATGAGACGGGTGTCGGACCCCTGGCAGATGCGACGGTTTGCGTATTCAAAGCGAATGAATTGCAAACGGTTGGTTTAACCGACGCCAGCGGACAGGTCACTCTGCCTTTGACTGTGACCACGGCCGGAAACGTGAAGGTCACTGTCGTTAAACAGAATTTCGCTCCCATTGCTGATTCGCTGGATGTGATCCAGGCCAATGTGGTGGTAGGATACTTGAGCAACACCGTTGACGATGATAATTCAGGCACCAGCTTCGGCGATGGCGACGGCAGAATCAACCCGGGTGAAACGGTCGAACTCCCGCTGGTATTCAAAAATTTCGGATCATCGACCACCGCCACCAACATCGCTGTTACGGCGCAGATAAGCGACCTTTACGGCAACTTGACGGATAGTGTCGAGACATTCCCCAATCTAGCCCCGGGCATCAATGGCAACAGTCTGGATGACTTCGATCTTCACGTCGCTTCCAACTGTCCCAACGATCATGTTGTACATCTGAGCTTGACCACGACTTCCGATCAAGGTACATGGAGCGGGCTGATGGACCTGCCTGTGTACTCCTATGATATGAGTATTCTTTCAGCCAGAGCCGTCGGTAGCGACACACTCCTCTCGCCCGGCGAAACCGCGGATTTTCTCCTGACTGTCAAGAATATCGGTGATAAAGATGCCAGATCGTTAACTGCGACGATTGTATCGCTGGATACCAATGTCACGGTTAATGATAGTTCAGCCGGTTTCGGTACTGTTAATGTGGGAGCCAGCGCCACCTGCAGCGCAGATCCCTTCAATCTGAGTGTCCCGCCAATGACCATCCGTGGTTATTTAGCCAAACTGGTGGTTACCTTCACCGGTTCGACCGGAGCCACTCAGGTAGATACCATCACGATTTCCCTCGGCGCCAAGATGTCCACGGATCCACAGGGACCCGATGCTTACGGTTACTACTGTTTCGACAATTCGGACATTGGATATTCCCAGAGACCGGTATACAACTGGATTGAAATCGATCCGGATTACGGTGGACAGGGAACCGTCCTGAATCTATACGATTCGGGCGAAAACCAGGACGCTTCGATCGTTGTCCCCCTGCCCTTCATTTTCCGTTTCTATGGCGAGGACACGGATCGTATCACGGTTTGCAGCAACGGATGGATTTCCACTACGGCAGATGCATCCTACACAGACTTCCGCAATTATCCCATTCCTTCTTCACCGGGTCCTCGAGGGATGATAGCGGCATTCTGGGACGACTTGAAGTTCGCTTCTTCCGATGAGGGGCGCGTCTACGTTCTCGATGACGTAGTAAATCACCGCTACATTATTGAATGGTCGAGAGTGCGCAATTTAAACTCGCCCACGCCCATCGAAACCTTTGAAATTGTACTCTACGACCCGGCTTACTGGCAAACCACTACAGGTGATGGCGAGATCCTCTTCCAGTATCAGGCTATCTCGGAGGTCTACGGTCCAGGCGATGACAATCCTTATTCCACCATCGGGATTGAACGCCAGGATTATCAGGATGGGATCGAAGTGGTATACTGGAATATGTATCGTGACCCCGCAGCCGCCCCATTGCAGGCAGGTCGGGCTTACTTCTTTACACCGGATCTCGATGTGGGAGCTGGTCCACCAATCATCAATGTTAGTCCAGCATCGATCAGCTTGAACGCACCCCATAATGGTGTGGCATCAACTTTAATGTCCCTCACCAACGTCGGCAGTTCCGTGCTGCAATACTCAACCAGCCTCACCTATCAACGGGACGGCCAAAACGTGACGATTCCCGGAAGTCCCACGGGCGTCGACGCATCGGGTGGACCGGATGCCTTCGGGTACACTTGGGTGGACTCGGATGAACCGAGTGGACCGACTTACAGTTGGGTGGATATTTCGCAGATCGGGACCCCTGTGACCTTTATCCACAATGATTCGACCTCCCAGGCAATGCCCATCGGATTCGAGTTCCCCTTATATGGACAGACATTCAGCAATTACTACCTGTCACCAAACGGGTGGATTAGTCTCACTTCCCACGTTTCAGGATGGACCAATACCACTCTGCCAAATCCTGAGGAGCCTTTCAACTTGATCGGAGGATTCTGGGATGATCTGGATCCATTACAAACTGGGGCAGACGTACGAACCTGGAACAACGGCAGCGACAGCCTGGTCGTCAGTTTTCTCAGCGTGCCCCATTGGGGTACCAGCGTCGTGGGGACTTACACCTTCCAGATGATCATGACGGCAAATGGAACCGTTACCTGTCAGTACCAGAATCTGGTCGGAAATTACCAATCTTGCACGGTCGGGATTCAAAATGGCAACGGCACCAGCGGTTTGCAGGTTTGCTACGATCAGGCTTATCTGCATAATGGACTGGCCGTTCGCTTCTATGATCCGCTGCTCCGCTTGCAGCCGGCAGCCGGAGCGGTAATACCGGGACATACCAACAACCTCAGCGTCATTGGTTATGCCTACGGGATGCAGACAGGGACTTACCAGGGTGTGATTGGGATCGACAGCAACGATCCGGTCAATCCTCACGTAACCCTGCCCGTAACCATGCACGTTGGCAATCAACCGGGGACGCAGTTAGTCGTCTCGGTAACGCCTAATAATCCACCCATCGTCATTCCGGTCAATGGCGGTACTTTTACCTACAACGGCGAAGTTGCCAACCACAGCGCGGGAACTCAGAATATAGATTTCTGGACCATGATCACCCTCCCGGACGGCACTCCGTATGGACCAACCATCTACAGGGACAACAACAACTTATACTCTGGTGTGAGCATCACACGCACCCTGACGCAGAGCGTTCCGGGCAATAGTCCTCCCGGTCAATACTACTTCTATGCCAATGCGGGCTTCTATCCCGATACAGTCATCGTTTCGGATGGATTTAGCTTCACCAAGTCATCCGCTCTGATCATGGGACTGGGCGCGGATAACTGGAACGTTACCGGATGGGATGATCCTGACCAGCAGTCTGTACCGGTTCAGTTCGCGTTCAAAGGGTGCAAGCCCAATCCTTTCAACCCAACGACGGAAGTACTGTTCGACTTACCACAAATCTCCAGAGTTGAGATCCGCATCTACGACGTCATGGGGCGGCAGGTGGCAATCCTGCAAGACGGAATGATGCAGGCAGGCAGCCACACCATTCGCTGGGATGCCAGGGCGGCAGCTTCCGGAGTTTACTTCCTGAGCTTCCAATCGGGTGATTTTAAAACGACCCAGAAACTGCTGCTGGTGAAGTAAGAGCAGTATAGGGATAGAAACTAGAGGAGGCTGTCCCGAAAGGATTTGGGACAGCCTCTTTTTATTATTCAGAAGCAACGCTTAGTTTTGGGGATTTACTTTGGCGTCCAGCACCTCGCGTACTTTGCGACCCAACGACGAGAAGCTAAACGGCTTTTGTAGGAAAGGCGCATCCAGAATCCCAAGCGCCTGGTGCCTTGCCGAACCTTCCGCGTAACCTGACATGTAGAGCACCCGCACATCAGGCCAGAGCTTGCGAATATGACCAACCAATTCGATCCCGTTCATGTTAGGCATGATTAAATCCGTAATGACCAACGCGACAGGCATTTTCAGTTTCTGAGTCAGCAGATAGGCGTCTCCGCTGGCCTTGGCTTCGATGACGCGATACCCGAGTCTCTTCAGGATGCTGGAAATAATCTCCCTCACACCATCTTCGTCTTCCACCAGCAGAATCGTTTCGATTCCACCTGGCGTATCAGCGGCGGTGGATGATTTTTGATCGACTTCAACCCCTTCCATACAGCGTGGTAAATAAATTGCAAAAGTAGATCCCTCGCCTAAAACGCTGTGTACGGTGACGCTCCCGCCATGCTGCTTAACAATACCATAAACAGTCGAGAGACCCAGCCCGGTCCCTTTATCTGCGCTCTTGGTGGTGAAAAAGGGATCGAACACTCGTGCTTTAATCTCTTCGGTCATCCCCTGCCCAGTATCCGATACGGCGATTGTCACGTATGAACCGGGCGGTACTTTCTCAACGGTTGGGGGAGCCTCATCATCAATAATAACATTATCGGTTTCAATGGCCAATTCACCGCCATCCGGCATAGCATCACAGGCGTTGACTACCAGATTGATAATGACTTGCTCAATCTGCATTGGATCGACTTTAGTTTTCCATAAATCCCTTTTAAAGAGCGTCGACATCTGCAGATCTGAGCTGATGATCCTGTGCAGCATCTTTTCGAGATCCGAGATGATCATATTTAAATTGACAATTCTGGGTTCGAGCGCCTGCTTCCGGCTGAAAGCAAGTAGTTGGCGAGTCAACCTTGAGGCACGTAGTGCTGCTTCCTGGACGATTTTAAATTCCTGCTGCAACGGATCACCGGGTTTAAGCGACATCACTGCCAATTCGGTATGACCTGTGATAATACTCAGCAGATTATTGAAATCGTGCGCCACTCCCCCAGCCAAGCGCCCTACGGCTTCCATCTTCTGAGCCTGGCGGAATTGAGCTTCCAATAAACGTCGCTCCGAGATGTCATGAAGAATACCTTGAGTTGCCACCCTGCTGCCGAAATTGACATAACTAACTGATGCTTCCAGAACCAGCTCTCTACCGGATTTAGTGAGAGCGTTAAATTCATACTGGCGAGAGGGCTCCTGGTTTTGCGCCACCATAGAGGTTCGCTCTGCAATCGAAGCCTTGCTGGAAGGCGCGACCATATCCATAAAATTAAATTTTGGATCGGTCACTTCCTGGCCAGTGACTTCGAACATGTCGCAGAATCTTTGGTTGACGATTTCAAACCGATCGCCCAATAAGAGATAAATTGCGTCATTGGATTGCTCAATCAAGGAACGATACTTGGATTCAGAATCTTCGAGGGCAACTCTTGAACGTCGTCGCTCGGTGAGGTCATGAGCCGATGAGAGAGCACCGATGACATTTCCCCCCGCATCCCGTAGATTTCTACATCGCCAGGCAAGTAACCGTTTTTCTCCATCTTTGCGGCGCTGCCAGCTTTCGACAAAGAACAGACTGGAGTCGCCCCCGAATAGTGGTTGGACGATTTGGTAAGTATCTTGTTCACCTTCAAAATAGTAAGCTGCTTCTTTCCCGATCACATCTTCACCGAAGAAGTCGATACCAGCCTGATTGACCCAGGTGTATACTTTATTGTTATCAACTTCAGTGATAATGTCCGGTACAGCCGTCAAGATTGCAACCTGCTTCGCCGAAATTGACCGAAGCTCTTCCTCCGCGCGTTTTCTATCGGTGACGTCTCTGATCACCCCCACGACATATTTTTCACCATTATTGTCAATATATCGTGTCTTTTTGGTGTGAAGAGTACGGACGTCCCCCCCGTGGCGTGTGAATAATTCTTCATTAATGTCTTCCCGCCCGGCTGCGAGCACGATATCGTCTCTTTCCCAAAAAACGTCCACCTCTTCCTTGGCGATGAAATCATAATCAGTCTTATGTAGAAGTTCTTCGCGTTTATGGTTGAATAAGTTGCAAAATGCGTCGTTAACTAATATAAATTTGTGCAGGCTATCTTTAACGAATACCGGATCAGCAATTGAATTTATAATCTTATTGAGGTACTCCTCCGATTCCCGCAAAGCCTCCTCAGCACGGACGCGTTCAGTGATATCTGTCATAATATGGATTATTTTCTCAACATTGCCCTCTCGATCAGGCACCGGCGTGCATGAGACCAGATAATAACCACCAAATGCCTCCACTTGTGAAGTAACTGATTTGAACTTGCCATTGGCAAGACATTGTTGCAACGGGCATTGTGCTATCGCACTTTTCGTTTCTGACCCATGAAATACTTCCCAACATTTTTTCCCTCTCAACTTGCCGGAAGATAGTTTCGTCGCACTCTGCACGGCTGAATTTGATTCAAGAATCGTATGATTCTCGTCCAGAATAATGGTAGGATGACCAACGGCTTCAAAGATCGTATACCAATCGCGCAATGATCTTTCCAGCGCTTGCTCTGCCAGGATGCGCTCCGACACATTTTGAGCTAAAATGTAGGATAGCGTCTTCCCGTCCTGGTGCGTCACATGACAGGAAACATCCATATCGATGATTGTCCCGTCCTTTTTGCGATGGCAGAGGACGCCCAGCTTGTTTATTCCTCGGTGTGCTTGGGCAACAATTGTCTTCATACGAGGAATTTCACTATCGGGACGAATATCCTTCAGAGTCATTGATGAAAATTCAGCGCGCGAATAACCGTATTGGTCTACGGCTGCGTCATTGACCTCCACGAATTGAAGAGTATCCATATCACAAATGAACAAGGGGTAAGGGTTGGCAGTGAACATTAAGCGATATTGTTCTTCACTCTTTTGCAGAGTCCCTTGAATGCGCTTTTGCGTGGAGTAGTCCTCGGATTTTGATTTATTAACCGTTCGAGCAGGGCGATTAGCGGCTTTGATCAGTTTGTCTTTCATATATTTTGAATTTAAAGAGGATCGTTTTTCATTTTTTGGCTGCTAGTTCACCATTTGTGGCTATTATAAAGATGATCGCATTCAAAAGCAAGTTTTTATTCAGCAATTGGAAGGGGTCATGTTGTCATGGTAAAAATAGTAACATTTCCTGACGCTAAAACAACTATCATCCAAAAGATTTATTCAAACTGATGCCAAGGGTTGATTTTATTTTGGGACTACCTGAACTCTCTTGACGACCCTTAACACCTTCACCAATTTTTAACTTTTTTTTGGGTAGAGTCGAGTGTATATTAGCGAGCGAGGGAAGCGTGCGAACACCTCTGGAAGTAAAGCCACTGTTTACAAAGCTTTAATCGACAGCTTAATGTGGGCAGCGCAGGGAGTTATGTGGCGTTTTTAACGAGGTGACGAGAAGAGCCACTCATCGCTGAGTAGAATCTGGTTGGGTTGGGGATGACAGGCTGTCTGAAAGGCTTGATGGATGGCTGAAGGTTCGCAGGAGTGCGATCAATTCCCAGATCTGTTCTTCAGATAAATCATTCTTCCAAGCGGGCATGGGTCTCTTCCCGTTGGAAATCTTCAAAAAGAGTTCACCATCCGTTTGCTTTGACATCCGGTCAGATTGAGTAAAATCAGCCGGAGAGGGTTGCATGCCGACGGACATCATCCCATCCCCCTTGCCGCTTGTACCATGACAAATTGAGCAGTTCTTTTGATAAATTTCCCTTGCTTTTATCAGTGTTGTACTATCAGGAACCGTGTCTCTCTTCAGAGTATCAGCCCACACGGGCGCTTTCCAATCTGAGGCTTCCACTGAAATCGATGAGATAACCAGCAGGAGAATGCTAAGAAAAAGAAAATAAGGGTGACAAATTAAAATGAATATTCGCCACCCTCGTTGCGATTGATTCCTCACGGAAATCAGCGGTTTATTTAGCGCTACTGTCCACGTTTGCAATGTTTTTTCCTTCACCGATTTCTTTAATACTCTGGACTTCTATCCCCTGATACCCATCCTTTTTATGGATGGTTCCGGTGATCTCGACGCGTTTCTCAGCGAAATCGACTACCTTGTCGTTAGGGTTGGCGTGACCGGTCGGGAATATCATGTAGATCTGGTGATCGGCGTCGTTGAAGAAAGCCAGACTGATTCCCATTTTGGCGCATGCCTGAGCACAAACACGATGGTCAGGTCCAGAAGCATCATGCCCGAGGAAACAGACCGGATCGATGATCTGTCCGGTAACCGTGACCGCAGGCAAGGCTGCATGTTCCATTTCATGATGGGCTTTTTCACCATCATGAGCATAGCTCCTACCGGCCACGAGGGCTATCAGAGCAATTATCATTAAGTATTTTCTCATGGTTGTGTACTACCTCAGTATTTCATTTAATTTTTAACTTTAATGAAGATACGTTGAATGCTGCTGGAAGTTTGCTTTTTTATTGCATCCTCAGTTATTCTAATATTATCTTCTCCAAGTTGCAAAGATGAAATCAAGAAGCAATAACATCCTGAAGATCACAACAAGGATCCTGCTTTTAGCGCTGGTCGGGACGACGCTTGCGTTAGCACAGGATCGCCCCAGCTCCAAGTACCCACCCGCTCTGCGAGGCATCTCCGCTGATGACAGCCGCCACTATACCAGCGAGGGAAACCTCGGACTGACGATATCCAACTTCGGGCTATTGGGCCGGCGGTTTGATGAAAGCTACTCGCTGCTCAACCAACCTTCCTGTGTCTACAAGCTGCATTCCAATCTGCCGAAAGAACAAGTGGAACATATCTCGTACGGCGGATTGTGGGTCGGCGGTATTCGCGGCGGCGAAACCCATGTCAGTACCGGTATTACTGACGGGGTTTTCTCAGCAGGACAACCCGGATTGGAATTCACCAATACTCTTTCCGAAGCGGACAGTGTGCGCACCCGATCCAGCATTCTGACCTCTCCGCTCTTCGATCCCGCGGCCATATCGCACCAGGATTTAATTTGCGCCTTCACAGATACCAACACCGTACTGCCTGGAACCACAACGCCGATTCCTGATCATGTTCCTCTGAAAATCGCCGTCCAACAGGAAGTCTATTGCTGGAATTATTCCTACGCTGATGCATTTGCCATTCTTAACTTTACTATCACCAATTTGGATACTTCATCCATTGAACGGTTGTATGTTGGCTTGTGGTTGGATGCCTCAGTCGGGAATATGAACTATACCGATTTAAGCCCCGGAGGCGGTCCCGGTGGTCGATGGAACTGGTATGATAACTTGAACAATTTCGTCCAGACCAACAACCTTAAAATGGGTATTTCCTTCGACGAAGACGGTGATGACGGCTGGTCTCAAAGCTATGTTGGAGTCACAGTTCTGGGTGGAGAAGCAAGATCCGATTCCTTTGATATCTACTACCGCCAGTGGCCCTGGAATACTTCATCTTCGATTGACTACCCGCAGTGGGTGATGCCGGTCGACGACGAAGAGCGTTACGAGCGCTTGACCACTGCCGGAGATTACGCCCACATTCCCGGCTACACGGTAGCCGGCGCGCCCTTGAACCCGCAGAACGCCACCGAAAGCTGGATGATGCTGCTTTCCTGCGGACCATTTCAAACTCTGGGCGCCGGTGAATCCGCCAATGCAGTGTTCGCTATCGTTTGCGGTCGCTGGGCGGGAAACTACCCGGATGACGTTCCGGCGAGGCGTGCCAATCTTCTGCTCAATGCCCAATGGGCGCAGACCATCTACAACGGCGAAGACGGCAATGGCAATGGAATTTTAGACCCCGGCGAAGACATTAACGGCAATGGGCAGTTGGATCACTATGTCTTCCCCAAGCCGCCGCCGTCTCCGCGGATGGCCGTCGTTCCCGGTGACGGGAAGGTGACACTCTACTGGGATAACAGCGCCGAATCCGCTATCGACTCTCTAACCGGTTTTAAAGATTTTGAAGGCTATCGGATCTATTCCGCTCCGAAGACCATCGGATCTAATCAAGAATATACTTTATTGGCACAATATGACCTCAATTATGTTTTAGATCCACAAAATCCGGATACGAGTTTGATCGGATTCAATACTGGATTTTCTGCCGTCCAGCTCGAACAGCCGGTGATGATCAATGGGATCGAATATCAGTATGCGTTTGTAGATTCAGGCGTCCTGAACGGATGGCCATCGTCAGCGGGTGGGTTGTACTACGCCATTACCGCTTATGACCGAGGGAATCCACAAAACAACCTGCCCAGCCTGGAATCCGCACAATTGGAAAACCGGACCTATGCCTACCCGGGAACACCCGCCGTTGCATCGAACGACTCCAGAGTCGGTGTTTATCCCAACCCGTATCGTGTATCAGCGGCCTGGGATGGTCCTGGCCCGACTCAGAGAATGATCTGGTTCCAGTTCCTTCCATCCAGAGCAGAAATCCGTATCTACACCCTTTCCGGTGACCTGGTAGATACAATTGATCATGATGCGGCTTCATACAACGGCAGCGACGTCGGCCGCATCGGTTCGGGGAGCTATGGATCCAAGACGGCTTTCTCGGGAGGTGAACATGCTTGGGACCTGCTGAATAAAAACTATCAGGAAATCGCCACAGGGTTGTATCTCTACACCGTGGAAGATTTATCCACCGGAACGATCAAGACCGGCACGTTTATGGTCATCAAGTAACGACTGAGGGCTTGCTTCGCGCTTTCGAAAATACGTCAGTATAAACAATAAACTGCAGGGAGGTTTCATGAAGCGCACGGTATCGATTTTCAGCATCAGCCTGGCGATACTCGTATTCGCCGGGTTAACCGGCGCCACCACCATCCATGACATACAGTATACCACTGCGCCGGGGGGCGAATCTCCCCTGGTGGGGCAATCCGTAACAGTCATCGCCTACGTCACTGCTGAAGGGTATGCCTTCGGCAGCGATTATTACTTCATCCAGGATGCCGGCACATCCTGGAGCGGAATCAAGGTGAATGATCCTAGCCATCCCGTGGCGCAGGGGGACCAGGTGCATCTGACCGGCGTCGTTGCTGAGGTCGATGGGATGACGGTCATCCAGAATGTCACCAGCCATTCCATCCTCTCCCATGATAATACTTTATACCAACCCTTGACTGCAACGACGTTAGCTATGGCAAGCGAGCAGTATGAAGGATGCCTGGTCAAGGTCAGCAACCTGACCGTCACCAATCCCGGTCCCGGCTGTGCCGATTTTCAGGTGACCGACGGATCAGGCGCC
This sequence comes from bacterium, assembly GCA_026394195.1. Classification (GTDB taxonomy): domain Bacteria; phylum Electryoneota; class B3-LCP; order B3-LCP; family B3-LCP; genus JAPKYS01. The sequence continues at coordinate 258,579 of JAPKYS010000023.1, read as the reverse complement.
TGCTGGATCGGCGGCGATGCCGAGTGGTACTTCTGGCCGACCAATGGGCAGGCACTGGCTTATGTCACCGGCGTGGTAAATTATTCGGGCGGGCAGTTCAAGCTGGAACCTCGCTTGACGAACGACATCACGCCACCCGGAATTAGCCGCACCCTTCAATGGGTTCAGCAGGTGAGGTACAGCGATCTTCTGACTTTGCAGGATTCATCCTATGCAACCAGTGATACGGTCGAGGTAGAAGGCATAGTTACCATGCCAACCGGGTTATCATATGCTGGAGCGGGAGTCAAATTTAATTATCAGGACGTACATGGCGGTCCCTGGTCCGGCATCATGTGCTACGATCCGGATTCAACAGCGTTCCCATCGCTGTTTGAAGGATTCAAGGTAAAGGTTACAGGTCGTATCTCCGAATACGTCACCAGTCCAGCGAGCATGACTGAGATGTTCATCACTGAACCGATCCAGATCCTGGGGATTGGTCAACCTGTACCAAATGAACCGATTCTCCCCACGGGAGACCTCAATTGGCCGACCAAAGCCGAGCAATGGGAAAATGTTATGGTAAAGATTCAAAATGCGATGGTAACCGCCAACAACCTCCCTTATTATCAATGGAAAGTCTCTGACGGGTCAGGACCGACCTATGTGGACGATGATTCCGACTCCATTTATGGGTATGTCAGACCACCGGTGGGGACGACGGTTCAGTTGATTCGGGGTTGGATGTATAACCATTATGGATTCTATTCCGACTCGTCCTCCTACCAGATAGAACCCCTGTACCGGAGCGACATCGTGATCGGCTCAGGTCCTCCGGACGTCGTCAATTGCATCCGTGAACCTGGCATACCTCATCCTGAAGATGACGTCAACCTGATTTGCGAAATCACCGACAATTCCATGGTCGATTCCTGTCAAGTGTACTACAGCGTCAACAATGGAGCCTACCAGGTAGCGCACCTCAATTTCACGGGAGGTTTCTTCTGGGAAGGCAGTTTCCCCACCCCTGTCAATCCCGGCGATTGGGTGAATTACTTTATCCGAGCCGTCGATGATTCAGGAAATGTGGGCATCGAACCCCCTGATACGACACTGGAGATGTTCTGTTTTCCGGTTACCACAGGCAATATCCTCACCTGTCATGACGTGCAATACACGCCCTGGCCTGCTGGGAACAGCCCTTTCAAGAGCTATGAAGTCAGTATCGAAGGTGTGGTGACCACAGATTCGATGATCTACAACGACTACAAGGAAGTTGTGCTTCAGGATGCGGACGCTCCCTGGGGAGGGATCGGCGTCTCCTGGATCACTCAACCGCTGAATCGCGGTCAGAAAGCCGTTATTACCGGCACCGTGGTCGAAACTGATCCGGAATTCACGTACAAATGGACCGGATTAACTAAGTTGATTGACGTCAGCCAGGTTTCTATCACTGGAACCGGCACTCGCTCGCCGCTTTCGGTAAACACCTGGGCTTTATCGAATGCCAATCCCGCAGTTGAATCGTACGAAAGCGTGCTGGTTACGGTGCATAATGTCACCGTCACATCGGTCAACCAGTACGATTGGACTATCGATGATGGCAGCGGACCCTGTCTGATCGACGATGACGCCAGCCGGCTGGATTCGCTCTTCGGCCTGACAGGTCCTGGGAGCACATTTGAGAGCATTACCGGATTTTTTACCTACAGCTACGGCACGTATAAAATCGAGCTCCGAGATGAAGGTGACTACTCCGGATTCTTGGCAGTAAAAAATTACCAACCACCGAAGCCCTTCGAGTTCAGTCTGGACCAAAGTTACCCGAATCCTTTCAACGCGACTACCAAGATCAATTACACTCTGCCTAATATTCTGCCGGTCAAACTGGTGGTCTATGACGTCATGGGCCGGCAGATCCGCATCCTGGTTGACGGCGCACAGATCGCCGGTCAGCATACCGCCATCTGGGATGGCAAAGACGCTTCAGGAAAAATTGCAGCTTCCGGAGTTTACCTTTACGCGATCAAAGCTGGAGATAACCTGGAATATCGTAAAATGGTGCTGCTTAAATAGCACAACATACTTGGATGGTCACCCGGACAAGGGTGACCACCCCGCACTCACGAATTAGAACTTGACCTTTGACACAATTCCATGATGCGTAAATCACAGTACCTCTTCGTCGGGATATCTTTGTTGCTGCTGGCATTATGCTCCAGTTGCGAAAAGAAATCGATAAATGCCGACGGCACCACCGGCGGGAACCATACCCAAACGGGTAATCTGCCGCCCGTCACCCACCTCTTTCTCTACCCCGATTCGACAGGGCTGGATACCAGTTCATCGGTGTTGCAATTGCATTGGTGGGGTGACGATCCGGATGGCTGGGTGGTAGGTTATTACCTGCGTTGGGATTACTTTGAAACCTCGCCTTTACTGGATTCCATCTGGCTGCCGTTTGAATCAGCTCTATTCTATCTGCCTCTGGACACGGCTTTCGACAACTTTACTGTGACTGTAAAAGCCGTCGATAACTCAGCAAGTTGGAATTGGCCCGAGGGGACGATGCTCGCGGCGGCAGAAGGAGGCAGCGAACAAATCACTGCAGGGATTCTCGATTATATCGAATGGGAAGCCTTTTTAGACCGCGGTTCAGAACCAGAAGTTTACGATACAGGTGATAGTCTAATCTGGGCAGGAAATATCGAAGGAGTACAAACTCAGCCGGGAACTGAACTAATTCCCTATATTGGCGGCGAGATTTCACCGTATCTCCTGCCTCCCACCAACTCAACTGGAGCGATGGATCTAACCGGAGCTTCCCTGCTCTTTCCCATCCGGAATACACCACCCGTAGTCGACTTTCGCATCGAATCAAATCCGACTCTAAATCCCGGGGATATCTACAAAACCTTCCCCACTCGGAGTTTCTTCTGGGAAGCGACTGATCTGGATGGGAATGAAACGATCGATTCGTGTTATTATGCCCTCGATCCATTACCCGGAGATACCAGTTGGATTACATTGGCAGGCGATCAGACTTCAGTTACATTATCCGATCTACCTGCTTCCAATTCTCATCGTTTCTTCCTCTTTGTTCAGGATATCGCCGGAGCAAGGAGTCCAATCGTGCGTTTTCCGGCGTCAGATTCAAGTTATTGGCAGGTCGTCGAACCCATCTCCAACCTGCTGATCGTAGACGATTATGTCGATGACACCAACAATCAGGCGCTGAATTTCTACAAAACCATCTTCGATTCACTTACCGGGATCGGGGGGCAATACTCGGTCTGGGAAGTGGGCGCAAACCTCCCTTACTCCAATGGCGACTTGCTGGCAACCCTAAGCTACTTCGATCGAGTCTACTGGTATACCTTCTACGGCCTGTCTAATTATCCGCAGGCGCTGGGAACGCTGTCAACCTACCTTGAGAATGGGGGTACACTGCTCATCTCCGCGTCGCAATTGGACACTGCATCCGGAGTGGTGCCGGTTGACAGCTTTGACGTTGGGACTCTATTGATCGGACCACCGAACAGTTTTATTTCTGTCCAGGAAGGCTGGCCTGATCTTCAATTCTCGCAGTTCTTCTCAAAGTGGATATACGGATTGAAACCCTCAGCCCAGGGCGAAGTTCTCTACGAATTCGGACCTGGCGCCATCTGGCAAGGCGCACCGCCCGACTTCCCCGGCGTCAGCGTGCATCGCACCGACGACTGGAAATTCACCTACATAGGCGCTCCACTCCACTGGCTCAATGGATCAGGGACTCTGCCACAATTCTTCACCAAAGCGTTGATCGAGAATTCTCCATGATCATCAGACGATACAAACGTCCGGGTTCAATCGCGCCGAATAGAGCCCATCGAATCTTTTTATCACTCCTGACCATCAGTCTGTTGTGGGGGTTGATCATCGGCCAGATCAGCTATGCGGGAACTTTAAAGGGCAAAGTCACCGACGCCACCACAGGAGAGCCGCTCCTGAACGTCAACGTCACCATCCCCGGCACCTATCTCGGAGCAGCCACCGACATCAATGGGGCATTTACCATTCAGAATGTGCCTGCAGGCGCCTATGAGATTCGCATAACCTGCATGGGGTACACTCAACAATTACTGTCCAGCATAACGGTTACGGCGACCGGTGAGAAGAACCTGCAGGTGAAAATGCAACCGACGGTGCTCTCCATGGGGCAGGAGATGACCGTTGTCGGTGAGAGACCTCTAATCGAAGTCGATGAGACTTCATCCCGACAGAGAATCAGTGCCGAAGAGATAAAAAATCTGGTGGTCGAGGACGTTGACGATCTACTCTCGAATCAATTGGGCGTTACCAAGGAGAACAACGAGATTCATATTCGCGGCGGTAGAGCCGACGAAAATCTTTACCGTATAGACGGAATCAGCATCAAAGATCCCATTTCCGGTTCCGGTTACGGAATATACCTCTCCGCTGATGCTATTGAGGAATTGGAGGTCATCACCGGCGGGTTCAACGCTGAATATGGCCAGGCAATGTCCGGGGTGGTGGAAATTAAAACCAAGGAAGGTGGAGATCACTATTCCGGTTCTGCCACTCTTAAGACTGACAGTTTCGGTAGCGAGTATCCATCCGCGAATCAGGGAATCCGTTCAGCCGATTTTTCCCTGGGTGGACCTCTTCCTTGGCTGCACCATTCGAAACTGGGAAAAAGCACCTTTTTCCTGAATGGATATGGATTCACGTCCAACACCTACCTGCCTCATGCCGGCCAGCTTCTCCCCTATTCCACGGGACTAAAACCTTTTGCACCGGGCGAAGAGAATAACTGGTCAGGTCTGGCAAAAGTCACCTGGTGGCCCCAACCGCGCAGTAAAATCCTCTTTTCCTATGGACGTTCTCTCCAAATCAATCAGGGTTACTTCCAGCCGCTGATCGAAGATCGGATCTTTTTTCCGCTGAATTACTCCAATATCCTGGATAACTACAACACCTTCACCTGGGAAGGAATCCAATCCAGTGTCACCCTGACGCAGACTCTCTCGTCCCGCGCCTTTTTTGAACTGCAATTGGGGCGTTTTTACAATCGAGTCCACTCAGCGCCTCGAGGCTTCGATTACAACGATTCGACTTACGTGGTCGGTCAACCGTTCGACATCTCCCCCACCATCTACTATTCCGATCCGCAGGGTAACATCGTCACCAAGACCGGCGATGGTCTTTATGACGTCGGTTACGGCTATCTGTGGCACGATCATTACTCCAATACGCTTTCATTGAAGGGCGATTTGACTGCCAAGGTCGGTAAAAAGCACCAGATGAAGACGGGCTTCGAGGTCGAAAATACTGAGTTGCAGATGCTGCACATCAACGATCCCTGGCTGGGCGTTTCCCAGGGGTTGTTAGGCGGCGATTGGGATATGTACCACGCTTATACGTCCGCTGTGGCGTTATATGCGCAGGATAAGATCGAGTTCGAAGGCATGATCGCCGACGTGGGTTTAAGGTTTGACGGCTGGTTCCCGGGAAAATACGTGGAAAGGGCGGTGGAAAACACTAATTCGGTTTCGATGACCGATGAAGCGCGGCAGTATTTTTATGACAACACTTTCAATTTCCTGGGTTACCGGGGCAAGGGGCATTTGTCGCCGCGTTTGGGCATATCCCACCCTATTACCGAGGGAGACGTGCTCTTCCTTTCGTATGGTCACTTTTCACAACGCCCCAAGTATGCGTACATATACTCCAAACTGGGCAGCGGAACACAATCCACCTTCCAGCTCTTCGGCAACCCTAACCTCGACCCTACAACCACCATTGCTTATGAGATGGGGATCAAGCACCGTTTCAGCGCTGATCGAACTATCGAGTTGGTCGCTTTTTACAAAGACCTCTTCGACTATGCTACTTCATTCCAGATTCGCGACGTCAACCGCGGTACGACCTATTACGAGTACTTTAACATCGACAACGCCCGAGTGCGTGGTCTGGAAATGCGCTTGAGAGCGCGTTGGCAGCACCTGTCCGCCCGCTTGGATGCCACCTATCAGATCGCTACGGGAAAGTCCTCCAGTTCAACTGCCAATTTGCAGGCTGCGGCAGGCAACGTGTTGCTGCAAAATTCAACCCTGGGCGAATCCTACCTCAATTGGGATCGACCCATCCGCATCGCCTTGGATCTTTTCTACAGAATCGGTCCCAACGAACGCCCCCAGATCTTTGGACTCCGGCTGCCGTCGGATTGGGGCGGATCGATCCGCTGGGAGATTGAATCAGGCAAAAGGTACACGCCGGGACGGCAAACCGCGCAAGGTGACATCCAGTACGATCCTGAAACCAATAGTTCGCTGAGCGATCCCTGGAATACAGTAGATGCCAAAGTTTACAAAGATTTCCATCTGAAATCGGTCGTTCTGAATTTCTTCATGGAAGTCGAAAACCTATTCAATTTCAAGAAGCCTCGATCAATTAATCCCTTGACCGGCGAGGCATACGAACCGGGCGATCCTCATCCACTAACCTGGGAAAACAATCTGGGACAGGTGCTCTTGGATCCGTCCCGTTATGAGGAACCTCGCAAGATGATGTTTGGGATGGGTGTGAAGTTCTGAAGAACGCATTTTCGGGCGGAAGCAACCCTTTGAGCCTTAAATCGACAATAAAGCGCTTTCTGCCGCGGGGAATACACCTGACCTATAATCGGCTGGTCTCCAGGCGAGTCATCCAAAGAAAACTGGGGAATTGGTTCGACGTCGATTGGAAACAGAAGGCGGCGGCTGCGGATGATAGCCACTGGATCGAAACGTACAATCGTTCCTGGGAAAAGTGGAATTGCCAAGATTTAACAGACGAAGACCTGACCCGAATCAAGCGGGGCCTAAGTAATTGCAAAAAAATCCTGGACGTGGGCTGCGGTGATGGCTACCTGCTCAGTCAGTTGCAGGATCGGGCAAATCAAGCCTACGGAGTGGACATATCGATCAAAGCGCTCCTGCGCACGCGGGTAAAAATTGGTGAGAGTGTCAATCTATTTCAGGCCTTTGCGGACAAATTGCCCTTCAAAGACAACAGTTTCGATGGCGTTGTGAGTGCGCATACTTTAGAACATGTAAAATCGCTGCCGGAAGCAGTGGCTGAACTCAAAAGAGTTTGTTCCGGACGCTTGATTATATTGGTGCCGGTTCAGGAAGAATTTCTGCCTTACAGCGAGGATTACCATCTGCATTCCTTCAAGAATGAATCTGATCTGATGAACGCAATAGGCATTTTGGGCGCTAAGTGCGAAAGGTATCGAGTTGCTCCCGGTGAAACTCTTTTTTCCGGCGACGTGCTGCTTCTGACTGCGGATATTTGACTCTTAATCAACCGACTGAATCAATAAGTTCTGATGAAAAAACTGAAGCTACATCTGGTTTCAATCGCTCTCATCTTTGCCTCTCTGGGGTTAAATTCCGATAGCGGTCAAGCGACCGGTTTATTCCCGGTGCTGGGCGATGAACGCGCCGGCACCACGTCGATGACCTTCCTAAAGATCGGTGTTGGAGCCCGAGCTGAAGGGTTGGCGGGAGCTTTCGCGCCGATAGCCGATGATCCGTCCTGTTTGTATTGGAATCCTGCAGGGATGGTGCGGATGCGTGGAAAATCAGGAGCAATTTTCAATTTCGTGCAGTGGCCCGCCTCGCTGCAATACAGCTTCTTAGGCTGGGTACACTCTATCGACCAGAATTCCAGCGTCGGTCTGTTCGCCGCTTCGTTATCGTTGCCGGAGTTCGAAGAAACTACCGTCACTCAACCTCACGGGACTGGTCGATATGTAAATTACGGCGATCTGTTGATCGGAGCCAGTTACGCCCGGTCTCTAACGGATCGTTTTTCGGTGGGTTTGACGTTCAAATACGCCCGGGAAACGTTAGATGACCTGCACATGCCTGCTTACCTGGGCGATATTGGTACGCTTTACTTCACCGGATTGGGGGACATTCGTCTGGGAGCGTCACTGCAGCACTTTGGTCCCAATCTGCGACCGGGAGGAACCTACGAGTCCAGTAGTAGTAGTGGAAAGTACCAGGAATATCCTCCTCCCACACTCTTCAGATTGGGAGCGGCCGGCTCAGTAATAAATACACCCCTGCACAATTTGATCGTGGCAGTCGCTCTGGAGCATCCGGTCGATAACTCTGAAAATCTGGCATTCGGTGCAGAGTATACTTACCGCAATATCATCGCTCTTCGAGGTGGACGAAAAATTAACCGTGGCGAAGAATCCTGGACAGCCGGTTTAGGAATCAGGATTCCCTACCGGGGTTGGCAGATCGAATTTGATTACGCTTTTACTGATTTCGGCAGATTGGATTTGGCTCAAAGGTACACCAGCCAGTTGTTTTACGGCGGAAAATAAGGACTTCGATGGTCAAGTTACAGCCCACACCTTTCAAATTGATCGCTACCCTGACCAGCTTATACCTGTTTGGGTTCGTGTTGATTTCCTGCGGTGGGAAGATGTCGCTGCCCTCCTCACCACAGAACGTGACCTTCAGCGCCGGCGATACCACTTACATACACCTGGCGCCTGATTGGACGTTCAACAACGGCATTTTGCTGTCGGAACCTTGCGATCTGGTTATTGGACCGGACGATCTGGTCTTCGTGGCGGATCGAGGCAATCGACGGGTGGCTGTTTTTGATCGCGCAGGGTCTTCAATTTCCGGGTATGGAATTGAACGATTGACAGATTTGGATTCGATTGCCGCCATCGGTCAGGATGAAAAACTGAATCTATTTTTAGTCACAGGGGGTTCTGCCATCTACTATTGGAACCAGTACGTCAATGCCACGGGCGTACAATCGGTGCTCGATCATCTCGTCGTTTACGATACAACTGCAACGGATACGTTAAATCTGTCCTTTGAAGAGTATGGATACCTGAGCACACTGCAAGCGGGACGGTATGTCGTCATCGATGCTCTGTTCTCAACAGATCCCGATCGCATCGATTCCGTTTTGGGACCCTCGATTTTCTACCAGGAACCGAACGACCGCGCCCGCTATCGTGGGGTTGCAGGTGGACCTGACGAGACGGTTTACGTTACGGATCTATACGACCGCGTCAGCCGCTTCAAGCTGATCTACCATAATCTGGTGGTTTTAGAGAATGGTCAATACGGCTTCACCTACCGGGGCGAGTACGACATGGACGTCGCCGGTCCAGGAACCGGCATGGGTACTACCACGGACCCTGCCGGTATTTACATTCAAGTACAGGGCAGCCAACATTACATTTACTTTTCTCAAACGGCTGAAAACTTCCGAGTCCAAAAAATTCGAGAGGAAGGGACAGGTAACTTCTTCCCCGCGTTCAGCCCGACAACGGATATCATGCAATTGGGACGCTTCGGCATCCCAAAAGATATCTGGGTGGCTGAACAATACCTGGGTAATAACTGGATTTTCGTCGCCGAGCAGGATTCAAATCGCATCTCGGTCTTCAATCCGATGGGAGCATTTTTGATGTACGCCGGAGTCAAAGATTCGAGTGGAGTGCAGGTCTTCGATGAATTATTCGCGCCGGAAGGGGTGGCGCATTCCAAGGGCACTCTCTATGTTGCTGATACCGGCAACAATCGTATCGTGCGTTATGCCTTATCTACCGATGTTGAAAATATCCCCGGTGAATAAATAATCCGTATTCAAGTGTAAAATATGTACCCTAACAAAAATTTAACTTGCATTGGTGGAATTCTTTTCGTAAATTACAGTGTTGTGTGAATCAGTTCGATGCTTGAACTCAAATGACCAAGGATGTGATCATGCGCTTGAAACCGCTACTGCTTACTCTGCTGATGCTGACCTGCCTGCAAATCGCCACAGCTCAAACCTTTAGAATTGTGCATTTCGACGTGGGTCAAGGTGATGGCGCGCTGATTTTGTCTCCTTCCGGACAGACCATGCTGGTGGATGCCGGTTCAGCCATCGAACCGGATATTATCCAGCCCTGGCTGCAATCGCATGGCATCACCCATGTAAACTACACGGTGGCAACGCACTATCACGCTGACCATATCGGCGAATTTGTCGACATGTTCAATTCCGGATGGCTTCCAGATTCTGCCTACGATCGCGGAAGCAACCCGGGATATACCACTGCCACCTATACCAACTACGTCAACGCTGCCGGCAGCCGTCGGCGCACCCTGGGACCCGGGCAAGTCATCAACCTCGGAGCCGGCGTCACGGTCAAGGCGATCTGCGTTAACGGTTACCTGATGAATGGACAGCAGTATACACTAAGTGACGAAAACGAGCGCAGCATTTGTCTGCTCATCGAATATCGCAACTTCCGTTATGTCATTTCTGGGGATCTGGGTGGAGGCGGTCTTGGACTTCTTGACCTGGAAACGCCTTGTTCACCACTCATCGGCAACGTCAACGGGGTAAAACTCAACCATCACGGCTCGAATTCTTCCACGAACACCAATTGGTTGAACACTATTCAACCGGAAACGGCTGTGGTTTCCCTGGCAGATAATAATTCTTATGGCTTTGTGCATACCGAAGTCATCAGCCGGGTCACCAGCTTTGCCAATCTGCAGCACCTCTATCACACTGAAGAAGGGGTCAACGTCAGTCCTAAATCGATCATAGTCAACGACCATATCATCATTGAAACCGATGGTTTCACGTCCTATACCTTGGATGGCGACGTTTACGACCTGGGACCGGACGTTTTCCTGACAGTTTGGATAGATTCATCGACGGTTCAACCCATCCCCCAGACGGGAGGATGGTTGTACTGGAATCTATTTGTGCGGAACCTGGAGACAATTCCAGTACCATCTTCAGTCAAATTCTGGCTGGAAGTTCCGGGTTCGCCGCCGATTACTCTGATCAACCGCCCAAATTACAATCTTCCACTTCTTCCCTCCGGAGCAACCCGGAGTCCCCACTACTACTTGCAATCCAACGCTCCAGCTGGAATGTACCAGCTTATCGGTGAAATTCGCAATCTGACCGGAACGGTTTTGTACGCAACCGATCGAGATACTTTCTACAAAGCTGGAGTACAAGACGGTTTCGGAATTCCTTATATAACAAACTACGTCCCAGATAGTAATTTCTTAGGCGATGTCGACAGAACCTGCGACCTTTCCGAGCCTGTTGCGACGCCGGCAGCAGTTAGTCTGAACGTCTTCCCGAACCCGTTCAATTCGACCACTCGCTTCATTCTGTCTGTTCAATCGAATCAACCTGCTAACTTTGAGATTTTCGACCTGACGGGCAGGAAGGTTGCGGATATTTTCAACGGCACGCTGACCGCAGGGTTGCACAGCTTTACCTGGGGAGCAGAAGGTCAGCCTGCGGGAATCTACTTTGCCCGTTACAGCAGCGGCAGTACAACGCAGACGTATAAACTCATCTACATGAAATAATCAAGATCAATATCCAACAGGAACCAGACACCATAACACCAAATGAGGAGAAGGACAATGAAAATTGCGCGAAGGATTTTATGTGCAGTCTTGTTGTTAGGATTCTCGGCGTTCTATGCGAACGCAGCCGTGGTCGTCAATGAGCTCTATTACGACCATATTGGATCCGACACGGGCTACGAGTTCATCGAACTCTACAACAATGGCGCCACCGACGTCGACATCAGTGGGTGGCAAATTCAGTGGGGCGGTACCACGTTCGCCTATGGGACCTACACCCTTCCGACCGGGACCATCATCGGCGCGCACAACTACCTGCTGATTGGTGGGACTAACGTGCAGACTTTCTTTGCGGTCACACCGGATCTGGTTTATAACTTCAATTTCCAGAACGCCGGCGGCGCAACGGACGCAGTTCGCATCAATGACTTGCTCGGTTACCATGATACCTGCCTCTATGATGTACCCAACACAAATAATCTCACTGGTGATGCAGGAGATCCTGCGCTGGCATCGGAGATCAATCCGCTGGTCGTCGCCGGACATTCGCTATCGCGCATTACTCCCGGCGTCGATAATAACCTGGCAACCGACTGGCAGGATCTTACCACGCCCACACCCCAACCTTTCCAGGGTGGTCCCGGACCCGGTATTACTCTGATCTCTGACGTCCGCGCCAATGACTCGACAGGTACTCCAATTCTAAAGGATTCATTGGTCACCATTACCGGAATTATAACTTGCGCAGTACAACTGGGAACCAGTGGTCCAGCATACATGTACGATAACAGCGGCGCAGTAGCCGTCTATGACATCACAGTACAATCATCGGGAATTGCCATCGGTGACAGCGTAACCGCCACCGGCTGGGTAGGTTTCTACGCCGGTTTGACAGAAATTGTTGACGAACCGCTGAGCGGCAGTCCGGACGTACAATTCCAGATCATCTCATCCGGACACACCGTCAATCCCATCGTGGTAACACCCTCCGGATTTAATGAAGCTCGGGAAGGCTATCTGGTACGCCTTAACGGAGCCCATTTCGTGGAAACCGGCAATTTCGTCGGAAACGTCAGCTACCACGCAGTGGTTGGTGTCGATACCGTCGTCTTCTACGTCGACGCCCAAACCGACATAGTCAGCAGTCCCATCCCCGTGGGATCGTGCGATCTTATCGGTCAGGTGGGGCAGTACGACAACACCAGCCCCTACACCTCGGGTTACCAGTTGATCCCGCGCTCGACCAGCGACCTGATTTTCACCAGTATTGGTCCTTCGATTTCGCAGACCATGCCCAATCCTTATCTGCCGAGTCCGAATCAGAGTGTGGTGATCAACAGCCGAATCTACGATGATATCCAGGTCACTACCGCATCTGTCTACTACAGCACGACCGGCACCTGGACACAACTGCAATTGTTCGATGATGGTCTGCATAATGACGGCGCCGCCGGCGACTCTGTTTACGGTAACTCCATTCCCGGATTCACCGCCAATACGACCGTACAGTTCTACGTCAGCGCCACTGATAATCAGGCTAACACCACCACCGATCCAGCCAATGCGCCGACGAACTACTACACCTACATCCATCATGACTACACCATCGTCACCCCGATTGCGACGCTCATGACCAATGACTCCCTGGGATTCCCCCTGCTTTATCATGAATTGTTCACAATCGAAGGTTACGTTACGGCTACGACACAATTCGGTACGTCGGGAACGGCTCACATCCAAACCAGCCTGAATGGCGGTCCCGGTATCGCCGTCTTCGATCCTGTGGTTTCAAGTACAACCTGGGGTATTGGCGACCATGTCAAGGTGACCGGATGGCTTGGATTCTATAACGGTCTGGCTGAAATCGAAGACAATCCCAATAATGCCAACTATAATCCTGTCATCGAAGTGCTGGGCACAGGCGGTGTCCTCCTCACGACTCTCGTCCCGGATCTCGATCAGGTCGGGGAGAGCTATGAGAGTGTCCTGGTTGAATATCGCGGCGTTCGTTTCACCACCACAGGTAACTTCCTCGGCAACACCAACTACTGGGTTACTGACGGCGCTGATTCTGCGATCGTTCGCATTGATACAGATTCGAACATCCCGGGGGCTCCCATACCGACAGACCCGGTCAACGTGATCGGCATTCAATCGCAATTCGACAGCTCGTCACCCTACACGACCGGCTATCAACTGCTGCCGCGCTTTACGACGGATATCTACACTCCACTAAAGAACCTGACATTGGTGCCGCTTAATCCTCCCATCGTCATACCGGCAAACGGAGGTTCGTTCACTTATATCGTCCAGGCGAACAATAACACGGCCAACCCCGCGAGCCTCACAATCTACTTCCGTGCAGAATATCCGGATGGAACGATTTACACTTTCAATCCGAGCGGAATAAGCAGGTCGATTGGACCAAATTCTCACCCATCGCGCACGTTCGCCCAGAGCATTCCCAGAACATGGCCTGCAGGTGTCTACTCTTATCGAGCTCACTTGTACGTCGGTACACAGATGGTTGCTTCTGACGCTTTCATTTTCACAAAATCCACTGTGGCCGGTGATGGTGAGATAGTAAAGAGTAACGACCTGATCGCCCTGACGGATTGGATTGAGAAAGACGATTCTGATCCTGCGACGACCACCTCAATCATCCCAGAAGTCTACTCTCTGGATCAGAACTATCCCAACCCGTTCAATCCAACCACCACGATCCGGTTCGGTTTACCCGATGCGGGTCAGGTGCAGCTGGATATCTACAATCTCCAGGGACAGCTGGTAACCACGCTGGTGAACGGCTACCGTTCAGCAGGTTACCATGAGGTTTCCTTTGATGCTTCGAGCCTGGCTTCCGGCGTCTATCTCTACAAACTGCAAGCCGGCAGCTACAATCATAGCAGCAAGATGGTCCTGATCAAGTAGTCAGATCTCAGCAAATCTTCCACGACAAACAGGGGTGCAATCAGATGCGCTCCTGTTTTTTTTGCAGGATCTACATAGCTCTGGAAATTTTAATCCGCCTCAATAATTTACTTGACATTCAGTCTGGATTTTAGTATATTTAAGGGATGCAAAAAAATGCATCCCCAAATGCCGTTCCAACCCGAGGAGATAATATGAGACGCTTGATGTTTTCTTTGACAGTCCTCTTCATCGCTATGATGATCTGCAGCCCGCTTCCGGCTCAGGAAGTTGAAAAATATCATCTCATTCTAATACCGAATCCGAGCCCAGAGACCATCCAACGACTGGGTGAGCTGGGTTTAGCACTGGACGACGCACATGCAGTCAAAAACCAGGGGATTGAAATTCCGGTCAGCGACAGTGACCTCAACCTGGTCAGAAGCCATGGTCTCAATTTCCGTTTGATTCAAGAGGATTTAGCTGGGTATTACGAGAAAATCTGCCTTGAAAACCTGCATACGGTTCTTCCCCTGGTAGATACCGATCCGGTGCACATGAAATATGGATCGATGGGTGGTTTCTACACCTTCCAGCAGATCACTTCAGATCTGGATTCCATGCGATTACTCTATCCAAATCTCTGCACAGCCAAGGTTATTTTGGGGAATGGATGGAACAACAACCCCATCTATATGGTGAAGATTTCCGATAATCCGGACATCGATGAAAACGAACCGGAAGCCATTTTTGACGCCTTACACCACGCTCGCGAACCGGGCGGTTATACCGCCACCCTCTATGCCATGTGGTATCTGCTGGAAAACTACGGTACCGACGCAGAAGTGACCTACCTGGTGAATAATCGCGAATTTTACTTTGTGCCGGTGACGAACCCTGACGGACTACTCTATAACCAACAGACCAATCCCAACGGCGGTGGGACCTGGCGTAAGAACCGCCGCAACAATGGCGGTTCCTATGGAGTCGATCTGAATCGGAACTACTCTTATCAGTGGGGCTACGATAACATCGGATCGAGCCCTACGCCCAGTTCGGAAACCTACCGTGGACCCAGCGCTGCTTCAGAACCTGAAACCCAGGCCATGATAAATTTTACGAACGTCCGCCATTTTGCAACAGGAATGACCTGTCACACGTCTGGGAACGTCTACCTCACCGCCTATGGCTATGCCAACGTAATGCCGGAATACTACGATGTACACATGGATTACATGGGCTATGCAGCACAACAGAATGGCTATGATTTCGGTCCCAGCTACGTGGTGGAGTACGCATCCAACGGTCGCACACAGGATTGGCAGCTTCATGAACACGACATTATCAATATCGAACCGGAAATCGGTTCGCATGGCTTTTGGCCTTCAATCAGCTACATCATGCCCGAGGCGCGCGACAACCTCAATTGCTTCCTGAACCAATTTTGGTGCGCCGGCGGGCAGGTTCTCTTTTCATCGTTGGACGTGGTTGATGGTTACCTGACTCCCGGCCAAACTGAAAACTTGATTTGCACCGTTTTCAACCGTGGTTGGGGAACCTCGGAAGCGGTGAACTACCAGCTGAGTTCGATAGATCCATACATCACCATCACGACGTCCACTGCTTCAACCGACACGCTGCGCCGACGGTCAACTGCCGGCAACAGCGCAAATCCATTCATTGTCGAAGTTGCCTCGAACTGTCCGATAGGCCACATTGCTCAATTCACCGTGAGCATCAACCAAGGTGGTTTCATTCGCACTCAGAATGTCAACTTGACGGTTGGCCAGCCTACGGTTTTCTTTCAAGATAACGCTGAAACCGGCATGAGTAATTGGACGACTACCGGCACCTGGGGACTTTGCAACACCAATCCCCACGCCGGAACGTACAGCTTCGCCGATTCACCCAGCGGCAATTACGGCAACAACGCCAATATGACCATGACCCTGACGCAGCCCTTGAATCTTTCAGGCTCGACGACACTCTGGCTGGAATATTGGGCACGCTGGAATATCGAAGCCAACTATGATTTCTGCCAGATCGAAGTCAGCACTAATGGGTCAACCTGGACGCCTCTGGCGGGACAGTATACTCAATCAGGCGCCGGACAGGGACAGCAGCCGTTGAACGAACCCGGTTATGAAGGGACACAATCCACCTGGGTGCATGAGACCATCAATCTTACTCCTTATGTCGAACAATCCTACTTGAAATTCCGGTTTGAGTTTAAATCGGATGGCGGTGTGGTCGCAGACGGCTTCTTTGTGGACGATTTAAAACTGATGGGCTTTACCGGATCAGTCCCCCCCACTCTCGATATCAACATCAGTGCCATCAATCCGCCGATCGTCATTCCAGCCAACGGCGGTAATTTCCAGTACAATATCAACGTGCATAACTTGAGCACCTCACAGCAGAACTTCCAGGTCTGGAATAAAATTCGATCTGGAAGCATCTACTATACAGTTTTCGGACCTGTCAGCCGATCCCTGCCGGGAAATGCCAATCCCTCCAGAACTCTGACCCAGAATGTAGCCTCCACCATCCCTGCCGGAACGAATTACTACATCTCCTACATCGGTCCCAATACCAGCACCATCGTGGATAGCAGCTACTTTACCTTCACCAAGTCGACCAGCGCCGATGGAGGACCCTGGTTATCCGAATCGAAATGTTCCGGTGAATTTCTGGAGGAGTACGCTTCGGTTGAGATTCCGACGACTGCCTGCCTGGTGCAAGTTTCACCCAATCCCTTCAATCCTACCACATTGATCAGTTACGAGCTTCCAAATTCCAGCTTGGTGAAGCTTACCGTCTATGATATCTCGGGGCGGGAAGTGGTTCAATTGGTGGATGGCTGGTGTGAAGTCGGGTCGCATCAGGTAACATTCGACGCAACGAGATTCGCCTCAGGCGTATATCTTTACCGGCTGACGACCTCCGGATCGGGTGTAGCAGCCACGACAATAACTGGAAAGATGGTGCTGTTGAAATAGCAACTTCTGTCTTCACCTCACCCAACGATGTCTCTGAAGAAATATCACAAAGGGGTGGCTCATCAGCCGCCCCTTTGTACCAAATAAGATCTTAGTCCTTCCTTTGAGGTGTGATTTCTACTCTAAGAGTGTTCATGGAGAATTGGAATAGTCACTCGATAGTGAAAGTCAATTACTACGCTTATTTCTTGGATTATACAATTATATGATAATAGTATCAATTATAAACAATGAAATAATTATTGACTGAGTGACAGAAATCACCATTTTTCATCTTTTTACATGCTATCTTGCAGCCGAGATTTTGGTGCCTGCGATTTTTAGAGTACGCTTTCTAAGCTGATAAAACCTGGGGGGAAAAATGAGACTACCAACCGCAATCGTGCTGTTGAGTGCGATCCTGCTCGCCTTCGGCTGCACAGTCAAACAACCCGGCACGCCTCGATGGCAGACCGATTTTACTGTACCCATCGCCGACAAAACCTACTCCATCTTCGACATCATCACCGATACCAATCTGGTCTCTCTTACCGGCGATGACTGGGTATCTGTCAACAGTGATACCGTGTTCGCCAACTTTACGGATTCGATCGAAAAGGTTTTCGTTGACAGCGCCTTGAATTACGAGGCTTTCAACCATGACGTTGAGACCTATGTTGGCGTACGGAAGGTAAATTCACCAGGATCCCAATCGAAGAATATCAACGTCACCGCCCTGGATTCGTTTATCGGTCAATATACCCCGATCCCACCATTTAATATTCCAGCCTCTACCGAACCACTGCAACAGTACGCTGAGTATGAGTGGGTATATCTCGATTCGGGGGACGTCACCATCACCGTAGCCAACAACCTACCCGTGGTCTTAGATAATCTGAATCTGGAAATTTGGACACAAAGTCCATCCTTGCAGATTGCCACGCTGCATCTGTCATCGCCGCTTCCAGCCGGCAGCAGCACCAGTTCAACGCAGCCAATGCCTATCCACCAGAAAATCAGTAATATGCTGGAAATACGCCTGAGCGGCTACTCTTCAGGTTCGGTTGATCCTGTTAATGTCGGTGAAATAAACAATATCGCAGTAACTGTCAATCTGTCTGATCTGTGGGTTGACAGCGCCCTGGCGCACATTCCGGCGCAGACCTTCGAAGAAGATACCCTCATCGTCTTAGAGGAATCAAACGTCCTGAAAGCCGCCACGATCAAATCAGGGTCAGTGACCTATACTTTGACGAATCATACCAATCTGATCAATGAGGTTACATTCACACTGCCGGATTTCTCCAAGAACGGCCAACTCTACGTTGAAACCACCGAATTGGACACTAACGAAACGGTTACTTTGACTGGTGAGCTAACAGGATATCTCCTGCAGCGCCCTCAAATGGACAACGTCATCGAAGCGCGGGTCACCTGCCAGATTCTGGATACTTCCGATCCTGCTTACGGTATCAGCGGTAATTTTGTCCAAGTGGCAGCAAGTCAGGCGGTTTTAGCTTCTTTCGCTGTTTCGGATCTGTACTTCAGCGCATTCGAGGGGCAAATTACCGACACTGAGATAGACATTGTACAGCCGGCTCAAATCCTGCAGAACGTGCCAGGCGGTCTGGATTCGTTGGACGTCGCCATAGTGTTCAACCACCTGGCTTTCTCCAATGTCATCAATACTCCAATCGAGCTGAACTTGACCTTGCTGGCATACAAATACGGTCATGTCGTCGTGACTGCTCCGTTGCCAACCTTGCTGATCCCTGCCGGAACCATGACCGCACCGGGTATCCTTGACACTATATTCACAGGGACGCGCGACATTGCCAACGTTCTGCCTGACAGCATCCTTCCCATCGGTACAGCCCGCGTCAATAACTATGTAAACCTCGAGGACTGGCAGTGGATTGAAGGGGTGATTCACATCTATTCACCCTTTATCATGACGATCGGTAAAAGCAGTCTGGAACCACAACAGACCGAGATTGACGAGGGGTTCGAGAATAACCTGCTCGAAGTTGTTCTGAATATCGATGTACAGAATCACATGCCTCTAAGCGGTCAGGCGTTGGTGCTTTCCTCGTATGATTCCACCGAATTTCGGAAAGAATTCAGCAGCGAGGTGGACACTTTCGCAGTATTGAACCTTCCACCTGCGACTCTTGATTGGGCAGGTTACGTCGTAAATCCCGGGGTGGCGGCCTTCAACCAAACCTTAGATCTCGAACATCTCAACATGTTTGCGAGCGCCAGTCCATCAAAACCGTTGTACTTCCAAACCTTTGTGCTCATCAATTCGACGAATGGCGACACCGTCCGATTCAGAACCGATGATCACATCGTGGTTGGCGCCTCGGCACATATCGAAGTCGATGCGGATTTAGGGAATTAATACTGGGGGGAAACAATCATGCGAAAAGCCATCATCATCATGTGCCTGCTGACGTTTTCGGCAGTAGTCTGGGGTCAGACTGGATTTAATCCCAGAAGCATTGGCATGGCAGGCGCCTACCAGAGCATGGCCCAAGGGGCGGAAGTATCAAGTTGGAACCCGGCAAATCTGGCGATGGACAACGCGCCCATGTTCAGCCTCGACGTTCTGAACACCGCATTCATGTTAACGAACAACACCCTTAGCATCAGTTTCTACAACGAATATCTGAGCCAGGATTACTTTGATGCTCACGGGAGCTGGGATGACGCAGCCAAGTCGGCGATCGTCGACCAGATTCCCAGCGACGGTTTACGCATCGCAAACCGCATGCAATTGACCACCCTGGCTTTCTCATATCGACGCAGCGCTGTCGCTCTCAACAGCTTCGTCTATGCCGACTTCAACCTGCCACAGGAATTCATCAAAATCCCTTTGGAAGGTCTGCCGACCGAAACCATGTCGATAGATAAACTGGAAGGTGAGAGCATCGCAGGAACAGAGGTAGCGCTATCGACAGCCCGATATTTTAAATCCAAATGGGATTGGGCGGAAAACTTTACGGTGGGCGCTACGCTGAAACTTGAGATCGGACATGCATACTTCCGGATGGACAGGGCAGCAGGGTCCATGCTTTCGAGCGACGACAGCATAGCGATCAACTGGAACTATCGCATGCTTAAGGTCCTGCCGTTCGACGACAAAGGAAGCACGGGGATGGGATTTGGATTTGATATTGGCGGCGCTGCCCAGATTAACGATAAACTCGCCGTAGGTCTCTCCTTGCACAACGTTCTGGGCAGCATCAGCTTTAACGGTTGCGAAGAATCCCGTGGGAGCTTTGCCTTCGATCAACCCGGAATCAACCTGGATGAAATTGACAATATAAACGAGTACTTCCAGAGCTTCTCCACCGATACCACCTTTATCTCAAAGGAAAAGATCAAATACGAATTGCCAAAGTCTATGCTCCTATCCGCAAACTACCTGATCCAACCAAAAATTGCGGTAGAAATGGACTATCACCAGGGATTAAATAAAACTGCCGGCGGGACCACCACACCGCGGCTGGCGCTGGGCACTGAGTTGCGCTACCTGAGTCACTTGCCGGTGCGCCTGGGATTCGCTCTGGGTGGTGTTCAGGGAACAACTTTCGGCTTTGGTCTGGGTTTAAAATTCAAGCCCTACGAGTTGGACCTCGCCGTTTCCAATACCCGCGGGTTTTTCAACAAATCCAAGGGATTGAGCTTTGCCATCGGACAGAGGATTTTCTTATAACGGACCCCCCGGTTCTATCAAGTATAGAACCAAAAAGCAGCCGGCGATCGGATTCGACCGCCGGCTATTTTATTGTGGGACGCCGGGGTTACTTCATGGTTTTTAACTAATTATATTGACAAATGATTCTCGTTCCATTACTGGGCACAGCACGCTGTGCCTCTACGTGCGCGGTATAGTCGGGGTCGCCCCTGACCCCGACGGTTGTTAAGTTGTCTAGTTAAAAACCATCAACTAAACGGAAAGTACTACTTTTCAAATAAAATTGGCGTCCCCTTTTTCCATTCTTTCAGATATGCCACGATGGATCCGATGAGCACTTTCGTTTTCATTAAAACAGGAATCCGGTACTCATCATCGGTAAACCAGAGAAATATTCGTCCTTTGCTTTTGAAGATACCGGCAGATTCCAGCACGGGTTCCACCTTGAAGCATTTGAAGGTACCCGCAGGAACGTCGATGGTTTCATAGCCCAGCACGTCGATGCGCATGGGATAGGTCTTCTTGATATCGTGAATTTGGATGTACAGAGATTTACCGACTTCCAGCGGCTGCAGGCGGAAATAATAGAGCGCCGAAAGGGCATCTTGAACAAACATCGGAATCTGGCTGGTATCCGTGGGTACACCGTCATCATTGGTATATGCCAACCCGGCTTGTTGATCGTAATCGACGATTTTTACATCGTGGTAGCGACCTTCTTTAAGGCTCTTCTGAAAATACCAGGTAAAGATCCCACGCGCATCCATATACGAGTGCACCTCATCGCGGACTTTAAAAAATAGATCGAACGATTTTGCTGAATAAGCCCAGGTATGAATGTTGTAACACTCCACTCCACGGTAGGTAACCAGGTCAGGAGTGATCTCGAAACCTGCGGTTCCTGCTGGGACAATACCATAGGAGACGTTGTATTTGAATTGTTCTCCCTGGCCGAAAATGTGATTTTCTACCACTCGAGCAGGTGTAACGGTCGAATCGACTGGAGTATCCTGCGAATAAGCTGAGAACCCGAATGCCGGCAGCCAGAGCAAGCTAATACCAATCGTCATACTGAGTTTGTTTTTTATGGACATCATATCTCCTGTTTAATACGCATCCTTGCTGAACAGCACTTCCTTGATGGTGAGGATGAGAATCTTCAGGTCGAAAGCCAGAGACCAATTCTCAACGTAGTACAGATCATAGCGGGTGCGTTCCTCAATCGACGTATCGCCGCGAAATCCACTCACCTGAGCCCACCCGGTGACACCGGAACGAACCCGGTGACGTTCAACGTACTTGGGAACGGTCTGCCGAAATTGCTTGACGAAATGAGGTCGTTCAGGCCTGGGTCCCACCACACTCATATCTCCAACCAGCACGTTATAAAGCTGCGGCAGCTCATCGAGGGACAATCTGCGCAGAATTTTGCCGACTTTGGTCGTTCTGTTATCAGTTTTAGACGCCCAGACTGGACCGGTGCCGGCTTCCGCATTTGGGATCATGGTGCGAAACTTGTGCATATTGAAAATCTTTCCATCCAGACCGATTCTTTCCTGATGATAAAACAGGGGTCCTCGAGAAGTGAGCTTAACGGAGAGTGCCAGCAGTAGTAAAAAAGGACTCAGGACAACCAAGAAAATACTGGCGATAATCAGATCGAATGCTCTCTTAATCACGCCTCGCCAGCCGAACAACGGAGACTCTTTGATTTTAAGCAGCGGCAATCCTGCGATGGTAAACGGCTGAGCTTTTCCTTCCAGAATAACTTGATCGGGCGCCAAAAAAAATTCCAGATTGATGCCTTCACATCGGGCAATAATTTCATTCAGAGCTGATCTTTCTGCAGGGTCAAGGGCGATAAAAAGCATATCAAGGTGCTGTTGACGAAGAATCTCGTCGATATCTGAAGCTGACCCCAGAATAGGCTGCAGATGAGGTTTCGGCGGATTTGCCGTAATAAATCCCAGGCTGCGATAACCCAGGTGGGGATTCCCATTGATCCGATCATGGATTTGCACAGCCAGAGTACCAGATCCGCATACCGCGGCTTGGAGTACACCAACGCCTCGTCGATACAATTTTCGCTGCAAACTCTGGATAAAAGCTCGCTCTGTGGTCAAAATCCACAGCGAATTGATGACGATAAGTACGAACACCAAACGAGAATAGGAAAATCCGCGATAGAAGAACGCTACGCTGAAAAGCCAGGGAAGACTTAACAGAATCGCCTTCATAACTCGTTCGAGCTCATCGAGAGTGGATACTCTGCCATGCAGGCGATATAATCCCCGCACTGCAAATACCGTGCAGAAGATAACTGCTGCAACCATGGAGAATATCAGGTATTCTTTTAAGGTGGGAATACCAAGACTTACTGGTATGACCGAGGTGAGAGGAGAGAAAAATCGTATCCAATAAGAAAACCCAAAGCTGGCAATGATGGATAAAGCATCCAAAACCAGGCTGATCAATGGAAACAGGACTTCGGCTCGCGCCCCCGTCGCCTTAACGGTCATGCTTGATTCTCCCATTCTCATCCATTGCGGAAACTGCCGCGGATAGAATTTCCTTGCAGGCAGCAAATACCTCTTCCACCGAGATATAGCCCATACAATCCGGGCACTCGCAGTCGTATTCATTGCCTAAATATAAACAGGGTACACACGACTTGCTGCTTTGAATAACCACAGCTTTTGACGAAAGCGGTCCCCAACGCCGGGGATCCGTCGGACCGTGCAGCGCCACTACAGGAGTATTCAATGCTGCAGCCAAATGCATGACTCCGGTGTTTCCGCAGACGACCAGATCAGTTTTCTCCAATAGCGCCGTTAAGAGTAGAAAATCCAATTGGGCACATAAATTGTGCACTGGACGGCTCACGTGCGCTGCAATGGTCTCACAGAGCCCCATTTCAGACGTTGATCCCGAAAGGATCAAATTCGCATCCGGGAATTCAGCCCAGATGAGGTCAGCCAGTTTAATATAATTATCAATCGGCCACTGACGAGGCCAGCCATGTGCACCACAGCCAGGGTGAAAAACGATGCGCAAACCATCCGGCAGTGTCAGTTGCTGCAATCGTCTGCGATCTACTTCGCCAACGCTATAATCCGCAAAGCGTTCCCCTGCATTAGCTATGATACCTAATGGTTCAAGCAATGAAAGAAAGCAATCGATCTCGTGTAGTTCCCGGCGATGTGGGAGTCGGTAGTTGAAGGCAGTGGCGCGTTTTTGTCCGGGAGTATCAAATCCGATGGTCTTCTTAGCGCCAGAAAGAATCGCAATTAATGCGGTGATTCGCTCCCACTGACTCCCATCGATCAACACGTCATACTTTCGCTGCCGCAGCCGATCGACCATGCGGATAAACGCCCAGGGATTACTGACCATCTTTTCAAGGCGCATGATCAGGATTTGATCCAGATCTCGACACCGTTCTAACACAGGTCGATTGATTTCACTGCCCAGAAAGTCGACGCGTACGTCGGGCCAGCGTTGCTTAAGGATGCGCGCCAGCGCCAGAAAGAGAATCGTGTCACCCAAAGCATTGAACTTGACCAATAAAATCGATTTGGGGGGTTCTGAAATAGCGGAATGATCTTGCTTGCGTCTCCCCAAGCCGAGCAAGGCGCCTAAAAGATGCCGATCCAACGCTTTCAACCAGGGGTTTCCGCGCAGCCTCATCTGGACTCCAACGCGATTTCATAGGCTCGATAGGTCAACTCCGCCGTCCGCACCCAGGTGAACGACTCAGCTCTTTTCAATCCTCGCTGTCTTAGGCTGGATCTTAAGTCAGTATCGGTGAGAAGTTTTTCCAGCGCTGCCGCCATTTCGCCCGGTATTCCGGGATCAAAAATCAGGGCTGCATCTGCGACAATTTCCGGGAGAGCTCCCCGATTTGACACCGCTGTAGGCAAACCGGAAGCCAGAGCTTCCAGCGGCGGCGAACCAAATCCCTCATACCAGGATGGCTGCACGTAGGCGGACGCTGCTTGATAGAGAGTGACCATGTCCTCATCCGGAAAATTCCCGGGCAATACCAACTCGTCAAATCGATTGAGACTTTGAGCTCGCCGTTTCAAGATGATCTGCTGATCCTCTCCGACTCCAACCAAAACCAGCGGCGGGCGTATGGAATTCGGCAGCAGAGCCCACGCCTCCAATAAGCCCATGACATTTTTATGCGGCTTTAAATTTCCCACGTACAGTAAATACCCGGATGGAAATTGATATTTTTTGAGAAGCTGCTGAACCGCAGTCTGGTCCTTCGATTGAAAAAATCGCTCTCCTACGCCAGGATAGGTTACGTAAATCTTCTCAGGCGGATAATGCAACTCCCTGATTAAATCCTCTTTAGTGGTATTGGACACCGTTAGAACGATCTCGGCAGAGGCACCGACTCGTCTCAGCATCCAGCGAGCGTACGCGCGCTTTATGGGTGAAAAATAATGTGGAAACTTAAGATGAATAATGTCATGAACGGTTACAACAGCCGGAATTTTAAGAGAATAAGGCAGGACATAATGCGGCGCGTGAAACAAATCAGCTCCGGTGCTGTTAGCCAATCCGGAAACACTGAAAAGTTCACCGACCGAATAGTTTTGGGAATGCGACAAGTAAATGTTGTGATCAAGAGATCGAACGGTATGTGCGTGTTCACTGCTGGAAAGGATAAAATCCCACTTGACCGGCGTAGACAGGTTACTGAAACCGTGCAATAAACCCCTGATATAGGTGCCAATGCCGGAATCCCAGAGCTTGCGCGCATCCAAGCAGATTCTCACAGCTTACCCTTCAATAGTTCTATTGCTTTCTGATAAACCGCATCAACGGATATTGATTCCATTCCCAGACCTGGGGATGGAGTGATCACCTGGTTCGGCAATCCATACGGTCCCCAACGCGCCGGCGTCATCGCCGGAGTTGAAGGGAATAGTCCCAGTACTGGTGTTCCAAGAGCTCGAGCCAGATGCAAGGGTCCAGTTGAATTGGTGAGCAGGAGACTGCACGAATTCAACAACGCCGTCAATTCGGGCAAATCAAGCCTGCCGCACAGATTATTCCCCAGGGGTCCCGCCGCCTCGGTCAGCGCGTGACAAAGGTCTTCCTCGCCCTTTACTCCGGTGATAAACACAGAAACGTTGTTGAGATCGATCACTTTCCGCACTAAATCGCAATAAAATTCTTTCGGCCAGCGATACGCGGACCCTCCGCCACCTGGATGTATCACCAGCACGATCCTCGAACCAACGTCTCGCAAGAGGTGGTAGATAGTTCTCCTGGCGGTTTCTGGTAAGTCAAAATTCACCGGAAAGATTAGATTTGCAGGAAGAACCTCCTCCCATTCCCCCCGCTTCTGAAATGTAGAATAGGTCAATGATAAGTTATACTCAGCTTCATGCTTCAGGTTCAACTTGCGGTGTTCCCGATGGCGATGGTTGAAGAGAGGGGAATACCAGCGATAGGCTATTCCTGAGCGAACCGGTACCTGCGCCGCAAATAATGCGGCGGCAACATTCAAGACCGGGTATAGGGCGACTGCAACGTCGAACCTTCCGATCTTGACAAGTCTACTGATCTGTCTGACTTTGGCATTCTTCTCGACCTCGATGACTTCATCAACCGTAGGAAACATCTTCACGACGGGAGCGGTATAGGATTGGACCAAAAATGAAACGCTACATTTGGGCCAAAGCGTCTTGAGCAGCGTGGCGCAGGGCAGCGCCAGAACGACGTCACCCAGCCGGTCGGTGCGGCAGATTAAAATTCGGCGCGGCGCCGTTTCGCGACCTGTGTTCATGGTGATACTTGTTTGCTGATCGCCTGCAGTTTGCTGTACCGCTCTCGAAAATTGCGCATATCCATCCGGACGGCTTCCCAGCCAGCGCGTCCATCCAGGAATCCACCCTTGAAGATATAGCGCCGCAGGTAGCGCTGTGCCGGCTGCAAGATTAAATATTTAACGGCGGAAAAGAAGCTCGGACGCACACCGCTTGAGTACAGAAATTTCGCTTCAAAATCCGTATAGAAATCCAGTTTGAGCCGACAATCTTCCAACGATTCGTAAGGGTGATGGTGCAAAGGGTTTTTTAATCTGCCGATTGCACCCTCGATATCAAGCCGCTCGTGAACGTGCTTTTCGGGGAATCGCCCGCTGCCGCGGCGAAATAAACGGAGTTGCCAGTCCGGATACTGTCCGCCGTGTTTTAACCATTGCCCCATCCAGTGATTACGACGCGGCAAATAATAGCCGTTCAAAGGAGTATCTGCCGAAATGACGTCACGAATCTCCCGCGACGTTACTTCCGGAATTACTTCATCCGCATCGAGACAGAGGATGAAGTCGGAACTCGCCTGATCAAAGGTAAAATTCTTGTTAATATTTAAGTTTTCCAGATTCGGTCTCTGAAAAACGCGAGCTCCCCAAGCTGCTGCGATTTCCCTGGTGCTATCGGAACTTTCGCAGTCGGCAACGATCACCTCATTTGCGAAGCGAATGCTCTCCAGCGTCCGAGGCAGTTTCTTTGCTTCGTTATGAGCGATGATGCAGACCGATAACGTCATAGATCTGGTCCATCAAATTCCAGCTTGTTGATGACTCCGAATCACAGCATCGAAATGGGCTTCGAGCGAGGTCAAGTGCCGCTCCAGACTAAATCTTTCCGCGACGATGCGACGACCATTAGCAGATAATTCACGACGCAGCGTCTCATCGTCGTGCAAACGCGACAATGCTTTGCTAAGAGCAATTGGGTCGCTGGGCGGCACCAGCAGTCCATTGACGCCATCGCCAATGATTTCGGGCACTCCGCCTGCTTCTGTAGCCACCAGGGGAACTCCAGCCGCCATACTCTCCAACAATACCAATCCGAAGGTTTCTTCCTTTGAGGCCAGTACGCATACGTCGAGTGCCGCATAGACAGGTGAAGTATCAGCCACAAATCCAGTGAAGTGCACTCGATCTTGCACACCCAATGAGTTCGCCAATTCCTTCAACACCTGGTCATAGCCGGTATGCTCCCGCGGTGGTTCTCCGACTATCAGGAGATGAAGGTCTGCATACGTCTCATACAACCGCGCGAAGGCTTTCAGAAGGATATCCTGCCCCTTGGGTTCTTCGAGGCGGCCTACAATTCCGATAACGAATGCATCCGAAGGGATTTGATGGACTGCCCTTAGGTCGGGTTGCTGATTGACCTGCAAGTTGGTGGTGGGTTTAATACCGTAAGGCAGTGTAAATACTCTACCGGTATTAACCGGCAACGACTGTTCGACGAATCCGCGCATTCGTTCGGTAATGGTCAGGACTCGATCGACTCGGGAATAGACAAAGCGATGAAAAAAATCTTTCTTTCGCAAGGTGGATTCAATTTGCAAAGTCAGCACACGTGGATAACCTCTTAACCATGACACAGCCGCCAGATCTCGAGATCGATGCAGATGGATGACCTCCACCGGGTTTCGTTTCAACAGGCGCGATGCCCGGATTAGAAAAGCTGGATCAAAGCGCCAGGGCTCCCGGAACAATTCAAATTCCAATCCCATGGACTGTGCTCGGTCTGCCATCCGTGAACCTTCAGCCAACCAGAGTACGACACGATGCCCCCGTTCCTGCAGATGGCGGCTGAGATTCAGGCAGTACAATTCCAATCCGCCTAAGGCGGATGAAAAATTGGCTTCAAGTATAGTCAATTGATATCCATAAAAGCACCATTCTCATCCAAGGACTCGCATCGCGGTGATAGCATTGATGACCTGATCGACGCTGACGGCTTCCATGCACTCGATGGTTTTACACTCTTTTTCATCGCATTTCAGGCAGTCTAATTGACCTCTGACAAAGGCATGTCGGGGATCTCCGGATGGGGTCCAAACGCGGGGATCGGAGGGGCCATGGATGGTCAACGTGGGCGTGCCGACTGCCACGGCAACGTGCTTGACGCCGCCGCAATTCGCCACCAGCAGACGACAACGTTTCAATAGTGCTGCCAGTTGCATCAAGGTCGTTTTGGGCGACATGACCACCGACTCTTCACATTGGCGCTGAATTACGTTCACGTAGCCCTCTTCACCGGGACCCCAAACCAAAACGACCTGCTGACCCTGGTGACGCAGCCATTTGGCTACCTGCACGAACCGTTCGGGAATCCACCTGCGGACCGGATTGGTCGCACTGGTCGCCAGCGCTACGACACTCGCACGTTCCCATCCTCTCATCGCAAATAATTGATCGACCCATGCTTCAGCTTCGGCCGTTGGATACACTTCAGTTTCCGTCTCCTCTTCTAAGATTCCTAGTGGCTTTAGAAGGGGAAACTTGCTGAGAGGGTTGTAAACGTTGGGGACATATCCCTGATCGAGATGGGTATAAGCGAATCGTCGCATGCGCAGGTTATACCCGATCCGAACCGGCGCCCGGCTGCACCAGGTCATCAGAGCCGTTGCCGGCGTTCCCAAGAAATCGATAACGATATCATAATTGTATCTGGCCATGCTCAGGGAGAATTTGATCGCTCCAAAGACGTCTTCGGGTCTGTAGGGATAGACAATAACCTGGTGCAGGTTGGGGTTGCCGGTCAGGATCTCTGCCGGAGCGCGGTTGGTGATGAAATCGATTTGGGCATCAGGGAAGCGCTTTTTCAAGACACGCACTGCCGGAGTGGTCAGGACCACATCACCCATGGCCCGAAGCAGGATCAGACAGATTCTGCGAGGATTACTCATGGCGGCGATCATCCGCGCCCGATGCGTCACGATAGTTCCCTCGCGCTGAGCATCTCTTTCACCTGGTTGAAGACCATTTCGGGGGACAACTCTTTCATGCAGCGAAAATGTGCTTCAGGGCAGGCATTTCGCCCATGATCGGTGCAGGGTCGGCAATACAGATCAATCCCGAAACTGCGATTGGCGCTGCCATAGGGACCGAATCCGAATTTGGGAGACGTCGATCCGAACAGTGTTAACACCTTGCATCCCGCCGCGACGCCAAAGTGCGTTGGGGCGCTATCATTGCTGATTAAAAGTCGGCAGCGGCGCAGCGCTTCAATCGTCTGACGCGGGGTGGTTTGCCCTGCCATTGATTGGCAGTCTTGATTGAGCGCTTTTTGAATTCGGTCACATAACATGGTATCTTCTTTTCCCCCCACCAAAAGTAGGCGAAAGCCATCCTGCATTAACAACCTGCCGATTGCAATGTAGCTTTCATCCGGCCAACACTTGGTTAGCCAGGCAGACCCCGGAGCCAGAGCGATGACGTCCTCACCTTTCATCTGCGGAAGCAACCGATCGACAACGTGCAAGTCTTCTTCCGAAGACACGACCTGTGGCGGTCTGGACGCTCCGGTGATCTGAATTGCACTTAATAACGACAGGTTGCGATCAATTTCATGGAGTTGCTGGTCATATGGCACAATAGTGCTATGGAAAAATCGCCCAGCCCCGCGATTAAAGCCGATACGGCGCGGGATACCCGCCAGCCTCGCCAAAACACCGCTGCGCAAGGATCGATGCGGTACCAGAGCCAGATCGTACCCGATTTTTTTCAATTTGTTCGATAATTTTATGAAACTTCCAAATCCACGCTGATCACCGTATTTGTCGTAACTGATCACCTGGCGAAGAAAAGGAAGCGTTTCAAGCAGATTATTGGCAGGTGGGCGCACCATGACGTCGAGGCTGGTTGTCGGCCAGGCGTCATAGAGAGCGGCGAGCAGGGGAATAACTAAAACAACGTCCCCGATAAAGGCGGTTTGAATGACCAATACAGACGATGGCGCTTCATCCCACAATCTCGATGACCTTTATGATTGAAGGAAGAACTCGTGCGATTTCTTGATCGATCTCGCGATAAATTTCGATATATACTTCTTCATCGCAGGAAATGGGATCGTGTACATCGAGGTCCAGATCAGGATGATGTCCCTGTAACGCAAATTCTTTCAATAAAAAGGTCCGTGGCCCAGCGGTCGAAGACATGTGATTAATGAACTCGTAGTGATCCTCGTCCATGGCAATGATGAGGTCGCTGTGACTGATCAACCAGGGGGTCAACGGCTGCGAACGGTGGCGCGAAAGGTCGATCCCGAACTTTGCGGCGGCGTACTGGCCGCGTAGAGTAGCCAGCATTCCTTCCGCGGCATGAGTTCCTGCGGATATGATGCGTACCCGATCCTGATAAGCAGGATCCAATTTTGCCTTCAGCAACCCCTCCCCCATGGGACTGCGACACAGATTTCCCGTGCACACAAATAGGATTTGTACTTTTCCGTCAGGTCCTAAAGCCAAGGGTATCTCCCGATTATATGGTGGATTGGGTGTTCCTGCCTCACCATAAACCGATGACGCTTTCGATTTCTTGTCTGGAAATTGCTCCGATGCGTAGTAGAACAGGTGGATCTGCACACAGATCGAGCAAGGTGGAGGGCATCCCACTCAGCACTCCCCCATCGATAACGGCATCCACGCGTGCAACGAGCTCTTTATCCAAGACTTTGGGCGAATCGGGCGCCGGCGCACGTGTTTGATTGGCGCTGGTGCTGATCAGGGCTTCACCCAGGCGATCCATCAATTCAATACACCAGGGATACGAACTCATACGAACCGCCACGCCGCCCGTCGGCCCGACCAGGCGTGAGTGTAATCCTGAAACTGCCGGTAGTATCAGGGTAAGCGGACCGGGCCAGAAGCGTCGGGCCAGATCCAGCGCAAGTTGAGGAATTATCCGGCAGTAACGTCGTAAACTATCCGCTGATTTGACCAGCAACAGATAATTTGCGCCATCCGCTGAACCTTTCAGTTCGGCAATCCGGTCAATAGCCTGGGTGATAGACGCCAGACATCCGAGACCATAGACGGTTTCGGTCGGATAGATGATGACGCCGCCGTTTTTTAACAATTCCAGCGTTTGCTCAATTTGACGGGCTTCAACCGCGACGAGATTCAAGCTACCACCCCGAAATAGTCAGATTGACGATATCCTGGGTAAGTTTATCAATCGCCTGTTCAAATCCTTGCGTGCGCTCATCCGGTGAACCGGTCTGATGATTGTAAGTACCCCAACTGCTCAAATCCTTCTTCCAGATCACCTCATTTTTCATTTGGTCATAGTATTCAAGGCTTACAGTGAGGCTCAATTTATATTCACCAATGTCGAAATTCTGCCCGGTTCCGGTTCCACTGTACGTGTAAGGAACGTCATCGATCTTCACCAGAACTCCGCGTAATATGGCATCCGCATCCTGCTCGCTGGAGATTTTCAGCGTGTTATCTTTTTGGAAAGCTAAAGTCAGTTTGTCGGTGATTTCTTCAGAGATGCCGTACTCTGCGGTCTTATTTTCAAATAAAGGCAATGCCACCGTTTTAATATGGCTGGGCACCGCTCCTGAAAATGAATAACGGAAGCAACCCGATAGACCTGGGATCAGCAGCAGAAAAATTGAGGTCACCCAGATTATGCTCGAAAACCGTGCTAATAAGGTGAGTATTCGCATCTTACAATTCGTATTCTTTTATTTTGCGGTATAACGTTCTTTCGCTGATTCCCAAAGCCGCGGCGGCGCGCCGGCGGTTGCCCCGCACTTCGGTAAGAATTTTTGTAATCTGCTCTTTTTCCACCTCATCCAGCGTCACCTGGGGTTCAGTGGTAATCATGTCGCGTTCTGAATACCAGCCGTTTGCTGGAACCGCCGCTGGACTGCGCGATTGCAGGAGAATACTCTTCAGTTCGCCGATCTCACGTTTTAATTCTAACAGGATTGAAAGCATAAGTTCACGATCGGTGCTGGTCGAACCCTTGGGAACGTGAACCGGCAGAAAGGCTCCCGGATGATCCGTTTGACGCAGGTATCGGCCCACGATCTCCTCATCCAGAGTTCGGCCTCGCTCCAGGATGACCAGACTTTCCAGGAAATGCTTCAGTTCCCGCACATTTCCCTCCCAGTAGCTATTCCTTAGCAGCGTCATGGCATCCGTGGTGATGCGGGGGATAGGAATTTTATGTTTCTGAGACGTATCCTGCAGAAATATCTCAACTAAAAGAGGAATATCCTCCTTCCGCTCCCGCAGAGGGGGTAGATAGATATTGACGGCTTTTAAACGAAAGTAGAGATCCTGGCGAAATTCCCCGACGGATACTGCGCCCGCGAGATCCCGGTTAGTGGCGGTGATGACTCGAGCGTCGACCTTTTCACCGATCGACGAGCCGACCTTCATGAATTCACCCATCTCAAGGATGCGTAATATTTTGGCTTGAGCACCTGTAGGCATTTCGCCGATTTCGTCCAGAAAGATGGTACTGCCATCAGCGACCTCGAAATAGCCTTTGCGACTACGATCGGCGGAGGTAAATGCGCCTCTGACATGCCCAAAAACTTCACTTTCGAAGATCCCTTCCGGGATGGCGCCGCAGTTGACGGTGATCATGGGCTTGGCGGCGTGATTGGAAAGCTGGTGGATAGCGTTGGCCACCAATTCTTTTCCGGTCCCGGATTCACCGGTTATCAACACGGTGATTTCTGTCGGAGCGACTTGTTGAATGATCGATCTGACCTGCTGCATCTGCGGTGATTGACCGACCAGTCCGAAAAAATCCTGTTTATGGTTATTCATCGATGGCTAAACTGCAAGACGTAATCCATCACGGGCAATATGAATTTCCAGACCACTCATGTCCGCTTTGGCCTGAAGCGCTTTTAACTGCAAATCCTGTTCCGGCAAGGCATGTGTGAGGACCAGGCTTTTGATTTTTTCCCCAATCGAGGTCTGCAGGGCGACTTCCAATTCCACGTGCGCAGCTTCGAGGATGAATAGGTCGACGCCGTGGATCACTTCGGCAATGTCCCCCAACTGACGGACGTCACCGGAATAAAAAATGGTCTTTCCGGGCGCGGTGATTTTAAAAGCGAACGAAGCAGTTTCTATATTGGGGAATGCCAGTTCCTTCCACCTTTGCAGATGATTGGTCGGATAAGACTGCAATCGCAATTCTTTGCTGAGATTGTGCTGCGTTTCCAGCGGTTTCAATGCATAGCGTGGGTGAATTTGACCATGAACCAGGTAAATCTGGTTCATGAATGCCTGAAAAGCAGGAATGGCTCCGCCGGGCAAATAGATTTCAATCGACTGCCGTGCCCCCTTCATGTGGAGATATTGCAGCAGCATAAATAATCCAACGCAATGATCCGGGTGGCAGTGCGTTACGTAAATGCCGCGCAGCGCGCGAGGATCCAATCCACAACGCAACATTGACGAACAGACTGCTTCACCGGCATCCAGCAGCCAGAGGTCATTGCCTTTTTTCAGAGCGATGGCGGCGTGGGTGCGATCCGGCTGCGGAAGCCCGGACGCTGAACCCACGATGATTATTTCAAGATCGGACATGTTTCTTTTTGAAATAATCCAGGGTGAGTTCCAAACCTTTTTCCAGATTCACCTCGGGCTTCCAACCCAGCAATTTACTGGCTAACTGCCATGATATCACGCTGCGTTTCTGCTCACCTTTCTTTCCCGGACCGTGTGATTCAGTCATATTAAATTTGCCCGCAGAATTCAGGATGCGGAAAATGGTGTTCACGTCATTTTCGATGGCGGTGCCGACATTCACGGCGCAGTTTAGCGTTTTTTGTATGGCAATGACAGAGGCTCTCGCCACGTCACCTACATAGACGTAATCCCTGGTCTGAGTGCCATCACCATTGATCACGGCGGCACGCCCGGAGAGCAACCGGTCACAAAATATAGCCACAACTCCGGCTTCTCCATGAGGATTCTGCCGGGGTCCATAGACATTGGCATAGCGGGTTGCAGCGTAATCCAACCCGTGAACTTCATGATAATAATAAAGATATCGTTCGATGCTGTATTTGGCGATTCCGTAGGGTGACAGAGGCCTGATCGGATGATTCTCTTCAGCCGGGAAAAAGTCCTGTTCGCCGTAAAGAGCTCCGCCGGTGGAAGCGAACTGAACTTTTTTCACACCATAGCGCAAACAACACTCCAAAATATTTAAACTGCCCAGAATATTCACACGCGCATCGAAAACAGGGTCGCTTACGGAGGTGCGTACATCGATCTGGGCGGCATGGTGGCTGACAATGTCGAACTTTTCCGTGCGAAAAATATCTGCGACGGCTTGGTCAACGATATCTATATTGATCAATTTTACGCCCTTAGGGATATTTTCCACAACACCAGTCGACAAATTATCCATCACGACGACGTCGTGTCCAGCCGCCAACAACAGATCGACTACGTGGGATCCGATAAATCCGGCTCCGCCGGTGACCAGGATTTTCATGAGATTTCCTTATTTGTCAAGGCTTTGGGTGCGGGTAACGTCTTATTTGTATTATCTAAATCAGACTGCTGAAAAAGGGCACGGTCAATCAAACCGACGCGGGACTGGAATTTTAGCAACCTGTTTTTTTCGCGGTCTTTTTAAAGCTTTCTGCGCAATATCAGTTCTGAAGGTTTTACCTTCAAATTGGATTGATTCCACTGCTTGATAAGCAAATTTGACGGCTGACTGCAAATTGAAGCCGATGCCGGTAACACCGAGTACCCGTCCTCCACTGGTGACGGTCTTATTATCCTTCAGCATCGTCCCGGCGTAGAAGATTTTGATCCGGTCTGAAAATGCTTTCAAGCCGCTGATAGGCAGGCCTTTTTGATATTTTCCGGGGTATCCGGCTGACGCCAGCACCACGCACACACACCATTTCGACCATACTTCCAATTCCTCCGTACTCAGATTCCCATTTGCAGCCGCGAGGAAAATCTTGAGAAGGTCACTGCGCACCATCGGCAGCACTACCTGCGTTTCGGGATCGCCAAAGCGGCAGTTATATTCCAACAGCTTGGGTCCATCTGAGCAGATCATCAAGCCCAGGTAGAGGCAGCCTCTGAAAGGAGTCTTATGGGCGCGCATCCCTTTTAAGGTCGGACGCAGGATTTCTATTTCGATGCGTTCCTGCAACTCAGGGGTAACGACCCTCGCGGGAGCAACAGCCCCCATACCGCCGGTATTGGGTCCCAGGTCGCCATCCAACAGGCGCTTGTGATCCTGCGAAGGGGGCAGCATAAAATAGCGTTCGCCATCGGTAATGGCTAAAATGGATGCCTCTTCCCCTTGAAGATACTCTTCCACCACCACCTTTGATCCGGCTTCGCCGAAAGATCGATCGCTAAGGATAGTTTTCAACGTTTTCTCGGCGAACGAGCGATCTGGGCAGATAATCACGCCCTTACCTGCCGCTAATCCGGAAGCTTTGATGACCAAGGGATATTGATATTCATCCAGCGCCTTGAGCGCCTTCTTATAATCGCTGAACACGCCGAAATTAGCGGTGGGAATGCCCTGTTCCTTCATGAATTGCTTGGCGAAGGCTTTTGAGCCTTCCAATTGTGCTGCTGCTTTGGTGGGTCCGAAGATAGGTAACTTCGCTTTTTTGAAAGCATCGACGATTCCGGCGACCAGCGGCGCTTCTGGTCCCACGATGGTCAAGTCGATCTTCATGTCGCCGGCAAATTTACGCAGAGCATCCAGGTCATCCGCCGGTATGGGGACGCAATCAGCAAGGTCTGCAATGCCGGCATTACCGGGAGCGCAATAGAGCTTGGTCAGCAGGGGACTTTCTTTGATTTTCCAGCAGAGTGCGTGCTCCCTGCCTCCTGAACCGATCACTAACACTTTCATCTTGATATTTTTTCTCCTTTAAGGTGCTTAATCTCGTCGCGCAGCCAGGCCGCGCGCTCGAATTCCATTGCCTGAGCTGCTTTCTTCATTTCGCTTTCCAGCCGACTGATGATTTCTTCCAGCTCCCATTCGGTCAGCAGGTCCTGCTTCGCTTCCCGCATCAGCCGGGCAGTGTCTCCAGTTACTGCCTTGGCATCAGCGGCTGAAGTCGAACGCAGGATCTCGTCGATTGATTTGTGGATCGACTGTGGTATGATGTTGTTAAGGCGGTTGTACTCACCCTGAGCCTGCCGTCGGCGTGCGGTTTCTGCGATCACCTTCTGCATTGAATCGGTGATACGGTCGGCGTAGAAGATGACCTTTCCGGCAACGTGACGAGCCGCTCGGCCCGCTGTCTGCAACAGCGAACGCTCGCTGCGCAGGAAACCTTCTTTGTCAGCATCCAGGATCGCCACCAGAGACACTTCCGGCAGATCCAGTCCCTCCCGCAGCAGGTTGATGCCCACCAGCACGTCGAATTCCGCCAGACGCAGTGACCGGAGTATCTCCACGCGTTCGAGTGATTGGATCTCTGAGTGCAGATAGCGCACTCGAATGCCCACTCCAGAGAGATACTCGGTCAGATCTTCCGACATGCGTTTGGTCAAGGTCGTGACCAGGACTCGTTCACCGCGCTCGACCACCTGGCGAATCTCGGCGATCAAATCGTCGATCTGTCCTTCGATCGGCTTGACGACGATCTCGGGGTCCATCAATCCCGTCGGTCGTAAAAGCTGTTCGACGATGACGCCGCCGCACTTCTGCAGTTCGTAGTCGCTTGGCGTGGCGCTGACAAAGATCACGTTGCTGAACATCGATTCCCACTCATCGAACTTTAGCGGCCGATTATCCAACGCAGAAGGCAGACGGAAGCCGTACTCCACCAGCACGTTCTTGCGGGAACGGTCACCGTTGTACATCCCCCGGATTTGCGGGATCGAGGCATGAGATTCATCCACCACCAGCAGGAAATCGCCTTGAAAATAGTCGATCAGCGTGTCGGGACGCTGCCCGGGTTCACGACCGGCCAAATGGCGGCTGTAATTCTCGACTCCGGAACAGTACCCCACCTCGCGCAGCATTTCCAGATCGAATTTGGTGCGCTGTTCGATGCGCTGAGCTTCCAGCAATTTCCCTTCGGATCGCAGTTCGATTACGCGTGCGTCAAGTTCGGCGTTGATGCGCTTGATGGCTTCCTGCAAGCCCGGCAATGTGGTTACGAAATGCTTGGCAGGGTAGATGGCAACCTTGGGGCGCTCTTCGATCAGCTCTCCCGTCAAAATGGTGAAACGGGAGATACGCTCCAGTTGATCGCCCCAGAACTCCAGCCGGATGGCTTCCTCTTCGTAGGCTGGGTGAATTTCCACTACGTCGCCGCGCACCCGAAAACTGCCGCGCGGGAAACCGGTGTCGTTGCGGGTGTAGTGGATGTCCACCAGCCTACCCAGCAGCTCTTTACGAAGGTATTTTTGTCCCGCTTCCAGTAAGAGCAGCTGGTCGCGGTAATCTTTAGGTGAACCCAGATTATAGATGCAGGACACCGAGGCGACGATGACCACATCCTCGCGCTCCATCAGTGACGAGGTGGCGCGCAGCCGCAGCCGGTCGATCTCGTCGTTGACGGAAGTATCCTTTTCGATATAGGTATCGGTGCTGGGAACGTAAGCTTCGGGCTGATAGTAGTCGTAATAGCTGATGAAATATTCGACGGCGTTGTGCGGGAAAAAGCCCTTGAATTCGCCATAGAGCTGCGCCGCCAGAGTCTTGTTGTGCGACATGATCAGCGTCGGTTTGCCCCACTTTTCGATCACATTGGCGATGGTGTAGGTTTTGCCCGAACCGGTCACACCCAGGAGCGTCTGGTAGCGCTGACCCTGCCGCAAGCCTTCAAGCAGCTTGTCGATGGCTTGGTTCTGGTCGCCGCGCGGCTGAAAATCGCTGGTAAGTTGGAAGGAAGACATGAGATAGCTTGGTTGCTTTTATCACCCGATTAAAAATCGGGTGCTCGCCGACATCAAGTCGTTGAAACGACTGAAAAATACGTGTCATTCCGGCTTGTCCGGAATCTGACACGCTTAGTAGTGTATTGTAATCATTGGTTTTAACCAATTGATTTATACGAGCACCCGAATTTATTCGGGTGTTTACGAATTCCCGGACAGACTCGAAAGCGGGAATCCAAGTCTTTGCAGGGCGCACGCAGTGCGCCCCTACCCCATCGTTGCGTCAGGTCTTGATCCGCCAAAGGTGGATTGTGACCTGACGCACAGTCGTAGGACCTTAACACAGCAATTTACACTTTCTTCAAGTAAAAGTCAAGGGAAAGATGCGCTACGGCGCACCGAAGAGCGGCATTCTCTGACGGAGGAGTGACAGAGTGGCAGAGGTGCTGGAAGGGGAGAATGGAGAGTGTAGAAGTAGGAGGAAATATAGATTCCACCCAGCCCCTCCGCCAGCAGGCGGACCTATGAGGAAGGACGGGGCTCGAGCCCATCCAACAAAGAAGCTGGATGAGCATAGAGACTACAATCGCGCATCCCCTACTCCTCCACCTTTTTCTCGTGCGATCTCCGTCTTGGTCTGAAGGTCTGCTCCAGCTTGCGAACGCCAACCAGAATCAAGAGCACGAAGACGGTGAAGAAGATGGCCAGGAGCGGAAATCCCACTCCGATGACTAACCCTAACGCAGCGACAATCCAGATGGTGGAGGCGGTGGTAATGCCTGCGATGGTAGGACCGGAACGCATGATGCAGCCCGCTCCGATGAAACCGATACCGGTCACTACCTGCGCGGCGATGCGTCCGGGATCGGCGCCCCGAGGCATTCCGGCTTCCCTTGCCACCAGATCTGATACGATCATGTAGATGGTCGCTCCCATGCAGATCAGGATGTTGGTCTTAAGTCCGGCGGGTTTGCGGGACATTTCTCGTTCCAGACCGATTAAACCACCGCAGAGCACTGCGGTGATGATTTTCAGGAAATAACTGCCATAGTTGGCGATCAGGTAATCCATGATGACTCCGGGTGAAATTTCGTATCAGTTCTTGAAAATAATTTCTTATCGGTTCGTGTCTTAAAAGCCGTCATTCCCGCA
This sequence comes from bacterium, assembly GCA_026394195.1. GTDB lineage: Bacteria > Electryoneota > B3-LCP > B3-LCP > B3-LCP > JAPKYS01. The sequence goes on along the minus strand of JAPKYS010000023.1, from coordinate 218,770 downwards.
AGTCCCGAAGGGACGCGTCAGGAATCTGGCGGCGTGTCAGATTCCGGACCAGCCGGAATGACACGCACACAACAGAAATTATTTTCGAGAACAACTATCCCTAATTATGGGTTTATTTTTTCCGTGCCTGCGCTCAGCCGCGCTATTGACATCCGGCGGCCATTATAACAGCCTGGCTCCTGTGCGCTGAACAAATTTCTGATTATCGCTTGCTTTTAGGGAACCAAGTCGTTATATTTCAGTTTTGATCCAAAATGAACCGAAAGATTGCGAGATAAAGCAATCAGGAGCTATCCGTTATGATGCAAACTATGCGCCAGAACATGAAAGTGATCCTCTGGATCCTGGTTCTGGCTTTCATCGCCACGATCATCTTTTCCTGGGGTATGGGAGGCTTCACAGGCTCCGGACCCAAGCAAGGCGTTGTCGCTGTCATCGACGGGACCGACATCCCCGTCGACCGCCTGGAAAGTTTGATCCAGCAGAGGCTTACCTTTGAACAAAGCCAGCAAAATGGCGCAGAACTCAGCGAATTCCGCATCAAGCAGCTTCGCCAGGAAGTCTGGGACGAGCTGATCAGGAATACTCTGATCGAGCGTGAAGTCAAATCGTCCGGGATCAAGGTTTCCGACAAAGAGATCGCCTTTCTGGTCCAGAACAGTCCGCCTGATTTCATCAAACAGAACGAGTACTTCCAGAAAGATAGCACCTTCGACATGGCGAAGTACCAGGAATTTCTGCGCAATCCGGCGGCAGCTCAGGACCTGATGATGCTGGAAGACAGCTACCGGAAATCGCTGCCCAGTCAGAAATTTCTCTATCAGATCATGTCACTGGCGAACGTTTCCGATCAAGAGGTTTGGGAAAAGTACCTGCACACGACCGTTGCCGCCAAAGCCAGGTATGTTCTTTTCGCAACTGCGGATAGCCGTGTGGACAGTTTCTCCATTTCTCCCAAGGACGTCCAGAATTACTATAACGAAAACAAAGAAGATTACCGGGTTCCCGAAAAGCGGCGCATCCTCTACACCATCTTCAAGGAAGAAGCTTCGAAAACCGATTCAAGCGCGGCACTGGAAACCGCCAATGAACTGATGACCCGTATCGGTACGGGCGAAGATTTCGGCGATCTGGCCAAGCAGTTTTCCGATGACCGAACCGCAGAAAACGGCGGCGATCTGGGCTTCTTCGAGCGCGGCAGGATGGTTCCCGAATTTGATCGGGCAGCTTTTTCCACTCCCGTCGGTCAGGTCACCGGACCGGTCGCCACGAAGTTCGGTTACCACCTGATCAAGGTCACCGATAAAAAAATGGAGAATGGCGTCGAGCAGATTAGCGCCAGTCATATCCTGCTGAAAGTCCAGCCTTCCGCAGATACCAAGGATCAGATCCACAGCACCGCGGAAGGATACCTGGACGAAATCAAGCAATCCACCATGTCTGCCGCGGCCGCAGCCTACAAAGTGAAAATCGATACCTCAGGGTTCTTCGAGAGGCGAGATTTCATCCCCGGTGTGGGCAGACTTCCCTCCGCAGTTGAATATATTTTCAATCGACCCATCGGAGATCGTGGTCCCATCTACCGCCTGCGGGATGGATTGTTGGTCTTCGAGATCTACCAGGTTGAAAAGGAAAAAATCGCTCCGCTACCCGAGGTTCAGACTCAAATAACAGCCAAGTTATTGGAAGAGAAGAATCTGGCGAGAGCCAGGGAACGCTGTGAAACTTTCTACCGCACCGTTCCGGACGCCGGCCAGTTCGTATCTCGGGCTGAAGCTGCCGGACTCAAGGTGGAAACGGTGGACCGACAGTTCCGTTCCGGTGAATTTCTGCAGACCATCGGCCAGGATCAAGCATTCATCAGTACGGCGCTCGCCAACCGTGAAGGTGGTGTATCGAAGCCGGTCAAAGGGATGAACGGGTACTACCTGATCCAAACCTTCGAGAAAACACCGGTTGATTCAGCAGATTTCCAGAGCAGAAAAGCCAACCTCCGCGGTGAATTGATGAGCGCAAAACAGAACCAGCTCTATAACCAATGGTTCGAAGACGCCAAAAAGAAAGCCACTATCCAGGATCATCGTTACCTGTACTACCTGGATTATTAAACCATTACGACCGAAATCAAGCCCGAGGCAGTGTTCCTCGGGCTTTTCTATTTATGGCAGTTGAGCTGGTATCCGGTCATCGCTTGGTTACTGTTTACAACCAATGATTCCCCCGATACCATCGTGCTGTCAACTCCACCCCTTTTTCCAGGTCGTACTCGGGGTGATAACCTAATTCTTTCACCGCTTTGGCTGAACTCATCAGCCAGTAACTCTGCATGATCTCCCGCAGTTTTTCGCGGTTCAAAGTCGATACCCGCCCGGCAGCAGTCGAAAACATCGAGAGTGTCTTACTGATACTCGTAGCCACTACGTTCGGTACGGTCAGCTTCAGGGGGTGTCTGTGTAAAGCTTTGGCTATAAAGCCGCTGATCTCTGACCAGGTGTGTATCTCGCCATCGGTGACGTGATAGATCCGGAAGCCTTGTGGTTGGACCTCCAGGATCAGCTTGATCAATCGGGCGATATCCAGCGCATTGACCAGACTGACGTATCTTTCTCCACGACCGATAGCAGGCGAAAGTCCCCATTTAATCAACCGGAAAAAAATAAGAATGTCCTTATCGCGGGGTCCGTATACGGCAGGCGGGCGGAGGATAGTAATGGGGAACTGATCAGCGAAATCTCGGCAGACGGTCTCAGCCTCCAGCTTGGACTGACCGTAAACTGAGAGAGGTTGCGGGAGAGCTTCTTCTGTCAGGGGTTCGATGGATGGGGAAGGTCCTAAAGCGGCCTGGCTTGAGCAGAGCACAAAGTTAGACAAATCGGGACAGGCTTGTTTTGCAGCTTGAAGCAATAAACGGGTCGTTTCGACGTTGGCACGGTGGTAGGTTTCCGCATCCGGCGCTTTGGTCGCTCCGCCGAAATGCAGGATGGTGGAACAGCCTTCGACCGCCCGGCTAAGCTCTTGAGCATCAGAGTAATTGACCCGAACGAGGTCTACCGGCAAGCTCGAAAGCCAGTTCAGTTGGGATTGGGGACGCAACAGGCAGCGGACTGAAAATCCGGAGGATAACAGATGTTCTACGATATGACTTCCGATAAAACCGTTGGCTCCAGTGATCAAGATTGGTTTCATCCGAGGGCCTTATCATAGATTCGGTAGGTTTTGTAGACTTTCCCGCCGATCATTTCCAGCGCCTTGTTGATGGGCACATTATCCTCTAAAATCCAGGACAACTCCGCCCATTCGTACCCGCGTCTTATACCGTTCTCAATGGTCGCAAGGTAGAAAAGGACGTCCACACCGCGGTTGCGGTATCCATCGATCACACCCATGGTAATTACACGAACGTTCTTGATCTTGCGGGCGTGATACAACACCTTCAAAATACCAAAAGGAAACAACCGACCATTGATGCGTTTCAATGCCACGTTCAGATCGGGCAGCGCTAATGAAAAACCAATCGGACGATCACCATCCAGCGCCAGGAAAGCCAGATCCGCATCGAGGACTTGCTTCAAATCCTTGGCAGTATGGTCGAATTCTGCGGCAGTCATGGGAACAAAGCCCCAATTCTTGGACCAGGCCTGATTGTAGACTATGCGTACCAATTCGATATCTTCAAATAGATGCTTAACATTAATCGATCGGATGGTGACCCGGGATCGCTCCTTGATTTTTTCGGCGGATCGCATTAACCGTTCCGAAACGTCTTCCTTGGTCACTTTGTAAGCCCAGAGATCCTTCGACTTGGAAAAACCGGCTTTTAACAGCAGATCTTCGTAATAGGGCGGATTATAGGTCATCATGAACACAGGGGGCGAGTCGTATCCATCGACCAGCAAGCCACAGGTGTCGTTGGTGGATAGATTCATGGGACCGCGCATGACGTTTAAACCACGCGGGTACAACCACTCCGCGGCGGCATTAATCAGAGCATTAGCGGTTTCCTGGTTGTTTTCGCACTCAAAGAAACCGAAAAAGCCAACCGGTTCCTGCCAGTAATCGATGTGGGCGCGATTGTCAATGGCGCAAATTCGACCCACCGGTTTACCATCACGGACTGCTAAGAGTCTGGTTATCTGGCCGTGTTGGAAGAAGGGGTTCTGTTGGGGGTGCAGGATCTTCCTGTGATCGGAAAGCAGCGGAGGCACCCAGTTGGGATCGCCTCTGTAGATTTGCCAGGGGAGCTTCAGGAAGGCGTTTAACTGCCTGGATTTGCGGATGACTTGGATTTTTATAGGCATACGGATCCTGAGTGGTTTTTACTTGATAGTACAACCAGTGAGGATTAAAAATAATTTGGTTTATTGCTTTGCCGATCTGAGCGGAGTTTCACGGCTAGCCCACACGTAAGCAAAGATCGCCACGAGGTAAAATGCGAAACCAGTCCAGAATGAAGTAGAGATACTAAAGGTCAGAGCAATTGTTATTGCTAAAACAGAAGCGCAAACCGATGTTGCGCCGTTGATTCCCCACAGCCAAGGAGTCACTGCGGCGGATTTCAAGTTTGCCAATTTCATTCCCAATGGAAAGGCCATGCCCATGAAAAATCCCAGTGGGAACAGGATAGCGATCGCGGCCATGATGCGTACAGGTGTCACCGAGGCATTGAACCCGTTAATAATCGTCGGCGTCAACAGACCAAAGACAACTAATGCAGCCAGAAGCAGCGACAATGAAATTATAGGCATACGGATGTCTTTGATATTGCTGATCTTTTCCGTTGAATAACTGCCCAAACCGCTGGACAACAGCAGGGAGAACAACACTACCGACAACCCATAAGTTGGTTGCCCCAGGAAGATCATCAGCCTTTGCATCTGAGAAACCTCGACCAACATGAAGCCGAAACCGATAGCCGCAAAGTAAAGTAATAGCGGCCAGAAACCCTTCATGGGAATTTTTTTCGATGTCAGCGCCAGAGGAATGACAATACATAGAAAAGTCAGAAATGACACAATTACAAGCAGGACAGCCAAAATGACGATGGCGATGACATTGAACCTCTGAACGCCCTGGTCCCACAAGTGGCTTTTAAAGACATCCTTGATCCGGAGCATGTGAAAGAAGAACGGGCTGTCATCCGTCGGCGCAGTAATGTTTAAGGGGAAAGACGAATAAAATGACTTCAGATCGCCTCCTGAAGTGAGGGTGGCAAAAGTTGAATCAATCGCAAATTTAGGGGTCAGCACTACACCGAAGTCTAAACTATCAGCAATCGTATTGATGGTCTGAAGGTCGCTTAGGGTAAAAGGTTGCATGCTGACCAGAATGGTTCCGATACCATCCGGCCCGTCTTTAACATTATCCCACCACATGTTTCGAAGCATGATGATATGATCCCTGGGGTTCGCGACTCCGGCTGCCTTCAGCGCTGAACTCGCCAGTGATGTCAAACGGTAGGCTTCTCCTGGTCGATCTTTGTAGTACCATCGAGAAAAAGTTAAAATACCGTTAGGAGACAGGTGTTGCAGAAATGTTTTCCATGCCTCCAGAGTATAGATGGAATTTTCAGTGAGAACGAAGGCTCCCGCCGCAGTCGCTGCCCAGGTGTCCACCAGGGAAACCTGAATAATGTCATATCTGTCTTTGGATCTGCTGACATAACTACGTGCTTCATCATTGATGATGGTTACCTTGGGATTTTTATCCAAGTGGCCGGTGAAATCGCCGTACTTTCCATTAGCTGTGGCGAGGATGTTGCTGTTGAATTCTACTCCAACGACCGATTTCTGTTCAAACGCCAGTGCAGAAAGGATATCTCTCCCCCCTCCAGCACCGATTACCAGAACTTTGGCATCATGTCTCAGGTTGTGAGCCAGGTTGACTATGTCGTTTCTCAAGAATCCAATCTTCTGCAGATTACCGTCAAATTCGGTCATCACTGTTCCTGCCGAGGCGTCAATATCCATCTGCAACTGCCGAATTTTCCACTTTTCCAGAGAGGTCGTACTCATCCCCCAGCATTTGGATATTTCCGGCTTCCGCATATTACCCCAGACTCTGATTCGCGAAAATGAATTCCACTTTTCGTATATCGGTTTCGATTCAATCTTCCCTTTAACCCAGATCAGGCGAATCATTGAATTGTTTTGGGAGACCATTATTGTGTTGGTAACTACAAACAAGGCAAGAGCGAGCGCAACCCAGGCGCTTGTTTTGAGCAACACTTTCTGTCCCGCACCGGCAGCAAAGAAAATTGCACCCAGACAAGCCAGAATGGCTATGACAAATACTGTAGTGGGACCATCAGTGATTTGCAGGGTATAAATCAGCAAAATGCAGCCCACAGCCGCACCAGCCAAGTCTGCAGCGTACAGCTTGCTCACATGCGATGGGAATTTGGTCAAGGCTAAACTGACGCAGATACCGCTGAACATAAACGGCACTGCCAAAATTGTGTAGACCATAGTAATACCGAACAACACGACCAAGGAAAACCCTTCCTTGGTCAAGATAGGAATACACAGGTGCGCCAGGAAGCAAAGAACCATCGAAACCGCTAAACACAGTGAATAAAGGCTAAGCTGGGAGGGAGCTCTTTCCTGGGTGAAGTGCGAGGGAAACGAATAGACAAGAATTGCGCCTATGGTCATACCGAACATCGCCAGAGATATGGCCATAAAAGCGAAATGATACCAGACCGTTACACTAAAGATGCGAGTCAGGAGAATCTCATACATCAACGTTGCTAATGCAATCATGAACAGACCTGCATAGGTTGAGGTTTTCACTGCGCTGTTTGATTCCATGATATTTCCTATTGGTGTTGAGTGGGTTGCGTTTATCCCTGTCCTTTTTATTTCCCTGATGTTTGACCCTGGAGTTGTCGCAGTATAATCTGCATTCCTTTCATGAGATTACACTACATGGTGACGAGTTCTTACGAACGAAGTGCAGCTCTTTCCAGTTAAAAGCCTAGTCATGAGATCAATTCCAGTTCTTTTCCTACCTTCGCTAATGTTTCCAGAGCGAAATCAACTTGATCAAACGAATGAGTTGACATCAGAGAAATGCGAATGAGCTGCATACCAGCCTGCACTGCCGGTGAAACAATTGGATTGACGAAGATGCCTTCATCCTGGAGCCTTTTACAGAAGGCAAAAACCTTCAGATCATCTCCCACAATGACCGGAATGATAGGAGTTTCGGTGAGACCCAAATCAAATCCAGACTGCCGTAAACCGTTGATCATACGATGGGTATTATCCCATAACTTTTGACGGCGTTCCGGTTCACGTAATAAGATTTCGAGGGCTTTTAAAACGGAGGCGGCGGATGCCGGCGGCATCGATGCGGAGAAGATCAGCGAACGCGAATGGTGCTTCAGATAGTCGATCGTATATGCATCAGAGGCGACAAAACCGCCGATCGACGCCAACGACTTGGAGAAGGTTCCCATGATCATCGAAACTTTGTCTGTCAGTCCAAAATGAGCGGCGGTGCCGTCACCTTTAGGACCGATTACACCGATGGAATGGGCGTCATCGACCATGACGTCGGCATCAAAGCGCTCGGCCAGAGCGACGATCTCCGGCAGCTTGGCAATATCGCCTTCCATGGAGAAGATACCGTCGACCACGATAAGTTTCGCTTTGGCATCAGGTAGATTCGCCAGGATCCTCTCCAGGTCCGCCATATCGTTATGGTCGTATTTCAAATATTTGCCGAAAGCCAACCGGCAGCCATCGACGATTGACGCATGATCATATTTGTCAGCGATGACCACAGAATCCTTCCAGACCACCGTGGAAATCACCCCTTGATTGACTTGAAAACCAGTAGAATAGAGCAGTACGGCTTCTTTGTTGACGAACTCTGCCAGTTTATCAGCGAGCTGAAGGTGGATGCGCAGCGTGCCGTTCAGGAAGGGAGAGCCGGCGCAGCCTGTTCCATAAAGCCCGATGGCTTCTATGGCCGCTGCTTTGACCTCGGGATGATTGGTCAATCCGAGATAATTATTAGACCCTAGCATCAGGACCTTTTTCCCGTGGAGTTCTACGATGGTATCCTGATCGGACTCAATGGGACGGAAATAAGGGTAATATCCCAGTTCCCGGATTTCACGCGCAGCCGTGAAGTTTTTTGCTCTGTCTCGAATTCTCATTCAACGTCCTTACGATGGTGGTTTGCTCTAACCGAGTTATTAACGCTGTTTATTATATCTATGGTTTATATCTGTCCAGAAGATCTGAGATGACCGGGATTCGGAAAGAATCGCCACGCAGGGCTGATACCATGCCCCAGATGGCTATGGCGCCACAGAGGATCAGGATGAAGTTCCAGACAAAATCCCAACGCATGGCGATGGCAAACAGTTCCACAGCAAAGAGGAAGACTCCTTGTTTGCCGTGATGATAGGCAACAGGATCATCCCGCTTGACGAGGAGGGGATAAAAGCAGAGAAAGGGAACGTAAGCCAAAATCGAGGCGATCTTACTTTCTTCCTGCAAGCGCAGCTCTTCGGGTGAAGATTCAGCCGATTGGGCTGTAGAATTCGGAAATTCGTCCTTTTCGTCATTCATGCTGACTCCGCAATCGGGCGTTTAAGTCCGAAATGGGAATAATCTGTTTCTGACCTATCCAGCGTTCTTTGACTTCCACCCCACCCCCGGCTAAACTCTTGGGGCTGATGACCACATGAAAGGGTATCCCCAGCAGGTCTGCATCCTTGAATTTGAAGCCGGGACTGACCTCACGGTCGTCGTAGAGGACTTCAAGCCCTTCTTCCTGCAATTTTTGGTAAAGCGCTTCAGCCTGACGCTGTACCTCAGGGTCCTTAAGATTAATTGCTATTAGTGCGACGTCATAGGGAGCCAACGATTTTGGCCAGCGAATTCCGTCATTATCGTATCCCAATTCGATGGCACAAGCGACGATTCTGCCAATACCGATGCCGTAGCTTCCCATGATGATCGGTCGTTCGTGCCCTTCTGCATCCAGAACGTTGGCTCCCATCGCCAGGGAGTATTTGGTTCCAAGTTTGAAGATATGACCGAGTTCGATGGCGTTGGTTACCCGCAAGGGCGCTCCGCAAAGAGAGCAGCCTTCGCTCTCACGCACCTCGCGCAAGTCGCAGAACCGATCGGGCTGGAAGTGCTTACTAACCTCAATGCCGGACATGTGGTAATGGTCGACGTTGACTCCGGTGATGCGATTTTTTCCGCCCTTGAGGCGGTTATCAGCCAGGATTGGCATTTTAGGCGCTTTAACCGGTCCTAACGATCCCGCCTCACAGCCGAATAGATCCTTGATCTCCTCGGGCGCAGCAGGACGGAACGGGCCACCGAGGGCTGCGATGAGCTTCGATTCCTGAAGTTCATCATCGCCGGCTAAGAGAGCCATCAGAGGGTTGCCGTTGGCATCGATCACGATCAGCGTTTTGATCAATCGTTCCGGCGCTACCTTGAGGAAACCACTGACCTCCTCAATCGACCTCTTGTTGGGGGTATGTACCTGCTGCGGATCTGCCCCCTCATTTTCAGTGGGTGGATCGATTATTTTCGGAGCTTTGGATGTGGCAACTTCGATGTTGGCAGCATATCCACAAGACTTACAATGGGCTACGCGATCCTCGCCAGATGGAGATTCGACCATAAATTCCTGCGATCCACTCCCACCCATCAGCCCGCTGGATGCTCCGACGACGAAGTACTGCAATCCGCAACGGTCGAAAATGCGGCGGTAGGCCTGGTCGTGCAGCTGGTAGCTGTGATCCAAACCTTCCTCATCGACGTCCAGGCTGTAAGAATCCTTCATAATGAACTGGCGAGCCCGCAAGATGCCCGAACGTGGGCGAGGTTCATCTCGCATCTTGGTCTGGATCTGGTACCAGATCTGCGGTAACTCCCGGTAAGATCGGATGAATGTCCGGGCTAAATCACAGATGATCTCTTCATGCGTCGGAGCCAGACACATGGGGCGTCCCTTGCGATCCTTCAGCCGAAACATCTCGTCACCGAAACCCTGAGCGCGCCCGGTCTCTTCCCAGACTTCAATTGGATTTATCACCGGCAGGTATAATTCCTGTGCTCCGATGCGGTTCATCTCTTCTCTGACAATGGCGGTCGCTTTCAACATCGCGCGCCAACCAAACGGCAGATCAGAGTAGACGCCTGCGGCTAACTGTCGCACCATCCCCGCACGAGTCATCAACTGGTGCGAAGGGATGACTGCGTCGGAGGGCGTTTCCTTAAGAGTCGGGATGAAGGCTTGTGAAAAACGCATGTTTTTTTCTTCCTGGGATGCTTCGAGATTATTAAACCATAAATATAGGTTTTTTTCAGATTAATGTCAAGCAATTTCCCGGCGCATCCTTCACTAAAGTTCCAGAAATTAGCTCTTGATCTGACCTGGAAATTGTTATATATTTTCAACCATCGCCCCTGTAGCTCAGACGGATAGAGCAGCGGTTTCCTAAACCGCGTGTCGGACGTTCGAATCGTCTCAGGGGCACGAAGAAAGCGACGGATAGACCGTCGCTTTTGTATTTAAGGGAACCAGTCGTTTATGATGCGGAAAGTTCAGACTAACCCAACTGTACCCCAAATGCCATGATCGGCATGCCGGGAAATACGGCGGATGAATCGGAATAACCTAACACCAGAGCATCTTCCACCGCTCTGACGGTATCCAAATGCTTACCGAATGCGTTCACAATCCTGGCGAAAGCTTGCCCCTTTATTAAAGCGTCACCCGGTTTTGCCATGAAACGAATGATGCCGCTCCGCGAGCTGACGGGGCGCTCAGCATATCCTAAAAGTTGACCCGAACCGTAAGTCGGCGGCAGAGGAAAACTGATACGTTCCTGCAAAGGCGCGGTCATTCCAAGGTGCGCCAGAACGTTCCAGATCGCTCCTAAACCGTGTTTTACGTTGATTTCGTTTACCACCTTCGGTTCACCCAATTCCAGCGTCAATGCGGGCACGTCGTTCAACAAGAGATTGCAGGAGAGGGTGCTGCTAAGCTCATCCCGATCAATGATGCAGGCGAATCCGGTTTGTTTAGCGAATTCGATGGTTTTCTCGTAGGCGTTTTTATAGTCGCTGCCCGGATTACGGTCGATCAGGGCGTAGGGAATCGACTTGGCCCAATCGTTGTGAAGATCCAATACTAGACTGGGTCGCGTCGCCATGATTTGGCTGAAGATGAGGTGAGCGATCCGCTTGCCCAGCGAACCGGTGGGATCTCCTGGAAAGGAGCGATTCAGGTCTTCACGGCTCATGGTGATATTGCGTGAGGCGGATTCAAAGCCGATCGGATTCATCAATGGAAAGGCGTGAATGGATCCGCACAGCAGTCGCTGCCTGATCTTCTTGAAAACTTCCTGAATGATGACAATGCCGCAGACCTCGTCACCGTGAACGCAGGCTGTCAACCATACAATTGGTCCCGGATTGACGCTGACCGCCGACATCATGGGCAGTCTGCGCAGAGACAAATCAGAACCGCCAAGGATTTTCAAGAAGGAATAGCTGATTTTTACGTGTACTGATTTCAAGTGCACACCTGCCAGATATAGTTCTGATGACCTCGCTACGATTTAGAGCTTATTAAGTATTTCCAACCAAGGCAATACAACCCACAATCCCAAGATGGCGAAGGTTAGATTTTTCCTTTTTCCCGTCAAGTGATCCACCCCAATGGCCAAAGCGAGATAAATGAAAGGTAGCGCGGGAAGAAACAGGCGCGCTTCAGCCTGAAAATAGGTTCGGTTCAGCAAAAGGTAACTGAGCAAATTGCATCCTACAGCCAGGATGCCCACCCGGAAGAGCCTCAAGTCATGCTTTAACAACGCCATCGTACCCCATAAAATAAAGGCCAATAATGCCAACCCTTCCAATACCCAAATCATGGTATCGAAGGGACCTCCCCAGAGCTGATCGAAGGGGAAAATAAAAGTCCTGACAAAGTAAATGCCTGTATGGCACACTCGCCACAGCAGATTGGCAGCATTGATCGGGTCAGACTGCCCAAATCCAATAGACAGTGGCAGTACCGTACCGTAGAGATCGTAGTTTCGCAGGTACCAGGGCAAGATGGCTGCAAGAGGGATAAGCAAGGATAGCAAGGCTTTTAAGCTCGATCTTGGCGATTCCATCAGCAGAGCAATCGGCAGGATCGGCAGAATCACGATGAATGAAGCCTTGGTCCACAGACCCGCAATAACGATCATCACTCCGGCGGAAAAAAGCCTCCAATCGCAGCCATCCCTTAGAATTTGAAGAATCAGAGCGAAGAAGAGACAGGAGAGCGCAAACAGCAGACTGTCATTGGTGACGATGCTGCCAAAACGGGCTGGGATTCCACTCAGAAGAGCCAGCAGCAGACTTGATGCGGCAATTGAAGCGTCAGGGATAAATCGCAGAATTGACCGGTAAAATATCAGCGCGCCGGCCATTGTGAAAAACATTGAAAAGATTCTAACCCAGAGCAACTCATGCCCCGGAGTTAAATTTCTGCCCAAATCAAAAAATGGTCGAACCAACAGGTAATAGAGAGGCGCCTGATAGTATTCGAATCCAGCTTTTTCGATTCCATCCTTAATCGATTGGGATTGAACCGGAAGCTGATTATGATTTGCCAGGTAGCGCACGTAATTGAGGTGCGCTGCTTCATCGTTGTAATAAGGGATAACCGAAGGTGTTTCGATCAGAGGCGTACAAATGAGCAAGACTGCTCTGAGCAGCAAACCGGCGATGAGAAGCGCTTTGACTTCTATCTTCATGTGAGCAATTTAGAACACTTGAAAGATGCCCGTCATAGATTTATGCTGAGCGTATCGCGGAAATAACCGATCGACCCGAAGTTCTCCTTGAATTTAATCAAACCCCAATTGGGTTCCATGTTCAGGGTTGAGGTACCGAAATCCAGGTGCCGAAAACCGCGGCGGTTCGCCCATTGGATAGTGCTTAAAATCAGGAGCGGTACCGGACGGAGTTCCTGATAGTCCCAATCATGGCAGACGTAAAAGATCAAGAGCACTCGGGCATTGCACACAAAATTCAATATACCTGCCACCGGAATACCTTGATATTTGACCAGCGACAGAGATAATTGATCGGGGATGAGGTCGCGCAGGCGCTTCAGCTCAGGCAGGTTATGTGTAGGCGTTACGCCCAAACGCTTCCGGTTGTCAAAAAGCAGAGGATAGAAGATTTCTAGATTTTGATCGGACAACGGAATGTCTTCTTCGACGACCAGTTCGGATTTCATGGCTTTGCGAATGGCGGTGCGGGTCTTGTTGCAGATCGTGCGGAAAATATCACCATCCGGATAATAGAGCGGGATTGCCTGGGTGATTTCACGCTTGGCGTAGTGAAATCCCGCTTTAAGCAGATGAAACATGATAATATCGCTGGGCCATGAAGTATAGATAGCGGGTGGTGGGGTCATCGAGAGAATCTTGAACCCTGCCGAACGAGTGTAGCGCAGCAGAGATTGTACCAGGTGATCTGCCATGTTAAAGGACAGTCCGGGAGGATGAATCAAGCCACCATAGGAGGCTCCGGGATAAGAAACCAGCGCCTTCTTCCTGTCGATCTCACGGACGGCTCCCGTCATCAGAGCACGCGGTTCATCGCCCTGCCAGAATATCAAGTGATGATTATCAAATCTCCCCTGCGGGTGATAGTTGAGAAAGCTATGCGTTTGAAACAGGGTGGAGTTATCTGCTGACCCAAAGGCTTTAATCCAGGCTGGTTTGTCCCGTTCGGGATCGAAAACGGTGACATGGAAGGGATTTTTTCCCTTATTCCCTGGGAGCGTGTGAGCAATATCCGGACTCAAAGTATTCTCCGAATGCTAAAGCATTACTTAAGGTCATTTGGGGTATTCTGCGCCGATTACATAGGTTTTGTGGAATTGAGCAACGCCTCAACCGCCAGTTGGTAACCAATTGCACCCAAACCGGCTATCCGACCCTGACAGGCTGGAGTGACATATGAATGATGCCTGTACTGCTCGCGTGCTTCCGGCAATGACAGATGCACTTCAATGACGTGAAGTTCCACAGCTTTAACGGCGTCATAGAGAGCGATGGACGTATGGGTATAGGCTCCGGGGTTGAAGACCACGCCCATCACCTGCCCACGAGCTTCATGCAGGCGGTCTATCAAGGCTCCCTCAGAGTTGGACTGGAAGGTTTGAAACGTCACTTCCGGAAATCTTTCACGCAAACTCTGGTAGACGTCATCCAAGCTTTTACGGCCATAGATATGCGGTTCGCGAATCCCCAGCAGATTAAGGTTTGGACCATTCAGGATCAGGATTGTTGGCTTCATGATTAATGTTTTCCTTTAAATGATTGCTTCTTACAATCGCCCCATTTTGAGTTTAAGCCTGCCTAAGACTTCCAAGATCTGGGGCTGGGAAACGTCTTTTCGTATTACCGGTTTTCCTACCTCTTCAAGCAGAACCCAATGAGGTATTCCATCCAGCACTTTCTTATCATGTAATAAAAGCTGGTACAATGCCTGAGGATCGAAATCGAGGGCGGGAATATGTTCAAGTAAAGGTTGAAGCAATAATTGTATTTCTCCGCCTTTATCAATGATTAATGTACCTGTAAACATCGACAATTCGATGGCAGCACAAAGCCCCCAGAGGACGGCTTCGCCGTGGCTAAGCTGTTGAAACCCGCCACTCGTTTCCAGAGCGTGCCCAACGGTATGACCGAAATTCAAGATGCGCCGTAGATCGGTTTCTTTCTCGTCTTTTGCCACCACGTTAGCTTTGAACTGCACACATGCAGTGACAGCTTTGAACAGCGCTTGCGGTTCGCCCTTCAGGATTTGTTGTTGTCCGCCGCTCTTTAGAAAATCAAACAGCGTCAGGTCGCCGATCAAGGCAGTTTTTAAGACCTCTGCGTAGCCATCGATTAACCTATGTGGCGGCAGCGTCTTTAAAAAATCGATATCGACCAGTACGAACAGAGGTTGGTGGAACGCGCCGATCAGGTTTTTACCTTCCGGCAAATCGACTCCGGTTTTCCCGCCTACGGATGCGTCTACCATGGACAACAGCGTCGTAGGAACCTGGATGAACGAAATACCACGTTGATAACATGCCGCGCTGAAGCCGGCAATATCTCCGATCACTCCACCACCACAAGCGACGATGGTGTCCCCTCGTTCGACGCCGTTGACAATCCACCGACGACAGAGACGCTCGACCGTCGCCAGGGTTTTCTGGTCTTCTCCGGGAGGCAATACGAATAGATTTGCCGCTGGGGTGGCGCCGAGCTCGTGGAGCTCAGATCCCCAGGCTTTCTCTACGTTGCGATCCGTCACCCAAAATGCTCTCCCCCGTCCGAATTGCCTGAATAATTCAGGGAATTTTGACCGCGTCCCCGAACCGAGGTGGACCTCATAGGGCTGACGACTCAGCGGAACTTTAATCGTAGTTCCTATACCGGCGGGATTATCAGTTTTCGGGATTGTGCTCAATAATCCACCCTTTTTGATTGAAATCGATCAGCACTTTCAGTTTGTTCGGTTGAGTCGCGTACTCAAAAGCTGCCAGACACTTATCGAATGGAAAGACGGCCGAGATGATATCCTGCACTCGAACCAGCCCTTGCTTCAAGCACGCCAGCGCCGGATCAAACAATCCACAACGCGACCCTACCAGGAAAATTTCGTTAATCACCAACGGCGCCATATCAAGTGACAGCGTACCAGCATAGGTACTCTTAAGAATCAATGTCCCACGCGGCTTTATTACAGACATCGCCAGCGAGAAGCCAGCTGGCGATCCGGAGGCTTCAACGACCACATCGAATTGCGATTGAGTTAAGTCTTTAGGCTCAATGGCTTCAATGCCCCAGTTCCGCAAGATTGCCAGCTTGCAGGACGAGTGTCCCACCACAACGAGTTCGCTGCCGTGGATTTGCAGGACTCGGGCTACCAGTATGCCCAACTTTCCATCACCAACCACCAAAACCCGGTGTGTTGGCTTTATAAGTACTTGCTCGAAGATTTCCAGCGCTGCAGCTACAGGTTCGGTAAAAACTGCGCTTTGATCATCCAGTTCATCCGGAACGAGCCTGAGATTTGAGATTGGAAGGGTAAGATATTCAGCCAGAGCACCGTCGCGTCCGGATATTCCCAGAACCGTTCGATGGGGACAATGCCTCGCCAAACCCGATTGACACCAGGCACAACGACCACATCCGCAATTGATCTCCCCCACCACGCGGCTCCCGATCCATTCCTTGGCATCCGCACCGTTGGAGCTATCGACTGCGACAACCTCGCCAACGAACTCATGGCCCGGAATTCCCTGGAAATCCATATATCCTTTCGCCAATTCCTGATCCGTGCGGCAGATACCTGCCATCCGCACTTTAATCAGGGCTTCCCCTCGTGCCGGATTCGGGTTGCGCATTTTGCGGAGATTTATTCCTCCGGATTTATCGATGTAGACCGCTTTCATGGTCCGCAGTTTTCACAAGTAATCAGACATTCCCCTTCCATTTCCGCAGGTTGTGGCATTCCCAGAATGTGCAATATCGTCGGAGCAACGTCGCAGAGGCTGCCTTGAGGACGGATCTTTAACCGATAATGTTTATCCAGCACAAAACAGGGAACGGGGTTGGTAGTGTGCGCCGTGAATGGACTGCCATCAACCGGATCGATCATCATCTCACAATTGCCGTGATCTGAGGTGAGGATCATGGTATAATCGTGAGCAAAGGCGGCTCGCAGCGTCTGCCAGACGCCATTATCGACGGCTTCTACCGCTTTAATGGCTGCCGCCAGAATGCCGGAATGCCCAACCATGTCGGGATTGGCAAAGTTGAGCACGATCAAGTTGTATTTTTCTTCCGAAATGGCTGCCACTACACGGCGAGTGACTTCGAGAAGGCTCATCTCGGGTCGCAAATCGTACGTCGCCACCTTTGGTGAAGGAACCATGATGCGATCTTCACCCCGAAAGACCTTTTCTTCCCCACCGTTGAAAAAAAAGGTGACGTGTGGATATTTCTCGGTTTCCGCAATACGAAGCTGAGTCATGCCGGCTTCGGAAATGACTTCACCTAAAATCTGCGTTAACTTTCTCGGCGGAAACAGAATGGGAAATGAGAAATCCTGATGATATTGCGTCATGGTGACGTAATGCAGGTTCAACGGTTCCACTGCGAATGAGGAAAAATTCGGTTGAGTCAATGCCCGGGTGATTTCTCGAGCCCGATCCGCCCTGAAATTGAAGAAGATAACCGCATCGCCAGATTTGATGGTCGCAATGGGATCGTCGCCTGCACAGATGATTGAAGGTTCGACGAATTCGTCGGTTACCTCTCGTTCATAACTGGATTTAATGGCTGCGGCAGCGCTCGGAAATTTCAGTCCCTGACCATAGACCAGCGCCTGGTAAGCCTTCTGAACACGATACCAGCGATTATCTCGATCCATGGCATAATAACGCCCGATCACCGTGGCAATTTTTCCCAACCCGGTCTGCTCGCAGAAAGATTCCAAACGCTCGAGATACGCCGCGCCTCCGTGCGGAGCAGTATCTCTACCATCCATTAAGGCGTGTATCACCAGGCGAGAAACGCCCTGTTTTTTAGCTGCCGTAATGATCGCTTCAAGATGATACAGCGAAGAGTGGACTCCACCATCGCTGATCAGTCCAATCAGATGCAGGGTGACATTCTTACGATTAACGTAGGCGAGAGTTTCTTGCAGGATGGTGTTACGGGCAAATTCCCCGGTTTTAATGCTCAGGTCAATCCTGGTAATATCCTGGTACACCACCCGTCCGGCGCCCAGATTCTGATGACCGACTTCGGAATTGCCCATTTGTCCTTCGGGCAGACCAACGGCCAAACCGGATGCCTGCAGGGCGCAGAGTGGATTAGAAGAGAAGATTTGATCAAGATGGGGTTTACGCGCCAGGTAAAAAGCGTTTGAATCGTTATTGGGTATCTGTGATAATCCCAGTCCATCCATAACCACCAGGATGACACGATCGCGTTTGATCAATGGGAGCTCCTTTGTGAAGGTCATAATTTTAATAGGAGTACGTGCTGTCCAAGTCAACGACGAGTGGATTTCAACAGAATCATAATGCCCAAGATGATGAGACCCAGTGGCCATAACCTCCCGCACCAGTAGAGCAAGTCAAACCAGATTTCGGGTGTGACGAGCAGAATAAATGAGAGTACTACCAAGACAACTCCAGACCACAATTCACCTCGTTTTTCCGGGCTGAAGAGAAATCTCACCAGGAAGGATATGCCCAGGAAGGTGATTATCAAAGGCCAAATCGTATCCCAGCGTTCGTGTATGATATATCGGTGCTTGAGATAAAAGAGAGTCCCAAGCAGAGCGAGGAAGGCGCCGGGGAATACGGTTCGGTGACTGGCTTGGATGACTCCTGCTGCGAACAAACCAGCGCCGATGATAATCAGCAAGATGGTCCAATCCATACTGAAAGGGAGCCAATGTAGCAAGCCCAGCGCTGTACCCAAGAGGAGCAGAGTCCAACCAAGACGAGTGTTTCCTTGATTTGTTGCCATTTCAGATCAGACTATCGGTTCTTCGGGGATGACAAAGATCAGGATGACGTACAGTATTAACGCCGTGCCAAAGGAGCCGATTCCCAGGACAACCCATAAAATGCGGACAATGGTGGGATCGAGGTTAAAGTACTTGCCAAAACCTCCACAAATACCCGATAGGATTCGCTGATCACGGGATCGGTATAAGCGGTTCATGGATGGGGTTCCTTTATTTTCAGCGGGTGGGGTGTAGACATCCGTAGGTGGATTCGGAGTATGCTGAGGCTTGGTCAACAGGAGGATCAGCACTATTGCGATACCAAGTATCATGACGGATCCAGGTAAAGCCCACATGTGCATACCCAGCGGCATCCAACAGCCCTGAAGCGTCAACCAGCTCATCAGTAAAATAAATCCTATGACGACCAATGCAATTCCGATGATGATGCCGCCTGAATTACGATGTTGAGGGGTGGTGACCTGCGCAGGGTTCAGGGGAATGATGATCCAGCAGACCAGGTACAGCATCAGTCCGACCCCGCCGAAGATTGTAATTAGTAACCAGATGACCCTCATCAGGGTGACGTCCAGGTTGAAATACTCGGCAAAACCACCGCAGACGCCGCCGATTAACTTATTTTGACCGCTGCGATAAATCCGCCGTGGGCGCAGACTTTCAGCAGGGGGAGGAGCAGATTCGCTGTTCATGAGCAGACTCCTATTCGCGTTTTACGGAAAGTATCTCATATTCTATAATGCCGACGGGGACTTCGATCGATACAGTCTCACCGGCTTTTTTGCCGATCAAGCCCTTCCCGACCGGCGATTCCACCGAGATGCGATTCTGGTCGATGTTCACTTCCTCGGGAGATACCAGGGTGTAGGTAATTTTTCGATTCTTTTTCAGATCTTTTAGTTCCACGGTCGAGAGTAAAGTGATTTCATTGGGGTCGATTCCTACTGGATCGAAAATCTGAGCGCGGGAAAGGATGCCCTGCAGCCTGGCGATTCGCCTCTGCAGATTTTCCATCTCTTCCTTGATGGCATCATATTCGGCATTTTCGCTCAGGTCGCCATAATCGCGAGCGTGCGACATCTTCTTGGAAAGTTGTGGCTGTTGGACATCGAGAAGCTGCTTAAGCTCGTTCTTGACTTTGTCGATGCCTTCCCGCGACATGTAAATGAATTTACTCATGGTGGTTTCGCTGATTTATTTGGTTTTATTCTTCTCTGAGTGTGTCGGGAAGTAATTCTTCTGCCGCTGTCGGTTCATCTTTAAAAAATCACCGAGTCCATCGAGCATACCCCGGCTGATAAGCTCTTGAAAGTGGTCGTCACGCAACAGTGCCTCTTCTTCCGGATACATGATATAAGCGCATTCCACCAGTGCTGCCGGCATTTCTGTCGGCCTGGCGAGCGCCAGGTTCTTGTAAAAGAGCCCATAATCACGTAATTGGGTCGCTTTGACCAGAGATTGATGCAACTTTTCAGCAAGACGCCGGGATTGCGAATGGTAATAATAAATCGAACTTCCATGCCGCAAAAAAGGATTCTCGCCATCCGATAGAGCGTTATTGTGCACTGATATCAGTATTTCCGCTCCCTGTTGCACTGCATAGTCCACACGCTCGTAGAGATCGACGGTCGCATCAGAATCCCGCGTCATGATAACCCGAGCTCCTTTGGCTGTCAGCAATCTTTGGAGCTTCCTGGTAATGTCGAAGTTGACGTCTTTCTCCAGGAGTCTGGTCGGTCCGATGGCGCCGGGTTGTTTGCCGCCATGTCCCGCATCGAGAGCGATGATGCGGTTCTTGAAGACATTCCTCGAAATATTTGGGGGTTTTCTGATTTTGACAACCAAGCCCCCATCGCGGTATTCGGCGTGGTATCCCCAAAAAGGCGTTCGATCCAGGCTGACTTCCAGTCTCAGCAGATCATCTTCTATCTGTTCCCAGCGTATGTCTTGGATGAGTTCATCTGCGGGATCGTACTTGATCTGGCTGATCCGTGAAGAAGCCTGGAATAAATCGATGATCAAGCCATTTTCGTCCGAAGACTGCTGAATGTTGAATAAAATCGGTTCTTTAAGGGGGATATTAATGTTCGTCCATAAACTTTCCGCCAGCACCGATAGTGCGCCGATGGTGGTCCACGGCAATTGATGGTCCTCAAAATCGACCGTCACTGACTTCGCCTCGATCCAACCGTGCAGGTTCTGCTTCAGGTAGACGCGGTAAAAAGGTGGAACAAAGGAATCAACCAGAGCGACCGCTCCCTTCGCTGGAAGAATGGAATAGGCTTGATCCGGGATCGACGAAATATGCGCATGATTTTCCGAAATCGTTATACGAGCAGGAAGCTTCTTGTTAAGAGGATCAGCAATTTTTTCTTTACCGGTTGCGCCCGGTTGGGGTTGGTATTCCTGTCTGATGAAGGGAAGAGTCTGGCGAAGAGTATCACCACGCGGACTGATTGCCCAAAAAAGATACCGCTGACTCAGAGTGTCCAGCGGGAAGAAAGCCAAAAAGGCGCCATTATCATAGACTTTAGCGGCAACTCCGTTTACAAATACCTTCGATCCCGGAGGTCTCACTGACCCGAAGGCAAAAGTTGAATCGACATGAGGCAGTCTGACGGCTGTTTCATTCCCTTCCAGGCGGGGGTAGACGACGTCCAGTTGAACCGGTTCGTGCGTCAACAGTTCCGGTGATTGTTTCGGCGTACCACAACTGAAAAGCAGCCCACATAAGGCGACGCAAACACTAAACTGGGCTGGATTTACAAATGTGCGTTTCATCGAGAGTGCCGGTGATAGAGAATGCGCAATCCCTCCAGGACCAGATAGGGTTCGACCGCGTCGATCATCTGCGTATGTTCAGCGATGACGGCGGACAGCCCTCCTGTGGCAATGACTTTGGCTTTTTCACCCAATTCATTGAAAATGCGCTCGCAAAGACCCTCTAACACCATAACAGCTCCCCACAACAACCCTGCCTGGATGGATGTCTCCGTCGTATCGGCGATGATCCGCTCCGGAAAATTAAGGGTCACCTTTGGCAGTCTGGCGGCATTGAGATGCAGGATTTTTCCTGCTAATTCAATGCCTGGGGTGATGATCCCGCCGAGATATTCCCCCGCCCGATTGACGACGTCGAAGGTGGTCGCCGTGCCGAAATCGACTACCACCAGCGGTCCGCCATGCTTTTGGTATCCGGCAACGGCATTGCAGATGCGATCCGCGCCGACCGCGGAAGGGTCGCGATAATGGATTTGCAGCGATGGCGCTGAGTCTGCCCGTACCTCATATGGAACGATCCGGAATTGTTGCCGGCTAAGATCGATGAAAACCGAGGTTAAATCCGGGACGACTGAAGATATGGCCACCCCGTCGATGCGATCCGTCTGGACCTGTTCATTGTCGCATAAAGCTTTCAGAACGATCCAAGCTTCATCAGCAGTCCGCGAGACTGAAGTAGCCAGGCGCCAGTGATTGACGAGTTGGTCGCCCTCGAAAAGCCCCAGAACCACGTTGGTGTTACCAATGTCAAACGTCAGCAGCAACTTCGATTGCAGAGGATGTGCGGTGTTCATGTTTCGTCCACTCGCTGGATACCATCAGTGGAAGCGAGATAGACCACATCGCTGCCGAACTTCTTTAGTCCTAACTCTCCAAAAGGACCGAGTTCCGTAAATTTACCTTCATAAGATTGACCGCCACTGTAGACGCGCAGCATCTGGTTCCAGCCCCAGGCTGACCGAATCCATTCCGCTCTGATGGAGTCAGCATCAATGGGATTGAGCAGATAGTAGAGTTCTTCCAATTTGAAGATAATTCGCTCCAGAACCAGCTCGGGTAAATAGGTCTCTCCGACGGCTTGCCACAGCGATATGGCGCGATTGCGCAGATGTGGCAGGAAATCGTCTTCAGATTGAGTCAGGTTGATGCCCAAGCCAACCAGGATCGCCTTGCGATTCCGGGAGTCTATGACATTTTCTGCCAGAATGCCCCCCAATTTCTTTTCCCGCAGGATCAGGTCATTGGGCCACTTTAAAAAAATCTCATCCTTGAAGCCGCCATTGCTTTCAGCAGCAATGGACTCCAGCACCTTCTTAACGACTACTGCTACCCAGAGCGGTGTCCAGGAGGCAAGTTCTTCCGATCCGGAAGGCGCCACCAATACGGAGGTCCATAATCCTTTTCCCGCGGGTGAATCCCAAGCACGACCACGTCTACCCCGCCCCAGAGATTGTTCCGCCGCCACGGCAATCGAGCCAATCGGCGCACCGACGAGGAACTGTTCCTTTAGAGCATCCTGCGTTGAGGGCACACTATCCAAACGGTAGATGCGTTTACCAAAAATTGTGATTGCCATCAGGCGTTTTCCCCTTGATATTCACCCCAGCAAGTTCGCAGGACGTCGCTGATCTCGCCCAGTGTTGCATATTGTTCAACGGCTTCGATGATCAAAGGCATCAGGTTGTCGCTGCTTCCGGCTGCGCTTGCAATTCGTCCAAGAATTTCCGCGACCTTAGCCGAGTCCCTTCGAGCTCGAACCTGTTGCAAACGTTGTTTTTGCGCCTCTGCAACGGCGGGATTGACCTTGAGTAGGTCTCTCGGTTCCTCAACCTCAGCCTTGAATGCATTGACGCCGACGACAATGGAGTCTTTGGATTCGATGGCTTTCTGGGTATGGTAGGCGCTGGCGGCAATTTCCTTCTGGAAAAAACCATGTTCAATGGCGCTGACCGAGCCCCCCATTTCATCGATCTTCTCAATCAAAGCCCCCGCTGCCAATTCGATCTGATCAGTCAGATCTTCCAGGAAATATGAACCTCCCAGAGGATCGACCGTATCCGTCACACCGGATTCGTAGGCGATGACCTGTTGGGTCCGCAGAGCTACACGAGCGGAAGCTTCGGTGGGCAGACCCAAGGCTTCATCGGCGGAATTGGTATGCAGGGACTGCGTTCCACCCAAGACCGCTGCCAGCGCCTGCAGAGTCACTCGGATGACGTTGTTATCCGGTTGTTGAGCCGTCAGAGTCGAGCCTGCCGTTTGCGTATGAAACCGGAGCATCAGTGAGCGTGGATCCTTGGCGCTGAAGCGCTCCTTCATGATTTTCGCCCACAAACGGCGCGCCGCTCGAAACTTGGCGACTTCTTCAAAGAGATTATTATGCGCATTAAAGAAAAAAGCCAGGCGGGGAGCGAAATCATCCACAGATAGACCCGCTTCTCGGGCAGCCTCGACGTAGGCGATCCCATTGGAAAGCGTAAAAGCGATTTCCTGAACCGCGGTCGAGCCGGCTTCGCGCATGTGGTAGCCGGAAATAGAGATGGTGTTCCACGAAGGCAGATTTTCTTTACACCAGGCAAAAATATCGGTAATAAGACGCATCGAGGGGCGAGGCGGGTAGATGTAGGTCCCCCGTGCGATATATTCTTTCAAGACGTCATTCTGAATGGTTCCGCTCAGTTTTGACAGGTCGGCAGACTGTCTTTTGGCGATGGCGACGTACATAGCCAGCAAAATCGCCGCCGTCGAATTAATCGTCATCGACGTCGAGACCCGCTGCAGCTCTATACCATCGAATAAGACCTCCAAGTCTGCCAGAGAACAGATGGCGACGCCGACTTTGCCGACTTCACCAAAAGCTTGAGGATGATCGCTGTCATACCCGATCTGAGTGGGGAGATCAAAGGCTACGGATAAGCCGGTTTGGCCCTGCTTTAACAGGTAATGATAGCGCCGGTTGGATTCCTCAGCCGAACCGAATCCCGCATACTGTCGCATGGTCCAATATCTGCCTCGGTACATGGTCGGGTAAACACCGCGAGTGAAAGGATATTCACCCGGTAGACCCAATCTCGCAAGATAATCAGGCACTTCGCTGCCTGAGGGTAGATAGATCCTATCGATCCGAATATCTGAATCGGTACGAAATTCAGGTTTCCGCTCAGGCGATTTTTGCAGATAGCTTGAGAGGCTGTTTCGTTCCCAATTTTCGAGCGTTTGCAGCAGCTTTTCTTTATCTTTTTCGACCATTACTCAAGTTTGGTTTAAAAAGAGAATCTCATTAGAGGATCAATTGATAACTACCAGGATTTCACCTTTTTCGACGGTTTGCTTGGGCTTGACGTGGATGGACTTTATCTCGCCTGCCTGAGGCGCACGGATCTCGTTCTCCATCTTCATGGCTTCGACAATAACAATACCATCTCCCTTGTTAACCTGCTGCCCGGGTTCGACCAGAATCTGCAGCACCAGACCCGGCATGGGAGCGATAAGATATCCCTCCTCATCGTGACTGCTTTCCACGGCTGCGAACTGCCGAAGTTGGCGTGATCTTTCGTCCTCGCAGATCACCTCGTAATCAAACCCATGCAAATGCACCCGCAGACTTGGAGCCGCGGTATTCTTCTGCTGTTTGATCGACTCAATCCAAGTTTGATGGGACCTACCGTCGAGGATCAAAGAAAAATTCTCGGGTCGATTCCCCTGCTGGACATTGAAATCGAAAACCTCACCGTTCACGGAGAGGCTGTGGTCATCAAGGAGCTCAACTTCAAAAAGCTCACCATCGATTTCTGTAAAGTACTTCATTTGCTATAGATTGCTTGGTTCGAATTGATTCAGCGCAGACTGGATTGGCGTCCTGCCGTCAGCCACGGTGAAATCTCATAATGACCATTCTCGGATGGAGCCGATGGGTTGACTTGACATTTAGCAGCCAGGACCGCTGCAATTGCAGCAACTTTCTTCAATTCCTTTGGTCCGCGCGCCAAATCTTCACTGCGGAAATGATCGGTAATAAAGTGCGTATCGAATTGCCCTGATACAAATGCAGGGTGGTTCATCACCAGCAAGCAGAAGGGGATGTTCGAACGCACGCCAGTAATATGGTACTCACGCAACGCGCGGCGCATGCGGTTAATGGCCTCAGAACGGTCGTTACCCCAGGCTACCAGTTTGGAGATCATCGGATCATAATAAACGTTGACCTCACCTAATTCATAGACGCCTGAATCTATCCGGATTCCCGGACCTGCCGGTGGATTCAGGTAACGAATCTGTCCTACCGACGGATAAAAATTATTAAGCGGGTCTTCAGCGTAAATACGGCATTCCATGGCATGACCCGAAATCTTAACGTCTTCCTGTTTGATCTTAAGTTTCTCGCCGGCGGCGATGCGAATCTGCTCTTTTACCAGGTCAATCCCGGTGGTCATTTCGGTCACGGGATGCTCGACCTGCAGTCGGGTATTCATCTCCATGAAATAGAAGTTCAGGTTTTTATCGAATAGAAATTCAATCGTTCCGGCATTACGATATCCGCAGGCTTGTGCGGCTGCAACGGCTGCTTCACCCAGCTTTTTTCTGAGCGTTGCCGTGATGATCGGTGATGGCGCTTCCTCGATGACTTTCTGATGGCGGCGTTGAATGGAGCATTCGCGTTCATTCAAATAGATAGTATTGCCGAAATGATCAGCCAGGATTTGAACCTCGATATGTCTCGGAGATTCCAGGTACTTTTCGATGTAGATCTGGGGATCACCGAAAGCCGATGCAGCTTCACGAGCAGCGGCATCCATGGCTTTAGGCAGATCTTCGGGCTTTTCCACCAGCCGCATTCCCTTTCCGCCACCGCCCGACGCCGCCTTAATCAGTACTGGATAACCTATTTCATCTGCAACCTTGTTTGCCGCTGTTTTTGATTGGACAGCAGATTCTGTTCCAGGGGTTACAGGGACGCCTGCCTTTTTCATGATTTGGCGGGCGCGGGTTTTCAAGCCCATATCCCGGATGGCTCGCGGTCCAGGCCCAATAAAAACGAATCCTGCCGCGGCAACGCGCTCGGCAAAATCGGCATTTTCGGCTAAAAATCCGTACCCGGGGTGAATGGCTTCCGCCCCGGATTGTCGAGCCACTTCGAGAATCCGGTCGATATTCAGATAGCTTTCCACCGCAGGAGGTGGACCGACACGGTACGCATAATCCGCCAGACGGGTGTGCAGCGCCAAACGGTCGGCATCGGAGTAAATTGCCACCGTCTCGATGTTCATTTCAGCGGCGGCGCGCATGATTCGCACCGCTATTTCACCGCGATTTGCAATCAGAATACGCTTAAAAAGGGACATGATCCAGTTCTACCGAAGCGTGTTTGGGACAGTCTGGAAAAAACAGCCGTCCCGGACTACCGGGACGGACTTTATCAGATTTCGCCAAATATAATATATTAAAAGCATGAAAGCAAGAAATATTATGTAAAACTAAAATTGTCCCTTACTTAAGTTGACTCAAAGTGACAGTATTAGCGTGATGGGAATACGTTCCGGAGGCGCGTCTTTTTTAGGAATCAGAAGAGACCCCGACTGCAGGATCAAGAAAAAGAGATCGGCGGTTATCTCCACGTCCTTGCGACAATAAGCCTCAAGCTCCTGCCACCTCTCTTCTCTATACAACTTCAATGCTTGCAAGCCGGTTCCAGATTTTTTAGTTTGCAGGTTCAACTCAGCCAGCGCATCCAGGCTGCGCCGCTGACCGGAGGCTTTCAGCGTCACCTCCAGCAGATCGATGACTTTCAGCTCGGAAAAATCGCGTCCCGAATAACCCGCCAGAACGTTGAAATCAAACCTCAGGCAATTAAAACCTACGATCAAATCAGCGGAAACCAATCTTTCAATCAAGTCATCAACATCATTTTCTCTGAAGGATTGATATTCGAGAGTATTCAAATCCTGGAGTACTCCGATGCTGAGGCCCATCAAATGACTGTTGCCCCAGCCTCCCACTTCGTCAGGTCCGCGTTGAGTTTCCAGATCGAAAGCAAGTATTTTCTTGCCTCTCAGAGCATCTGGCACTTGCCGTGAGATGGTGACCGACTGCTCTGGGCGCGCTGCCAATTCGACGTTTTTATCGGTATGGGTGGGAGCAGCAGTTATTGATTCAAGCGAAGTGGTTTCTTCATAATCCTCCAGCAATTTCTGCAGGACCAGAATGGCTCCTTTCTTATCCAATGGCCGATTTCCGGCTCCACAGCGAGGCGAGTGAACACAGGAGGGGCATCCATCCTCACAGGGGCACTCCCGTACCAAACTTAGGGTGCGTTCCAACATTCTCAGCAGCTTGTCATAGGCGCGGTGTGTGATTCCAAGACCACCGGGATAGGCGTCATACACAAATACGGCCGCGCCGCCAACTTGAGGGTGATGGGTGAAGGAGATACCGCCGATGTCCCCGCGGTCGCACATTACCTCCAGGGGAAAGATGGAGATGAGAGAGTGTTCGCAGGCATGAAGACTTCCCATATAATGGCATCTTTCCGATTCAACAATTTCCTGCAATTCAGTATTCATCTCTATCCAAAACCCCCGGGTATTCAATATTTGCGGGGGACCTTCCAATTCGTGAGTCGAGATCAACTGACCTGTGAAGAGCCTGCGTTTCTGATAACCTGTAACCCACTCGGTCACTTTTAATTCACCTTCAACAGCGCGTCCGATCCCCAGATTGAATTCCCGTTGCCGAGAGAGAATTTCGGTTTCTTTTTCACCGAGAGGCTGCGTATAATAGTCCAGTTCCTCCGGGCGTACAAAAACGGTGCGGGCAGCATCATCGTGCCTCACCACCAGGTACTGTCTCGCCTGGTGAAGATAAATTGCCTGTGGATGGCACTCACTCCAGAGTCGGCTCTGGCCGATGTCTCCGATCTGCTTTCCAGTCGTTTCGTCATGGATGGAGTAATTGCTTCCAATTGAACGAATATTTATTTTGTAGTGTGGTTTTCCAGCAGCAGGAAACCACCGCCTCCCCCCCGCCCCGCAGATTAATTTCTTCTCCTGTACCAGAGGATCAATCTGGCGACGGCGCTCCGCGTCGAGGTAAGGTTCTTTGTCTGCGAGGGGGATTTCTGCGGCGGCACAGAGCAGATGCGATCGGGTGATCTCTGCATTGGTATCATCAACAATCGCCGCTTCACTGGGGCGCAGGAAAAGCTCTTCGGGGTGGCGCATGAAATACTGATCCAGAGCGTCTTCACCTGCAACCAGAATAATCAAGGACTCTCGATCACGACGACCGGCTCGGCCGGCGCGCTGCATCAGGGCGGAAATCGTACCGGGATAGCCCATGACCAGACAAACATCGATACCACCGATGTCCATACCTAATTCCAGAGCGCTGGTGCTGATCACCGCCGAAAGTTGGTTATTCAACAGACGCTGCTCGATCTGCCGCCGTTCTTCCGGCAGAAATCCGGCCCGATAGCTGCTCAATTTCTGCTTGAGCTCCGGGTTGGATCCCATGATCCAGCGGTGTAACAACTCAGTGGCGCGGCGGGATTTGGTAAAAGTGATATTCTTATAGCCCATCCGGATGATTTCGGGGATCAAGCGTGCAGTGAGTGAATAGGCGCTCTCGACTGGATTGAGAAATAAAAAGTGCCTTCCCGAAGCCGGCGCGCCGCTGCGTTCTACGAGTTTGAAGGATTCACCCGTCAGCAGCTGCGCTAATTCCAGAGGATTACCGATGGTAGCAGAACCGGCGATCCAGCGGGGTGATGATCCGTAAAACCGACTGATCCTGGAGAGACGCCTCAGGACCTGCAGAACGTGCGAACCGAAAATCCCCCGGTAGATATGCAGTTCATCGATGACGATGAAGCGCAGATTCCGAAAGAACGCCGACCAGCTTCGATGATTCGCCAGGATGCTGTAGTGCAGCATATCAGGATTGGTCAAGATCAGGTTGGGTGGGTGCGCTCGCAGTTTCTCCCGAACGTCCGCGGGTGTGTCCCCATCCAATATGGCCACCTGACGTTGCTCATCCAATCCGCAAAGCTTGATCAATTCCTGCAGCCGCTGAAATTGATCCTGCTCCAGAGCTTTCAACGGGAACAGCAGCAGTATCCTGGCTTCAGGATCGTTGAAGAGCGCTTCTAAGATGGCGAGTTGGTAAACCAGACTTTTCCCTGAAGAGGTCGGGGTGACGAGCAATGGATTAGCGCCATTCTCAAAGAACCGGATGGCTTCACTCTGATGGCAATATAGATCACTCACTCCAATCTTGCTCAGAGCTCCTTCAATTTCAAGTCGTAATTCACCCGATTGGTTGGCGTAGATTGCCGGTCGAGAAGGTTGATAGCGCTGATAGGAAACAGCTCCTCGGAGGAGTTCCGGCGAGGTTAATCGGACGATCAGATTCTTCATGATATGCGCTGAGTTTACATTTCTAATTTAATCATGGATTGCGGTAAAAGCAAGTCATTCGGCGTAATAGATGACGTAAGCCGCCATCGAGGCTTTTGGGAAAATTCGTTTCTAATCGCTGAGGTGGAGGAGAACATGCTTGACATTGGAATTCCAGAGTTGTATATTATCGGTGATTGGAGATATGACTGAACTGAATCGATTCGTACTAAATTCACCCACAAAATAC
The DNA here is from genome assembly GCA_026394195.1 of bacterium. GTDB lineage: Bacteria > Electryoneota > B3-LCP > B3-LCP > B3-LCP > JAPKYS01. The sequence goes on along the minus strand of JAPKYS010000023.1, from coordinate 188,774 downwards.
TGCAAGACCTGATCATCAACTTGAAACAAGCCCATGCCTGCAAAAATTATCGACGGCAAAGCCATCGCCGAGCAGATTAAAAGCGAAATCTCAGAAGCTACAGCTCGACTGTTAAAGACACACAACATCCGGCCGGGATTGGGATTTATCATCGTTGGCGATGATCCAGCTTCGCGCACTTATGTACGGATGAAGGGAAAAGCCTGCGCCGCCGTAGGATTTCATTCCATCACTAAGGAGTTGTCTGCTAATACATCTATCGAAGAGCTGCTGACTTGGGTAGACCGGTTCAATCAGGACGACTCCATCCATGGTTTTCTGGTGCAACTACCGCTGCCGCAACCCCTTGACGAGAGCAGAGTCATCGAGGCGGTGAGTCCTGAAAAGGACGTGGATTGCTTTCATCCGATGAACGTGGGTCGGCTGCATCTGGGCACGGAAGCATTTGCTCCTTGTACACCGGCGGGTATCATCGAGCTCCTTCTGCGCAGCGGGGTTGAACCAGCCGGTAAACACGCCGTTATACTCGGGCGGAGCTCCATTGTAGGACGTCCACTGGCGACTTTGTTATCCCGCAAGGGGCGGGGCGGCAACGCCACCGTTACCATGTGTCATTCAAAAACCACTGATCTGCAACAATACCTTAAGACAGCCGACATTGTCATCGCAGCGATGGGGAAACCGGAGATGATTACCGGTGAGATGCTTAAACCCGGCTGCGTCGTGATCGACGTAGGAACGAACCGAATTCCTGCTCCATCCGTAATGGCAGGAAAAGAAAGTATTTTGGTCGGAGACGTTCATTTTGCATCGGCTAGCCAGGTGGCAAGGTTGATTACTCCAGTCCCCGGCGGTGTGGGTCCCATGACCATCGCCATTTTGCTGCGAAATACGCTCCGAGCCGCAGAACGAAAAGCAGGAGTCTCCTTATGAAGTTAATTCGATTGACAGCCATAGCCGCTGTAACCCTGATTCTTTCCGGGTGCACGATCAAGACACCGGAAGTTTCGTTCACCAGCGAAAGAACCGCGTTGGAAAAACAAATTCTGGGTTCTTATCGCACCATCGAAGAAGATGCCTGGATGATAACCTCCGTCCGTTCCAGTGATGAAACTGACGTGGTCATTCCCGAGAGCAAGAAAAAAGCGTTGTTAGCCTTTGCCGATCGCAAATACAATGCGGATGACGTTGCGGATTTCAAGCAGGAGGGCAGCGTAGGCGAAAACACCGCCGGTAAACTTACGATCCGCCCAACAGAGAAGTACAATCAGGATCCGCAATATCGCAGCCTGGTGGATCGGGTCGTTGCAGATGAAAACAACGATCGCCGCATCATCATGGGGCGGGTTGTGGAGATCAACATGGCGGTCAATCCCTTAGATAGCACCGAAGTGCAAAGAGTCTTCGCTCAGATGAACCAGGAATCTTCACCATCGGGAACCTGGATTCAGCAGGCGGATGGTCAATGGGTAAAAAAGTAAAACAGCATGAATCGCCCACACAAATTTCCACTGCTTTTTATTTTCATAGGTCTACTTTTCTGCTACCGAGCCTGGTGCGCAGAAGACGCAGCAAGGGACACCACGACATTATCCCTCACGCTGCCTCAGATTCTCACCACCGATCTCAGTTCCGAAATCGATCCTTCACTCTCCCCCGACGGCCGCTGGCTCCTCTATAGTTCATCACGCGTTGGCAACTATGATATCTGGGTTCGACCCGCCGGAGGTGGCGTTCCCACTGCCCTGACCACACACCCGGCAGATGACTACGATCCGGTTTGGTCACCAAAGGGGGATAGGATCAGTTTTGTTTCCACAAGGGACGATCCCGAAGGTGACATTTTCGAGATGAAGGTGGCATTAAATGGCATAACTCCACAAGCATCGACTCCAAAAGTTATAATCGACGGACTTGGCGAACAGTCTTGCCCAAGCTACTCTCAAAATGGCAAATACGTCGTTTACCAAGAGGATCGAAGCCCCAATGCTCGAATCGTTTTGCTGCGAAAGTCCAACAAATCCAAAACGGAACTGACGACACCCGGCTATGTGCAACCCCGTTTTTCACCGGTTAATGATCAAATTCTATGCATCAAAGTTGGCGATGAAGGCTATGGTGGAGACGTTTGCAAGGTGGACGTCGGCAGCTTCAAGGCGATCGATGTAAAAATCGAAACGATTTATAGCGGATCTTTCCCGGCTGCAGCAATATGTTGGTCTCCCAGTGGGTCTTCTTTCGTAGCAGCGCTGGTGAATCGCGACAGCGACCATGATGGATTATTGACTATCAGCGATCCGCAAGCGCTCTTTCGTTTTGACCGGGTGGACACGTCATATTACTCATTCAGACCCATATCTATCGGCGATGCCAGCGAAAGTTACCCGTACTGGGCAAAAAATGGATTTCTCTATTACAGCGGCGACCGTCGTGGTAACCCCGATTTGTGGCGTCTGCCGGCAGATGGACCCATTCCTCATGCCAAATCCGCTGAATTGGCGATGAACTTTGCACAATCGATCGGTTGGGAATCAGAGATTACCGGCATACCGCTGTCAGAACAGGAATTTCTGGCCAAGTTAATGGCGTTTGAAAAGGTGCGGCTGGATTTTCCTCTGGAAACCAATCTGGGCGCCAGATCCATGCTGGAATCAGCGCGCTTGCTCATGCAGCGAGGTCTGCCCGACCGGGCAGAATCCTACCTGAAAAGAATCCCTCGACAGTACCCCCATGAGCTGAGCATATGCGCGGAAGCAGAAATCGATTACCAGTCCAAGGTTCACGGTGTTGTTTTTCAGGAAAATGGTGACTTCAAATGCGATAATCCAAACTCGCTCATCACCAACCTTCGCCAGATCATGAGTACCTTTCCAGAAGCCACTTTATCTGTCGCTCGGTGCTATTATTTGATCGGAGCAGCTTTAGAACAACTGGGTAACATCGAGGCTACCCTGAAGTCCTACAACAAGGTTGAAGAGGACTTTTCGGATGCCGACGATTATCCCGCTCTGGCATTGCTTCGTATCGGCGGAATGTACGCCAGGATCGGCAGCGGAGACGAAGCGCTGCAAACTTATCTGTATGAAATCGATAGTTATTCCTATCGCGTGCGTCCGACCCAGCAGGCCATCGAGCGTGTCATCGCCATAGGGGTCAGCGGCGATGAGCCAATTGCCGGTCTTCAAGATCTAATCGGAAAATATTCTCTCTATCCGGCGTTGACCGCGGCTGCTCAGGAAAGAATTGCTGATATTCTGGCACAAGAAAAGGAATCAGAACTTGCGTTGGGGGAATATGACCGTTTACGCGGTTTTGCCCTGCGTAAACCAATCCCTTACGTCCGGACTCGCCTGGCGGAAGGATTAATCAGCGCGGCCCAGGTGGAGAACCAGCGTGGGGAATACCTGCACGCTCAAGAATTACTGCAGGAGGTTCAACAAAACTTTTCTGATTTGCAAAATGGCTTTTTTACCGGTAAAGCCCGACACTTACGAATTTCAATACTGGCGGATCGAGCAGAACAGTTCACTTCGCAAGGCGATTATGATCTGGCGAGATCGATATTTGAGCTGGCGCTAACGCTGGATCCGCAGAACCTCCGTTTGTACAGGGGTAGAATTACGGCGGCAGACGGTCAGAAGAAAATTGATAATCTAACGGATGAATATCAAAAGCAATTGTTGATTCAACCCGATGATGCCATTGCCTTATATGCATTAGGTTTGTGTTTATCCTACCAGGGAGAACACAGCAAAGGCTCTTTACAGCAATCGAATCAATATCTCCAGCGCGCGCTGGCGTTTCAACCGGAACTCGCTTATGGATACTTGACTTTAGGATATAACTACGAGCAGTTGGAGAACTTGACGCGACAGCAGGGTAAGGGGAAAAAGAGCTTTTTCCGCAGCGCCTATCGCGGAACGGTGACGGTTTTATCGAATCTGGGGAGGTTGCTGACCCTACGTAAACTTCCCAGACCGATCCAGGGATACGAACTGGCAATAGAAACACTACAATTGGGGCTGGCGGTAAATGATGAAGCCAATAATCCTCAGTTGGAAGTTCAGATGCTGCTAAATCTGGGAAATAACTACTATCGCCTGGGAGAATTCGGATACCCGCGCTCACTGGCGGCTTATCAGCAACGAATGAAGCTCGATAGCACATTTACTTCAAAAGCGCATGAAGCCGTCATTCGTGAGAGGATGGGCGAAGCAGCAGCCATTACCGGAAAAAATGATATCGCCATTGACAACTATCAGCGCTCACTGAAATTGTATCATGATACTCGGCATCCGGAAGATGAACTGAGGACACTATTGCGTCTGGCAGAGATCTATCAGGTGCTTAAACAAGCAGAACTGTCAAATGAGTACTATTTAAAAGCAATCGCACTGTCGGATCGTGAAGGATTATCGACGTCTCCTACTCGCTGGTACGGCAATGTCGCCTTCAACTCGCTGGCGATGGGAGATAGTCCGGGCGCCCTGGATATGGCGCAGAAAGCTATTACGTCACTACCTCCGGTTGATCAATTACCTGATGACAGGGTTAACAATCCCCTCATCCTCGAGTTTTTTGGCGTTCCCATCCCAATTCTGAACTTCGGTTATCTGGGAACGGGATCACCCACCTCAGCATACGGATTCGGTAAAAAGGACGAACTGTTATTGAATTATTCGATTGCTCAGGACGTATATACTCAGCAAAAAGATCTGGACAACTCCAAGGACAAAGCCGGCAAACGGTTGGCAATTAACTTCCAACGCCAGGATTTGGAATCTCAAGCCATACAATGGAGTGAGATAGGCTTTCTCGATTGGGCTTCCGGGGATTTGGTCTCAGCGCACCGCTGCTTCCTCAGGTCATACTTAATTTGTACGTTAAATGGTTATCGCGCGGGCAAGCTCGCCGCGTTGACCAATATCGCCTGTATAACGCTAAGCGGACACATTCCGGAACAGACCAGTATTGACGTCTATTTGGAGGAATCTGAATGGTTGAGCAGATATGAAATCGGATTACCGGCTTCACAATGGGAAAGAGTCGCAGCCGCTGCGCGCAATCTGAAATCAGGGCGATCTCCGCTGGAGGCCAGGAAGGATTTACGAACGGCTCTGCAGGTCATCCCCGACCAGCAAAAAGACAATCCACCTCCCCTCGACTGGAAGCAGATTTCCGATCTGTTGTTGCTGCAGGATGATCCCTTCGCCGACCCCAAGGCTGTCTTGAATGCCGTTAAATCAGAAGTTGACAATTTTCAACGAGATCACATCGGCTTTATACCCGAGAGAATTCGCTTCTATGAACTCTATGCGCAGCTCTGTCTGCAAGTTGCGACAGAAACTGGAAGCAATGATATTCGGCGGCAATTTGAAAGGCTACAACTGGAAGGGGAAGCCTTTTGGTCCTACCAGAGCGGAATCAAGGAGGCTCAGAAACGCAAGCTCAGCGAACAGGAAGTCGTTCTTCGGCTGGAATTATCGGACCTGCTTTTCATGATCCGGGATTATATCGGATCAGTCGCAGAATTAATCTATAGCCAGGACCGCATCGAGTCCATCGGATATGATCAGCTGCGTTGGCGCCTCTATCTGCGTGCTGGCAGGTTGGCAATGGTTATGGAAGACAGTACTGATTCGCCTCCCCCTGCAATATTTCGGAGAATATTGAATCGAAAAGCTGAAGAATGGTTTGATCAAGCGTTGAAATTGTGGGAAACCCTTCCCGCTTCACCGGATAACCTTGGCGGAGCTTCACAGTCGAAAATTGAAGCGAAGGTATTAATGCAGCTATCCGCCTTAAATGCTATCAAACATCAGAATAATAACCAAGCACTGATCCAAGCGCAGAACCTCGCTAACCTGCCCTTGATTGACGCCATCGCCAGCAGAGAGATTGGGGTACAATTCGAGAAGCGCAAGTATTACTGGAGCCAGGGAGGCGGTGTAATCCCTTACATGCGCAGGGAACTGCAGGATTACAAACAGAAAATCGCTCAACTTCGGGGAGCCGAAAAACCTGATACCGTTAAAATCGCTCAGGCTCGTGCGGATCTATCTAAAAGTGAAAGTGAATACCAGACTATATTGGCAACCATCAAACAGGATGATCCCGAATTTGCATCGATATTTTCCCTTGCTCCCTTCGATACGGATACGATTCAGTCCTCACTTGAGCCGGGTGACTTCTATGTGCAAATTCTCAATTTGACCGATAATCTGTACCTTCTGAGGATGACCGTGGACTCTATTTCGGTCATTCCGATCCAGACCCCCAGAGACCGGATCGATTCTCTATTTACTAGATTTCAGAAGCGGCTGGAAACCGATAGCACCGAAGATAATCCTGCTGAAAAGTGCTTTGACGCCATTTTCAGCCCAATAAAAGATGATATAGACGCTGCAAATAGGTTGTTTCTGGTTGTGCCTGCAGAATGGAGCGAAATTCCCTATGAACTCTTTGAATCTGCCGGTAAGTCTCTGAATCAACGTCTCTCCGTGAATCGCCTTCCGGACGCTCAAAGTCTGGTTTACCTGCGCAGCAAGCTTTCCATTGGCCGAGGAGATCTCATAAGCTTTGCGGAACAGTCAATTCCAAGTGGGTTTAAAGGGGCTAAATTTCAAAGCGCAGTTGAGGTCAAGAGCGCAATCGAAAATGCTGAAGTCACCCTGATAAGACCGCAACGTCTCAGAGGTGTACATCCCTTGGACCGTGTTATTCTGAACGATGGTGGAGGGGCCTGGACACTGAAGGATCTCTTTGGGATCAATACCCGGGGTGAAATTCTCTTCATCGAAGGCTCCTTCCCAGATGAGGCTCTGATGGCGCGAGTGGCTTTCTTCGCTGGATTCTCCAATGTTATTTTTATACCGGAGGGGATGAATCCAAGTCAACTGAATCAATTCATGACCATTTTTAGCCAAAGTCAGGTCAGCGATGCTCCTGCAAGAGCACTGATGGCCGCCATAGATAGCTTGAAAGCCGGTGGATTAAGTTTGACGTTATTATCCGGTTTCAGATATTACGGCAATGGCGGCATGAACAAACAAGAGCGGGAGAACTTCGCCAGGCGGAGTTTCAAGGCGACGGTATTAAAGGGAAATTTCAACCTCGAACATGGAGATGGAGAATGGGCGTTGCGCTATTACGACCAGGCGTTGGCAATGGCGGAAGAGATCGCCGACACCACCTCCATCCTCAGGCTTCACCAACTGCGCATCCAGACGGCCAAAATCATTCCCCGCTGGGATGAAGCCGCACGTTCTCAAGAATTTCTGTTGCAATCAGCCCAGGAACAACACAACCGGGATGCAACACTAAATGGGTTACGCAACCTGTCAGTCTATCTGACCAATCTGGACAGCCTTGATTCTGCGATTTCTCTGCGTCTGCAAGCCCGAAGTCTCTGCCTGGAAGGCGGCGACGATTTGGATGCCGCCACAGATGACCGTGCCCTCGCCATCATGTACGAGAAAAAAGAAGATTACTCTTCTGCCATAGCCTCTCTTATATCTGCTCAAAATGCCTTCTATACCTGGAGCGAATATTCAGACTACATCAAGGCAGGGATCTACATTTCTCGTCTGCTTATGGTTCAGGAGAATTTCACGGATGCGCAAAAGGAGCTCTTGAAACTGGAATCCTATGCACAGAAGGCAGCGTCAGAGAGCGGCAAGCCAATTCTTCTACCCGCGGAATATTACCAACACCTGGGATTAGCCCTGGCGGGAATAACCGATTATCGCGGAGCTATAGATGCCCAAAAGCGTGCTCTTAATGTGCTGGCGGACAGCGTCTCATCCGTGTCGGCTCTGAGCCATCAGTACCTGGCCAGTTTATACTGGAAGCTGGGTGACTACCAGCAGGGTCTGGATGAATTGCAGACTGCCAAAAATCAATTCTCCGCATTGGACGTCAATCAGTATATCTATCTGTGCGAAAACACCGAAGCATTAATCTACTTGAGCCTTGGTGATAAAAATCGAGCTCTGGAAATAGCCAAGACTGCTCTTGAAGGCTCGGTTATGTCCGGTGACTTGAAGACTCGTTCGCAGATAGAGAAAAATATCGGATTGATCGAATTGGCACGGGGCGAGATTGAAAACGCCAAATCTCGTTTCTACAAAGCTCTGGAAGTCGATCAGCAGATTAAGTCTCTGAGCGGACAAGGCAACGCCTACCTGGATCTTGGAAATGCTCATCTGCAACTTCACCAGCTTGATTCCGCCAAAGTTGTCTTGGATAGGGCGCTGGTCATCGGCGCTTCCATTTCGGATGATTTCATAAAGGCCCGCTCATTCTTAGGTTTGGGATTAACACTAATTGAACAGGGCGCCATGACACCAGCCTTGCAGAATCTATTATCGGCGGACAGTCTTGCTAAGAAAAGTGAATTGAATGAGTTGTCATGGCGGATCGATCTCGCCTTGGGCAGAGTTTCGATGGCTCAGGGCCAGGAAGACGACGCGATGAGCGCGTTGGAGCGTGCCATGAATCGCGTTGAAGTCATGCAGGCCTCCATCGCTGCGGATGCGCTGAAAAGTGGGTTTATGGAAGATAAGCAGGAGATTTATCGGACGGCTGTCGAGCTCCTATTAAAACAAGCTAAAATGGTTGATGCTCTGGCGATCGCCGAGAGATCAAAGTCCCGCGTATTTCTGGACATGTTGCAAAATAACCCGGTGGATCATCGCGCCGGTCTGGATCCACAATTACAGCGTCAGGGGGATGACCTTACTGAAAAACTTTCCCGGATTGAAGCGACCCAATTTGCCCTGAAGAACAAGGGCACAGAACGTACTCCTGAAGATGACCTGTTATTCAGTCAGAATGCCATACAAATCGATTCACTGAAACAGGCTTATTCGCTACTCCTTGAAACCATCGAATCTCAACATCCGGGTTACCAGGACCTGGTCTCGGTCAAGCAAGATCCACCGGAGAAAATTCAATCGCTTCTGGCTGCAGATGAAGCGTTGGTTGAATATTATGCTCTTACCAAATCGGTGGCGATTTTCGTAATTCGGGCCGCTGATATCAAGGTGGAGTTGATCCCGATCAGTATTGACTCGATTGGAACACTGGTTGATCGCCTTCGCAACCGCCTGGTTAAAAAGTTGACTGTGACTGAAAACAATCAACTACTCTTTAATCTGTTATTCAGCCCGATCGAAAAACATCTCGCCGGCTGCGCACAAATTACCTTTATTCCGACTGGTCCCCTTCATTATTTACCTTTCTCTATCCTGCAAAATGCTGAAGAAAAGTACGTCCTGGATCTGTACACGATTAGTTGTGCGCCATCCGCCGCTGTTTTCGCTTTTTGCCGAGAGCGTGCTCACAACCGTCCAGCTCTGGGTGAGCGTACCATCTATGCTTACAGTAATCCTGCCTCAGGAAAGTCTCAGGAAAACCTGTTCTTCGCTCAGAAGGAGGTTGCATCCCTGGCTTTTACGTTTACGAAAACAGTCACTCGATTTGATAGCCAGGCGACTGAAAGAGGATTGATTCAGGATTGTCCAGATGCCGGAGCTTTGCACTTATCCTGCCACGGACAATTCGATACCGCGCACCCACTCTTCTCCAGTCTTTCATTGGTTGGAAACCAGAGTGAGGATGGGTTGCTGCATACCTATGAAATCTTTGACCTTAATCTGGAGAATTGCGCGTTGGTGACGCTTTCAGCCTGTGAAAGCGGGCTGGGAGGCATCTCGGGTGGAGATGAAATCGTGGGGATGAATCGAGCCTTCATCTACGCCGGATCGCCGCGCATTTTATCGACACTTTGGAAAGTAGACGATCTGGCAACAGCTATCTTGACCAAGCATTTTTACCGCAAGCTTCAGCAGGGAATGACACCGGCGGCAGCTCTGCGAGCCGCTCAAATCCACGTGCGAGATCGCCTGACTCCACATCCGGCTTATTGGGCTGCCTTTATGCTTACAGGCGAACCGTCAAATGCGGCGAATTTAGCGCTAAAAAATTAAGGCTATTCATCTCTGTCGATTCAGGGAGAAAACCCTGACCATCGATAGTATAAATAATATAAAATCGCAGAAGGAAGGTCATTATGCTGTCTAAATTGAAAATTACCACGCTGATTAGCGTCATTTTCGCATTAATTTTGGCCGGATTGGTAATCGGTTCGCAGTTGGGTGATGATGCGAGCAAAGCCCGGCAGGATACCTCTTCGGGACGTCAGGGGATGCCTGATGTCAAGATCAAGCATCGCGGGGAGGTTACCCATGTGGACGGGAACGCTAAAAGGCAGCCATCGCAATCGGAAGAATGGGTCAATGCCATTCAGGGGAGTGAAGTCACCAGCGGCGATAAAGTGAGAACCTTGCGGGATTCCCGAGCAGAACTGGCCCTCACCAACCTGAATGTCCTTCGCCTCGCTCCGATGACGACCATTGATATCAAGAAACTTTATGAAGAGACCAAGGAAGGCAAAGACGAGACTCAGATTGACGTCGAACAGGGTGACATTTGGGCGATGGTCGGTGAGGTTAAGGAGACGTCAACCTTGAACATCGGCACGCCGGTGGCTGGGACAGCCATCACCGGCACGCGCCTCCGGATCAGCGTCGAGGATGATTCATCGACCATGTTGAAGGTTTATGAAGGGGAAGTTAAAATAACCAATGCTCCGGACAACAAGAATCTACTACCTAAGGATCTTCCCAAGCTGCACAAACAGATTCCTGGTCCCAAGCAGATCAAGGGTCCTCGGCAGGTGACCATGGAAGAGTGGTATTACATTGTAAAGAAGATGCAATCCATTCAAATCAGCAAAGACGGCGAAGTCGTATCCTCGGGTGACTTCTCCACCAAAGACCAGGATGAGCAATCAGACTGGGTTAAATGGAACCTGGAGCGGGATTCAGTCGAAGGGAAGAAGTAGAATCGGGGTTGAAAGCCACGATGAATTGACTTGCAAAAACTCGAAGAATTGTGTAAATTCTCGTTTGATGGCAGAGTTGAAGAATAAAGTTCGACTTTCGGATGAAACTCAGCACCAAACAGGCTTAACTAAGACACACCAGCATCATCAAGGCTGGAAAGGGAGGCACTCATGCACTTATTCAAGACAATCACCATATCATTGGTGCTGGCATTGACTTGGGCGGGAATCGGGTTGTGCCAGGATGAGGTCAATCAACAGATTGGCACCTATGGGTCTGTTAACTTCACGGATAGGACAATTCAAGCTATTGGTATCGGTCAAGCTGGTGGTCCTGGCGGCCGTGCTGGAGTCATCCGTGCCGGCAAGCTGGACGCTTTGCGAAATCTATTGGAAGCCATCAACGGCATCGCCTTGACGTCCACATCTACGGTCGAAAATCAGATGTTAGCCAATGACGTCGTTAAAACGCGGGTCGAAGGCATCGCCAGAAACTACCGGATGATCGGTGAACCGCGCTATTTTGAAGATCAATCAATCGAAGTAACCATCGAAATGAGCCTCGATGGACCTTTCCTTGATACGATCTTCCCGGAAAAAATGGGTGGTGGTCAACCGATTGCTTCTGCCAGACCCGGAGAGGTATATACAGGATTGATCATCGACGCCACCGGTCTGGACGTCCGTCCGGCGTTGGCTCCGCGCATCGTGGATGAGGATGGACAGGAAGTGTACGGTTCCAGTTTTATCAGCAGAGACTGGGCGATCAAATACGGCATGGTGGGATATGAGAAAGATCTGAAGGCTGCATCCGCAAATGATCGCGTAGCCAACAAACCGCTCGTGGCAAAAGCCGTGAAAGCTGAAGGACCTAATCATACTGATCTGGTCATCTCCAATCAAGATGCGCAGACGTTGCACGGCATGAAAGACAACTTGAGCTTCCTGGAAAAATGCCGAGTCATCATCGTCCTGAACTAAATCAAACACTCACAATTAATTTGCGAATATTTCACAGACACGGGAGGATTCAATGCCTAAACAAATAACTGTCCTTGCGATCCTGGCGATTTTAATTGGTCTTGCCGCCTTGACAGGATGCGGACCCAAGCAGCGAGCTGCAGAAGGACTGTTAGACACGCCGGAGGCGCATTACAATCAAGGAATGCGCAAAATGGATTCAGGCGACCTCGATGCCGCGCAGGCTCAATTTGAAGATGCCATTAAATTAAAGGCTAAGTATTCGCCTGCGTACGCTGGGTTAGCTCTGGTCAATGCGTATCGTGGCGCGGCTATTCTCGATCAGAAATCTAAAGACCGGGAAAAATTCTTCAAAACGGGTGAGGAATTTCTCGACAAAGCCAAGAGCCTCGATTCGAAGAACACCATCCCCTGGGTGGCGCAGATTCGGTTTTACTCACTGCGCAGGGAAGACGACGACTGGATCAAGGATTGCGAGAGAGGATTGAAGAAAGCCGTCGATATCAATTCCAAGTGCGACGAAGCCTATTATTTTATGGGACTGGCTTACAAGGCAGCCTTCGACTTTAAAAAAGCGGAAGACGTGCTGAAACAGGCGCTGGAAATCGATGGACAGTGGTCTGAAAAAGCGACTCAAGCGATGGAAGCAGTGCACAAAATCGTTTTGGCTCAGCCCGGAACGAAATACGGCAAGATCATCGCTCTGCAAGATAAAATAACCCGAGCGGATCTCGCCGTGCTCTTCATCGAAGAGTTGAACGCGGTGGATCGCCTGAAAAGGCGTACTGCAGAAAGCACCTCACCCGATCTATCCTTTAAATCGGAAAACCCTGCGGAGTATCCGGGGCAGAAGCCGGTGAGCCGCAATGAAGTCACCGATATTTCCGGCCACTGGGCGGAATCCATGATCGGTGATTTTATTGAAGTCGGTATGTTCGACGTCATGCAGGATCACAAATTCTACCCAAACGAAGCAGTCAGTAGAATAGAATTCGCCGGAGCGGTTCAGAAGCTGATCTACATGGTTACACGCGATCCTGCCATTTTCACCAAGTACATCGGGGAAAAAGAATCCCACATCAAGGATATGCGCACCGACCATCCTTACTATGGCGCCGCAATGCTCTGCGTGGAACGCAACATCATGAACCTGGATAAAATATCGGGAGAATTCCACCCGGAGGCGGACGTTGCTGGTCCGGATGCGCTGCTGATCATCAGGGACATTAAAAACGCGCTGAAATGGTAAGAGAAAAAGAGCCATCCGGCGATGGCTTATGAGCTTTTGACAAAAGGGCAGATACGATTCTGCCCTTTTTGTTATCCCAGGATACGCAGCGCTATTTCATCGGCAAGCAGTAACCCCCTGTCATTAGGTTTAAACGACCTGCCCGTGTAAACCCCCAACCCCGAAGCTCCGATGCGCTCAAAGATTTTTTGCCAATAGGGAGGTGGATCTCCGAATTTGATCCGGTACTCTTCAAGATCGAGACCACCGGCTTGACGCAACTTCAAGTAAACCCATTCCATGCGGATCTCGTCGTCATTCAGGTCTTCAGATTCTGACGGTGGAAGTCTATTGCCCTCCAACGCGGCTCGGTAGGCTTGCAGACTGGCCGCGTTCCAACTTCGCCTGCTCCCTGTAAAGCTATGCGCGGAAGGACCGAGACCAAGATACGATCCCCGCTCCCAATAGTGCAGGTTGTGACGGCACTCCGATCCCGGCAGCGCCCAGTTTGACACCTCGTAATGGTGGTATCCGGCCTCCGCCAATTTTCCGGCAACGTGCAACAGCAGGTCGACGGTTGCATCAACCGGCAGATTGACCAATTCGCCTCTCTGCCCGCGTGAGGCCAGTCTGGTTCCCTCTTCCAGTGTGAGACTGTAAAATGAGATACCATCAGGTCTATAAGGCAATAACGTATCGATCTCTACGTCCCAACTTCCAGTATCTTCCAAAGGAGTGCCAACCATCAGGTCGACTGAGACTTTCAATTTGGAAAATCGTTTGGCATCAGCCAATGCTTTTAGAGCTTCGGTTTTGTTGTGAATGCGCCCCAAGAAGGATAGTCTTTCATCTGAAAGGGATTGAAGTCCCAGACTCAGACGATTAATACCGGTTTTGATCAGATCTTCAATGGAGTTTCTGCTGAGAGTTCCTGGATTGGCTTCCAGGGATACTTCCAGGTTGTCGACCGGGGTGAAACGATCTAAAATGGCCGCGATGATCAGACTGACTTCAGCCGCGGTCATCAGAGAAGGCGTCCCGCCGCCGAAGTAGATGGATTTAAGCAAAAATCCGCGCCAATCCGGGCTGCGTAAATCTAATTCACGCATTATCAGGTCCGGATAGGCGCGGAGAATTTCCGATTCGGTTAATTCAGTTGAATAGAAAGCGCAATACGGGCAGCGCCGCAGGCAGAAGGGATAGTGAACGTAGAGGTTGAATGTCTGCTGCAATGCTCCTTACCCCTCGGGAAGAGAGGAATCACTCGAAGGTTCCGGTAGGGATTTCGATTCCGGGGCGGTTTCCTGCTCGGTGCGATAGAGATTGCGCGCTTCGGGCGAAATGTGTACTGCATCCATGATTCGCTGATTCTGTCGGATACTCTGGGTCTTTTCATGCAGCCGATCGGGATCGACGGCTTGCTGCAACTTGTTCATCTTTTCAGAATTCAGCGCGTTCTCAATTGCCTTATCCCGCTCGACTGCATCCTGCGCATGAATCAGATCACGGCCAAGCTGATTTACGACATACCCCATGATTTTCGATTGTTCCATTATCTTTTCCCCCATTCCATCTATACGTAGACATCGACGAATTGCCCCTTACCATCCTCGGGTGGACGTTCTACTGGTGGTTCAGCAGGTTCCACTTCCCTGACGCGCTTGCGCTCATAGGTCTGTCGATTGTATATTTCCAGTAACGTCGTATTTTTTACTGGTTCCAATCTCTCATCCATATCGTCCCCCGGAATTCAGGCTCAAACCCGTTCGATCAGGTTGCTATCCTTCAACTTCGACGCGAAGTTCTTCTCTCCGCTGACCAGATGCAAAGCCGATCTTGAAGTCCAACTTCAAGAATCTTCTCATTTCAGGTAAAACTACATCATACAATCAGCAAAGTCAAATTATTTCTCTATTTTAACGTCCCTAATACCCTACCTGCCCGGCAACCTGTTCAATTAAGCCTACCAGTTCCGGATCGGTAAATTTGAGCCCCAGGATCGGCTCGATCAAACGAGCAGCCTGCTTCTTATCTCCAAGCTTCATGGCCAGGGAGGCTGAATGTGCTCGAGCGAGATCAAAGTTCTCATTCATATCTAACGCTGCAAGATATTTTTCCAGAGCCCGTTGATCATTACCCTGTTTTTCCAAAACTTGTCCTAAGACGTAAGGGATTCTCGGTTCTCGCGGATCGACGTCAGCCGCCTGATTAAGATAATCTATGGCACGAGTGGTATCGCCCGACTGCATTTCCAGGTAGGCAATGTTGAAAAAGGCATACGCCGGTGGTTCAGGATGAATTGATATCGCCTGCTGATAAAACTTAAGAGCCTCCTTCAAATTTCCCTGCTGAGCATTTTTTTGAGCTTCTGCCAGCAGATTTTCGCCATCAAACATATCGAGCTCATGTTTGGGATTTAAGCCCGCTCTGCGGAATTCTTCCGCCGCTTCTTCGTGCATTCCCATCAGATGATACGACTCACCCAGCGCTCGGTGCGCCTCGGCGAAGCTGGGATCGTAAATAAGAGCTTTCTGCAGCAGTGGTATGGCTTCTTCATCGCGTTGGCATTTCTGCAGGACGCTGCCCAGATTAAAATAGTCCATACGCGGGGAAGTCAGGTTGGTGGTCATGGGGGTGGACATATTGACAGCTACAGCCAGGGAAATCGAGGTGAACATCAGCATTGCCAGAGATCGATAGCTTCCCTTTTTTAGATAGTCGATCAGTTGAATCACGCCGGCAGCAGCGCAGGGAATCAGCAGTAACAGTATCGGCAGGCGATATTCTGATGCGGCGAAGAAGATAAGGGTGATTAACAAATAGGATAGCCCATACAGGTTGAAGATCGAAAATCCGGGCTTTCGCAGATTCAGAAGCCAGAAACCGAATCCGATGGGCGCGAGCAATCCAAAGGTAAAAGGCAGGAGTCGTAAAAGCTTCGAGAACTCCATGGCGGCATACATACT
The DNA here is from genome assembly GCA_026394195.1 of bacterium. Lineage (GTDB taxonomy): Bacteria > Electryoneota > B3-LCP > B3-LCP > B3-LCP > JAPKYS01. Next base: position 172,693 of record JAPKYS010000023.1, on the reverse strand, counting down.
GAGGTTATTGGGGATCTCGGTTGCATGAAAAAATAGAAAGAATTTGGTCAGAAGCAGCCGCAGATAGCTGATTGGTTGGTGAAGCACGTACGACAATCCTTGCTTGAACCAGAATTGCGACGTTGCCGCAATGCTGAGATCATGACCTGCCAGAGCAGAAGCCTCCAGCCGATAATCCTGATTTTCAAATTGCGGTTCTGCAGAACGAATGAAGGGCGCTTCCCAATAGATCCCTTGAGATTCAGCATTATTTCCAGCATAGAAATTCATTCCGGTTCCGGCAGTGGAAAAAACCCATTCGCCTCCAACGTGATAATTTCGATATGCCACCGGTAGAAGTATAATCAAGATTCCCAATATTAAAAAAACCGCAGACTTTCGCCCCAGTTCAGGTGGTTTCCAAAGAAAATAGATCATCAGCATGGTCGCAAACAGCAAGATGCTGGGGCGTCCGAGCGTGGATAAACCTAACAACCCTCCCAGTATCAGATATACCCTAATTTTCTGAGATTTTGATAATAGCATAAGAAGAATAAAAGCATTCAAAAGCAAGATCAGGGTTGAGGTCAGTAAAACGCCCTCATAGTACACGAATGGTCGATAAAAAGCCGCCAGTGCGGCGCTCAGCAATCCAACGTTCTCGTTGAACAGTGCTTTCCCAAGGCGAAACATCAGGTATACGAGCGCAATGCCGGCCAGCGCTTGAAAGAACAATCCGACCTGGGGAAATGGCCCGAAAATCCGATAGAAAAACGAAAGCAGATAGGGGTAAAGAGGGCTCATGAAGAATATTCCCTCTTCCCCACCCCGACCGTCAGCGATTCGGGCAGCCCATTGGTGATAATACTCCGAATCGATGATGGGGATTTTCACAATGGAGGTATCCCAGATGCTGGCAAGATAGCTGAATCGCACTATGGCTGCAGCAATCAAAATCAGGATGAGAATGTACCGTTTCATGTTTGAAATTCAGTAGTTTGACGCATCTAATGCTATCAATTGAGAATAAGGGTCACTCCGGAATGGGTGACCCTTATTTGGATTTTCAAGTTCGATCCTGCGGCAGCTATTTCAAGTAAACTGCCTTGATGGTTTTGCTTTGATCTCCCTGTTGCAACCGAACGAAGTAGATTCCCGATTGGTGGGAGTTCGCATTCCAGATCAGGTGGTGATAACCGGCGTTCATCTGCCCTTTGAAGGTGGATTCGACCAGTTTCCCCTGGAGATTGTAGATCGCTACTTCCGTCAATCCTGAAACAGGCAGCTCAAAGGAGATTTCGGTGCTGGGATTAAAGGGATTGGGGTAGAGCCCAGAAATCTCGAGTCTGCTGGGAAGCTGTTGCGGTCCAGGCGAGGGTTTGACTCCAACCTCTTCTTCCAACCAATAGAGGCAATTATCGAGTACCTGATAGCGAGACGTACTTGTGCCCAGCCCCGAGATGGCTTCGAAGGCAAAGCTGAAGTAAACCAATCGACCAGCCGAGCCGATTTCGCAGCGTAACGCACCGAATTCACTGTTGGCGTTGTAGGTGTAGATTCCCTGTGCCGGCGAAATCACATTTAGACTGGCGCTGGAATTCGCATTTCCCGCTCCACTGGAACCTACCAACATTAATGTAGTGCCGTTGGAAATGGGATCATCGGGCACACCCGTCAGAGTGTAGGCTCCGACGACAGAGCTTTGCAGGTGTTCAGCATGGATCACGTCGTGGTAGAAGGTACTCTGACCCCAGAGATCACCCAGATTCTGGCTGGAGAGCAGCAGCTTGCCTCCGGCATTCAGGTAATTGGTGATCATCCCCTGTTCAGTTTCTGACAGAGTCACTACATCGTCTATTCCGGTGAACCATATCAAGGTGGGATAATACCCCAGCTCCGTCGCCGAGACACTCCCCATCTGAGTTTGAACCCAGACGTCGTGCACTCGTCCCAGTGAATCCAGGATAGAATCGTAGTAACTCCCATACAACCCGTTGATGTCGTCATTGACCACTAAAAGATTGGGTCTGCCGACCATGAAGGTCACGGGGAAAGTAGCCTGGAAGTTGTACGGCTGGGCTGTTACGGTCACTGTAAACGTGACCTGATGCGGCTGCAACGTAGGATCGACGGTGAACTGGAAGGGGTTACCGGTATTGTTCACCGAATCTCCGGTTGCGATGTCGGGGAAATTCACCAGCGGATTCGTTACCGTGATCAGTGGGTCCGTTGTGCTAAGCGTCCCCACAACTTGATTAGCGGCAAAAAACGGCGCCAGATCGTGCAGGGTAACGATCATTCTACCGGTTTCACCTGGATCGACGCGACCGTCCAGGTTGCCGTTAATATCGGCGACGTTATAGCTGGTCATCACCACGTTAGGGAAGTCCAACGGGACTTCAACTCTGGCCGCCTGAATGAACTCCTTGGTGTCGTTGTTCTGCACAAAACAGGCGACGTCAAGATCCGCAGCAGACCAGGTAGGATTCAACGGGATGGAGAAGTTGTAATGGACGGTATCGTAAGCCGTCGCCGAGAAGGGTTGCCCGGTTGATGTGGGCGCAATCTTCAGCAACGCAGAGTAGTGATTGGGTTGACCATTGGGCGAATTGGGCAAGGAGGTATACCGATTCAGCACCATGGTCTGGAAGACGTAATTGCCGGAAATGTTAGTTTCCGACACGACGTCACAGTTCACCATTATTTCTGTCCCGGCTGCGTGCGATTCCAATCTCATCCAGAGCGGTGACGACAGGGTAAGCCGGTTGTTGATCGCTGCGCTGATCGCGCCTTGCGTCGTGCCACATTCAGCACCGTCACATTCCATCGTAGGTGTGCCGTTCACGTTGTAATATCCACGCCGGGCATTGTTGTCATTCTGGTTAGCCAGATAGAAGGGATCGCCGGCATTGGGCCAGGACATGTGATAGGCTATGTCAAACGCATTGGGGGACCCTAGATTCACCAGGGCTGCGTGAAGAGCAGGGTCGCTCTGCGCGCAGTAAGGTCAACCCCAGTTGGTAAAATTTTCGATGACGACCGTTCTCTGGTACGCCATAACGCTGGTTGCCGTCATCAGCAGCAAGAGGCTGAATACTGCCAGCATCATTGTCTTTTTCATGCTCTACCCTCCTTTTTTTCAACCCTGAGTTGGCAAAGGGGGCTTAGAGGCCCCCTTTTGGGTATCTATCCAAGGTCAGATGGGCTTGGTTCTGTACCGACGTCTTGATGATTTTTTCTTCAATCCTAACAATTGCAAGGGTTTAGAAGCCATCTTCTTAAAGCCGGATTCCTGTAGTGAATTGTAGGAATGGTAATAGTAGTAGTAGTGCGTCCCTTCCATCTGCATTTTGTTGAGGACGATCCCCAGAATGCGGCTGTTGCCCCTTTCTAAGGTTTCCACCGCTTGCTTCAACATGGGCCGGGAAATGTTGCCTGCAGAGGCTACGACTATGGTACGATCCGCCAGAGCGCCGAGGATAACAGGATCGTTCAGCGAGAAGACCGGCGGCGTATCGAAGATGACAATGTCGAAGAGCCGCTCTGCTTCCTTGATGAATTCTTTCATCTGATTGGATTCAAACAACTGCGTGGTATTCGGCGGTTTAGGTCCAGTTGTGATGATCCAGAGATGATCCACTCCTGAAGGTTTAAGGACTTCTTCGATTGAGGCTTCACCCAGTATGACTTCAGTCAACCCAATTTCGTTCTCCAGACCGAAGAAGCGGTAGATGAAGGGGCGGGGGAAGTCAGTATCGACAAGGAGTACATTTTTACCTTGCTGAGCCATATTGATCGCCAGATTGGTGGCGATGTGGCTTTTGCCTTCCTCCGGAATCGAACTGGTCACCATGATACTGCGCACTTTCTCATCTAGACTGCCCAGTTTGATATTGTGGGTGAGAATATTGAACGCTTCGCGCAGGAAGTAGACAGATTTTTTCTGAGTCGATGCATCTGATCCAGCGATTAAAGGAGTTTCTTTGCGCCCCATCAGAGGGATGCTCGCCAGTAGCGGTAAGCCTAACTGCACCTGGATTGAATCCGCATCCTTAACCGAATCATCCAAATATTCGATCAGAATTGCGAGACCAAACCCGAAAATCAACCCGAGTAAAGCCCCAATGATGGCATTGTTCTGAACACTCGGCGAGTACGGCTTGGCACGCCATGCCGGTTCGATGATATCGATTTTAGAGATCTGCATCGCCTTGGTGATATTCAAGCGATACTTCATATCCAGGAGCATTTCGTAGGTCTTCTCGGACGTATCTGAGGAAAGCTGAAGTTGCGTTAAGGTATATATTCGTGACGGAAACTTGGCGAGATTCGCTTGATACTCACGAATGCGCTTTCCAACTTCATCTGCGCGTATCCGCTCAGATTGTTCATAAACGTCTTTTTCTTTTAGCAGTTTTTTCTGAAGATCAATTATTTTCTCTTGAAGTGCCAAGATGGTTGGATGATTCTCAGTATACTTACTTAAAGATGATTGCAGATTTGATTCCAATTCAGCCAGTTGGGATTTTAAAAATGAGATCTGATTCTCATCTGAGATCGTTGTGCCGCCAATCAGATCTGCTTGTCCCTGGTAATTCTGCTCTACATTATTAAGCTCCTGTAATGACAGATTCATCATATTCTGCTGGGCGCGCAGTCCAGCGATTTGTGAAATGAGGGAACCAACTTCCGATGGGATATCTACAACCCCCTCTTCCTCCTGAAACTCTCGTAATCTTCTCTTGGCGTCATTCCAATCACGCTTCGCAATCTTAGATTGTTCGTCAGCAAAACGAGCCGCGTCGGATGTCTCTCTATGTTTTTTTGCGACGTCTTCGGCTAAATAGACTTCCGCAAGTGTGTTAGAGAGATCCAGTGCTTCCTGTGGATTCGGAGAGTACCCCTGAATGGAAAAACTTGTTGATTTCTTCGCGGGCTTAATTTTCAGTCCACGCTGTGCCCCCCATTGAAATGTTTGGGGGATTAAAGCCAAGGATGGTCCAGGTACGTAGCTACCATCTGACATCCTCAGATCTAATTTCTGAGCGACTTTGTCCAAAACCGGCTTGCTCATCATTTTTAGAATTTCTACTTCCATCATACTGCTCCCCTGGCCTAAATTGGCAGAGAACAGCATTTCACTGATGGATTCCAATCCAATACTGCGCAACAACGCTTCTTGAGTACCCTGCCCCTCGACGACCAATTTACATTCAGCCATATAGGTTTTGGGCTTTAAAAGCGTAGCTACCATGATGATGCCAAAAATGATGACAAAACCCTGGATGATCACCCACTTCCTACGCAGGAGAATATCCCAAACGCGTTTTATTTCCATCTTCTTATCCTATTGTTTGTAGGCGGTGTGTCTTAGGTACACGGACAATAACAAGTTATGAATATTTTTCTTAAAAGTCAAGCTAAATGTTTTGATTTCGGTAGATTTTGCCCGATTTTTGTGTAATCCCATGAAGAGAATACGAGGAGTAAGTCCGGTGAGTGTGCAACTATCTTGAAATTTATCTTAATCTTGAACGGATAGCGCTTTCCTATTCGACGCAACCAATGAGTGGCGTTTATCCGCAGGTATGGCTATGTTTAGCAGCTTTGCGTAAATATTCTCGATTTCAACAGCAATTGCATCCCAGGAATGGTTGCGCTGAATAACCTCCTTCCCAGTTAAACCGAAGGTTCGGGCTTCATCAGGGTGATCCATTAAACGCAGAAGCAGTCTGCTGAAAGCATCGGTATCTCCAGCAGGCGCTAAAAGTCCGCTTGACTCATCAACTACGCAGGGAGCGGCACCCTGGAAAGCAACGACCGGTAGTCCGGCAGCCATGTAGTTCAGCAATTTTATCGGATACCCAGACCAGGAAATTCTGGGATTAACCGCTATCTGGCTGATGGATAATATTTCCCGAGTCAATTGAAAGGACGGGTTGCGCACCACTACGATGGATGCGGTGATTTCTTTCGCAGCGGCGATTCTAAGGAACGGTTCTGGATCTGAGCTGGTCAATAGCACCAGCCGAGCTTGAGGATAAGACTTGAAAACAGCCGGTAGCGCTTCCACCAATAAATCCATTCGCTGATACCCATCCAAATTGCCCGCATAGACAATAATGGGACATTTACCCAATTCCAATCTGGATCGGATCAGCGCCTCATCGATTTCAACGATTTCATCACCAAAGTCAATTCCGGGAGGGATAAATTTGATCTTCCCAACCGGAGTGCCCAGATTCGCCAGAAAATCCACTACTGCACGATTGATGGCAATCACGAAGTCGGCTTGCCGAGGGATCAAGCGGTCCATCAGATGAGCCGCTCCGCGCGCCAGTATCTGCGGCAACTTCAGCCGGAAGTAGGTGTAAAACTCATCCGACATGGTGTTGTGGCTATGATAGACCACCGGAACCTTCCTCAGAAAACGGACGGGAAAAGCAACTACCGGGGCTTCGTAGTTATGGCAATGAATAATGTCAATCTGCTGGAGACGCACCACCTCATCTAATTTACGAGATAGAAGTAGATCCAAGAGTGGTTTTCTGATTTCGGGACCCGATCTGAATTTCTTATAGCGGAATAGTTCAGGAATTCGATGGATAATCAAGCCGGGACAAGGTCTGTCTTCCCCAAAATGGTAAGTGACGATATGCAAGCGATGGCCTCGCCGCACCAGCGCTTCCGATAGTTCGCGGATTAAAACCTGTGAGCCCTGTGAAGTAGGGAAAGGACAGGCTGCGACCATGGCAATATTCAGGCTTCGCAGCATGATTCAACCCAGATAGCCCAATTCCAATAACCTGGAATACAAGATCGCCTCCTCCTCTGCGGAATAATTCCGTGTTGCACTCGCCACGTCTAGTTCGCCGGTGCGATATTCATTCGACCCGAGTAAATTGCTACCATCCATCCAGCTTGGGACCTGGAGTTTAAAAAGACTTAATACGGTTGGAGCAACATCCATCAGTGATATCTCATTGCTAAGCGAAATCCGTTCGCTGTCATGATGAAAGATAAATATCCCATTGGGTTGGTGGGACCCGTTCATGCTAGCCCCTTTGAAGCCAACGTATTCATCACCGGTCATCTGCCGAACCGGATTCTTACCGTCCGCTGAACTGCTGCGCCCTAGAGCATATACATATCCGGCTGGTCGGTGGAGTTCCAGGATTAGATCGGGAGCCAGATGAGTGTGATTACCGTGATAAATATTTTCTCGTCTATGTACTTTTGCCACAACCTGCGATCCAGTGCCCGGATCAATCCAAGCCAGCAGAGCATCCGCAACTTTATCGCACCAGCGCTCTCTGTCTGCTTCATCGATGATACCGTAAGGTTCACGACCTCGCAGATTCAAATAAACAGCCGGATAGTAATTCAACTCTTCGCTGTAGGTAAAAGTGCCTTCCCAATTGATACTGCCGAATCTCTGGCGGGATTCAATATCGCCAGCTAGCCTGCCACCGGCAACACGAAACACCTGCTGTTGCAATTGATAAGGAATCCAGCGCATGCCGAATCGTTTGCCGCGCGAGATGAATCCATCTGTCAGATCTGACTTTTTGAATTTGAGGAGACCACACTGCTCGAGATAGCGATTCAAATAAATAACTCGATCCGAGGTGCCGGTCATGCCGTGGTCACTGACGACCATGACGGTGGTTGGTTTGAAGAGTCCCGCAACCTCACCGGCGAGCCGATCAGCAGCCTGATAAACTTGCAGTATCGCTGATTCAACCTCGCCAGATTTAGATCGGAGGTAACGCGGAGATTTCGGATCAGAGAAACACCAGAAATGGTGTCCCACCGTATCTGTTTCGCCGACATGAAGCACAAAAACGTCGAGTGGAAATTCCTCAAGCAGCAGACGGCTCAAGGCTGTTTTACGCTGTATCCCTTCCAACAGCTTCTGCAGAACGCGCAAGTGCCAGCCTTTGGAAATGTGGCTCTCATTGAAATTTCCGAATTGAACGCCCCCCAACTCGCTCTCAATCTTGGCAGCCAAGGCTGGCGGATAAATAAAACTCGAATCGGCTTTGGATGGCAGGGGTGTATCGAAACCGGAGATTTGGAACCCGGAAAGCTCTTCCGGCGGATAGGTGCATGGAATACCGACGCACCCTACCCTCAAACCTTCCTGCGACGCAACTTTTAGAAAGGTTGGCGCTTGACGATGCGAGGAATTGATGAAACGGCAGCGCAGCTCACCGGGAATTCTGGCCGTAAAATCAAAAATTCCATGCTTGCCGGGATTGACTCCGGTAAGGAAGGTTGTCCAGGCGGGAAACGTCATCGGAGGGATCGTCGAGGTGAGCGGCGAGAGGCTGCCTTCATCCGCCCAGCGGGAAAGATGGGGTAATTTATCGTGGTGGCATGTGAAAAAATCCGGATCAAATCCGTCCAGTGCCAGAATTAACAGTTTTTCCCGTTGATTACTCATTGCACATATCCAAGAGCTCGCAGACGATCCTTGGTCGCATCATCCAGTTGACCCTCCACGGCGGTCTCTTTGGTCGATTGGATGATATGATATTTTTCCTTCAATAAGAGCTGCATTTCTGCCAGCTTGGTGGGCAAGGAATCAACGAGATTGTGCTGTTCTGATGGATCATCTTTCAGGTTGAAAAGCTGCTGCGGGGGTCGACGACTCGGGTTTTCGGGATTAGTTTCGATATATTTCCAATCGCCGATTCTTATCATCTGCACCTTGTTCCCCATGAAGTCGGCTTCTGAAAAGATGATTGAATCTGGCATTGACGTCATGGTCGTGTCAAACAGGTCACGACCCCGCATTTCCGCCGGGCGCTCCAAACCCACAGTGCCTAATATAGTTGGGACCACGTCAATCCCGCTGGTTGGCTCGTCGACAATCCGTCCAGCATCCTGATCAAAGGGTTTCTTTATGATTAAGGGCACGTGGATTGCCTCGGTATGCAAGGTATAACCGTGCCACCAGCCACCGTGTTCATGGAATTCTTCACCGTGATCGCTGGTCAGGACGATAAGTGTGCTGTCATAAGTGCCCGCAGCTTTCAGGTCGGAAAATAATTTCCCCAACCAGGAATCCACGTAGTCCACTTCCTGCTGATAAAAGTCCTTGAATGGTTCGAGATAACTTATATCGGGGTTCGTGAGAATCGCGCTGGGATAACATTTTCCGGTGTATGGATGTTCAAAGTACGGATCATGGGGATCCATGAAGTGGAGAAACAGGAAATACTTATTCCCCCGGTTGCGGGTCAGGAAATTTTCTGTGTTTTTATAGACTTCCTCGGCGTTGGAATAGAACTCGCTGACGTCGAATTTTTTCTGGAATCCCCAGTGATATTTATTCAGCAAAATGTGAATCACCAATCGCGAGGCAGCGTGGTTGGCATGAAGGAAGAAATCCGGGGCCAGGTAGGTATATTCGTGGAATCCCTGATTGAAGTTATAAACCGGCGCCAGATTCACGTTGACAATAATGCCGCCGCAGTAGTAGCCCCCATCGGCGAGAACCTCGGCAACCGTGGTCACACTGGACGGCAACGATGAGGTTTTATAGATGGCTTGATGTTCAGTGGGAAAGCGGGATGATATTAGTGAGGCGGTTGAAGGCTTGGTGTGCGACGCCTGAGAATACTCCTGTTTGAACAGCACTCCATCTCGGGCTAAAGCATCGAGGTTGGGTGTATGGGCAGCGCTATTACCATAGCAGCCCAGTGCGTCAGCCCGGAAGGTATCCACGACGATGAAGATGACGTACGGTTTATCCTGAACGTTGATTTGAGCGGAGGGATTGAAGGGGGTGTGGACGCTTTCAGCATCAGTGGAAAACGAACTTTGCAGTATGAAGCCGAGAATTAATATAACAGGAACAACGGTGAAATAACCGACGGGTTTGAGTATCCAACTAAGCTGCCTTGATAAAAATCGGGTGAAGACCCATTTGAAGAGAAAATAGAAGGGTATGGTCACCAGAAGGAGCATGAACATGGTAACGAGGCCCTTTAATTCGGTATGGCGCACCATTTCGTGATGATAATACCTGAAGACGTAGAATTGACCTATGAAATAGGTTGTGCTTAACAGCGCAATGGTGAAGAAGTATAATCCGGTAGACCAATTGGATTCAGGTCGAACCGCAGGTTTTCTGATTAATTGCACAATGATGAAGGTAAAGAACCCAAAAATTCCGCCAATTATACCGTAGGATGCTGCTGCGAAGAAAAGAGCTGAAAATTGAGATGGTTGGGCACCCAGGTGGGTGATATAGAGAATTTCCAGGAAACTCGCAAAGATTCCCCCTAAACTGCCTGCACGCAGCGCCAGAGTCAGACCGCTCAAGAACCCGGTTCTCCCGTTGTTTGGCATGGTTTTCCCCCCTGAGGATTATGATCGGCAGGATTAAGAGCAGTACTTGTATTACTGCACGTTCAACCAGTGCTTGTATCTATTGCGTATAGCCCAGCGCGCGTAACCGCTCTTGTGTATCCCGGTCTAGGTCACTCTTGGCCCCCTGTTCACGAGCGGCCAGGATCTCCTGGTATTGACTCTGCAACAGAGCCTGCATCTCTTTGGCGCGTGCTGGATCGGCGGTCACCAGGTTATTCTGTTCGCCCGGATCAACTTCGAGGTTGAATAATTGCTGCGGAGGTTGTTTCCGAGGGTTCTCCGGATTGGTCTGGATATATTTCCACTGACCGACTCTGAGCATCCGTACAACATTTCCTTCGTGATCCGCTTCGGAAAAAGCAGAAGGTGTATAGGTCATCTGAAGGTCCGGTTGAAACAGCCCGATTCCACGCATGGCTTCGGGTTTATCCAACCCTGCAATGTCCAACGCAGTCGGAGTAATATCGATACTTCGCGTCAGAGATTCTCGAACTGAACCTGCTTCCAAACCCCCTGGCCATTTGATGATAAGCGGGACACGCACTTGTTCTTCATGTAAAGTCGTTCCATGCCACCATCCGCCGTGCTCGTAAAATTCCTCACCATGGTCTGAAGTAAGAATGATCAGACTGTTGTCGTAGAGACCGTCACCTTTAAGTTGCTGTATAACTTTTCCTACCCAGCCATCCATGTACTCAACTTCCTGGGTGTAGTTTGCCTTGAAAGGGGCGGCGAATTTTGGATCGGGATTTGGCATGGCGGCGCGCGAAAAACCCTTGCCGTTGAAGGGGTGTTCAAAGTAGGGATCATGAGGATCCATGTAATGCACGAAGAGGAAAAATTTCTTATCCTTTTCCCTGTTGATAAAATCACCGACATATCCGGTTACAGTTTCACCACTGCGATAGAAATGTTGCACCCAAAGACTGTGCGCCAATTTCATGCGGATCAGGCGGAGGACACCATAGAGAATCGTCCGGGAAGCGGCTTCGTTGGCTCCGAAGAGATATTTGGGCGGCAGGTAGGTGTACTCATTGAACCCCTGCTGGAAGTTGTAAATCGGCGCCAGGTTAACGTTGGTGACGATACCTCCGCAATAATATCCAGCTTTATTGAAGACTTCGGCAACCGTGGTGACGCTTGGCGGCAGGACGTCGTTCTTGTGAATAGCCCTATGCTCACTGGGATAACGAGACGTCAGAAGCGCAGCAGTGGATGGCTTGGTGTGGGTGGCTTGAGCGTACACGGTCGAAAAACGAACGCCGTCCTTTGCCAGGGCATCGATGTTGGGTGTCGAAACGTCACTATTGCCGTAACATCCCAGCCAATCGGGTCGAAAGGTATCGACCATGATCATGATGACATTGGATTTTTCAGCTAATCTCGACTGTCCTTGAGGTGAATAAGGTAAACTTACAGCTTCCGTCTCTTTGGAAAGGGTGACCTGCAGAATCAGACCAACGATGATAAGCACACCCAAGGTAGCGAAAAATCCTTTGGAGCTCATCAACCAATCCAGAAGAGCAGGGAGTATTCGATTAAAGATGAAACGAGCAAGCACAAATACCACTCCGGCACCCAACAATAGGACGACAATCGTCAGAAGTCCCATAGGTTCGGTGACCCGAACCTTTTCTGCATGGTAATCCCGGAAGGCACGGAAGATAAAAATTAAGAAGAGGTTGATGCTAAGCGAGGCACTCAGGATGGTCGTGGAAAGCAGTCTGCGGTTGTTTTTTCGATCCTGGTGGAATGGGAGAACTTGCAAGATGGAATTGATTCCGATCCCAATCAAGCCGCCGAGGATACCGTAAGCAACACAGGCGAACAGGATACCGCTGAAAAGAGCCGGCGCCGTCCCGAAATGAGTGATAATGAAGATTTCCTTCAAACCGGCGATAACTCCACCTAAAATCCCTGCTTGTGAACTTAATAGCATGGAAATAAGCAAAGTCGAAGTTTTATCTCGATCAGTCATTTACTTTCCGTGTCGTTGGAGTTAATTTTGGTGATGAGGTTTGATGAATTGCGGCAGCACAACCGAATTGATCGGTAATCGATTATTACGGGCAGCTTTTCTTTGGTTCAACGTCTTCTCGATAGACATCATCAAGTTGGGCCATTGCATGTCGATGTAGCTTTTCAACATTTCTGCGGCTGTAAGCGGTCGACTGACCACTTCTGTGGCGCCCTGGCGCAGCGCACCTAACACTGAAGACAGATTCAACTCGGCATGAATGCGAGTGTAGGTTTTCCCCATCTGATACAGACGATGGCAGTCGGTATCACCGATTAAGGTTTTACCATGCTCTGCAGCGAACTGTCGGGCTCGTTCGTTCGGATTGAAAAACTTGGTGTAGAAGGCATGAAACTCCACACCGTCGAAAAGATCGAGGTGTCGGAATAGTTTGCTCTGCAGGCAGATCAACGCGGGATAAAACGGGTGTGGGGCAATTATAACTGCGTCTGTCGAGCTTTTATAGGCTTTCAGGTCATCGAAGGTTCGCAGTTTATTCACATCCTTGTCCGCGTTCAAAATCAGGACGTGTTTATCCCTGATGCTCGCCTCAACCCCGGGAATTAGAAGGATGCCGCGCCTTTGGGCATAATCCCGCCAGGCTTCGCTGAAGGTAAAAAAGTTGTGATTGGTGATTGCGAGAACGCAAAATCCCAGCTTAGCGCCATGATCAATCAGCTCATAAGCTGAATGCGGCATGTAATCGTAGTAGTCTTCATTGGTGTGCAGGTGAAAATCAGCTTTCAACCATTCCATATCATCATCCCGTTAGTAAATCATCTAAGTCATTACGTTCTCATCTGCAGTTCGGTTGGTCATGTCTTTGATCTGCCGCTGATAATCAGTCTTGCGAGTGAGGAAGATCACGGCTCCGATAATATTGACGGAAATGGAAATAAAATAAACCATCGTCGCTGAGAGCACCATAGCGCTGCGCGTAGTTGGGTCAGCGCCCGCGACCAGACCCAGGCTATCCAACAGACCTATGAATGCCCCCTCGCGCAATCCGATACCGGCGATGGATAGCGGGATCATGGTGGCGATCTGCGTCATTGGACCGACTTTAAGGACGTCTACCAGGGTTAAACCGGCGCCCAAGGCGAGCGAATTCATATAATAGGTGAGGAACCAGAAGATGTAAACTACCAATCCTAACAAAATGGCGCTCATGAGACCACCACGTTTCTGACTGTAAATAGTAAAGGCATCTACGGTCCGGTTGAGCGGCTTTTCGATTTTAGCTTTCATGGGAAAGTTAAAGCGTAAAACTTTACGCAACAATCCCGGGCTGAAAAGCAAAACCAGAGCCAATACCAGCAGCACACCGAAGAAGAGACCAAAAACCAGCAAAAACTTGACGTCAATTCTACCTAAGAAGAAAGGAAGGGTTAGCAGAACGAGCAGAGAGAGCGAGAAGAAAGTTGCGATCATCTTCTCGATCAATACCACTGAAACCGACGCTTCGGGTTTGCCTGTATAGCGGGCGATATCGTAAGCTTTGTACGCTTCCAAGCCGATGCCGGTAGGGGTGAATGTCCCTAAAAAGCGACCCACCATAAAGGTCTTGACCAGGTGCGAAAAGGGAACTTTAAGATCCTGGCTCACCATCAAAACGTTCCATCTCAGTATGGAAAAAAGGATGGCGCCTAATTGCATTAAAAACGAGGCTACAAACCAACCGGGGCTATGCTTTAAGGAGATGATGATGTCATCGTAGCCAATCTGTAACTTCTTAAATATCAGAACGATGATGGTAACCGTTACCAGGATTTTAACAATATTGATGATCAGTTTTTTCATGAGTTCTTTCCGTAATTTCAGTTTTGGGTTGAGAGCAGGCAGGTCAGAGACCTGTGGGTAGGTTAAAAAGAGGATTCATTATTCCAAATATCCTAAGCTGCGCAAACGACCTGCGATTTCGTCGCTTTCTTTATCAGAAAAATCTTTTTTCTGACTCTCAGCAAAATCAGACGCCTGTACGAACGTCGCCGGGTGCGCTGACGCGAATTCATCGACGAAGGAATCCTTCAGCACTTTCCCATCCATATCGTCGGGAATCGCTTGACCGGTCAGGTTTAAAATCGTCGGCGCGATGTCCTGTATCTCGGCCCCCTTGATCTCTACTCCGGCTTTGAACTGAGGTCCCAGAGCCATAAAGATACCTTCCGGCCGGTGAAAACCGTTGGGTGTATTAGCGCTGGTTTGCAGGTTTTTTCTGGGCCCAATTAACTGCCGTCCCAGGCAGCCGTAATTTTGAGCCTTGAAGAGAATATCCGGCGCAAATTGAGTTTGTTCACCTTTATAAATTTCTTCCCGGAAGTATACGCGGTCAACGACTGGCTTGCCGGTCTGAGGATCGACGAGTTTCTCTAATTTTACGCGGATTTCGTCGCGAAGCTGATCGTATTCCGCCCCTGGGGAAACCACCCCGATCCCATCTCTCTTGATGTTAATAAATATACCTTGCGAGGGTATCGATGCGAAGAAAGCCTTGGTATTGGAGTAATCCAACGCAGCTTCCAAATCGCTCTTAAAGGTGGATCGAGTGCCACGTACTCTCTGCCGGATAGCAGACTGCAAGGCTTTTGGCACGAGAGTCTTAACTAATTGCGAATCGTTAAGATCCATGAAGAAGGTAAAAATCTGTTTCTTCAGCAGCGCATCCGACTTGACCTTGAGATATCCCTCCTTCATCAACCAGGTGTTGACGTTGAACCATTGGCGAGTCGACCCGAAACCGTGATCCGACATGATGATCAGGGGTGTATCTCCCAGTTTGGGTCGTAATTCCCCTAACATATCATCGACCATGCGATAGCAATTGATGATGCGAGGACGTAACTTCCTGGCGATTCGGGATTCGTACACTTTCCATTGTGGATCGAGATACTTCCAGAAGAGGTGCTGGATACGATCCATATTGATGAAAACGATCATGAAAAAGTGCCAGGGTTTATTCTCCATTAGCCAAAAGAAAGCTTCCTTCCTCTTCTGAAAAGAGTAATCGATATCGTCAAGGAAGCGAAGTGCATCGGCTTCTAATTCCACGTCATATTTGGGAATGTCGATATTGACGACGTAATCGCCTATTGCCTTGATCAGTTCAGGTTTAAGCTCTGCAGGGTAGGCGTAATCCGATTCATCTGATGGCGTCATGAGACCAGAGAGCATAATACCATCCAACGGCTCGGGCGGAAAGGTAATCGGCACGTTGATTATCGCCGCTTTTTTCCCGGCTGCATTGAAGAAATGCCAAAGCTTCCGACCCTGCATGGAGCTCAAGTTGACCAAGGGTCGCTGCGGGTGTTTCAGAGGAGATTCACGAAAGTCATATATGCCATGCTTTCCGGGGTTTTTCCCGGTTAAGCAGGCGGACCAGGCCGGAGGCGTAGTCGGCGGAATTGTAGAATCCAGTTCACCCCAGGCGGAATCCTGGAAAAGTTCGGCGAAGTTAGGGAGAATCCCTTCCTTTGACCAGGGCTTGATCAATCTATAAGTAGCGCCGTCGAGTCCCAGGAGGATAACCCGTTCGGCAGGTTTAGGTATAGTAGGTGACATTTCTATTTCGCTTCTGGTGATGGTTACAATTATTCTCAAAGGAGAGCTGACGGAGAAACCCTGGTCACTCTGCACTACGGATTGAGGATGGATGATCCTTCCATAACGGGTAGTTTTTCGATTCCAAAGTAGCCGAGCACGGTTGGGGCAATATCCACGATGGCGGGGTCTTCCTTGGTCATGGGGCGGCTGCAGTAGATAATCCCTGAGGTTTCTTCAACGGCAGAAGCAGAGTGATCGCCGGACCAATTTCGCAGGTTGGACGTGACCAACTCAGCGGGGATACCGCCTAGCATGGTTTCAGAAGATGTGCGATAGCCATCTGCGAAACCCAATTGGAGATCGGGGGCTTTATCGGCAAATTCTCCGGAATAGACGTCTTTGGCTTTGTAAACGTTCTTGAAAACCGGCGTACCGTTCATAGGATCCGTCACAGTCATCAGACCTTGGACGATCTGGTCAAGCAGCGCATTGTATTCAGCCCCTGGGCGAACGATTCCACGGCTCTCACGACCGCTTAAATTAATGTAGATCTGACCCGTTCCCAAGGAATAGGCTTTGGTTTTATTCCACACCACTCTGGGGAAGAATTCGCCTTTGGGGAAAATCTCACGGGGAATCTGCTGCCCCGGTAGCAATTTTTCCATCCCCTGGAAATTTAGAAATCCGTTTTCCGCCAGCCAGGTATTGGTATTGAAGCCTCGCCGGAAGCTGTGAAAACCATGATCCGACATTACGATCAAAGTTGTCTGATCGTCAAGGTATTTGTCCATGATTTCACCGACGAAGCGATCCATATGGCGATAGGTTGATTCAATAATGTCGCCGTATTGTGCAGCCTTGACGGGATCATAAAGAGGGTGTTCAGGATCCAGATAGCGGTAGAACATGTGAGCAGATCGATCCGTGTCCGTGAAGACACCGATGAAGAGATCCCAATCTCTGCGATCCAATTCAGAGTAGAAGATCCGTTCTTGTTCAGCGGTGAGTTTATTCATATCCTCGATCCATTGGGCGTCGCCAAGCCGGTCTTCATTCAAAGCTGAAGTGTCATAGAGCCAGCCGACTGTCTTGAAGTATCCAACTTTTTCACAGAGTTCGCGCGAGAAACCTTCAGGATAGGAGAGAGGAATGTACGGATCGGAAGGATCGATGCACAGAGGAGTCATATAGAGCCGGAATTCAGGGGTCGAAGTAAATAGGTAAAAGCGGCAGATGCCCGTGGCTTTTAGAAAAGGCGTAATCTTGAAGTGAAACGGCATCCATTCACTCCAGGATCCGGGTTGGATGATGGTGCTTATTCCCTCCAATCTCACCTCAACAGACTGATCATCCCTGATGCTAAAATTCAGGGGGACTGAAAGCCGTTCCTCATTTTTGGCGGGGTTATTCATCCCTTCGATGAAGGTGGCAATTTCATTATTGATCTTGCTAACCTTTTGCAATTTCCCGCCGCCAATCGATTGTGCCAATTCATCAGAGCCTAAATCCGTGGCCATGTAGGTAAAGGTGGAATTGGTGCCACGCAGGTCCGGTGTACCCAATCCGGAGAGCATCCTCCCCGGAGCCACGTCCTCAGGTGGGAAGGTATAGGGAATGGTCAGAAGCGTGGAGTGGATTCCTTTTCCCGCTGCCACTTTCCAGAAAGACATACCTCCACGGGTTGGTTTCCCATAGGGTTTTTCCGTAGGAATCATGTTCAGGAGCAGTTTTGGGGGCTGCAGATCCATGACAGCCACTTCCGGCATGTAGTCTGCCGGCGTGCGTTTGACAAAGTCGTAGATACCATGACCACCCGGGTTCGTACCGGTGGCGAAGGAAGCCCAGGCAACTGGAGATTGCGGAGGAATCGTGGATTTCAATTCGTGGTAGGAACCAGCGCTCTTGAGTTTGGCTAAGTTGGGAAGCTTACCTTCAGCCATCCATCGGTTCATCCATCCAGGATCTACACCATCAAATCCCATAATAATCATTTTGGGGCCGGAGGGTGAGTATGACTTCTCGCTTTTCCCGCAAGAGATTGCCAGAAGCAGAAGAAGAAGAAGCAGTCCATACAATAATCTCAGGTACATCTTCATTACTGAGTTCCTTCTTTAGCTAACGACCGCCGCGATCAATGATAAAGTACAGGGTCGCAGCTCCTACAATGATACTGAAAACCTGGGAAACCTGGGTCCACTCAACAATGGCAAATCCGGAGCGTCTGGGGACGATGACTGTATCATAAGGTTGCAAAAGAATGTTCAACTCGTGATTTCCCTTTTCCAGAATTTCTTCCTGAACGTTAACGGTTCGAAAGGGATCGCCCGCCTTACTGGGATAAATTCGGCATTTCTTGAGATCCGCAAATGGGGTCGCGCCGCTTGCAGCAGCAAGATAATCCGTCAGACGTTTCCCCTCTTCGTACTGTATGACTCCCGGATTGCGTACTTCTCCGAGAATATAAATGTCATAACTGGTGGTAGAGGTGATGGTTATGGCGACCACCGGCTCTTGGAGATAGGTTTTCAATTTCTCGGTGAGAATCGCTTGGAGACCATCTGTGGTGAGACCCTGTACGTAAAGTGTCCCTACCAGCGGATACGAAATCGTTCCATCAGGTAATACTGTGGCGTTCATGGTCAAGTCGTCATTTCCATGAACATATATATGAAGCACGTCTGTAGGTTTAATTCGATAATTGCCTCCCTCTTGTGCTTGAATTGTTCCAACCATTACCAACGACAACAGCAGGAGGGTAAGAGTGTTGAAAAAGATCTTCATGGTCATGTCCCTGTCAGTTTAAGGATTACCCCATACGAAGATGAGGTCTATTTTAAGGGTTTCTTTTATTTGGAAGTTATGCTCTAGCGCTATGACGATAAGGTTCTTCTTTGGGTGGCTCCTCAACCAATTTACCAAAATCACTTCTCTCGATATCTGCATTGATCAGCCAGCCACGATTGGATATCGACGGACCGAAAATCATGCTCGGAATGGTCCTCATCAGAATGATCAAGTCTAAGAGTAGCGAGCGATTCTTGATATAGTAGAAATCGTACTCCAAATTCTGGTGCAAAAACAAGTCTCGGCGTCCCATGATTTGCCATAATCCCGTGATACCAGGCTTCACCTCCAAACGGAGTCGCTGCCATTCTTTGTACTTTTCGACAATCTTGGGGATTTCGGGGCGAGGTCCTACCAGCGACATCTGATTCAGGAGAATATTTAAAAGCTGCGGCCATTCATCCAAGCTGGTTCGCCGCAGGAAACGGCCAAATTTTGTAATGCGAGGGTCATTCGATTCTGTGGGCGACTGATCTTCGGATTCGACGTCGCGATAGAGAGTGCGAAACTTGAAGATTTCAAAAAGCTTGCTCTTAATCCCGACGCGCTGGCTGCGAATGATGATGGGGCCGTGGCTTTCAAGACAAATTATAGATCCAATCACTACCCAAAAAGGTAACGAAATGACCAGAAAGAAGGTTCCCAGTAAATAATCCATGCTCACCTTTACCAGGTCTTGTAAACGGCGGAAGCGCTGCTTGTGAATCTCAATCATGGGAATGTCGGCAATGCCGTCGATGACGGTCTGTGAAGTTACAATATCGTACAGATCGCTGATCATCTTCACTGATACGTCCGCGTTTTCCAGATGCACGATCAGGTTAAGCACCTTTTCGCGGGATAGGTTTGGTCGCGCGAAAATGACTTCATCGACCTGATATTCCTCTATGATTTTAAGAATATCCTGGGTTGAGCCCAATATCTCCTTGCCCAGATAACGCTTGCCCAAGCCTGCTTCGGCAATAAACCCCACCACATAATACCCCAATGTCGGAAAATTGTGCGTTTTTTCGACCAGCATCTGCGCCGTTTCACCACACCCAACCAGCAGGACTCGAGTGGCGTTGACTCCGCGCGCCATCATTTTATCATGAAGGCTATTAAGCAATAGTCGGGATAAACCCATTAAAACGAGTGAAGTCAGAAAAACGACTGCCAACAGTACCCGGGAGTAACTCATTTTCAGCAGAAACATCCCCGCCATAACCAGCAATGAAACGACGGCGAACGCTTTGAAATACAAAAGCAACTGGCTGAGCTTTGAAAGGCAGGTCTTTACTCGGTACAGCCCCATCTGCCTGAAGACGAATAAAACCGTAAGAGGGAAAATGGCTAAAAGCGGATAGAAATATTCCACCGGCTTGCTGAATACCACTGGCGCGTTGAAAAGTTTGGAACGAACGATAAAGCCGAGAGTTAGGGCCGCGGCTGACATGACGGCATCGAAGACGGCCAGGACGACCGGAAAGATGGTGTCGCGTTCACTGCCCGTAATAAAGCCCAAGAAAACACCGAATCCGAAGATGATCGACTTGGGAAATAAAATCAGTGGTGCGGCCATAGACAGGGCAGGATCGAATTTATAAGTCCTTTTTGTAAAAGGTACGCAGCTGGTTAAAAATAACGCCCCTGCAAGACCGATCGTGGCTGCTCCCCATGTCGTATTAAAAATAAAGCCCAAGGTCGATATGACCAGGAACCAAGCCGTCAACATCTGCGCCTTCAGGCTCTGAGGCGTATAGGTGTCTTTAAAGATTTTACCGGGGAATTTTTTGTAGACGAGAGTTCGCCAAAATGCCCGGGAATACTTTACGCCGAAGTACTTTTTCCAGCAAAGAGGATGTTTGTGATAGACGATGGCATCATTGACAAAGACCATCTTGTAACCACGGGCTGCAATTTTGTAGGATAGCTCGACGTCCTCATTATTCGCCAGAGGGTAGTGCGCATCAAATCCACCGACCTCATCAAACACTGAACGGCGAAAGGCGGCAGCAAAGGAGGGTACCAGGTCAATACTGTCATGCTCTTTAATAATGCTGAAGCGCTCTTCAAATTCAAGCTGGACAAAGCGGGCGGCATATTCCCGTTGTCTCGTCAAATATCTTCCCATCACCCCGGCGACTTTCGGATCTTCAAAGGGCTTCACCATCTTAGCAATCCAGTCGTCCTTTGGGATGCAGTCGCTGTCGGTGAAGAGAACAATGTCACCCCTGGAAATGCGTACTCCCAAATTTCTCGCCGCCGCCGGTCCCTCTTTGGTCTGCCGGCGGTAGCGGACTCCGAACTCCCGCGCTACGGATGCCGTACCATCGGTGGAGGCATCATCGATGACAATAACCTCATAGAGCTCCCGAGGCAGGGTCTGCTTCTGCAACGCCTGGAGAGTATAAGGCAGAGTCTTTTCGGAGTTATATGCCGGTATGACGACCGAAATCATCGATCCATTCTCAAGATTATCAACTGGAAGCGGATGATTTTCCCATCGACGCTTCCACCAACGACTTCATCTGCGGTTTTCGATCCACGAGTTGCGGGTGTAGCTGAACGTCAATCGCTTTGCGAAGGAATTCCAGACTCGATTTGTAGTCATCTTCACCCACTTTTTTCATAAATCGGGCGATGTGCAATTTTATCAGACGGATATTTAAAAGCAGCGTCAAGAATACTCTGTGGTAGAAGAGTTCTCTCGCTCCGAGATTCTTGCGAATAAAGTGGTGTTGTGCTTTGTAAACTTCGATGTTCAGTTTTGCACCCCACAACTTAGCAACAGTCTGTGAGCCGTAGTGAATAATTTCAGCATCGTGGACGAAAACAACCTGCCAACCCGCTTTCCTGGCTTGGAAGCACCAGTCGCTATCCTCATGAAAAATAAAGAATGATTCGTCTTTCAAACCGATTTGTTCGAGACATTGCCTGCGGATCATCAAACTTGCGCCCAGTACCCAATCGACCGGCCTGGTGTAGCTGTGATCCCAATAGGTCAGAAACAATTTTCCCGCAAGGCGCGGGAAAAACCGGTTCCAGGGGAAAAAATGTTGAAGAATCAGATAGCGTGTCCGCATGAAGTTTCGGCAGGAAGACTGCAGCGTGCCATCAGCGTTCAATAACTTGGACCCCGCGATGCCGGCGGTGGGATGTTCATCCAGGTATTCCACCATCCGGTCGATAGCGCCTTCCTTGCACAGAGTATCGGGGTTGAGACAGAAAATATATTCACCCTTACATTCCCGGATACCCTGATTATTGGCTTCGGTGAAGCCGGCATTTACCCGGTTGCAGATGAGATTGACCTGAGGAAACTGTTCCCTGATCGCTTCGACCGAACCGTCTTTCGAAGCATTGTCAATAATCCATATTTCGAAGGGCGCTGCCTTCTTGATGGTCTTATAAACCGACGCCAGCATGGGGAGTGTGACATGCTTTTCGTTGGTATTTGCGGTAACAATGGACAGTTTGGGCCGCACTGAGTTCAAGAGATGACCTTTCTCCAGGAGGGCGGTAGATTTCTTTCGATTTCGATTCCACCAAATTCTCGCGATTGGCGTGCGCCGTGTTTCCTAACCCACTCCGCCATACGTCCGACACCGGCTTCGAGATTATATTTTTGGATATAGTTAAAAACTTTTGCTACCTTGGAATGATCACTGAAGGCATGCACGACTTCAGTGCGAGCCGCCAGGTATTTGACCTTCTTCTCGACTCCCATCGCGGCAGCGACTACTCCGGCGAGCGCGTTCACGCTGTACGGCTGATCCGCGCCGATATTGAATATTTGATTCCGGGCTCCGTCTAACTGTGACGATTCAGCAATGATCGGCGCCACATCATCGATGTAACTGAAAGCACGCGTCTGCTCGCCATTTCCAAATACGGTCATGGGTTCGTTCCGCAAGATCTGGTTCATGAATATACCGACAACATTACGATATTTATCGCCGATATTTTGTTTTTCTCCATAGACGTTATGCGGCCTGAAAATCACGTAATCCAGACCAAATATCTCGTGGGTGGCCTGCAGATCCATTTCAACAGCGAACTTGGCAATGCCGTAAGAATCTTCCGGCGCAGGAACCATATCTTCGGTCATTGGCAACTGCCCAGCTCCGTATACTGCGATCGACGAGGTGAAGATAAATCGTTTGACTCCGTAATTCACCGCAGAGTTGATCAAATTAATCGAGCCGATGAGGTTGTTCTGGTAATTGAAATGCTTGATAAAATGGGAAAGTCCTTCAGCAGCGTAAGCTGCCAGGTGGAAGACATAGTCGAAGTGATATTCATCGAAGATGGATTTGAGGAGTTCGCTATCCAGTATGCTGCCTTGGACGAAATCTGCGCCTTGAGGCACATTTTCGATGAAACCGCCCGAAAGATCATCCAAGACCACCACCTGATGACCCATCTTCACAAGATGATCGGCAACGTGCGCTCCCATAAACCCGGCTCCGCCGGTGACCAACGAAATCAAGACAGCCTCCACACAGTTACACCGGGGTACAACCTGAACCTTTTATAATATAACAAATTTTCTCACAGATTTTTGCGATGTTTTAGAGCAAATTTAAAGGCAGTCCACCAGCCGATGTCGGTTTCCTTCATGAAACGGTAAGTATAGGTGAAGCCGAACAGGAGAAAGTAGAATTTATCCAGCGGCAGCTTGATAATCCGTGCCAGAATTGGAATCGTCCAGGGCATTTTGACGCCGATATAAAAAAGCTTCTGCAGCCTGGTCAATTGCCGCACGTTCGACATTTTCAACACACTGCCGGTGAAGAAAGATGCGTTCAAATCATCCAGTGAAAAGTCCTTTCCGATCAGTCCCTTGGTGTGAGCTATCGCTGCCAACTCCGTTCGAGGATAAGGCTGCAAGATTGAACACCAGGGGTAGTCTACTTTAATATCGGCATTAATGCGGATCGTTTTGATTGCTTTTTCAATCGTCTCGTCCGGCAACCCCATGATATTAAAGGTTTTCATTTTAATGTCATATTGGTGGAAAAGCTCTGCGGCGTGACGAATCTGATGATCGGAAATGTTTTTCTTCAGAATTTGCCGCCGCAGTTCTTCATCACCCGATTCGATTCCGAATGAAACCATGAAACAACCCGACTCCTTGAGCAGGCGGACTCTCTCTTCATCAACCAGATTGACTCGGACGTTGCAGGCATAAGGCAGGTTGACTTCCCGATGGTACATCGGTAAGAAAACCGACAACCAATCCTTATCAAGGATGAAGATATCGTCGTTGATGAAAATGCGCTTCAAGGGGTAGCGGCTCTTGACCTGAACCATCTCTTCAATGGCTCGTTCCGGAGAATTCCTGCGCAACACTTTCATTTTGCCGTGGTACATGCGGTTAAAATCCCGATTGAAGCAAAAACTGCACAGATAGGGACAGCCACGAGCCGTTATAAAGGGTTTGGTCGGATAATCTCTCAGATAGGGGTACTTGTAATAAATTTCCCGGTCCTGGATAGGGTAGTTGTCCAGCTCGTTCTCCCCCACTCCAACTTCGTTTCGGATGATATTTCCATTGCGCTTGATCCAGAGATTACGTACGTCCGAATAATCGATTCCCTGATCGATGCGCCGGCAAAGTTCTGCGGCAGCCTCCTCACCTTCGCCCCGGCAGATCATATCCAAAGCCGGATGCTCCACCGTTTCAGGGAAGAAAGTCGGATGAGGGCCGCCCATCAACATAGGGACGTCCATAAACTTTTTAACTTCGGTCGCAATCTCCAGACAGCGCACATGATCGCCGGTCATGGCTGAAAAGGCAATCAGATCGGGATTATAGGCTTTTATCTTAGGATAAAAATCCTTCCCTTCTTCCCGTTCGAGAAGCAGATCCACCTGGTGTCCGGCTCTTTTCAGGTAGGCAGAAATAGACATCACGCCGGTGAATTCAAATTGAATCGTCTGGAGGAAGAGGATTTTAGCCATGCTGAATCAGCCAGGAATATCGTGAGGTTATCAAGTTAGATCTCTCAGTTCTTCAAATGGACATGGTCTTTGCAGCGCGGTCAGCCAACCATTGATGATAGTTCTTCTCAACGCTCTCGTAGACCTCTCCGGTTTTTATCATTCTTAAACAGCGGGCATTCTGCTTGCAATTGGCTTTCTTGAGGTTTTTAAAGTAGATGCAGGGACTGCAATCCAAGCCCTTGAAGAACGCAGTGTGAGCTTCTCCCAGGGGACCGTAACGCCGGGGACTTTCAGGTCCAAAGAAGGAGATAGTCGGCACTCGCATCGCGTAAGCGAGATGCAACGGACCGGAATCGTTGGTGATGAACAAGTTCATTTTGCTGATCAGGGCGATGGCTTCACGCAGGTTGGTTCGTCCGGCCAAATTGATCGGTTCACGACGCATCATCGCAACGGCTCGTTCGACGTAGGGCACTTCGTCGGGGGCGCCGACTAAAAGTATTTTGGCGTTCAACCTCTCAATTGCCATATCACACAGCGTCGCGAAATTCTCCAAAGGCCAGCGTCGCTCCTTGGCAACATCCGAAGCATTGACGTTTACACCGATCAGGTAATCGTCCTGAGTCACTCCTTCTGCCCGCAGCAATTCCTCCGCAACCTGCAGATCATCTTTGGAAAGAGGTATCCTTTCGGGGAGTAACTGCTCCTCTGAAGGTTCAGCCTCAACCCCGAAGGCTGAAAGCACCCGGTAGAAGGTACGGGCGATATGCTCGTCTTCGCGGAATTCGATTGGCTTGGTATAGAGCGTTGTTCGGCCGGGCACAGAAAATCCCACTCGATCGCCGACTCCTACGTAGAAACTGATCAATTCTCCGAAATAGACTAACGGTTCAAGGTTAATAATCAAATTGAAATTGAAGTTGCGTAGCCTGAAGAATAATCTGATTAATTCACGGGTAAAATCCCAAGCGGTGGTCAGCCGCAGGTAAATAACCTTGTCATAGAGATTCGATCTTTCGTAGACCCCCTTATTTTGCGCCAGGGTGAGAAAGACAATCTCGGCATCCGGGAATATCTGCCTGATGCTGCGCATGGTCGGCGATGCCTGCACCAGGTTGCCGATACCCCAGAATTTGATGACGAGAATACGCTTGATCTCTCCTTCCTGCCAGTGCAAAGGCGGGAATTTGGAGCGAAATTTGTCGTAGGAATAGAGATAGTTGCAGACGACCTGACCGAAACGGGAGTCGATCAAGCGGATCAAGCTTAAATTCATGTAACCAGATGCATGTTATACCCAGGTTAGGAACGCCCGGAGCATACCGATGAAATTTTTTATTTCACCCGGAGATTTCAATCTCGTAATGGTGCGCCACATTATCTTGGGACGAAGGTAATATTTTCTGGCTGCCCAATCCCTAAATTGTGTGATTTGTTGAGCAGAGAGCCCCGGGTAGTTGGTCACGGAGCGATCCTGTTCGTACTGGCTCCAGTCTGTCGACGCCAGCCAACCGCTCTTTTTTGCCATGTGATAAAATTCAGATCCCGGCCAGGGGGAAGCGCAATAGAACTGGGCGTAATCCAGATCGAGGTTGCAGGCAAAATCGTAAGTTTTCTTCAATGAATCGAGGGTTTCCCCCGGTAAACCCAATACAAAATGACCGGCAATCTGGAAGCCAACCTGCCGGGTCAGTTCAATGGCATTCTGGATCTGCGCGATGGTGATGTTCTTCTTAATGCCATCGAGAATCGCCTGTTCACCCGATTCGATACCATAGGAGATCATCCAGCAGCCGGCTTCCTTCATCAGCTTCAGAAGTTCCAGGTCGATGTTGTCAACTCGGCTGTTGCAGACCCAGCGAACGTTGAGGTTGCGGTGGAGAATTTCGCGGCAGAGTTCCTTGATCGCCGTTTTAATGATGGTAAACGATTCCGACCAGAAGAAAAAATCGTTGACGCCGTAACGGTCTCGCAAGTGCTCCAGTTCATCAGCGATCCGATCGACCTTGCGCATGCGAATTTTACGGCCGTAATAGCTCTGAGCCACACAATAGACACAACCATAAGGGCAGCCGCGCGCAGTGGTTACCATCAGAAAACGCCGACCCGAAAACGGCAAGCGATAATTGTCCAGATTGATCAAATCCCAGGCGGGATAGGGAAAATCATCGATATTCTTTAAGAAAGTACGGTCGGGAGCATTGATTACGACTCCATCCTGCCGCAGGGAAAGCCCTGCCACTGACGAAGGATCAGCGCCCTGATCAAGACTGTCTGCAAGATCAGCGATGGTTAGTTCGGGTTCGCCGCGAATAATGTAATCCAAAGCCTCGGTCATCTTGAAACAGTCTTCCGGCAGAGTCCCAACATGGATGCCGAAGGCTGCAACTTTGGTTCCGGGGAGAATTGCCTTGATGACCGGCGGAATGGTCATGTCAAAATTCAGTGAGGGTGTGGTTGAGTTCATGACCACAAGACCCGGAGCGGATTGTCGGAGGATTGCTTTCAATTTCTCCGTGTCCACGGCCTCGACGCTGCAATCATTGACCTGCACCTGGTGCCCACGCTGCCGCAACACCGCTGCTGTCTGAGTCAGCGAAATTGGAGGCCAGGTCGTCGTCCAGACACCTTCCTTCTGCATGCAGCGCCCTTCCCTGGTAAAGCCGAACTCGCCCGGAGAAGGGGGATTGATCAGATGCACTTTCATGATGACGTCAAGAAGCAGGAGAAGGTTCGTCTCCGACCGGACCAACTTGAGTGGAAGCACGCTTTTTAAATAATCTCTGCGAAGCCAATCCGTATTGGATCAGCTTGAAAAAATTGATCCTTGAGCGAACCATCAACTGCCAGGCATAACAGGCGTTAAAGGTCCATTGGAAGAGAAAGTTGGGCGGCAGTTTAATCAGTTGCCGTACTATCGGCTGTATGAAGGGAAATTTCACCGCCAGGTGGAACAATTTCTGCAAATTTTCCAACTGCCGGATCTCTTTAGAACGGACCACGGACGTAGTAAAGTAACTGGCGCCGATTTCATCGATGGGCAGTTGATGACCGAGATCGGCTTCAATGCGCTTTCGAATTTGCGTTCCCGGATAAGGCTGCAATACTGAACACCAGGGGAAATCGGGCTGGATGCGGGCATTTATTTTTACGGTCTGAAAAGCATCTTCGATCGTTTCCCCGGGCAGTCCTACCATATTGTACGTACCGAAGCGGATGCGATACTTGTGAAAAAGTCGGGCGGCTTCAAAGATGTGCTCGTCCTTGACGCCCTTGGCTAAAACCTCATTACGGATTTTCTCCACACCCGATTCCACACCGAAGACGCAGGAGATACAGCCAGCGATTTTCAGCGCCGCCACCAATTCCTCGTCGACCAGATTTGCGCGAACTGTAGAAAGAAAGGGCAGGTTAATCTCACGTTTGTACAAATCCAGAAATGGATACAACCACTTCCGGTTGACAATCAGGATGTCGTCTGAAAAGCCGATGAATCGCACCGGATAGCGGGCTTTAACCTGTTTAATCTCTTCGATGACGTTTTCTTTGCTGCGAAAACGAACGTACTTCCCCTTATCATGGTAGATACCCATCAGAGTATGGTTTGCGCAGAAATTACACTTGTAAGCGCAGCCCCGACCTGAGATAAAATTCTTGGAAGTCTCCCGAGCGGTAATCGGATAGCGATCATAATAGCTGCGATCCGGGAAGGGAAGACTATCCAGATCTTGAAGCAGCGGACGAACGGGATTTTCAATGATTTCGCCATCGCGTTTTGACCAGATATTGCCGATCTGCGAAACGTCGCCTCCTCCATCGATCACCCCTACCAGCTCGGAGAGGGCTTCTTCTCCTTCCCCCACGCATATATAATCCACTACGGGATCTTTGATGATCTGCGGATAAAAAGTCGGATGTGGTCCGCCCAGGACGATATTAACCTTTGCGTGCTGGGATTTGTAACGGCGAGCGAAATCCAGAGCCCAATGGTGCATTCCGGTGGTACAGGAAAAACCGATTACCTGCGGAGCGAAGGATTCAATGTCTTTAAAGGCGTTCGTACCCTGCACGTCGATGAAGATGCGGGCGTCATGTCCCTGTCGCTGCAGGTAGGAACTGATATACATGAGCCCCAGATTTTCGGTGAGGAGATTCTGTACCAGCGCGACTTTAGCCATTATTCATTCCGATTCTCTTGCGACTGTCAATCGAATATCGCAGCAGCACTTGTTTCAGCATGACGTCAGTTTTTCCATTTGCCGATTAGTGTAAGCATCAAGATCACACCGAGTTCGAGGGAACGTCTGGGAAAATTCGGCACCCGAGAAATGAAACGTAGAATTCTAACCGGGTTGAGGTAGAACCTTGCAAGCGCCAGGCGCCGTAAGGTGTCCAAACGTTTGCTGGGAACTTTTGAAAGATTTATGGAAACCTGGTAGAAATGTGTAATAGCCTTTTCCACCGGCACACCAGCAGCCATGGCTTGTTTCCAGAGCTCCGTTCCCGGGAAAGGTGTCACTATCACAAAATTGGCAGTGTGCAGTTTCGATTTTAGCGCAAAATCGATGGATTGGCGCATTTCCTCTTCAGTTTCATCGGGAAATCCGATAATGAAGAAGCCTCCCACGAAAAAGCCCTTTTTATTGGCAAGGGTAATATTCGCCTGTGCTTTTTCCAAGTTCAGATTCTTTCGGATCACCTTCTGGATTCGCTGCGATCCGGATTCAACGGCAAACATCAACCGATAGGCGCCGGCCGACTTCATCAAATCAAGTAATTCCTCGTCGAAAGAATCCGAACGCAAACCATTGGGGAAACTGAATTTCAGATTTAACTTTAAGTCGATGACTTCGCGAAAAATCGATTTGGCGCGTTCGATGTCCACGTTGAAAATATCATCGATAAACTCGATCTCTTCGATATCGTAACACCGCTTCAGCAGCTTCATCTCTTCGATGACATTTCCCACTGACCGTTTACGCACCCGCTTCCCGAAAATGTTGTGGCAATACGTACAACGGTAAGGACAGCCGCGAGTCGTCACGATGGGAACAATCCGCTTGCCCCAAGGATGGGGATTCATTGAAGGGACGTGGAGAAAACGCGGATTGAAGTAACGCTCCAGTTCGATCTGATCCCAGGCAGGGAAGGGAATCTCATCCAGGTTGTCAATATAGCTGCAATTGACAGAGGATTTCACCAAGCCATTGACCCGGTAACCTAATCCCGGTATGGTTGAAACATCCGTTCCGGACACTTGTGCATTAATCCATTCTTGAAAGCTGCGTTCCGATTCACCATAGAAACAGAAATCTACGTTGGGATCGCTGATAGATTTTTGGGGTTCGCTGGTGGCATATGGACCACCAAGAACCACTGGTCTTTCCGGCCACTGTTGTTTTGCCAGCGAGGCAATCTGGTGAGCAGCAGGTCCTTCCATGGTTAAGCCGGTTATCCCCACAATGTCCGGATCGTACTCACGAGCCATTTCTATAATCTCATCAGGATTCAGCTTTAACAAGCGCCCATCGATTATCTTCGATTCATGTTCGCCGGATTGCCGCAGACAGGACGAGAGGTAGAGCAGTCCCATCGGAGGTGGAACCATATGAATTTCGGCGTTGGGTCTGACAAAGAGCATTCTCATTTGCACCCCCCATTTCTCGATGCAAGATTGGTTTCTCTGTTCAACAGGCGCCCCCAGCCTGCTTACTTTTACTGATTTGCCGGTGTTTACTTTTCGTATTTAAAGAACGCTATCAAGAAGAGGATCCATAACTTCGTAAAGAAACGGTCCTTCCATGGCGTAGTGCGCAGAATCCCCCAGAGTCGCCGTGGGCTCAGGTAGAATTTACGAAAAGTCATCTGGCGCAGTTTTTCCAACCGCTCGGTGGGGATTTTAGAGATGTTTACGTGTACTTTTTGGTAGTGCTCATACTCGGTTGGCAAATCATACCCACGAGCTATCAAATCGTTGTATATTTCCGTGCCGGGGAAAGGTGTCAGGATTGGCAGGGTAGCGGTGTGGATGGGAGCATCGATGGCGAATTTGATAGTGCTCATCAACTCCTCCTCGGTTTCATCCAGAAATCCCATCATGAAAAACCCGCCCAGCGAAAAACCTCGTTTGGCGGCCAGATCAATATTACGCCTGGCGATATTAAGGTCGAGGTTTTTCCTGATCATTTTCTGGATGCGCGGGCTGCCGGATTCTATGGCAAAGACGATCCGGTATACTCCCCCGGCTTTGAACAGATCTAGCATCTCTTCATCCACTCGATCCGAACGAATGGCATTGGGGAAGCTGAATTTCATATCCAACTTCTCTTCAATCACACGACGAAATATCTGCTTAGCGCGATCCATGTCAAGATTGAAGATGTCATCAACGATCTCGACCTCTTCAACGTTGAATTTATCTTTCATCAAACGCAATTCACCGATAACGTTTTCAACCGAACGCTGGCGGATTTTCTTACCGAACAGATTATGACAGTAAGTGCATTGATATGGGCATCCCCGGGTCGTGAAGATCGATAGAATGCGCTTCTTCCACTGATGCTGATTGAAGCAAGTGCGTTTCGCTGTCCCCTTCCGGTAAAAATACTCATCGAGATTGACCAAGTCCCAAGCGGGGTAGGGTAATTCATCCAGGTTGCTGATAAATTCTGCCACAGCCGTTTTAACCACATCTCCATTCTGGCGAAATGCGATTTCATTGATCTGCGTCCAATCATCTCCGCTTTCCAGCGCCTGTACCAGTTGCTGAAAGGTTCTCTCAGCTTCGCCCATAACCGCGATGTCTACGTTGGGATCGCTGAGGACTTTCTTATAATCCGATGTGGCGTAGGGTCCACCAACTAAAACTCGAGCATTCGGCAGAGCTTTCTTACTCTGAGCCGCGATCTCACGGGTTTCCCGGAATTCCAGGGAAAACGCGGTAATCCCTACCAGATCGGCGTTGGATTGGCGTATTTTGGCTCCGATGGTATCGAAATCATATTCTTTCAGACGCGCGTCCAGAATTTCAATTTCGTGTGAACCGAACGTACGCAGGTAGGAGGCCAGGTAAAGTAACCCCAGTGGCGGCGCTGCAGCAGGTACGTCAGAATGGGGCCTCACCAATAAAATCTTCATGCCAGTTCACCTCACCAATTTCTTAGTTTCCTCGAGCTGTTCTTATTTTTATTTCTCATACTTAAAGAAGGATGCCGCGATCAGGATCCATATCTTCTCAAAGATACGGTCTCTCCAGGGTGTCGTCTTCATGAAGCTGTAAAGTCGCCAAGGATTTAAATAAAACCTGCGGAAGGCAATCTGGCGCAGCTTTTCCAACCTTTTTGACGGCACTTTGGAGATATTGGCTGATACTTTTTGATAATTCTCGTAATCCGCTGAAAGGTCATATCCTTTATCGCGGGCTTGCTGCCAGATCTCGGTATTGGGGAACGGAGTGACAATGAAGAAAGCGCCGGTCTGCAATTGGGATTCCAGGGCAAAATTGATGGTATTCCAGATTTCTTCTTCGGTTTCGTCCAGAAATCCCATCATGAAGAATCCACCCATGGAAAAATTGTGTTTTGCCGCCAGAGCGATATTCTGCTTCGCTTTTTCCAGATCAAGGTTCTTGCGGATTAGTTTTTGAATCCGGGGTGTGCCGGATTCAATGGCAAACACCAAACGGAAAACTCCACCCGCCTTGAACAGCTCGAACAGCTCTTCGTCCAGGCGATCGGTCCGCAATCCGTTGGGAAAGCTGAATTTGAAGTTGAACTTTTCAGCGATAATCCGGCGGAAAATCTCTTTGGCGCGATCGATATCCAGGTTGAAGATATCATCGATGATTTCAACCTCTTCGACTCCGAATTTGTCTTTCATCAACCGGAGTTCGCCAATCACGTTCTCGATGGAACGTTTCCGCAGTTTCTTACCGAAGAGGTTGTGGCAGTAGCTGCAATGGTATGGACAGCCACGAGTTGTAAAGATGGAAAGGACGCGTTGCTTCATCTGATGTTGATTGAAACAGGTGCGTTTGCGCGTTCCTTTTCGATTGAAGTATTCTTCCAGGTTGACCAGATCCCAGGCGGGGTAGGGCAATTCGTCGAGATCATCGATGAATTCACGCATCTCGGTCTTGTGGATTGCGCCATTGTCGCGGTAGGCAATCTCATTGACCTGTTTCCAATCACCGCCTTTGTCCATGACGTCAACTAACTGGAAAAAGCTCTTTTCCGCCTCACCGATCACCGCGACGTCGACGTTGTCATCGCTCAGAACGCGATGATAATCCGAGGTTGCATAAGGACCTCCCACGATAACAGGGACGTCAGGGCAGGCAGTTTTGCTGCGTTTAGCAATTTCGTGCGTTTCCCGGAATTCCAGGGAGAAGCTGGTGATGCCGACCAGATCGGGATTATCGTCCTTGATGATGCTCTGGATCGTATCGAAATTATATTCCTTGAAGCGGGCGTCGCAAATACTGATCTGGTGCGAGCTGTGTTGCTGCAGGTAAGCTGCCAGATAGAGCAATCCCAGGGGCGGCGCTGCGGACGGGACTTCAGAGTGAGGACGGACTAAGAGGATTTTCATGATGGTTGTTGTGGTGTTTCCGACTCGTTGTTAGTTTTGCTACGGTCACATGTTGCAGTGACGCGTGTCAAAATTCCTTCCCCAGAAAGGTTATTCGGGCAGTTCTGAGGAAGTTCTTGAACAGCACCCATTTATTCGGCGTAGTTCTGAAGATCGATCCGATGCGGCGCAAGTTAAAATAGAATTTACGGAAGGCGATCTTTCGAAGCTGCTCCAATTTCTGATTGCTCACTTTGGAAAGATTAGCGCTGACAGCGCCATAATCTGAGTAAATCGCGGTCATATCATAGCCCAACGCCAGAGCTTCCTCATACATAGGCGTATTTGGGAAAGGTGTCAGGATAAAGAAGCTGGCGGTATGCAGTTTGGTTTTCAAGGCGAAATTGATAGTATTCCAAACCTCGTCTTCCGTCTCATCTCGAAATCCGATCATGAAAAAGCCGCCGGTGGAAATGCCTTTGTCAGCCGTGTAATCGATAATCTCATGCGCCCGTTCAAGATTCAGGTTTTTCTTGATCATCTTCTGGACGCGCAGCGTTCCTGATTCAACCGCGTAGTTGATCCTGTAGGCGCCTGCCTGCTTCATCTTGTCCACCAACTCTTCATCCATCTGGTCGGCGCGCAGTCCGTTGGGGAACGAAAGCCCCAACTTCCACCCGGCATTGATAATGCCGTCGCAGATCGCCTTGGCTCGAGGGCGATCCAGGTTGAAAACGTCATCGATGAATTCAATCTCCTCAACCTTGAAATCTTCAATCAGCCAGCGGATCTCACCCAAGACATTTTCAACGGACCTTTTACGCAGGCGCTTGCCAAAAAGGTTATGACAATAAGTACATTGATAAGGACAACCCCTCGTAGAAAAGATCGACATCCCGCGGAGATTCGCCTGTATGGGATTGGTCAACCGCCTCACCTTGCCGGGAATAAAATAGCTTTCGAGGTTGATGGCATCCCAGGCAGGATAGGGAATCTCGTTAATATCTTCAATTAAATCGGCAAATGTCCCCGCAACGACGGTTCCATTATTTCGGTATGCGAGCCCATTCAGCGAGGCAACTGAGGCGCCGGTATCCAGCGCATCCAGCAATCCGGTCAGGGTGGCTTCACCTTCGCCGCGCACCGAAAAATCGAGATTTGGATCATTCAGCGCTTCGGCAGCATCCGAGGTGCCGTAAGGTCCACCGATTACCGTCGCACAATCTTTTCGGTACTGTTTTGCCAGCTCGACGTAGCGGTGGGCTGTCCGGTTTTCCATGGTGAAACTGGTTACACCCACCAGGTCCGGTTGAACCCGCTTCACAGTTTCAAATACCTGATCTTCCGACGGTAACTCGCTACGACCGTCTAAAACGGTAATTTGATCTTTTCCCGGTCTGGCTTTGCGCAGATACCCTACCAGGTACATCAACCCGATGGGCGGTGGCGCTACAGGGATACCGGAATTGGGACGGAGAAAGAGGATTTTCATTTTGGTTAAGAACTCGCAGCTTTCTTCCGCAGCTCCCGTCCAGTAAAAACCATCTTAAACAAGTAGAAGATGCCATCCCATACTCCTACTCTAAAGGGATTGGCTCGCAGAATTAGAAAGACACGTTTCGGACTGAGATAAAATTTACGATAAGCCAATTTTTTCAGCTTCCAGAGCCGTTTGGTGGACACCTTGGATAAATTGACCGATATATCGTGGTAATCACTAAACCGCGCCGACATGTCGATGCCGGCATTGACGGCTTCGTTGTAGATTTCGGTGTTGGGGAAAGGCGTCAAAATGAAGAAACTGGCAATTACCAACTGGGAATTGACCGCGAAGTTGATGGTCTGCATGATCTCTTCTTCAGTTTCGTCCAGGAAACCCATCATGAAGAAACCGTTACAGTTGATCCCCATCTTGGAGATGAGGTTGATGTTTTCCTGCGCCTTTTCCAGGCTGACATTCTTTTTAATCTGCTTCTGGATACGTGGACTACCCGTCTCAATCGCTACTGTGATCCAATAAACGCCGCCCTTTTTGAATTTTTTCAGCAGTGGTTCATCGAGGCGTTCTGAGCGAAGACCGTTTGGGAAGGTAATATCGAAGTGCAGATTTTCCTGCTCCATACGGTCGAATATCAGCGCTGCGCGCTCCATGTCCATGTTGAAAATATCGTCTAAGATCTCCAGTTCGCGAACGCCGTATCGATCATGCAGCAGGCGAAATTCCTCCAGCACGTGATCTGGGGAACGTTTGCGTAATTTCTTACCGAAGACGTTATGGCAGTAGGTACACTGATATGGACATCCGCGGGTGGTAAACACCGAAACGGCTCGGTTGCTGCGCTGCAATTTATTCATCATCGATCGTTTCCCCTTACGGGAAAACATAAAATCGAGATCGATTAAATCCCAGGCAGGTATAGGGATTTCATCCAGATCGGCGATCATCTCAGGATAGCCGGTGTGAACGACCTCCCCGTTTTTCCGATAGGCGATACCCTGAATGCCTTCGAATGAATCGCCTTTATCCAGGGCATTTAATACTGCAAGCAAGCTTCGTTCACCTTCTCCGACGAAAGCCATATCAAAATGGGAATCCAGTAAAGCGCCTTGTGGGTCAGAGGTCGGGTAAGGGCCTCCAATAAAAATCTTGATATCGGGACGGAGGGCTTTGACTCGAGCAGCAAGGTCATGAGAAACCTCAGCTTCCAGAGAGAAACTGGTGATGCAGAGTACGTCGGGTTTGGAATCCGCCACCATTGCGGCCAGTTTGTCGTTCGGAGTATAATGTACTCGTGCGTCGTAAAGCTGAAATTCATCGCCAGTGCGGTACTTTCGCAGGTAGGCAGCCAGCGACATCATGCCCAGGGGCGATGGCGCTGCGACGATTTCGCTATCCGGTCGAGTGAAGAAGATACGCATTTTGCTCTTGCTTGTTGACGGATGTTCTTATTATTAAATGAATAAATATCAACGCTTTCCAACTGCACTTGCGTGATTATTTTATCCAACCTATTAATATACTGAAAAAATATCTATGATGCAATAGATTAACTGAGTTTTCGAGCGTTTTCGCAATCCTGACCCTCTCTTACCTCTCGGCAGCTTGGTTGGATGGCAACCGAAGACGTCCTCTATTTTCGTTTGACACCGCGGCAGGCCGTGTAGAGCGAATAGTTAAGAGGAACGAAGTTGGGAAAGTGGACTTCATTAAAATCAACGAATTGATCTCGCATGGCTGTCAGTATTTGTTGGTGAGATGAAACATGGAAGCCGGTGGAAGGTCCGAGCAGTTTGTCGGTGATCTTGTTTTTGGTCGGAAATCCCGCCACAATGCTCCCACCAGGTTTTAACACCCTGTCGAGCTCAGCGCAGGCAGACTGCAAGGCTTTGATGTGCTCCAGAATGCTGATGACCAATATGGCATCGAAGGAATTAGCCGCGAAGGGAAGATGGAGTAGTTCAGCCTCAGCCAGATAAGCGGAGATGCCTTCCAGCTTCATCATTCCTCTTAATGAACGATCCTGCAAGAGATAATCGACTGCCCAGATTTCTGCGGAAGTACGTTTGATCAGTTCAGGCAATATGATCCCGGTCCCGCAGCCTACGTCCAATATTTTCGGGATTGGTTCAGCAGGCAGCAGATCCAGACACAAGGTCAATCTCTTGATGAAAAAGGAGCGAAAGACCGGGATGTAATAATAAGCAATCGGGTCTTCCAGTACCGGAATATGGTGTTTGGGTGGAATGTACATGGTTTTACGTTTTTCCTGGTATCATGCGTTGGTCAAATGGCTCGATCGGCTTCGATTTTTTCTATGTGGAAAATTCTGTTGACGCAAAAAGCTGCCAGCAGAATGAAATAGGGATCGGTCGGTACTCGATGCGGGATGCCGGAGGCAGTCAGCGTGTGTGTTCCGACGGTATAGAGCACAATGGCATAAATGACCGACCTCCGCTGCCAGTCAGATTTAAATGACAGTAATAATCCGAACATGCTGGCTGGTAGAATCCAGCCCCAGGTCAATAGACTTGCTACAGTACTCATCACGCCACCCAAGTGCCGAGGAATTATTCGAAAAAGTTGATAGAGACGAAAACCGCACAGCTGCACGAATACACTCGGGTTGGCCAGGATAAAGCCTTTGACTCTTTCATTTAAGATCCGGTCGCGCTCCATTTCGGTTTCGTTGGTAAAATCAGGGAAAGGGAGAAGATCTTTCCGCTTTAGCTTGTCGTAGTTCTTTTTAGCAAATTGCTGATAGCGTAAGTCGACTCCGACCGCGGGCGCATCCATTTTCTCAGGCGTAAAGATCTGGTTGTTGTACTCCCAGAGATTACGTCCACCTTTAGTGGGCAGCAATAGCGCTTCACCCATCACGACCTTATTGCGAATGACCCAGGGGACGATAGTTAGAACCATAATCAGGAGGCAGACCGCTAATTTCTCCCACCGTAGCGTCTTACGCAGCGGCAGATAGAGGCAAATAATGATGAAGGGGATGAAGGTAATCAGCGAGATGCGGGTCAGCAAAGTGATGCCGGCACTTAATCCGAGCAGAATGTAATTTGACCAGGTTTGCCTGGTCAATGTTTTCGCGAAGAAGTAAACCATCACAGCTTGGAAGAAAAGATAGGTATTCTGAGTAACCAGATTGGTTACAAAGGCGAGTGAATAAGGGTAAAAGCAGTAGATCAGCGCAGCCAAACCACCCGTAGCAGGTGTGAAGAAAACAACACCCAAGTAGAACAGAATCGGAATGACCAGTGCGTCGAAGACACTCTGAAACAGGCGGGCGATGGTGATTTTCGGACCGAAGTGTAGTACCTCGTGCGGTCCGTAGTGCACCCCTGGGGTTGGTCCGAACAGGTATCTGATTCCACCGAGGAAGATGGGATAGAAGGGTTCGAAAAATGCTGTCGGCGTATCCGGTTTGATGACGCCCCAAAGCGCCTGTAGCTTCTCGTCGCGCACGCGCTCGGGTCTTGTTTCCAACACCACCCGCATCGAATCAGTAACCTTGTGCGGAATCCCGACCAACTCCTGGCTGATGACAATGCCCTTGCCGTTCGCTATGTTCTCAGCCATATCCAAAAACACCGGCTGGTCGGCAAGCGGCAGAAGTCGTTCTCCCAACAGCAGAGTAAAAAGAATTCTTATGAACAGACCGACCGAAAAGATGATCCAGATAGTTTTTGGTTGCCCTAAAGAAGCCAAGAATCGTCGCAATTGATTCAACTTAGGTCTCCAAAGTTGATAAGTTTTATTCCATGTGCGAGCAACAATGATTTGATTTCCGGATCGCATAGCGCCGCCAGCTCGTCGGACCAGCGATACCCCCAATCCGTCACCGCCTGTAGTAGTTCGTCATCTTGACCGGGGTGTACCATGATTTCAGTTGTCCCCTCCTTCAAGGCAGGGATCAGCTTGATCCAGGCATCTTTATCCATGCGGCCTCCAGTAAAGAAGCCAAAGAAATGATCTGTCGATTTCATTCCACTGCTGGCAAATCGTCTTCGCGCCTGTCTGGCAAGCATCGATAGAACCTTGCCCCGCGCCCGACGCGCCAGCGATGCGGGTGCAGAATAACGTCCAAAGCTCTCTTCTGGAACCCGGACTCGGGTAATGCCGTAGTTTTGGCTAATATCAGCCACTATGTCAGCTATCGCAGGAAGGACATGCAGATGCTGATGCCCGTCAATGTGCGTTGGCTGAAGTCCGGTTTCAACGACCTTGCGAACCTGCGCATTAAGTTCAATTCTAACCTGTCCAAGGTCAATTTTTTTTAACATATAGTTTTTTATAAAGATAGAGTGCGATTTATGAAGACGACCTTCTGAGTCTACCAAAGATGGAATCATCCCCGGAGGCGAGACTGGGATTTGATCGACGAGGCAAAGGTGAATTCCGATGCCGAGGGCGGGGAGAGCTTTCAGGCTGTCTACCGCCTCCTTGAAGGCGGGACCGCCGGCTAAAATTGAGGTACTGGTGATGATGCCTTGCAGGTGGGCGCGGCAGATTGCTCGGTTTACAGAAGGATGCAGCGCTAAATCGTCAGCGTTGACCACAATCCGTTTTTGATCAGGCATTCCCGCTAAAATCACGATAGTAGTGGCGATAATATGTCCAAAGCTCATCCAGGATTTTGAAGATTACCGAAGGTGACGCCAAAGTTGATACGCCTTTGGTACGTGGGTAGTAACGCACCCCAACTTCTTTAATGCAAAAACCATGCTTACGTGCTTCGATCAGCAACTCGGCGTCAATAAATGATCCCAATGAGCGCAATTTGGCTTTGTTAAGCACCTCCCGTTTCACTAATTTAAAGGAAAAATTGACGTCCCTTACCTTCAGTCCGAACATCAGGCGAATCAACCAATTATAACATCGAGAATAAACCTTCCTCTTTAACGGTTCTTCCCGGTTCAACCGGTAGCCGGTGACAAAATCGGCTTCATCCATCATGGGAACGACCCGCTTGAGGTCGTTCATGTCGATGGGATTATCGGCGTCGGTGTAAAATACCAATTCTTTGGTGGAATTGGCGAAACCCGTGCGCAGGGCGCCACCCAGTCGGGTATTTTTAGGATGGTGAATGACGCGAACGCCGGGGATTTCTTTCACCAGGGCTTCAGCAATCTCGCCGGTGCGGTCATTGGAGGCATCATTGACGACCAAAACCTCCCAGTCATCGCTGATATCCCGCAGTACTTCGACCGTGCTTCGTACTGCACGTTCGATGTTTTCCTCTTCGTTATAGGCTGGTAAAAAGACGGATATACTGTAAGGTTTATGATTGTAATCCCGCATGTTCGATCTCGATTGGCACAGGTTTGGGAACAGCGACCAGCTTATAGATTGCCAGCGCTGAAAAAGCTGATAAAAGGATCATATAAGGATCGACGGGGAGACGATACCGTAAGCCTTCATGAGTCAAACTGTAGAAGAATACAAAGTACCCGACGACCGCCCACAGAGGCAGCATCGCAGCGAATCGCCTCCAACCCCATATGAATGAAAGCAAAAAACCCAGCAACACCGGACCATAACTCAGCAGCGATATCCCGTTCATCAACGGGCCCTTCAAACCAATTCCTTTGTACCCGATGGTCCATTTGAACCGAATCCAGCACATCTCAAGGAAAAATCCGGGGTTGGCTTTGATGAACTTTAACCCTTCCCGAGTGAGAATATCATTCCGTTCCAGTTCACCTTGATCCGTGGTAAAATTCGGGTATCCTAAAATATATTCCCGATAATGCAATTTGTCCACTGTTTCCGGTGAAAATTCCACCCCCATCGCCTTGAGTTCATCGGCGATAAAATAGGGATTGTTGCGCATCCAGATATTATATCCGCCGCGTGTGGAAAGCAAGACGAAGCGCCCATGGAGCTGGTAATTCCTGTACACCCAGGGAGCCATGACCACTACGAACGTCAAAATGGACAGGGCGGCATAGCTCCAGCGCCGCCGGTGCCTGGTGAATATCAGCATGAACAGGATTATAAACGGGAAGAACGCTATTAAGAAGGACCTGGTCAAGACAAAGGCGCCAAAAAAGACGCCAATCAGAGCAGCCCAACTCCAGCGTGGAGTCTCCAGATAGCGGTAATATGCCCAGAAACCGCAGCCCAACAGGGTTAAGAGTAAGGACTCTGCCATGAGTATCCAGGTGTAGAAGAGGAAGTGCGGATAGAAACAGACATACACTGCCGCAATAGTCCCGACACGGTAATCTCGGAAAGCTCTCTTGCCAACGTCGTATACCAGAAAAACCAGCAATGTCCCCAGAAAAACGTTTATCAGCCTCCAGAAAAAGAAATTATTGCGAAAAACCAGGTACATCCCAGCAGTAAACAACGGATAGAGAGGTTCAAAAAAGGAATTCGGCTTCCCCCACTCAACCATACCGTAGAGAAAACCTTGCTCATCCCACACGGCTGACATGGAATCGTGGAAGGCAGGATAAAATCCTATAGAGCGCAGATTCTTGGCGCGATGCTCAAGATACGGTCCACGAGGTTCTCGCGGTACACCGAGGTAACCATCATCAACCAGGGCGCGTGCCAGCGAATAGTAAGTATTCTGGTCGCGGTAAGGTACTACAATGCCATTCCCGTGCGGTAAGATCAGAAGAAATCTGAGAGCGAACGCAACAGTTACGATCAACCAAATTCGGAATTTCTCATCAGTCCGGAATCTCGA
Organism: bacterium; assembly: GCA_026394195.1. Taxonomy (GTDB): domain Bacteria; phylum Electryoneota; class B3-LCP; order B3-LCP; family B3-LCP; genus JAPKYS01. The sequence goes on along the minus strand of JAPKYS010000023.1, from coordinate 131,233 downwards.
ATATAAGCGCTTTAAAAGGGGAATCATGCAGCCGACTCTTCTTTGATGAAATCATGTTCCTTCCCTAAAAACCTCACCAGCCAGGTGCGTAATGCTCGCTCGGTCTTGATCTGTTGAATTCCTCTGGCGATATTAATCGCCGATCTGAGAACCTTCAGCGGGTGAAAGACCAGTTTAGTCGAATAAAAGGACAGATACCCAAGGTACTTCAACAGTACGATTTGACGGTCGCTGATATGTTCAGAATAGGATTTGGAAACCAGCAAATCGCCATGCGGTGTAAGATCATTGAAAAATTCGTCACCCACTTGTACTTTTCCTTCCTTGATCAGGCGTCCCAACAATTGGGATCCGGGCAGCGGGGAAAACACCGAGAAAACGACTTCATCGATTCCATAGAAAGCCAATCGCACAGCCAGGCGGATTGACTTGAATACATCGCTCTTTTTTTCTTCAGGCAATCCCAGCATGAAATAACAGGCAACAAAAACGTCTTTTTTCGCAGCGAGCTTCCCAGCGCGAATCACTGCGTTCACGTCGAGATGCTTCTGAATCACTTCTTTTAAAATTCTCGGTGAGCCCGATTCCGCTGCGATGGTTACTTGAGTGCACCCGGATTCAATCATCAAGTCGAGGCTCTCCTCCGTGATGCTCTCGGCGCGCACTCCGTTTGAGGTTTGCCAAATAATATTCAGGTTGCGATCCTTCAATTCCTGACAGAACTCCAGCACCCATTTCAAACTGGTCGTCAAGCTTTCGTCTTCAAAGTGAATCTCCTCGACGCCGAACTGATTGTGAAGAGACTCAATTTCATCAACGACGTTTTTTGCAGATCTGGGACGCCAGCGGCGCTGCCAGATTTGAGGAGTATTGCAGAAGGTACAGCCGTAAGGGCACCCCCTTGTGGCAATCATGGTGGTCCAGAACGGTCGATTGGCGCTGCCGTGCGGTTCCTTCGCCTCGAAGTAATTCTGCATCGGAATCAAATCTCGTCGCGGGAAGGGAATCTGGTCCAAATCCTGGACGAATTGAGTTTTCGGATTAATGATAGTCTCACCATCCCGGCGATAAGCGAGACCATCAATATCCTCCCATCCCGCACCAACCTCAATCGCAGTGAGAAGTTTTTCAAATGTGTACTCACCTTCCGATAATACGACAAAATCAACTTCCGGACGCGCCATGGTCTGTCGAGTCATGATCGTGGGGTGTGCGCCGCCAAAAACAATTTTGGCTTCAGGAAAGGCTTCTCGGGCTCGTTTGGCGATTTCGATAGCAACGAAAAAAGCGAAGGTATACAGATTGGATATTCCGATGACTTTGGTATCGGGAGGAATGGCGGCGAGAATTTCACTGAACGTCATGCCTCGAAGGAAATGCCCCTGCCAGGAAAACACCTGCTTGTAACTCTCAGCAACCGCGTCGATTATTTTAACCTGATACTTCTGTGGATCAAGGACGGCCGCTAAATAGCACAAACCGAGAGGAGGGACGACTCCAGCGGTTTCCTGGGTATTGGAGAAATTCTGAGGGGGGCTGATGAGGGTGATTTGCACGGATTCGAGATATCTTTCTGCCAAATTTCCGGGTTATTGATTTGCGTTGCTAATCGTATCCCAACCTTCAAAGGTGAAACCCAAATGGAGTACTGACCCCATGTCAATAAAAATTTCCAGTAACCAACCAAGAATAAAGAAGATTAGAAGGCTTGCAGCAATAATCGCTCTTGGTTTGGACCAGAACACAGATCGACGCAAATCGCTGAAGATAGCAGAACTCGACGTCAATGCATAACCCGCATAGACAGCCAACACCGGGTTAAGTGGGGTTCGATGCCGACTGAAACCGTAAAAGACAAAAGTTACAGCCAGGAAATAGAACAAGAGTAATAACAGATTCTTTTGTCGCTCGAAATTGCCCCAACTGTACACGATCCCCCAAATGAAGAGCGGCATGAGCAGATAAATTGTCGGCGCAGTGAGAAATAGAATTAATCCAATGATCCATCGGTGTACCTGCCCCCAGTACCCCGCCATCAAGGTCCAGGTGTATTCGCGTTCGACGCTGAAGAAATTCCACTCCATGCGAACACCTTTGAAAGCCCACAGAAGAGGGTGCTCTTTGATCCAGGAGATGGCTGCATCCTTGCAGATACTGTCCCGCTCCACTTCAGATAACTTCCAGGGGATGATTCCATTTAAAACGTCTTCACCTTCCTGGCTGTAATTGTAGAGAATATATTTGAAAGGACTGTGATTGTAGAGGTAAAAATCAACACCAGATTTGGTCGACACGATTGGTTTTCCAAAGATACGCTCGTTTCGCGCCATCCAGGGGACTAACACAAACCAGGCAGTTATCACAAAGATGGCCAGATTTGGAAGTTGTGACCATCGCTTCTTTGAGAATATTAAATAGAATACGGCGACGAACAGGGGGAATTGGTACAATACAGTCCGAGTCAAGGTTGCCAGACCAAAAAACAGACCGGCAATCAACGCATCACTCATTTTTCCTTGCGGAATGTCAACAAGATAGATTAAACCGGCTAACAGGAGGAAGGTGAACAAGGTCTCACTGAGCACCATATCACAATAACCCCAAGTTGCCGGATAGAGGGCGAAGATCAATCCTGCCCAGACGGCCGCCTTACGGTTGAAGACCTTTTCGGTTAATCTGAACGTGAGTAAAGCAGTAAAAGCTCCGATGATCGCTTGTATAATTCTGACCATAAAAATATTGCCGGTGCCGAAAAGGTAATAAATCACATAAATAAAAAGGGAATAGAGCGGTGGTCGAGAGGCGCTCAAGCGCCCCTTTACCGAGAATACGCCATCCTGCAACAGACTGACTGCGGCTTCATGATAACCCAGCATGTCGGATATTAGGGTAACCTGCCAGTGCAGTAATACCAATCCTATCCGAAGCACCAGCGACAGGAGGAATAGCTTAATCAGGAAGTGTGGATCGGAGACCCAATGCTCACTCCGCCGATCCAGCCGCTGTAATAGTCGTTTCAACATTCTCATTGATTCACGAATCTCAGTTCCTTGGTCCTTGATTATTGACAGTTTTATTATCAATTGTTGTAGTACGGCGATAGTGGAGCGCCGAGAGAGCCCCATAGGTTATCTGGTTTTTAAGCTTGTATCCAGCATCTTCTAGTTCCAATGGCAGATTTTCTTGATCAATCCACTTAATCAACTTATGTTTCGCTAGAGTATTTTTATCTAAAAGGATGCTCGATTTATTTAATGTAATTAACCAGACTCCATTGGGTAATGGCTTTAAAACTGAAAGATATTCAATTTGATCACCGGGATTGAGATATTGTCGCCCGTTATACTGAGTTAATTCGTTGCGCGAGTAAAGTAGAACTCTATGGTCATGGTTGGAATAGTAGACATAGGAAAAATAGGTAGCAATACGGTCGTAAGGTGTTGAGTAGTGAATTATAACCTCATCCTGACCAATTTCTTTATTGACTTCGGTAACCATTTTGGAAATGCAATGACCTTCATCTTTTTCAGCTTTAGGCAAACACCGAACAAAACCAGCATTGGAATGGGTATAATAGAAGTCAACGTAATAATAAATTAAACTGAGGCTCAGAGTCGTGAAAATTGCAGCAATTCCAATTCTTCTCCAAGTCTGACTTCCAAGTTGCATCCAACCCCAGATAGACAACCCTATATAAATGGGGAGCATGAATACAAGATATCGATCATGAAAGAAATTATTTCCACTTAAGGAAATTAGAATGATCGTCCCAAATACAAAAAGTATGATAAAAGAGGCCACATGGATGGCTTGAGTCTTCTTATGATAGGCGATCGCCATAATCAAACCCGCCCATATAGGGATGCTTAATAATATCTCTACGAACAAGTGCTTGCGAACGTCTGTGCCGATGTTTAAAATAATTAGGAATTGTAAGAAGAGTAACGGGGTTAATTTCCCTGACCAAAATGATTGCTGGACATTCGCATATCGGTTGAGAACCGGCGCAAGCCAAAATGAGATGCCGATGATGCAGGGAATATGCGTAATCATGGGTCGAAAATATCTTCTCAGATCGAATTTGTAGTAATACACGAGCACTAAACCCTGTGCCGCCAGAAAAAACGCCATGAAAACATACATATAATACCCGATTAGATTGGCGAATGCCATAGCAATCCAATATCGCCATTGATTGGTTTTCATCCCTCTGAGCATGCCGTACAAGGACAGGCAAACCCATAAGGGTTGAAGATTGAACATTCTGACGAATTGAGACCAGTACATAAAACAGGGTGATATCGCCAATGCTATACCTAAAAGCCAGGCGAACTTACGATCCGAAAGTTCTTTTCCCAATAAAAATGCAACAGGTGGAGTTAGGGCAGATAATAATGCCGCAAATAAACGGATCCAATACGGATTCAGACTGATGGAAGTCCACAGCTTGAACAGCCAGGGATAGAGTGGTGGAAAATTATCCAGCTTACACAGTTCCCAAATCTGGGAGAAACTGTGTTTTGCCTGCATGACCAGGACAACTTCATCGAAAATGAGGTCAAGATCGAAAAGGCGTACAAGCCGCAATACCAGTGCAAATAAAAATAAAGCTCCGAGTGCGACAGAATCTTTTTCTAAGAAGTGATATTTTTTAAGGTTTATACCCTGTCTCTGTGCGGTTTGAGAGTTCATATATTAACCCGACCACTTTATGGTGGACAGTGTTCGCCCGCTATTCCGAATTGTTCGGAAGCGGCTGTCCGATTCCCGACGCGCTTCTCTTTCATGAATGACAGCTTATAGTTTGTCTAGTATTTTCCGGTCGAATTAATACCTCTTTATGGTTACCACTAGATCATTGTAGGTTGGTTGACATCAGACGATAATACAGCGCGTAAACCTTGCCCATCTGAATAGAGTTTACCAAGTCATAGCCGGCTTGTTTTAACTCAACTGGGAGATTCTCTCTACTGATCCAAAGTGGTGGTTTCAAACCGGCCAATACCAAAGGATCAGAAAATAATTTAGGATCAGTTAAAGTAATAATCCAGATTCCTACTGGAAGAGGATCCAGGTCGTGTAGCGACTTTATCCAATCACCGGGTTGTAAATACTGTTTTCCGTTATACTGAGTGATCTCACTTTTGGAGTAGAGATGCTCGGAATAACGATGATGATGATAAAAAAGAGCAGCGTAGAATGTGCAGATCCGCGAGCTTGGATCCGAATAATGTATTATCGCATCTCTTGGCTTCATGCGGTCAGCAACATCCCGCAATAAAGTGGAAAAATTGTGTCCCTCCCCAGGTTCAGCTTCAGGCAGTGGTCTCACAAATGAGTAATAGTTATGTAATTGATAATAATCTACATAATAGTAACCCAAGGAAGCTATCAAGCTGAAAACCGCAAAGATCAGACCAAAATTTCTCAACTTGATGGAAGGGAGATAATACCAACCTGAGATGGCGATAAGCAGATAAAGTGGAGTTACGAAAAGCAGGTACCGGCTAAAAAAGAAAGACTGACCGAAGAGCGCTGTTGAAGATAGCACTAAAATTACACAAAGAAAAATAATTACTACCGAGCGCAATTTCCATTGTTTGAAACTTTGGTAAAGTGCTATGATGAACCCTAGCACAAATGGCATGTTCAGAAGTACCGCCAAAGCATAAGAATTTCTGAAATCGCTACCGGTCCCAAAGAAAAAAACCGATTGAACATATTCAATCCTTGACAGAGGAGGCACCCAGAATCCTTCCTTCACTTGGCGATAACGTTGCAGGAGTGGGACTAGCCATGCCAACAACCCGAACCCAAAGAATATGTGAGTCAGCAGTGGGCGGAAATATCTGCGAATAGTAAATTTATTGTAAATTAGGCAAACCAGACATTCTCCCATTACGATAAACACCATAAAGATATAAACATAAAACCCTAAAAGATTTGCGAGTGCCGTTAGTGACCAATATAGTATTGAATCTCCTTGTAGCGCCTTTAGAAACCAGTAGATTGAGAGGATTACAAAGAAAGGTTGAATGTTGAACATGCGCACAAATTGGGAATAAAATATTAGGGAAGTGGATAGAGCAACCGCCAGTCCAAGCATCCAGCCCAACCGCTTATTTAGTATCTCTTTGCCCAAAATGTAAGCTGCAGGAGGAGTCAACGAGCCCATTAATGCCCCTAAAACCCTGTACCAGCCAACTGAATGGTTGAAGCCCACCCAAATCTTCACGATCCAGGGATAGAGAGGTGGAAAGTTATCCAATTTGCATAAGTTCCAAATCTCCCGAAAAGAATGCTCAGCCTGGAAGAGCAGAATAACTTCATCAAAATTTAAATCCAGTGAAAATAGGCGGATTAAACGCAAAGCGAAAGCGAGCAGGAATAATATACCTAATGCCGCCTTATCGCTTTCGAGTATTTGCTTCCATCTCGCAGATAATCTCATCATTTTCGACATTTTCGCTGATTTCAGTGATCAATTTACTGGATTAGTAAACCTGATTGTCTCTGATTGGCTTTTTGTCGGCTGAAATGCAGAATTAACATTCTACTTATGTGAACCGTTGCATCCTGCTTATATCCGAGTTGATTCATCTGCGCAGGCAGATTATCTTCGATCACCCATCGCCATCCCTTGCTATAATGAGCGTTGGTTTCATCATCAAATAGCGATTCGACATCACTCAGCGAAACAACCCAGATACCTTCAGGTTGGGTTGGCAAATCACTGAGACTGCGAATCCACTGACCCGGTTTAAGATATTGTTGACCGTAATGCTGTGGAATTTCCTTATTCGAGAATATATAAGTTGGCAGTGATTTTTTATCGTAGTAAATGGCAGGGAAAAAGCTGAAGCACCTTTGCGAAGGTGCAGAATAGTGAATGATGACTTCATTATCTTTGACGTTTTCATCCAGCCAGGCCGTGCACTTTGAAATAGCGTGCCCATCGCCAACTTCACCACTCGTATTGGGAAGAGAAAACATCCATTCTGTGTGGTATTCAATATAGTAGAAGTAGTAATAACCCAGGGTGATAAGAAGTGAAGAGCAGATCAGCCCTGACAGCAAAATTCTCAATCGAGTATTTGAAACGTTCATCGCTCCAGAGATGACGATTGCCAGGTACAAGGGCAATATGAAGATAAGGTATCTCTTGAAGAAGATCGGCTGACCGAACTTGGATAAGACATACATAAGACTGAGGGTCAATATGAAGATGATCACGCCGGTTCTTAACTGGGCTGATTTTAACCAATTTTTCCACCCTGCCAATAGACCGAAAAGGAATGATAAATTTAACAGAAATGCCAAGGTGTAGCGGTTGGAGAAATCTGTACCAGTTCCTAAAAATAACCACAGCTTCACCCAATCAGATTTCGACACTTCTTCCAACCAGAATTTCCCTTGAATTTGGTGATATCGCGTCAGCAACGGAACCGCCCAAAAGCTTATTAGCAGCAGAGTCGGCAGAAGCACTACCAGAGGACGAAGTAATCTTTTTATGTTTTTCCAGAACGAGCACACCAATACGATATATTCAACGAATATTAGAATAATAAATGTAACGAATGTATAAAATCCAAGAATATTGGCGATGCACATCAGTATCCAATATTTCCATTCGTTGGTCCTGAGACCACGGTAGAAAACTAGTAGTGATAGTGCACCCCATAATGTCAGCAAACAGTACATTCGAATCATCTGAGAGTAATAAATTAGTGGTGGAGAGACGCAACATGCAAGTCCCAAAAGCAATCCCAATCTGCGATTCTGAATTTCCTTCCCTAAAAGATAAGCTGCCGGTGGTGTCAATGAGCCCAATATAGCGCACAATAGTCGCAGGGAATGTTCACCTGGCAATAACCCGTTCCAAAACTTAAGAAGCCAGGGAAACAGCGGTGGGAAATTGTCTGTCTTACAGAAATTCCAAATATCTAAGTAGGATTTCTTTACCTGAAAAAGCAGAACGACTTCATCAAACCATACATCCAGATCAAAGAGATGGATCAAGCGTAGTCCAAGCGATAATATAAAGATCAGTAAAAGTGCGCTGATATCGCTTCGGTTCCAAGGGAACAACTTTGACTCATTTTCGAGCATATTATTCTTGACGATACGATCTTAGGTAGCCGGGTTTAATTCTGACTCATAGGCAAAAAGTGAATTGAGGTTATGCCGCCGATGTTTATTTTCTGAACCGACCGATACCCTGCAAAATACAGATCCTTGGGCAAGTTTTCCTTATGCATCCTTCCACGTATTCCTCCTTCCATGAAATATTCTGGATTTACAATCGCATCTGCATTCTGAAAAGTAACCAGCCACACTCCTTTGGGTGCCGGCTGCAACTGGTTAAAGTCGCTGATCCATTCGCCGGGTTTCAGGTATTGCTGGCCAGAATATTGAGGTATTTCGGATTTTGAATAAAGAAATTCGGGTAATTGTCGTTTATGGTAATATAAAAACGGAAAATAACTGAATTGTCCTATATTAGCATTGGAATAATGGATGATGACCTCACCGGGTTTGATGTTATCTTGAACGAAATGTGACATCTTGGAAAAAGAGTGTCCATCAGTTCTTTCTAGCCGGGACCACAAATAACGAAAATCCTCATGCACGTCAAGAAAGTGCAAATTATAATATACGTATACTGTTGAGAGTGATAAAAACATCAAGGTAATCCCAATCAGTCGCACCAATTTTAATTGCTGGTTCAACCATCCCAATACAGCCAAGGTCAGGTAAACGGGGACAAGAAACAACAAATACCGATTATAAAATAGCGTTTGGCTCACGATTGAGATGAAAGCGACCATAAGTATTGAACTGACGAAAAGAAAGGCTGGAAATTGTATTTTGGTTTTTTTTAGCCAGATTGGCACACTTAGCAAAAAACCGATCAAGATAGGCAAGTTTATGAGGAATGCCAACAGGTAATTCTTATTGAATTTGGTTCCCGTGCCCAAAAACAGGATGTATTCGATCAAATCGTTCCACGTCACATGATATGGTCCAAAACTGGTCTGCATATATGAATAGCGATTAAGAATAGGAACGACCCAAAACAGCATCAAGGCAAATATTGGAAGATGCACAAGCAGAGGGCGTAAATATCGCGAGAGCTGGAGTCTATACCGAACTATCAAAATAAATGCTTGCGCGACTATGATAAACACCATAAACAGAAAACTGTAGAAACCCAACAAATTGGCGATAGCAACCAAAATCCAGTACTTGTATTTGTCAGATTCGATAGCTCGAAGAAAAGCAAAATATGAAAAGCACGCTATGAATACGAAAAGACTGTACATGCGAATGACTTGAGAATAATAGATAAGTGGCAAAGACATTACGCAGGTCAATCCAATAATAAACCCGGCTTTTTTACCTGCCAGATCTCGCCCCCACAGGTAGATGATCGGTGGGATCGCGGACCCTAACAGCACATCAAGGAGGCGGAGCCAGGTCAGGTTAGCAGAGGGTAATGCCCAAACTTTTAATGCCCAGGAAAACAGTGGTGGAAAATTCTCAAGTTTACAGAAATTCCAGATTTGCGGGAAAGTTTTCTCGATTTGAAAAAGAATGACTGCTTCATCAAACCAGACATCTTGATCCATAAGTCTAAAGATTCTGATTATCAAGGAAATAATAAAAAGTATGGTTATTATAACAGAATCTCGCTGTGAGAATTGAGTCATTTAAGGAGTACCAAATGGTATAGAAAGTGCAATTGTTGAGTTCTCGGTCATTTCCGGTATCTTGTTTACCTCGAATTCTTAGTAAAACGTGATTTTGCGTGGCTCAATTCCAGTCTGGACGAAGACGGTTTTAAACGATCAGTTAAATATTCATCACTCAGAATATTCAGACACGCTACACAAAGACCGCAATATATCCAAAAACGCGCAACGAAAAATATAGAAAAATCAAAGAAACTATGTGTTAGGAACGCTATTATTCCACAAGCTAAGCTAAGAAAGAGATAACTTTCACTGGCATTGGGAGTAAATTTAAAGCGCTTCCAAAGATTTTTAATGATGGAAAACACGAAAATCGAAAATGACACAATTCCTACAACGCCATATTGTAAAAATATATCGAGATAGATGTTGTGAGTTTGCATCCACGCTGATTCACCAGTTATTGTCTCATTCTTGTTATCCGGTTCTATATAATATTCTACCGGTACATAATCCAATCCTAAAACCCAAAAAGCACCCGGACCTAACCCTCGAATTGGATGATTCCCGTCATTGATCATTTGCCAAGATGCCTGCCAGAGAATTTTACGTATCTCCATCGTGCTCATTTCTGTACCTTGAGTGAATATCTGGCTATAATATCCTAAAATGTATTCTGAAATGCCGACAACATAAATCATAAGTATCATGAGAACTGCGGTGCCGACGATAAAAAAACTATTACGAAGGGTTCTGAGTGCATTTTTCCTGTGCGTGGCAAAGAAGGTATCGGCGATTTTAAACAAAACAATTCCTACTGCCAAACCAATCATGGCGCCCTTAGATTGGAGGAAAAACATCGCTGTAAAAATAAAAAACAAGCCGGACATTAATGCTACTTTTCGCATTAAACTACCCTTAGCACGATAGAGGGCATAGGTAATGAAGAAGGAAAAGCTCAGAAATGAGGCGGTGATATTTTTATGTCCGGAGGCGATGCTGGTCCCCCCGCCCCAACTCCCTCCAGTCGGAGTGAATCCTAAGTAAGGAGCGATCAATTCAGCTACGGCTGCAATCACGCCGGCGGCTACCCATGCCCAAAGAATTATTTTTAGTTGCTGACGATCCCGGATGACCAATGGAGTGATTAAAAAGAAGATGATGTGGGTCAGTAGTTGCTTAACCTGATCCCAACCTGCCGGGAATGGTTCAAGACACCAGAATGAAAATCCTATCAGAGCCCATGCGAGGAAAACTATCGCTGACCATTTTGGGAAATATTTGACAGATTTTGATGCCTTATTAGAACCTAATACATCTCTGAAAATCCATCCCAGTAATAACATAAAACCCACTGCGAATTCGTTTTTAAGGTTTATCCCTCCGACAAAGGCGGAGGTATCAAACCACACCGTAAAAATGAGTAGAACGTACATAAGACTCGTACTTTGAAAGGAAATAATCGCTCCGGCAAAGGCAACAACGATCAAAATGACATAGCCTGAGTTTCCTATGAAGAGGAAAGCCATGACTACTTGGAGACTTAACAAACCCACAATCGTCAAATAGCGGCTTTTTATGAGCAACAGTATAGGTATCCCGATGCCCAGAAGGGCAAAATATTCAGCCCGAATATTTCCGGAAAGCCAGATCATCCAACCGCCCGCGACCATGGCTGCGGTGTAAATGATCAACAAAACCAGTTGGGCAGACTTGATCGTCGGTATCTCGATCGTCGGCCAGGCTTTGGCTTTATAATTTCTGATGAACTCCATCATGTGGGGTGATCCTCGTTCACATCCCTTGTTTTTTTACCGATCTCGCAGTGGAATGGTTTGACTACCATGATGCGATCGTTTAGTTTCTTCGATTCTTACTGAAAGAGACATCCAGTCGATCTGGTCGGGTCGATCATAGAAAAACTGTGATACGGTGTCCATGTATCGCTGAACATTATTTTGCAAATCCATGCTTTTGTTACCGGTTTGTTCCAACTTAAATTCCGGCATGATCTGCAGAGTGTGCCTGTTGTCGAGACCCCGCAGCAACGCCGAAGGAAAGATGGCTGCGCCCGTACTCATCGCCAACCTGACCCAACCGGTTGGCAAGAGCAGATCCATGCCCAGAAACTTTATCATTACTGCGCCCGCATCGGCTTCAGCGTCTGAAGCAACCTGAAGAATTTGGTTGGATTTCAAGGTTCTCAAAAGCCAGGGGACGTCACCGGGATGCCCGACCTCATGGATGCGCGCTGAAGCGTCTATCTTTATTTTTCGAGCAAACGAACCATGATCTTCATATTTTGAAGAAATGACCGCGACAGAGTATCCTTTAAGCGCCAGAGCGATATGGTGCAATCGCTCATTGCCAATATGCGGTACAGGTAAAATGACACCATTCCCTCTCTGTAAGGCAATATCCAGATGTTCCAATCCTTGAAATTTAACCAACTGACCCACATTTTGCGCCGTTAGTTCCTGCGCTAAAAAGAGTTCGATAAATTTTTGCTGATGATTTACCCAATATGCTTTTAACAAGGCTTCAGCATCAGTACGGCTGATCTGTGGGAATACCGCTTTAATTGTCTTTAGGTACCTTTCCCTGGACCATCCAGCCCCCACATAGCCAAAACGAGTACGCAGTCTACCTAAGGCTTTTGCCAAGGCATAGCTCCGGTCCAGCGACTGAATCCCTCCGAGAGCCTTCACCACGCTATTGAAGTTAAAATAGTGAATATCCTGTAGCAATCTTGCGAGAAAATTCATGGATTGATCAGATGGCTTGCCATTTTCCTGTTAGCAAATCCTTGAGGTCGCGAATGGCTGGATGAGCGCGGATGTAAACGATATCGCAATCGCAGCAGAGCGCCAGGGATTTAAATTTATTTTCGATGTGCGCTCTACGCATGGCTATGAGAGTGTCCCCATTCCAGATATCACGAAGGCGATCCGTATGCACGTCACCCAGGGTCAACATACCGTTTAGATCCCCACAACATCCCAGAACTCTTCCATCCCACGCTACGGACAGACTCTGCCACAGAATCGGACAGGGAAAGGTTTTCTTACCTGTGGGTCTGACAAATTCCTTTTTGTCCTGCCCGGGCCAAGTGAAAGGATAAATCACTCGAAAATTATCAATTGGCAAGCCTTTGAATTTCGCCTTGAACTCATGAGTAAGTTTCGGCACAAACTGTGAGCCCGGGAGAAAAGGTTTAATCACCTGAAAAGTTACGCGGGGTACTTTTTGCCCGGACTTCTTTTTCAACTCCAAAAAAGTAATGATGTTTGCCAGGGTTTTATCAAATTTGCTACCGACTCGAATGGCTTCATAATCTTCCGCTGTCTCCCCGTCGAAACTCAAGGAAAGCGAATCCAATCCCGCATCCAAGAGGATACGGGAATGCTTCTCATCCAGAATCGTGGCGTTGGTATGGATCTGAGTGAGCAATCCTCGCTGGTGAGCGAAGGTTAGGAATTCTCCCAAATGTGGATGGAAAAGAGGTTCTCCGGCCAGAAAGAATCTGACCTGACTGACTCCGAAATCTGCTGCGTCTGTCATAACTCTGTAAGCCAGTTCAGGTCGTAAATACCCTTTGCCGCGGCGTTGAGAGTAAGAGCAAACGGTACAATGCAGATTGCAAAACCCGGTTGGTTCCAAGTTAATAAAATACGGAGGTTGAGATAGTCTCAACTTCTTGCGATACCACGCTGTCCGTAACCGCCACCAGTGGATCTTATGTCGCAGATACTTGCTCATTTGCTGAAATTATGCTTGATTCTGGTGGATAGAGCATAGATTTTAAATAAGAAATCAATGAGTGGCGTTTTAGGATTGGTGTAGAAGCGCTGGCGCAATTCTTCGCTGGTTTCAGCTAAAAGGTCAACATCCGGATTTACCACACCGTCTCGTTTGGCAATCTCAAACATCTCCGAATTCGGCTCAATCCTGATATTCGACAATCCAAAGCCGTATAATCTCCCTCGAAGACTCACGCGGGCACGGATATAAAATAACATCAAGCGAATAAAATCGAAATAGGTCTGACCGGGTGGATTAACGAAAAAATTGAAGCCAAAATAGACATCTTTTTCGGTGAGCGCCAAGTGATAGACTCGCTTTATGTCTTCCACCTTCAAATTTTTGTGGAGCAGCTTCAGCGAACGATCGGAATAGGCATCCGGCGAGAAAGAGTAATACCGGCATCCCGCCTCTTTGGCCAAGCGGAAGAAATCAAGGTCGAAAACCCGCTCGTTGTACCAGGCGGTCCAAGGCACACTCACTTTCTGCCTGATCAGCTCGCGGCAGATCGCTTCAGCGTGAGCCGGGGGAATATTAAAGATGGAATCAACGAAAATAAAATGATCGATCCGGTGATCTTTGATCACCTTCGCAATTTCAGATACGAGTTTTTCGGGACTGCGTAGACGATAATGAGAGCCATTCAGATAGTAGTAGGTGCAATAGGCGCATTTAAGACCACAACCCCGCTTTGCCTGCACACCAAAAGTATCCAGATTACCTTTGTAGGGTTCCAGATCCACCACGTCCCACTTTGGCGACGGCAAGGCATCGAAGTCCGGCAGTTTTGGGGGACTTGATAGCCTAATATGTCCATTTGAGCGAAAATAGATGCCCGGAACTTGCTCGGGGTGATCCAGATCCTTCAGGACGGCTGGAAAGGATTCTTCTGCTTCAAGGAGCAGACCAAAGTCGATGCTGGGAAATCGTTTCATGACGTCCGCGGCATAGATCGAAAAACCGGCGCCGCCAATAAATATTTTAGCTTTGGGAATTTCCTTTCGGATTAGCTCCAGAGTGGGGCTCAGGGATGCGAGATAAACAAAAGGGTCTTGGTATAGGCATGTATCGATATTGCGCAGAGATATCCCTACTACGTCAGGCATAAAATAACTTAACCGACGCGACATCTCGCCATAGGGATCCGTGCCGGCGTTTGGGTCAAAGGCTTTAACCTCATGATCCTGCAGACAGGCAGCCAGATACGCCAATCCCAATGGGTAGATGGGTTTCTCTATACGGCCCAGGTAGCTCTGGAGTAGGAAGACTTTCAAGATCTATCAGTGTACGCAGTAATTTTGAGCATAGCAACCCTAATCCAAATTCATCTTTAAATTTACACAAATTTCATCCACATTCAAAGTATTTTGGATCATATTCTTACTGAATCATCATCTTCAGCTCAAGGCATCCGGCGAAAACCATCAATTTAAATCGGTTGGTTCTGGAGGAGCCAAACCGAATTTGCGCTTGATCCCCTTGGCCATCTCTTGAAAGACCCTCTGTTGATCGGGTGAAACGACTTTAAAGATGCGGATAAATAACAGGTATGAGATCGAGAAAACGAAAAAGGTGATATAGACAGGCAGGGGACGTATCACGAAGAGCAATAAACCCGCTGCGGTAATGGCATAGAGGGGTCTGAGAATAATAGTACCGAACCCAAATGAAGTAACATGCTTTCGAGTCAGGGAAAACATGACCATAAAACAAGCAATTTCTGAAGCAAGTGTCCCCAGCGCAGCTCCCATAATACCATAATTTGGAACAAGAAGCAGGTCCAACCCCAATTTTGCCACGAAAATTACCGTGGCTCCGATGACGATCAGACGTTGTCGTCCGACCGCGGTTAAAGTCAAATCGAAGAAATAGGTGATGGAGTGAAAAATGATGACCGGGGAGGTTACGATAAGCACCAGGGCAGATGGTTGAAATTTGATCCCGAAGAAGGTGATGATGATATCATTGGCTTCCAGACCTAAAAATACAGTGATTCCCGCAGTTAAAACCAGTATGCCCTTCAGATAACCCTGACCTTCATGGTCCAACTGCTTGATGGATTCCTTTGCAGCTTGGGTCAGATGAGGTAAAAGTACCCAGATCATGGGTATCAGCAAGGTGAACAGAGTAGTTACGATACGAAAAGGGACGCCAAACCATCCCGTTTCCTCGGAGGAGCGAAAATACTTTAAGACCAGTACGTCAACCTGAAAATAGAGACTGTGGAAAGCGAACGCGATCCCAATGGGGAGCGATTCCTTGACATATCGTTTCCACAGGCTTAGATTAAATACGAGTCGCGGAGGCGAAAATTTGCGCCAGACCAAGATAATCGCCGCAATTCCCTGGAAGGTTTCAGCCAGCAGCGCAGCAGCAAAGATGGCTACCATCCCCCCATGAGAAAAGATTACTCCAAATGTGGCAATAAATTTAACAATTTGAAATAAAAGGGTGACGATGGCGCGATATTCCATGCGCTCATAAGCCAAGAATACGGCATATCCCACGACGGTAGGAATCTCCCGCATCAACATTGCACCTAAAAAGCAAAATATAAACGCCCATATATTAATGCCGGAGTTGCCTATCAACCCGGTAACGAGTACGCCAAGCGGCATGACCACTACCACAATCAACAACTTCAACAATAACGCCGCGCCGATGTAATCTCTGGCGGTTTCTCGATTGCGGGCGATCTCCCGAATCAGAATGTGATCGAGACCGAGGTCAATCAGAGGCACGAAAATGGACACGAAAGCGATGATATAGGTGTAGTCACCGATGCCTTCGGGTCCAAGGTATCGAGCTAAAATCACCCCTAAAGCAAAGGTGACCGCGACGTCAAAAAAACGTGCAATAAAGCTAAAGAGGGTATTTCTAAGGATGGAGTCGAGTCGGTTCATGCCTAAGGCGCCGCTTCCCGATAGCTGCGTTGGGAGCGGTGCTCTTCCCGGGTATCCAAATAGGCGCACAGGCTGCGGAAGTCATCCATCAATTCGCGAAAGTGGGGAAAATCAAGTGTCTGCAAACCATCCGATAGCGCCTTTTTAGGATTCGGGTGAACTTCTACCATAATACCATCAGCTCCAGCAGCCAGGGCTGCCATCGTCATGGGCAGTATGATATCACTGCGACCGGTTCCATGAGATGGGTCAACGATGACCGGTAGGTCGGACATCTTCTTTAAAATGGGAACGCAAGCAAGATCAAGCGTATTTCTGGTGATATGATCGAAGGTGCGGATGCCCCGTTCGCACAGCATGACGCGATGGTTACCTTCCTTGATGATGTATTCTGACGCCAGGAGGAATTCTTCAACGGTCGCCATGAAGCTGCGTTTGAGTAATACGGGTTTATCGGTTCGACCGATCCGTTTCAGCAACGGGTAGTTGTACATATTGCGCGCACCGACCTGGAGAATGTCAGCATATTTGCAGATCAGGTCCAGCTCTTCTGGCTCCATAACTTCAGTTACCGTCAGTAAACCGGTCTCGTCAGAAGCCTCTTTCAAGTGGAATAATCCCTGAGGACCCAAACCCTGAAATGAGTGAGGGGAGGTTCGCGGCTTGTATGCGCCTCCGCGTAAGATTTGCGCTCCCTGCGCTTTGACTTCCCGCGCAATCTGAAGTAGTTGATCTCGCCCCTCGATTGCACAAGGTCCGGCAATCATGATCTTTTGCCGTCCCCCGATAACCAAGTCCCCAATTTTTATCGCTGACATGATTTGCCTGATAGTTACTTTTCTGATCAGATCTGAATGATGAGGTCCAACGCTATGATTTTCTTGAATATCTCTTCGACAGCTTCGTCATAAATCGGTCCTTTGTTCTCAGCTATGACACGAGCGATGACTTCGTCGTCTCGTAACGCAGAGTGTAAGGGCAGGTCGAATTCGCCCTTTAGTTTGATAATCCGTTGAACCAGCTCAACGCGGGCATTCAGCAGATCCAGGATTTTGGAGTCTGTTGAATAGACACGACGTTGCAGCGACTTTATTTCGTCTTCAGCCAGATCATCCAATGCTTCCTGCGCCAAAGCAATATAGGAAATTTTGCCGGTTTCTGTCTTCGGTAGTTCTGAGCGAATTTCAATTTGTGCCGGCAGCTTATAGTCCGCCAGATGGTCTCGGCAGAAATCGCGAATTTCCTTGGCACTCGCCGTCGTATTCGGTTTGAGGACGACGAAGGCTTTCGGAATCTCACCTCGCAGAGCATCCGGAAGAGCAATGACTGCGGCTTCTTCAACTGATGGGTGCTGCGAAAGAACGTTTTCAACTTCAAGCGGATAGACCTTCAGTCCCGCCACCTTCATCAACCCGCTGCGGCGTCCCAGAAATTGGATAAAACCATCCGCGTCGCGGCTGACCATATCTCCCGTGTACAAAACTCCATGGTGAAAAGCCTTCTCTGTTTCTTCGGGTAGATGATAATACCCCTGGACAACGCCCGGACCGGAAATGACCAATTCGCCGGTCTCGTCCGGACCGGTATCACGGCCACCCGAACCTACCACGCGTACAAGATAATTTGGACACGGTTTTCCGAGCGACCCTAGCTTGTACGCTCCTTCGAGAGGGGTGCACAGCGCTATTCCCGTCGTTTCGGTGCTTCCCCACACAGGGAGAAATCTGCGTTCAAAAATTTCCTCGAACTCGCGGCAAAACTCCTTGGATGAGTAGACTCCACCAGATTCGGCGATCCTGATAGATGATAAATCGAATTCCTTACTCTTAGCAATGGGAAATAGGCTTTTAAAAAATGGCGGCACCGCCATGACGCAGGTGACTTCATATTCCTGAATGACACGAGCGATGGTCTTGGGGTACATACTGTCCAACAACACCGTCGTTCCGCCCAGATAGATAGACCTGCAGAAAATCTCGTGTGGATGAGCGTACATCGGAAACATGCAGAGGTGAACGTCCTGGCTGTTCAACCTCAACATCTCCACGGCGCCCTTGGTATTCCAAATCAAATTTCCGTGTGTCGTGATCGCGCCTTTTGGCAAACCGGTCGTTCCCGAGGTGTAATTCAAATAGGCGACGTCATCCTCTTTAATCGGAATACTGGGAGCGCGTTCGGATTCAGTGCTTACGATATGGTCATAGGATGTTACTTTTCCCTGCTTGGTAATGCCTGCGAGGATGATTCGGCCGTTAGGCTGAACTGGACGGTAGAATTTTTCCAGAAGGGTCAGATAGAGAGGATCTGAGATAACTGCGAATGCCTTTAATTGGTTAAAATGAGCGAGTAGCGCATCCGATTTCAGGCGCATATTGATGGGCGCTACCACACCCCCGGCACGAGCAACCGCCAAAAAGGCGACCACTGCCTCGATGGACTTCGGTAGCAGCAAGGCGACGCGATCACCGCGTTGCATTCCCATACTGAGTAAACCGTTAGCCAGAGCGTTGACCTGATTGTTAAATTGAGCGTAGGTCAACTTGCATTCCCTGGTGATAATGGCCAGCTTGTCGGGGTTGCTTAAAGAAGCTCTCTCCAGCATTCGGTCGAGAGTCATTGTCTCCCTCAGTTTCCGGATTAGATCGAACCTATAATTTAATTTACTTTTCTGCGAAAGTCAAATCAAAAAAGCGCTAACCCACATGCTACTTCAGCAGAATTCCCTTTTTCGATATTTCGGAATTCGACGTGTGCAAATTGAAAATATAGACACCTGAACTCCTCTCCGGGGTAAACCTGTAATTGATGAATTGCACGCCTGGATCAAGCAGACCCAGCTCTCTTTTATCGACAAGTTGACCACGAAGGTTGAAAATCGTGAGGATCGTCTGCTCTTTCTGAGGAAGTGAAAAGCTGATTTGTACGTCTGGGTTGAAGGGATTGGGCGAAAGACCGATAGTGTTGAATGCTGGACGATTGAAATTGGACTGTGGGAGAGTGATACCTGTCGGTACCTCAAACCAGTCCATGATCGAGCTGAAGAACTCTTCACGCGATGTGGATGCGCCGATACCGGACACTCCTTCCAAACCGAACGACAGAAAGACGGATTTGTAGGTTCCTTCCACACGGACTCCTGCGCCTGCTTGAGCGCTTCCTACGTAGCGCATGGCAATAGTCCCAGATCCGGCGGCGGCGATCATATCTGTGGAATTTTGGTTGCCGGCTCCGCCATAGCCGGCCAAAAACATGTTCATACCTGAGGTGACCGGATCACCTTCGACGCCATTCACCTGGTATTGACCTGATTGAGGCCCTGCAAATGAAGCTCCCAGATATTCACTCAGGAAAGGAAGGGATGAAATACCATCTGCAATATTCTGCCCGGTGAGGAGTAGTTTGCCTCCGGCATCGAGGTAGCTTGTTAAAATCTCGCGTTCCCCCGGAGTCAGAGCGCTATCAAGCTCATTGCCGGTAAACCAGATTACCGCGTCGAACAGTGACAGTTCGCTTTCCGGCGCTCCTGATTGCGCGATGCTCCAGCGATAAGCATCATAGCCCGCATTCGCCAACGACGCGGCGAAATAAGTTTCATATTGGGCTCCGCCATCATCATCGACCAGGATGATCGGCGCGGGATTCAGTTCAAAATTGACTTCGGTGGATTGATCGATATGAACAATGACGTCGGTGATTTCGCGATCCGTATAAGGGATCTGCGGGTCGACCACCACTCGATATTCTCCTTCGACTAAATCGGCGTGGTAGTCGCCGGTGAATGGATCGTTCGTTACAGTCAAATAAGGTGTTTCCGGAGAAAGCCCTTCTAAATAGAATGAGAGTTGAGCAGATAGCGGCATTCCACTATAGACCCGTCCGGTTATTTCACCCCATCCTAAAACGTTTACAGGCAGCGTCAAAGTATCATTGGCAGCATTGGCGCCGCCTGGCGTCACACGAAGGGTCAGGGTATTAAGACCATGCTGAAGGGGTATCCACGGTTCGAAATAAAGTGTATCAACGTCAGCGAAATCGAGATAGGTGGAACTGGCAGCGCTATAGGCTCCACTGATCTCCACGTTAACGTTTCCAAAGGGTTGCAGTCCTCCATTGGCAACTAAAACGGTGATTAGGACTGGGTCTCCCTGTGCAATAGGCTGAGTGGTATCCGGCTGCAGAAAGCCGAACGCCACTGCGTCGATTCCTGGAAGCGCGTTGATCAGGTAGGAAAGCCCCATGTAATCGAGATAACAAGATACCCAGCTCTGGTCCATGGTCGGTGGATCCATTGAGGTTGCCATAATTCCGCCGTCATTGTCAGTATCGGCATCCAGGAGAGTATCCACAAGAGCATACGCCAAACCGGTATAGATCGGGTTGTTCAGCACCGCCGCTGACGCATGGTAAGCATGGGCGTACCAGACATTCCAGGAATTATTCCAGGTACCGAGTCCGGCATAGGTGTCCATATAGGGGAGGTATTGCGGCAGCCATGATTGGCCGGAAGCCGGATCTGCAGTGAAAACTGATCGACAGACGCCCCACATCGCCGTCCCGCCCGACATCGCCCATACCTCGTTGTTATTGAGCCGATTGGGATTCGCCTGGATCCAGGTCTTGACGTCGCTGCCAACGATCAGCGCCTGTGTGACCGCATCAGGGTGAGCTTGCTCAACTCCGTAATCGTACAACGTACCAGCCGCCCAACCTTCGACCAGGGGGTGCAGACGGATGTAGTAATCTGAAGTGCCGGTATAGGGCAGGCGGTGGGTCATGATATAGGCTGCGCAGGAATCAGCGTAGGTCAGATAAGAGTCATCACCGTAAACCTGACGATAGGTCGATTCAGCAGCCAGCGCCCAACCGCAATTGTGCACTCGATAGTAATCGCTGTCCGTGCCTTCTTCGCTATAGGCAGGATAATTCAGAGTGTAGACCCAGGCTGCCTGAATGTTTTCGGCGTAAGTGGTCAGGTCGCCCGACAACTGGCCATAAGTGCTCCAAACACGAATCGCTTCCTGAGTATTATCGGTCTGAAGGATTGCCCAGAGCTCGGGAGTTTCCCCCTCGTGCATTCCGCCATAATTCGGACTGGAAAAATTAAGTTCTTGCATATTTCGCAGAAAATTACATATTTGGACGTATTCAAAAAGCAGTGAATACTGGTCGACGCCGGCTCCGATATTACTCGGGTGTGGTGTCTGAAATTGACAGATGGAATTTTCCTGGTAACGATGGTAGTCCTGCTCGTCCCAGTAAGGGGTTGAAAAAGCAGTCGAATCCGGGAGTATCGGAAGGACGAACAGCAGCAGGAAAATTGAGACGAAGCGTTTCATGTTATAGACCTTCGATCAGTTTGTGATGATCTTAAAGGAAACCCCCACTCTACGATATAGAATGGGGGTTTCCGATTCGGGTGCAGTCTGGAATCCCGGAGGATTCGTCTGGTTATTTCAGCAATACCATGCTGTGAGTAGCTTGACCCGTGGGAGTAACGACCTTCACCAGGTAGACACCGCTGCTGAACTGTTCCATGTTCACGTTCAGCCGATGTTCACCCTGCTGCATTGCTCCGGAGAATGGAACAGTTGCCAGACGCCCTGAAGCGTCGAAGATCGCAACGGTTACCTGACCGGATTGCGGCAGCGTGAAGTGAAGCGTAGTAGCAGCATTGAACGGGTTGGGGAAGTTGCCTGCAAAGGTGAAGTTATTCGGATTAACCGGTGTTTCCGGCTTGACGCCAACTTCGTCCTGACGCAGCACTTCCAGCGAGTAGGTATCATTGACCAGAACGTAGTCATTGTTCCAACCCGTTACTTCGTAAGCCAAGCCCGGTGTGTCTTCGTTGCCATAACCGACGGGTGCGCTAGGATTCGATACGTCGAAGCACATGATGCCGGTCGAGGTGTGGGCAACGTACAGCTTGCCGTTGAAGTAGGTTACACCTCGAGCATCGTCGCCTAAACCTTCGAAGCTGATGGTCGACAGCAGTAACGGGCTGGCGGCATTGGTTACGTCGAAGATCTTGACGCCAGCTTGTTCAGCAGCCACGAACAGAGTATTTCCGTTGACAGCGCTCATGCGCGCATTGCCAACAGTAGCGGCAGTTCCTAAAAAAGTCGGAGTTGCCGGTGTTGTGAGGTCATAAATTCTCACACCCAATTCGGAAGCTGCGACATAAAGACGGCTGCCGGCGACTGTGACGCCCTTGCATGCGGCTGCAATTGGCAACGTTCCAGCCAGACTTGGGCTCGACGGCGTGGTTACATTGACGATTCTCACGCCACGGAAGTAAGTACCGACATAGACATAGCTGTTGTAGTAGGCGATGGATCTGCCACCTGTGGTATCATCAGTCCAAGTTCCAACCACGTTGGGGGAACTGGGGATGGTAAGGTCAACAACCTTCACAGCCCCGCTCCAATCGGCCGTGTAGACGTAGTTGCCGTTGCCGGTGACGTCATAGCACCAGAACGTTGAAGGGACATTGGCGACGGGTAGAGGTACAGCGATGGTTTCCAAATTGACAACCCACATGCCGTCGCTATAATTAGCAACAACGGCAAATTGGTCGTTGAATTTGTAAGTTGCACGCGGACCACCCATTTCCCAGTAGTGCCCGAATTGAGTCGGATTTGAAACCGTGGTGAAATCCACGACCTCGAACCCTTTGACACCTTCTGCGACATAGGCGTAGTTTCCACTTGTTTTCGTCTCATAGGCGCTTCCAACTGTGGCATAACTCCCGAGGATTGCCCAATTGGTGCCATCCATGAACTGAATGCCATCTCCCAATTCCGAAATAACCACGTAGGATCCATCGGTATTGAAAGAGGCATGCACCGCTTCGCCGGCGGTCATAAACGAATTTAGGTTAATCGGTGCTGCCGGGGTAGTCGCGTCAAAAACGTTGACACCAAGCGGACCATCTGCTACGACCACATAAGGAAAGTTGACTGCTACACCGTAAGCTGTTCCAGGCGTTCCAGTCGTGCTGAGAATCACCGGAGCGGTTGGCGAGGTCACGTTAACGATGACCAGACCAGCATCGCCGCAGGCGAGGAACGCATACTGATCGTATCGTATTGTGTACGCATCTGCTGGCAACGCCAGTGTGCTTAATACGATTGGCGTGAGGGGATTAGCGACAGATATGACCTTCATGCCGATGCCTTCAATCGTGCAGTACACTGTGTTGCCGCTGGCGGCGATACTACGACAGGACCCGCCGAGATTTAAGTTGCTCACCAGCGTCATGTTCATTGGGTCAACGACGTTGACGATTGTCAGCCCTTTGTTGCCGTCAGCGATGCAGAGGTTGTTGCCTATCTTCACGGCGGCCATTGCGCCGCCGTTGGTCGGGAATGAACTCCATTCGACCGGGGCAGCCGGATTGGTTAGGTCAAAGGATTTCACACCGTATGCGTCAATGGCATATCCGGTCGTGCCAGCGACGATGAAGTCGGTCATTGATCCGGTGACCAATGAGTGAGCTTCGGGTACGAAATCGTACACAGCATAGACTGGCAGAGCAAGTACTGCCAGCATTACTACGGTGAGTGATACAATTTTGAAAATGCGATTCATCATGCTCCTCCTTCCCTTTGGGGAGATATCTATTTTTTTGTGATTTTTTTTTCGAATCCAAAAGTGTTCGCAAGTGTCTGACGGCATTCTGTTTCTGTGGTTATTGGTTTTCATACTATCCATCCGTGTAATTCCTGTTTTTACATACAGAAACGTCGACTGCTGGCCTCCTTTTGAGCTTGTTTTTAAAAGCTTATACTCCTCGCAGATTCATTCTAATAAACTTTGAGGATTAAGTCAAGCGATTTTTTTTATTAATTTACCCCCCCTCTAACAATTATAATACAGGGCGATTTCATACGGATGCGGTCGGTTGCGGACCTCCAGGTTTTCTTTCTGGTTTTTATAATCGATCCAAGTCGAGATGACGTCCTTTTGGAAGACGTCGCCTGCCAGAAGAAATTCGTGATCCTCTGCAAGGGATTGCAGCGCTTCATCCAGTGATGAGGGCAGGTGCTTAATTTTACTTTTTAAAGCCGCATTATCCGGTGAGAACAGATTCTGATCGAAAGGTCCAAAACCGAGATCGGTTGGATCCAGGTTTTTCTTGATGCCGTCCAATCCAGCCAGCAGCATTGCGGCCATAGCCAGGTACGGGTTACAGGTTGCATCCGGTGGACGGAATTCGATGCGTTTGCTGTTCGGGTCGCGCGTGTATTTCGGCACTCGAATGGCGGCTGATCGATTCGCCAGTGAAAAGAACAAATTCACGGGCGCTTCATAACCCGGCACCAGCCGTTTGTAAGAGTTCGTCGAAGGGTTGGTCAACGCCAGCAGAGCCGGTCCATGCAGCAAAATACCGGCGATATATGAAAGAGCTATTTTTGAAAGCCCCGCATAATTCGCCTCATCATAAAAAACGGGTTGATTTCCGTTGAACAGGTGCTGGTGAAAGTGCATCCCCGAACCTGCTTCCCTAAACAACGGTTTAGGCATAAAGGTCGCGGTGAGATTGTTCTTCCGGGCAACCATCTTTACGAAATATTTGATGATCATGGTCACGTCTGCCATACGCATCAAGGGACCCAGCACAACCTCGATTTCCTGTTGGGAAGGTCCACCGACCTCATGATGATGATAATGGACCTCGATGTTGGCATTTTCCAACAATTGGGAAATTTCAGATCGCAGATTGTGGTGGACGTCAAGAGGAGGGATAGCATGATAACCACCATGAGCTGGAATCGTGTGCCCCTTGCAGCATCCATTCTCGCCATAGCTGTTCCAGAATCCCGCTTCAGCTTCAATGCGGTACGCAGACCAGTTCGATTGATCCTGATGTGCGGCTGAGTTGAAAATGTAAAATTCAAACTCAGGCCCCCATTGTGAACGATCCGCTACGCCGGACGTCTTCAGATGATTTTCCGCCTTTGCCGCGATGACGCGCGGATCTCTGGCAAAAGGTGCTCTGGTGTCAGCTTCCACGATGTTGCAAATCATCGACAGCGTGGGAAGCTCCCAGAAGGGATCCATAAAACCAGTGCTGGGATCGGGCACCAGGCACATGTCGCCCGCTTCCAGTTTTTTAAATCCCGGCGTTGATGAACTGTCAAAACCCACACCGTCCGACAATACCTTCGCCGTAGCATGAGTCGCCGGAAGAGTTATATGATGCCAGCCACCGATAAGGTCGCTGAACTTCAAATCTACCATTTTAATGCCGTTTTGTTGGATGAAGTGTTCGACGGCATCCAAGTCATTAAACACGGATATCCTCCACGTGATTTCGATGATTCCCGGGTAAATCCCGATTCATGATATTAGAGCGCGGGGTAAATTCGTATCAATAAGTGAGGAAGAGTTTTCCCCATTTAGAATCCAGAAATTGATCGACGTACTTGTCTCCCTTGAAGGGATACCAGAAATAATCATGATACAGGAAACTGGACCAAATAAAGAAGTAGACGATGGGCGTGTGAAACATCAGATGTTGCAGCCATTTCAGAGGACCGAACCAGAAAAGGTCGCCGCCGGTTGAAGCGAGGTTATCGCCAACCTTAAAATTGAAGTTCCAACCGGTGACGTCCTCGCCCAATACCTTTATTTTGTCGATATCCCCGCAGCCCAGACCTTTTTCGTGCGCCAGGCGGATATATGGGATGCTCAGCGGGTCAAAACCCATGATTTTTGCTGCAACTGCATCGATGGCGACAGAATCTGCGGAGGCGAGGATGATATCCTTTTCCACCGGAATCATGGTGCGGGGGCCGGGACCGCTGCCGCAGAAGGTTCCATCCATAGTGGCAAAGATGCCGCTGTGGATCTCTTTTTGAATCATCAACAGATCCACCAGCGTTTCATGGATGACAGAATGAGTGTAATGCCTTCGGGTATTCAGCAAACCGCCGAAAGCGTTCTTCATCGCTCCGGTGGTGGTGGTATAAATATGGGTTTTAACAGTGGGTAGGTGAAAGATATTCTTGTCGAAAAAGTAATCAGGAATGAGGATGCCTTCAGGGTAAATCTTATCGAGAATCAACAGCTTGCCTTTGGGCTGGTATTTTATCCAGCTCATATCTTCGGGGCGGAAGTTGAATTTCACCTCCAGATCATATTTCTTAAAAACTCCGACAAAGCGATTGAGGCGTTCCCCTTTATAGGCATTGGTCACGACGGTTTTATTCTGCACGACCGAAATGCGGTCGAAACCAGCCTGCTTCAAGCCCTTTACGGCGGCTTCCAACTGCCAGGGAGTGGTATTGGCTCCGGGATAAGCGAAGTGCCAGGATATGTTATCCTTCAAGATAACCGGCTTCGTCTTGTCCAGAGCTGAAGAAATTCCAGCCATTTCCTGAGCACGCAGGTAATCCTCTACCACAGTTTCAGGCTTTGTCTTCAATACGACAACAGTACTGGATTCGGAAGGAAGGATCTGGTTCTTCGGTGGTAGCGCCGGTGACGTGCTGTTCATTCTGCTCTCGGATTCGGTCTGGTCAATTTCCTTAATCTGTAAAGTTAAAGATATTTTATGTGAAAATCAAGCATTTTTCGCAGACAAATGCCCTTAAGAAACTTTGTGAGTTGGACGTCAAAGTCGTTTCGACAGCCATTTGGATAGAAATAGTCCAAGCGAATTTAGTGCCAATTTGATCTAAACAGCGGATTTGAGACGGTTTTAGTTGGCTGGACTTCATAAACCTGAACCTGAATTGACCAGCATCATGAGATCTGCACTCACGCCAATCGATATATTACTTGACATGAGGGATTTTTTTTCTTAACTTTCAAAAATATGGATTCACGGATCGTTAGATTGGATACGACAGATTCCCTCGACACCGTTGGACTGCTATGCCCCATCCCGGTCATCAGAACGGCAGAAAAGGTCAGAAGCATGCCCCCGGGTTCGGTCCTTGAAATCCTCGCCAGCGACTCAGGAATCGAACCTGATCTGCGCAGTTGGTGCAAGAGTCACCATCACGAGTTCTTGGAGTGCATAAAAGAAGGGGAACTGTTCCGGGTATTCCTGCGGGTCAAAGGTCAGAAATAAGCTGTCTTCCATTTGAAAAGAACGCCGATGAAAAAACTTTCGCAAGTTCTCATGGCAATTGTGCTTCTGACAACCTCATTGTCAGCTCAGCCGCATGATCTTATACAAAAAATCAACGAACGGGAACTCCGAGCCAACCTGGAATTCTTAACTTCACCTGAATTAAGCGGCAGAGACGCTCCGGGGCTGGGATCTCAGATTGCCGAGCGGTTCATAGCCACCCGATTTGAGGAATATGGGTTGAAAAGTTTCTCGGAAGATCCCGGCTACTACCAAAAATTCCCGTTAGTGGTGAGCAAAGCCGATTATGAGAACTCCCGGTTGATCATTAATATAAAAGGAGAGAACAAAGAATTTATTCCTGATAAAGACGTCTTTTTCTTCCCCAGGGGTGGTTCCGACGCCGATATCAGCGGTGAAGTTCTACTTTGCGGCTATGGCATCAAGGCGCCGGAATTCAACTATGATGATTTTGCTGGCGCAGATCCAAAAGGGAAAATTCTACTGATATTCAACAAGGAACCCCAGGAGAACGATTCGAATTCCGTCTTCAATGGCATCAAGCCGACCAAATATTCCATACCACAGGTAAAGGTGCGCATCGCCAGAGAGGTCGGAGCAAAAGGATTGCTCATCGTACAGCCTCCCAACAATAACCTCCCCCCTATCGAGAAAGCCCTGGCTAATCAGCGCAAACTGATGCACGACCCAATTGTGCAATTATTCGAAAATCGGGAATCATTCCCGGTATTTTATCTGAAGGATGAAGCGGCTGCTGCGCTATTGGGGACTTCGATCGATCTATCCGCTTACCAAAAAAGCATCGACGACAAACTCCAACCCCACCCCAGTCTGCTCCCCGATGTAAGTGTTACGCTGAAAATGCGCTTCAAAGACGTTATTGATACCACCACGGCAAATATCGTAGGATACGTTCCCGGGCAATCCGACGAAGCCGTTTTGATCCTGGCTCACCACGATCACCTGGGGACGATTGACGGCGCGCTCTATCCCGGAGCCGATGATAATGCCTCCGGCACCGCGGGACTGCTCAGCCTGGCGAAGGCTTTTTCGCACTGTAAACGCTCCCTGAAGCGGTCAGTGATATTCCTCTCGACCAGCGCTGAGGAGGATGGCACACTTGGAGCTATCTTTTTCGGTCAACACCTGCCTGTCCCAACGGAAAAAATTGTAGCCGCCATCAATATGGATGAAATCGGTCGAGACGGATCTTCGAAATTTCGCGCCATGCAGGATTCGACGATTCAAGGCGAAAAAGACCTTCTGATGGCATTCTATTCCGGACAAACCCCGGATTTGGCGAGGTTCGCAGAAAAAGCTAATCGAGAAAACCACTTGAAACTCGTGGTCGAGCCTGTGCTGCATTTCACTGGAGCCAGCGACCACGTCATTTTCCATGACTTGAAGATTCCATCGGTTTTTATGTTCACCGGATTTCAAAAGGATTACCATAATCCCACTGACACTCCGGACAAGATTGAGTATGACAAGTTGACTCAGGTGGTCCGACTGGTGTTCAGCATGGCTTATGACGTCACTCAGGCGAAGCAAAGACTGGTTTTCGATACCTCCATCCAGGACGTTAAATCAACGGGACGCACTTACGGATACTAAACCTGCTAAAGAGGAGTTCCCATGCGCGGTAAATTAGTTCTCATCAGTCTGCTGGCTTGTTCGGCACTACAAGCTGAAACGATCATTCCGGGCGGCGACGTTCAGGGTACCTGGAACGCCAGCGGAAATCCCTTTAAAGTCGAGGGCAATGTAACGGTCCCATCCGGTCAGTTTCTCACCATTTCGCAAGGTGTTGAAATCCGTTTCATGGGGCATTTCGGGTTCACTGTCTACGGCGGATTGACGGCAAGAGGTACCATCAACGATACAGTGAGATTCATTTACAACCTGGGTCCTGCGCCGGGAGCCTGGCAACTCCTCGATTTCGACCAAGCCTGGGGTGATTCAACGCTGCTGAGCTACTGCTTCATACAGTCTGGTGAGCGCGCTGTTCAGGCGACCAATTGCCACGTGACTCTGGACCACTGTCTGATCAAAGGTCATAGCCTCTCGCCCATCAAAGCAGACAATGCGCAACTCTACATGGACTCGAGCACTGTAACCAGCAATGGCGGGTCCGGAGTCACCATGCAGAACAGCACTGCTGAAATCAGTGGCTGTTCGATTACCTATAATTCAGGAACTACAGGCCGCGGGATCAACGCCAGCCAGGGTGGAACTCTGTCGATATACGGTGGGTATATCGCTCACAATGCCGGAACCGGAGTTTACTGTGAAGGTCCCATGGGAGACGTGAATGTTATTGGAACCGAGATTGCTTTCAATGGTGATCATGGGATCGGTTTGGTCAACAGCGATGGGCTGAATGGCAACCGCGCGGTGATTCACGATAATGGCTTGCACGGGATATTCATCTCCTCCACCCCCCTCGATGCGCATAATTTCACCATCAGCACGAATCATGGCTATGGCATCTTCTTTTCCGGCGCGAGTCTCATCATGGAACTGAGCAGTTCAATCATCGATCACAACGGCGATTGGGGGATCTTCAGCCAGAATGGAAGCGCCTATGATTTTTTAAGTTACAATGACGCATATCTCAATATTGCCGGCTCTTATTCCGGCTGCGATTCCGGAAACGGCTCTATCGCCTTAAATCCACAATACGTATCTTATGGCACTCAGGATTTTCACCTCACAGAAGGGTCCCCCTGTATCGATGCCGGACGCCCTCAGGATCCACAAGACCCAGATCAGACCGTGACGGATATGGGAGCGTTTTATTTCAATCAATCACCGGTAGCGCCGGGAGAAATACCGATCACACCATCTGCTTTTGAGATCGTGTCAGCATTCCCAAATCCTTTCAATCCGGTCATTACTCTGCAAATCTCTTCACCGACCCCTGCTTCGGGAGTGCTTGAAGTCTGGGATACCGGCGGGCGATTGGTCGGACAGGTTTGGCGAGGCAGGTTAAGTTCAGGGCTGAATATCATCAACTGGGATGCCGGCGACAAACCATCAGGCGCTTACTTCTTACGCTTCCGGGCAGGCAAATATAATGACCTGATCCGCTGCGTACTTCTAAAATAGGTACCCGTACTTCACACGACTCGCATGTTCTTCCAGATTCGCCGCCTCTTGAAGCATTCTGCCGTTTACGGCTTGGGCCATGTGCTCACCCGAATGGTCAGCTTTCTGTTGCTCCCCTACCTGACTCACTATATGGCTCCGGAACAGTACGGAGCCCTTACCCTGATCTACACCTTTATCGCGCTTGCATTGGTCATCTACGGATACGGTTTCGATATGACCTTCCTGCGCTACTATATCCTCGAAACCGACCCACAGCGGCGCAGGGATATTTTCGGGACCGTTTTTTGGGTTTCTCTGGGCACGTCTGTTCTCTTCTCGCTGGCTGTTCTTGCGGCTGGGAGTCTCCTGACCAAGGTGATTTTTGAAAATCCGTCGGTGGCTGGCGGTAATCCCACCTACCTGATCCTGCTGAGCGCGGGGATCATGTTCTGTGAAAACCTGGGTATGTATCCCTACCTCTATCTTCGGGCGGTGGAAAAATCAGTGCCCTATATTCTGATGAAGCTCCTGGGGATCAGCACCCACATCGGGCTTACCCTCGTACTCATCTCCGGATTTCACCGCGGCATTGCAGGAGTATTCGAAGCGAATTTTATCGCATCACTTCTTCAATTAGCGCTGTTACTACCGTTGGTATTGAGAAATCTGAACTTCCGTATCCTTTTCGACCGGTTGGGGGAGTTTCTACGATTCGGATTGCCGAACTTGCCATCCCAAATCTTTGTGATGCTGGTGGAACTTGCAGATCGGAAGCTCCTGGAATTGCTGATCGGGATAGGAATCGTCGGGATCTACAGCGCCGGTTATAAACTGGGCTTGTTCATGTCGGTGGTGACCTTGGGTTTCCGATTTGCCTGGCAGCCGTTTTTCCTGAGTATCGCTGACCAACCTGATGCCAAAGAGACATTCGCCCGGGTTTTTACCTATTATCTGTTGGCAACCGGAACGCTTTTCTTCCTGCTGGATTTTACGATTTACCCCTTGATGACGACTCAACTGCCTTATGTGGGAGTGTTGATTGACAAGAATTACTGGGAGGGGCTCAAGGTTTTTCCGATCATCCTGCTGGCGCATATCTGCAACGGCGCCAATGCCAACTTCATGGTTGGTGTATACCTGAAGAAGAAAACCAGCCTGCTGCCTATCGTGACCGGTGTCGCAGCTCTGGTGAATATCGTCAGCAATTTGATTTTCATCCCCATCTACGGAATGTGGGCTGCCGCATGGAACACTTTGATCGCTTATTTCACTCTGGCGGCATTACTGTACATTTTGATCCAACCGCACTACCGCATTCAATATGAGTGGAAGCGCATCTGGATGATCCTGGGGTGCGGAGGCGTTATTTATCTGCTCTCTTTAATTCCCTTCCTGCAGCCATACTGGTATATGAAACTACTGCTCATCCCGGTGTTTTTTGTGCTGTTGAAGATGGTAAAATTCTTTTTACCCGATGAAATTTCGGCAGTTCGGCGGAGACTGGCTGCCTTTAAAGCATCATAAATGATGATAACACCCGCATCATGTCAGAAAAATGTAACCAACAGCGATGACACTATATGACCTCGAAGTCGTAAAGGCTCCAAGCAGCGTAAAAGCGCAACGATTGATCAGCGCTGTTTCGGGGTTCGGGGAACGCGATTTGAAAGCCAGATTGCGGAATCTGCCGCTGGTGGTTAAGCAGGCTATCCCGCTGTTCGAGGCGGTTGCCGTCGAGCGACAGTTAAACATCCTTGGAATCAGCACGCGCCTGGTTCGAGTTGAAGTCGGGGCTGAACCTGAACCATCGCCGGAACCAGCCCCGGAAGTTTTTGTCAAACCGCCCCCGTCCCGCCCCAAAGAAGACGAAATCATTGAGATCCCAGAAGCCGAAATAATGGTCCTCCCCAGCTTTGGTCACCCGGAAGAGAAGCAGTCGATAAAATTCAAGCGTAAGCGAGCGCTCACCGTATCAGCCTCAGCGAACTGGTTGTTATTGATCGGATCGGTGGTCATCATCGGACTGGTTTGCTGGTACATCGTTGCGCTATCCAACAGAAACAGCAACGAGGATGAGATAAAATCCTATATCAATCAGTGGCAGACAACTTTACAACAACAAGATTTACTTCTGGATAACAGCTTTCCACCTGATCGAATTTTCTACAAACTGGATGAGATCGAGAGCAAAATCAGTCACCTCTTGAACCTGATCAAATCACAAAAACGAGCAACCGAATTGCGCTCCGGCTTTTCTCAAATTCAAGGGAAAAGCGGCAACATGGTAATGGATCTGCTCTTCCGTAAAACGTTAGAAGACCATGGTTATCCGATTCACCCCATGTGTCTGGTTGATCGCGGCATGGTGCGTGGTTCCAGCGATCTCCCTGAAGCTACGTTGCTGAGGGTTCAACTCTTTCGTCCGAATGAGTTGGAATCCGTTCACTTCGCAGCCCGGGTACTAAACGGCGCCTTCAGGCTGATCATCGATCCAGCCATGGAACGGAACGTGTACGATGCCAAAGCAACGGTGGCTGCTTATACGCAGCAACCAACGGAGATACAGCGCTGGGCAGAAAGAAAATTTGCGCTCACGGAGGCTTGTCGGGACTATCTTCCAGGCGCTCGCAGCGCCATCTCCGGGTTGTCAGGTTTGACTGGATCTGCAGCCGCAGCTCCTGGAACGAAACAAGAGTCAGGCGATACCGGATCGCCAATAAAATCCAGCAAGACCCTGACAGACCCAGGAAATGACACCGAACGAGCGAAGGAGTTAGAAAAAACACTTGAGGCATGGACCACAACCATGCAGCCGGCTCAGCAGGAAAAACTAACACCGGAGTCAGCGGTATTAAAACAGATCTACAATCGCCTTTTGGATCTGGAGGTGCGCATCGATCAGTTAATCAGCCTGATGGAGTCAAGCATCCAGCAAAATATATGGATTGAGCGACGGGAAGACGTTTACGGTTCCTTCATCGATCTACGGCAGGAAATCGAAGAGCTCAACGGGATACGCACCAAGAAAGACAATCCTCTCAAATTGGAAGAAGCGCTCCATCGAAATTTAGGAACCAAAGGATACCGTAACGCACAAGTTTTGGTGGTGGATTCGCAAAAATATCCGGGCAACTACAACATTGAATTTGAGTTCGATTCAGGCACGCGTGATGACGTCTTCATCGCGATTGCACAGACCTTGAAGGAAGAACTTCGGGGAATAAATTTGCAGATCGAACAGGTCTCACTGAAGTTCCAGCGAAAATATTTTGGCTGGACGCTGGCACAAATCCGCAAAGGCATCGATGCCCTGGATTATCCGGATGGTCCCAGGCGCTGCGCTGCGTTGCTTTACCTATCCAGCTCCAATTTGAATACTCCATGATTCTCGTTGATCTGCATACTCATCCCACCCCCTGGATGAACGGTCCGGGGGCTTTTCGTTCCTTCGCAGAAATGGCAGCAAGCCGTGGAATAGCGATTTTAGGCTTCTCTGAACACGGTCCAGCCGAAAGTGGTAATCCACGATATAGGGGTCTGGATGCTGGCGAACTGGATAGATATTTTGACGCAGCGCAGCAAGTCAGGGAAGAATTCAAAGGCACTCTGCAGATCTTCTGTGGTTTGGAACTCGATTTTCTCCCCGAAAGACTTGAATCTTACTGGAAATTAAGCGAATCGATCCCGTTTGATTATTTCCTTGCTTCAGTACATCAAATCGACGACTGGCACGTCGATGATGCCAATTCACTAAAAACGTCAAAACATCGCCACAAAAGCCAGGAGCAGTTGTATCGACTCTACTATGACCAGGTTGCTGCTGCCGCTGAAAGTCGCCTGTTCGATGGCATCGCCCACATCGACTACCTCCGCCGCACACTGCCCCATCCTGTTCAGACACCACCTCAATTTGCGCTGGATTTATTCACAGAGTTGTCCGAACGGATCTCCCGTAGTCATGTGGTGGTCGAGGTCAATTCCCGGGGAT
Source organism: bacterium (assembly GCA_026394195.1). Lineage (GTDB taxonomy): Bacteria > Electryoneota > B3-LCP > B3-LCP > B3-LCP > JAPKYS01. Next base: position 96,661 of record JAPKYS010000023.1, on the reverse strand, counting down.
TACGGGTGGAAGCGATGCAGGAAATTCATCCCTCACGCCCGTTCTTAAAGGCGTTGGTTCGCGCCGGTGTCAGATTTACGACTGGTTCTGACGCTCACAAGGACATCCGGATCGGAGAGGGTTTGCGGGAGGCAAGATCAATACTTCGGCAGGAAGGCGTGACCGAAATTTGTTACATTAAACGACACCAAGTCTTGGAGGTAGGGGTATAACCGTATGTGGGTATGGAAAAGGGGCTGTCCAAATCGTGACAGCCCCTTTTTCTCACCAAAGAGTAACGGACTTCAGCCAATGATACCTGCCGCCATCAATGCGGCGATGGCAACGCCGGTCAGACTTTCCCCTGCGATCACACCCGAAGCGACGGGGATGGTGTACATGTCGTTTAGACTGGGGGCTCTTTTCTCCAGTATCCAAACGATGGCGGAACCAATAAACATGGAGAGGCTGTTGTAAGCCGGTATGGTCAGAGCGATCCCCAGAGCTGTGGGTGAAGGCGTATAGGGCTTTATCTTCGGGAAGATTTTCTCCAGAGTAACGATGATTATCCCGAAAAAGATGGCGATCAGGGCTGCATAGCGGGCGGACATGGGGACGCTGTTCAAACCTTGCGAAAGCACTCGGGCAACGCCAGCCCAGACGATGGCTGCCGGAGCCGGGAATTTCGCTCCCCCCAGTACGCTGGCATCGGGAACCAAGAGGTAATAGGCAGGCACAGCGAAGAGCGCCCCTGCAACAACTCCAAAGAGCTGTGCGATAAACTGCTTGCGCGGATGAGCGCCCACCTTGTTTCCCACGAACAGATTACCGACTGTATCACTGCAACTCGATGCCGCGCCTGCCGTAACGTTGGCGGTCATCAGGTTGGTGGTCATGTTTCCGGGAGCAATCAGCCCATAGAGGAGCTGGGTGACTTTACCCATGGCTCCGATGGGATTGATGCCAACCTCAGCGCTCGCCCGAGCAGCCACTGCTGCCAGGAAGAAGGTCAACAGGACTGCTAAAATCCCCATATACCAGTGGATGCCGAAAAACGCCATTTGCAGGATCAGGCAAATGATCCCGGTGACGATGAAACCCATGATGAACCAGGTCATCGGAACGGCGATACCTTCCAGGACGTCGTGCGGAGCGCCCTCTTTCTTCTTTCGGAAGCCGCTGAATACACTCCCGAAAGTGCGGCCCAGAGTTTTATACTGAAAAATTAACCCCAGCAATCCGGCTACAACCAGCACCGCAGCCCCGGGCCACATCGACCAGGCGACAATATTTCGGAATCCGCCTATGGCTTCATACCGTGAGGCGCCGGAGGTGAAGCCCAATAGCCCCGCCACTGCAAACGTAGACGTATCTCCGGAAATTGTAAAGCGGGTTTCACGCAGCGTATCAGGCGTGGCGCGGGCTCGCAACACATTTGAACCCAGATCCAGTCTTAAAGTATCGACGAAGCTGACGCGGTGATAGAAAGGGTTGACACTGCCGTCTAATCGTTGCGGCGCATTCAAATCTGAAACCAACAGCGTAAAATCCTCATAGGTGCGAGGCTGCGTCCAAACATAGGTCAGAGTATCAGTTCTGGCGCCTCCGGCAAACTCGTGGGTGGAATTGGCATACTGTATGATAGCCTCAAGCTGCTGTCCCTGGTTGATGGTCAGGGGAAATTGGGGCGCTTGGAGGGCGCGAATCATCGGCGCTGGATGCTTGACGATATCATGGTTAATCAGGTAGGGAGCGAGCACACCGTAGTTAAGCAAGGCTCCGAACAGCATGGATAAACCAACTTTGATCCCGAAAAGCGCGCCGATACCCATCATGATCAATCCGGGTTCTATCTGGAGAGTAAGATTTGCCAGACTGACACGCGCTATGGAGAAGGGAGCGGGGAACATGCCGGGAAGATAGCCAAATCCGTCCCGGAATGAGGCGACGATAATTCCGAGGAAACCTGCAGATCCCAAAGCCTTCGCCTTTTTCATGGCTTCAGCGCCTTTGGAGTACATGGCTCGGAGCGTTTCCGCTGTGGGAATGTTGCCTGGAAAACGCAACTGTTCGACCGTGATCATCTGGCGGCTTAAAGGGATCGCCATGAACAAACCGAGAAACAGAATGGACGATATCCATAAAATCAGATGCCACCAGACGAAAGTTTTGCCTGTGACCATGGTCAATGCAGGCACGGCGGAGACCAGACCGGCAGAAGATATCCAGCTCGCCGCCACCGCGCAGGTCATCATGATGGTATTTTCCATCATGGTGAACTCACGCTTGACCAGACTCGGTAAAAGGCTGCTCAACCCCTTCCAAATGGCGAATGCCAGGATGACCGCGACAATGTCAACGCCCAAACCCCAGCCGGACTTCAGCCCTACGTAGAGGTTGGACAGAGACATGATGCCGCCCAACATACAGCCTGTTATAACGGCTCGGACCGTCAGTTGAGGGACGTCACCCTGATAGACGTTAGTCAACCACTCCTTATCCCGTATCTCCTGGGTTTTCAGTTCGTCATGTTCAGGCGCACCGCCACTAATTTCAGCCATGGATTTCCTCTTGTAGTCGTGCTATCTATTTTCCAAGCCTGACTTGGTGAAATGAAAAGTGTGCAGTTTACTTCATTCGATGCAGCAGCGTTTCGATCAAATTTGCGCTCGCCAAAGTCTTCTGTTCGCCTGCGACCAAATCTTTCAAGGTTACTTCGCCGCGGCTGATTTCATCAGGACCGGCGATGATAACGAAGCGGATACCTTTGCGGTCAGCATAGGAAAACTGCTTACCCAGTTTTCGCGCTTCATCGAGGTAAACCTCTGCTGGGATGCCAGCGTGCCGTAATTGGGCAACAATCCTCAATGCCTCAGGCCGAGTCTCTTCGGAAAAGACGGCGACGATGATTCGAGGTTTGGTTTCAGAATCTGCTACGGATAGATCCAAAGCCTTGATCACGTCAAAAATACGTTCGATGCCGATGCTGGTTCCAGTTGCGGGTATGGATTCACCCGAAAAGATGCCGATGAGCCCATCGTAGCGGCCTCCGCCGGTGATGGAACCCAGACGAGGCTCCTCGATGATTGTCTCAAAAATGGGTCCAGTATAATAGTCCAGGCCGCGCGCCAGATGAGGAGTAAAAATTATTCGGTCGGTGGATAAACCAAGGTTTTCTAATTGCTGAAATATTGATTCTATTTCAGAAATCGCTCTAATGCCTTCTGGAATTTGGTCAACATATGATCTGACATACGCTAAGCCATCTCGAGATGTACTAGTGGGATTTAGTATTAAACCGATTGTTTTCTCTATTACACGCTGCGGAAATTCTTTCTGTTTTAGTTCAGTGATAACGCCGTTACTTCCTATTTTATCAAGTTTATCAATGGTAATACACAGCTCGATAAATCTATCCTGTGGAACACCAGAATAAATTCCAATCGCCTGGAGTAAAAGGCGGTGATTGACCTGGATTCGATAGGAGGGTATTTTGAGTCGCTGCAGAATATCATCCGACAGAGCGATTATTTCCGCGTCAGCCGTCACCGAAGCCGTTCCGACGATATCGGCATCACACTGGTAAAATTCGCGGTAACGCCCCTTTTGAGGTCGTTCAGCCCGCCAAACCGGTTGGATTTGATAACGCTTGAAGGGAAAGACCAATTTATCGCGATTATTGGCAACGACCCGCGCCAAGGGGACAGTCAGGTCATAGCGCAATGCAAGATCGCTGAGCTCGCCGCTCTCTAATCCGGATTTCAGATCCTCGCCGCGCTTTAAGATTTTGAAGATCAACCGGTCAGCTTCTTCACCATATTTGCCGGTTAATACGTCCAACCGCTCGATCGCCGGAGTTTCCAGGGGTTGGAACCCATAGAGCGCAAAGGTTTCTTCAATAACGCGCCGCACGCTCTGGCGCAGGTTCATTTCTTCGGGAAGAAAGTCGCGGGTTCCTGCAGCAGAGCGTGCGCTTATTTTCGTTGCCATGGGGCTGTATTTTCTCGTTCAGATTTGGCTTACAGGACGTAACTCTTCGATCCCGCCTCAAGGATATAAGCAGCCAGAAGATCAATGCAGGCTTCCACATCCTTCTTGTGGATCGTCTCCACCGTTGAGTGAGCGTAGCGTGTGGGAATCGATATGGTTACGACGGCGGCTTTGCTGCCGGCTCTCTGCAGAGCGCCGGCGTCAGTGCCTCCCCGCGGCAGAAGCTCCAGTTGGAATTTTATCTTCCTCTTCTCCGCAATTGCTTTCAGATGATCGACCAGCTTGGGATTTGAAATCGAGTAGCTGTCGAGGATTTTGATGGCAGCTCCTTCACCCAGCTTGGTGACCTGTTCATGTTCGGCTGCTCCCGGGACGTCGTTGGCCAGAGTAATATCCACAGCAACGCCAATATCAGGATCGATCCCGATGGCGGATGTGGTGGCTCCACGCACGCCAACTTCCTCTTGAACAGTTGCCACAGCGTAGAGGTCACAAGGAAGCGCCTTCCCTTTGATCTGTCGAAGCGCTTCCAGCATGACATAAACGCCGACTCGATCGTCGAAAGCCTTGCTGGTAACGCAATCGCCCAGCTCATCCATCTCCCTGCGCCAGGTGACAACATCACCTACCGACACCAATTTTTTCACTTTATCGCCGGGGAGACCGACGTCCACAAAATACTCTTCAACCTTCAGCGTCTTCTTCTTTTCCTCTTCAGAGAGCACGTGGATGGGTTTGGAACCGATGACGCCGTTCAAGGTCTTCTTGCCGTGGACGGTGACACGTTGCGCCATCAGGGTGCGGGGGTCAAATCCACCCAGCGGAATGATGCGTAAAAAGCCCTTCTCATCCACATGATTGACCATGAAGCCGATTTCGTCCATGTGGGCGGCTAAAACCAGCTTGACGCGCTTTGCGCCTTTGCGGAAACCGATGACGTTGCCCATTACGTCGGTTTTTACGTTTTCCACCAGGGGTTTCATCTCTTTAATGATCAGGGCTCGGACGTCATCCTCACGGCCGGAAACACCAACGGCAGAAGTAAGTTTTTTTAAGAGTTCCATTTTTTTCCTAAGGTTAATTTAGGCCTATAAATTAAGAAAATTATACCTCTTTAGCAAGAAATGATTGCAAGTTTTTTCAGGATCATCTGTCCATAGGAATACATCGAATATTACACTACAGGAACGTGACTCAAGTAAATAAATAGTCCATCCAACCTGGCTCCGTTGAAAGAAAAAGGGCGACCGCATGGTCGCCCTTTTCAAAAACAAGTGACTTAACCTCTTACTTCATCATGACCATCTTGCCGGACGCAACCTGACCGCCTGAAGTCAGACGATACATGTAGATTCCGGAAGCGAGATTGGAACCATCAAAAGTGACACTGTGTGAACCGGCGTCACGATAGCCGTTTACCAGAGTCGCAACTTCACGACCGGTAGCGTCGAAGACGCTCAACTTGACGTTGCCGGCGTTCGGCAGTGTGTAGCTGATGTTGGTGGTCGGGTTGAACGGATTCGGGAAGTTACTGACCAGAGCAAATTCCGCGGGTGCTGCCGTACTGACAGCATACTCATCAAGGAAGTCGCCGGAACCATTGGATTCGGCAATCCAGGGATTACCGTCCGCCACAGCCGACTTGGTAATGGTGAAGAAGCTGGTGTCGACGATGGTGCTGGGGTACGTGCCGATGTAGGAAATGAATGACAGCGTTCCGGAAGGAATGCTTCCTGAAATCGTCTGGTTCAGAACGCGGGCGGGATTGGCACCGCCGGGAAGTGTGCGCGAGATCGGACCAAAGACCTGGAAGTAGGTAGTGCCAGAGCGCACTTTGTTCCAGATCTGGAAGGTCTGCGGACTGGTGGCCAGGACGTGCACGCTGATATTGTACTGGAAGGTACCACCGTTTGCCGGGATAATGACCGGCGGGCGCACTGCTGAGGTGTTGATGTCCAAGGTTTGGCCACCACCCTGCGGATACATTTCCAGAACGAAAATGTTATCCAGAGGTGTGCCCTGGCTCACGCCGGCCATTACCTTGAAACTGGGATTGTAAGCGCCGGTGAAGCATGCGCCACCAGCGAGTGAACCGGTATTGCCACCCTGCAAGGGAACCGTATAACCTGCGCCCACTAAGACGTGGGTTGTCGGGTTATACTTGAAGAAAGTACATCCGAGGCCTACACCAGTGCCATCCGGGCTCTGGTTGTGGAGCCATAACCACGGGGTAGCGGGATTGGAATTATCCCAGGCCATACCGTAGATTGCTACGCAACCCGCGGGAGGAGCTCCCTGCCAAATGATGGCGCCACTGCGGTCGAACTCGATGATGTTGGCACCGAAATTACCAGTCCAAAAGTGATCCGTCGCTGGGTCGTAGGCTAAAGCGCGGACGCAGGTATTCCCAGCAGGTCTGGGAATGTTCATGCTCGGGACATTGGCTCCGGTGACGGGATCAAAGGCGAAAATGGTTGCGGGTTCGCAGCCGCCATAAACGTACGATCCGTCGTAAGCCAGGTCACGGATACCCCAGCCGGTAGCTGCGGCTGGCTGATTCGCCGAGTCAACGATAGCGCCGGTTGGCGTCAGGCGGTACATCTGGTTCGGGTCGAGGCCGTTGTTACCACCGGTTACCCACCACATGTTGTTGGCAAATTCGATACCCAGAAGTTGGTTGTCCTGGCAAATTGTCTGAGCGTTGTAAGCCCAGAGTACGTCCCACTGGGCATCCACAAAACCCTCTTTCGCGACAGGTCCTATATTCGGAGCTCTGTCGGCGGTCGGGAAGCTGGCGAATGCAACAGCCACGATCATGAGTCCACAAAGAATTGCGATCAGGTTTCTCATCTTACCTCCGTTTGCTTGATGGTTTAACTCTTTCGATTTCATTTTCCAGGTATTTAAAGGTTAATTAAAGCGCACAGAGACGCCTGGAAAAGTTTACAACTCACCTCTGTCATCTATGAAAACCCACTCCTTGTTCATATGAAGCAGACCGATGCTATCTAATGTAGTAAATTTTCCTGTACTTGTCAAGTAGTTTTTTAAATACTTAATTTATTATGCAATTGTCATCAACAGGCAGATCTACCTGTCTTTTGACTTACTTCGATATTGATTTAGACGGATTTGTCGCGAAGAAGGTTACTCGAACAGATCCAGTATTTTCTGGACGATTCGCTCAGATGCACTGCCATCCCAGAGCGGAGGAACCTTGCCTTGTTTGGCTTTCCCATCGAGAATTCGAACTGCTTCGGTGACGATTTTATCGGGATCCAAGCCAACCAGCAGATTGGTCCCGGCTGTTATCGTGATGGGGCGTTCAGTATTTTCGCGCAGGGTAAGGCAGGGGACGCCCAATACAGTGGTTTCTTCCTGGAGTCCTCCGCTGTCGGTCATCACGAATTTAGCTTTGTCCATCAAGGCCAGAAAATCGAGATAACCCAGCGGCGGCAGGATCTGAAAATTGGGCATCTGTCTGATTTTTTCGATGAGTTTGAACTTTTCGAGGTTTTTTAAAGTGCGGGGATGTGCAGGGAAGATGAGTTTTATCCTATTCTGAATGGCGCCAAATGCATCCAGAAGCCCTGCAAAGATACGGGAGTCGTCAACATTGGCAGGACGATGCAGCGTAATCAGGGCATAATCTGTATTTTGCAGATTGTGCCGACTGAGAATCGTGCGCTGGCGAGCTTTGGGCAGTTGTTCCAGCAGCGAATCAATCATCACGTTGCCGACAAAGAAAATCTTTTCTTTGGGGACTCCTACCTTGATCAGATTTTCGTCAGCATCCGGGGAGGTAGTGAAGAGATAATCCGAAAGCAGATCAGTGACCTCACGGTTGATCTCTTCGGGCATGGAACGGTCGAAACTGCGCAGTCCTGATTCGATGTGGGCGACTTTAATTCCCAGTTTGGAAGCAACCAGGCTGCAAGCCAGAGTCGAATTAACGTCGCCCACCACCAGAATCAAATGCGGAGAGAGTTCCAGACAGACCGGCTCGAATGCCATCATGATGCGAGCGGTCTGCTGGGCGTGAGTTCCGGAACCCACACCGAGGTTGAGATCCGGCTTGGGAATATCCAGATCCTGGAAAAAGAGATCCACCATCTCCAGGTCGTAGTGCTGCCCGGTATTCAACAGTAGCGGTTGAATACGATCCGGATAACGAGCCATTTCCTTCAAAATCGGCGCAATCTTCATAAAATTTGGTCTTGCGCCGACGACGTTCAGGATTCGCAACATACGAGGATTATAGCTTGGCAATCTTGGTGGTGCCCGGATCGATCCCCTTGGTCGTGTTGCGTGTATCCACCACCAGCGAGCTGTGCTTCACGACCCATTTGTAATCGATATTCGAGTGATCGGTCACTATCAGCACGACGTCCTGTTTCGCCAGAGTTTCTTCAGTCAACGGAACGGATTCCATGACCATCCCATCCCAATTGAAGTTGGGAACATAAGGATCATGATAGCTGATCTTCCCACCCTTCTCCTCGAGGTGACGGATAATGTCCAAAGCAGGCGATTCCCGGATGTCATCAATGTTGCGCTTGTAGGAAACGCCCAGCACCAGGATTTTTGCATCGTTCAAGCATTTGCGAACGTCATTCAGCGCATCGACTACGATTTGGACCACGTATCCGGGCATGCCGCGGTTGATATCCACTGCCAGATCGATAAAGCGGGTGCGGTAGTTGAGTGTGCGCAATTTCCAGGAGAGATAAGATGGATCGATGGGAATGCAGTGCCCACCCAGACCCGGTCCAGGATAGAAGGGCATAAAACCAAAGGGCTTTGAAGCAGCCGCATCGATGACTTCCCAGACGTCCACTTTGAGCAGATTGCACATGATCGCCAGCTCGTTAACCAAACCGATGTTGATCGAGCGGAAAGTATTTTCCAACAGCTTGGCCATTTCAGCCGCTCGGGTGGAACTGACCGGAATGACCTTTGCGATCACTTGTCCATAGAGAGCCGCCGCAACTTTAGTGCAGTTGGCTGTGACGCCGCCGATGACCTTGGGGGTATTATGAGCGCCGTATTTTTCATTGCCTGGATCAATTCGTTCCGGAGAAAAAGCCAGGAAAAAATCTTTCCCCACTACCAGACCACCCGCTTGCAGTTCCGGCAGCATGACTTCTTCGGTCGTACCCGGATAGGTGGTGGATTCCAGTACGATGATCTGCCCGGGGCGGATGTACTTTTTCACCTGGTCCAGTACCTGCAGAATGTAAGACATGTCCGGGTCGCCGGTTTTGCCCAGCGGCGTGGGGACGCAAATGCTGATTCCATCCAGTGTCGGGAGCACGCTGAAATCGGTAGTAGCTTTTAATTTCCCCTTTTTAACCAGCTCAGTCAACACCTCATCGGAAACGTCGGAGATGTAGTTCTCGCAGGCGTTGATGGCATCCACCTTCTTGGCGAATACGTCAAGTCCGACAACGTCGAACCCTGACCGGGCGAATTCGATGGCCAGGGGTAATCCGACATACCCCAACCCGATGATACCGATCTTAAAGTTCCGCTTTTCAATGTCTTGCATTAATCGGTTGATGTCAAGTCCAGTTGACATTTATGTTTCTCCTTGAAAAATAAAAGATCATCACTTTTATGGTGTTTACGTTTGAGCATTTGATTGTTTGTCAGGATATCCGGGCTATATTGCATATACTACTCAGCGCCCGGTTTAGTTGGATATTTTTTCATATATCCTGACGACTACCCGTCAGATTTCGACCTATTTGGGATTAACGGGATTAAAAGCGCGGTTTAGTTTCCCAGCAAATCCATGGAAGTAATCTTTTTTTCGCAGGGTAATTTGCTGCGGCTTTACGCCCTGGCTAAGTTGATCGCAGATGATCTGCATTTTTCTGATCGGTCCCGCTATCCGGTGCGAGAAGAAAATCGCGACGACAAAGATAATGAAGCTGACCGGAACCACTCTCAGCAGAAAGGCGAACCAGAATTTACCATCCGTCAAAGGATTCACAGGCGATACTGAAGCCGCTTGGGCCATGATGATCATCACGATGAAGAACGCCAGAGAGATCAGGACCGGTCCGAAAATCGCGGCGAATACCTTCACTGTGAAATCCTTCTGGAACTTCTGATGGACGATGTACTTGCGTCGCAGAGTCATCGGGAACCTCCTTTGGCAATGCAGCCATTCAGGACCGCTTCGAAATCGTGGAAGTAGTCATCCTTGCGGGTGTGAACTGCGCGAGGATTTTGCCCCTCGATGATGTGATCGAGTTCGCTCTCAAAACGATACATCTGCCCGGCGACGCGATGTGTCACCCGGATCATGATCAGAGCGGATAGCGTCAGGCAGAGCAGCAGGCATACGCTCCAGCCCACCCAGAGCGCCGGCTGGTAAAGCAACGGAATCAGTGAGGGATGACCGCTGTGCAGCAGACTCGTCCAGAAGAAGTAGAAGGTACTCCAGGTGAAGAAAGTAGCTGCAATTGCAGCGATGATGACTGTCTTTATCACGATGGGCCACTGGAACCCCGGAGTGATGATCCAGCGTTGGCGCTTCCATTTTTTCGCATGATTTTCCACATTGCCTCCCGTCATTTTACGAAAACCAGCACTCGATTATCACTAAAATTACCGGCTTGTAATCGGCAGATATAAGGTCCCGCCGCAACGATGTTCCCCTGGTCATTGGTTCCATTCCAGGTTTCACGATATTGGCCGGGCCGACGCCCTTCGTGCACCAGGTTTTTGACCGTTCGGCCCTGTGTATTGTAGATTACTAATGCGACGTTCACCGGCAAACCATCTGCCGTAGCAATATCGAAGGGGATAGTTGCCTGGGAGTTGAAGGGATTGGGATAGACAGCGCCCAATTCCGTGGTGGTCGGCAAGCTCACTTCAGCCATCGATTCGGGGAGATTTCCACCCCCCAGGCACAGATAGGTCGGGCTCTTTTCCGAAGAAGGGGAAGTGTCTCCAGCAGCGGATACTGCCTGTACCGTAAAGGAATACTGCCGACCCGGCGCTGTCTCAATTTCGAGGGATGGCGATTGACTGTACAATGTATTGTTGGTTTGAGCAGGAGGGGTTATAGTCATATCCTGCTCGGTCAAGTTGATACGATAGTGGTGATCCTGGCTGTTACCTGACCAGGTAAGAGCCAAGGTGGTCCCGTAGAACTGCGTAACGCCGGTGTAACTCGATATTTCGGCTATGGTTAAACCGACAATTCCCAAGAGGAGTACCCAGGCGACACCCTGAGCAAACCTCCAGCCTGATAGCCAGTGCATTCTCTGCATAAGTCATCTCTCCTCAAGCTTAGTCCTATTCTGCGTTCATCGACCTTGGCATAGAAGGCCTCAACATCGTTACCTGTGCAATATCGCAGAGAATATAATCCGAGAAGCCCTGCGCCAATAGCTGCTGATTAGCATCAAACACATCGACGCGCAGGCGATACTTCTGACCATTGACAGCGCTTTGGATCTGGTAATTGGTCAGGTTGGATTCAGTTTTTAGTTCAGGTTGATTGTCTCCGGTTATCGCGTAAATTTTATAGGTCATCCCTGACCCGGTTATTGGAGTCCAGTTAAAATCAATTTGTGGGTCATTATCCAAATTTCGATCGACATAGGGGTCGTTGGAGTCTAAATTGCTATCCAAATGTTGGATGAGAAACGCAACAACTCCCCCATTGGAGGTACCACTGTTCTTTGCAGGAACCAAGACCTGTAATGGCCCGCTGCAGGCTGATTCATTGCCGTAATGATCCACGGAAGCGACCCAGTAATAGTAGGTTTTACCGGATTGAACCGTGGTATCGCGGCATTGTGGCGTTTGTACGGACGTCAACAGGTTTTCAAGGATCGAAGGTTGTTCTGTCGGTGAAGTCCCGCGAAAGACCAGATAGTGCGAGAAGTCAGGCTCAGTGTTGGACGTCCATTCGATCCAGACCTGATCGGCGAAGGAGGGGATGACTGGAAGGAACAACCAGATGCATCCCAGCAGCAGAAGGTAAGTGGAGCGCTTCATCCTGTATCCTCTTCCTGTGTGACATAGTAACCGTCTTGTGTTAAGTCCAAACCGTTGTCAACGCGATACGAGGTTCTCTTTCTGTTGGTCGGCAGTGTGATTATTTACCAGGATGCAGGAAGCCGGTTGACGATTTCCCACTACCAAATTATACCTTTTTACCGGTTCTGTCAACTAAAAAGTAATTTAATATGACGCGCCACAGAGAGGGCGGGTGAAGAAGGACGTTTGAATACCACTGATTTGCCAGGGGACAGTAACACCCTCTGCCATGGATAAACTTGAGCACCTTGCGAGCCTCGCTGCCGGCAAGCGCAGCCTGAACGTCATAGTTAATTTCTCTCAAATGCGCCAGTGGGTGGTCATAACCCAGCACACAGCAGGGCCATAGCTCACCGTCGAAATTAAGGTGCAGATTACTGATGCCGCCATAACAGGGGATAACCTGTCTCTGCTGTTTCAGAATTTTTACCGCCAAGTCGTAATATTTCAATCGCAACGTTTCGGTAACCCGGGTGAGAGCACGCTTTTCGGATAGGTGGTTTTTGATCTCCTGAGCAAAGCGTTGCAGCACCCGTTCATAGATTTCCGCGCTGGGGGCGATCCCACTCCCCTTATTGAAAAATTCAGCCCGTTCCTCGGCGATCTCATTGCGGTAACTTTGCACGCCCAGGGAGTGAACAAAGTCTTCAATCTCATCCAGATGGTCAATGTTGTACTTTGAAATCACGGTCCCCAATTCGAGGTGAAATTCCGGAAAGTCCTCCTCCAACATTTTCAAGCGAACGATCGTTTCTTCCAGCTTGAGAAAATTACCCGGCACACCACGAATATAGTCATGTAATTTGCCTACGCCATCGATGGAAGGTTTTACGGTCAACGGTATTTTTAACCCCTTCTTGCGATTGCGGTTCAGAATATCACGGCAGTGCCGTTCAATGGGTTCGGGTGCCAGCGCATTGGTGGGAATGTGTATGATGGCCGGCTGCAGCAGCCGGACGGCAAGATCCACAACGTCCGGCAAATCACGACGCAAAAAAGGTTCACCGCCACTGACGTTGAAAAAGTAAACTGGCCCAAGCGAGTTGAATATCTTCTCAATTTCTGCCAGGGTCAGATCGGGATTTTGCTTGAATCGCCCTTTCTGCGAGCGTTCGCCAATCTGGCAGGTCAGGCAATTTGATTGACAGCGCGACGTAACCGAGAACGTCAACGTAATCGGATGGGCTTTCTTCAGGAGCCGATAGTATTGTCCGTAGGCGTGCAGCACATATCCCGGAATCCGTCGATAACCTTGAATCGTTGTCATCAATTCTCTTTCCGTGGGTTGGTTGGATTGGCTCCCGATAGTTGACCGTAGAGTTCACGAATCTGCTGAAAATTCCATTCACGGAGAATCCAGAGCGCTGCGAGATAGCATACAAGTAATATGGCGACGTTCAGCAGCAAGGGAAGTCCAAACTTGGCAAGCAGGAAGTTCAGGATCAAAATGACTATTGCAGCAGAAATGATGCGGAAGGTCGATCCCAGTTTGAATCCGGCCTTAAATTTTGTATAGATTATGAAGTACGAACCAATGGTACCGAGAAGAAATGTGAAGGTCGAAGCCAGCGCCGCCCCGGTCAATCCCAAGGGCGGAATCAGCCTGAGATTGAGGATAACGCAGATCGGCAGCAATGCCACTGTCAATAAGCTTGAGACTTTGGGGTGACCTGACCCGGTGATGAAGGTGCGATGGATAACGAAGATCGACATAAAACTGAAGGAGAGCATCAACCAGCTCAATGAGGTTGCCGCAGGGAGAAATTTGGACCCGTAAAAGAGCTGAAGGATCGCCTGACTGTTGAAACAGACGATAACCAACAGGGGGAGAATCGTGATCAAGAGCAGGCGGTTAGCCTGATGGATGTAATTCTGCATTTTGACGATGTCTCCTTGCGCCTGCACCCGCGATATGGCGGGGTAGAGAGCGCTGGAGAGTGCATAGAAAGCAAAGGGTGTGGCTTGAGCCATCGCCTTGGCTGAGGTGTAGTATCCTGCTGACACAGTGTCGTGCATCATTCCTTTGACGAACATCATATCCAGATCAGTGATTAGCGCGAATACGATTGAGGCTACAATTAAAGGCGCTCCAAAGTCGATCAATAGCTTCGGGGGAAAGGGCGGACCGGCAGCGCCTGCTTTTCGGATAAAAAGCACGATCAGACTGGACAGCGCCGCAGCGATGGTCAACCCGGCAACGGCACCGTAAACCCGCCAACCGACCCAGGTCAGACCAATGACCAGAACGGCTCGGAGCAGGTAAGATAGAGTCAGCCAGGCGCTCTGGAGGCGATATTGCCCCAATCCGTTGTGATACTGATTAATAACGAAGAATATTCCGAAGAAAATGGTTATCGGAGCCGCAATCCGGAAAAGTATGGTCAGACTGGGGTCGCCCAAAAGCTTCGCCAGGGGTTCCGCCAAGAGAAAGAAGATCAAACTGACGGTAAATGCCAGCAGAAATTGCAGCCTCAAACCCTGGCGGAGAATTGCTTCAGCTCGGTTCGGTTCCGCCGCGACGTACCGGGCCACCGCCATGGGAACGCCCGACATCACGAAGGTGCGGATCATGGTGGCGGCGTAGAGTACCACTCCGAATAGTCCATATTCCGCCGGGCCCAGATAGCGCCCCAGAAAAACGTGCATCCCATAACCGCTCACCAGAAAAATAAGCTGCGCAGCCAATAGATAGGCAGTACCTACACGTACGTCCGGACGACTCAAGGAGCCTCCGTTGACGTTCCTGTTGCCAATCCGGATTTTGCTTGCGGCAGTTTGCAGATAACTGCACGCAGCTTACCCGATTTGTCATAGGGCAGTTCAGGTAATACTTCAGTGATGACGGTCAGTTGATCCCGGACCAATTGGGAGGTTTTTCGTTTCAGCGCTTCCAGTTCACCTGGTGTAAAGGGCGCTTTTACAACAACCTGTAGCAGTATTGAATGGGGGGTATCCTGTATGATGCGGAAGGCAGAGATCCACGGGGCGGTGCGTAGTTCCTGGAATGTTAATCCGGATAACCACTCACCGGAAGGTAAGAGTATTCTTTCGTCGCTTCTTCCCAGCACTCTCTGCAACTTACTGAAATTTACGCCACAACGGCACTTAAAGTTGTGACGCACCGCACGATCTCCCAATCTATAACGGATAAATGGATAGTCGCGGCCATCCAAAAAGGTGACGACAACTTCTCCCTCTACTCCGTCAGGCACAGGTTGATCTTGGTCATCCAGCAATTCGAGGATAATGACGTCGTCGTTGAGGTGCATTCCATCATGAGCAGTGCACTCCCAGGCGATGTTGCCTACTTCCCTGCTGCCATACAGATCGAAGATTTCAGCCTTGAAGGCGCGCTTAATCGCATAACGCATAGGATCGTCCAGCACTTCTGCGCCGGTGCAAATGATCGGAATATAAAGAGTCTCACCGCGGTCGTGCAGGTATTCCGCCAGGGTCATCAGACCGCTGGCGTAGCCGTGCAGGTGCTGTGGGCGGATGGCTCGCATGCGACGGATATTGTGCTCAGAGGAGTCTCGCAGGGAGAGCCAATATTTCCTTAAGATGCCGAAGTTTTCGAACCAGTGTCTTCCGGTTACGCTATCCGATGACGACTTCAGTACCACCTGCCGGTGATGAATGCGAAATCCGGTCTGTTGAAAAGCGCGTATCTCTTTTGCCTTGTTATAACAGAGATCCCGCCAGGTACGGCAGTAGGTAAGCGGAATTCCGGTGGATCCACTGGTGACTTCATCAAGCAGATTCCGTTTGGACTTCGGATCTTCGCCGGTTTTAATCGTTAACACTCTGAGAGGATCAGCGTGGATCAGATCCTTTTTATCCGTGATCGGCAGTCGAATGAGATCCTCAATCGTGACCAACTGATCCGGGTGAAAACCGTGCTCTTCCCAAAGTTGGCGGTAGAACGGGCTATTGAAATAAACGAAGCGCACCAATTCCCGCAGTTTCCAGATTCTGTAACTGGAGATCTCCTCGGACGACCAACCAAGATGGCTGCGCAAGTCTCTTAAAATCTTGTAGGTAGTCCACCATTTCATATTATTGCTATCATAGATGAGAGGTGTTAGTTTTTCGTCCCAAATGGGTGAGGTAAACTGGACACCACGGTTCTGATCTTACCCGACTTTTCCCGGGGAATCTCAGCAATACGACGTATTTCAATTTTCATTTTATCGCCGAGGCTCTGTTCGAGTGCCCGCCGAATTTCCGATTCCGGATCGAAATTCGGGTCTTTCGGCACCCACTCGACTGTGACCGCACCCGGGTCGTGCTGTAACAGCCTGTATTGTGATATTCCGGGTAGTCGATGCAGCAAGAGAGAAACTTCCAATGCAGAAAAAAGTCTGCCGTCCACACCGATTAGAAATCCATCCGATCTGCCGGCGATTTCCCCAAGCAGCGGAAATTGGCAGCCGCAGGAACATTGGTCGGGCAATTTCCGCACGATATCGCCGACGCGATAGCGGATGATCGGCATGATGCGCAGATCGAAGTTGGTCACAATCACTTCACCTCTCTCCCCCGCCCCGACCGGTTTATCACCGTTAACGACTTCGACGTGAACGGAATCGACATTGATATGATAGCCTTCTCTGCGGGTGCACTGAAAGGCGATGTGCCCGGTTTCATTGCACCCATAGAGGTCAATCGGTTCGACGCCCCACTGCTCCTTCAAGATTTCCCTATCTTGCGATGTAAGAACCTCAGCGAGTGTAAAAAGAAGCCTCGGGCGCAATCCTTTAGCGTCTTGTTCCTGCATCTGCTTACCGACGAGCAGTAATACCGAAGGAAACCCTATAAGCAAGTGCGGATTGATCTGTCGTAATTCCGCTAGAATTTTATCAGGAGGATCGTAGATCGAGAGGAATTTCTCGTTCATCAACCCAAGCTTGTGGTACCAGCGGTCTTTGGGTGAAGCGTGGCGCGGCTCGGTAACATTCACCAGGCGGTGATAGGGCTTTAAACCGTGCAAGAGGAACTCTCGGGTCATGGTGAAGCCCATGCGCTGTCGTTCGGTTGGATGGTACCAGAGTTCCAGGGGGATCCCCGTCGACCCGGAAGAGTTGTACTTCAACAGCCGGCTGCGATCCGCCTCAAGATCAATAAATTCTTCAGCATGATCCCGCAGAGTCTGCTTTTCGACAATCGGAAATCTGACCAGATCTTCAGGAGTGCGAAAATCACGCGGCTCAGCGCCGATGCGTTTGAACTGTTCGCGATAATAGGGGATCCGCCAGTAACAGAAATGCAGCAGAGCCTTCATTTTCCGGCTGCGTAACTGTTCCAGACGTTCCGGCGACCAATGCAGCCTGCGCTGCAGACGGTTTAAATGGTAGAGTGAATGTAGAGCGCCCATTGTTATTCCGGAGCTAAAACCTCTGCGATTACTAAGACCAGCGCAGTTCCAACTTCTCGCAGCGATTCAGGTGTGACGTCTGAACCGTCAGCACCCAGGCTGTAGTTGCTTTCCAGGTAGAGACAATACACACCGAAGCGGCTGTTCATGGCATTACCGGTGATACCGGCATCTTCCAGCAGACGCACGGTGGATTTCGCCTGAAGTTGTGGGTGTTTACGGCCTGCAGAACGAAGTAATTCTCGCTGCAATTTTATCAGAGAAGGATTGAGTCGATTTTCGGGAATTTCCAGGAAAAAATGTCCCTTGGTTGGATCGTTGGATGAATGTAGGTTTACCATTAATGGCACCCGATGCTGTTCGAGATCTGCCCGCAGGGCTGCTTCAACTGCTTTCACCTCTATCGAACGGAAATGATCCCAATCCAGAGCCAGATTAACCCCATTGGCATTATGATAGTAGTATCCGTGAGCTACGCCATCGACATTCAGAATGGGGATAACGTTGAATTGATATTGCGATAAAAGCCTTCGTCCGGCCGGGTGCACAAGCAAAGCTGAGACCATCCCTTCACAGACATAGGAAGCTGGAGTTTCCCCGGGGTGTTCCCGGCAGATGATCCAGATCGATTTTCGATTCGTAACATCCACATCACGGTTTGATTGGATGATTAATCGAGGGATGTCTCGTCCTTCTTCGCTTTTGCCAAGAGTCGTAAAAGTCAGCTCGGGATGGTTCGCCAGAGATTTAACATAACTATCCAATTGGGTCAGAGTATAGGGATAGCAGTATGCCACCCAGAGCGTATCCGTCGAAATGGGCGACCGAAAGCGGAAGACTGGCTTTCTCCCTAACAGCCGCCCCAATCCCAAGACGTCGCGATAACTGGTTTGATCGGCTCTAACCCAGGTGGACCCATCTGCAGAAAAGACCGGCCGGGTAATGTTCCAGCGCTTGCCGGTCTGATGCGCTCCGGCAGCATTCTTCAGGATAAATTCAGGCTGATTGGAATTGTCCCCGATCACCTTAAAGTAGAACCAGAGGTACTCCGGTCCTCCCGGTTCAAATGGGATGGAAAATTCGACCGCGCCATCGGATAGAACGCCAAAATCAACCGCGGCGGCTCCCTCAAACTTTGTATCGAGTTTTACCGACTGGTCCATGCGGGACGTCTCTTTTTGGCAACCGGATAATTGGATAAAAAGAGCAATTGAAAACACGGATAGACAAAACCGGCGTCCAATGTTCATGACTGCTTGCCAATCTCCGAAATGACGCTCCGGATTTTACCGGCTTGCCGGGGGATGTGATCCACCTTGTGTACATCCACCATCGTCCCCTCGCCCATCAGTTCCTGCACGTGGTGTTTGACTCGCTCAAGCGTCTCACGATTATAATTGTGCCCGGGCATCACTTCGACAATCAGATAATTGAGCGCTCTCTGGATAATGCGATATTGCGCAACACCCGGTACAGAAGCAATGATAAAAATCATTGAAGAGACCCGTTTGCCGTCCGCGGAATAGAGCCAATCGTCTTCACGCCCGGCAATAACGTCGATGCGAGGGAAGGTACAACCACAGGAACATGGGTCTTCCCGGGGAGCCGTCAGGACGTCCCCCACCTCATAGCGAATAAACGGCATCGCCCGGGAGTGCAGATTTGTGATGATCAATCGACCGGTTTGACCAGGCTGGGCAGCCTGCCCATTCGATTCGATCTCCACGAAAAAACTGTCGATATTCAGGTGGTACCCACTGACCACCGGGCACTGCCAGGCGACGTCGCCCATTTCCACAATCCCATAGATATCGCGAATCTGGGTTTTAAAGGCTTCATTGATGACCTTGCGGTGGTCGGGAGTCATCAATTCACCGGTCGTGAAGATTAACCGGGGTTGATGCGGCAATTTGCCAAGTTGTCTTACTTCGGCAGCCAATAAGACCATATTGGACGCATAGCTGTAGATCACTTCAGGTTTGGTTTTGGCGATTAAGTCTAACTGCTGTTTCGGAGGGTCGCCGCAGAATAAAAAATCCTTGGGTAGTATTCTTAACTTTTGAAAACCATACCTGAATTTGGGGACGTTGCGAGCGTCGCTGATTTGCAGCATCCGGTCAAAAAAGCCCATACCATTGTGAAACAAGATGCGCAGGTGCAACAGGGTGCGGTAGATTCGATCTTCTGCAGTGTAATAGACGTCGAAGGGCGCGCCTGATGATCCGGAAGTGTGCTTATGCACCAACTTCTGTCGTTGAAAACCTGATGCGATCAGGCCATTCGGATCGGCTTCCTGCAGCAGTTTTTTGTGAATGGTCGGAATGAGTCGAACGTCTTCCGGCGATTTCAAGTCGCTCGGTGAAAAGTGAGCCTGATGATAAAGCCGCCGATAAAACGGTACTTTTTCATAAGCAAAGCGGACTAATGCGCAAAAATCATCCCACTGCCGCTCCTGCAACTGCGAAAGGGGTTTATGCAGGTTTCGACTCAGTTTCCAGTAATTTTTTAAACCGGTGACATACATGTGCGAATTATGAAGAGAATGTGATCTCGTTTAGAGATTCTGCATACACTTCTGCAGAATCAAGCGATTTTCCTGAGCTTTACGACGTAAATCCATGCCATGTCTCTGCAGGTCCTGGCGGGTTTCCTGCCGATTCTTCAGGGTTCGGTCGATGAGGTCAAACAGAAGATCGCGTTCGATTGCCTCATCCTCGACCACCTGTTGGTTGTATCCGATACCACTGGCCATTTTCACGATCTTGCCGTCGGAATCGATGCCGATGAACGGGAGACCGAAACGCATCCCCAGTATGATTCCATGCAATCTGTCGCTGATCAGCAGGTTTAATTCGCTCAGCCTGCGGATGAATTCGTTAAGCGGGGGATCGTCGTCGAATACTCGGACGAAATTTTGCCGCACCATCAGCGTCTTGATGCGGTGGCAAATCAGGTCATCGCGCGGATTCGGGCCGATATCCATGGGAATCAGATGGATCCGTGCGCCTAAAATTGCCGCAGCCTTATCCAAAGCAGCGGCAGTTTCCTGCAGAAAGCGTTCGAACTTCGGGTTGGATTGGCGTTCAGACACCATCTGCCAACTGACCGGCAGAAGACTGCCTTTGCGATAGAAATGCCGGCGGGGAGCAAATCCGATAATGGGTTGACCTTCTTCAGATGGCGGCGGCAAGGCATCAGCGGGCGTGGTTAGACTATAAACGGGATCTGCTGTCAGCTGGACTCCTCTGCTGATGCCGATCTGCGCCAGCAAGTCTGCTGAACCCTGGTCTCTGACGGTAATTCCCGCAGCTCCGCCGATCGCTCTGGAAGATATGGATTTGCCCAGTTTATTGATCACCGGACCTAATCCCGGAGCATAGATAAATCGGGGGACGCCCAGCATTCTGGCCAAGATCAGGGTCTTGGTAACATAGGGTATATAAAGCTGGCTGGAACGATCCTGCAGCATGTGCCCACCGCCCCAGATGAGCAAATCCGCTTTCCTGATCTTTAAGGGAAGCGAAACCCATTTGCCCGGCTTATCGTGATATACACGGATACTTTCCCCGTGTCGCGCCGCCGTCCGTTCTGGCATATTGCTGAGGACTGAAATCCGGTTGATCCCCAGCGCTTGTAGATCCTGCAGCAGAGAGGCTAAAATGGCTTCTTCGCCGACGTTTCCTTCAGCGAAAGGAATGCGGTCAATAAGAACCGAGAGATCAGCGGGTGACTTCACGTTCCACTCGAATCAGGGTGTAGTAAAGGTGCGCGTATGGCAATTTCATCCAGGCAGGTATGGGCAGTCGTTCCAGGCGATATACCCAATCAAACCAGGATGGAAATTTTCCGCTCTCAAGATAGTCGATATAGGGACTTTTCCAACGCAATTTATACTCCCCCTGCCGGTGTAGCCGCAGATCCCGAAATCCGAGGGAATCGGGCCAGGGAGGGCAGTCTACGACTCCCCACTTTACCTTCCCAAATCCCAACTTTCTCAAGAATGATCTGAAGCTAAACGGTGAGAAGAAGCGCAAATCGCCGTGAGTCCAGGGGATCTCATTCAGGCGATGAACCATTTTATGCGACAAGAATCCGACGTTGTGCTTATTGACGTGGATGAACATCAGGTATTCTGAAGCCGCGGCTGCCATGCGGTTTACGAGCGCAATTGGATCAGGTGAGGTCGGTAGTACGACGAAATTCCAGCATAGATCCCACCTGCGCCCGGAAGAACTTAATTCGATGGCGTCAGTTTCGGTGACAACTTCAAGATTTTTTTGCAGTCCCAATCTATCCCACTGCAGCACCGCTTCCGGGTCGGCGTCGACCAGAGTCACCCGACAGCCCGCCAGCGCAAAACCAACCGAGTACAATGACGGCATGGCTTTGGCTCCGGCGGCGGGCCATTCTAACACAGTTTTGATTTTTAGGCGCTTCACCAGCCGCTCGAACAGTTTTGCCAGAGCAAACCTTTCGTACGTGACGCCGAAAACCTCGACTTCGATTTTGGTTTCAGCTTCTACAACCATCCCAAACTCCGGTAGGAAGCGACGGTGTTGGCAACTCCTTGGTTCAGATCGAAGCGGGGTTGAAATCCCAGGAGTTCCTTCGCCAAAGAGATGGAATAACCCCAATTTCTGGACATCATAATCACTCTGGATCGGGTCAGCGGCGGTGACAATCTCAGCATTTTGGCTGCGGTCTCGCACATCAATGCAACGACTGTCGCGAAGGAAGTGGGAATCATCATGTTTGGTTCGGCAACGCCCAGTTTTTGCGCGATAGTTTGTACCAACTCCCTCTTGGTGACAGGTCTGGGTCCACCAACAATAATGGCGCGCTGCTTTATTGTTGAGCTGATCGCCAGATCGATTCCTTGCAGTAAATCATCGATATAGACGGGGTGGATGGTGGAATTACCATCCCCGATGAAGGCGAAGCGACCTTTCTGGACAGCTTTGAATAAGCTGAACTTATGGGGGTCGTCAGGACCATAGGTGAAAGTCGGTCTGATCACCGACAGGTTCAGATCTCTCTCTGCCGCCAGACGAAGAGCGATTTGCTCGCCTTCCCATTTCGATTTTTCGTAATCGGTATACGGACACGGGGGATAGGACTCATCGACAAAAGGTGTATCTAATGGTCCGGTGACGCCGCCCGCGCTGAGATGAATAAAACGAGGAGACGCATGTCGATAGCAGGCTTCGATCAAGTTACGCACGCCCTGGGCGTTTGTTTCATACATTTGCTGATAAGATACCCCCCAGGTTCCCAGCCGGCCCGCCGAATGAATGACCGTATCGATGTCTTTGCTCAGGTTTTGCAGCGATTCAGGATGATTGACGTCACCGATGATCACTTCGCAATTCTGCTGGATTTCCGGATTGAGTCTGCTTCTGTCCCGAACCAAGACGCAGACAGTATCACCCTTTCTCAGAAAATAAAACGCCGCTTTCCCGCCGATGTATCCGGTCGCTCCGGTGATCAAGATCTTACTCATTTAAAGTCAGCTCCTCGATGGCATCGACAATGGCATCCCAGGTGAACTTCTGATTGATCGCCAGCACCCCCGGGTTAAAACGGTCGGGACCGGCACCGGAATAGAACTCCTTTATTGCGCTTGCGAGGCTGTCGACGTCGCCGGGGTCTGCCAGCAGACCAGTCTGTTCGGGTATCACCATTTCGTTGAAACAGCCGCAGCGAGTAGCGATCACCGGTCGATCGAGAGCGTACGCCGTCGCCAGAGCGCCGCTGCCGGTGGCGCTGCGATAAGGGAGAATCATACCGTCACTGGCGGCGACTCGGAGCACCATGTCCTCTTCCGGAAGATAGCCCGGTTCGATCTTAACGCGATCCGATAAGTTCAGTTCATTAACCAAACGATGATAGGGTTCTGCACTTTCCCAGAATTCGCCGGCAATCCACAGCTTCAAATCAGGCAGCTCGCTCGTAACCTTCGCCAGAGCGCGGATGGCAACGTCTACGCCTTTGTAATGCCGCACAAAGCCGATGAACAGCAGCAGCTTTCCGGAGACTCCGAGCTTCTGGCGGGCAGTCTCCCGGGAAGGGAGATTCGAATTGCCATAGGAATAAATGGGATGTTCGCGCCGGATTACTTTTGCCGCGGGAAACCAGTTCAGGAGTTGGCTGCGGTTTTCTTCGGAGTGAACGATGAACCTGTTAGCAGGTTTCAGCGCCCATTTGGTTAGCCGCGCATCCACCAGGCGGTTTTCGTGGGGCAGGACATTATGGCAGAGGATTATGAGCCTGGTTGTGGGGGGAAGGCGGCGCTGGAGCCAGCCCAAATGCAGCGCCCAGAAGGGAATCCACCAGGTTAGAACGAGACTCTGGGGTTGATGATCGGTGATTAAACGGTGAGCTTGCAGCCAGGTGAGAGGATTAGCGTAGTGGAGCAAGGGTTGAGCTTGTGCTCCACCTTCTGGCAGGTCCCCCAGTTCCATCTGCCCCTTCCCCGGAAAGAGTATCGAAGGATATAGCTTGTTAAAACCGATGCCGAGACAGATGTGACGCTGTTGTAACGCCCCCAATAAACAGGTTCCGTAGCGAGCAATGCCGCCTCGCTGCGGGTAAGTGGGGCCTAAAAAGGCCAATTTCAAGTTTAGCTCTCAGTGCCGTCTTTGATTTGATCCCGAGTTGAGAATTGTAATTCCAGACGCTTCAGTCTCATAACCGCATCCTCAATCAATCTGCGATTGGCCGACGTCAAATCGGCGATTAAACCGATCATGATCAGCAGAAATCCGATCATGATCAGCATAGCCATGATGATCAGAGATTGCACATGACCGGTCGGACCGGAAACGGTCAAGTAGTAATAGAAAAATCGACCCGCCAGCACTAAACCTGCGAGCAGGAAGAACGATCCGGTGTAGAAGAATACACGTAGCGGTTCGTAGGTGACGAAGATGCGCAGAATGGTCGCCAGCGATCGCTTGATATAGATGGGCGTGCTGCGAAAGAGGCGCGACTTGCGCAATCTTTCGTTAACCTCGACTGGAACGTATTCAATGGCGAGATTTTTCTTGCCCGCCTGGATGATCGTTTCCAGAGTGTACGTGAAAAGTGAGATGACGTTCAATTGCAGCGCGGCGCGACGGTTATAAGCGCGGAATCCGGAGGTGGCATCGCGGACCGTCGTTTGACTGACAAAACGAACCACGGAGGAACCCAGACGCTGCAAGAACTTCTTGATAAAAGAGAATTCGCTGATTTCGTTGATCCGGCGAGTTCCCACCACCATGTCAGCCCGCCCTGCCAGGATGGGTTCAATCAATTTAGGAATGTCCTCGCCGCGATACTGATTATCCGCATCCGTATTGACGATGATGTCCGCTCCCATCGACAGGGCTACGTCCAGACCGGTCTTGAAGGCGGTAGCCAACCCCTGCCGACGGCGAAAGCGGACCACCCGGTCCGCTCCCGCTTTTTTAGCAACCCCGCTAGTGTCATCTTTACTGCCATCATCGATGACCAGCACTTCGACCTGGTCGACGCCCGGAATCTGACGAGGAATATTTGCAATGGTGCGAGGAAGCGTTTCTCGTTCATCCAGGCAGGGGATCTGTACGACTAATTTCATAATGGTCGATTCTTTAAATTTTATTTTTTTGCAGCCACATTCTGCTGATTGATTTTAAGTTTCAAACCAGTAGGAGCAGCAGGGGGCGTTGAGTCCTCGTTTACAGTCAGTTGTTTGACGGATCCAATCCGTCCATTCGTGTAACGGACTCTCACTGAAAGCTGATTTGGACTATTACTGACCAGTGGGAAAGACAACTCGGTGATATCCTCGGCGTCCTGCCAGACAGGGTATTGTCCACCCTGAAGTTGGAAACAGGCAAATCCGTCGGGGAGCATCATATTGGTCGGATGCACGTAGAATGTGTCGGCATGCACGATCTGGCTGGTTTCAGCTAATTGCCAGATTTCAAGGTCGCCCTGACCTGGATGACGATCCTGTTGAGTCTCCTGTGAGATGGTCACGCGAATGGTATCCCGGTCTGATTTTTTGTGATGGTCGGTAACCGTGATGCTAACCAGGCTGCTCCCCATCCAATCACTCGCCGGAGGAATGATTACCAGCTTCCCTTTGCGCACGAAAGCCTTGATCATTGGCGACCTCATGACCAATCCGACCGTGTCACGGAGGACTTCTGCATGGAAGATCAACAGTTTAAAGGGTTCGGCGCCTAAAACGACGTAGGATCGCAGATCGATTGGGTGTGGTGTTTCACCAGGTAGGATAGTAACGTCCGGCACCCGCCCCATATGCGGACCCACTCTGTGCAAGCTGACCTCCATAAAACCAACTCTTTCGATGACCAGCTCCTGCGTATCTGATAATCCACCAGTATCCGTTAAAGACAGCAGCATGGTATCGACGCCGACCGTATCGAATTGGGTCGGAGTCAAAATCAAGCTCTTGGTTGCGTTGTCGATGATAGCGGTGAAAAGCGCAGGATCGACCTGACTGATCCCCCACATCAGATCCTGGGGT
The DNA here is from genome assembly GCA_026394195.1 of bacterium. GTDB lineage: Bacteria > Electryoneota > B3-LCP > B3-LCP > B3-LCP > JAPKYS01. The sequence goes on along the minus strand of JAPKYS010000023.1, from coordinate 70,742 downwards.
TGATCTTCGACGTCGTGCCCGTAGGAAACCAGTGAGATAGTCATGGCATCAGGACCCATGAAAGTGGAATCGGGCACAGGAGGTTGGATCCAGGGGGTGTCATTGATGGCAATGACATTGATAATCCAGTTTTGGGTGTCCGTCAAGCCGCCTTGATCTCTTAGCGTGAGCAGAAGTGTATCAATGCCGTTGGCATTCAGCAGCGGTTGGATGGTCAGTTGACTGGTGCTGGTATCCACCGACGCCATGATCATTTGAGGATTCGCTCCGGTGATACTCCAGGTGAGGTGATCTCCGGGATCCGGATCGGTCGCATATTCAGATAGATCAACGTTCAGAAGCTGATCTTCCTTGGTGAAACCATCCGGCACTTCAGGATTGATCTCCGGAGCGTTATTCCCTTCGGGCGAAATCGTCAGTGTCACCGACTGGCTGTCCAGACCGCCCGCACCGTCGGACAGAATCAGCGTGAAGAGGTCCGATCCGTTGGCGTTGGCAACCGGAGTAATGGTTATGACATCAGTTGAAGCATTGATGATCACCGCAGCCAGCGTCGGATTCAGACCCGAAGCCGACCAGATTAACTGAGCGCCGGGCTGTTCAAGATCGTGTTCGTACGGCGTCAGATCGAAGGTGATGGTCGAATCTTCCACTGTGGCGACATTCGGCACCACCGGGTCGATGAAAGGTGGATCATTGACGCCAGTGACCGTCAGTGTCACCGACTGGCTGTCCAGACCGCCCGCACCGTCGGACAGAATCAGCGTGAAGAGGTCCGATCCGTTGGCGTTGGCAACCGGAGTAATGGTTATGACATCAGTTGAAGCATTGATGATCGCCGCAGCCAGCGTCGGATTCAGACCCGAAGCCGACCAGATTAGCTGAGCGCCGGGCTGTTCAAGATCGTGTTCGTACGGCGTCAGATCGAAGGTGAGAACAACGTCTTCTGGTGTGCTGAGATTGGGAACGACCGGGTCGATGTATGGCGGGGTATTGGCTGGCGCCGTTCCGGTTTCCCAGTAGCCCACATCGGGAGCATTGCCGTTATATTCGGGAGCCGGTATGGTGATATTCGTACTGATTTGGGTTGTACCGGTATTGACGCAGGGCGACCCGTTGATGATCTGGTAGTTGTAGGCGTTTTGATTGACGAACAGCGGGTTGTTGGAAATGGAATGAACGTCGCTCCCACTATTGGGAAACGCTGCTCGCAATTCCGTCAGATTGTAGGAAGACATTCCGGCAATCTTGATAAATTTGCCGGTCGGATGATGGGGCGCGTAGTATTCGTTGTTGTCCAGATGGTTTTCCAGGTAACTGTTCCCCGATCCTATGCCCCCCAGTACAGCGAGGTATAGATCAGGATCTGAACCGGGAACATAGGGCACGTAGTTGGCAATTACGCAGTTTTTGATGATGTTGCCGCTGGAGTTCGGGTCGAGATAGAGCGGAGCCCTGTCTTCCTGAATGGATTGTTTTTCGTAGGGCAGAGTATCAACCAGAGTGCAGTTGTAGACGACGTTGTTGTCGTTCATGATGTTCAAGCTGTACCGGCCCGAATTGTAAAACAGGCAGCCTCGGATGATATTGCCCCCGCCGCTGCTCTGCATAGACAGGTTGGAGTCGCCGTTCTCGTTGCCGGGTCCGACTTCCACCGTGTCCATCATGCCGTTGTAGTAGAAGATACAGTCCTCAATCAGCCCATTGACCAACGGGCAGTCCATGCCGGTTTCTACATTGTTGTAGATGGTGGTGCGTTTGACATGACCGGTATAACCCGTCTGGTTCTGAGCATTGATCCCTTTGTTTTCGTAGCTGGAGAAGGTGCGGTCGCCGTTCTCGTAGATCTGGCAATCTTCGATTTCGAAATGACCGCGGCTGGAGAGGATAATTCCTGAATTACCTTCGGAACTGCCGTTGATGTGACCCGGCGGATTGTCGTGGATTTTCGTATTGATAATCCTGATAGTGCCGAAGGATTGGGCGCCGTACCCAAAGTAGAGACCACTGCTGCGGTGGTGGTCAATCTCCATGTTGATGAACTCCGTCACCGCAGTGGATTTGTCGCCGGAAAAGCGGTAGCCATCGCCGTTGCCGCCGGTGATGCGGAAGTTCATGTAACGGTGGTTGATGCCATAATCGCTGCCGCCGTTATTGGCGTAGACGCGGATGCTTCCCTGCAACACGACGGTTTCGATAGTGTTTCCGCTTTGATAAGCGCGAATGGTGATGAGATGATCCGGTGTGCCGTTAGCGACTGTACCGTAATCCAGAATCACGTTTTCGACGTAGGTCCCAGCTCGCATCCAAATGGTGTCGCCGGGCATCACGCGGTTGCCCTGCTGCAGGGCATGAGTCAGGGTTTTCCAGGGGCTGCTGAAGGTACCGCTGTTGTTATCGTTGCCGCCCGTCCAGCTCACATACCAGTTGGTGGCGGGACTGATTGCCGTCACATTGAGCGTGACCGACTGACTATCCAATCCACCTTGGCCATCAGACAGCACCAGTGTGAAGACGTCCGAACCGATCTGGTCTGGAACCGGCACGATGGTGAGCAGATCGGTAGTCTGGTTGATACTGGCGGATGCCAGAGCTGGATTCAGACCACTGGTGGACCAGATCAACTGCACCTGAGTCTGTTCGAGGTCGTGTTCATATTGGGTAAGCGAAGCTGAAAGAGTCAAATTGACGTCAGTTGAAAGATTGGGAATGACCGGATCGATCCAGGGAGGATCGTTGACCGGTGTGACCGTCAGAGTCACCGATTGACTGTCCAAACCGCCGAGCCCATCGGACAGAATTAGTGTAAAAACGTCTGAACCATTCTGATTAGCCGCAGGAGTGAGGGTCAGCAAATCTGTAGCATTATTGACACTTGCAGTTGCCAGCGTGGCATTGAGGCCGGAGACTGACCAGGTCAATTGCGCGGGTGTCTGCTGCGAATCGTGTTCGTAGGCCGTCAACGAGAAGGTGATGGTGGAATCTTCATGAGTGACGAAATTGGGGATGACCGGATCGATCCAGGGCGGATCATTAGGTGGAGTCACGGTCAATGTCACCGATTGACTGTCCAATCCGCCTTGCCCATCCGATAGAATCAGCGTGAAGACGTCCGATCCGGTGGCGTTGTTCACCGGTGTGATCGTGAGGACGTCAGTGCTGGGAAAGATTGAGGCTGAAGCCAACGATGGATTCAAACCTGACGCCGACCAGACCAACTCATTTCCGGATTGCTCAAAATCGTGTTTATAAGCCGTGAGATCGAAGGTGATTGCCGCATTCTGCTGAGTCATGAAATTCGGCACGGTCGGATTGATCCAGGGCGGCGTATTCACGACAGGTGTGCCGGTTTCCCAGTAGCCTATATCCGGTGCATTGCCGTTATATTCCGGTGCGGGTATGGTGATGTTGCCGCTGATTTGAGTCGTCCCGGCATTGACGCAGGGAGATCCATTAGTGATCTGGTAGTTATAGACGTTTTGGTTGACAAACAGCGGATTGTTGGAGATGGAATGAACGTCGCTCCCGCTGTTGGGGAACGCGGCTCGCAATTCCGGCAAATTGTAGGATGACATTCCGGCAATCTTGATAAATTTGCCGGTGGGATGGTGGGGTGCGTAATACTCGTTGTTGTCCAAATGGTTTTCGAGGTAACTGTTCCCTGATCCCAAGCCCCCCAGAACCGCCAGGTATAGATCCGGATCTGAACCGGGAACATAGGGCACGTAGTTGGCAATTACGCAGTTTTTGATGATGTTGCCGCTGGAGTTCGGGTCGAGATAGAGCGGAGCCCTGTCTTCCTGAATGGATTGTTTTTCGTAGGGCAGAGTATCGACCAGAGTGCAGTTGTAGACGACATTGTTGTCGTTCATGATGTTCAGACTGTACCGGCCCGAATTGTAAAACAGGCAGCCTCGGATGATATTGCCTCCACCGCTGCTCTGCATGGACAGGTTGGAGTCGCCGTTCTCGTCGCCGGGTCCGACTTCCACCGTGTCCATCATGCCGTTGTAGTAGAATATGCAGTCCTCAATCAACCCGTTGACCAACGGGCAGTCCATGCCGGTTTCGACATTGTTATAGATGGTGGTGCGTTTGACGTGACCCGTGTAACCCGGCTGGTTTTGAACATTGATCCCCTTATTTTCGAAGCTCGAGAAGGTGCGGTCACCGTTCTCGTAGATCTGGCAATCTTCAATTTCGAAGCGACCGCGACTGGAGAGGATAATCCCCGAATTGCCTTCCGCACTGCCGTTGATGTGACCGGGTGGATTATCGTGGATTTTGGTATTGATAATCCTGATCGTGCCGAAGGATTGAGTGCCGTACCCAAAGTAGAGACCGCTGCAGCGGTGGTGATCAATCTCCATGTTGATGAACTCCGTCACAGCAGTGGCTTTATCGCCGGAAAAGCGGTAACCGTCGGTGTTGCTGCCGGTGATGCGGAAGTTCATGTAACGGTGGTTGATGCCATAATCGCTGCCGCCGGTATTGGCGTAAACGCGCAACGAACCTTGCAAAATAACAGTCTCCACGTTTCCAGCGTTTTCGTAAGCGCGGATGGTAATCAGACTGTCGGGGGTGCCATTGGCAACAGTTCCATTATCCAGAACAATAGTCTCGACGTAGGTTCCAGCGCGCAGCCAAATGGTATCGCCCGGCCGGATTCTGCTTCCTTGCTGCAGAGCATAGTTTATAGTGCGCCAGGGGCTGCTGAACGACCCGGAATTGTTGTCGTTTCCGCCTGTCCAACTGACGTACCAGTCCGCAGCAAGACCTGTCTGCACCATAGCTGCGATAAGCAGCGTGATGATTCCGATCAGCCTCTTCATGACTTCCTCTCCCCTCTCGTTTTCACCTGCATCCAGACGTCTGCTTCAGTACCATCTTTCACACGTACAATAGCATCACTGTCTTAACACAATTCATCCTGACGTGGGAAATCGGTTTCAAGGTATCATGTTTTCTTGTATGTCATCGACTTTCTTGGTTTAGGGGGGTCCCGGCGGTTCAAGCCACGGCGGGGGACTGGTTATGGGAGTGCCGTATTCCCAATATCCCCGATCCGGCGCTGAACCGATGTATTGGTTTGACGGGATGGTTATGCTGCCGGTAATCTGGGTTGTGCCGGTGTTGATACATGGGGATCCGGTCAACAACCTGTAATCATAGCTGTTGGCGTTGACGAACAGGGGGTTGTTGGAAATGGAATGAACGTCGCTCCCACTGTTGGGGAACGCGGCTCGTAATTCCGACAAATTGTAGGAAGACATTCCGGCAACCTTGAAAATCTTGCCGTTCGGATGATGCGGCGCGTGATACTCATTATAGTCAAGTGAGTTATCCAGGTAACCATTGCTGGTGAGAGTTATCCCGGTAAGCACCGCCAGATAAAGGTCAGGATCTGAACCGGGCACATAGGGAACATAGTTGGCGATGATGCAATTTCTAACGACGTTGCCGTCCGCATTGGGATCGAGGTAGAGTGGTGCCCTGTCTTCCTGAATGGATTGTTTTTCGTAGGGTAGCGTGTCGACGATGGTGCAGTTGTAGACGACGTTGTTGTCATTCATGATGTTCAGACTGTACCGGCCCGAATTGTAGAACAGGCAGCCTCGGATGATGTTCCCTCCACCGCTGCTCTGTAGAGAGAGGTTAGAGTCGCCATTCTCCTCACCGGGCCCGACTTCCACCGTGTCCATCATGCCATTATCGTAGAAGATGCAATCCTCGATCAACCCGTTAACCAACGGGCAGTCCATGCCGGTTTCGACATTGTTATAGATGGTGGTGCGTTTGACGTGACCCGTGTAACCCGGCTGGTTTTGAACATTGATCCCCTTATTTTCGAAGCTCGAGAAGGTGCGGTCGCCGTTCTCGTAGATCTGGCAATCTTCAATTTCGAAGCGACCGCGACTGGAGAGGATAATCCCTGAATTGCCTTCGGAACTGCCGTTGATGTGACCCGGTGGATTATCGTGGATTTTCGTATTGATAATCCTGATCGTGCCGAAGGATTGGGCGCCGTACCCAAAGTAGAGACCGCTGCAGCGGTGGTGGTCAATCTCCATGTTGATGAACTCCGTCACCGCAGTGGATTTGTCGCCGGAAAAGCGGTAGCCGTCGCCGTTGCTGCCGGTGATGCGGAAGTTCATGTAACGGTGGTTGATGCCATAATCGCTGCCGCTGGAGTTGGCATAGACGCGCAGTTTACCCTGCAGGATTACGGATTCGATGGTCGAACCAACTTCATAAGCACGGACAGTAATCAAGCTATCCGGTCTGCCGTTGGCAACCGTACCTGATTCCAGGGTAATATTCTCGGTGTACGTGCCCGCTCGCATCCAGATGGTGTCCCCGGGTCTGATCAGATTCCCCAGTCTAAGCGCGTGATTAAGGGTTTTCCAAGGGGTGTTGATCGATCCGTTGTTATTGTCATTACCCGTATTCCAGCTTACGTACCAGTTGGCAGCCAGGCTGGATTGCGCAGTGATTGCCCAGAGCGCTATTATGACGACCAAAGTTTTTATTATTTTCATTATTTCCTCTCTCCTCGATTTTGGATTAACTTCAGAGCGTTTTACCGTTTCTGTTGTTTTTTGTCTGAAACCTGCCTGCGTAATGGAGATTGATGATCGTTCCTGCTGGATCAGAATTTCCGACAAGTATCCCTTACGAACCGTGCTCTGTTTGAAACGGAGATCACTAAGTTCAGGGCGAATTCAGCCAAGGTGGTGAATCCGTGCCTGTGTATTCAAAACGCCCTATGTCGGGAGCGGAGCCGATGTATGGGAAATTGAAAGGCGTCTGCAAGATGGCTCCGGCATTGACGGCCGGACTGCTCTCCCGCAACCATAAAGAATCCGGATAAGCCCAGAATTCTGGATTGGCGTAGAGGCTATGTGCTTCTTCGGGTGGAAACTGCGCTTTGATTTCCGCCAGAGTCTTATAGATCGATCCCGGCGCATTATACAGCTTAAATGGTTTATTCTCGGGTGAAGGCGACGTGGGGTTGGGGCACCAGTAAAGATTGTTATCCCAGATCTGATCAGTATACCTCTGATAGGTTTCAGCAATAATGGCGTAGTGATGCAGACGCTGCGAACAGAGATTGATGATGATGTTGTTCTTAAAGTAATTTCCCGCTCCATTCGCCGCCCAGAAGATGATTGTAGCGGCGTAAGGTGAACCCGGCACCGCAGTGTAATAATGATCCTTGATTAGCGTATTATGCAGGAAGTAGTTATTCGAGCCGCGTGGGTCCAGTTCCCAGCGACCGGACGATTTGATGACGTTGAAGGCAATCAGATTGCCGGATGCGTTATTGGCAATCGCCAAACCTTTATCCCCCCACTCTTCGCTTTCCGTATCCCGCGTTCCGTTCAAAGAGAAATAATTATAGCGGATGTAACTGTTGTCACCCCACCAGTCCATACCGGATTCAAAGTTATCAATAACCAGATTCGAATCGATGATGGAGCTGTCAGCCTGCCAATCCGAGGCGGTTCCATGCGAAATGCCCTTGGCCCAATTATGTGCGATCAAGTTGCGGCGCGCCCAGATTTTCCCAGCAGAACCGTACATAACAATCCCCGATCCTTCCGATCCGGTCGGCACTCCGTCGATTTCGCCGTTCCATTCAATGGTGCAATCGTTGATGGTAACACCGCCGAAGTCAGGACCGACCAGTATGATGCCGTTTTCCTGGTGATAAGAGAAAGTACAATAACTCACTACCAGACTGCCGACTGCATGTGTTCCGGTAAAGTGAATTCCGTTATCACCGGAATGCATGAAAGCCAAGCCCTGGAGCTTCCAGTAATTCTTGCCGCTGTTGAAGCGTATGTAGCCGGGATTGATGGTTACAGTCTCGTTATCGTAATTCATCAGCACGATCATCGCATTTGGTGTGCCGGAAACCAGAGGGTAGATGCCGTTTGGTTGTGAGTAATTCCCGCTACGGACTTTGATGGTATCTCCAGGATTGATACCGGAAGATGATCCCACAGCATAGCTGATCGTTTTCCATGGCGAGTTGATTGTACCGGAATTGGTATTACGGCCATTCGTAGCGACGTAGAATACACGGGCTTCTGCGCAGATCGTCAGAAACGACACGACTATTAATGCGGTGGCTGTTAGTGCTTTCACCTTGTTCTCGACGTCAATCAATTGGCTTTGATCGGAATTCGTTTTAGAGTGTGATTCATTCCATTTATCTGAGAATTACCAGGCGATTCCCTGCCGGTCGGAATCCGGTACGGGGATTTTCTGCTTTTCCAACTCGATGATCTCTTTGTCTTTCAGCTGATAGCCCGCCAGATCGACGCCGGACTGCCCAATAACCAAAATCTCCGCGAAATCTACCAGGTCGTCGAGATTATCTGTCAACAGCTTGTCGATATGCGGGATCTCTTTTTCGATATACTGACGGTTGGCTCCGAAGATGGAGGAAAGGCGCACGTTCGCATCGAAAATCTTCACCGGGAAGCCGCGTCCGATCAGGTATTCAACCAGGAGCACCATAGGGCTTTCGCGCAGGTCATCGGTGCCTGCTTTAAATGCCAGACCGATCACGCCGATGTTACGCCTGCCGCCGCGGGTGATCATCTTCAAGGCGGAATCCAGATGCGCCATGTTACTGGACATGACCGAATTCAAGACTGGAACGTCCTGATCAACACTGCGAGCGTAATAGGTCAGGGCGCGCACGTCTTTGGGCAGGCATGATCCGCCGAAGGCGAACCCGGGTTTCAGGTAGGCTTTGGACACGTTTAGTTTATCATCCTGGCAGAATAAGTCCATGAGCAAATGCGAATCGACGCCTGCGGATTTGCAGAGCCGTCCTATTTCGTTGGCGAAGCAAATCTTCAGGGCGTGATACGTGTTGGATGCGTACTTGATCATTTCGGCAGTCTCGATGGGAACGACCATAACCGGAGCGTCGATGCCGTTATAAACTTGTCGGAGTGTTTCACCTGAACGATCATCAAAGGCTCCGATAACGGTATAGGGCGGATGGTAAAAATCATAGACTGATGATCCTTCGCGTAAGAATTCCGGGTTGATGCAAACTCCAAAATCCTGACCAGCTTTCTTTCCGGATTCTTGTTCGATAGAAGGTATGACGGTGTTCCTAATAGAACCAGGTAACATTGTAGAACGCAGTACCACAACATGATATTCACGCTTTTCGACCAATGCACGTCCGATGGAACGAGCGCAGGCCTCAATGTATCCTAAATATAAGCTTCCATTTTCCTGAGATGGTGTCCCAACGCACACAAGGCTAATTTTTGTGGCTAAAATCGCATCCCGGGTTGAGTCAGTGGCTGAAAGTCTCCCCCGCTCGACCTCTTCCCTGACGATGTCGCCGATCTGTTCTTCAACGATAGTGGATTTACCCTGGTTGATCATATGCACTTTATCCGGGCTGACGTCGACACCGTATACCCGATTCCCTTGCTTCGCCAGACAGGCTGCCGAAACACAACCCACATACCCGAGGCCAAAAACTGATATTTCCATGGACCTTTCTCCGTAAATCTTCAGGTCAGAGGTTCCCTTCAATGAAGCGGTTGATCCTGGAGATATTTTTATCCCAGTTCTGCTGTCGCTCCAGCCGCAACGCTTCTATCTCGCGTTTGTAGAATTCGGATTTATCAATGATTTCCCTGATGGCTGTGGCAATTCCTTCAGGAGTATTATCCACAAAAATCGTCCCACGGTAAAAGCTCTCCTTAAGGATCGGCCAATCTGAAGTAATGATTGGAACGCCCCAGGACATGGCTTCATAGGCGCCGCGCTGCATGACGTTATCATACTTCACCAAAATAATGGCGGCATCCATGGCTTTGACCAACCCAACATAATTAGGGCGGGGTTGGAAATCGGTGAACGTCACATTACCCGGAGCAATGGCAATTAAATCCTGAGGCGCTTTTTTCACTGCGCCCGTGATGTAAAATCGCGCTTCAGGCAGCTTGCTGCAGGCCGAAATCATTTCATCGATAGGTTCATCGTCTGCAAAAGTACCGATCACTACAAAGCAGCGTTCTTTGGGTCGGTTGAATTGCACAGAGGGTTCTTCGCCAACCGTCAGTGCGCCTAATACCTCGACTCTGGTTCCCCATGATTCGACCAGTTGGCGGTGTTCCAGATTGGTCACAATTGAAAACAGCGATTTGCGGTAAACCGTCTTCATCCACGGCAGCGACCAGCTCCACTGCGCTTTGTTGAACAACCCCGAATGAGAATCGACTACATATTTCATCCGCATGAAGCGGGACAAAAGATAAACCGTAAGTGGTAAAAACACCGGCTGATTCATGACAAAGACCAAGCGGGGACGGCGGAATAAAATCAGAAACACGGTGTGCAGGACCATGATCAAATACCGCGACCCAACCCGCAGGAGACTCTTTCCGCCGGCGAGATAACTGAAATAAATCGGCTTCGCTTTGAAATTTAGCGCCAGCGTCTGGCTGCGGCTGGAAAAAGGGAGCCAGGTTAGAAAAATGCGGTTATCACCTGCCATCAGCGAGCCTTCGCCAGTACAGCCAATTTGTATCCGTTCGTTTGGTTTGTCGAGCTTCGTTCAGCCAATCGGCTTAACGGATACGCAACCGGATAAAGGAAATAAGCCAACTTGGGAATGCGCAGCGCCTGCAAATATAAACCGGCGGAGATCGGCGTTCTGAGCATATAGGTCCACTGAGCGATCTCAAAGCCAGCTTCGGTTAATTTTTCACGCAGACTATCGATTTGGTAGAGATGCACCACGGAGAACTTTTTGGCGTGCTTTTCCCTCTCAGCGGTTGAAATACCGGGGTAGGAGAACGAATCCACCGTCAACGCCAATGAACCGCCCGGTTTCAGAACACGGCGCAGTTCGCTCAGCACCTGGACGTCATCATCGAAATGCTCTAACACGCAGATTCCAACAGCGTGATCGAAACTTCCGGATTGAAAAGGGAGAACATGGGCGTCGCTGCGGATCGCCCCTAACAGACCGTCTGCTAACTTTCGGGCTTGGCGCAAGCGATTAAAGTTATAATCAAAACCAACTACACCCACAGCTTTCGGGATCATTTTGGCAGTCCAGAACCCATCCCCGCAGGCAACGTCGAGCAGCAAGCCCTTCCCCTGAAGATTCAAGTACCGCATCAACAGGTTGAATTCAAGCCGCCTCGAAACGTTTAAACCGTTGAGGGGAATATGAATTTCTTTCCCAAATAACGAAATTACCATGGATTTAAGTCCTGGATAAAATCAACCCTTCCTGTTTCCACGACCAATTGAAGGCAGTATCGTCTGCCAGTGTAACTCGGTGATTTCCAGCCTCGAACTCATACTTGAGGGGCAACAAGACAGGATCGCTGAAACAGTTAATCAGATCGACTGGAAGGGAGCTTTCTCCCGTTTCAATTAAGGCTGGCGCAGTTAGATAGGTTCCGAATGCCGGCGATACCCACCCTTGCAACTCGGGTTCGCGTTCCCCGACGATAACTTTTGATTCCATTTTGGCGTTCGACCAAAAGGTCTGTTGTAACGTGTCCGTTCCTTTCAGCCGCCAGATTGCAGTATTCCCTGATTCGATTTCTGCTTCGCAATCGGAATCTGCGTGAAAAAATGCCTTGAACCGACTGTTCCCTTGCCCCCGAAGCTGATCAGCGATCAACAACAGAAATGGTTCCGGCTGCCAGATGATGGCGCGGCGGTGTACGACCGGATTGGGAAGTCTTGTGTACCCGTCATGTTCAGCCGCAACCAGATACCCCCAATCAAAAACCTGCTGATTCAGTAAGCGGCATTTAGCTGCACGACCGAATTTAAACGAACCTAAGATTTCCGAACTATTTTCGCCGTCAACTTCGATGGTGTTATGCGCACGCGTGCTCCTGGCGAAGGAGCGGGCTGCTGCATCCACATAACTGAACCCACCTGGATCTACCAGGAAACGGCACTGACCCCAAAATACTTCAAATGAAAGACTATCGGCATGCCCGTGATGTGAGGCGCCGGGCAGTCCAAACGGAGCAGCATCAAAAATCAACTTTCCACCCGATTTCGGGATCAGAAATTGATAACCGCCAAAACTTTGGATACCGACAGAATAAGCTGTCCCTTCTCCGAAAATTTCGTTGGGATTTAAGTTCGCCAGAAGCAGAGTTAACTCATCGCTTAACTCAGTGTGGTTCTCGCTTCTATCGAGAATTCTTCCCAGTTCAGCGAAGGCGCGCCCTTCGATCTCTTCCCTGCTCTGGGCTGCCATCCGGTCGCTGTCACCCAGCGCAGAAAAACCTCCATCCGCACACTGTAGCTGCGCGGCGGTGTGCGCCATTTTCGCCAATTTACGCTGATAGTCCAGCGAAAAATTCTCGGCGCACTTTACGGAAAGAATCCATCCTTTCAGAAAGTTGGTTCCGGTGATCAGATGGTAGTTGGTGGAAAGTTCGGCATTCAACCCATCTTCGAGAACCTGAAGCCGGATGGCTTTTTCCAAAATACGCTTCCCGAGTCTTTTCCAACGCGGGGACTGTACGTAATTTAGAAGGCAGCGCCCTGCGTAGTAAAGAGCCAATCCTTCATAGATCAGATGATTGCCGGTGCGAGCCCGTTGTGCTTGAACTGTCCAGGCTGCATCGATTACACTCGCCAAGCCTGCCGAAAACGATTTCGGATCGAGCCGATCGCCCAGCAGCGCCAGGACTTCCAGTAAATTGAGAACCCGAATGGATTCATCAACCGAATCCCAGGTTTTCAGCGACCGTCGCGTCTGCTGCCAGTCGTTCAGGTAGTTCTCAACTGCGGTTAAATAGGGCTCCGGATCTTCGGCAACCAAGGCAGCCCGAGTTAAAGGTCGAAGGAAATCCAGCCGCCACAACAACCTTTGTGCATAGAGATCGGCCGGATTCTTAGCCGTTTCTGGCGATAAATCTATTTTACGTAAACCAAAACCCGGCACCTCAGTCCAGCCGTCAAGTACTTTGCCCACATCGGCGAGGATTTGATCCACAGCCTCTTTTGGCCGACAAAGGATCCTTCGTGCATCTTTAGCTGAGATAATATACTCAATAGTTCGTGTTCTCTCTATCCACCTCCCTTCGCCTGAACGATTCAATCCTCTTAAGATAGGCAGAAGATGCCGCCGGGAAAAGAAATTTATATGCCAAAAAAGGGCATCGACCAACTGGGAAAGACTCTTGCCTTTATAGAAATTATCGAACATAGCATTTAGATGGAAAAGAGGCTATTTTCATGTTAATAAATGATTTGCCGGTAAAGTTCAAAAGTCCTGACGGCTATTTTATCCCAGGCATATTCCCGAGCGTACAACCTGATCGTCTGACGATCCCAATTGCGCTGCAAGGCTGTTCGAAGCTCGGCAGCCAGGCGTCGCGGAGTCACGTCTTCCGGAACCAGAACGCCCAGATTCGGTGAGGCAATCGCTTCCGGCAGCCCTCCCACAGATGTGGCAAGAACCGGCGTGCCGCAGGCGAATGATTCAAATACGACTGTCGGCCATCCTTCCCGCTGACTGACTAATACAAGCAGAGCAACGCTCGACAGGAAAGTCGGTATTTGATCCCTTCCTAACATACCGAGAAAAGTCACTCTCTTGGTCAAGCCGAGGTTGTTAACCAGCATCTCCAGTTTTTTTCGCAACGGACCGTCTCCGGCAATCTGCAGGGTTATTTTCGCATCCAGCAGCGCCAGGGCTCTGATCAATAAGTCGATCCGTTTTATATCGGTCAGTCTGCCCAGGAAAGCGATTTTATTCGGATCGCGCTCAACCGTGATCGGCGCTGAAAAATGATCCGCTGGGAATCCATTGGGAATGACGTGCAGTTTTTCTGAATTGGCTCCAAAAGAGATCAGGCGTTCCCTGAGAAATCCACTCACGGGAATAATCGCATCCGCTCGTTCTAACGACCGGGGCAGGATCTTGAGCACTCCGGGGCGAACGGAATGCACGTCACTGCCATGCGCAGTAACCGCCAGAGGGATGCTTTTATCACGCAGCCAGAGAGACGCAGCTATCGCGTCGGGGAATAGTGTATGCGCATGGATTAGATCAACACCCTTGATATCAACGGTTCGCAGTGAATCAGCCAGCCTCTGGGCGGCGTTTAGCTCGTGCCCTTCCCGACGCAAAGGGCTGCGATAAGAGACAGTTGATAGGGCGATGCCGGGGACAGTAGCTAATTCGGGGTGAGTCCGGCGGCGAAATTCTGGAAAGCCTTTTACGACCTCCCGGAATTTAACTTCTTCGCGCCTGAAAGTGCGATCGATGGGAACAACCACCGACAGGTCGCAGAGTTTGCTGAGCGCAACGACCTGTTCAGCGACAAACACCCCCAGATGCGGCGCCTGGCTGCGAGGCCAGAGATGAGATATGACGATGACTTTCAAGCGGAAAAGAGTCCTTAATCCGCCAAGGGATCCGGGCTATCCTTCCAGACCAGGAAGGGCCCGATGGATAACACGTCAACGCAATTGTTGCCCAACGATCTCAGAGCGTCTTCCGGAGTACAGACGATCGGTTCTTCGTGCGTATTGAAACTGGTGTTGACGAAGAGGGGCAAACCGGTGCGTTTCTCGTACTCTTTTAATATCTTGTAGTAGGAGGGGTTAGCTTTTTCAGTCACCACTTGCGGGCGCGCCGTCCCATCCACGTGACAAACTGCGCCGGCTTTCTTCACCCATTCCGGGAATACGTCGAAAGTAATGGTCATAAATTTCGATGCATATTCACCGGAATCGTAGTTCTTGTACAATTTGGGAGCCGCCTCGTAGAGCGCACTGGGAGCGAAAGGCATGAATTCAGTACGAGCCAGCCGGTTGTTCAACCAATCATTGATAGAGGCATCTGTGGGATCGGCGAGAATTGAGCGATTCCCCAATGCCCTGGGACCGTATTCCATCCGTCCGTTGAACCGACCGACGATTTTTTTGCGGGAAATCAATTCCGCCGTATCTGATTCAATGTCGTTGCTGCGACGCAGCGAGAAGGGGAATTTCTGGATGGCTTTCTCGATTTCCGATTCAGTGTATTCGGGACCGTAGTAGACGTTATCGATGGTGTGCGGTTCGAAGATTTTCCCCTGCGCCTGCAAGTGTTCAGCCCAGGCGAGGAAGGTGGCTCCAGCGGTCGTTCCGCCGTCTCCCATGTTGGGATGCACGAAGACGGATTTCACTCCATCAATCTCAGCCACTCGCTGATTGACTTTTACATTGGCAAAAATTCCGCCTGCCAGGAGTATGTCGTAAATCTGGGTTTCCTGGACAAAGGAGCGCACGAAAGCCACCACAAACTCCTCCAGCAGAGCTTGAGCTGCCGCTGCGATGTCCTCGCGGTGGTAGGTGTTCAATCCGACACCGGATGATGCTGCCACTGGCTTGCCCTTGTGGAAGCGGTATTTGAAGGTTTCCAGGAGATAATCCATCTGCAGGTTGGAGTAGTGACTGCCGTAATAATCGCCCCTGAGAAAGTGAATCAAATTGATTCTGCTAATATGTCCGGGAGATACGCGCTCAGCAATCGGGGTGCGAAAATCACGCAGGTCCGGGGCAATGTCCACCATCTGGCGCAGTTCAGCCTTCAACTTATTGGGATCTCCGTAGGCCGCCAATCCGGTTATCTTTCCCTCATGCCGATTGCGTTTGAAACCCAGGTATTTGGTGATGGCGCTATAGAATTTCCCCAGTGAATGCTTGTCCAATACGGAGTGCACCCTGCGAATCCGACCGCCTTCACCGATAAAAACACCCATGGATTGTCCGTCACCCGAGCCGTCGCCGGTGATGATCAGGGCTCGTTCTTTACCACCCTGATAATAGGCGGAGGCTGCATGGCAGAGGTGATGATCACGGCTCTCAAGGGCTGCTCGGGTTACCCCGCACTGCGCCAGAGCACTTAAATATTTATGGGTGGCATATTCTTTTCCGTCTTGCCAGGCGTCACCCCGGAAACGGCGGGTGATCTGATCGACCAACATCCGCCGTCTGAAATCAAAGTCCTTCTCGTTGGCGGTATCGAATTCTCCGCTCCGATCCACGACGTAATCTGTATACCAGCGAGGCATCCTTTCCAGGTTGGAATTAAAGCCGAGGATAACCTTCTCCACCTGATCGCCGCCAACTCCGGCGATGCGTAGAACTTCAGGAATAGAACGAAAAGGAAAACCGCAGTGAAACTTAATGCGGGTCAACCTCTCCTCCGCTATTGAAGCCGCAATTTTCCCGTCCACCAACAGGGTTGCGGTGGCATCGTGCAGTATGTTCAAGCCTAAAACGACCATGTTGTACTCCGTTAGATCATCGTAATTTCATTTAGTCAAAGTTTTGCGATCGCGGTTGACCAGCGGTTTGGGTTTCAGATTGAAACCTAAATCGTCAAAATGCCGCGTATCGCTCCGACGCGGTAGATCGCCGCGGCTATCCCCCAGTAGGTAAAAGGCAGGGGGTAGAAAATCCAGGAATCAATGTAAACCGTTGATATTATAAAAATAAAGGTTACACCTGAAAAACCCAAAGCGACAGCTTCCCAGAAAGGATCATCGATCCTCTTTAAAAATCGGCGGGTAAAGCGATAAACCTGAATAAATAACAGCAAAAACAAGACCAAACCGCTGTAACCCAACTCCAGAGTCGTGAAGGCATATCCGGTGAGGTTATGGTAGAGTGAAGGATTCTCAGCGACTAACGAGTTTGGATTATCGACGATGGACGTCGGAGTGATCATACCCGGACCGCGCCCCAGCAGCGCCTCACGACCAGTACGCAGTTGACTTGCCACCACTTCAAAAGCCTGCAAGCGCCCCATACCACTGTCCGCCTTCTTCATGCTATATTCATAGGTGTATTGTGGATTTAAAAGCATCTTGAAGGATTGGTTGCCCAATCCCATCATGGCGGCGCCCATCAGCACAGCCACAACCACCATCGCCGCGACCAGCCGTTTGAACAGGCTGCTGTGATGGGGCAACGGAGCAACCAACAGCATAAACAGCGCTGCGGCTCCGAACAGAGGTAAGCCAAATACTACAGAAGCGAGAAAGATGGGCAGCGATAGGGCGATCGACCCCAAGACCAAATACCATTTAAGGCTTTTGACAAACATAAACCCGATCAAGATGCAAAAGATCATTGCCATAAATACGGCATTGTACCCTCCGCAGGAAAATCCCAGCAATCCTCCCGAATAATCGGCTCGCATCCCGGAATCCTCCGGCCGAATGTAGGTATACCAATTGTACTGCCAGATAGATGCCAGAACCTGAATGAAAGCCGCAATGATAATGCCAATCACCAGTTTCTTCATCAATTTCTCATCCGGTTCGGCAATCAAAATCAAGATGAACAAAAGGGGGAAACCAACGTGTCGCAACAATCCTTTAAGCGCCGGATAGACTCCGGAATCTCCGGCAGCGATCGATAAAAATCCCAGGGCTATGATGGCAAGCAAGATGTAATTTATCGGTGTACTTACCGGGATAAGATTCGCCCGGAAGAAATATTGACGCGCCAAAACCATTAATATGAGGATATATCCCAAATTAATCAAGGGTCCTGGCAGTCCAAAGTACCAAATCGAATAGGATAGAAAATAGCTGGTAATTCCGATTAACAACAACGCAATTGAAAAGTTGGTTATTACCGTGAAAAAGATAATTGCCGCCACGGCAATTAGATCTGTGTAGTCATTTGCTCCGGTGACCGCCAGGGCTAATAATACCGCCAAGGGGAGGAGCAGAATCAGACTTATCGTCTTTCTCCCCGCGCCGCGGACATATACCGTCCTGGAGGTCTGCTGCATCAGTTCGAATCTCGAAGGTTAATGTCTCCCGCCAGAACTCTCTGCAGGTAATCTTTTAAAATCTCTGCCTGAGCTTGCCAGGTTAAAGAAGAAAGAGCTATTTTCTGACCCTGAACGCCCAATTCTGCAAACCGTTGCCGCTGCTGATAGGCTCGCCGAATTCCTTCAGCAAGTACGTCCGGCTGGATGCTGGACACGTAAAAAGCCTGGTCATCATCGGGTAAAATCGCTCGATGCGCCACCATATCGGTCAGCAGAACCGGCTTGGCCATGGATAGATACTCGATTAATTTCAGAGGGCTGGAAACCCGCCACCAGGGGTGATCCGGCAATGGAACTGCGCACAGATCAGCTAGGGCAATCCATCTGGGTATCTCGTTGTAAGGGACGCTCGGTTTTAAAATCACCTGATCCAGACGCTGATCGTTAACCACTTGCATCAAGCGGTCCCATTGGTTGCCTGCGCCGACGATCAATAAGCGCAATTCGGGGATATCTTTTAAATAATCGGTCGCCATGGCTAATTCGAGGACGCCTCGATTGACATTGACCGAACCAT
This sequence comes from bacterium, assembly GCA_026394195.1. Classification (GTDB taxonomy): domain Bacteria; phylum Electryoneota; class B3-LCP; order B3-LCP; family B3-LCP; genus JAPKYS01. Next base: position 52,362 of record JAPKYS010000023.1, on the reverse strand, counting down.
GATAGAATACGATGAAATTATTCACCAAGCCAAGCTGATCCCGTAAATTTCCACTATCCTGCGGATGAAAGTGGTTTTCATCGACGCCTGAAGTCCAAACGGCAATCTGGTTTTCGGAAAATCCGAATTCCTTGCAGAGTTCACTGCGTAATGGTACGGTAATTGTGGTGATGCCGTCGAAATATTTTTTAGCGAAATTTAGAGCTACTTCGTAGACATGGCGCCCTCTGCCACCATCTTCCTTCACGGGCACAGTTCGCACGTCATGGACTAGCCTGATTTTGGAAATCCCCAAGCGCTTCAGCGAAACGACAAAACGGGTCAGGGTAGCGGACGTCCAATCGGTGATCAATACATCGGGACGATAGACCAGACAGATTACGGGCAGCAGCAACGTCACCAGTAATCGATAAATCCCCAGCCGACCGAATGGAACGGGAAGGGTTAGAAAATAATCCGGCATTGCCTGATTTTTCGGCCCGCCGATCAGCACCCAGGTTCGATCTCCCCACCGATTGAAGATGGGAGGAATACCATAGAGTCGGGTATTGCTCAGAGTCCGGGTGGTGCCGGAATTGACCCAAATAACTCTCATATTCACAATAACTGATTTAATAAGTCGATGTATCGTGGCAGCAGGATTTTCAAATCATACGCCTGGCGAGCGTACTCAATGGCTCGCTTGCCGATGCGTTGTCGTTCGGGTTCATCTGTCACCAGCTTTCTCAATTCATTCTCCAAATCAGTAATCGTATTCACTGCAGCTCCCATCCCTCGCAATTTAATGACACCATCCGGATCGACTCCGAGGCTGAGCGTCGGCACTCCATGCGCCCAGGCTTGCTGGAAAGCATTCGGAAACCCCTCGAACTCACTGGTGTTGACCAGAAGTGACGCTCGGGAAATCACATCTTCAGTCTCCTCAGGGCTCCTGGCGCCGAGATAGCGAAACCTGGGGAGGGTTCGCTGCGCAGTATTGATCATCTCGAGGACGTCTGCTTGTGGACAAGATCCAATCATAACGAAATCGACTTCAAGGTCGCTACAATGGCGCACCAGGGTGATGAATAATTCCGGTCGTTTGAAGGGCTTTATATTGGAGACCCAGACGACGGTTTTCTGGGTTGATGACGCTGGTAACGGATCATTCTTAACCACGATGTGATTGGGAATTACCGTACCACTCCGCTGATAGTTCTCCTTCAACAAGCGCAACTGATCTTCGGTTTGAAGGATCAAATGATCTGCATGCAGCATGCCCCAATCCTCAAGGTAGCGATTCACCGGATGCAGTAATTTATCAATAGGCGTTCCTGCGCTATGTGCACTCCGTAAATCCTGTCTTCGGGTCACGTCGGCGATGGATGCCGCGGCGAAGATAAACGGTTTACCAAGTTGATGAGCGATACGCGTACCCAGACCCGTATAAGGGTGCCGCACGCGCTGATAAAAGATTTGCGCTTCGCAGGATATCATCGCTCGGCGAAGTGCGGAGTAGTTCAACCAGGCCAGTCTCCGCTTTCGTGGAGGTAAAGCAACAACCTCCATATTCCCGATGATTTCCCGGCGAGGTTTTTCTATGGGTCTCTGGCAGATATAATAGGTTTCCCAACCGTGTTCCTGCAATGCTCTGGCGAGGAGTTGCACCTGTCTTTCAGCGCCTCCGATAGAATCGCCGTAAAATGCCTCAAGGATAAATCCGATGCGAGGCATCCTATTCCCAACAATAGTCTATGGTCGTCATCGGGATGGAATACGAGATTCTTCCATCGGATTCAACCGGGTTGCGTATCATATCGAACTGATCGCTGTCTATCGTCAGGGTGCATTCACCACCGCCGGAGAAATAAAAAGTCAAACCAGCCAAATCAGGATCGCTTATATTCCCAACCTGCTTAAATTCAGCAGAAATCATGCTGGAGGCGCTTTTCTGCACACAGGATAGCTGTACTCGTTGCCGCAATTCAACATATCGGCAGAGGCGGGACGTCGTGGTAACCCATATATCACCGGCTTTTGACCATTCTGCCAGACGAGCCAGGGCGACATAGCTATCCCGAGAAAAAGGTTGTTCCGTCGAAGGACGTCCTTTCCCCAGATGGGTATACAATATCAGTGCGCCGCCGCTATCAACCAGGCTGCGCAGCACCTGCAAGGTGAGAAGTTCCGATAGATGATCCTGACCATCCTTCAGCCATTCACCGTAACGCAGAATTTCATAAACGGTGGATCCGTCGCGCAGAATCGTCGGTCGGATCAACTTATTATCCAGAGATTGTGGCATGGCGCCCGGATCAATGCTTTTTCGGGAAATAAACTTGCGCGCCAATTCCTTGCCAAGAAACTTACCCGATTCGAGGACGTCCTGATATCCTAAAGCTCTCTCTTGCCCGATGATGTTGGTCAGCGATTTGATCCAGGCATAGCGCACGCCAGAGTTTAGCATCAGGTCAGTGTGATATTCCAGAACCTCGCTGACGTCTCCCCTGCGGGATTTGGTGCTGGGCAAGTCGCCGAGGCTGTCGGTTCGGAGGATATTCTGAAAGTTGTGGATGTCGCCGTGATTGCTCCAGACCGGAATCGCCAGGTTATATCGATCCAATTCTTCAACCGCACGTTCAGCATGGCAACGTAAAAAACCACCTTTTTGAGAATAATTCCCCCAGGTGTGCATGGTATCCAGCAATCCGGACGCAATCCCATCCCGCAGCAGTGTCGCAGCATCGATCGGAGTTTCGGAGGTCCCCTCGAAGTAGGAGAGAGTGTCATCCTGCTGCGGATGCGCCGTGTAAAAATGAATGGAATCGCCGATCTCCATCCCCAAGCCCGGACCGCAAGGCGTCATTTTTCTTCCATTCAAGACGTCATGAATCGCCTTCATCTCCGCAAAGGTCCGAATGCAGTCCAGGTCATTGCAGATCGCCAGAGCAGCTTTATATGGATAGGGAAATGGACGGATCTGTATGGTTCCGTCGGTGGAAGATGGTGTTGCAGCGCCTTTTATCATAACTTCAGATTCACTCCCCCAAGCAGTAATTTATAAGATCCACAGTTTACGTCCAAAAGCGCGCTCCATGGCAGTTTTTTCGCTCTGGTCGAAGGGATTCAGTATCTTGGAAAAAAGAGCGAAGAGCAGAATCGCTGCGCCGGACAGCAATATCACCACGATGATTCCTTTGGCGTAATAATGTGCCACTTCCAATAACGCCAGTGTTAAAGTCCCTGCCAAAGCCAGTTTCCCCAGATCAAACCAGGGGAATCTCAAGGGTAAATGCCGCCTCAGGAAGATGTACATCAAGGTGTTTTTCATCACGGCAGACGTTCCGGTAGCCCAGGCCGCTCCCAAGGGACCGAAGCGTGGAATCAGAATAATGGCGCTGAGAATATTATAAATGGCGCCAATTTTCGAATAGAGTTGTACCTCCACCTTTTCGGTGGATTGCGCCATCCAGGCGATTGGATATGAGAAGCAGCCCAGAGATTCAAACAGGGCGATCAGCGCCAGGAGGTCAGCAGCCTCAATATAGCGGGGATCTATGATTTCAGTGATCTGTGTTCGCAACCCGATTAATATGATCAAGAAAGGCAGGGTCAGGTAAAACGAGAGTTTGCTTAAAAGTGTGAACCGCCTCTGCAGAAATTCTTGTGTTGGCGTTTCGGTGAACTGTCGGAACAGAATCGTAGAAATAATTAGATTCCCGACCCGCAGGGGTGATAAAGCCGTGAACATTTCCACCAACCGCGCCGCAAATGAATAGATTCCTACGGCGGCAGTGTTCAGGTAGGCGCTGATCATATAATTATCTACCCGGCGACTGAGGATCAGTCCACCCACCTCATTGAAATAACTGTACCCGGCGTACCGTTTGAATCTACCCGTCAGTTCGCCTAAGCCATCATAATTCTCCTCAACGTTCTCCGGATACTTTATTTTGGCGATGGTCCAGATGAAAAGCAATGACCCGACTATCGCCGAAATTGAGAACGCCCATAATATGCCGGTCAAACCGAACCCCAGGGCTAATGCCGAAGCGTAAAGTGTTGCGCGTAGGAGGGAGACGATGATGCGGATTACGTTGCGGCGGCGCTGGAGCAGGAAGGTATCGAGAATCGTCTGGGAAGCTTGATTAAGAATGCTGAAGACCAGACCAATACTGAAAATTGGGTAGAGGTCAGCAAAATTATCCGCGTTGAGGAAACTGCCCAAATAGTGTCGACCGAATAGACAAATTAACGCTCCAGAGGTGCCGAGGATTAATTTAGCAACCAGCGCCCGGTAAACCCAGCGCTGCAGGTCCTTAAAAAGACCCCGCTCATAGAGTTCGGGGAGGAATCGCTCAATCAGGGAGGGGATGCCGAAGGAGAAAATGACTGCGACTAAAGAAACAGTATCCTGAAACAGGTTGTAAACGCCAAATTCGGCAATAGGCAGCTTTCGGATGACGTAAACGGTCACAAAGACCGTTACGACTTTCTCGAAAAGCATTCCAATATAGTTATAGATCGTACTGACAAATCCCTTGCGGACGTCCTCCTTGATCACCGGACAAAGCTCCAAGCGGTTAAAGATAGAGTCGAATGACGAATCGATCCTGTTATTTTAAACGATTCTTTCCATAATCGAATGGTGAAAGCCGGATGATCCGATTAAATCCGCTGGTAAATCCATTCCGGGATGTAATATTTTCTCTGGTTGAGCACCACACCAAGAAGACGCGGATTGACTTTCAACAAGGCTTTCTTGGCTGAAGCAGCCACTTCCCAACGCGTATGTCCTGCCTGGATGACCAGAAGTACAGACTCAACCTGCTTGGCGAGAGCCAAGGTTTCAGCGTGGAGCGTGGCGGGCGCGCTATCTATCAAGATGAATTGAAAACGCCGTCGGCACTCGTCCAGCAATCCCTTCATCAGCAATGAACCTAAAAGATCAGCGGGATTGGCGGCGGGCTTCCCGGCGGTTATTACCCAGAGGTTCTTTCTCGGAGCTCCTTTTAGTACCTCGTCAAGCTGCAGTTCACCGGTAAGGAGTTCAGTCATACCCCGCTTGCGATCCAGATCAAAAAGGCTGTGCAGCTTGGGCTTGCGCAGATTCCCATCGATCAGCAGAACGCCCCCTGCGATCATTTCGCCAGTATCGATAGGCAAGCCGTCCAGACGTTCTCTGGAGAGCAGTTTTCCCCAATTCGCGGTGATGGTAGAACTACCTTCACGACGAACCGAGGACGTGATCAGTACAGACTTCAGGGGGTGTTGCGCGCGGGCGGCTTCGATGTTTTCCTGCAGAACCTGGAGGTCGTTGGACAGGACCCGGGGGAGATCATCTGAAAGCGGATGTCCCACCTCATCGGGTGACTCGTCCGGTTCGATTGGGCTTTCACTGTCGGTGTTTTTCTCAGCCCATTTAAAAAGGTCTCGATAGATGCTCACTTTGACTGAAAACTCCTGATTGAAGCAAGTGTTTCTAAGTCCAGATAGCGTTGTACGTCTTCAGCATTTTTGAACGAATGATCGAAGAAATCGGTGAAGAAAGCCAGCGAGATCCCGGCAAACAAACCGAAGAAGAAAACCAGCAGAAGTTTCAACCACTTGTTGGTTGCAATCGGCTCCATGGGAACCACTGCAGGGCTGATGATCTTGACCCTGACCACCATCTCCTTCTTCGATTTGGAAAGCCGCGCCTCTTCGCGCTGTTTCAGTAACATGGAATAGAGTTCTTCCGCTTCATTGATCCCGCGGGAAAGTTTCTGCAGTTCTAACTCTTTTCCGGACAACCCTCGAATTTGTCCACGGATCGCATCTCCGCTTTTTCGCAAAGTTGCTTCTTCTGAAGTCAGCGATGAGATGCTGGATTGGAGCACTCCGATGATATCCTTGATTTCGGCGGCGATTCGGGAGCGTAAACCTGAAATTTCTTCGTCTTTATCCTTGACTTCATCATACGAATCGGTATATTTCTGGCGCAGCCGTTCGCGCTCGTAAATCAGTGTACTAAGTTGATCCCGCAAGGATAAGATGCTCTGAAGCCTTGTGTTATCGGCGCCCAAATCTATGGCGGGTAGATCATTGTAGGAAGATTCCTGGATCAGGTTGTTCAGTGTTCGCAGTTGGGCTTCCTTGGTAATTTTGTCCAGTTTGACGGCATCAGCGCGATTCTCATATTCCGACAGCTTGGTGAAGAGCAGATCTCCCTCCCGATCTGGGGAATACAAGGTCCCGCCGCTCCGGAAATCAGCTCGCCGCGCCTGCAAATCGTTCAGTCGGCCGACAGCTTCAGAGATCTGTTGATCCAAAAACGCGATGGATTGCTCATCAGAGAATATCTTGAAGCGGTATTCGATGTAACGATCCACCAATTCATTGACCACCTGCGCGCATAGCCTGGAGTCCTGATCTTTATATCGTACATAAATGATATTGGGGTCCGGGGAAGGTGAGATAGTGAGATGTTCTCCGACATTCCGCACCGCTTCCTGCATGGCGGCTTCCCGCTGATGCGGATTGGTATATTTGGTGGTATCATCAAAACCGTACAGCTTCAAACTCAGGACCACCCGTTCCAGCACGGGTCGCGAAGTCATTATTTCCGATTCTTGGGTGTAGCTGTAGCTCGAGGCTTCACTACGTCCAGAGCTGGAGATTCTGAGTAGAAGAGCTTTTTCGAGCTCGGGATCACGTTCCAACAGCAGCTTAGCTCGAGCTTCGTACTGATCAGGCGTCCGTAATATCTTAAATGCGCCCGCGGCCAGAGTCAACAGGGCAATGACGGAAATAATCCAAAGACGCTTGAAAATAACCGTCATGAAGTGTCGCAGTGAAGTTGAGCGATCTGGGGTGTAAGCCCTTTCCATAGTCGCAATCACCTAATTGGTTTGGATTAGCACTCTTCGATTAGCTGAAAATTCCTCTGAAATGTTCGATTGTCTGCTTCAATCCCTGCTGGAAAGTGACCTGCGGTCGGTAACCGAAGGTCTTCTGCAGCTTGGTGATGTCCGCCTGAGAATGGGGCACGTCACCGGGTCGGTGCGGAGCATAGGTACGCCTCACCTTTTTATTAACCAAAGCCTCAATCTCATCGACCATCTGGTTGAGAGTGATTCGGTCTCCGCAGGCTAAGTTATAGACCTGACCAGCGCCGACCTCACTTTCAGCAGCCAGAATATTCGCTTCGACCACATTGGTGACGTAGGTAAAATCGCGGGAGGTCAGACCGTCACCAAAAATCGTAATGGTCGAATTCTGCAGCGCGGCGCGGATGAATTTGGGAATCACCGCGGCGTATTGCGAATTGGGGTCCTGCCGAGGGCCAAAGACGTTAAAATACCGCAGACATACGGTTGATAGTCCGAAGACCTGATGATAGACCTGACAATAGGTCTCCGCTGCCAGCTTACCTGCAGCATAAGGTGATAATGGCGCCGGTTTCATGATTTCGCGTTTGGGCAAATCCGGATTGCTGCCGTAGATTGAGGAGGAGGAAGCGAAAACCAGCCTCTTGACGCCCGCAGCCCGAGCAGCTTCGAGGACGTTCATAGTCCCGACCACACTCGAGTTGAAGGATCCCATGGGGTCCTCAATAGAACGTGGGACTGACGGCAGCGCCGCCTGATGAAGGACGTAGTCCACTCCTGAGAAGGCTTCTTTCAAGCCCCGTGTTTCAGCGATATCCAGTTCAAAAAGCTTTATCTGTGAGGCAAATTCAGCGATGTTCTCCCGTCGTCCGGTAACAAAATTATCCAACACCCGCACCTGATGCCCTCGTTCCAAGAGAGCTTCCACCAGGTTCGATCCAATAAATCCTGCGCCACCGGTGACCAGATAGGTTGCCATCTCTACTCCATCTTCAATTTACGATTTTTTTACGATATTTTTCCCAGATTGCGACTGCGCCGCCTCCTGCCAGGATCATCAAACAGAATTCCACCGGCAGACGATAACGCACCTGTGAAAAGAAGATTGAATAACCCATCGCCTGGGACAAAACCAGCGTTATTGGAAAAAAAAGCAACCTCCAATTGGATCTGCCCAGGACAATCCCTGCCAAAGCAAAGAGAAAAACCGGACTATAGGAAAGAATACTGACCCAATTCATCAATGGTGATATAAACACGTGATCAACCACGAGTCGGGGATCTTCCTTATGAATCCTCTCGCGATATTCCGGGTTGCGGGTGACAACACGATCCGGCACGAAGCTGAAGAAGTGAAAGAACTCCCCGGTGAAAGTCATAACATAGCTGCCGGGATGATTCATCATGCCATTCATACGGCTGGTTGTAGTAGTGTCACTACCACGTTCCGCCTGCACGTCAGGTGAAGCGATAAAGAGATGGTCGCTCAACCTTGAATCCACCAGCACGAGATGACCGGTACGCTGATAACAGTAATAGGTCCAGGGAACCAGGGTACCGAAGACCACCACGATGACGACAAGAGCGGCGATAATTCGACGTTTAATATCCCATTCGGAAAATAGCAGATACCAGATGATAATAAAGGGGAAAAATGACAACGACATTGGAACTGCAAGCGCTGCCATACCCAGACAAAATGAAGCCAATCCCAGATATGCCAACGATTTTTGTCGATTCGAAATTAGAAGCAGATAAACAGTACTGATCAGAAAAAAAGAAGCGAGCAGCGTCGGATAGAGCAACCCGGAAAGAAAGATATAATATGGATAAAAAACCGATACCCAGGCTGCGATACGCGCGGCAGTCGATCCTACAATTCTGTCAGCTATTTGCAGAATCAGCACCGACGAGAATGCCGCCAAAAGCGCTTGTACCAGCCTGAGTTCAAAGAAATGTGAGCCGAAAATCAAGTAATTGATCGAGAGAAAAAGTGGGTAGAGCGGTGGTCGGGCATAATTCGGTTCAAAGCCGTGCCCGGCGATCAATGAAAGTGCGGATCGCTCATACACTCGGAAATCGCTGAAATAATACCCTTCCTTCAAAAATGAGATATAAATCAAGCGAACTGCCAGGGCGGTTAAAAAAATCACCCAGGGGTTCTTCATCCAGTTCATCTGCTGATTAAACCTCACCTCCACAAAATCCTCGGTCTAAAATGGATAAAAATTAGATGACCTGCCGTATTAATTTGCGATCGATTTTATGGTGATTAGAAACGCACGCTTTAATTAGAGCCCGATCGCAAATTGCATTGATCAGACGCGGGATTCCCTCGCTGAAAGTGTGGATTTCATCCATTGCGCCATCATCAAAAAGGCGCGTTCCATCATGCCCTGCGATCTTAAGGCGATGTTCGATGTAGGCTTCAACCTCATCCCTCACAAGCGGCTTCAGATGATAGTGCAAAGTGATGCGCTGTTTGAATTGGCGAAGTTCGGCCAGATCCATTAAATGGAGCAGTTCCGGTTGACCGACCAGGACAATCTGGATCAGTTTCCGTTTCGAGGTCTCGATGTTGGAGAGCAGGCGAATCTCCTCCAATTGCCAGCTGCGCAGGTTTTGCGATTCGTCGATGATTAAAACAGCATTGCCTCCCTGCTGATCGAGACGCATCAGGAACTCCTGCAACTGGAGCAGCAACTCGGATTTGGATTTGCCGCCGGCATCCATACCGAAATCCCGAAAGATGAACCGGAGCATATCCTTCAAGCTCATGTTTGAATGCACCAGGTGAGCAATGCGGTGGGAATCGTCGAGGCGTTCCAGCAGGGCATTTATCACCGTAGTCTTGCCGGAACCGATCTCGCCGGTCAACACCACGAAGCCTTTGCGCATGCGGATTCCGTAGACCAGGTAGGCGAGAGCGTCCTGGTAGGACTCACCGAAGTATAGGAACTTTGGATCAGGGGTTACGTTAAAAGGTTGTTCCTTGAAGTTGAAGAAACTCAGATACATCGAGATTACCGCTTTCTGATACGGTTGGTAAGATCAGAGATCACTTATTTGAACTTTTAATCAGTTCCTGATAGTAGAACCAGCGTACCGTCAGATCGATTGGCGTCAGCAGAGTCGGTACGTAGGTGTTCAGGAATTCGGATAGCTTGGAAATATACGATTGTGGCACGTAAATAATGTCGAATGGCATCACCAGCGGATCACCACGGGAAATGTCACCTTTGACGATATTTTTCAAGTCCCAGCGCGCCGCCACCAACTCTCCCTTGTCCTGGCGAATTATAATTACGCTGCGCATCTTGGCTTGTCGACCCGGACCACCAGCTTGAGCCACGGCCTGAGTGGCGGTCAATCTTGCTTTATAAGCCACAGCCCCCGGGCGAGCAACTTCTCCCATTACATAGACTTCCGGCGCCCCAAATTCTCGAACAAAAACGGTGACGTCCGGGTCTTTGATGATATTTTCATAATCCACCGTTATCAAGCTGTCCACCTGATGGGGGGTTCTCCCGACCACTAATAGGTCGCCGATACGCAGGAGTGTAATGCGTCCATCCGGGCGCACGCGGACGGTTTCGTTGAACCGTTCGTTGTTGAAAAACTTGATCTCCAGCAGATCATTGAAATCGATGATGTAATCCGGCAGATCTGAAGACTGCGGCGGTTTGAAAACGGGTAAAGGAATTCTGGCCGTCTCCTCCAGCGCAGTTTGATGGCTTCCGGCGCAGGAGAGGAAACTCAACCCTATGATCAGCAGAAGTCCTGATCGGATTAAGGCAATGGCGCTAAACTTCATCGGTGTATGATCCCTAAGGTTAACTGGAAGATCTTGCCAACTAAGAAAAATTTTCCCACTAATTTCAGGAATATAACGAAAAAACCTATAAAAATCAAGCATTTTTCCCCTTATGCAACCCGGTGCTGATATTCTAAAAGCCGAAGAGTCTCTCCGTGCCTACTGCGAATCCGTCGATTTTCAGGGCTGGGATCCCTGGGATGCCTTAGGTTCGCCGCTTTTCGGAATCTTCCCGTTCAATCTGCGCATTCCCCGCTGGGCGGGCAATCATCTCATCAAGATCGCACCGCTGAACGTCAGGCCCATGCTTGGTATCCGCAAGGATTGCTTCGCCAAAGGGTTGGCGTTATTTCTCTCGGGATACGTTCTTAGGGAAAGCTCCTCCCAGTCCCGCCATAACACCGAAATCATCGACAAACTTCTGCAGCGTCTCACCGCAAAGATAATACCAGGGTATTCCGGACCCTGCTGGGGAACTAACCTTGCTTACCAGACCCGCGCCTTCTTCGTTCCCCCCAACACTCCCTCGCTGGTGCATACCGCCTTCGCCGTAGATGCCATTCTGGACCTCCACGAGGTCAAACCCAACCAATCACTGTTGGATTTGGCGGCCGGCTCCTGTAAGTTCGCCTTAACTGACCTGAAAATCAGCCAAGCCGGCGAAGGAATCTACTTCAGCTATACTCCGAATGACGACTCCAGGGTGGTCAACGTTACCGCCCTAGCTGCCCGGATGCTGGCGAGGACCGGCAAAATTCTCGGAGATCGTTCGATGATGGAAGTGGCTCGGCAAGCGATTAGATTTGTTCAGGATACTCAACGCGATGACGGGTCATGGTTTTACGGCGAGGATCCCATCCACCACTGGATCGATAATTATCATACGGGATTTGTTCTTGATGCGTTAGTGGATTATCAAAGTTATTCTGATGAGACTTTCGCTGAGCAGACCATTAAGAGGGGGATTGAGTTCTATCGGAGGGAATTGTTTTTAGATGACGGCACGCCGAAGTTTTCACCGAACTCGGTCTACCCTATCGATGGACACTGCATCGCTCAAGGAATACTGACCTTCACCCGGCTGCAGGACTACCACCCGGATTTCCTGCCGTTTGCTCAGAAGATCGCCGAGTGGGGTATCCGCAACTTCCAAGATCCGAAGGGGTATTTTTACTTCCAGAAGCGCAAGGAGTGGACCAACAAGATTCCCCACATCCGCTGGGTGCAGGCGTGGATGTTTCTGGCGCTGAATCGGCTGGCGGCGGCGGAAAGAAACGCCGGAGAGTAAATGCAACAAGGGGGTTTACCCCCTTGCCCTGGACTCTCTTGCCCTACTCCCTCACCCTAACGTTCTCTGCTCGGCTCCACCGCAAGGGGCTGAAGCCCCTTGTTGCATGCTGCGTACTCATCCCACCTCTCGCGCAACAAGGGGGTTTTCCCCCTTGCCCTGGACTCTCTTGCCCTACTCCCTCACCCTAACGTTCTCTGCTCGTACCCACCGCAAGGGGCTCAAGCCCCTTGTTGCAGAGGAACCAGTTGAGGCTATCTCCGATAATTGCGTCTCTTTGCAGATTCAAACCAATGTTATCGGGTAATTCGTGTTTCTGCCGATTATTACTTATATAATTTATAGTATTGCTTAACTGATCATCGCTTTCAATCAGCGTCCAGCTATACTTCTGCGCCCAGAGATGCAGTTCGTCAGTAACTTGTTTGCGTTTCTTCATTAGAAAGGTTGATTTGCCTTTCAGAATCCCCACAATCTTGGCGCGATCAGTTTCAGAGCATATCAAGATAATATGAACATGATCACCACAGATGTTATAGGCTATGATGCGTAGCTTGTATTCCTTAACGATTTCAGCGATACACTCGCTTATTTCGACCTCTAATCGTTCATCCAGCCAGGTCGGTTCAACAAGGGGGTTTATCCCCTTGCGAATACGCAACCTATGAATCACTGCCTCATTCTCAATCATACGAGGACTGATCCGGCTGTTGTGCGTCACCCAGGTGATGTGATACGCTTGAAGTGGTGCATCATCCATGTATGAGACTATCTAATCGAAATCTGCCGCCGCGCAACAAGGGGGTTTACCCCCTTGCCCTCACTCTCTTGCCCTACTCCCTCACCCTATCGTTCTCTGCTCGGCTCCACCGCAAGGGGCTGAAGATCCTTGTTGCATGGTACTGTATGTTTTACCAACCCACAGCAGAGCTGTGGGGCACCATGGCATCTCTCACTCGCGGGCAGGGGCTGCGCCCCTGCACCCCACTTCAAGTACCAAGAACCAAGCGCTCAAGTATCAAGGAGTTCTTGCACATCGAAACCCGAAGTTGCCGTCCAAGTACGCCGGGTAGTCGCCGTGGCGGTAGGCGCAGCGCGCGTCCGTACCACTGACGTACCAGGAACCGCCGTGCAGAACACGGTAGGAGCCGTTTTCAGGACCCTGCGGGTCATTTTGGGGGCTGATGCTGTAATAGGTAGTTGCACCACTCACAGACGTTCCCCGCCATGTCGTAACACCCCGCCGGGCTAACGCCCGTCGGGAATGTTCCGACTGGAGAGGTATAGGTATAGCCATCACCAGACCCATAAATATTTGCATTGTTCGTTCCTAAATTGTCACCCCAAGGCCATAGGCGATTATCCTGATCCCCTTTGGCGGCTCGTTCCCATTCGGCTTCGGTAGGCAGCCGTTTACCAGCCCAGGTGGCAAAGCTGTCAGCGTCAAACCAGGAAACCCTGACAACAGGATAGTTTGAGTAGAGGCTGTTGGTAAAATAGTTCGACATACCAGAAAAGCCCGGGTCAGAGGGGTAATGATGACCAGTGGTGTCACAGAAGAGCTTATATTGGGCATTCGTAACTTCATATTTGTCCATCCAGTAGGCGTCAAGGTGAACCTGGTGTTCAGGTATGGCAGTGCCACCCACCTGTGTGCTGCCCATGGTGAATGTGCCGGCAGGAATTAAGACCATTTCGCCAGGTGGCGGCGGATCATTGTCAGGTCCGGTGGTATTGTCTTTGGTACAGGAGGAAAGAGCGAGCAGTGCGAGAATCAAGGTTATCAAGAAGTAGTTGCGCTTCGACATGATCAACTCCTATTTGGGTTGTCTTGTTTAACAATTGACTTTCAATCGTAAAAAAATATACACATTTTAACCGGCAATAGCACAAGAAGATTCTATTTTTTCTTTGCTTGCTACGGCATCATCCCCTCTGCAGCAAGGGGGCTATGGCAGTGAACTAAATAACTTGACACCTTTAGGGATTTATTCAAGCGAAACGACTCCGCCCGAAAATGAATTTTCGGGCTATGTACCTGCAGTCCTTTCAGGACGCTCCAAAACGTCCCCTTCAGGGGACTGAAGGATAGTAGCCAGGGAATTCATTCCCGGGAATCGAAGAACTCTTAATCCGGCATTGCTTCTGTAAAGATAATTAGCTTACCACCATTACCCTCTTGCCCTACCTCCTTGCTCTAACGTTCTCTGCTCGTATCCACCGCAAGGGGCTGAAGATCCTTGTTGCCCCATTGCACTACTCCCCGTTGTCCTCCTCTTCCCCCAACCTCTCCTGAATCTCTTTCTCGATATCCAGCATTGCGTTTTCCATACCGGCGTAGGAGGTGGTGCTGATCTTCATGTGCTTCGCCATGGCTTCCAGGCTTTCCAGCACGGCGGATATTTTACGGGTCTGCTTGAAGCAGGCTTCGCGCAACTTCCGGGCTTGTTCCGGGTTATCGTCTTTTAGCGCCTGCGCCCTGCCGCTGATAACAGCCAGCGAGTTGTTGATGTAATGCGCCATGGTCACCAGCAGCTGTCCCACAACCTCGATACGGGCGAGGTGGCTTTCCTTTTCCCGCAACTGGCGTTCGATGCGGCGCATGCGCAGGAGTGAGCGAACCCGCACCAGTACCTCTTCCATGTCGAACGGTTTGGTGATGTAGTCGTCCGCCCCGATCTCGATACCCTTGACGATATAATCCGTCCCGCCGTAGGCAGTGATCATCAGGATGGGCAGCGCCCTGGTGGCTTCTGCTGCTCGCAGCCGCCGACAGATCTCATAACCATCCGGTCCCGGCATTTTAATGTCCAACAGCAGGATATCCGGCTGCCGTTCGGAGATCATCCTGAGCGCCTCTTCCCCATCCCCCGCCACGATAACCTCGAACCCCGCTCTTTCCAGCTTGGTGGATAGCACCTCCTGAATCAGCAGATCATCGTCGGCAATGAGGATGAAGGGTTGTTCATCGTTGGTCAAGGTGTTCAATCGATCTCCTGAATCTGACGTAAATGCTTCGTCCTCGATTAAAACGATTGCCTGAGATTGATATAGAAATTCCAACCGCCGACGTCGATGGGTTTGGCGAGATCGACGGCTGCTACCACACTGGGAGGAAGAATGATCCGCAAACCTGCTCCGATTCCCTGCCGCCGCCCCCACCAGCCCATGCTATCACGCCAAAGATCGCCGGCATCGGTGAAAAGCACGAATCCTGCGCTGTACTTGGGGTATATTTTTTTAAGGATGGGGAATTGAGTGTCTACATCCTTCAGAACGGTTTGTCTGAGCTCGGTGCGGAAGAGATAGAAGGCATTGCCGTAATAACGATCTTCGGGAAATCCGCGCAGGTTATCGACGCCACCCAGTTTAAACTGACTGAAATAGGGTACTTGATGATGAATGATGCCACCGCGCAGATTCAGCGCCAGGATGGTCCAATCACGATAGAGCTGCACATACTCTCGGCCATCGATCTGGTTGCGAAGGAGCAGGTCCGATCCGGAAGGTTGGTAAGTCTTTCCCAGATCCAACTGCCAGAGCAGATGATGCCCATAGGTAGTGTAATCTCGATTGTCGCGAGCTTCCAGGCCGGTGCGCAGCGAAACCGAATATTCCGAACCTTCGGAGTAATACAAATCCGTCAGAGAAAATTCATCCGGACTTTCACCTGTTTCGATGTCTCCCTTGAATCTGTAAAGACGATAGGCGGTTTCGAAACCATAGAAAAGACCATTCGGCTTTGGAAAATCACAGCGGAAAGCCAGCAGTGTAGCCTGACGATTGGAATTGAAAAGTTCGTCCTGCAGCGAAGGGGTCAGGTCGGAAAAGACGTGCTTTTGAGAGGAGCGGAATTCAGCGATGAAGGTTAGCTCGACTTCTTGGCGGGGTTGGAAATATCTCAGAGCCGCCATCCCTTCATCTTCGCCGGAATATTCGAAGCGCGCTTCAAAGCGGTCAGCCTCTATGGATTCCGCAATAAATGCGCAAGATGCCACCCAACCCAATTCTTCGGTATAGTAAGCGCCCGGGAGGATGAACCAGCGCGCCTGTGCGAGGTGAGCGCAGACAAGAATAACAGTAGCAGTTAGAAGTAAGCGGAGGATTTTGTGATGCATGCCGTTGGGGTTTGAGGTAACGAAACAGCTACTTTTTCTTTTTGCCGAAAAGACTGATGTGGGTGTTAATCCCTTCAGCTCGAATTTGTTGGATCAGAGAATCCAGGTCACAAACCGTATTTTGAAGCTCTGAAGCCAGCGTGCTATCATTGATCAACATGCCCAGAGTGCCGTCCTTTGTCTCCAGTTTGGTCGAAATGGTATTTATTTTCCCCGCGATTTCATTGAGTTGACTCAGCAGCGCGTTCAGGTCGGCTATAGCTAGATTTATTGGTTCTGTGTTGCTGGCCAGAAGCGATCGCAAATTATCACTGCTGCTCACCAGATTATTCAATACCTGATTGAACTTGCCTTCGTTCAGCGAGATGAATTCCAGGGTGCGCTGACTGGATAATTCGAGATTATGAACGCTGGCGATCAAAGCTTGTCTCAGTTTCGGGTCACCGGCGGTTTCATTGATGTTGGTTACTGTGGTTTCCAGCACATTCAACAGGCGCTTGACGTCCTGCACCAGATTAGCAGATACTTTCATCAATTCGTTCATGCCGCTCGGCACTTCACCCATCCAGATATAACCTGCAGGTGGTT
Organism: bacterium; assembly: GCA_026394195.1. Lineage (GTDB taxonomy): Bacteria > Electryoneota > B3-LCP > B3-LCP > B3-LCP > JAPKYS01. The sequence goes on along the minus strand of JAPKYS010000023.1, from coordinate 35,706 downwards.
TTATCCCGGAAATACCCGGAAATACGCTGACCAGTTTATTACTCATCAGTTCCGGGGTGGATATTTCAAAGTGAGCATCCGTGTATAGAGTCACATTGGTGTTCATTGCCAGACGGACGATCACACTTTCCTGCTTTAGGATGAGGTCGGTCACACGCCCGCGATTAACTCCATTCACCAGGACAGGCGCTCCAGCTTCCAAACCTGCGATGTTATTAAATCGAATATCCACGGGATAGGACCCCGATGAAAGGCTCACCTGCTTGCCCCACAGGATTCCAAAGAGCAGCAAGCCCAACGCAAGCAGTACCGTGAATCCGATTTTAAATTCGTTGGTCGGTTTTTTCATAGGTTAAGACATTTTAAGAAGATAGCTAATCAGATTCGGTCCGGTGATACACAAGCAGCCTATTCAAAGTCCTTTTGCAGATAATCCGATATATTATTACGGTGTAGCAGCGCATCCAGTAACCGTTCGTTGAAGGCGCGCGCCGGGTGATAACCGTACACTTTCAGATGTAGATTCAAAGCGATCACTTCGGCGATCACAGTGACATTTTTCCCTGGGAAGATGGGCAGTTGAACATAAGGAATTTTCACCTCCAGCAGATCCCTGAATTCTTCATCGAGCCCCAGACGTTCATAATTCTCCTGGTTATCCCAATCGACCAGTTCGACCTGAACTTCAACCCGCTTCTGCAGGCGGATAGCCCGGACGCCAAAGACGTTTCTCACATCGATAATGCCGACTCCGCGTATCTCCATAAAGTGTTTCAACATCTGCGGTCCGGAGCCGAGCAGAATTCCTTCTGCCTTCTTGGTCAGGATCACCACATCGTCGGCGACGAGGCGATGACCGCGTTCAATCAAATCGAGGGCGATCTCACTCTTGCCAATGCCGGATCTTCCGGTCAATAATATACCTGTTCCGTAAACGTCCACCAGCGTACCATGGATGTTGGTTGAAGGCGCAAATTTGTCGTCGAGGTAATCGCTGAGCAGGTGAACCAGCACCGTGGTGGAACTGGCTGTCCAGAAAATAGCTAATTTGTGGGCATTGGCCGTTTCAATCATTTCAGGGAATATTTCATTCGAATCAGTGACGATGATGCAGGGAATATCATATTTAAAAACATGCATGAATTTGGCGAGTCGCTCCTCCTGATTCAGATTGCGCAGATAGGTCATTTCGGTATTGCCGATGATTTGTATGCGATCAAAAGTGAATAGCTCCAGGAATCCGGCCAGCGCCAAGCCCGGGCGGTGCAGCGCTTTCTGGATTATTTTTTTTTGTAAACCCTCGGGGGTGGTCACCAGCGTAAGACCCAGCTTTGATTCATTTTCTTTAAAAAAGGTACTTACTTCCAGCGTTTCCATTTTGCTGTCTCCAGATTATTAAGGTCAAAGGGCGGGCGAATCCCGCAGGGGTCACCCGCCCTAAGCCTCAAGTCCAAGCAGGGTCCGGTTTAGTGACCGTAGAGTTTGTCTTTGTATTTTTTTAACTGACTCTCCAACTTGGTTACCGTTTTCGGTATACATTTATAGAAATCGTCGCTGGCCTCAGCTGCGGTCAGCTTGGTACCATTGACATTCAGGATAATCTCGGATGATTTGCTGCCTTTTTGTGAACTCAGGATAATTTCGCTGTCGGTGATGTTATCGAAGAACTTTTTTAGCTTCATCACTTCGGTGGTGGCGAAATCGCGCAGTTTGTCACTGGCTTTAAAATGCCGGGCAGAAACGTTGATACGCATGATAACTCCTTTCAAGGGTTAAGGTCCTGAACATCACTTTTTTTCCGCGCGAGGGTGAGCTTGTAAGTAAACCTCCTTTAATTTATTACGACAGACGTGTGTATACTTTTGGGTTGTTGATATCGAAGCGTGACCTAACATCTCCTGAATGGCGCGCAGATCGGCGCCGTTTTCCAGCAGGTGTGTTGCAAAACTGTGCCGGAGCAGGTGAGGATTCTGGCCGGGTGCAGCCGGCAGATTGTTCAATATCTCTGCGATGGCACGTTGAATGCCTCGCACCGAGAATGGTTTCCCATTATTATTGACAATCAAGTGGTCCGCGGAAATGGACTTGCAGCGTTTTTTTGCTGAATCACCCCGTCGAGGCAAATAATCCTGTAAAGCACGCCGAGCCGCTCGCCCCACCGGCACAATTCGCTCTTTATTGCCCTTTCCCAAGATCCGCACGGTCTCGCCTGTTGAATCAAAGTCACTCCGTCTCAGACCCGCCAGTTCACTGACGCGCAAGCCACAACCATATAACAACTCGACCAGTAATCGGGAACGAAGCGCCTTTTCATCCCCTTGCGGCAGCAGATCAATCAGGGAGTTCAAGGATCTCTGATCGAGGAAGCGAGGCAGTTGCTTTTCCTGCTGAGGCAAGGTGATCCGGACGGTCACCGAGTCAGAGATCTGTCCGGTGCTGTTCAGATATTTCGAGAAACTCCGCAGAGCAGATATTTCCCGGGTGATCGATCCCCTTGACAAACCGCTTCGCAGCAAAAAGGCTCCGAAATCACGGATCGAATTCGGGCTGAATATCCCCCCTCGGCCTCCGGCTTCCATGAAAGCTTGGAACTGAACGAGATCATGGCGATAGGCGGTCAGGGTATTCGGAGATGCGCCGATTTCGTTTTTCAAATAGCTGAGAAAGGACTCTATCCTCTCAATCATTTCACTCGGCAATTATAGGTTCGGTTTCCGGTTCGGTGAATGGCTCGAATTTAGTTCTACATTTCGGGCAACTAATCTGTTCGCTGCCTCCGGATTCTTTGTCAACCACCAGGAAGGGATGTCCGCAAGCAGGGCATTCTTTAGGAATGGGTCGCTTGGTTACGTGGAACTTGCATTGCGGATAGCGGCTGCAACTGTAGAAACGCCCTTTCTTGGTTGAGCGTTCAACCAGTTCGCCGCCGCAATCCGGTTCTGGACATTTTACCCCGGTTCCTATCGGTTCGACATGGCGGCAGGTCGGATAGTTGGAGCACCCCAAAAAACGCCCGAAGCGCCCCTCCTTAATATTCAGTGCACCCCCGCAATCGGGACAGGCTTTCTCGACAGTTTTGGGAGTCTCCAACGGTTTGCTGTTGTGGCACTTGGGAAAACCACTGCATGCCAGGAATTTTCCGCGGCGGCTCCATTTGATCAACATCGGCTTGCCGCACTTTTCGCAAACCTGGTCGCTGACCTCCTGCACCTGCTCCTTGATCGATCTGCGGTGTTTTTCGGCATTTTCCAGAGAAAGCGCAAATGGGGTGTAGAAATCCTTGATTACGTTAACCCAGGAAGCTCCTTCTTCAATCTGATCCAGATGTTCTTCCATGCGGGCGGTGAAACCGACTTCGAAGATGTCCGGGAAGAGCGCCACCAGGATTTTATTGACCGTTTCCCCCAGGGAGGTCGGCAGTAACTTCGGCTTTTCCAGCTTGACATAGGTCCGATCGTACAGCGTGGTCAGGATGGTGGCGTAGGTGCTGGGTCTACCGATTCCCAGCTCATCCAGAGCCTTGATCAAACTGGATTCGGTATAGCGTGGCGGCGGCTGAGTGAAATGCTGCCGAGGGTCTAGACAATCGAGACAGAGAGGATAACCTTTACCGAAATTTGGGGGTAGATTTGGAGGAGGTTCCTCGCCACTGGATTCCAGTGCATAAACTTTCTGGAAGCCATCAAAAATTCGCTTCACCCAACGTATACGGAATAATGCTTCATCTCCTTGGATGTCAACAATAGTAACTTCATTAACGGTATCAGCCATTTGAGAAGCTACGAACCGGCGCCAAATCAAGTCGTAGAGCTTCCAGAGTTCAGGGTCCAAAACGTTCTTCAGTTCTTTAGGCGTGCGTGCGACGTCGGTGGGTCGGATCGCTTCATGCGCGCCCTGCGCGCTCTTCTTCTGAGCATAGTGACGAGGTTTGGGGCTGTTATAATTCTCACCGAGAGTTGCTGCGATAAAATCCCGAGCAGCATGTTGCGCTTCCGCGGCTATGCGAGTTGAATCGGTGCGCATGTAGGTGATAAGACCTGTGCTTTCGCCGCCGGGGAGATCGACCCCTTCGTATAGCATCTGCGCCAGGCTCATGGTCTTTTTGGGTGAAAGACTTATGCGACGTCCTGCGTCCTGCTGCAAGGTCGAGGTAATGTAGGGCGCATAGGGCTTTATCGATTGTTGGTTTACTTTAACTTGCGATATAGCATAAGTTGAGCGAAGCAATTTCTCGGCCAAATCAAGGGTTGTCTCTGCGGTAGGAAGTTCCAATTTCTTTCCCGCAAAAGAGGTAAATTCAGCCCAGAGGGGCTGTAGTTTATCACCAGCGAAAAGTCCTCGTATACTCCAGTACTCTGTGGGTACGAAAGCCCGAATTTCTGCTTCACGCTCGCAGATCATCCGCAAGGCGACCGACTGTACACGGCCCGCCGACAAGCCCTTGGCAACCGTCTTCCAGATGAAGGGGCTTACTTGATACCCTACCAGTCGGTCGACGACTCGCCGAGCTACCTGAGCATCGACCTTTTGGACGTCGATGATCCCTGGCGTGGCTATGGCTTTCTGTACCGCATTGCGGGTAATTTCGTAGAACAGAGCGCGGTATGGCTTGGGGTGAGTCTTGTGAATGATTTCAGCGATGTGCGCTGCGATGGCTTCCCCTTCGCGATCGGGATCGGTCGCGATATAGACGCGCTCAGCCGATTCAGCCAATTGGCGGATGGTCTCGACGACCTTATTCTTGGAGGGGATGATGCGGTAGTGCGGAGCGAAGTCGCGGGACAGATCGACGCCCAATTCCTTCTCGGGCAAATCCTTGATGTGTCCTAAGGAAGCGGTGACTTTATAATCATCCCCGAGAAACTTCTTGATGGTGCTGGCTTTGGATGGCGACTCAACGATGACCAGATTCATATACGGACCAAATGGGTGTGGGGAGCGCCATTAGTGACAGGTTTCTCCTCTCGAGGAGAGATTAAACGCCTTCAGATTTCCGGATTGGGTGCTTCCGTCTTCGAAGAGGAGAGATTGTACAATGGCTTTCATATCTTCGACATTGGCGCGCTGAAACTCCAGGATTTGCGCGCGTTCGATCACCTCTTCAAGCTCACGGGCACTGAGCAGACGCAGATGCCTCAGTTGAAGCAGATAACCATATGCTTCCGGTGATACGTATCTTTGTTCCAGGGAATTCAGCAAACGGCAGGAAGTTTCTGCTGGAAGATCAACGAACAGTTTCTGCAACGGCGCGTTGTTCTCCCAACCAAAACGGTGATATAACCAGTAGAAAGCAGTATTTATTTCCTGTTCTGTGTAGCCGCGCTGGATGAGATGATCGCTTAATTGGTCCATCTGATCGGGTTTCCAGTTCTGACTCCCGAACTCGTCCATCAGCAGGACCAGTATCTCCATGATCCTATGATACATGGGGGCCTCGTGTTGATTCCAAGTTGTCTTCCCCCTAAAGAATTGACCTCGATACAATATAAGCAAGAAATCACGACTTTGAAATGATTTTTTTCGCTTCTTATCCCACGACCTCTACCGACCATGACACTGCTTGTATTTTTTTCCGCTGCCGCACGGACAAGGATCATTTCTGCCCGGTTCTTTGTCTCTCCGTACCGGCTGAGGTTTGCCCGGTGCTTCGGGTCCGGATTGCGGCCGAGCAGTTTCCGGGGGCGGAGCCTGGGCATAGGCGTAGGCTATTCCGGTAGCCTGATGATGAATTGCTGCCATCTGGTCGGCAGGAATCGCTGTAGGCTTGGGGATGGTTAAGATGCGGCTCTGGAATATGGCGCGCAGTGACCGTTCGTTGACTCGGCCGAGCATTTCCTCAAACAGAGAATAGCCCTCCTTCTTGAATTCGACCAGAGGATCACGTTGTCCATAAGCTCTCAGGCCGACTCCCTCCTTCAAGCGGTCCATTTCGTACAGGTGATCCTTCCACTCCTCATCGACGAAAGCCAGGATGGTGCCCTGCAGAAAATTGACCAGCAGGTCAGAGTCGATTTCCTGGCGGCGGCGATCGAAACTCTGCCGAGCCAATTCTTTGGATTTTTCGATCAATCCCACCCGTTCAAACGTTTCGATCTCATCGGATCCGGCATCCAGAAAGACGCGCAGAACGCTGGCCAGGGATCGGTGTGCGGTGTCATAATCAGCCGGTTCCAGAGTCGATCCATCGCCGGCTATGCCATAGAAAAGGTCATCTATCCACTCATCCATCATCTCAATGACCAGTTCCTCAACGTTTTCCCCGAAGAGAACTCTACGGCGGCGGTTGTAAATCACCTCGCGCTGTTTGTTCATCACGTCGTCGTATTCCAGCAGGTGCTTGCGAATCGAGTAATTCTGCGATTCGACGCGCTTCTGAGCTCCCTGAATGGATCGAGTGATCATGGGATGTGTGATGACTTCACCTTCCTCCAAGCCCATGCGATCCATAATGCCGGCGATGCGGTCAGAGCCAAAGAGACGCATGAGGTCATCTTCGAGAGATAGATAGAATTTGGTCGATCCGGGGTCGCCCTGCCGTCCAGAACGTCCGCGCAACTGGCGGTCGATTCGTCTGGCTTCATGCCGCTCTGTCCCCATGATACGCAACCCGCCTACGTCAACGACCCCCTGTCCCAGCTTAATGTCGGTACCACGACCCGCCATGTTGGTGGCAATGGTTACGGCTCCGGGTTGACCTGCGAGTGACACAATTTCGGCTTCCCGTTGATGGTGTTTCGCATTCAAAACTTCATGAGGCACTTTACGGCGCGCCAGTAATCGAGCCACCGTCTCAGAAACTTCGACGTTAGTGGTTCCGACCAGCACCGGCTGTTTCTTAGTGTAACATCTCTCGATTTCAGTCAGAATGGCGTCATATTTCTCTTTCTTGGTCTTATAGATGACGTCATCCGCATCATCCCGAATCACCTGCCGGTTGGTGGGCACCACCACAACTTCCAGTTTATAAATATCGAAGAATTCCTGTTCTTCAGTCTCAGCCGTACCCGTCATCCCCGCCAATTTATCATAGAGTCGGAAATAATTCTGCAACGTGATGGTGGCGATGGTCTGAGTTTCGCGCTCAATCTGCACGCCTTCCTTGGCTTCAATCGCTTGATGAAGTCCGTCGGAATAGCGTCTTCCATGCTGCAAACGCCCGGTAAACTCATCGACGATAATAACCCGTTTTCCCTCCTCTATGACGTACTCAACGTCACGTTCATAGAGCATGTGCGCTCGCAGCAACTGCTGGATGTTGTGATTGCGTTCGCTACGGTCAAGAAAGAGGTCTTCTGCTTTTTGGCGAAGTTCCAGCTTCTGTTCGGGGGAGATATCCATTCCTTCGATACAAGACTGCTCATCCGCCAGATCGGGCAGAATAAAGAGAGAGGCATCCGATTTGGTATAACGAGCCAGATCCACCCTGCCGATTTCCGTCAGGTCGATGGTATGATGATGTTCATCGATAATAAAGTAGAGTTGCTCATCCAGTTCTGGTAATTTTTTATCGCGCAGGTAGTCATTTTCCACCCGAGTCATCAAGCGCTTGGCGCCCGGTTCCTGCATCAATCTCTGGAACCGCTTATTCTTCGGTGCGCCGCGCTGCGCCTTTAAAATCATCTCCCCGGCTTTATACTCGGATTCGCTCTGCTCTTCTGCCAGTAATTTCTCCGCTTCGCCAACCAGGCGGTTTATCAGGTCATTCTGTTTTTTAACCAGGCGGTCTACCGGACCCTGCAGTTCATCGAATTTATGAGTGCTGCGCGAAACCGGACCTGAAATAATGAGAGGGGTTCGCGCTTCATCAATCAGAACCGAATCGACCTCATCCACGATGGCATAGTGATGTCCCCGCTGCACTACACCATCCAGGCGGATCGCCATGTTGTCGCGCAGATAATCGAATCCGAATTCGTTATTGGTGCCGTAGGTGACGTCACAACGGTAGGCGAGGTAGCGTTCCTCGTAAGGCATGTGCGCCAGGATGCAGCCGACCGTAAGACCCAGAAATTCAAATATCTTGCCCATCCATTGGCTGTCACGCTGCGCCAGATAGTCGTTGACAGTCACCAGGTGAGCGCCCTTGCCTTCGAGGGCTTTCAGGTAGAGCGGCAGCGTCGCTACCAGGGTTTTGCCTTCACCCGTCGCCATTTCAGCGATTTTCCCCTGGTGAAGTACGATCCCGCCAAGCAACTGAACGTCGTAAGGCACCATATCCCAGGTGATCTTGTGACCGGCGGCTTCCCACTTTTGCCCCAACAACCGCTTGCAGGCTGACTTTACAACCGCGAAGGCTTCGGGCAGGATATCATCGGTAGTCGCCCCTTCAGCGATGCGGGATCGGAATTCTTCCGTCTTGGCGCGCAGCTGCTCGTCGGTCAGCGCTTCAATAGCCTCAAAATGACGATTGATCTCTATGACCAGCGGCATTAATCTTTTGACTTCGCGACCGGATTTTGAGCCGAATACTTTTGAGATAAGGTCCAGCATTTATCGGTTATGTTAGACAGTTAGATTGGGTTTGGATTGTCAAATTTCTAGCCAGGCGATGATTACAACTAACTTATACCGTATATCAAAGCAAAAGTTGCCGCGGCGCATGAAATCATTCGTCCGCGTAAATCCAATAATCAGAAAAACCACAGCGCAAATGTCGGCGAGATCGCTGCCCATGCTCATCGGATAATCGAATATATTCGCAGGCAGATTTTTTTGCGAATAAGACATGCATTCCAGGATGTTCAAGAATAATATCGATAATTCTGCCTAAAATCAAGAATCCAGCGCCCAATAAAAATGGCTGGAGTGAGTGGAATTCTCTTCTCTGTCTCCAGAGGAAATAGAAAACCCACGTCAGTGGGATCAAGCTGAAAAGATCGGGGATGTAGGAATGGCGCATTTTTTACTTACCACCCCCACAAGAGACGATCTGCCAGAAATTCGGGTAATCCCGCGCGCCTTATTTTTCCTGCGGCTGCTTCGACGTTGTACTCTTCCCGTACGAACTCCACATGATCCATTTCAGTATCGTAAACGACAAAGCAAAGCCGGGGATCACGGTCACGCGGCTGACCCACACTGCCAATATTGACAATCCTGCGCGAGCTGGGCGCATCTGTTACCCGATCTTCCGTACTGCTAAGGTGGTCGCGCCACTTCTCATGATAATCACCGGGGACGTGCGAATGCCCCACAAAACAGACTTTTCCGCAAATAAAACTGAACTGCCTGGCAGCATCGTAGGAACTAAAAATGTATTCCCACTTTTGCGGATTTCCCGGCGTACCATGCACCAAATGCAGGTGCTCAAGCTGCAGCGATAATGGCAGCGACCTTAAATATTCCATCTGATCGCTGGTGAGCATCGACTGGGTCCATGTCACGGCTGCCCTGGCAAAATCGTTGAAATAATCGAGACCTTCCTGCCCCGACACAGAGGCGTCATGATTTCCCAGCACTGTCCTGGAGGCAACGGATCTGACCAGATCAAGGCATTCAGCGGGATTGGCGCCGTAACCGACTATATCGCCCAGACAGATCACCTCGTCCACCCGGCGATTATCGATTACCTTCAAGGCGGTTTGCAGGGCTTCAAGATTCCCGTGAATATCGGATATGAAAGCGATCTTCAAGCTTCTTCCCGAATCAATTGACTCCGGCGTCGATCATGCAGGCTTATTGCCCCGTTGCGGTAACATATCCAACCCTTTGAGACTCTGGTGGAGCACGTTATCCAGTATCCCGTTGATAAATTTATCACTCTTTTCTGTTGAGTATTTCTTAGCAATCTCTATGGCTTCATTTATGGTTACCTTAGGAGGAATATCTGCAAAATGTAACAGTTCGCAGATCGCCATCCTCAAGATAACTCTATCCAGGGTGGCGATGCGCTCCAATTCCCACTTCTCCGCGCAATTTCTTATCAATTCATCACTCTTTTGATGGTCTGCGTCCGCCTGACGAATCAACTCAAGACAAAACTTCAGATGGGACTCATCAGCCGACAGGGAGGACAAAAGGTGCTCTATGACCTCATCAAGGGGATCCCCGGTCAGTTCTCGGGCATAGAGCACCTTCATGGCCCATTCACGCGCTTCTCGGCGGCTTTTCATGTAAATCGGATCTGTCGCGACTTTCTTTCGCTTTATTTCTAAACGAAGGTCAACCATCCGTAAGGATCGTCGACTTTTCCTTCAATGATGTCAAAGAAGCGCCGCTGGATTTTTTCTGTAATGGGACCCCGCCGACCCGCGCCGATGGGTAGGCGATCGATCGAACGGATGGGGCTGACTTCCGCTGCGGTACCGGTGAAGAAGACTTCATCCGCAATGTAGAGGAGTTCACGCGGTACCAACTGCTCCACAACCTTGAACCCCATCTCTTCAGCCAATTTGATCACGGAATCCCGGGTGATACCGGGCAGAACTGAAGCTCCCAGCGGCGGCGTCCAGATGATCCCATCCCGGATGATAAAGATATTCTCACCCGATCCTTCGCTTACGTAACCGTTGGCATCGAGCGCGATGCCTTCAGCGTAACCATCAATCGCAGCTTCAAGGCGGATCAACTGGGAATTCATGTAATTGGCGCCCGCTTTCGCCATGGCGGGGAATGTATTCGGAGCTATACGAGTCCAGGATGAAACTCTGACGTCTACCCCTTCATTGATCGCCTCATCGCCGAGATATTTTCCCCAACTCAGCGCTCCCACGACGGTTTCGATGGGAATTCCCCGCGGATCGACTCCCAGCGTATTATATCCACGGAAGACAATCGGTCTGAGATAGGCTGATTTTAATTTATTCACACGGACGACTTCCAGGCAGGCATTGAAGACCTGATCCTGCGAGAAAGGGATTTCCATTCGGTAAATCTTGGCTGAATCGAACAGGCGGCGGACGTGTTCCTTCAGCCGGAAGACTGCCGGACCCTTTGCTGTATCGTAACAGCGAATTCCTTCGAAGACGGCTGAACCATAGTGGATGACGTGCGACATGACATGGATGGTCGCATCCTTCCAGTCGACCAATTTACCACTGAACCAGATTTTTCCTTTTTCATCTTGCGGATTCATGATTCCTCCAGCACAAAGTTAAACCTGTACAGGCAGTTCCTGCACCGGTGAATTTGATGTTAGACTGATTTGCTAGAATATTATCGAAACCCGTCATACCGTGAATTTCAGCCAGTTTAGCTGTGCGTTTTTGCCCATTCAGCTAATAGATTGGCGGCGATGACCATGCGCTGTATTTCACTGGTGCCTTCATAGATTTCCGTGATCTTGGCATCGCGCATGGCGCGTTCGACGGGGTACTCTGTGGTGTATCCGTAACCGCCCAGAATTTGCACGGCTTGATTCGCAACCGACATGGCAGTTTCGGAGCAGTAAACCTTGGCCATGGCGGTTTCCTTGGTGAATCGTTCGCCGCGATCTTTCTTCAACGCCGACTGGTATAGCAACAGACGACCTGCCTGAATGTGAGTCTCCATGTCGGCCAGCTTGAACTGAATCGCCTGGAATTCCTTCAGCAGTTTGTCGAATTGCTTGCGTTGATGCACGTATTGCAGCGCGGCTTCAAGCGCGCCCTGAGCGATCCCCAAAGCCTGAGCAGCAATTCCCATCCGCCCTGAATCCAGGGCCGAGAGAGCAATTTTAAAACCATCACCTTCTTTGCCCAATAAATTGGAAATGGGCACTTTACAATCCTCGAAGGTGATTGCATGAGTATCACTCCCGCGGATGCCCATCTTGTGTTCAGGGGGTTCGATCTTCATTCCGGGAGTTCCCTGCTCGATAATCAAGGACGACGTTCCGCGCACTCCCTTGGTTTTATCGGTCATCACGGTAACAAGGAAGACGTCGCCGTGTTTTCCAGAGGTGACGAAGTGCTTGGTTCCGTTGACAACGTAATAATCGCCATCACGCAGGGCAACAGTACTCTGCGCGGCCGCATCCGATCCCGCGCCAGGCTCGGTCAGGCAGAAGGCGCCCAGCTTTTTACCACTCGCAAGAGGGATTAAGTACTTCTGCTTCTGTTCTTCAGTACCGAAGGTGAGAATCGGGTAGGCTGCCAGTGAGTTGGTGACAGAGATGATCACACCTGCCGAAGCATCCACCTTCGATAATTCCTCGATGGCGATACAGTAACTGATCGAGTCCAGCCCTGCTCCGCCGTACTGTTCCGGTATGAAAACTCCCCAGAATCCCAGTTCACCCAACTCACGAATCTGCGCCGTCGGATGGATCATATCCCGATCTCTTTCGGCGACTCCGGGCAGCAGTTTTTCTATCGCAAAATCCCGCACGGTTTTGCGAATTAATTCATGTTCTTCGGTGTATTTTAAATCCATTGTGAGCTCATTGTTCTATCTTAGGAAAATTATTGGAGTTCTTGTAAACTGTCGGGGTCGTGAGAACCCCGACAGTATATTTATATCCAGAAAGGGACGTTTAGCACCTGTCCCATCTGAATGCATTATTTACTATAATCGTAGAAACCTTTTTTAGTCTTCTTGCCCAGATGCCCATCAGCTACCAGCTTTTCGAGCAGGGGAGCAGGGTGGTATTTCTCATCCTTGAAGCCGTTGTAAAGCACATTCATGATGGAGAGGCAGACGTCAAGACCAATCAGGTCTGCCAACGCCAGAGGACCCATGGGGTGGTTCATTCCCAACTTCATGACGGTATCGATCGCTTCCTTGGTGCCAACACCTTCGCTGAGAGTATGGATTGCCTCATTGATCATGGGCATCAGGATGCGGTTAGCGATGAAACCGGGGGAATCGTTGGCTCTGGCGGGCACTTTTCCCAGTTTCCGGCTCAATTCCTCGATGACTTTATAGGTCTCGTCTGAAGTGCTGGGCCCGCAGATGATCTCCACCAATTGCATCATCGGCACCGGATTCATGAAGTGCATCCCGATGACTTTGTCCGGCCGCTTGGTAACGGCGGCGATTTCTGCGATAGAGATGGATGAGGTATTGCTGGCCAGGATGGCTCCCACCTTGGCGGTTTTGTCCAAACGGGAGAATATCTGAAACTTCAAGGCAGGATCTTCATTGACGGCTTCGACGATCAAGTCTGCTGAGGGGATGGCTGTCGATTCGTCGGTGGTGTACACGATCCTCTTCAGAGCGTCCGTCATACGGTATTCAGGAATGCTTCTTTTTTCCACCTGACGAGCCATGTTTTTTTCGATGGTCGTGCGAGCGCGATCCAGGAATTCCTGCTTGACGTCGATGAGGGTAACTTCAAATCCGTATTGGGCGGAGACGTGAGCAATGCCATTGCCCATGGTTCCAGCTCCGATGACGGCGATTTTCTTTATTTGTGACATGCGGTTCTCCAGAGGGCAGCACTTGAATTCATGCTGCGCGTTACTGCATTTAGTGGATGGTTTATATATCTCAGGTCGATCTGAGCCAGATCGCCATGTAGTATCAGTTTATCTTTCGACCAACGCTGCGACCGCTTCACCGCCGCCGATGCAGAGGGAAGCAAGTCCACGCCTGGCGTTGCGCTCCTGCATGGCGTACAACAGCGTCACCAGGATACGCGTTCCGGATGCTCCGATGGGATGTCCCAGAGCCACTGCGCCCCCGTATATGTTGACTTTGGACGGATCGAGTTCCAGCATCCTGTTGTTGATGATGGAGACCACCGAAAAAGCTTCGTTGATTTCGTACAGATCGATATCTTTCTGCGTCAGATTGGTCCTGGCGAACAGCTTCTTGATTGCTGCAGTGGGCGCGGTAGTGAACCATTCCGGGTCCTGACTTGCAGTGGCATGAGCCACAAAACGAGCCAACGGTTTTATCCCCATGGACTTGGCTTTTTCTGCCGCCATGACGATAACGGCGGCGGCCCCATCGTTGATGGAAGAAGCATTTGCCGCGGTAATGGTTCCATCTCTTTGGAATGCCGGTTTCAGAGTCGGGAACTTGTCGACTTTGGCTTTACCGGGTTCTTCATCCTCGGCGAAAACCGTCACGCCGCCCTTTTTATCCACGATCTCGACGGGAACGATTTCAGCTTTGAACTTGCCTCCCGAGATAGCAGCGAGGGCGCGATGGTAGGATTCGGTGGCGTAAGCATCCTGATCAGCTCGGGTGATCTGGTACTCCTTGGCGCATAATTCTCCGGCGCTTCCCATGTGGAAGTTATTGTAGACGTCCCATAGACCATCGAAAACCATCCCGTCAGTCACCTGCTGATGACCCATACGGAATCCGGTGCGCCCGTTCAACAGGTAGTAAGGGACCAGACTCATGTTTTCCATACCGCCTGCCACAACAATGTCAGCATCACCGACCTGGATGGCTTGAGCCGCCAGCATCACTGACTTTAAGCCTGATCCACAGACCTTGTTGATCGTCAGGGCTCCGGCGGAACGGGGGATTCCAGCGTAGATCATCGCCTGTCTTGCCGGCGCCTGCCCAATGCCGGCAGCCAGCACGCATCCCATGATGATTTCATCGACCTGTTCGGGTTGTAACCCAGCGCGGGAAAGAGCAGTTTTTATCACTACAGCGCCTAACCTCGGAGCGGGAATTGTGCTCAGGCCTCCGAAGAAGGAACCGATAGGCGTTCTTGCAGCACCAACGATAACAACGTCACGTAGGTTTGCCATAGTACCTCCAGTGTATTTCTTAGCGGGTTTTATGTAAGTAAGCAACAAATCGTAATCGTAGTCCAGCCAGCACGTTTACCTCTAATCGTACGCCTCCGGGTTGAACGTCGGCACGTTTTCATCGAAGAAAACGCGCCCAACTTTACTGCGCGGAGCATGTTCGAAGACCAGCAGGTAATCCCCCTCGGCTGCCTCTTTGAGCAATTCTTCCTTGTAGTTGGCAGTTTCAGCCGGGAAGAGATCATATCCCATCACGTAGGGCACCTTGATGTGTGAGGGGGTCGGGATGAGATCTGCAAGATACAGCGCCGTTTCATTTTCAGAGGTGATCTGAACGATGGAGTGCGCCCGAGTGTGACCACCGGTCACGCGCACTTTTATGCCGGGGATGACATCTTCGTCGCCATCGATCAGATGGAGTTGCCCTGATTCCTGCAATGGGACGATATCGTCGGGATGGTAGCTGGCCTGAGTGCGCGAAGAGGCGCTCAAAGCGTCTTCGTACTCAGTCTTCTGCATAACGTACTTGGCATTGGGGAAGGTTGGTCTGATGACCCCTACAGGATCTCGGAACGTGTTTCCCCCGATATGGTCGAAGTGCAGGTGCGTGCAAATCACAAAATCGACGCTCTCAGGAAGTACTTCCAACCTGTTCAGTTCAGGGATCAGCATGCGGGGGAGTTCGATCTGGTAGATTTCCAGATACTTAGAGTCGAATTTTGAACCAATTCCGGTGTCAATCAAAACGGTATGACTTCCGGTTCTGACCAGCAGCGGGTTGGACCCCAGCAGGATGCGGTTGAAGTCATCCGCCGGTTCCAGACGATCCCAGATGGTTTTCGGCACGACGCCGAACATAGCTCCGCCATCCAGCCTGAAGTAGCCGTCGTGGAGCACATTGAGTTCGAACAATCCTAATTTCATATTTCTTCTTTCTCGATTGGCTTGCGGTGTTTGGTTAATTCTTGATTAGATTTCTGGCGATGACGATCCGCTGTATTTCCGAGGTGCCTTCGCCGATTTCACAGACCTTGGCATCGCGCAGCATGCGCTCGACAGGGTATTCCTTGGTATATCCGTAACCCCCGTGAATCTGGATGGCTTTGATACAGGTCCTGGTCGCAACTTCGGAAGCGTAAAGTTTCGCCATGGACGATTGCATCGAATAGTTTTTACCGGCATCCTTCAGGCGGGCGGCATGGTAAACCAGGTGGCGCGCGGCTTCGATTTCAGTCGCCATGTCCGCCAGGAAAAATTGAATCGCCTGGAAATTGCTGATGGGTTGATTGAATTGCTGACGTTCCTTGCTGTAGCGCAACGCTTCATCCAGAGCTCCCTGTGCGATACCCAGCGCCATGGCGCCGATGGAAATGCGCCCGCCATCCAGGATTTTCATGAATTGCTTGAAACCTTCGTTGATCTGCCCCAATAGACACGAGACGGGAACTCGGCAGTCTTCGAAAATCAATTCGACGGTATCCGATCCGCGGATGCCCATTTTGTGGATTTTATTCCCCACGCTAAACCCGGGAGTGCCGCGTTCAAGCAAGAAGGAGGAAATCCCTTTGACGCCTCTGGATTTATCCGTCATGGCGGTAATAACGCTGGTCCAAGCCAGCGAGCCATTGGTGATGAACATCTTGGCACCGTTGATGACCCAGTGGTCGCCGTCTTTTACCGCGGTCGTTTCGGTGCTTCCGGCATCTGATCCGGCGTTGGGCTCGGTCAAGGCGAAGGAGCTCAGTTCCTCACCGGAGCACAACTTGGGCATGTATTTCTGTTTTTGCTCCTCGGTGCCGTACTGAAAGATGGAATTCACCCCCAGAGATACGTGAGAAGCCAGCGTTATGCCGGTTGAGGCGCAGACGCGGCTCAGTTCTTCGACGGCGATGGCGTAGGAAAGAGTATCCATTGCCGCTCCACCATACTTTTCGGGGAAGCAGATACCCATGAGTCCCAGCTCACCCATCGTCTTCAAGACGTCCTTATCGATAAATTCCTGCTGGTCGAATTTAGCGGCGCGGGGCTTGACTTCCTTCTGAGCGAAGTCCCGCACCATCTGCTGCAGCATTTCCTGTTCTTCCGTAAGGAACATGATTCTATCCTTTTATTTTATCCGCAGGGTAGTACTCAACTGATTGGGTTGTTTGAAGTTATCAATCTATTAATTTTACAAAAAATAGCAGAGGCAATTATCCACAATCCTCTCGAATCCGGCGTGCGAAGAATCGAATATAGAAACTATCCAACCCCACTGCCGCCAGCAGGAACATAGCCGGATAGATCGGCATGCGATACCGCGGAACGACTATTGTCAAACTGAAAAGCGCAGTGAATCCCAAGATTTGCAGATACCAGATTGATGCTTGCCGCCATTTTCGCAGCGATATCCACAAACCCGGAATTGCAAAGACTAATGTGAGTATCCATGGCAAAATATAAAAAGGATTTCTGGTTAGCGGGTGTGTCGGATCGTAAAACCAATAGTATTTAAACCTCTTAAAGGTTAAACTGAGATATCCCGTCGGGTTTTCCCGAATAAAGCGCCGAACTTCGGCTGCATAAAAACGATCTCGCGCCACTTCATTGGTCGAATCCAGATGGGCTTCAATATACGCCGCATAGTCTTTCGCCATCACCACGTCAATATTCTCACCCTTTTCATTACGAACCGTTCCACTGGCTCCAGGATGATTCCCCCGCCACATATTGTAAGCAAATGCCGACCGCATCGGCAAGAATGCATCCAATCTGATGTAGTTCCGCAATGTCCACGGTGTTATGATAAGTACAACCCCGAACACGAAGATGAAAAATCGCTTTATACCTTCACGGCCCGATAGAAATCCATTGATTCGCCATGATAGAGGAATTGCCAATCCGAGAACCTGAAGGCTGGGGTTGAACCAACACGCCAACCCGGTTAACATACCTGTATTAACCACATTCTTGTGTTTATTAAGCGTGGAATAATTCTGCGATTTCCAGAGTGCCCAGGTCATCGGAAGAAACATTAGATTTTCCGGGCATATTTTAACAGTGAGAAATATCAATTCAGGGTAGACCGCCCAAATTCCTGCGGCAATTAATCCAATACGGCGGTTGAATAAAGCATCTCCTATTTTATAAATAAACCAACAAGCTGCTGCCAAGAACAGGGCGTGCACTATTCTCGGTCCGGTCAACTGTATACCAAATATGGCAAACCAGGGAACTAATGTATAACAATAAAGTGCAGGCGCATAAGCTGTCGGCTGCAGTGGGTACTTACCCCAAAAATTGTAGGAGAACCCGTGCCCTTGTACTATGTTCCAAGCGATTTCCCCATACTCAAAAATATCTTGATTCTCGGGATTCGATCCCAACAGCGGTATAATCGCCAACCGGAGAATGACAGCAAGCCCAATAATCCACCAGATCGTGTTATCTGAATATTTAAAATTCTTTAATTTCTGTCCAAGCATGTTGACGATTTTCGCACAGATTTAATATAAGCGATCCTGAGATCCAACTTCAGCAGTGATTTATAAGTTCATCTCATTCACCTGTCCCACTTCAAAAGCCGCTTCGGTCAATTTTCGCACCTGGTCTACAGTTACGCCGGGCGCGAGTTCCAGTAAGATCAGCCCTTCCGGCTGCTTTACCTCCATGACGCAGAGTTCGGTGATAATCATGTGCACGACACCGATGCCGGTCAATGGCAGGCTGCAACGATTCAGAATTTTTGGCGTGCCGTCCTTGGCGGCGTGTTGCATGGTTACAACCACTTTGCGAGCTCCGGCGACCAAATCCATGGCGCCGCCCATGCCCTTGACCAATTTGCCTGGCACCATCCAATTGGCCAGATCGCCATTTTTAGCTACCTCCATCCCGCCCAGGATGGTCAAATCGACGTGACCTCCTCGAATCATGGCGAAGGATTCGGCGGAAGAAAAGTAGGAAGCTCCGGGAAGTTCGGTAATGGTCTGTTTGCCCGCATTGATCAGGTCCGCATCTTCTTCGCCTTCGTAAGGGAAGGGGCCATATCCCAACATGCCATTTTCAGTCTGAAGAACGACGTCCATACCGTCGGGTATATAGTTCGCCACCAGGGTGGGCATGCCAATGCCGAGGTTGACGAAAAAACCGTCGCGCAGTTCCTGAGCTGCACGCCGGACGATGATATCGCGAGGAGTCATGGTTTCCATGTTTATTCTCCAATTCCTTGGTTTCTAATCAGGATCGAGGGCGGACGGTGCGCTGTTCGATGCGCTTTTCGTAATTTTTACCTTCAATGATGTATTTGACAAAAACTCCCGGTGTAACGATCGCTTCAGGATCCAACTCACCCGGTTCAACCAAATGCTCAACTTCTGCGATGGTTATTTCAGCCGCAGTCGCCATCATAGGGTTGAAGTTTCTGGCGGTTTTGCGGTAGATTAGATTGCCCAGACGGTCGCCTTTATACGCTTTCACAAAAGCGAGTCGAGCCCGCAGCCACTGCTCCATGAGATAGGTCTTGCCATCGAATACCCGGGTTTCCTTGCCCTCGGCGATAGGGGTTCCTACGCCTGTGGGCGTGAAGAATGCAGGGATTCCGGCTCCGCCGGCGCGCAGCCTCTCAGCAAAAGTTCCCTGGGGCACGAATTCCAATTCCAGTTCTCCGCTAAGAAATTGCCGCTCAAACGTGGCGTTTTCGCCCACATAGGTGGAAACCATCTTCTTGATCTGCCGGGTCTGAAGCAGCAGACCCAAACCAAAATCGTCCACCCCCGCATTGTTGGAAATGCAGGTAATATTTTTAACTCCGCTATCCTTTAACGCAGCGATAAGATTTTCCGGGATGCCGCACAGGCCAAATCCACCTAACATGATGACGTCGCCATCATGAACGCCCACCAACTTCAAGGCTTCTTGCGCCGAGGATAAAACCTTGTTCATCAGGCTTCTCCTTTATCTATGATATATTTTGGACTTATGAAGGGCTTACAACCATTCTGGAAAACGATTTTTATCAACAAATCGAAATCACTCACCCATGGATTCTGCATTTTCAAAAACATTATCAGGAGTGAATAAATCCTCGCCGATTAGTGATTCCCAGATCAACTCGATATAATGGACAATGCCGATGTTAAGAGCCAGATCGGCGGCTTCGGAGCGCAGCTTCCACAGACAGCCGGGAGATCCGACTACTACCGTATTGGCATCCGGAGCCTGTAGATATTCTAATTTACGCCGGGCGATTGCTTTGGATTCGGCAGAAAAAAGAACTGAATACGAACCACCAAAGCCGCAGCAAAGGTCGCTGCGAGGGCTTTCGACGATTTTCAATTCCGGAATAAACGCCAGCAGTTTGCGCGGAATATCAGATTTATGCTGCAAGTGACTTAAATGACAAGAATCGTGGACCGTCACCTTGCGGGATAATGGTTTGAATCTGATACCCTTCCGTGAAGAGAAGACTTTCAGGATAAACTCCCCGTAATCCTGTACCTGTTCCCGGAACTCGACGTAAGCCTTACGCCAACCCGATCCATGCGGGAAGAGCATCTCATATTCGTGATGGAATGCGCCTCCGCAAGTAGCATCTGGTGAAATAACTGCATCGACGTCGAAGGAAGACAGAACCTCGAGATTTTTTTCCGCCAGCCGCCGTGCGGTTTCAAGATCACCGTTATTAAAAGCAGGTGCGCCACAGCATACTCGATCCCGGGGCATGATGACGCGATAACCCAGATACGACAATAACTTGGCTGTTCTCAACCCCAGGTGCGGAAATACCTCAGAGAGGAGACAACCGGGAAAGAAGACGACTGCGCCAACCAACTGCCCTTCAGGCTCCAGCACCTCGGGCATGATGCGATCCAGCCGATCCATAGATGGACGCGGCAGCTTGAAAGAACTCAAGTTCACGGAATCACTGCTGCCGGGCCAGCGCCTCCCCAGCGCTAACGCGGTACCCCAGAGACGCGGCTGTGTCATGATTCGGCGGAGGAAGATGGACTTCCCCAGGGGTCGTCCTACCTCATCTGCAAGAATTTCCCGGGCGGATATCCAGATCTTTTCGGTTTTAACGCCGGCAGGGCAGGCGTCCTGACAGGCATAGCAGAGCAGGCAGCGGTTGAAGATATCCACTGCTTCGCGATCCGGATCGATCTTTTCATCGAGCAGAGATCGAATCAGGTTGATCTTGCCGCGCGGACTTTCGGCTTCCCGGTGCGTAAGTGAAAACACCGGGCAGACGTCCTTACACAGACCGCAGGACGTACATTTTTCAGCCTCTTCCAGGGCTGCCCGCGCGTGTGGTGAAAGCTCCTTGAGGAACTTCATGATTTATCAGCGGCATCCGAGAGGTTCCCCCCTCGGATGCCGGAAGTTTTACCTAAGCCGGAACGAAATAAACGTCCGTTGGAGTGAACTTGGCGTTTCGACGGAATTGCGACCGTACCTTCATTCCAATCCAATCGGTGCTCGCCTTGGCTGGATCGATATTGACCAATCTTGCCAGGAACAGGGAATCCACACCGGGCCATTCGACCAGGATGAGAGCGAAAGGCGTCTCCTTCAGGAAGGCTTCACTGCCGAAGTAGCACACAGTGAAAGCGTGGATTTTACCTTCACGAGGCAGTTCGAACCAATCGCATTCACTGCCGCAATACATGCAGTGGAGTCTCGGCGTGCCGTAAGTATATCCACAACTCGAGCACTTGGTGCTAAGCAGTTTGCCGTTTGCCAGTCCCGCAAAGAATGGGGAATCCTGTCCGTAGCTGTGTAGATAGTCAATCTGATACGGTTGCTTGATGACGATCGGCGCCATCCCTTTGAGTTGACTCAGATCCTTGGGGAATGGCACATTAAAGAGAATCGTCCCTTCATCCGTTTCCGGAAGTTTGAAGTATTTCTTTTCTTTTGCCATGGTTAGAATCCTTTCTCCAGAATGGACACGGTGACATAGGTTCCAGTGCCTGCATGGCTGTGAATCACGCCGCGCTTGGCATTTTTTACCTGCAGAGTGGCATCTTTGAAATGCTTTTTGATCGAACCCTGCAACTGCCAGTGAGCGAACACGGCTTGCATCAAGCCGGTAGCGCCGACCGGATGGCCGCAGGCAATCAACCCGCCTGACGGGTTAACCGGAATCAAACCCTGTCTGGGAAATTTGTAACCATAATCCAACCCGGGCATGAAAGGAGCTCCGCTTTCGACGAATTTGCCGCCTTCGCCGTATTTACAGAGACCCATGTCCTCATAGGTCTGTACTTCAGAGGAGGTGTAGGCGTCGTGAAGCTCGACAAAGTCAATCTGCTTTACGGGATCGGTGATCTTCGCCATCTCGTACGCCATCTTACTGGCGTAACGACCGGAACGGAAAGAGTGAACTCCCGGATATTTCAGGTTTTTATAATCCGCTGCTTTTTCATGCGGCAGCAGAGTCACCTTGCCATGAGGACGATCTGCCATACGCATGGCATCCATACCACTGCCCACACCGGTCACCTTGGTCGGCTTCAGGCGTTTACCGGAGGCTTTTTCAATCTTCTTGATTCCCTCTTCATTGGCGAAGATAACTGCCGCCGCTCCATCGCTCATCACGCAAATGTCCAGCATGGTCAGAGGCCAGGCGACCATGGCGGATTTGCGCACGTCTTCAATCTTGATTTTCATGCGCTTCTGTGCGTAAGGATTGAAGAAGGCGTTGTTGTGGTTTTTAACCGAGACCAGAGCGAGTTGTTCTACCGTAGTACCGTACTCCTTCATATGGCGGGTTACCATCATGGCGTAGTAACCGGAATAGAACCCGCCTACCGGGTAGTCGAAACTGACGTCGGAAGCCAATGCGATAAACTCGTTGCCCTTCCAGGTATTGACGTGCGACATGGTTTCCCACCCAAAAGCCGCGCAAATGTCGAATCTGCCTGAAGCCACGGCTTCCCAACCTGCCTGGAAGCACAATCCCCCGGTCGCGCCGCCGCCTTCGATGCGTTTATTGGGTTTCGGACATAAACCCAGGTAGTCTTGCACCATAGCGCCTGACATGAGCTGGCGGGCAAAGTGGTCGGAAAAATACGATGCCACAGATCCGTCAATTAACTCAGCCCCCTGCTTAAAGTCGAGCCCGATGTCGTTCAAGGCGTAATCATACGCCTCCTTCACCATGGGTTGAAACGTAACGTCCGGGCGAGCTTTGGCAAACTTGGATACCCCGCCGGAAACTACATAAACATCCCGCATGTTTTCCTCCATTGTTGAATTAACCGGATGTATCTATTAATTCAGATCGCTCTTTTATGAGGTCGTTGCAGCATTTGGCTTCAATTCGGCTTACCTTAAATCCTTGGCTGAAAGTTGCAGGTTTACCTGGTTCATCCACTCATTTTCTTCGACGGTGTAAACCATATCGATGGCGCGATTATTCTCGGTGATGGGCAGAAGGTGTCCGAGATTATAACCGATGGCGTCGTAGACCGCGCTGCTGTGTCCGGGCTGGCGCACTTTAAATTTGAGGTGGTTTGAACCTACGATCCGGGGAGACCCCACGATTTCCAAGCCATAGGTGACAAAGTTCGGTTTCATGTTCTTCGGACCGAACGGCGCAAATTCCCTCAGAGTTTTCACCACGACGGGAGTGATTTCATCCAGGTTTATAACGGCATCGATATTCAGTTTGGGGATGAGATCATCATCGGTGATGACTCCGGCAGCGACCGCATTAAACCGTTCCTTGAATTCGGCGATGCGGTCAGCGCGGATGGTCAACCCAGCGGCGTATTTATGTCCCCCAAATTGTTCCAGTAGGTCCGAGCAGTCGCGGATGGCGCCATACAAATCGAAGCCGGGGATGGAACGTGCCGAGCCTTTGCCGATACCATCCTCGATGGTGATCATCACCGTGGGGCGATAGTATCGCTCGACGATGCGTGAAGCGACAATCCCAATCACGCCGGGATGCCAATTTTCCCGAGCAAGGACGATGACGTAATCATTTTCGGGAACGTACTCGCGGGAGATCTTATCCAGCGCCTCCAGCAGGGTCTGATTATCGATCTCCTTGCGCCGGCGATTCTCTCGCTCCAATTCAGCGGCAATGGTCAACGCCTGCTGGTAATCCCGTGTTATCAGCAAACGAACCGCCCGTTCAGCGGAACCCAATCTACCCACCGCATTGATTCGAGGCGCCAGTCCGAAGACAATATTGCCCACGTGAATGTCGCCTCTTTTGAACGACGCGATGTCGATCAGGGCTTTCAACCCTTCGTTGCCGTTGTGGTTCAACCGTTCGAGCCCTTCCTTGACCAGGATACGGTTTTCACTGATCAAGGGGACAATATCGGCAGCAGATCCGATGGCGACCAAGTCCAGGTAGCGCTCAAGGTAAACCTGTTCAAGGTTCATCCGCTTCAGGATACCCTGTGCCAACTTGTATGCAACACCGACGCCGGCTAATTCCTTAAAGGGATAACGGCAGTCATTCCGTTTGGGATCCAGGACTGCATTGGCGGCAGGCAGAGTTTGACCGGGCTCGTGGTGGTCGGAAATAATGGTATCGATGCCCAGTTTTCTGGCGAGTTCGACTTCAGTAACCGAGGTGATGCCGCAGTCCACAGATATGATCAGGCTGGCTCCCCGACGCCTTGATTCCTCTATCCCCCCCATGGACAGACCGTAACCCTCTTGCTGTCTATCGGGGATATAGTAACTGACTTTGCCGCCTAAATCTCTCAGGAACAGGTAAAGCATGGAGACTGCAGTAATGCCGTCAACGTCGTAATCTCCATGAATGATGATCTTTTCCTGTTTCCCTAACGCCGCGACGACTCGTTCGACCGCGATTTCCATATCCGTGATCAGGAAGGGATCGCACAGGTCAGCGGTGGCTCCATTGAAGAAGAGTTTGGCAGCCTGCGGCGTGTCGATCCCTCGATTGATAAGGATTTCGGCGACGATTTCGGGGAGATTTATCTGTTCTGTTATGGCATGAACTAAACTCGGATTAGCTGCTTTGGTTACTTCCCATTTACTTTGCATTGAATTTTATCGTTTCATACGTGTTTTTTCACATTTGGATTCGATTTGGCTCGGCTGGAGCTACGGGGTTTTACCTCATCGGATTGCTCTTCGGGTGGAACGTTGTGAACGGAGATGCGCGCATCCAGAGCCATGCATTTCTCGCCTTCGGGAAAGGCCATGAAGGGGTTCAGGTCCATCTCTTTGATACAGGGGAAATCGGCGATAAGTTGGGAGAGACGCAGCAACATCTCTACAATTTTATCGATGTTAACGCCTTTCTCGCCACGCACCCCTTCCAACAACTTGTACCCTTTCAGAGTGGTCACCATCTCCCTGGCGTCAAGATCCGTCAGCGGGTTGATGCGGAAGCTGACGTCTTTCAGGTATTCTACATAAACTCCGCCTAAACCGAACATGATCAGCGGGCCGAAAGACGGATCATAACTCATGCCCATGATCAGTTCTTTGCCTCCTTTGACCATTTCCTGAACCATCACCTCATACTTTTGGGGTGGATTAGGCAGCTTGCTCAGGTTGTCCTGTAACCTCATGTAACCGCGCACCAGCTCGGCTTCATTATGCAGATCCAGAATGACACCGCCCACGTCTGATTTGTGAACAACTTCAGGCGCTATCAACTTCAGAGCGACCGGATAATTCTGCTGTTCCGTCACTCGGACGGTCTCTTCGAGGGATCTGACCAGCACAAATTTGGGCATGGGGATACCGTAAGCCGCCAATACCTGGCTGACTTCCAAGTCGGTCAATCGTTCGCGATTTTCGGTAAGGGCACGATCGAAGATTTTCTGGGTGACGGGCTTCTTGATATCCTTGAAGCTTAAGATCTTACCTTCCGGGCGATTTTTAATGCGATTGTACTTCTCCATCGACGCTAAGGTTATAGCGGCGGATTCGGGGAACAGATAGGTCGGCAGGCCTGCCAATTGCAGCTCTTCGATGCCCGACTCCTCATGTTTTTTACCCATGAATACACATAGAATCGGTTTTTCGTTCTGTTTTTTAGCAACTTGAATGATCGATTCGGCGATCTTCTTGGCGTCGACATAAACAGGATGTACAAAAATGACAATCAGCGAATCTATGCCATCGTCTTCAAGGAGTATTTCCAAGGATCGTTTGTAGTTCTCGGCATTGGCGTGAGCGATCATGTCGATAGGATTTTGCAGGCTTGCTTCCTCGGAGAGAAATTCGCGCAACCTCGACAGAGTTTTATCGCTGAACTGAGCCATTTGCAATCCCACACTGACCACGGCGTCGGTCGCCATGATGCCGGGTCCGCCGGCATTGGTCAGAATCGCAACCCTCTTACCTTTGGGGATCGGCTGCCGGGAAAACGCCTGTCCCAGATCGAAGAGTCGATCGACCGTATTAACCCGTAAAACTCCGCACTGCTCGAAAAGAGCATGAGTTCCGACGTCCAGACCTGCCAGAGCGCCGGTATGCGATGAGGCTGCGCGAGCGCCAGCCATGGTGCGGCCTGATTTCACCGCAATAATCGGTTTGTGTTTGACGATTTCACGAGCCAGGTGCGTGAATTTGCGGGGATTACCGAAATCCTCCAGGTAGAGCAAGATCACTTTCGTGCGCTCATCCTGAGCCCAGTATTCCAGCACGTCGCTACCGCCAATATCGACCTTGTTCCCGACAGATACGAACATGGAGAGGCCCAGATTCAGATCGTCAGCGTATTCGAGAATGGCGACGCCTAAGGCTCCGGATTGCGATAGGAATCCTATATTCCCGTCGCGGGCGAAAGTAGGCGCAAAGGTAGCATCCATTTTAATGGAAGGATCAGTATTGAGAACACCCATGCAGTTGGGTCCTACCATCCGCATTTTGTAGCGGCGGAACACCTTGACCAGCTCCTCTTCGCGTTCAACTCCCTTACCGCCAACTTCCTTGAAGCCGGCCGTAATCATGATGATGCCTTTGACACCCTTTTTACCACACTCGTCAACGGCTTGTACCGCCTGGTCCTTTGGGACTACAATAATCCCCATGTCCACCGGATCGGGAACTGCCGCCAAGGAAGGATAGCACTTGATGGAGTGAATATAATCAGCGTGGGGATTAATTGGAAATACAGCTCCGGCAAATTCATTTTCTATCAAATTGTGCAGGATTTCCCGCCCAATAGATCCTTTTTTTCTGGATGCACCGATTATCGCTATTGACTTGGGTCGAAAAATTGCATCGAGACCCAGATCATCTCTCATAAGAGTCCTCACAGTTTGAGTTTGAAGTTATGGTTTTGTGTATGAGTCAGGGTCGTGTCTGACACTGACTTCTTAATTATACGGAGGCGGTCGATAAGCCGAATTCTGTCGTGGACGACCATTTGTCTATGCGGCCCACCCGCGAATCGAATGAAACGGGCCGTTTCACTCCTGATGTGGATTCTTCGCTTACTTGGCCTTGCACCGGACGGGGTTTACCGTGCCTCCCAGTGTTACCACGGGAGCGGTGGGCTCTTACCCCACCTTTTCACCCTTATCCGCCAGTGGGCGGACGGTTTGTTTTCTGTGGCACTTTCCGTCACCTCGCGATGCCCCTTGCGGGCGTCCTGCCCTGTGGTGTTCGGACTTTCCTCCCCGATCCGACAAGTCGGATCGGAGCGGTCGTCTGGCCGCCTCCAGTCTTGGGTACAACGATTTTATTTGAAATTTTCCGGATCGACCATAATCCGGCCGCAGGTTTCGCAGAGAATGAAGTCTTCCATCGCCGAAATTTCCATCAGCTTCTGCGGTGGAATTGCTGCAAAGCACCCGCCGCAAGCGCCGAGATAGACCTGAGCAACGCCCATGCCGTCTTCTTTGGCCAGATGGATCCGCTCATAATGCCCAAAAATGGGCCGGGCCAACTGTTCGATGAGGGCGCTACGATCTTCCAGCAGTTTTGCTTCCAGTTCGCTGGTCTGATTGATCTTGTCCAGAAGTTCGGCATCATGGATTTCGAAGTCGGATTTTATCTGTTCCAAGTGCGCTTCCAGTTTTATTATCATATCTGAGAGCTCTTCTTCTTTGCTCAGAAGTTCGATGATACGGCTCTCTCCACCGTTGATCACCACCTTGGCAGCTTCGATTTCAGTCGTTATGGCATCGTACTCTCGATTGGTGGTTACTTTGAAAAGTTGATCCTGATACTTTTTCAGGCTAACCTTAGCCAACTCGACTTCATTTTCGATCCTGCGCCGTTCCTTGCCCGCATTCAACTGTTCATCCCGTTTAACGTCCAGAAGCTGAGTAGATTCTTCAATCTCCGCCCGCAGTTTTTCTACTGTTTCCGGTAAATTCCCCCGCTCCTGTTTCAGGTCGAGCAACTGGTTATCGATATCCTGCAATTGGACGAGATATGCCAACTGCTTTCTCAAGAGAACCTCCCATTATATTAGGTATTTCAGCGGATTTGTCAGTACTTTTGTCTCGATGACAGATACTGGTTCTTTCTTCAGCCAGTTCTGAATCTTCTCCGTCCAGACCGGCAGGATGACCCGCTCGGTGGCGTAATGTCCTGCCACGATGATGGTCAGCCGATCCTCATATTCGAGCAGATTGCTGTATTTCATCTCACCGGTTATGAAAACTTCCGCTCCCTGTTTAAGAGCTTCAGTTGCCAAACTCCCGCCGGATCCACTGCAAACTGCCAGACGGGTCACTGTTTCAGCAGGTCCTTCGACGATCCCCAGCGCTTTAATTCCCAATCGTTCGCGAATCTGAGCATAGAGGTCTGGAAGCGGGATGGGCTCGGGCAGATTACCGATGGCGCCAAAGCCGAAATTGACGTCGAAATTATCCAATGAATAAACGTCATAAGCGACTTCTTCGTAAGGGTGAGCCGCTTTCATAGCAGCCAGTACTCCCGGCAATTTCCAAGCTGGAAACAACATCTCGAGCTTTATTTCTTCTACTTGCTCCAAGACCCCTTTTGATCCCACAACTGGCGAAGTATTCTCGTTGCCCCAGAAGGTGCCGATTCCAGGACTGCCGAAAGAGCAGTGCGTATAATCACCGATGATACCTGCGCAGGCGGAAGCCATCGCTGTCCTGACAGCCTCGAGGTGAGACGCAGGGACGAAAACGACGATCTTCCGCTGCCATTTTGATTCCGGCGGCGTCAGGAAGGTGGGATTTTCTACCCCTAGCAATTTCGCCAGAGTAATGGAAACCCCATCCGGTGCTGCATCAAGATTCGTATGAGCTGAATAGACTGCGATATTGTTTTTTATTAACTTGACGATCTTCCTTCCGATGTCGGAGTTCAGATCGATACTTTTCAACGGCTTGTAAAGGAATGGATGGTGCGTCAGGATCAAGTTGACCTGATTTTCGATGGCTTCCTCGATGACTCGATCCGTAATCTCAAGAGATATGAGAATGTTGGTCAGCGGCGCGCACGGATCGCCTATCTGTAGACCGGGATTATCGACACTCAGGGCGGCTCCGGGCGGCGCCCACGATTCCAGAAATTCGATGAGATGCTTGATTCGCAACGATGTTTCCCCGAAATAATCAGAAAAAAAGTGCACCGATTCGGCGGTGCACTTTAAGCTGGTTGATTGGGCAGGGTGTTAATCAACCCAAAATTCGCGAGGATTACACGATTGAAAATAGCTTCGGGTTGATTATTCGGAATCGGCAAGATGAGATGCCTGATGCTACCCACTATTGTCCCCTTGATCGGTCGATGGCAAAGAGTCGATTACTATTCCCCGGCTTTTAGGATGATTTCATCCAGCGGATGCAATCGTAGATGGTACCGTGGTACGGTTTCTACTTCCTGGTGGGGTGTGACCCGTGGGCCCACCAGGATTCGAACCTGGGACCGACGGATTATGAGTCCGCTGCTCTGACCGGCTGAGCTATAGGCCCTGAACAGCATAAAATAGGAAAAAAAAACGGCTGGGTCAAGTGATTTCTTTTTCAAATTCCGAGGGACACACAGCACTACCGGTTCGCTCTCGCATCATCTTGGCGATTCGTCCCCTTAGCCGTGTTCTTCACTTTGAGGTTACGCACCGCAGGGGCAGAAGTTTCCAGACGTCAGAAACAATAATTACCGCAAATCGTTCAATCTCTATCCGAAAGCGCATCTGAATCCGAATGAAGATACTCGACATGAAATCCGTTTCTTGCCTGGCCGGTCTGGCGATGGCGTTCGGGAGCCTCTCCTGCTTCAGTCATCGCGTCAGTGGCCAAGATGCGTCTGAAAAAACCGTCGTCGTTCATCCCCGCGAATATGAACACGGGCTGCGCAATCCACTGATGGGCCTGCGACCCGGGCTGAACATTGCCGCGGAAAACGCATACGGTACGTTGGGTGAATGGCGGGTCGCCTGGAACCTGTTGGAAAGTTCTGAAGGCGATGAAGCTGATAAGATCCAGCAATATTGCGACCGGGAATGGTCGAAATACTACCCGGAAGAGCAGGATATTAAAATAATTCCACGAGTCATGACCTATAGTCCCGGATTCAAGGAGAATAGCATCCATGAGAATTATCGTCCGGCGGATTTAACAGAGAACGACTGGTCCAGCGATCAATTCCGGCAGCGGATGGTCAGACTGGCTTACCGTCTGGCTGAAGTCTGGGATAATGATCCTCGCGTCGCCTTTGTGGAAATGGGAATTTTAGGAAATTGGGGCGAGCAGCTGGGTGAGGACGTCGGCAGCACTCCCCAAAACAGAAAACTCTTGGGGGAAGCCTTCTCTCGAGCTTTCAAGAACAAAAAAGTTATGGTGCGCGTACCCTGGGATTGGGGTGACCTGGTTTTCGGCAGCTATTGGGATTCCTTCGCTCATGCCGATCTGTTGAGCAATTACTATCCCAAGTATGCACAGTATATAAACTCCAGAGGTCTATGGAAAACCCAGGTGTTCGGCGGAGAGTGCGCCTACGACTGGGGAAATTACAAGATACAACCGGGGCTCGACCCCACCACCACCCTGGCAGATCCCTTGCACCGCAACCTGCTCATTGATTGTATTCGCACGCTGCATACCACCTATCTCGGTTGGGTGAGCAATTATTACCCCGGCAACGCTCAGGCTCGGCAAGGCGCCGATGAAGTGCAGCGAGTATTAGGATATCGCTTCGTGCTTAAAGAAGTCAGGTATCCCAGCCAAATCTCGAAGGAAAGACCGTTCGAGATTTCGTTCGACGTTCGCAACGAAGGCTCTGCGCCTTTTTACTATCCCTGGCCCGTCGAAGTCAGCCTGCTGAAACCGGATTCCCGAGAGGTGGTATGGAAGGCTATATTCGAAGAGGTTGATATCCGTCAATGGCTGCCGGGTGATGATTGGAACAGCGCCCGGAATGCGTACACCATCAAGCCCGAATCATACGCCGTCAAAGGAGTCTTCAGTCTGCCGCAGAACCTTGATCCGGGTGAATATGTCCTCGCACTCGCTATCCTCGACCCGGCGGGAATGCTGCCCTGCGTCCGTTTCGCGACGGTCAATTACTTTAAAGGCGGCAGACACCCAATCGGACTGATCGGAGTTGAACGGGAGGTTGTAAACCCTCTTCTGGACGATTCTGCCTTCGACGATCCCAATGCAGATCGGACCTTGCATTACGGGAGTTAGATCACGTCTGGCGGAGAGAATGATTTGCCAACAACTCACCTATAACACCGTAGAAACAATATGAATACAGTCGAGTTGAACTCTTATGGATGGTGTACAACAGTCCCTTCTCGGATGAATTAACGCTAAAAGAATTAACAAAAGTGGAGAATCGAAATGAGTGGTAAAATATTAATTATCGGCGCAACCGGCAATGTGGGATCTGAGTTGGTCCGCCTGTTGTTGGAGAAAGATGAGCGGGTCGTCGCCGCAGTTCGCAACCCCAAAACTGCTGAAGCAATGCATTGGAAGGCCGTTGAAGTCGCCCAATTTGATTATACACAACCTGAGACTATCCAGGGACTATTCGACGGCGTTGAGAAAATGTTCATGATATCGCTTCCCTTCGACAGCAGGGCAGTCGAACTGGAATTACCGGTTATCGACCGCGCCAAGCGCGCTGGAGTGCGACACATCGTCAAAATGAGCGCCATGGGCGTTGAAAATGTCGAGCAGGCTCCCATGCGCATGGTGGAGAAATATCTCGAAAAGTCCGGTTTGGACTACACCTTCATCCGTCCGAACTGGTTCATGCAAAACTTCAGCGCTTTTCTGGTTGAAACGATCAAGAACCAGGGGGCTTTCTACCTTCCAGCCGGGGATGCCAAGACCAGTTTCATCGATAGTCGGGATATCGCGGCAGTCGTTTCGACAGCATTGACCGAGGAGGGACACCTTGGTAAAGCCTATGCTCTGACCGGCAGCGAAGCTCTGGATCATCACCAGGTGGCTGAAATTATCTCAAAAACGATCAGTAAACCGGTTAAATATATCGCCGTATCGGATGATGACACTCGCAAGGCTCTGAAGGCACAGGGATGGCAGGATTCAGCCATCGAGTACATGATCATGATTTACCAGATCGTGCGGCAAGGTTGGATGGCAACGATCTCCACGACGTTAAAGGACATAATGGGCAGAGATCCGATTACGTTCGAGCAATTTGCCAAAGATCACGCCGAAGTTTGGAAATAGTTTGAAATAAGTTGAACGAGTAAGGCCAAGAGAGAAATTCGAGGTCATCATGAAAATAGCCATGATCGGAGCAGGGAATGTTGGTGGTACGCTAGGAAGACGCTGGGCAGCCAACGGGCATGAAGTCATCTTCGGAGTGCGTGATCCCAAAAGGAGCAAGATCCAAAATCTATTGACCACCTGCGGTCCTCACGCTCATGCCACCAGTGTCACAGATGCCGTCTCCAAAGCGCCGCTGGCGGTGCTGACCACGCCCTGGCACAGCGCTGAAGCCGTCATCAAATCCGTCCATGATTGGACGGGCAAGATCCTGGTGGACTGCACCAATCCGCTGAAGGAAGACTTTAGCGGTCTGGCTTTAGGATCTAATACCTCGGCAGGAGAGCTGGTGGCATCCTGGGCGGTGGGCGCGAGGGTCGTAAAAGCGTTCAACAACACCGGCAGCGGCAACATGGCCAATCCGGTCTACGGGCAGGATTCAGTATCCATGTTCATCTGCGGGGACGATTCGGGAGCCAGGCAGATTGTGACCGATCTGACGTCCGAGTTGGAATTCGACGTGGTGGACTGCGGCGGGATCGAGATGGCTCGCTATCTGGAACCGTTAGCAATGCTCTGGGTTTCGCTGGCGTACAAACAAGGTCTGGGAGCGGATATCGGGTTTCGGTTGATGAGGAGGTAGGAGTGTATTTATAGGGATTCCCCGATCCCAATGTGTTAGCGGGGTGGAGACCGCCTCGTCTACAGTGCTAATGGGAATGTGTATGTTATTTAACCGTCTAAAAATAATGCAGGGCACAGCATGCTGTGCCCCTACACGAGGGTATAGTCGGGGTCGCCCCTGACCCCGACCATGTCAATGCATTCAAGCAAGCGCCGATTCAGCTATAAACCTCTTACCCCTCTTACTGATCCCCACCACCTCGAACCTGCCCTGTTTCAACGGCTTTTTCGGAACCATCAAATCCACGCCCCACAGCGCCATAATCGGCCGCAGTAGATTCAGAAACAGTGGCACGTTGAAGCCGGTGCTGGCGACCATCAGCGGCCCCTTATAGCCGAACTTGCGGATGCCGCGAATCAACTTCATCCCCGCCAGTTGACCTTCCATGGAAATATCAGTGACGATAAACCGATAGTAGTCCGCCCCCTTCTGCCGGAGCAATTCAAGCCCTTCCGCAGCATTCCAGGCGCGCTCGAAGTCAAACCCGTAGGGTTTCAGATGCGGCTGCAGCATCTTGACGTAATCGTCGTTGTCATCGACGAAAAGGGCGGGTTGGCGGTCGGTCATGCGAGGAATTGCCCCTGGCAGAGCCGGTTGAAAAGGTCGCAGCGCTGGTAGAGTTCGTCATAGCTTCCGACGTCGATGATCCTGCCTTGATCCAACACCACGATGCGGTCAGCTCGGCGCACGGTGGCGAGCCGGTGAGCGATCAGGATCAGCGTGTGATCTTTCCGCAACCCTTCCATGGCTTGCTGGATGGCCGCTTCCGATTCGCTGTCCAGTTGCGACGTGGCTTCGTCGAAGATGATGATGGCGGGGTTGAGTAATAGCGCTCGGGCGATGGAGAGCCGCTGCTGCTGGCCTCCGGAAAGCATGGTCCCCCGGTCGCCGATGGAGGTGTCGTAGCCGTGGGGCAGCACTTGGATGAACTCGTCGGCGTGAGCTAACTGCGCCGCCCTCTGCACCTTCCCCATGTCGCTGTCTTCTGCGCCGTAGGCGATGTTGGCAGCCACCGAATCGTTGAACAGGACGATATCCTGCGACACCACTCCGAAAAGCCGGCGCAAATCGACTGTATCGAGCTCCCTGAGATCGCTGTCATCCAACTTGATGCTGCCCTGAGTGGGATCGAATAGCCGGATCAAGAGCCCTAACATCGTGGTCTTCCCCGCTCCGGAAGGACCCACCAGGGCGATGGTTTCACCTCTCTGGATCTCCAGGTTGACCTCTTCCAGAGCGTCGCGTTCCGCACCATTATAGCGGAAACTGACGTCTTCAAATCGGATGGATTTATCCAGGGTCTTCACGGATATGGGAAGCGCTGCTACCGGCAGCCGCTCATCAGTATCCAGCAGTTGGAAAATGCGGTCACCGGCTGCAGAGGCGATCTGCGCCGAATTATAGGCGGCTCCTGCCGCTTTGGCCGGAGCCAGAATCGAAAAGAGGATGGCGATAAAACGGATAAAATCTTCAGCGTTGATGGTCTTGCTGACGAAGACCAGGTACCCTCCGTAGAGCAGTATCATCGCAATAATGCCCAGCCCCAGCACCTCGGTCAGAGGGACATTGAGGATATCCAATCGCCGCTGCCGCAGAGTTCTGCGGAAAAAGAGATCCGTAACTTTTTCAAAGAGATTCTGTTCGGAGGCTTCTGTCCCCATCACCTTAATTAACCGTACCCCTCCCAGGCGTTCGTGGGATAGCTCGGTCACCTGAGACAGCGCTTCCTGCATGCGGATACTCTTGCGCTTGAGGCTCCGCCCCAGAATGTCGATAAAGTATCCGGCTACGGGCACAATCAGCAGAGCCGCCAGAGTCAGCCGCCAGGAGATGGTAAACAGCAACACCAGAAAGACCAGGATAACGAAGGGGTCCCGCAGCGCGAACTTGACTGCGTTCATCAGCTTTTCGTTCAGCAGCGCCACGTCGTTCAGCAGGACGGATGCCAGCTCGCCGGATTTGCGTTTGTGGAAAAAGCTCAGAGATTGCGAAAGCAGGTTCCCGTAGAGTTTATCCCGCAGATCTTTGATGACTCGCTGTTCTATGAAAGCGATAAAGTAAACCTGAGCGATATCGAAGAAATTGCGCAGGAAAAAGGCCAGGAAGAAGATCACCACCGCCCGTTTGACGATGTCAAACTGGTCGCCGGCGCCGATGATCTGCCAGGCTAAAGCCTTCATCTGCTCGTTCAGATCGCCGGCGCCTCCGGGTATCTGACCCGTGGCTTCCGGGGAAAAGATGGCGGTGATGAACGACGCCGAAAACCAGATGGCGATGGCGTTGAACAGGGCGTAGAGTATCGAACAACCGAACGCCAACAGCAGCGTGCGGCGGTAGGGTTTAATCAGGGCGATGAGTCGCAGATAAGTGCGCATGAGCTCCAGTTATCCGGATGATGGCCTAAATATATACTTTTTCCGCAATTATGTCAAGGGTAAGTTGAAGGTTTCGTGGTGGGATGGTCACTGATGAGGGGTGGGTGTGGAGACAATCAGAAAGGTGACCTCGCCCGAAAATGAATTTTCGGGCTACTTTGCTGCTGTCCTTTCAGGACGCTCAGAATACGTCCCCTTCAGGGGACCGAAAGTGTATAGCCCGGGAATTCAGTATCTGTCCGACAACCATTATAAACGGATAGTGTCTTTCACAGGTGCTGGTTCTGATCTTTGAAAAAACTTGGCAATCCCGATGGTTTTGCCCAAAGTTTAAAGGGATTCCACCCCTATTATTTCAATTTACCGTT
>JAPKYS010000005.1 GCA_026394195.1 bacterium | reverse complement strand
GACCAAGCTACGCGACGGTCGTAGAAGACCTAGGGGTCAACGGTCAGCCACTCCCCAAGCAGATGTTTATCAGTATCTAAAATGCTGCTTCTGATCCCCTTTTCCAACAATAATATAAGCAATTTTCAAGATACAAGGGGCACAGCGTGCTGTGCCCTGTAATGGAACGAGAATCATTTGTCAATATTATTAGGTAAAAACCATCAACCTGTAGTCTTCAGGATCCTCTTAATCACCTCGGCAAGATCTCCCAGTCGGATAGGTTTCTTCAAAATTGCATCCACCTTCAGATTTTCCGGCAGATCAAACTCATCCAGCGAATAGCCGGTCAATAAAACCACGGGCGGATTGAACCCTCTTTTTCTGAATTCAATAATCAGTTCATAGCCGTTCATGCCGGGAAGGTTGACGTCTGTGACGACGATATCGGGAGGTTGGTTTTCTGGCTCGAAATACGCCAGAGCGCTGCTGCCATCAGACGTCAGAATAACCTTATAATTTTGCTGTCGCAAATAGTGTTCAAGCAGCGTTCTCATCGCCGGGTCATCTTCGACAATCAGTATCGTTGGCTCCCCTTGCCGAGCGTTGCTGGTATTCGGAGTTGAAGTCATTCAGTTCGTTCGAAACCCAAAGCTGACGTTATTAAAATCATGTGGGCGGATGCGCCCCTTATTTGGTCCGTTTCTATCCATCGGACCCGGTCCGCAGGTCGTGTTAAAGACGGCAGAAGACGGCGGCAATTCCAGCGAGGGCTTCAGCCATATTCCCGGGCCGGTCTGACCATCTGTGGTCACAACCGGTTCGACGAAAACCTCAATGCACCATTCCCAGGTAGTCATCAGGTCGAGAATGTACTGATACTGACCAGCATACCAGTATGTATAGGATCTGCCGACCGGATTGGAACTATCGTAGTAGGGATCCGGGTTGGCGTCGGGTGAGGTGTCATACTCGGAATACCCGACACAGAAAGCATCGAGCGTCAGCAGCCAATCCACGGTCACATCGTTGTATCCCTGTTCCGGATCCACGTCGACCGATTCGTAGCGGAGATCGTTCAGGTTCGGCCAGAAGTTGCCTTGCGTGAAGGAGACGCTCCAGCATTCCAGTTTAATCCAATCATAAATCCCTGTGAAGGTATGCAGCAGTAGCCTGACCTTCGAAACTTTAAAGGTGCTCCAGCCGGCGGGGCGATTGAAGCGGACGATGAAGAAAAAATCATTCGGTTGCGCTGAATAGTAGCCTTCCGCAGCGCCGCTATAGGAAAGCCATTGACCGACAGTCGAACTGTTGTTAGCCAGAAGCGTGATTAGCTTGTCCCCGCCGTTGGAACTTAGGTGAAGCTGAGCTCTCAGGCTTGACTGGGGGGCAGTTTGACGGTTAAGTTTGACCCAGAGTGGAGTCTGCCAGACGGTCGATCCGGAATACTGAGTCGCGCTGAACCAGACCGAATCGATGGAAAGCGTCCAGTTCAGGGTATCGCTGCCGGCGTTTGATAGGATCAAGGGTAATGAATCCGAGAGAGCGCTGAAATTCAGCGTGTCCGGCAGTTCTCCCAAAAGAGGAATGCTGTCTTTATAGGTGTAGATTTGAATCGTTCGGCTCCCCCCATTTGAATTTAGAAGGATCGAATCGGCATAGTTTCCGGTTTCGAGCAGGCTGCGGTTGAGCTCGACCGTCACCGGCTCATTTTCTGTGTAACCCAAAGTGCCGCTTGACGGATTCAGACAAATCCAGGCCGGCCCACTTTCCAGCGACCAGTTCAGCGATCCGCCGCCAGCGTTGTACACTAACAGAGTCCGTTCCATCGCGGTGGAACCGAAGTTCAGACTGGTGTCGGATACGGTAATCAGTGGATCCTGGAAATCAGGGCCATTATTGCCTCCGGGAGCGCCGCTTCTACAACCGAGATAGACAGTCCCGCAGACCAGGATGAACAGCAGATGCCTTGAATGATGCTTTTTCATTGCCCGCATTGATGCGAAATTATGGAGAATTCCAGCGCGCTGATTAATTACTTTTAAGGCTCCTCGCTGTTTCAAATGGGTAAAGAGAATTTAAGTTTACCTGCGATGAGATAGATCATGGTGATGAAGTATTCGACGGTGCGATAGCCACGAGCTTTTGTTCGCGCTGCCTGCACCAAGCTGTTAATTCCTTCTAAC
>JAPKYS010000027.1 GCA_026394195.1 bacterium | reverse complement strand
AGGGTGAAAGCCCGGTGGTGCTCTTCAAAATGTTGTTTATCGCCTATCTGTTCGACATTTCCGAGCGCCGCATCGAAGAAGATTGCACCTATAACGTGCTTTTTAAATATTTCTTGGGGCTGGAAGTGGACGAAAAACCGCCCGATCATTCCACCCTGTCTCGATTTCGGGATCGCCTGGGGCACGAAGGCTTCACCGCTATATTTAATCGGTTGGTGGAGTTAGCCCGCCAGAATCACATTGTGGTGGACCGGCTCCGCATCGTGGATTCCACGCACCAGACCGCGAACGTGGATATCGTGCGAGCCAACCAGCGCCAACCCCGAGATCCGGATGATTCCGATAGGACGTCTTTGCCCGGATCGCCCGACCGCGACGCCCGTTTCGGACACAAGACCGAGAAGAAAACCTTCTTCGGATACAAGCAGCATATCGGGGTGGATGCCGACAGCGATTTCATCACCAATGTCGCCACGTCGGGCGGTAATATCAGCGACGATGATTACTTGATGGCGATGGTCGAAGGTCCTCCGCCTGATGCGGTGACAGCGGATAAACTATACGATAAACCGCACCACCACCGACGGCTTAAAGATAAAAAGATCAAGTCGTTAATCATTCGCAAGAAGAACTCGCCGACGCCTGAAAGCCTGGACTATTTGATAGCGATTAAGCAGCGCAAATTAATTGAAAGAGTCTTTGCCGTCACCAAAAAATATCACGGTGGTGGACGGGCTCGCTACTGGGGCTTGCCCCGGGTCCGGGTGCAGAACCTGATGATCGCCACGGTCTTCAATCTCAAACTTCTGGCGCAGCGGCTGACCAGCAATCTGGGTGAAGTGTGTCCGAATATGGCATAAAAGCTGAAACACCAAGCAAATATGGGATATTTACACCGTAAATCCGTCATTATTAGGGAAAAAGAGTGATTTATCGGTAAAAACTGAACAGTCTAATCAATAAATATCAAATTAAGCAATTCCCAATCAATCCGTCTGAGGATTAATCAACAGTCTCTATTCTTTAAGAAATAATCTGAGTATTTTTCATCCAGAGATCGGAGATAGTTCTCATAGTCATGCTGCACGAAACGATTCACAAGAATAAATTTTGGTATCCTAATTTCAAGTGCTTTGCGAAATTCCTGGAGGGTGATTGAATCGGGGTAATTTTGTCCAATCGCTTGGCTATGGTAAAGGCTTCCATAACTGTTTCCTATCACGAGGATGAACATATTGCAGCGTTCAATTTCATGGCAACACGAATCTTGGACATGTTCGCCTATTTCATAGAAGATATCCCCGAAGTCACTCATCACAGGATCATAACCCATTGATAAAATGAAAGCTCTAAGCTGGAAGCGAATTTCCTGCAAATCGTAGCAGGTTGAACTTATGAAGACTCTTGGAGTAGCCATTTGTTAAACCTCGCTTTGTTACTTACCTACCAACCAATCACCAAGTTTATTCTTGATTCTTTGTAATCGCATGTCACTGATAGTTCCCAGAATTCCGATGAGTATTCTGTGATTCACGACCGCCAACCGACTGATTCGGATTAAGCTCTCGACTTTTAGTGAAGATTGACAAAAGTCCGGGTCATCAATCTTTAAAATTTCATCAAAGTTGTCAATTTTATGTGATAACTGTGACGAAATCATACAGATCAAGCAGTCCTCGTAGTCACCAGGCAGCTTGCGAATGACCAGAGCCGGTCTAAGTTTTCCTTCCTGTAAATCCGCCTGAGGAAATCTAAATAAAACAATTTGACCCTCTTTAATCATCATATCCTCTCCCTCAAATCTTCCAAGGTATAGAGTTCGGGTTCAGCTTCCATCCCTTCCATAGCGGCGTTCAGGGAAAAGCGGTCCCAATCAGTAACCTCATCCTGGTGATCGGCTTTCAGCTTGATGTATTCAACAAAATCCAGGACTTCGATTTGCTTCGCTGCAGGAATCGAGCCCAATTCTTTTATTATTTTTTCGATGACTGTCATTTTACTATCCTCATTCGTGGAGATAGACAGTTTATTTGGTGGTCATGGACTACCCAGTGTCGCCCTAGGTAGATCTTTTCATCTACGAGCTTAACTGAAAATTGCTGAAATAGGTTTCAGCGGGTTCCAGAAAGGTGATTTTTTTCATTTCAGGCTACCGTAGGCATTTTCAAAGACCTGGTCTGCTGGTTTGCCGTTTACTTTGCCGGAACGATACTCCTGATACCGTCTTTCAGCTTCAGCCAACCAATTCTCTTCAACGTCTTCATCCTGTCCTATATTCAGTGTTGGGAGTAACCGCTCGATTAGCTGTGCACGTTCGGGGATAGGAAGCGACAGCGCATCTTCCTCCAGTTCCTTCAGTGTTTTTGACATGGTTTATTTCTCCTGCTTAGAGTTCATGGTATTACAACTATAATATAACACCTCAATCCCCTAAAGTCAAGAAAAATAATTTAGATAGAACGACGTTTACAAGAATTACGGAGGTAAATCATGCCTTTGAACCCGACGGAAAATTACCTGCGGGAGCGGCGGGATCGGATGATGATCAATTTTCAGGAGACGGTCACGACCGCAAATACTTACCTGAAGGGGCCGGGTGGATATGCCGGTGATGGCTACCCCATGCCGGCGCCCGGGAAGATTCTGCGCCTCTACACCTGGGACGGGTTGAACATTCGATCCAGCATAACGCCGATCTCTTTCAACGCCGGGGATCGCATCTCGGTCTATGCGACCTATGACGTTCCCTACATGCTGATCACGGTGCGTATCAACGGCGTAGCCAGCGGCAGCTACTGCAACCTTGTCCTCGCTAATACGACGATTTTAGCGTCAGCGCTCTTGCGACTGGACGTGTATTAGAAGAAGCACTCAGCAATCAGCCTTCAGCAGTCAGTAAATAGTAGTTCGCGCTATACTTTAACGCGATAAAAACATAACCAGGTTAAAAGGAGGAAGTCATGTCGAGTCAATTTGTCGTCGACAACCAGGGTGTGGGGATGAACCCGACTTTGAGTATGAAGGTGGATACTACCGCCAACAAGGATTTCAAACAGGCCGATCTGGATGCGTCTCTGACCGCGTGTGCTATGGCAGGGAACAACATGGTGGGGATGGGCGCCGCGGGGGATAAGCTGGTGGGAAAAGTGATCGCAGTATCTCCGGATACGGACGCCAACGGCATTCCCCTTCTCTGCACCGTGCAGATTCAGGGAGTGGCGCGCTTCAAGTATAACGCCGGGGCAGCTCCGGTGGTCGGTCAAATGGTTGAGGTCGACGGTGCGGGCAAGGTGCGCCAGGCATCAGCGCTTGCGGACATTCCGGCGGGCGGTCACAAACATCGCGGGATCGTTATCGCCAAGGACGCAGCAGGTGAGATCGTCGACGTCTGGCTGGGGTGACAATGTCACTTTATCCGCAAGGTGCAGCGCGACTTTGCGTTGGAAGCAATTGCAAGGGGCGGCTGTGGAGCCGCCCCTGGGAAATTATCAGAGTAGTGCAAAATCCTCAGAATTTTTAGTTGAAATTCCGTCAGTATGCTTTATATTGTAGGCATGACTAAAGGGTTTATAATGTAGGTTCCTCATGAGAACGCAAGCCATTCAATTACCTAAAACCAAGATCGCAGAGTTCTGCCAGAAGCATCACATTCGCAAACTCGCCCTTTTCGGATCTCAGTTGTCCGGTTCAGCGCGGCAGAATAGTGATATAGATCTCCTGGTCGAATTCGAACCCAAATATACCCCTGGATTACTTCGTTTGGCTGGAATGGAAGTGGAATTAGGTGATATTCTGGGGAGGAAAGTGGATTTGCGCACTCAAGAAGACCTGAGTCGCTACTTCCGCGCAAAAGTAGTAGAAACTGCAGTGGTACAGTATGCAGCAGGATGATCGGATTCGTATCCAGCATATGCTCGATGCTGCTCAAGAAGCAGCCGAATTCATCCGCGGTAAGCCCCGCCGCTCTTTAACCCGTGATCGTCAATTGGTTCTGGCTCTGCTCAAATCAGTCGAAATCATCGGTGAAGCGGCAACGCGAGTCAGTGAAGAAGTCCAGGAATCTCACCCCAATATCCCCTGGAAAGAAATAATCGCCATGCGGAATAGGCTCATCCACGTCTATTTCGATATCAATTTAGAAATCCTCTGGAAGACGGTCAAAGAAGATATCCCCCTTTGATAGATGAATTGAAAAAGATTCTCAGTATCTAATCGCTCCATTCGTTCACAGCCTACCCACCAGCTACATATATCTCACTCCTGTCAGAATAGTCAGAAGACTCCAAGACCAAAACCATCTTATCGCTTCCTTAAGAATTGCCTTAAAAAAATACCCACAGGTCATGACTGAGGGCAAGTCGTTTTCGTGCTCTTGAAGGATTCAACCGACACCCTACATCCCATCCAGCATGACTCTTTCCAGTAGGGTGGCGCGTTGCGGGTCGAGTTGCTGCAGAATGGCGAGTTCTGATTTCGCCAGGGAATCTTTACCCAGTCCGTCATAGGTGATACCCAGCCGCAGGTGCGCTTCGGCGAGGTTCTTCGGGTTTTTCGCCAGTGAGATGGCTCGTTCCAGTGTGGCGACTTCGTCGGCGTCGCGGCCGCTTAAGCCGTAGGCGACGGCTAATTCAAGGAGGTATTCCACTCGGTCGGGGTCAAGTTCCAGAGCGATTTCGAAGGCTCGGGCTGCATCGCGAGCAGGGTCGGCGACCCGGTCTGGTCCGTACAGCAGGTCCCAGCCCAGGTCGTAGAAGGTGGCGGGATTGTTCAGGTCGAAGGAGAGGAGCGGTGATTCATTGATCATGTAAGAATATACGCAGAACCCGAGGTAAAGTCAAGGGGATGTTGGGGTGATTTTTTATACATTTAACTTTTAACATTTAACTTTCAACATAGACGGAGGAATCATGTCCTGGACCAGTTTGGCGATCATTCGCAAGCACCTTTCAGACGCTTCTGTAGCAGCGACGACGGTTGAAGATGAGGTGCACGCTCTTTACGGAATCACGCTGGCACAACTGGAACACAAATCGATCACCCTGAACTCTGAAGAAGTTAAAACCATCGACTTAGCCGGACCGTACAGCGCCGGGAGCAAGGTGCTTTCAGGAACCAGCTGGTCCAGCCTGGTGCATGAGAATCTGGTGCCCAACAGCATCGTCGTCAGCGGGGATCAAGCGCTGGACACGGTCTACGTCGAGGGAACCGATTATGTTATACTCTACGAAACCGGCAGGATCAAGCGAGTGACCGGATCGGCGATCCCAGACGGTGGAACGGTTTACGTCTGGTACTTCTACTATACCGTGCAGGTCAAGGATACGGACTACCAGATCGATTATGACAAAGGGAAATTGAACCGGATCTCCAACGGAAGCATCGCCGACGGATCGACGGTCTACGTCGACTACACTACTTCGGCGGGGACGGTGACGGACGACTTGATCAACGAGGCGATCACGGAGGCGGAAGACAAAATTTTGGCGCGGTTAAAGGATGGATACAACGGGTCATCCACCGACCAGGGGCTTAAGACTGGAGCGACGGAACTGGCTCTGGCGATCGTCTGCAACGCCAAGGCGATGGATATGATGCTGAAAAGCCCTTCGGATGAAGCGGACGGCGCGGCGAGCCAGTGGAAGGTGATGTCGCAGCGCTATGAACGGCAAGCCTGGGAAACTCTGGATCGGTTTCTGAAAGCGCGTTCGCCACATGCTCCGCAAGCCGTGCAGAATGAGAGCTGGAGTATCTGGGCGGATTAGGGGGCTGGTGATTAGATTGTAGGGGCGCAGCATGCTGCGCCCTTACCATGCAAAGTGATATGATTCTCGTCGGGGTCAGGGGCGAACCCGACTATGTTTAGTTTACGTCCTCTTCA
Source organism: bacterium (assembly GCA_026394195.1). Lineage (GTDB taxonomy): Bacteria > Electryoneota > B3-LCP > B3-LCP > B3-LCP > JAPKYS01. Next base: position 7,853 of record JAPKYS010000027.1, on the reverse strand, counting down.
GAGGACTGAAGCAATGTAGCCCGAAAATTCATTTTCGGGCAAGGAGGCTATGATTGTCCCCCCGGGAATAAATTCCCGGGCTATTCACCTTCAGTCCCTTCGGGACGATTTCTGGATTCCGGATCAAGTCCGGAATGACACGCTGGTTGGCGGGTCGGGTTAAGCCCGACCCTTATGACAAAGCTACTTCCCCACGTCCTTCCCCAATTTATACCCGATCCCCAATAATTCCCCGATGCCTAAGTACTGCCTCAACCCCGGCGCGTAGATAATGGGGCGGATCTTCTGGATCAGGGGATTATCCTTGTCGTCTAAGATTTCAGGATCGGCTTTAACGTCGAGGATTTCGCCGATGAACTGGGTGTGCAGCCCGATTTCGTGGGTGTGGATGACCTTGCATTCCAGGATCAGGGGGAACTCGGCGATGTAGGGCGCGTCGACCAGGTTGCTGTGCACGGCGGTCAAGCCGGTTTGGGCGAACTTATTGACCTCTCTGCCGGACGCGACGCCGAAATAGTCGGCTTCCTTGGCGTACTTTTCCGAAGGGACGTTGACGGTGTACGCCTGCCGTTCCATTATGCAGCCGTAGGTATAGGTGGCTTTGCGCAAGGATATAGTCACGCAGGCGGGCTTGCTGCAGCAGACGCCTCCCCAGGCGACCGCCATGGCGTTGGGTTTGCCGGATTTATCGTAACTGCCGATGATCCAGACCGGCGTGGGGTAAACCAGAGTTTGCGAACCGAGGGATTTTTTCATGGGATTTCCTGAATTTATTTCACGCAGAGAACGCAGAGGGAAAAATATTTCACGCAAAGACGCAAAGGCGCAAAGAAGTAGTCAGTGTTCAGCAATTAGCAGTCAACAAAAGGTGTCATTCCCGCGAAAGCGGGAATCCATTTTTACAATTGTCTGAACCGCTGAAAACGCTGATGACGCTGATTTCGCTGATTACAACAATTTCAGCGTCTTTTCCCGCTCGCGGATTTCCCGATTCGCCTCTTTGAGAGTCTTATGCCATTGCGGAATCTCTGGCTTTTTCCCCTCAAATAACTCTTTGATGGTTACGATCTGCATCACCGGAAATTCCATTTCGACGCCGGGCATTTTCCATTTGCCCATCGCCGCGGCATCGGAGAGCATCCCTTTAGTGGGCGGTTCCAGAGCGATGATGATACCCATCGCCGCTTTATCCCGTTCCAGCACGGCTTTCAGCGAGCGAACGTCTTTGGGGTGGTAAGTCCCGCCTTTAACCTCGATGATAATGCGTTGATAGCTTCCCTTCGAGTCCTCGAAGTAGATGATCCCATCAACTCCTTTATCACCCCCGCCCTTGCTCTTGAAGGGCTGAGCTTTAAGTAATGACACCGCCCAGGCTTCGAACTGGAAGGGTGATTGCTTAAATAACGCTCCCGCATCCTGCACCGATTTGGGTTCGCCGATGACTTCATATTTGGTATCTAGAAAGTGGTCGTGCATTCTCTTTTTAATCAAGGCAATGGCTAAATGCGTGACGTCAATTCCGATCCACTTACGGTTCAATTTTTCCGCGGCGGCGATAGCCGTTCCACAACCGCAGAAAGGGTCTAAGACAACATCGCCTTCGTTAGAGGAAGCCTTAATGATACGCTCCAAAAGAGCTACAGGCTTCTGGGTTGGATAACCAAGACGTTCGGTAGCTACAGGATTAAGATTAGGAAGATCACTCCAAACGGCATCAATTAGATCACCAGGCAAGTCATCTAAATATATTGTTCGCATCGAACCATTTGTTTTGTTTACATCATCTCGATAAAACCTTCCATTCTCATTTTTTTTCCATTTTTTCAAGTATATTGCCTTATGGGGTATATATTGAGGATGCCAAACATGATCATAAATGGACTTAACGTAGAACAAAACGGGTCGCAGTGCAGGTAAATCGAACCGGTTTTCTTCAGCACTCGGTGCAATTCCACCAGGCGAATCGCCATCATGGTCAAGTACGCCATGAGGTTGTTGATGCCCATGAACTCGCGGAAGGAGTTCATCATGTGCTTGAGCTGCGCGGGGTACTCTCCACTCATGATATCGTCAAAAGCGCTCTGAGTCTCATCCGTCCAGGTCCAGGTGTCTTCAAAGGCTTGGATCTGCGCTGCGGAGTCCTGCCCGGTCTTGTCCTGAAAGATGACGTTATAGGCGCGCTTGGAGTTGAACGGCGGATCAAGATAGATCAAGTCCACCGATTCATCTGCGATGTACTTCCGCAGGATTTCTAAGTTATCGCCGTAGTAGAGGGTGTTCATGGGGGGCTCTTTTCCATTTGCAAAGGCTTGAATTACTGGTTCGACCTTACCACCGGACACATAAGTCTTAATAAACTTTTTCATCTTATTGATGGTGGTTCCAATAACAAGCTCATTCGTTTGCTTAGGTGACAAAATGTCATCTATAGAATTTACATCAGTGCATAGTGGATAAATATTCGTGTGCTCTTTTCTTGTAATCGGATTATAAACGTACATCAAGTCGAGAGGGCTTGGCATATTGTTAAATCTTTCTGCTAAAAGAACAGAAAATCTGAAAATACCAAAATATTGTACATATCCAACAATATTTCTTTTTTCCGTGTCAAAATGAATATAAATTATATGAAGGACTTCATCGTGCCAATTATCCATGAACCCTGTGTGGATATAATTTAATGATACTTTATTGTCACCTTTATCAGCGAATATGAATTCTCTTATTGGGTCTAAATATTCAAGAAATAATAATTCATGTCTAATATTTAAAGCGAGAAATGTATAAGCAGTTTTGGCGACAGATCGATTAAAACTTCTACTACCGATAGAAAATTCATGCTCAGCCTCGCCGAGGATTCGTTGATCTTTTTCAAATTGTATTCCCGGTGAAAAGGGGCCATATTTTTTTTCAAGCCCATTCAGCGTTCTGCTTAATTCTTCGTCAGATCGTGCTATAACTGATGGCATAATTAAACCATTATGGTCTCTTTTATTTACTTCAATTAGTGGTTTAGTACGATGAGCGCCATCTTGAAAAATACTGTAAGCAGTATTTGTATTTGTCTCTTGCACTTTGAAACTTATGGATTTATCATGATTACTTTTTATTTTTAGACAAACACAAAACATTCGGAAATTTTCAGCTAAGATACTATCAGCGCTTTGACCTAAATTAGAATTACAATTTTTGCACAAGAGGAGTTTCTGTAATTTACCCCCGATTGCTTGAGGAATTACATGTTCTTTAGTAAGCTCTTTGTTGAGCTTACATCCCACACAAAATCCTGTAGAATTTCTATTTCCAACTGATTTGTCCATTTTAATTTCCTATCTGACGTCTCAAGTTCGAGCTCTGTCGGTCTCAGGGGCGACCCCGACTATGCTATTTCAGCGTCAGGTCACACCCCTTCGGGGCAAGACCCGACGCAACGCATTTATAGCTGTCGACTGCGGGGAGTCGACAGCACGACCATTTTGTCAGATTCCGGACAAGCCGGAATGACAAAATAAATAGAGGTTCTCTGCGTGAAAGGTAATCCTCTTATGCAATCTAACAAAAAAAAGCGGAAAAGTCAAGTGAGAAAAACAGCAAAAGACCTGTTCTACGTCCGGTTGGCGTTTTATGGCTGGCTGGCGGAGGGTGGGAAGGATCTGGCTGAAGCGGCGTCCCGGTTAGGGGTGGGGGTGGGGACGCTGAAGAGATGGGAGCGGGGGTTTGATCCGGATGGGGTAGGTATAAGCGTCAGGTCACACCTTCCGATCCGACAGATCGAAAGCCAAGACCTGACGCAACGACATGACCTGACGGCTGTTGACTGCGGAGAGTCGACAGCACAGCCTTACAGAAATTCATCAAAAGAGACAGACAAGAATGTCTGTCCTACCCAGATCATGGAACGGGATGATTCGAGGCAGGATATACTGGTCGCGATGCGGCAGGCGGCTCTGGAAGGGAGCGTCCCCGCCGCAAAGCTGCTCTTGACGGAGTACCAGCAGCAACCGGCGCAGTCGGAGGAGGTGCTGACGGTGGAGCGAGCCATAGAGCTGATCAGGGAGTGGTGCGGTAGTTGTCAGCAATCAGTAAAATATTGAGGTTCTTGGAGAACAGGCGGGTGGGTAAGATACAGGACAGGATTAAAGCATTAAAGATTGCGGCACAGGTTCTGCGTGTTTTTCCAGACTTTCGAGGTAACCTCGAATGGCGTCTTTTATGTTCTGTAGCGCCTCGTCCCGATTTTTCCCCTGGGAAATGCACCCGGGTAAAGCAGGGCATTCGGCGACAAAGAAGCCGTCTTCATCCTGTTCGATGATTATCCGATAGCGCATGGGTACTCCCTTCCTGTTGTATCATTCTAAAATATAGGTTCTCCTCGAGGTTAAATAAAGTAAAATACCGGAAATTATATCTTCAATTGAACATTTTTCCCCTCTCCCTAACCTCCGCAATGACGACACCAGAATTAAGACAACTGTACGACGCATTCGACGATCCCTACGGTTTTATGGTCCGGCACCTGAAGACGCTGGATCCGATGCTGGGGGAGGCCGTCTATCCTGATTGGCCGCACCTGCGCGGGTTGTCGGGAGCGCTGCTGGAGTCGAGGCTGGTTCTGGTGGTCAAATCACGGCAGATGATGGCTACCTGGACGGCATTGGGGTTACTCCTGCACCGAGCCATCTTCGGCAATCCGGGAGTGATCCTGCTGCTGTCGAAGAACGAACGGTCGGCGCGGGAGCTGCTGGACCGGCTGCGCTTTCTGATCGCCGGGCTGCCTGACCATTTCCGGCTGAGGGTGGGGACTAACAGCGCTGAAGAATTGGAATTCGACCTCCGGGGAGTGCGCATCCTGTCGCTGCCGGCATCGCCGGACGCTCCGAGAATGCACTCGCCCGCGGGCGTCATTTGGGACGAAATGGCTTTCACGCCGCACTCCGAAGAGATCTGGGCGGCTCTGAAGCCGGCTCTGGATTCGGGTGGATTCTTCTGGGGGATATCCAGTTCGGGAGGACCGGGGAATCTCTTTTCCCGGCTGGCGAAAGACGGAGCGGCTTACGGACTGAAAACGCACTGGCTGCACTATTCCGAGCACCCATATCGGGGACTTGAATGGGTGGAGGAAGCTCGCAAGGGCTTGACGACGCAGAAGTGGGCGAGGGAATACGAAATCAGCTTCGAGGCGGCGGAAGACCGGGTCTATCCGGAATTCCAGCAGCGCACCAACGTTTTACTCGAACCGTACTGCTATCAGCAGGAATTGTCGGTCTACCGTTCGGTGGACTTCGGGTTCTATCATCCGGTGGCGCTGTGGCTGCAGAGGACGGTAGATGACCGTATCATCGTTTTCGACGAATGGATCGGCGATCGAGCCACGGTGCAGGATCTGATCGACGCCATCCGCCGTAAGGACGCCGCTCATGGGTTTACCGAATCCGCCGCGGAATGGACTTCCTGCGACCCTGCGGGGCACAGCCCGGGGGAATCGGGGGTGTCGCCCATCGAAAGGCTGAAGCGAGCCGGCGTCAAGGTCAAAGCGCGGGCATCGCGCATCGAAGAGGGGATCGATCTGGTCAGGGAAGCTCTGCGGGAAAGGGAAGGCGTTCCGGGGCTGTTGGTGTCGCCGACGGCGGCGAGAGTGATCGACGATTTCCACGGCTACCGGCTGCGGGAAGACGGTTTGGGCGCAGAGAAGGATAACGTCCACGACCACACCATGGACGCGCTGCGCTATTTCATCGTCAATCTGCGGGGGAGCAATGAAAAGAAGTTGCGGGTGGGCGCGAGGGTGAGGGGAGGGTAAAAATTGGAGATTGGAGAGTGAAGAATGAAGAAGAAAAAGAGATACTTACAGATTCAAACCCAGGACGATTGCCAGCGCCTGGGAAATCAGATTCATGGATTCTTCGGGAATATTTCCCATTCTCCGAAGAAATCGTTCCTGAGAAATAGAACGGACTTGAAATGCGTCTGCAGCAGAGTTTTTTTCAAGCATGTTCGTCGAATCTGGAGATAATTTAACCATCCAGGGAGCGACGGAGTATCGATCCTTCCATTCAGTGAGAGGCACGATTATTTTTAAAGGCAAAACTCCTATAGCGTCGTCGTTTACAATGACAGCCCGGCGTGTCTTTTTAATCTCAGTGCCGACTGTCGGATCCAGATTGATCAACCAAATCTCTCCCCTACGCATGGAAAGGCTCACAATCCAGAGTTGTGAAAGCAGTTAGTTCACTCTCCGTCTGGTAATCTTGAAGGAGGGTTTTGGCGGCTTTGGACATGGCTTGTTTACTGGATTTAGGTGACATTAAACCTATTTCCTCACGAAGTAAATCCAGCGCATCGACGATGACCTGGAGTCTATCTGACGTCGGGAGCTTTTTAATTTCCAAGAGAACTTCTGCTTTGGTCATATTCGAATCCTTCCATGATTTGATTTTTCTTTAATATACGAAATTTTCAGGTTAAAGTCAAGCAGGAAATCGGAAGTGACGAACATTTACAACCAGCGACGCATGCGTCGTCCCTACCACATTTCCTTATCTTAACAGGGCGTTTAATTAAACGCCCCTACAAGCATCTCACATTTATTTCAGCAGCACCATTTTCCCTGTTGCTATAGTCGGGGTCGCCCCTGACCCCGACGCTGTCAGGCGATAGAGGTAGATGCCGGAAGGCAGCTCTGACCCGTCGAATTGGATTTGGTGCGAACCGGCCTGTAGGGGTTCAACATGTTGAACCCCTACGACGCGGCCGTTAATATCGAACACCTCCAAGGTCACCCGCGCGGCTTGCGGCAGATCGAAACGGATGGCGGTGGTGGGGTTGAAGGGATTGGGGGAGACGCCCAAAACTGCCAGGTTCTCTGGTAAGGGCGCAGCATGCTGCGCCCCTACGTCGGGGTTATCCTGCGAAGCGTATGCATCGAAGAAATCGCCAGTGCAGGTGGTCTCTTCGACCCAACGATTACCTTCGGGGATACTCGATTTGAAAAACTCAAAATAACTACTATCAGAAACGATCCAGGGAAAGGTTCCTATATAAGAAATGTAGAGATAGCTCCCTCCTGGGTAATTTCCGGCGATAGTTTGCTGCAATGAGCGCGTAGGGTTGGCGTTGGCGGGCAGCGTGCGAGTAAGAGGCCCCCAGACAGGATAGCTGATAGCGCCGTTGGGCATGCGTAATCGATTCCAGACATTGAAGGTTTGCGCTTGCGTTCCAAAGTTGTGGACGTTGATATTGTAGTAGAACCAGCCGCCGTTTAAAGGAACCACTATTGGTGGATTTATTGCATAAGTATTCACTTCTAACGATGGTATTGGGGGGTGGTAAATATATAGAGGTCCATCGCTGTAGTCCCACATCGAAAGCAATCCGTCTGTGATAAACGCCAGAACCCAGACCGGACCTTCCGGCATGGCGCTGACGTCCCAGAGGAAGGCGTCAGTCGTGTCGTCTTCCGGGATGGCGTAGGCGTTTGGGATGGAATTACCGTTGTACTCCAATGTGTCGTTATCCCAGTACAGGTAAATCTCAGCGTTATCATTGTCGTCGCGATCTTCCCAGGTGATGAGAAATTCGTTGGTAGCGCTATCGCCTTCTACCGGACTGGTAAGCTGAATCCACGGCGGATCATTGGGTAGAATGCCGGTGAAAGTCAGGGAAGTATCGTTGTTGGTTTCGATGGCTTCGGTGATTTCGTGGTTGGCGTCCAACAGCCAGGATACCGTGTGGGTGTTGGCATCCACCACCCAGGGAGTGCTGTAGGATATTTCCCAGACTACCATCGACGTGCCGATATTGACGGTGCGTCGTTCGGTGGAAAAGAGATTTCCATCCAGGTAGCAGTTGATGTC
>JAPKYS010000037.1 GCA_026394195.1 bacterium | reverse complement strand
ACCGCTCCCATGCCCTGCAAAAAGGTCGAGGTCACCGTCATTATCTATGTCGACTAAATACGGGGAATAGAAATAAGGATAGTCATTGGGAAGAAAATTCGTGGTTTCTAAGACCATTTGGGGCGACTGTGCCGTTCCCTGGTTGCGGTAAAAATAGAGATTATCCTGCTCCGGACTCCCGATCAATAAGTCGAAATCGCCGTCGTTATCTAAATCGCCAAAAGTAAAACCATACCACATATTTGGAAACAGGTGAATGCCTTGCCATTGGTCTGATATTAACACAAAATGTGGCCACTGTGGTGTCCCGTCATTTTGATAATAATAGAAATTGTCATCGCTATCAAAAATGAACAAATCGTAATCTCCATCGCCATCAATGTCAGCAACTCCCGGGTAGATATAAACATCAAAATTGGCATTAGTGACAAATTCATCATCGTAGAGTACAAACTCGGGATTCTGCTCTGTACCCTCATTGATATAAAGCGAAAGGGAAGGTGGACCCGGGATAGCCCCCTCTCCACAGAGCATATCAAGGTCGCCATCATCATCAATATCCACCAGACAAGGAGTTATTGCTGGCAACGAAATCCCCTGAAATCCCTCTTGATTCAATCTAAATTGTGGATTTGCAGAATCACCAACATTGGGTAGAAAGTCCAGAACGTTATAGACACCTGCCAAAATATCAGGGGTATTATCACCATTCAAATCTGCAATTTGCAACCTCGGCTCCGCATAGTCAAGATCAATTTGCAGGTAATCTCTCGCCATTAATTCAAACTGTGCTGCCAGCGGTGTCCCGACATTTTCATAGTAAAAGACATCTCCGATGCGGCTGGTTTCGTTCGCTTCCCGCCCCACAAACAGGTCATAATCGCCATCTCCGTCAATATCGACGAATTCAGGTGAAGCCAGGTCCCCCACGTCGATTCCGGCGTAGTTGTTCGTTACATAAGTGAAATTGTACTGCTGCGGCGTGCCGTCGTTGCGGTAGAACCAAATTTTGCCGTAGCGTTCGCCGATGAAGAAATCATAGTCTCCATCGGCATCGATATCGACAAACTCAGGCGAAGCCCAACCATTGGTTATATTAATATTTGAAAAATTACCTGTTACCACTTGGAAGTTAAATTCTTGTGGGGTTCCGATATTTCTATAAAAGGTAATTTGTTGGTCAGCGCCGCCGAAAAGATCGAGATCACCGTCAGCGTCGATATCTATCAATTCCGGGCCAACAATCCAAGGTGGTGCTGCTGGAACTAAATCATTTGTAATCAAAAGATATTCCGGATTTTGGCTCGTGCCAATATTTTGGTAATAATGAACATGGGAATCAATATCACCAACTATCAAATCCAAATCTCCATCACCATCCAAATCCCTAAAACATGGATTGGCACGCGATTCTTGCATATGGATTGAATCGTACTGGTTTGTAATAAACTGATAACCTGGCAATTGAAAATTTCCAGAATTCTTCCAGAAGGCAATATTTCCGTTGACTTCACCCATAAAAATGTCAAAATCACCATCGCCGTCGATGTCGACGATAGCTGGATTAGTTTCACTGGCTCCCCCCGCCCACGGTGTAAACGGTCTCCAGCCCTGGATTTCCACTGGGATTCCTTCCGGTTCAAAGCGGAATTGGAAGTCCTGAGCGCAGAGCAGCGCGGGAAGGCAGAGGAGGATGAGGATAAGAGGTTTCATGGAAGCTCCGATTTTGTTGATCCCCCCTGCCCCCTTATCGAAGGGGGGTGTCCGCAGGACGGGGGGATTATTCTTCTGCAGGGACGGTTCGCGAACCGCCCCTACAGTAACGTTCCTTGATGGGCGTTTAATTAAACGCCCCTACTGGAGGGACGTGCTCCGTCACGTCCAATATTATCAGGCATTTATAATTGTAAAGGACACGACGGAGCGTGTCCCTCCGTAACTATTTCAACAACAACATCTTCCCGACGCTGTTGAATTTACCATCGCGTTCCAAGCCTTCGGCGCTTATGCGGTAAAAGTACACGCCGGAAGAGATGTCCCGGGCGCTGCAAACGATCTTTTCATAACCCGCCGGTTTGATTCCGTCGAAGAGGGTCGAGACCAATTGACCTCGGACGTTGTAGAGTTCGACTTTGACCTTCGATCTCTGCGGCAGCTCGAAGGGGATAGCCGTCACCGCATTGAACGGATTGGGGTAGTTTTGCTTCAGTTTGTATTCCGTCGGGAGTTGCAAAACTGATTGGGCTCCGTAGACCATGCTGCGCAAAGCGTAGACACCCGCTCCAAACCACGAATGCGTTGGAGCCACCGGGTCATCATCGCACGCCTGCACCGTCGGAGGCAGCACAAAGGTGATTTCGGAATTGGTCGAGGCGTCAAACCAGACGAAAGTCATTTCGTGCTCTGTCAAATAGCCATCCAGTTCATTGGGAGTGGTGAAATCATCCTTCCAGGTCGGAATCACTAATGGGAACGATCCCTGAAAGACGCCTGCTCCGACGCAGAGATTGCCGTCGAAGACGCCGATCTCATCGCCTTGAACCATCGGCGTTTGATTCAGATCCACCGTATCGATCATCACTGGATAGGACCATTGAGTGTATTTGGTGAACTGGAAATGGCTGCCGGATGCGGTCTGCGCCTGCACCATCTTGGGGTCGGGTGGTAGGCTATTCTCGGGCCAACCGGGATACCCTCCCCACCCGGCGAAATCTATCGGGGTGGTGGGTCGTCGGAATCCCAAGAAATATCCACGCCCCGGTTCCAGGACGCCAATCTGATCAACTTCCTGAGTCTCCGAAGATGAATTGGGATCATAGGGTATGTAAACTTTACCTTGATCGTCCTTGACGATGATCAGATACTGGTCGTTCGTTCCAAAATGCGCATAACCTTGCGATTGATCCTTCCACATTAACCAGTGGAAAGGACCGACGTAGTCGTTATAAGCCGGACCTCCGTTGGGAGGGTTGGTAGTATTGAAGATCGTTGCCAACTTGCAGTACCCGGGAGGTGAATATCCCATGAAGAACCAACCGTTGGAGTAGGAATCGGGATGCAGCACGTCACAGGAATCGTCCCAGGCGGCGCTGGGGTTGATGGTGAAGGATAGGCGATTGATCAACGGTTGATCTGAAAAACCCCAGTTCGTGCTTGGTGGCTGCTCCAACCGCATATAGTAGGCGTAGTTCACATCCCATACCCAATTGAGGGAGGGGCTCCAAATTGGGTAAAAATGTTCAGCATTGGCATCGGTGTGCAGATAGAGCTTATTATCGCCCGTCCCACCAAACCAGCCGGTGGTGGGGAGAATTTCGGGCATTTCGATGTATAGTCCTTCATCTGGTGGCACGATATTCCACGACACTAAATTCCAGCCGGAATGGAGGGGGATGGATTGGGAGAAGGTTTGCGGAGGAGGCGGAGGCGCGGAGAAGATCGGCTCTTCGGGGGCGAAAGCCGCGGTGGAGAACAGGAGGGTGATTTGAAGAAATATCAGCGATAACATGACTCGATCCCTGCGAAGATGCTTGTAATCACTTTAATTTATGAAACTTTTTTGCCAAAGTCAAGGGAAATTAGAGGTGGGGAGAAAAATCGACGCTGTCTCAGGCTTCGCCGTCATCGTAAGGGGCGGCTCCCCCCGAAAACGGTTTTAAGACCGTGACGCCTTCACTACCCTGAGTATGGCGTGGGTTCTGCAGGGGAATCTTGCCCTTGCCGTCGGGCGCATCGACGACGTAATGCGGCAGCGCCAACCCCGAGGTGTTGGCGATCAGGAAATCCATGATATCCAACCCCTTTTGAATCGAAGTGCGCAGGTGCGCCGTCCCCTGCACCGGATCGGGATGATAGAGGCAGTAAGGCTTCACCCGCATCTTGAGCAGACCCCGGAACAGCTCCTGCAGAATAGCGCCATCATCGTTGACGCCTTTCAGCAGCACAGTTTGACTGCCCAGAGGAATGCCCGAGTCGGCTAACTTCCAGCAGGCTTCGTGCAGTTCTATAGTCAACTCCAGAGGGTGATTGATGTGGATATTCAGGTAGACCGGCTGATGCCGCTTCAACATCTTGCAGAAATCATCGGTGATGCGGAAAGGGAGGACCACCGGGAGGCGCGTGCCGAAACGGATGATTTCCAGGTGAGCGATCTGCCGCAGCTTGGTCAGTAACTTATTGAGCCGTTCATCCGACCAACTCAGAGGGTCGCCGCCGGAGAGGATGACTTCCCGCACCTGCTTATGATCGCGCAGATAACGCAGCCACAACTCCACTTCGATGGGTGTGCGATCGTGTTCAGATCCGGAAGCCAGACGCCGGCGGTTGCAATGCCGGCAGTAGACGGCGCAGCGGTCGGTCAAGAGCAGTAAAACCCGATCGGTATAGCGGTGCACCAGTCCTTTTACAAGGCTATCCCGCTGTTCGGAAAGCGGGTCGAGCGAGAGGCGGGGATCGTCATCCAGTTCCGCCGGGTCGGGGATGACCTGCTTCCACAGAGCGGCAGGTCGTCCGGTACGATGGATCAGGTCCGCATAATAGGGCGTGATCGCCACCCTGAAGCGCCTGGCAGTCTCTTCGATCTGCGCGATCTGTTCAGCATCCAGATCGAATACTGCGCCGATCTGCGCCGCTTCGGTCAGCCGGTAGGCCCACTGCCAGCTCCAGTCACGCCATTGGTGATCCGGTACCTGCGACCGTTCGATCCATTTAAGCTTGGGTTCTCGCTTCATGGTTTAATTAAAAAGCTGCCCGAGGGCAGCTTTTGGGGTTTCATCCTATCATTCGATTAATGCTCGCCGCCATTCAAAACTCCATTCACGTGCAAGTGCGTGTCGCTTATCTGTCCTTGTTCGTTCACGTCGGGGTGGCAGTAAAAGCAGGTGTTGATGGTCTGCCCCTGATGCTCTTCGATTCCCGGCGGTGGAATGACGTGGCAGGTTCCGCAGGCAATCTGGCTGCCGTCGAGATTGGTCCAATCAGCCGTTCTCGGAGTGCCAAACTCAAAGGTGCCATGACAATAGACGCTGGAACAGGTATGACCGGCGTGGTTCCAACTGGGATTGGCGCCTCCGGCATTGGCCGGGAAGCCCCAGGTCAGGGTGGCCTGAGGGGGCGTTGAGCCGTTCAAGTGGTTGGGGTCCTGAACGGAGGTCGGCAGATAGTGGCAGATGGTGCACTGGTAGGGACCTCCGATTTGTCCGCCGTGCAGATGGCGCTGATGAGCGCCCACACTGACGTTATTGGTGCCGCTGTTTCCGACCAGATCGTTCGGAGGCGCCCAGCCGGTGGTATCATTGTAAGCCGCGCCAAAGTTGCCGTGGCAGGTGTTGCAAGCTTCCGGTCCCGGAGGCGAACTATGGCAGCTGCGGCAGGTCTGGCCCGACAGACCGCCGGAATAGTCCGATCCGTGGCAATCCTGGCACTTCCAGACCTGGTAATTCAAGTTGGCAACAATCCCTTGATGCTGAGGTTGACTGACGTCGGCAGGATGGGGATAGTAAGAATGGCATTGCCAGCAGGACCATTGGTTGCTGCTGTAGTGACAGGCATTGCAATTGGTCAGATTGAAATTCGAGTTGACCACGTTAATTTTGTGGAAGTCGGGCGATGTGGGCGTCATCCAGCCAGTTGGATGCGGAAATTGATGACAGGTATAGCAGGAGACGCCGCTGCTGCCTCCCTGGAAATCTGCGCCGTGACAGGTGGCGCAAGCCGCCAGGCTGTCGGCATGCTCACCGTGGAAGCCGGGAGAACTCTGGGTCATCCAATCGGTCAGGTGGGGATATTGATGGCAGCTATAGCAGGACACTCCGGAACTACCACCCGTGAAATCTGAGCCGTGGCAAGCAGAACAGACGCTGAGTGAATCGATATTTTCCCCGTGAAACTGGGGCGAAGCCGTGGTCATCCATCCGGTTATATGCGGATACTCATGGCAGCTATAACAGGATACACCGCTGCTGCCTCCCAGGAAATCTGCGCCGTGACAGGTGGCGCAAGCTGCCAGGCTGTCCGCGAGTTCTCCGTGGAATCCGGGAGAACTCTGGGTCATCCAATCGGTCATGTGGGGATATTGATGGCAGCTATAGCAGGACACTCCGGTATTTCCGCCGGTGAAATCCGAGCCATGGCAGGCGGTACACACGCTGAGGGAGTCGATATTTTCCCCATGGAAAGAGGGTGAAGCCGGGGTCATCCATCCGGAGATGTGCGGGTATTCGTGACAGGTATAGCAGGATACCCCGCTGCTCCCACCCGTAAAGTCCGATCCATGACAGGAGGCGCAGACGGACAGCGTGTCGATATTCACACCATGAAACTGTGGCGAAGATTGAGTCAACCAGCCAGAGGGATGGGGGAAGAGCTGGTGGCAATCGAAGCAGGAGACGCCGCTGCTGCCCCCCAGGTAATCCGCTCCATGACAGGGCGAACAGGCATTCAGACTATCGGCATGGAGACCATGAAAATCGGGAGAAGACTGGGTCATCCAGCCGGAGATGTGAGGGTATTGATGACAGGTGTAGCAGGAGATTCCGGTATTTCCGCCCTGGAAGTTATCTCCATGGCAGTTGGCGCAGCCGGCCAGGCTGTCGACATTCGAGCCATGGAAACCGGGGGAGGTGGCGGACTGCCATCCGGTCAGGTGAGGATACTGGTGACAGGCGTAGCAGGAAACACCAGTGTTGCCGCCCATGTAGTCGGATCCATGACAGACCGCGCAGGCAGAGGTATCGCTGCCTTGAATGCCGTGGAAATTCGGCGAGCTCTGCGAGAGCCACCCGTCCGGATGAGTTCCTCGGTTGGGCTTGCCGGTCGGATCAGCGCAACCGGACAGGATAATTTGAAAGGTGAAGCCCAAAAGGAGCAGTATCAGTATGGTTTTCGTTCTCATCAGTCACCACCTATTTATGACATCCGGGTCGAGCGCAGACCGGATCGGCGCTGCCCAGATCGTGACAATCGAGACAGGACTCTAAATTCCCCGCAGCCGTAGTGTGATCGCCGCCGGTGGTTGGATCTGCCCAACTGCTCCCCAGCGGATGTGGCTGTACGTTGCGCTGACGGTGGCAACTGACGCACTGGTCACGAGTCTGATGACAGACCAGACAATCATCTTCCTGACCTTTGGCGGAAAATGAGTGCGTCTGCACCCAATTCAGAGGATGAATGTTGGCCGTGACGTTGCTACCCTCATGGCAGTCCTGGCAGTAGGACTCTTCATGACAGGTAGAGCATTTGCCGGGATCGACCTGAGCGACGGCGCCGTGCACCCGCCGCCAATCCTGCAAGTGATCCAGCGGCGGTGTGATGGGTCCAGGTCCATGGCATTTTGAGCATTCCAGCGGCCCATTCGATGATCGATGGCAGTCCGTGCAGATCGGCATGGATAGGTTGACTTCAAAGGGAATTTTTCCCAGAGTCTGAAAATTCTGGTGACACTCCTGACAACCCACTTTTTCCGGGTGTTGATCGTGGCTGAAGGCGGGGAGATCGCGTTCCTGCTCTTCGTTCGCTTCAGCGCTCTCGATTTCAGCCAGGAAGGTTTTGTAACGCTGATCGACTTCGCCGGCTTCGTGGCAGGAGCTGCAATTCGCCTTTTGAACCTGCGCATTCCTGGCGTGGCAATCATCGCAGGTCATCTCGCCCTGTTCCACGTGAATCTGGTGCAGAGTCATACCGCCATCACGGGCGGAGGCGACGTGATGCAGGCAGTAAAGCGCCGGTATAACCAGCAGCAGCGACGCCAGAGCAAGATAACTCTTCAGGCGTAGCGCTCTTAAGATTTTCAATTGCCGAATGACCATTTCACCCTCAGTAATCCTCTAACGTCTTGGTTGAATTCGCGGTTCGTGCGATTCTGGATTGAAGCATCGCATTCCAGGGATTTGACTGGGAACAGAAGTACTCCGGCTTGTAGAGCGGATTGTTCGTCCTGTTCGTAGTCTTCGAATTTATATTTGCTGTAATCGGCAGCGGCGTAGACTTGCGCGAACTTCACCACCTGAATTCGCGCCGAACCCCAGACGCCGCTCTCTTCGCCGACGTCACCACTATGCTGCCGATAACCGATGACGCCCCAGGGACCTTCTACTGAGAGCCCGAGCAATGAGTTGGGTTTTTCCCCGGAGAGCAGCGATTGTAACCGTAGATCGATCCAGTACGCTGGAAAGATTTGGTATCCGCCGCCCAACCTGCCCAGGATGGCAGTGCCAATCTCGATGATCTGGAAAGGGGTATCGGGAGGCAGTTGCGGCGTCCCGGCGGCGAATTCACCCCAAAGCCGAACTTTGGGGCTGGGGCGGTAGCGCAGCAACCCGCGCAGCCGGTGGATGGCGGAGGGGCCTTCCAGGTTTACCTGCGCCAGTGCGCTGCAAAAGAGTTCCGGCACCGGAGTTGCATTGACTGAGACGCCGCCTAAATGCCGAAAGGTTTGCCCCAGATATTCCTCACGCATATAGCTTATATTGACCGTAGCGTAGGACTGGATTTGTTTGCGCAGGGTAAAACCAAAAGCTGGAGCCTGGTCGAGTTTCTGCAATTCTGCCTTTCGGTCGGCAGGAGCTGCGATTCCACCCCAGACCACTGCGCTGACACCTCGGTCGAAGTTGTATTTGAAGCGGAGAACGTCATAAGTTCCAACGGTGACGCCGTCAGCTAAAAACTGACGTCCCAGCCGTAAATCGACTCGCTTGGCCGAGCAACGCAGGTAGAGATTGTGCGCTTTCAAAGCGCCGGATTCCGCAAATTCATCGACGGAATCCCCCTGATAGCGCAAATGACCGACAAAACTCAGGTGGTCGCTGCCGAATTTTTCCGCCCGCCAGGAGAGCGTCTGGTAGATCTGATTGTGATCTTTCTCGGCGGCATCCTGAAAGGTGTAGAGCTCTGAGAGAGTGTATCCCCGGAACTGCACCGATGCAGTGGAGTTCATGACAATCAATGCGGTGCCAATCAGGGATAAGGACAGCAGGTAGGAATGTTTTTTCACAGGTTCGTCCCGCTGGATAGGGTTAATTGCGGCTTAGGTATGGGTGGAGCTGATTAAGTTTCCAAGTAGGGTATAATTAACTCACTTCAAGTGACAAAGTCAAGAAATTTCAACGAAAGATTGAGATATGAAATTTATCATGTGAAATTTATCCTAAGTGGTGAGATCACAAGTATATAGCAATAAAAAAGCGGATCTCGCCGTTGCGAGATCCGCTGTCGTCAAGCCTGCCTGCCGGTATTGTATCTTATTCCGCTATTTTCACTTTAATGCTGCCTAGTCCGGCTTCCGCCAGAATTTTTAATTGGGTCGAGGCTTTATCCCAATTTGCGGTACGAAATACACCGTCACTTATTTTAGCGATCAACCGGTCCAGATCAACCGAAGATAGGAAGTTATCTTCGGCAGTCACTTCGATGCCAAGATTTTTAGGAACGGTAACAACCGCCTTCCCCAGACCGACCTGCAGATCCAGATCAGCGCGCGATACGCGCCAGAGCCCGCTCAGATCCAGATTCGCTCTGCCCAATCCATTGTCCAGCGTTAATTTACGGAAGTTGGCGTTCCCCAATTTAATGCCGTTGAATTCACCCAACCCAACCTCGATTTTGGCTACAGCGATCTCTTCGGGATTGGGTTCGTTGAAGGATATCTCGATATCGGAAAGACCTCCGCTGAGGTTCAAATTGATGATCCGCATTCCGGTGAGGTCGATGATTCCATCGACCAGACCCATTTCCAGGGTCAAATCCATGGGGACTTTGGATGAGAGCAGTAATTCCCACTGCTCACTGTCTTTGTGGATACCGCGGATATGGCTATTTTTCTCGTCGTCCTGTTCTGCTGAGATGATGTGCAATTTCCCGATTGAACCCGTGCGGTGGTAGTCCATTTCCGGTTTGCCGCGGCTGGCCAGATATTCAATCTTCGCTTCCAGCAGATTATCTCCCTGAACTTTGCCAATGCGAAGATCTGCTGCGCCGATTTCAAGTTCAACCCGGAATTCTTTGATTTCTTCGAACGGGACAACCCATTGCAGATGTTCAAGTTTATTCTGCGCCATGCTGATGGGCGGAAGGATCAACATCATGCTGATTGCGGTCGTGATCCATTTCCACTTCATGATATGCCTCATGATCGGTTATGACTGGGTTATGATGTAATCTTTACGGTTAGTTGGTTTTCTGGATGTAGATATCACCTTCTACCGTCTTCAGTTCGATCAATGGTCCGCCACCGTTGATGTCGCCGGATGCGATGATCGTACGGCGAGTTCCACTCAAGCCGCGACCATTCCCCTCTTCTTCGATTTTCAGGTTGAAATCGCTGCGGATGGTGTGATCGCTATCGCTCGACTGCAACCGCACTTCTGCATAGATGGATGCCTTGACGTCAGCGGGTAATTCCATTACCATCCGACCGCCGGACGTGCTCAGGCGGATCGGCGCCGTCAAAGGACTGTTCTTACGCAGGCTGGCTTCAACGTCCCCGCCGGACGTTGCACCGGCCAGACGTCCGGCGACGCCTATGATTCGAAGCGATCCACCCGAAGTAGATATATCCGTATTCCCCGTGATATCTTCGATCTCCATGTCACCGCCCGAGGTGCGCCCATAAACGTCACCTTTGATGCGGATAGCCGTCACCTGTCCTCCCGACGTTTTAAGATCCACGCTACCTTCCACGTCTCTGGCTTCAACGTCACCGCCTGAGGTGCTGGCGCTGTGATTGGTCCCTTTGACGCTTTGCAGTAGAATCTCTCCGCCAGAGGTGCGCAGTTCGAGATTTCCCTCAACTTCATTAGCCTGGACGTCACCGCCGGCAGTTGACGCCGCCGCATTTCCTTTTACACCCTGCAGGGTAATATCTCCACCGGCAGTTTTCAGACTAAAAGGTCCGATCTTGCTGTCAGACAATTTGACGTCTCCGCCGGCAGTCTTCAAGGTTGCGGTCCCTTCAAGATTTCGAGCTGTAACGTTCCCACCGGATGTGGAAGCGTCCACCGGTCCCTTCACACTGGCGATTTCAACGTCTCCGCCGGAGGTGCTTAGATCCACCGTTCCGGTTAAATCGGACAGGTCGACGTCACCACCCGAAGTTGATACGCCGGCATCAAATTGTGCAGGCAGCTTGATCTCGTAGGAGATGTTCGGGACGTGTCTCATGAAAGACAGGCTCGGACCTTTAACTTGAATGGTATTTCCGGATTTGGTTATGTCCGCCCGATACCGCTCGAAAGCCTTCCGGGCGTCTGCTTCGTCATTCTCATCCAGGAACACCAGTTGGATAACTTCAACTTGTGTCCCATTCCCCCCCTGGATGCGAACGTCGCCAATCAGGTCCTTCATGGATAGTTTCCCGCCCGGCGAAACATCGAAACGGTCCACGCTCCTAACTTTGTACCCGCCGTGTTCCTTGGTGTATTCTACCTGTGCCAGGGTAATTCCTGCAGTGAAAAGGATGGCGATTGCGCTGAGCCCGATCATGAGTCGTGGTTTGGACATTTTCTTCTCTCCGGATTTTGTCTTTGGATCGGTGTAATTTTCTTCTACTTATTTATCTTTCTGATCAAGTACGCTGTAATTAAAATCCGACTGACGAATCGCCTGCGCAGCCCGCCTGCGGACGTATTCATTGGAATCAGCCTGGGCCAGACCCAGCAGGAAGGCTTCGGACCGGTCTCGAGTGGTGTCAGCGAAAAGAGCATCCACGGCACGGATGCGCACTGCCGGATTGGGGTCGTGCAGCAAGGCGCCAAGGATGGCTTGTTCGGTGAGATAATCTTTCGGAGCCTTGGCGAGGGCTTCAAGAGCTTTCAATCGAACACCGTCGTTCTTGTCATTGACCAACGCAAACGCCAGCGCCTGGCGAGCTTGTTCACTCATATGCGATGCGGAAGCCAGCCCTTCGACTGATTTCAACCTTGCGCCGGAATTGCCTTCATTTTTTACTGCCCATGTCAACAGTTTCTGGATCAACTCATCTTGCGGATTGCCTTCCAGCATGTAATCCTTGGCGGCTCGGAAACTGACTTGCACCATGCCGCTCTGCTTGGTTGACGGTTTGATCCGTAAATCGGATATATTCGCTGCTTCATTCAACACGTTTTCGGACACGAAACGATGCTCCAGCGTAACCGGTTGCTGCTGAACCTGCAAGGTGGCATCCGGATCAGCGGTAAAGTTCGCGGGCGTGTGAAAAGCTACTTTGCCGATGAACAACCCGATCGCCAACAGGCTCAACGCCATAGCAGGCTGCCAGAAACTGAAGCGCCAACTACTGAAATGCTGTTTCCAGGCAAGCCGTTTGTTTGGACGGACGGAAGCGCTTTGAGCGCGCAATCTCGCAGTTAGGAGGGTACGGGCTTGCGTCAATGCCTCAGGCTGGGCTTCCCTGGGTGTGCGAAGCGTCAGTACGGCGTGCAGACGGTCGAACTCTGCCTTGCGCGTCCCGCAATGGCTGCAAGAAGCGAGATGACCGAGATATTCACTCTCGTCATCACCCGGGAGGGATTCTCCGTATACTCTAAGCCAGTAGAGCTCTTCGAATTGCCGACAGTCCATGATTGTATCCAGGTATTCAAGCGATTGGTCTATGTAAACAACCGTCCCAGTAGATGGTATTAACGTGATCTTGTTAAAATCAGAGCCTGCCTTCGTAGTAGGGTCGTAGGATTTCTCGAAGGTTTTCAATGGCTCGGAACATATAGGCTTTGACCGATCCTTCAGCCAGTCCCAGAGCTTTGGCGATCTCTCTCAGTTTCATCCCCTGATCGTGCTTCATCACGAAGACTGTGCGCTGACGGTCGGGGAGTTTTTCCAGCGCCTGGGAAATCAATCGCAACGTCTCTTCCCGCAGTTTGAGGTTTTCCGGGTTATCTGCCGGATGTGCCGGCGTCTGAGTGAAGAAGTCATCATTGCCATCCATGACCTGCTCCTTCTGCTTTCTGCGAGCCAGACTTTTTCTGCAGCTTAACGCGACGTTGACCGCCACACGATGCAGCCAGGTCGAAAATTCCGATTCGAACCGGAAGGAAGGGAGCGCCCGGTGGACTTTCAGGAAAATTTCCTGATAAACCTCTTCAGCGTCACACCCATAACCAATGATGCTGCGCGCCAGCGACATGACGCGTGCATCGTGCATCGCCACCAGCCGTGCGAAGGCAAGGTCGTCGCCTTCACGCGCGGCCAGGATCAGTTGGGTCTCCTCAGAATTCATGAATACTCATTTAGACCGGCGCGGTTCCTGCTCATTTTATTTGACGCCCAACCGGCGCAAAAAGTTGCTCTGGGCGAAAAAACAAGGGATTACTCTTTACGGAACTTTTAGAAATTCATTGATTTCCCTTGACAAGTTGGAGAAGAATGCTTATCTTAATGGATGCTATAATGGAATTATGATGACTCGTTATCAAATATAAAACAGGATCTTTACAGCGTTTCACAGCGTTAATTTTATTGGAGATGAATCAGAGCAGAGAATGACGCCTACAGCAACAGCACGAAGATGAGTAGACGAGATCTTACCGACCGGGAAAAACTGGTGCTGCGCGAAATCATCGCACAGTACATTACCTCGGCGAATCCGGTTGGTTCAAGGGTTATTTCCCGCAAACTGGAAGGGCGTTTTTCAGCCGCCACCATCCGTAACGTGATGGCGGACCTGGAAGATCTGGGACTGCTCTATCAACCCCACACTTCGGCGGGACGCATTCCTTCAGAAAATGGTTACCGCATCTTCGTGGATGGCTTGATGTCGCACGTGCGTCTAACCTCGAAGGAACGCGACCTGTTGGACCGGGAAATCAGCAAGATCCAGTCCCAGGACGTCCGTGAGGTTTTAGACCAGATGGCGCACCTGCTGGGTGAAATATCCAATCTCCTCTGTGTGGTCATGTCGCCGCCGTTACGGGAAGGCGTTCTGCACCGCATGGATCTGATCAACATAGGGAGCGATAAAATCCTGGTGGTGGTTACCATCCAGTCAGGATTCGTGCGCAGCCTTTTCCTCGAAGTGCATTCTGCCGTCACCCGTGAGGAAATGGAGTGGTTGACGGCATTTTTAAACCAGCGGCTCTCGGGGCTTAAATTGTCAGACATTCGTGAATCGATCGGTCAGCGTTTACGCGGAGCGGGTATAGAAAATCAACCTCTGCTACGCAGTATGGTCGACCACGCAGAGGAAGTATTCAAGTTCAACGATCGCGATGATTTTCTGGTAGGCGGAGTCCGCACGCTGACCGCTCAACCCGAATTCTACAACGTCGAGGAATTACGCAAAATCCTGACGCTGCTTGAAGATCGGTCCCTGTTTCTGCACCTCTTTGCACGGGAAGAGTCAGAAGGGGTGAAGGTGAAAATCGGCCGTGAGAATGCCGCCAAATCGCTGTCTTCACTCTCTATCGTGACCGCTCCGTACAAGTTCGGAAGGCTTTGCGGCGCTATCGGATTGATTGGTCCCACGCGCATGGATTATCCCAAGGCGGTTTCCATCGTCGAATATGCTGCAAAGAAAATCGATACCACCTTGGCCAAATAGAGGATTTACTAATATCAAGGGAATTGACTCGGAAATTATGAGTATAAGTTCAAATAAAACCAACGACGATAACGATCAAGAGCAGAATCTCGAAGCTGATCAGGAAACGACCCCGGAAGCTCTGGATTCCTTCGAGAGGAGCGAATCGATAACTTCACTGGAAGAAACGTCTGCTGAAGAGTTCGACCTGGAAGCGGAATATCAGAAATTGCGGCTGGATCTGGATGAATACAAAAACCTATTTCTGCGCAAAGCCGCCGAGTTTGAAAATTTCAAGAAACGCAAACAGACAGAATTCCAGATGTTCCTGAAGGCGGCGGAAGAAGCTCTGATCCTGGATATTTTACCTGTTATGGACGATATCGACCGCCTTTTAGCCAGCACTGAGGGTGACGCCGAAATGCTCAGGCGAGGAGCTCAGTTGATTCGGGACAAACTATGGGAAAAGCTCTCTGCGCGAGGATTGGAACCGATTGAAGCGGTCGGCTTTCCTTTCGATCCCACTTTACATGATGCTCTGATGCAGCAGAAAACTGAAGAGAACACGCCGGGCACCGTACTGGCTGAACACGAAAAAGGCTACAAGTTGGCAGGCAAAATCATCCGCCACGCCAAGGTGGTCGTCTCCTCTTGAATTCTACGAACGTGACCAAGAAAGATTACTACGAAATATTAGGGGTTGAGCGACAAGCCAGCGCTGAAGAGGTCAAGAAAGCCTATCGCAAACTGGCGATAAAATATCACCCTGACAAGAATGCCGGCGATAAGACCGCCGAAGAGCAATTCAAAGAGGTCAGCGAAGCCTACGCCATCCTGTCTGACCCAGACAAGCGAGCCCGGTATGACCGCTATGGTCATTCCGCTCCGGAGGTGGGGGGCTTTTCCGGCGGCGGTGCCGGCGGTTTCGATTTCGATCTCTCAGACGCCTTGCGCATCTTCATGGAAGGCGGTTTCGGCAGCTTTGCCGATATCTTCGGCGGCGGAAGATCGTCGGGTTACAGCGAACGGGTTTACCGCGGCAGCGACCTGCAGATCTCGCTGAAGCTGAAACTCGAGGACATCGCCGGGGGCTGCACCAAGAAAATCAAAATATCCAAGCTGAAACCCTGCGAAACCTGCGGCGGCAGCGGAGCTGCGCAAGGATCCAAACCCTCGACCTGCCCGGGTTGCCAGGGACGCGGCGAGATCAGGCGGGTGTCAAGGTCCTTTTTAGGTCAATTCGTACAGACGGCGACCTGTCCGCAATGCAGCGGCACAGGTCAGATCATCGTCAACAAGTGTCCTTCCTGTGCCGGCGAAGGCAGAAGCAAGGGCGAAGTGACCCTATCGGTCAATATACCCGCGGGAGTGCAGACCGGCAATTACATCAGTCTGCGCGGACAGGGAAACGCCGGGTTGCGAGGAGGTCCTTCCGGGGACGTTTTCGTGGTCATTGAAGAGCAGCCTCACGACACATTTGAACGGCATGGTGATGACGTCATATACCATTTGATGCTCTCTTTCCCACAGGCAACTCTCGGTGATGACGTTGAAGTGCCAACTTTGAGTGGACGCGTCAAGATCAACGTGCCTCCTGGGATACAGGCGGGAAAAATTCTGCGGCTCAAAGGGAAGGGGATCAAGCATTTGAACGGCTCCGGATCTGGCGATCAACTGGTGGTGATCAATATTTTTACACCGACAAAAATATCACCACGAGAGCGATCGCTCTTCGAAGAGTTATCCAAATGCGAGGGTATCAAACCCAAGCCGGAGGATCGGAGTTTTTTCGGTAAAATGAAAGATGCCCTCAAGGCATGAAACGAATCTCGTCGCAGTGGGGGCTGACTCCAGGCGAAAAGCGGGCAATTTTATTCATCTGTGCGGCCTTTCTGGTCGGTTGGGGTTATCTGCAATTCCAAAGAACCAACCTGCTGGCTTCACTCCCATTGACGACGCAGGACTCGCTGGCCATTGACGCCATCCGAAACGCCTCGTTGGAAGATGCGCGAACGATGCCGCTGGCCGAAACGAAAGCGGATACAAAGTCGCATGCGGAGCAGATATTGATTAATATCAATACCGCCGATCAGAGTGAATTGGAAAGTCTACCCGGTATTGGACCAACATTGGCGAAGCGTATCATGGAATTTCGTACTGAGCGAGGGAAGTTCCGCAAAGTCGAAGATCTATTGGGGGTGTCGGGGATAGGTCCGAAAAAATTCGAGCAGATCAAACCGCGAGTTTGCTGTTCCAGCGCTGAATCCCCCAAAAAGAACGAGTAAGCTCTCTTGATATGAAAATTTTGACAGAGCCCGGGTCCCATCAAAAGCGAGGGCGCTGATGCCTTTAGTTATGAAATGGCGGCAAGGGGAAATTGCACTCTACCCATCCGGTTCCGGTGATGCAACCCCCGCAGAAGTTCCTATCGGCCGTATCGAACTCTCCTTTGAACTAAAACAAACCTCTTTAGTCCTATCCGAAGACCGCCACCGCTTGTTGGCGGCGTTGCAACAACTTCGCCTGGCTTCCAGTAGCGATGATATTCTGGTCGATCTGTTGTTGCCTGCCGAATGGGGTGTCACACATCAAATCCCTGATCCCAACTTGAAAGAGGCGGAGCTCCGGGAACACCTCCGCTGGGAAATTTCAAAAGCGCTTATCGATTCAGAAGACCAGTATCGCTATAATTTCGGCTTCACGGAAGATGGAGCTGTGTTGATCTCTGCGCTGCGCCTGCAGATCTTAGATTCAGCCGGTCGACTTTGTTCCGAAGCAGGTTATCAGGTGCAGGGGATTTTCCTTGATGCAGAACCTTATCATCGCATCAATCTCATTGGTCGAGCTCCTGAAACGCCGCCGATTACCGATTCAAAACCGATCCAGGTGAAACCTCAAAAATCATCACCGGTGCCAGATGAGTCCGTTGAGCACCTCTATAAGATGAAGACTCCATCGACCCGATTCTTTACACTGGTGCTCATCGCAGGCATATTAATCGTTGCGTATTTCGCCTACATCAAGTTCACGCGACCCAAAAGTTCAACATTTACTCCTACCCGTCAGACCGTCGCCAAGTTAGAAGAAAAAGTTGCATTGGGCGATGATTCCACCTCAGCTGAGTCCACTCAGGTTGCCGCGATCCCTCAGCCTGCCGAAACGACCAAGACGTTGACAGACACGGTTAAACCGGAGATAACCACGACGGCGATGACGCCCATTTCAGGTCGTTATGTGGATATGAGAAAACGACTTGATTTAGTCAAGTCGACCCTCAGTCTGTTTTCCGGGGGAAATCGCCTCGATTTGATGTCATTTACGGCCGACCGGTTTCTCTGTCAGGTCAATGCTGTCGATTCGACTTCTCTGGAACAGACGCTGCTGCAGATTAAAGGCTTGTCTAATCTGGAAGGCGTAAAAACCTCTCGCTTGAGTGGTAAAGCGGGTGATTATCGCGGGGTTATTTCTGGAAGAATGTCAGGTCAGGTTGACTCCGGGACTTTGCGCTCTGCCGATAAGGAATCCGTGGTTGTGCTGGGGAAAAAGCACGGACTCAGCAGCAAGGAACTGGTGTTCACGGGACCCCGGAGTAACATGCTGGAATTTCTGAACGATATTGCCGCGGCACAGTATGGGGTCTACCGCTTGATTCTCGTTCCCTGGGAGAATGATGAATTTCGGGCTGTTCTCGAACTTTAACCGCAGTCGCTTTCCCTTTGATCATTTTTGGAGACCAGAGCGCGGTTCCCACTTTTCGTTGATTCCATGAGGATCATTTCCGGAAGCTGGCGAGGGCATCCTCTGCGGGTTCCCAAGGGGACCCGCGCCACCACAGACCGAGTGCGGGAAGCCATATTTTCCATTTTGGGGAGTTCGGACAACCTGTCGGTTTTGGATTTATATGCCGGTTCCGGTTCCCTGGGTTTGGAAGCGCTTTCACGCGGCGCTTCCAGCGCCTGTTTCGTCGAATTATCGCGGCAGGCTTTGACCTGCATCGAGGGCAACCTGAACCATAAGGAACCGAGGTCAGTCTCGCTCGTCAAGCAAGACTGCCTACAATACCTCCATAAAGCTGAGAGTACTTTCGATTGGATTTTCTGTGATCCACCCTATCATGACGTAGATTTTGATCGCCTTATTGCCGCTTTTTCGCAGTCAAAATGTATGGGCAGCGATTCACTGTTAATATTGGAAACAGATCGGTTTCATACTTTAAACTGTGCTGCTGGATTGAAAGCCGTCGATCAACGCAGATTTGGCGATACCATGATCCACTTCATCCGGCGAGGCGAATCTGAAAGATAGGCAGCCCCAACGCCATCCCAGGCCAAGAGTGGTGGGTCCGCGACCCTTAAAAGAGTTTGGTCAGCATTTCCTGCTGGATGAAGACGCCGCAGCCAAAATTGTCGACTCCATGCATTTGCGCTGGGAGGATCGAGCGCTGGAGATTGGACCGGGACGTGGGGTCCTGTTGCGTTTCCTGCTGAAACAGAGTCACAGGGTAACCGCGCTGGAATTGGACCGGCGGCTGGAAAAAATGCTCAACGTGACCTTCGGTGGTCATCCGGGTCTTGATCTGGTTTTTGATGACTTCATGAAATTCGATCTGGTTGGCTATATACTTTCCCAAACTTCTGCTGTCAAAATAGTAGGTAACATACCTTATTCTCTTTCCAGTTCGATTCTCTTCAGACTGTTTGAAGCGGCGGCGAAGTTGCAGGAAATGGGCAGTTCACAGTTGGAATCCGCTGTGATTATGCTGCAGCGGGAAGTCGCCCAACGAATCTGCGCTCCACCGGGAAGCCGGATTTACGGAGGAATCACCGTATTCAGGGCTCTGGTTGCCGACGCCGAGCTGCTTTTCAAACTGCCGCCCGAATCTTTTCATCCGGCGCCGAAGGTAACGTCAGCCGTCGTGCTGATCAAATTTTACCGACAATCCAAATATAGCGTATCCGACGCATTTTACTTCAGTCAATTAGTCCATCATGTATTTACCCAGCGTCGTAAAATGTTGAGGAACAGTCTCGCTTCCCTGAGCTGGATCAGAAGGGATTGGGCTGGAATCGATTTTGATCTTACCCACCGGCCTGAAGACCTTGACGTTGAGCAGTTTATCAAACTATTCCAATTAGTCTATTCGGATAAACTAAATGAGAGAATATGACGCCTTGATTGGGACAAAGAAGTGACCGAGCCTGGTTTTAAACCGTATGCCGCTTAGAAAAACCGAGGGGATCGTTCTTTCGACTCGCGCTTTTAGCGAATCTTCCAAAATATTGACTCTATTCACCCGGGAGTATGGAAAAGTAGCGATACTCGTCAAGGGAGGACGTAAAGGAACCAAGAAGTTCCCGGGCGGTCTTGAAACCTTAAATTGCGTCGATCTGCAATACTATCATAAAGGTGGGCGGGAGATTCAAAATTTTAAGAGTTTTGACCTCGTTGAACCGTATTTAACCATCCGTGGCGATCTGGTGCGCACCTATACCGCGCTATCGCTGGTTGAAACCGTACTTCGCACTACCATTGCCGAAGATAAAAATGAGCAACTATTTGATAATCTGGTGATGACGCTGGGCGCCCTGGACGTTCAGGATCAGCGACCCTGGGCGATTCGGTGGAAGTGCCTTCTGGAGATTTGCGGGAGTCTGGGCTTCGGGTTGCAGCTTATGGATTGCGCCAATTGTTCCGGAGCTGGACCCATGATAGGATTCGATCTGGCGTCGGGGGGATTTATCTGCGAGCGTGAGGCGCTCAAACAAAATGGAGTCATCGCAGCATCGGGTGAGGTCTGGGGAATCCTGCGTTATTTGGAAAAGTGCCCTCCCGAGTCGGCTGTGCGGGTGGCGACCCAGCCTCGGACCGGACGAAAAATCGAGCAGTTGTTCCTGCAATATTTTCGCTATCATATTCCATCGCTGAATCACTTTGAAAGCTGGAAAAAATTGCCTGAAATTTACTGGGGGGAAGAGAAGGAAAACTGATCATGGAAGAGAGAATTTATTGGGCGCATCTGGCTTCAATGGAAGGTGTCGGCGGCGCGGTCTTAGATGAGTTGATCCGCCGGTTCGGCAGCATCAAGCGAGCCATGGAAGCTCCACTGCACGAAGTCAGTGAAATTCCCGGGTTGGACGAACGCACTGCAGAAGCTATCTGCCGGGCTCTGCAAAGCGTAGAATTGACCAACGCCAAAATCGAGGAACTGACGGGCAGAGACATCCGCGTCATCACGAAACTCGACCCTGATTACCCTCCGCGTTTTCACCTGGGAGGTAATACTCCTCCGGTTTTATACCTGTATGGTAATCTGACCGTGGAGGATGACTTCTGCGTGGCGATCATCGGCAGCAGGGATTGTTCGGTGGTATCGGCGCGCAGAGCCCGTGAATACGCCCAGTATTTTGCCAAATCCGGAATCACCGTGGTGACAGGGTACGCCGCGGGTGTGGACATGAATGCTCATCTCGGCGCAATCGAAGCGGGTGGTCGAACCATAATAATCCCCGGATGTGGAATGGATTTATTCGATATCGCGCCGCTGCGCGAAGTAGGGATTGAGGTGTTCTCTGATCTGAAGAAACATGCCGTTGTGATCAGCGAGCAGCCACCTACTGCAGACTGGTCCCCTCAGGGATCTCAAGCCCGCAATCGGCTGGTCGCCGTGCAAGCTCGAGCTGTGGTTGTGATCGAGGCGAGACTTCATTCCAGCACCTTGGACACCGTGAACAGAGCTCAAACCCTGGGACGCCCCATCTTCGCACAGGTATTTGCGGCGGTTTCAGAGCGGGTGATGGGTAACGAAAAACTGCTCAAGGCGGGCGCCAGTCCGCTTCAGGACCAGAGTGATCTTGACATCATAACAAACATTATCAAGGTCGGGACGCCTGTTAATCCCGGCACCAAATTTCTCGATACAAGAAGATGAAATACTGGTAGACTATCATCGATTTGGAGACGTCATGAAGCGCATCGCACTGATATTACTGATACTGACTCCTCTATCAGGAATACACGCTCAGTATTTTGAACGGGGACCCTGGGAATCGCGTCTGGCGCTTACTGGAACGGTGGGAATCTGGTCGCCCAAGGGGGATGATGCAACTGTCTTCGGAGTCAGTCTTGGGGGGGGACTTTCACTGAATTATTGGTACAATCCGCGAACTCAGGTGATCCTGGGGATTAATTATAGCTCCTTAAAAACCCAGCAGGAATACTTTCGGGGCTTGGTTGATACCCTGACCTTCGACGTCTGGGACGTGCAGGGCAGATTGTTTTCGACCCAATTGGAATTTCGCCAGCTTTTCTCCGCCGATAATCTCAACTATCTATACCTGGGTGCTGGCGGTGAACTTGTTTTTTTCGGAGATATCGTGGGTAATTACGAGATTTACGGGACTCAGCAACCGATCAAAGGCACTATCCGCACCAAGAGGGATCCCAATTTCGCCGGTGGTCTGTTTGTGGATCCGGGAATGTTCTTTCTGTTCTACAAAAAGGTCTTTGTCGATGTGGGGGTGCGCGTGCACTGGTTGTACGACGGGAAAAGGAGCACCTACTGGCTGCAACCGGCGTTTTCAGCCGGGTGGAGGTTAAAGTAAGTATTTCACTATTTCAACCTGGTGCTCAGTACTGGATTAGGCTGCGAAAACCTTTGAACTAAATATAGCGATTCCCATAAGTAACTGGACTTACGTCACAGGGTGAGAGAAGCCGTCATTCCCGCAAAGGCTTCAGCCTGCGTCGGGAATCTGACGGCGTGTCAGACTCCGGACCCCAATGGGGCAGGCTAAACCGGAGTGACTTCCACGCGCTACCTGAAAATCCTCGACATTTCGGGCGCCAGCCCCAATCTGCCCTACGCCGGAATGGATCTCGACGCCATTACTGTCCTGAATAGTGACGCGCTTGCATTCATGGAGCCCTCCGGTCAAGCTCTTACACCGACTGAAATCGACCTGTCCTTTTACCCCAACCCCTTCAACCCCACCACCACGTTCAGCTTCGAGCTGCGTGACACTGGAGGTGTTCGACGTTAACGGGCGCGCCGTAGGGGCGCATGGCATGCGCCCGATTGTCGGCGGCGTTGGTTCTCAGGGCGCACGCCGTGCGCCCCTACAAAAGACCTGGTATTCCGCCGGTTCGCACGAACTCTCCTTCGACGGGTCGGGGTTGCCGTCAGGGGTGTACATTTATCGTTTGACGGCAGGAGAAAACATAGCAAATGGGAAGATGGTGCTGCTAAAATAAAGAACTAACCTGAAGGACTGCTATGAAGTCGTTTATCAAAATGAGCTGCGTGATCTGTGCTCTGTCGCTGTTTTCCCTCGCCTGGGCACAGGATCGCGGCGTCTATCGTGTCCCCCGGCAAGCCCGAGAAGCTCTGATGCAGATGCAAGCCACCGTGCGCCACGGCAGCCTGGGAGGAGATTTCGTGGCTGAACTGACTCCGCAGCAGGCTGAATCTCTGCGCCAGAGCGGCTTTGGGATAGAGATGCTATTTGCCAGCACCAAAGCTGAAGACGCGGCTCTGCGCAGCCAGGACGGCTTCGATGAATTCCATTCCTACGACCAGATGCGCAGCAGCTTCATCTCCTATGCGGCTTCTCACCCGAACATCGCCCAGTACGTTATACTGGGTCATTCGGTGCAGAACCGGGAACTCTTCGCTCTGAAAATCAGCGACAATCCTTTAGTCGAAGAAAACGAACCGGAACTCGCTTTCTGGGGCAACATCCACGGCAACGAATACGCCGGAGGCGAACTTCCCTATATGTACGCGCTCTATCTCTGCGACAATTATGGGATAATTCCGGCAGTCACTCAATACGTCAACAATAACGAAATCTGGTGCATTCCTCTGATCAATCCCGACGGCAGAGTCCTGGGGCAGCGCGATAATGTCAACGGAATAGATCTGAACCGTGACTTCGGTTATGAATGGTACGGCCAGGGATCGAGCCCTTCCCCCTTTTCTCAGATTGAAACCCGCACGGTTCTGGAATTCTGCCTGCAGCATAATATCACCTTGTCGACCACTTTCCACTGTTCCGGCGACGTGGTGTTCTACCCCTGGGGATACGCCCCGCAGAATGTTCCCGACTTAGGGATCATCAACCGATTAGTATCTCGTTATGCTTCCGTGGCAGCATACGCCTTCGGAAACTCCTGGGAAGATTACGAAACTCACGGCGAACTGCTGGATGATCTGTACGGACGGCAGGGCGGCATCTGCCTCACCGTGGAAGTCAGCAATTCGTCCACTAACATCAATCAGACCTACTCCCGCAACCAATCCGGGATGAACCTCTTCTGCAACCTGGCGGGAGAAGGCTTGCACGGCGTCGTCACCGACGCCCAGACCGGCGATCCGCTCTGGGCAGCCGTCTGGATTGCCGGCGATCCGATTCCCGCATATACCGACCCGGAAGTGGGTGATCTGCACCGGCTGGTGACTCCGGGAACGTACAATTTGACTGTCTGGGCGAATGGGTATATCCCGCAGACCATCAACGGAGTTACCGTCGCCGTCGGTTCGCCGGGACAATTTCAAGCCAGCTTGCAGCCGGGCGGCAGCGAGAGCGCCTTTATGGTCACCTCGGTCAACCAACGCGACCCCAACAATGCTCACGCCAACGTCACCTATCCATCCTATGCGCTGGGAGCTCCGGATGGAAAACCGTGTTCACTCGGAGCCAGCGGCTTTATCGTGTTAGATATGGGGTTGGGTCACGAGATCGTCAACGGCGCGGGGAACGATTTCACCGTCACCGAAGCGATCTTCCCCCGCGACCCGAATCCGGAAAGCTACCGCGTCTACGCCGGGGACGCCTACACTCAGAACGCGCTGATCGGCACTGCCACCGGGACAGCATCATTCGATCTGGGCTCAGCCGGAGTGACTTCCACGCGCTACCTGAAAATCCTCGACAATTCAGGGGCCAGCCCAAATCTGCCCTACGCCGGGATGGACCTCGACGGCATCACCGTGTTAAACAGTGATGCTCTCGCCATCTTGGAGCCTTCAGGACCAGCGCCTGTACCATCAGAAATCGGTCTGTCCGTTTTCCCCAATCCTTTCAATCCCACAACCACGTTCAGCTTCGAGCTGCGAGCTGCGAGCTTCGTGACACTGGAGGTATTCGACGTTAACGGGCGTACTGTAGGGGCGCATGGCATGCGCCCGATTGTCGGCGGCGTTGGGTCACAGGGCGCACGCCATGCGCCCCTACAAGAAACCTGGTACCCCGCCGGTTCGCACGAAATCACCTTCGATGGGTCAGGACTGCCGTCGGGGGTGTATCTTTATCGGTTGACGGCAGGAGAAAACATAGCAAATGGGAAGATGGTGCTGATGAAATAGGTAAATATTTCTCCAGATGACTAAAAGGGTGCAACGAACTGCACCCTTTTAGTGATTCTCTGCGCTTCCGTCTGCCATGATTACATTGAGTACTGCTGTTTAATTACTAAAGGAAAAATACTATCAGAACTCTTCAAGAGTGCCATTATTCACCAATCAATCGAAATTGACTTGACATTGGGAGAAAAATTTGTTATAATGGAATTTCATACGAACCCCTTGCTTCCGCGCTGTATTCTCGATCCGCCTGCCTCCAAATTTTTCTGATTTGTCGCTCCGTATCGCGCTGAAATAAATTGCTAATCTATAATAGGTCCTGCTCAAGGATCAAACTCAATCAAGGAGGATCACAAATGAAATCAAGTATCATTTCCCTGCTCGTCTTTGTGCTGATCATGCCTATGACATTAGTATCTGTCCGACAACTAGAATAATTATACACATTATTATTTGCAGATGAGACTCGGAATTCGTATATTATCCTTAAGAGAATCAAGAGGATAAACCAGTGAATTCCAATTTTCGCGATTACTGTCCAGATCAAGCCT
>JAPKYS010000044.1 GCA_026394195.1 bacterium | reverse complement strand
CAAGTACATCATAATCGCCGCGGGTCATCAGAATATCATCGCCACCTTGGCGCTGAAGACGATCCGAATCCACATCCGCTACGGAGTCATTACTACATTGCTGGGCTTCGTGCTGGCGCTGATGGGTTTGCCACTCCTGAAGTCACGGTATCGGGAAGAGACGCCTCCAGTAGAGATAGAGAACTCTTCCCAGGGACGTAAAAGTTTTTCATCCGCCAACTGACGGATAGTATGAGAATAGCCCAGCCTTTATGGTAGTTTACCAGATAAATTAACTTCCGTCGGGGTCAGGGGCGGGTGCGGCGATGGTGGCGCGGAAAATGATGGTTTTAAAGTAGGCACGAGTTGCGAGGCACGAGACACGAGAAAAAAGCAGTCATTGCGAGCGAAGCGAAGCAATCCCGTCCCTTTGTCCACCGGATTGCTTCGTCGTCCGTCAGCTGACGGATGCCTCGCAATGACTTGGTTACTTTTACACCTGGTTACTTGTTCACGGTTTCCAAAACCTGACGTAGCACACTGCTTTAGCGGTGTGTAGGGGTGCGATCATGGTGTGGTCCCTGACCTCTCCCAAAAGAGCGACTGACGTATAACGAGGTGAGCACGGCTCACCTCGTTATAGGCCTCGCTTAAAAATATATCCCCTCGTTTACAAATATCTCTTGACAAAGAGAGTATTCATGAGTATATTATAATTTAGCTCATGAAAAGGCTTTAATCTCTCTGGCTGCTTTAGACCCATTCAATTGTAAGAAACCGGCATTCATCAGCAATCATCAAGGAGTTAACCATGATACGGAAACTTAGTCTTTTAATCGCGATAGTCTGCATCAACCTCGCAGCTATTGCAGACGTTATCCCGGTTAAAAGCGGCAAACCACTGGTTCTGCAGCCTGATCCACTGCCTGGTCTTTCCGGGCAAACAGTTATACCGGGCGCGACCGACAATTGGAACAATATCCGCATCAACTCAGATAACAGCGGACAGGTGCAAAACGAAGAGCAGATCATTTGCAACCCAACCAATCCAAATAATCTGGTTGCTGTCTGGAGAGATTTTCGGCTGGGATACCGGCGGATCGGTGTGGGTTATTCCATGGATGGAGGCTCAACCTGGCACGATGAGCTGATGGTCGAACCAAGTTATCCCTGGCAGAGCGACCCGGGGTTGACCTATCACACATCCGGAGCCATCTATGCTGTGATTCTGTCCTATACTTCAACCAGTAACACCAATGGACTTTTTGTATCGCGCTCATTGAACGGAGGCGTAAGCTGGGGACCTTTTTACCCTGCAGTCAATGGAGTGACCGGCGCCTTTGAGGACAAAGAATTAATCGCCTGTGACCGCAGCGGCAGCCAGTACGACGGCAACCTCTATGTCACTTGGGCGCGTTTCACCTCAGTGTCCCGCATCTACTCGGTTCGCTCTACCGACGGAGGGGTATCATGGAGCACAGCAGTTCCGGTCAGTGACAATACCTCGGTGCAGTGGCCGGTACCTGCCGTAGGTCCGCATGGGGAAGTTTATGTTGCCTGGGTTCGATACAGTCCTTCGTCGATCCGAATTGATCGTTCTTTCAACGGAGGGACCACCTGGGGAACGGATCTCACGGTGCAGTCGACCGGTTTTGCGCAGGCAGAGATCAATCCCCAGCTTAGTATCTTCGCCTTTCCGGCGATGGATGTGGATATCACCAACGGACCTAACCGCGGTAAAATCTATATCGCTTACACCGATGATCCTCACGGCGATACCGACATATACTTCACCTCGTCTGCGGACAGCGGCAGCCATTGGTTGACGCCGATCCGTGTGAATGATGATACCATAGCAAATGGCGCAGATCAATTCCACCCCTGGCTGGTCTGCGACGAAAACGGAGCCCTTCACCTGATCTTTTATGATCGCCGCCTCGATTTGCCTCAGAACCTCATGATGGACCTATTTTATACGCACTCCGAAAATGGCGGTCTCACCTGGGCGCCCAATCAACGCATCAGCGACGTCTCCTCAAACCCCGCCAATGATTCTCTGCGTTCCGGCTTGATCGGTGAATATAACGGCCTGGCGGTACGCAACGGAGTCGTTCACCCGATCTGGACCGATACTCGCTTCCTTAACCAGGATGCCTTCACTGCGGTCTGGAGTGAAACCCCCAATCTCGATATAACGATCACCCCCGTCAACCCACCCATCGTCATCCCTGCCAACGGTGGCGGCTTCAGGTATAACATCATCGTCCACAACCTGACCACGCAGCAGCAGACCTTCACAGTATGGAATAAGGTTCGGTCTCAATCGGGAGCATATATACAGGTCTTCGGACCCGTGACTCGAACATTGCCGGGCAATGCAAATCCGACTCGTCTGCTTACACAGAACATCGCGGCCAGCATACCGGCGGGAACTAACACCTACCTCTCCTATATTGGAACCTATCCCAACACCATCCAGGACAGCAGCTTCTTCACCTTCACCAAATCTACGGTAGCGGATGGCAATCCCTGGGTCGGCAAATCCAATTGCGAAGGTGATTTTTTCGATGAATATGCCTCGCAGGATAGCCCTCCGATCATTCCTAATTCGTCATTCGTAATTCATAATTGCGCCCCCAATCCCTTCAATCTGACCACAACGATCAGCTATGAACTGCAAGCAGCTGACTTCATGAATCTGTCCGTTTACGATATATCGGGCAAGAAGGTAGCTGAACTGGTGAACGGTATGCGGGAGGCCGGAGTGCAGACCGTGACTTTCGACGGATCGGGATTGTCGTCGGGTGTGTACATCTATCGGTTGCAAACGTCGGGGTCAGGTCCCAAAGGGATGGCAAGCCAGACGACCCCGACTACGGTGAGCGGGAAGATAGTGTTGTTGAAATAGGTACAGGGCACGAGTTGCGAGGCACGAGACACGAGAAAATACTAGCCCCATAATGGGGCTAGTTAGACGTAGCACACTGCTTTAGCGGTGTGTAGGGGTGCGATCATGGTGTGCCACGCTCTCTATCCCTGAGCGCCGCCCAGTTCGAGATTATGCACCATTCCCACTTTCCTGTATTCCTTGCTGAAACGGTCCAGCAGAGTGTACATCACCGGCACCAGCACCAGAGTCAGCAGCAGCGAACTGATCAACCCGCCGATAATCACAATCCCCATTCCGGCTCGAATGTCCGATCCTTCACCTAACGCCAATGCCAGCGGCAGCATCCCCACCACCATCGTCATCGTCGTCATCAAGATAGGTCGCAGCCGCATCGGTCCAGCCGTCAGGATGGCTTCGCGGCGTTCCATACCGCCGCGCCGGAGCTGGTTGGTGAAGTCCACCAGCAGAATGCCGTTCTTGGTCACCAATCCCATCAGGATGAGAATACCGATCATGGAGAACATGGAGAGGCTGTATCCGGTCATAGCGAGACCGACGATGGCGCCTATCAACGCCACAGGGACTGAGAACATCACAGTTAAGGGGTGAATGTAGCTCTCGTACAGTACCACCAGAATCATATAGACGAACAAAATGGAGAGCAGGATGGCTTGCACCATGTCCGAAACCATCTGGCGCATGTTCTCGACTTCTCCGAAGGCAAAGAAGGATACTCCGACCGGCGGTGTATATTTCGCCATCTCCTTATCAAAAGCGCTCTGCACTTCGCCCAGAGATCGTCCTGAGATGTTGGCTGAGACCGTCACCAGCCGCTCACGGTCTTTCCGAGTAATAGATGAAGGTCCACTGGTGCGATCCAAACGGGAAACGTCATTTAATTTCACCATCTGACCGATGTGGTTCTTCACTTCGATCTGCCCCAGCATGGCGGGATTATTGCGGTACTGTGGAGCCAGTATCGACCTCACGTCCACCTCGACCTCACCGGTGCGGAAACGGGTGACCACGTAACCGTTTACGGCGTTGCGGATCGCCAGCGCGATTTCACCGGGCGTCAGAAAACTATCTGCCGCCTTGGCTCTATCGATGACAATCTGTAATTCCGGCGAGCCCAGTTCATAGCTCGATTGCACGTCTTGAGCGCCGGGGATGCTGCGCAGCGTTTTCATAGCGTATAGGACTGCCACCTGCACAGAATCCAGATCCTGCCCGCGCACCTCGTACTGGATGGGGGCAGCATTCGCCATACCGAAGATGCCGATATCGTTGACGGTTATTTCCATTCCTGGAACTTCCGCCCCAAGTTCGGCAATTTTTTTCTGCGTTACAGCAGTAGACTGCTGGCGTTGATTCTTCGGTTTTAATCTGACCTGAATTTCTCCCAGGCGTGCGTTCCCTTCCATACCATTTTCTGTTTCCTGCTGGCCTACAACGGTCAAGACCTGTACCGCATCCGGATTCGTCAGAATGAAGTCTTCGATCTTTGACATGGCAGCATTGCTTTCCTCCAATGTGGTGCCCAGTGGCATCTTCATATTTACTGCAAATTCGCCGCGATCGGTTTTAGGCATGAAATCACTGCCGACATATCCCAGTGGGATGAGAGCGATCGATCCAATCATCAAGAGCGTTGTGATGATGATGACCTGAGCACGATGGTTCAAAGCCCAATCCAGAAGTGATCGATAGGTATCCTCCAAACCCTTGAACCATTTTTCGAACTTGCGCGCAAAACCGCGCATCCATTTTTCACCTTCAAGATGATCTTTGTCATTCAGACGGCTAGCTAACAGCGGCGTTATACTGAAGGAAACCAGCAGCGACATCAACACAGCAGTCACAAAGGTGAGCGAGAATTCTCTGAAGATGTTGCCTACCAGACCGCCGATGAAGGCAATCGGCGTGAAGATGACGACGTCCACCAGAGATATGGATACAGCCGCAAGTCCGATCTCATTTCGACCTTGAATGGCGGCAGTTTTAGGGTCGCTCCCCTTCTTCAACCAACGGTGAATATTTTCCAGGACCACAATGGAGTCGTCGACCAGCACCCCGATCACCATTCCCATGGACATCATGGTCATCAGGTTGATGGAAAAACCGAAAATCGCCATGGTGATGAACGTCGTGATCAGCGAAATGGGTATGGCGATGAGCACGATCAGCGAATTGCGCATGGAGTGCAGGAAGACCAGCAGCACCAGCGCGACCACGATCAACGCTTCGCCGATAT
This sequence comes from bacterium, assembly GCA_026394195.1. Taxonomy (GTDB): domain Bacteria; phylum Electryoneota; class B3-LCP; order B3-LCP; family B3-LCP; genus JAPKYS01. The sequence goes on along the minus strand of JAPKYS010000044.1, from coordinate 52,799 downwards.
TCGTTTTAACCTCGTTGATGGCGCCTTTGGTAAAAAGTGTGATGTCCTGTGCGACCTCGACCTTGAACAGGCCATGATACTGTTTTTCCAATTTCGTTAACTCGTCGCGCACGCGCTCGGCGGTTTTGACGCTATTCGCCTGCGCCTGCTTTACAATCCCTATACCCAAAGCGTTCACTTTGGCCAGACGCAATAGCGAACGATCGGCTTTGATGGTGTCAGTCACAGCGGCTATGTCTCGCAGAAAGATGGCGTCTCCGTTAGGAAGCGGCAGCCGGGTACGTTCGATCTCTGCGACCGTGGCGTACTTCCCGGCGATCCGGATGGTGAACTCCTGCGATTTTCCGTAAATTTTTCCCGCCGGCACGTCCAAATTGTCCGTCGCCAGAATGCGGTTGACTTCATCCAGTGACAGCCCATGCGTTTTCAGTTTTTCGGGATCGACAGCGACCTGGATTTCACGCTCTTCTGCGCCGGAGATGACTACCTGACCCACGCCATCGATCTGTTCGAGTCTCGGACGGATCTTCTGATCGATCAGAGTGAATAATTCTGTTCCGGGCAGCTTACTGCTGACGGCTATTCTTAAAATCGGAAGTGCGGCCATATCCGCTTTGTAGAGCTGCGGCTCCTTGCAATCCTCCGGTAATTGCGCTCGCGCGGCGTTGATGACCCGTTGAGTTTCCTGAAGCACCACGTCTCCATTCGCCGACATGTCGAATTCCAACACCATGATCGAGGTATTCTCACGGTTATAGGTGCGGATGTGCTTCAGCTTATTCAAAGAGATTACGGCGTCCTCAAGAGGCTTGGAAACCATCGTCTCGATTTCCTTGGGACCGGCGCCGGGCCAGATGGTCACGACGCTCACCCAAGGCCAGTTCATCGCAGGAAGCAGATCGACTGGCAGCCTCTGGTAGGAGATAAGTCCAATGACCACGATGGCTAAGAAACACATCGCCAGCGCGGCAGGGCGCTTGATCGATAATTCGGTCAAGGTCATGGCAGTCTCCGTTCCTCCAGAGTCAGCTTGATCTGGGTTCCCTGTGAAACCATCTGATTGCCCAGGGTTAAAACCGTGTCACCAGGGGAAATCCCCTCGACCGCCACCCGGTCACCACTCTCTGTGATCGTGCGGACAGGGATTTTCTCAGCCTTGTCGCCGCGAGCAACGAATACCACTGTCTTACCCATGTCCGGTAGAATGGCGTTGCGGGGCAGCAATAGACCGTTTTCATCAACCGGCGTGGTGATAACGGCTCTCGCAAACATGCCTGAACGCAATCCCGAAGCGCCGGGCAGCCGTAATTCCACCGGGAAAGTGCGAGTTCCGGTCACTGCGCGACTGCCGATGGCGCTTACTTTGCCCGCGACGGTGTCGCCCACTGCGTCGACGATGATCGTGGCTGTTTCACCGATCTTCATCAGTTTGACGTCAGCCTCAGCGATCTGTACCGTGAGTTTCAGCGAACTTACGTCCACTAATTGCACCACCGGCATGCCTCGTTCCACCATCTGCCCTACCTCGGTATAACGGGCAGCAACGTCACCGCTGAAGGGCGCGCGGATGGTGGCATCGTTATAGGTCTTTCGTGCTAAGCGGTACTGCACCTCGGCTCCTTTGACCATCAGACGGGCGTTTTCCAGATCAGATTCCGATATGCTCTTTTCGGCGTAGAGTTTTTCCATGCGCCCGAGATCCAGTTTCGCTTTATCGTAGGCAATATTCGCTCGATCGGATTCGAGCTGATAAAGTTCGTCATCGAGGCGAACCAGGGCATCACCGGAACGGACGTAATCGCCGACGTCAACCTTCATTTCGACGACCCTGCCGCCGGTTTCCGCGGCGATCATCGCTTCTTTGTTGCCGACCAGCACCCCGCTCCCTTCGATGTGACGGACGTACGGTTCCGGCTGTACCACCAGACCCTTGACTGAAACGATACCGGTGAAAGTTTCCTGCAAAGCGTCAGCTTCGCTCTGGCGCAGCATCCGGCCAACGATGATGATCACGACGATCAACGCCAGGGTAAGCAGCAGAATTAATTTTCCCTTAGCCATCTATTCTCCACGAATTTACGCCAATTCACGTTGAAATATCCAAATTCGCGGCATAATTACCCGAATTCAATGATATTTCAGATGATTTTTAAGTCTTTTTGATAAGTTATCTGATTAAGGCGCTAAAGTATTTTCTTATGATTACGTTTTGGAGGCAGTGTCTGTAGCTTACGCCACCAGGTAATTTTGTAAGAAATCGGTTACTTCGCCATACCTGCCAGTCGATCCACCAGTTCCTCGAAAGAAATCCCCACAGCCGCGGCGGCTTTGGGCACGAGGCTGGTGGCGGTCATGCCGGGAATGGTGTTGACCTCCAGGCAGAAGATGCCGCCATCCTCCTTGAAACGGAAATCGGCGCGACAGTAGTGCCGGCAACCCAGCGCCCGGTGAGCTTTTAGCGCCAGCGCTTTCAACCGCTCCAGGTCGCTTTCCGGCAGCGGCGCCGGGCAGAGATACTCCGTCTGCCCCTTGGTATATTTCGAATGATAGTCGTACAATCCGCCGTGCGGGCGGATTTCGATGGGAGGCAGCGCCTGGTCGCCGAGGATAGCTACCGTCAGCTCCCGACCCGGTATGAACGGTTCGATCATGGGGAGCCCGCCCATCCCAAAGATAATTTGCAATGCTCCCGCCAGACCATCTTGAGTCTGCAGGATGGATAATCCCACGGTCGATCCACCGGCTTCGGGTTTCACCACGATGGGAAAGCCGAAACGTTGGTTGATCTTTTCCAGAATCCCGTCGACAGGCTCTTGCTGAGATTCGACCGATAAGTTGTCGGGTGTGGGGATGCCGGCTGCCTGGAAAAGCAGCTTCGCTTTGGGTTTGTTCATCGCCAGAGCCGACGCCAGTGATCCGCTGCCGACGAAGGGAATTCCCACCATTTCCAGCGTTGCCTGGAGTCTGCCATCTTCACCCATGCCTCCGTGCAGCATGGGGAAGACCACGCCAGGATGCTGTCGGTCCAGCATCTCCATCAGCGCGGCTAACCGGCGCGGGCTGAAGCGGGGCAGTTCCCCGATCTCGGGAGGCATTTCGCCGACGTCTTCACTGAACAAAGCTACCTTGGCGGGAGCGATGCGCACGGGGTCTGCCAAATCCATTTTGTAGACGTCATGCCCTCGTGACGCCAGGGCTTTCGCCACCGCTTCTCCGGAAGAGAGCGAAACCCGGCGTTCCGATGATTCCCCGCCCAGTAGAACGATTATTTTCATGGTATGTACTGCTTCTCTGATACGATAAAACTTAAAATATACGAAATTTTTAACCAAAATTCAAGCTGAATACTCTTAAAAGATGATTGAAGAACCGCTTCAGAGTTTATCCTATTATTCATCACCCGATTGATGGTAGTTAACAGAATAACTGGACATTTAACGAGATTCATTTAAGTGAAGTTACCTCGCCCGAAAATGAATTTTCGGGCTATTTTGTTGCTGTCCTTTCAGGACGCTTAAAATACGTCCCCTTCAGGGGACCGAAAGTGTTTAGCCCGGGAATCAATGTAAATCCGGGATGCTGATGCATGACTTTTCTTTTTTGTGCTTGCTTCTTAAAACATCTTGGGCTATCTTAGTTCCATACCGCCACGGTTAAAACATGATCAAGCGATTCGACTCTCCAGCGGCTCTTTTCGGAGCAGTCCTCTGCCTGAGTTGCGGACTGCTGCTCTGGTACAATCTGGCGCTGCATTTCGCTCAGTTCGAGGAAGTGCTGCCATCCCTCAGCAGCGCGGAGTTACTGCAGGGGAAAGGTTTCTTCGTCGCGCTGATTGCCGCCGCGTTGCTCTATGCGATTATCGTGGGAATAAGCCTCCCCTGGGCGAGTTTAAAAGCAGAAAACGGAGGCTGGTTGAAAAAAACGGCTTCTGCCGTTCTATTCGGGTTTTCCTTCCTGCCCATATTCTGGCTGAGATTCGGCGCTCCCGCCTGGACCGTTCTTATTTTTCTTCTGGCAGCCTTTCTCCTCAACCTGGTGGGGATCTTGCTTCTGAGCGCCTTTCTGGCACGGCGAGTCTCACTTCCACCACTGAAAGTCACTGTTCCGGGGGTGCTCACTCGACCCTGGGTCCCTGCGTTGCTGCTGGTAGGATCGGCGGTCTACTTCATCTATCACTGCTTCAACTTCACCCCCCACATCGAAGATTCCATCGCGCAGCTCCTGCAAGGGCGCATCTTTGCCTCAGGCCGCGCCTGGGTGGAACCTTTTCGACCTCAGGAATTCTTTTATTTCAGCTACATGCTGGACGCCGACCGCTGGTTTTCCATGTACCCTCCGGGGCATTCCCTGCTGCTGGCTTTAGGAGTGCTGTTCCGCGTTCCCTACCTGATCAACCCGCTGTTGGGAGGCCTCAGCGTAATCCTGTTTTTCCACTTGATCAAGACGACAGATGGCAAAAAATCAGCCCGGTGGGGCAGTTGGGCGCTGGCGCTTTCCCCCTTCCTGATCTTCATGAGTTCCGAATACATGAACCACCTGACCGCTCTGGCGGCGTCGCTGTTGGGGTGGTTTGCTCTGGCGAAAGCCACAGACGGAAAAACCCGCTGGATCGGGTTGGCGGGATTAGCCTTCGGATACTGCACCGCCACCCGCCCGCTGGAAGGGGTCATTTTCGCCGCCCTAGGAATGATTTTCATCGCTTCAGGAGGCTTCGACGCTCGCTGGAAAAAACTGGCGTCCTACGGTATCGCCTTTCTGCTGGGGATCTCGCCGTTTTTGATCTTCAACCAGATCACCACCGGCAATCTCTTCATGACCGGTTATAAGCTGATCTGGGGCGTCAGCGGCTTCGGCTTGGGGCAGGTTGGGTGGGGAGAAGCGCACACGGTGGGTTACGGGCTGATCAATACCTCGATGTCCTGGTCGGGGTTGAATTTCTACCTCTGGGAAATTCCCATTCCGGCTTTATTGGGCGTCTTTATCTGGGGATTCTGGGGGGATAAAATAACCCGCTGGGATCGGCTGTTTTTGGCGTCGATGCTCGCCATTCCGGCAGCGTACTTTTTCTTCTACGCCCACGATTTCTGCTTCGGACCGCGCTACTACCACATCATCCTGCCGCAATTGGTTTACTTCAGCGTCAAGGGAATCGGCGTACTCTACCGGCAGTTGACCGAGAAGCTGAATCTCGAAGCCGCGCTGGTGAAGCGAAGCTTGATCTGGGCGGGCGTCCTGCTGCTGCTCCTGCAAGTCGCTGTGGCGATGCCCTTCCGAACCTCGGTTTACGCCGACAGCTACTGGGGCACCGATGACGCTCCCTACCGGGCAGCCAAACGGCTGAAACTGAACCACGCCGTGATCTTCATCGAAAACCACCCCTGGTCGGTCCTGCAGACCAAGCTGCACAGCTTGGGATTCAAACTGGGCGATACCCAACGGTTGATTTTCGTCATCACGGAGGCGGGGCTGGATCAGGTCTTGCGGGAGATGGGTTACGATCCCGACCAGGTCTGGGGGATCTCGCTCGACCGCGCCGATCTGGAAAAGCGCATGCAAGCCTGGAATCAAGCCTGGCTGATAGCGGGCAACCCTCCCGTCGATCCCTGGACGGAAAAAGGAACCTATACCTACTTTTCCAACGCGGCGCTGCATCTCGACCCCCGCGACCGCGACCCCGACCTGATTTTAGCGCAGGATCTGGGCGCTCACAACCTCAAGTTATTGGAAAAATATCCCAGTCGTAAAGCCTACCGCTACGCCTTCGATGAAGAGGCCGGGCGGTTCAAGCTGCTGCCGTGGGAACGAGCTAAATGATAAAATTCGATCTAAATCCGAGAGTCAGACCATGAGATTTCTGCTGATCTTGCTGTTCATTCCCACTCTGCTACAAGCGCAGGAATTCCAATTCCGGCAGGAACTGGATAGCATACAGGTTTGGGATGGGGAATACCAGATGCCCGCGCCGTGGACGGGGGGATATGCTCAATCCAGCCCAGATTTTTGCGATATTGATGAGGATAGCGACCAAGATCTGTTTGTTGGAAATGGCACTGGTATGATATCATTCTATCGAAATGAAGGCAATTCATCTTTACCAGTTTTCAATTTGGAAGAAGAGGCATTTTCAATCATTAATGTCAGCAATCTTATGGGATGGTCAAAACCTGTATTTTGGGATATGGACGCAGATGGTGACTTCGATTTATTTGTAGGTTCGGGGCGATCTTTGGTGCGAGTCTATGAAAATATTGGATCAGCGGTAACTCCTGATTATATCGTCTTTGAAGATACATTGAAAGATGCGAATGGCAATTGGTTTTATTGTGATCGGCCACAATTCGTTGATATTGATGATGATGGGGATCAAGATTTATTTTGCGGACGATTTCCTGGCACAATAGACTTTTATCGAAATATTGGCGACTCTACACATTATATTTTTCAATTGGAACAGTTGGGAATCCAGGGAATTGATGTGGGTTATTCAAGCGCCCCAGCAATGGTTGACATTGATTCCGACGGCGATTACGACCTTTTCATCGGCAACAAGTACGGCAAGATCTACTTTTACCGCAACGACGGCACACCGCAGCAGTACGATTTCACTTTGGTGTCCAATAATTGGTTTGGCATAGACGTGGGGGACTATGCCTCGCCCGAATTCTGCGACATCGACGCCGACGGCGATTACGATCTATTTATCGGCAAGGATAACGACCTGACGTATGACATTCCCGGCGCGATGCAGTACTGGGAAAACACCGGCACGCCGCAGAACTGCAATTTCGTGCAGAGAAATCAGAACTATTTGACGTTTGATGCAGGGAACTCTTGTACACCCGTACTCTGCGACATTGATTCTGATGAAGACTTGGACCTGTTTTTCTCAACCAATGCACAACTGGGTTGGATGCGCAACAATGGCACACCACAAAACCCGGATTTTGAGATTCGCACCTTTAACCTGATGGAGCTATCTCCAGGCTCTTGTCAATTCACGAACCTGGATGGCGATGCCATACCGGATTTAATAACTGCTGGCGGTTGGAGTGGACTGATAACCTATTATCGCACCCGGTTCAACAATGGAAACCCTGAGTTCGTTGAAATCGGTGAAATGGACACACCGTACGCAATCAATCAGATGACGCTCGGTGATGTCGATAGTGATGGAGCGGACGAGATGGTTTTAGGAGGGTATCTTACTTATCCGAGTAGTCCAATCCTGGCATATTATGAGAATTCGGGCTCACCGGGGTATCCGAATTTTACCTTCGTGACCTCAAACTGGCAGAATTTAGTGGATAGCATGATATGGTTGTTTCCTGTTTTAATTCCTACCTTGATAGATGTAGATATGGATAATGACCTTGATTTACTTATGGTAAATTATGACACCAACACTGTTTTTCTGTATACAAATATCGGAAGCCCTCAGAGTCCACAGTTTCAACTTACCAGCCAGAATTTTTTAAACGAGGTGATGCCTAATGAACCTGCGCTGGGTTATGGCGACATTGATGCTGATGGAGACATGGATATATTTACTGGACATTATCAGGGTGGAATCAAGTTCTTCCGCAACGTCACCGATACCTCAGCGATAAAACCCTACCTAAAACCTTTTACGCCCACCGAGCCCACCCTTTCCCTTTTCCCCAATCCATCCAACGCCGGAGCGGTGGTGCGGTTTACGCTGCCGGGGGCTGGGTGGTGGTGGTGAAATGAAATTTGGAAGGGTAGGACAGACATTCTTGTCTGTCACCCATACTCGACGAAATAAACAGTCAGACAGGAATGTCTGACCTACCAGGAAGTGCGTAAGGGCGCACGGCGTGCGCCCTGTTCTCCTCTTCGAGCCTCCTTCAGGAGGCTTTGGAACCCGGTAGCCAGGTGCTTCAGCGCCTGGCGGGACGGTGGACGAGCGGGTGGTTGGCGGAATCGCTGTCGACTGCGGAGAGTCGACAGCACAACTAACAGGTCCACCGGATTGCTTCGCTACGCTCGCAATGACTGCTCTTATCCTTTTAATCCGTGTAATCCGCGTAATCCGTGGTTCGGACAATTGTAAAAATATACTCTTAGTTTGTCACGTATCACACAACCGCCCAAAATATTGTATTATCTTACGCAGGTTTACCATGTCGCTCAGGTGCGTTAACTCATGATGAATCAAGGAAAGGAATGATGATGCGGACAACCTTGCTAATCGTTTTTACACTACTGGTTGGAATTACGATGGCTTCAGCCAGTATCATTTACGTATCCGGAAGCGCTTCCGGAACTTGGTCCGCCGATACGGTTGTGGTGACGAGTGATACCAGCGTTCCCGCCGGGCATACCTTGACCATCGAACCGGGAGTGAAAGTTCTCTTCCAAACTTATTGCAAGATCTCCGTCGATTCCTCCGCGATTGTCTACGCCAACGGCACACCGGGACTACCTATCTTATTCGACGACCTGGTAGACGGAACGCACTGGCGCGGGTTTCGCTTCTGGTACGCCTCAAATCAGACCCGCTTTTCCAACTGCCATTTCAAGCACGGCCTGGCCTCCGGAGATTTCGGTTCAACCAACACCTACGGTGGAGCCCTGTACTGTTCCTACAGTTACATCACCGTCTACAACTGCGTTTTCGATAGCTGTGCTGCCGCTCAGGGAAGCGCCATTTATCTGAACCATTCCAACGCTCAAATTCTCCGAAGTATCATCTACTCCAACGAAACTCAAGGCAGCTCACAGACGGGGGCGGCGGGGATCAAGTGCTACTATTCCAACCCCATTATCATCGAAAACCTGCTGATCAACAATAGTTCGGGCGGTTCAGGCGGCGCACTGTGGTGCTACGCCTCCAATCCCATTCTGGAAAGTAATCTCTTCGCCGGGAACTCAGCCGTCAGCGGCGGAGCCATCATGGCAAGTGAATCTGTCATTCTCACCATTCACGATAATACCTTTATCCAGAACCACGCCATCAGCGGTTCTTCTGCTCCGACGTACGGTGGAGCCATCAAGAGTTCCAGTTCTGAGCTGCACCTGGATCACAACCGTTTTGTGGAAAACGACGCGACCTCAGTACCGAATACTGGCTACGGCGGAGCAGTTTTCGCCTCAGGTTCCAACCTGCAAATGGTCAGCAACAGTTTTATAGGCAATAGCGCCACGCACGTTCTGAATGGCGCCGGCGGTATCTATCTGGAAAACAATACGGTGATGAGTCTTAAGAATTCGATTCTCTGGGATAATCAACCAGGCCAGATCTACGTCGAAGACTCCAACGCCTCGGTGACCTATTCCGACGTGCAGGGAGGTTGGACCGGTTCCGGCAACATCGCTCAGCAACCACAATTTCTCGACACACTGCAGGTGGACTACCGGCTGCGCTGGGGATCGCCCTGCATCGATTCGGGTGATCCAAGCCCTATCTACAACGATTTCGACGGCACACGCGCCGACATGGGCGCCTTCTTCTACGATCAATCGAGTCCGGTTCGCATTACTTTGACATCTCAGGAAACACCCTACCTGCTCCCCGCTCAAGGAGGCGATCTTGAATTTGCCATCAAGATCTACAACCGGGATCAACATGCTCAAGCCATTACATTCTGGGGCGAGGTGATACTCCCCAACGGATCGGTTCACGGACCGCTGTTTGGACCAATCACTTTCACAGCTCCGCCGGGAATTCTGGTGAGCAGAATGCGCACTCAGCGGATTCCGGAGACAGCTTCGATGGGGGTGTATTATTATCGAATTCGCGGATCTTCTGCCGGCAACCCCATTGAAGACAGCTTCCTGTGGGGGAAATTGGCTGCGGCAACAGGCGGAAGTGATTGGAGCAATTTTGGTGAGGATTTCCCGACTGAGGCAGTCAACCAGCCCGGTGAACCGTTGGGATTGAAACTTATCGGCAACCAACCCAATCCATTCAACCCTTCAACGGTTATCCGGTACGAACTGGGAACGGCTGGTTTGGTGAACCTGACGATTTACGACCTCTCCGGAAAAAAGGTAGCCGAGCTGGTCGCCGGCATAAGGGAAGCCGGAACGCATGAGGTCACTTTCAATGGGTCGAACCTCCCCTCCGGCATCTATTTCTGCCGCCTGCAGGCTGGAGCGACCACTAACGTGCAGAAAATGGTTCTGATGAAATGACAAAGTCACTTTTTACGCAAGATGCTTCGCGATCTTGCGCTGCATGAAATGGGGTAACACAAGTGGGCGATCCGATGGATCGCCCACTTGTGTTACCGATACCAGCGCTGGACTCCGCCAGTCATAACTTAAAGTAATATAAATTACCATTTCGCTCGCATTTTTTTGCGTTGGCGATTTTTTTCTTGGAAATCGAGTAAATTTTAGTTATATTAATCGTAAAGTCGAATCGCCAAAAATATGGAGGTCTTTCACATGATGCGCAAGCTTTGGATCTCAGGGTCTGTGGTCGTCATGCTCATGGCTGTGACTCTGAGCCTCGCCGGTTCAAGCTCCGCCGCCACCTGGGTTCCGCTGAATGGAATTCAGGCGCAAGCAGAAGCTCCGACCCTTAACCTGCAACGGAGCGATTTCAGCTCGATGCAGCTTAACGTCTCTCTGAGCGGTTTTTCCTATGAATCCTTGCAAACCAAGGGCGGGGACTTCAGCCGCCTGCTGGTCGGCGATGAGGGCTATACGACCATCGTCGGCAGCCCGCAGTTGCCGGTCATCCGCCGGTTGATCGAAATTCCCTACGGAGCCAGCCCGGAATTAATCATCAAAAATTCGGTGCTGCGCCAGGATAAACTTTCCTCCTACGGTCTGCAGTCCCGCATCGTGCCGGTGCAGCCGCCAGTGGAAAAAATCCCCGGAGCGCTGGATGCCGCTCCTTTCGTGCTTGATCAAGCCGCGTACAATCGCAATGCCTACCAGATCGGTGAAATGGCTCGTCTGACCGAAACCGGCAGCCTGCGCGGGCATCGCTTTGTGATGCTGGAAATCTACCCGGTTGACTATAACCCCGTCACCGGAGATCTGCGCATCATCAACGATATCGAACTTGAAGTTCGCTTCAACGGATCGGATATCGGGTTGACAATGGGACAGCAACAGCGCTATGCCGATCCCTATACCAATGATCTGGCGGACCGTATCTTCATCAATCACGGCAGCTTCGGCAATCAGGATCTGATCCCACCGCCGCTGGGCATGCTGATCATCACCAATACTCACTATGCCGGAATGACCGTCATGCAGGATTTCGTGAACTGGAAGACTCAGAAGGGCTTCCACGTCACCGTGGCGACAACCACGCAAACCGGCACGACCAAAGAACAGATCAAGGCTTACATTCAGAACGCCTATGACAACTGGGCTATTCCGCCCAATTTCGTGCTGCTGATCGGCGACGTGGACGTCATCCCCAACTGGCCCGGCACCACAACCGACAATCCCGCCAACGATCTGTACTATGCGACTCTCGAAGGCACTGACTACATCCCCGATGTGGGTATCGGGCGTCTATCGCCTTCCAATGACGTCAACTTCGCCGGCATGATCAACAAGACCCTGAATTACGAGCAGTGCGGCTGGACGGTCGGCGACAACTGGATCAAGAAAGCCGTCTTCATGGCTTCCAGCGACAACTACACCGTATCAGAAGGAACGCATAACTTCGTCATTTCGAATTATATGGATCCGGATGGCTACCAATCGACCAAGCTCTACTGCCACACCTACAGCGCCACCACCCAGCAGGTGACCGACAATCTTAACCAGGGGCGTTCGCTGGCGATCTACTCGGGACATGGCAGCACGACTTCATGGGCGGATGGTCCAGTTTTTACGCAGGCGAACGTTAATGCCCTGACCAACGCCGTCTATCCCTTCGTTTGCAGCCATTCCTGCCTGACCGGTCAATTCCCGTTGGGTGAATGCTTCGGTGAAACCTGGATCCGCACCGCCAATGGCACTTTTGCTTTCTGGGGGTCCTCAGTGACGTCTTATTGGAACGAAGACGACGTCCTGGAAAAAGGGATGTTCGAGGGGTTCTACAATGAACAATCCCCAAATGAAGATCAGAATCTGACCTGGCTTTCCGGGATGACCAACTACGCCAAAGCCTACCTCTATACCTACTACGGTGGCGGCGGCAACACCAAGCGTTACTACGAGATGTACAATATCCTGGGAGATCCCTCCGTCGATTTATGGACGGCGCCACCGCGCACGCTTACGGTTACCTATCCCAGCGCCATCCTGATCGGTCAGAACAGCCTCACCGTCAACGTCTCCAACTTCCCGGACTGGGCTATGGTGAACGCCTATTCCAGCGCTGAACCAACCATGCAGTTTACCGGTTACGTCAACAACAGTTCAGTAACCTTTAATCTTGGCAGCGGATTTACCCTGCCGGGTACTCTGCACGTCTGGGTAACCGGTCATGACTGCCGGCCTTTCCACGGCACCGCCGGTATCATTCCACCGTCCGGACCGTACGTTATCTTCAACGATTGCGACGTCAACGACGCCGTGATGGGTAACAATAACGGTCAGTGGGATTTCAGCGAAACCGTCGACCTTTCGGTTGAATTAAAGAATGTGGGCATCGCTCAGGCTTCGTCAGTGAACGCCACCATCGCCAGCACAGACCCACTGGTTACCATCCTGGACAATCAGGCGGCTTACGGTAACATCGGCGCTGGAGACTCGGTACGCGTCGCCAACGGATTCCGGGTACTGTCCGGAGTAGCTCCGGACCAGCACAACATCGCCTTCAATTTGACGGCGACCTCCGGCAGCACAACATGGAACAGCGCCTTTAGCCTGCTGGTCAACGCTCCTGTGGTCGAATTCGATCGGTTAAGTATTTCGGATCCGGCTCCCGGCAACAACAACGGCGCGCTGGATCCCGGTGAAACGACCAGTTTCCTGATCACCCTGATCAACAACGGTCATTCGACAGCTGCCAATACCTCAGTCGTTTTGACCTCTAATAATCCGCAGGTGACCATCACTGGTTCTCCGGCGAATTACGGGACCCTGAACTCAAACGCATCGGCGCAGCGGACTTACGGCGTAGTTGCCTCTGCGAGTATCCAAAGCGGCACCACCATTCGCTTCACCATGAACGTCACCGCAAATAGCGAATACATTACTACTCAGCAGTTCGACCTGGTCTGCGGCGACGTCCGCAACATGCCGACGGGTCCCGACAGCTACGGATATAAAGCCTGGGATAACAACGACGGCGGCCAGGGTCATCCTTACGCCTGGGTCGAAGTAGCTCCTCAGCACGGCGGCCCGGGGACTGTGGTCAGCGCGCTGAACGGTGACGATCAGACTGCCCAGGTGACGATCCCCTTTACTTTCCGTCACTATGGGACTAATTTCACCCAGATTTCCATCTGCACCAATGGCTGGCTGGCGATGGGTTCGACTACCAGCACGGATTACAGCCCCTCACAGATACCCAACTCCGACGGTCCGCCCAACATGGTGGCGCTGTACTGGCACGATCTGCACGCAGGTTTGGGCGCCAGCCAGATCGCAACCTACAACAATACTTCGCAGCACTACTTCGTGGTGGAATGGGACAGCATGTCCCACTACAGCGCCTCAGGTACGCGTGAAACCTTCCAGGCAATCCTGTACGATCCTGCCTACTACCCGACGACCTCCGGAGACGGCATGGTGATGGTGCAGTACAAAGTATGCACTGATCCCAACAACAACGTCGGGTACGGCATTGAAAACAGTACGCAGACCATGGGTATCAATTACGGCTTCGGCGGAACGTATGATCTCCATGCCTGGCCTGTCCAGGCGGGACGCAGCATTACCTACGTCACCCCGAACACGCCGGCTTCGCTGGATATCAACATCAGCGCAGTCAATCCGCCGGTGGTCATTCCCGCCAACGGAGGCAGCTTCCCCTACAACATCAGCATACATAACCTCGGAACGACGCCTGCCACCTTCTCGGTGTGGAACAAAGTGCGGAATGCCTCGAACGTCTACGTTCAGGTCTTCGGACCAATTAATCGAACGTTGCCCGGTGGAGCCAACCCTTCCAGAGTGCTCACGCAGACTATAGCGGGGAGCATCTCTTCGGGGACGCTGTACTTTATCAGCTACATCGGCACCTACCCCAGCACCATCGTCGACAGCAGTTTCTTCACGATCACCAAATCGACGGTTTCGGATGGCGGTCCCTGGATCGGTGCATCGTTCGTCAGCGGGAACGTCTTCGATGAATTCGCTCCGACGATTACCAAAGCGGTAACATTGCCCGACGCCTACTCGCTGGGTCAGAACTACCCCAATCCCTTCAATCCTCTGACCACCATCAGCTTTGCACTGCCGCAGTCATCGCAGGTGACGCTGACGGTCTTCGATCTGCAAGGACGTTCGGTAGCCGAGCTGGTGAACGGCAAACGGGAAGCCGGGATTCACGAAGTCAGCTTCGATGCCTCCAAACTGGCGTCGGGGATGTATTTCTACCGCATCCAGGCAGGAGACTTCACCGCAATTCAAAAGATGGTGCTGCTAAAATAGCACTCAGCAATCAGCAGTCAGTATTCAGTAGGGGCGTTCAAATGAACGCCCCCTTTTGTTGGAAAATCGCCTCATTATTTCAGTTTTCTCTTGCATTTTGAGAAAATTGATAGTAAATTAAAATGATTGAACCCGAACCTGTTTCTTCTATTACCGAAATTAATAAAGGAGACTACGATGACTCCGCAGCGATTCTCTCTCCCGTTAACCCTCCTGCTAGCCTTCCTGGCTATCCCTTCCCTTCTCTACGCCACCGACGTCTCTGGACCTGTTACGGGCACTTGGACGCTCTCCGGCAGCCCGTATAACGTGGTCGGTGAAATCACCATCCCAGCGAATCAGTCTCTCACCATCGAGCCGGGAGTGCAGGTCATTTTCCAGAGGTGGTATAAGTTTATAATTAACGGAAACCTCCAAGCAGTTGGAACGATTTTAGATTCCATCACCTTTACCGCAGCAAATACAGCAATCGGTTGGCATGGGTTGCGGTTCTACGATTTCAGTACTCCCTCCGACAGTTCAAGATTAGCCTATTGCAAAATCAGCTATGGAAAAAGTTCTTGGGTAAATTCTGCGGGCGACGACAAGAACGGAGGGGCGATTTACTGCAGTAATTCATCGAAATTGCGGATTGAACGCTGTCTGATTTGTAATAATCAGACCGGGGATATAACGGGGTTTGAAGGATATCAAGGAACTGCACCGAATACTCCTGGTGGACCGGGAGAGAATGTCACCACGGGCTCGGGTGGCGCAATTTATTTAACAAATTCGAATCCGCTCATTACTAATAACACCTTCATAAATAATAGAACCGGCAACGCCACGGGTGGAACAGGTGGAATGGGAGGAGCTAATGGGTATGTTGGAAATGCCTATATTGGTTCAGCGGGTGGAAACGGCGGATGGGGAGAATCCGGCAGCGGCGGGGCGATTTATTGTAGTCACTCTTCACCGATTATTAGTGGAAATATCCTCAGCCATAATTTCACAGGTGACGCCAGAGGGGGTGCTGGAGGATATGGAGGCTATGCAAGTAGTTATAATCCTAATATTTGGGCAATCGGTGGAGATGGTGGGAATGGCAATTTCGGGAAAGCAGGATCGGGAGCTGGAATCGCTTCAACCCACGCTTGGGTGTTCAACAATAATCTGCTATACGGTAATTCGACGGGCGATGGTTACGGAGGAGATGGTGGACATGGAGGATGGGGTGATGGTGAAGTGAGGGAAGATGGAGGCGATGGTGGAGATGGTGGAAACGGTTATAGTGGTAATGGCTGCGCGATCTACCTGCCCGGTATATCAACAGATGAATTCTTATGTTACATAACCTTTTCTGAGAACCGTTGCGGCGTTTACCATGCTGGCGCTGCAGGCCCTCTTGGATGGGGAGGTGGTTCATGGCCTGGTTCTCCCGGGGCAGGTTCAAATGGAGTAGCGACAATTTATTGTGATGTTTCGGACGACTTAACAATCTCAAATTCCATCTTCTTCAGGAATTTCCCTAATGGAGAAGAATTTAATACTCTTCCTACCGTCAGTTACTCAGACATTTCAAATTACCCTGGAATTGGAAATATCCAGGCTGATCCGTTATTTGTTTCTATGGCAAATCTTCCCTGTTTTCTCTCACAAATTGCTGCCGGTCAATCCATCCAATCACCCTGCGTTGATGCCGGTTGTCCTGATTCAACGATTATATTCGGGACCACAAGAACGGATGCAGTGCAGGATTCAGGGATTTTGGATATGGGATTTCACTACTCAGCTATATCAACACAACCGGTACTGGCTCATTCTCCCCAGTCACTCCATTTTTCGGCTGCCTTCGGTGGATCAAATCCAGATGGCCTCAAGCTAAAGATAGCCAACATGGGAGCTGATTATTTTAACTACACACTGTCAGAAAACTTGCCTTGGCTTTCGCTCTCCTCATATGGAGGTGGTCCGATTTTTTTTGGTGACTATGATTCGATCGAAGTCAATGTCGATATAGCGGGGCTCGCATTGGGGGAATACCATGGATATATCGTAGTCACTGCCCCAGGAGCTGTCGGCAGCCCTGATACCGTGATTGTTTCTCTGGTCGTAGCGGAAACAATTCTAACCATTAATCCGGACAGTTTATTGTTTTCCGCTTTATATGGTTCCAGTAATCCACCTGCACAATCATTCATCATCAATAATCCCGGCTTCGGATCTTATAACTATAGTATCATTGACACCATCTCCTGGTTATCCGTCAATCCAATGGCGGGCGGTCCGATCCCTCCGGCGGATACGCTAACGGTTTCGGTTTATCTTGCCGGTTTACCCGCGGGTCTCTATGAAGCGGACGTTATCATTAATGTTCCCGCTTACGTCATCGGCAACAACCGAGTTCACGTGACGCTGGATTATGGTTACACGAACTCACTGCAGGGACCACTATCCGGTCGACTATTCCAATCTAATTATAATATTATTAACGATATAAGAATTAATAGCGGGGATTCGCTCATTATCGATCCGGGATCGAGATTCGCTTTCCAAGGACCTTACCATTTCTATGTTAATGGCTACCTACGAGCTGTCGGGAATGAGACGGATAGCATTATATTTTCACCAAATTCCGGGATTGCCTGGGAAGGTATAAGCTTCAATGGTGTCGCTGGCGATACCAGCGAGATGGACTACTGTACGATCTCAGGCAGTGACTCCAGCGGTTTATATCTTTATTATTCAAGTCCCAGGTTCAGTCATTGCCTGATAACCGATAACTCCAGTAACTTCGGAGGCGGTGGTATCCGAAGTTTTAACTCGGGTTCACACTTTGACAATTGCACTATCAGTAACAATGTTGCTTCCGGAGTCACTCCATTCGGTGGAGGAATCCATATTACTTTCGCCAATTTATCCTTCACCGATTGCCTTATCGAGAACAACCTTGCTGAAGGTAGTTCGGGCAGAGGCGGTGGAGTTTACATTACCAGCGGCGGGACCCAAACGCAGTTTAACCATTGCTCTATCATTAGTAATTCTGCGATCGGATTAGCCGATGCAGTCGGGGGTGGAATCTATGTTACTGCAGGGCATATTACTCTAAGTCATTGTATTATTAGTAATAACAGGGCTATTACAAATGATCTTGCTATCGGAGCCGGTGGAAGATTTACAGGTTCCAATGCAACACTGATCAATTGCACAATTGTTGAGAACCAATTCAGTGACTCCGCCGGAACCAAATGGGGAAGTGGTATCTCCCTGGGAGTTCAAACTGCTACAACCATCAGAAACTGCGTCATAGCGGACAATTCTGATGACGGTATCCATGCAGAACAATATAGCAGTAACCTCGCAGTACAATATAATGATTTCCACGGAAATCCACTTGGTAATTTCATCAGCCCATTCTTCCCTGGTTTCGGCCTCCTCACCCAGACCAACGCCAACGGCGATTCCTGCGACGTCTACCACAATATCTTACTCGACCCATTATTCGTCGATCCAGATAGCGGAGATTACCACCTGACAGCCAATTCCCCCTGCATCGACGCAGGAGACCCCTCCAGCCCGTACGATCCTGACAGCACCATCGCCGATATGGGCGCGTTCTATTTCTACCATCAGGTGGGGGTGCAGGAAAAGCCAAAGGTTGATATCCCTACAACTTTCTCCCTTCTTCCCCCCTTCCCCAACCCCTTCAATCCCACCACCACCATCCGTTTCGGGTTACCGGTGGCGAGCCGGGTGACGCTGGAGCTGTTCGATATTAGCGGACGCGCCGTAGGGGCGCAGCATGCGTCGCCCCTACAAGCGGCTTGGTATCCCGCCGGTTACCATGAAATCGCATTTGATGGATCGAAACTGGCGTCGGGAGTGTACATCTGCCGGATACAAGCGGGGGATTTCACTGCCAGTCAGAAGATGGTGCTGTTGAAGTAGTCACGAGGCACGAGGCACGAGAATCGGGGCGTTTAATTGAACGCCCTTATTATTATTCCTCTTTTGCTTTCCCCGCAATTTTACCTTGACTCGACAGAGGATTTTGGTTATCTTGATTTAAATCCAATCACCATAAAAACTGGGAATTTATGCCGGACGAACTTTCCCACTTGGAGCGAGTGTACGTACCCGCTTTAGATGAGATTTTAGGCAAACCATTCAAGGTTTTAAACGATGGATTCATCCGTGTAATCGACTACATGGGTTCCGATGAATCGATCGTGCAGGCGGCGCGAGTTTCCTACGGCAAGGGGACCAAGAAGATCAAGCGGGACCGTGAGCTGATCCGATACCTGCTGCGCCATCGCCACACCTCCCCTTTCGAGATGTGCGAACTCAAGCTGCACCTGCGCGTCCCCATGGATTGCTGGCGGCAATGGATCCGCCACCGCACCGCCAACGTCAACGAATACTCGACGCGCTATTCCGAAGCGATCGATTCAGCTCAGACTACTGCCCCGGAAGCGTGGCGTCAGCAGGGGGTACTCAACCGGCAGGGCAGCGCCGGACTGATAGACCATGATAGAGGCTCCGAGCTTTCCCTCCGCGAAGCTGAATTGCAAGATTTAGCTCGACAGATCTATCAGGAACGGCTGAATGCAGGTGTGGCTCGCGAACAGGCGCGCAAAGACCTGCCGCTTTCCACCTATACCGAAGCCTATTGGAAGATCGACCTGCACAACCTGCTGCATTTCCTGGAATTGCGCATGGACTTGTTGGCGCAGGAAGAGATCCGCAGCTACGCCAACCTGATCGGCAGCGAGGTCGTTTCCCGCTGGTGTCCGGTGACCTGGGAGGCGTTTCTCGATTATCATCATCGCGGTTTGGCGTTATCAGAAATGGAAATCCGCATCATCCAAGCCTGCGCGTCGGGTGATCCGAAGCAGGCAGTGGATCTGGCGCTGGAATTAGATCTGCTCCGCAGAGATGAGAATGGATTTAAACCCACTTTGGAATTGCGAGAGATAGAAGCCAAGTTGGAGGCGTTGGGGATCAAGGCGCCCTGGATCGAATAGAAGTTGAATCTCTGGAATTTCTACGAAAATAATGATCAAAGCCTGATCGCTATTTGATCGAACTCGGTGAGTAGAAGATGGATGACTATCCACCTTTTTTATTATAATCATTGTGAAAATAATATGTTATACCATGTCGCATTCTCCAACTTACCTCTGAATCTGGTCGTAGATTCTATGCGGCGAAGATGTTCCGACGCCGTGATCTGATTGCTGGGAGGCAATAATGAAATTTGCATATATGATCAATGCCTTCTGTCTGCTTCTACTTCTGTTCGCCAAGGCCGAAGCTCAGGAAACACCCGAAATCATCTGGCAGGTGCAGGCACACCCTTCCAACGTGGTAGCATTATCGTTTTCACCTGATGGACAAACCATCGCGACTGGAGCCTACAATGATCTAAGTCCCGTTAAAATCTGGTCAATCCAAAATGGAAGTTTTCTGGATAACTTTGAGATAAATTCTTCCGCCGAGGAGGGGATATTATCCGTGGACTATTCCTTGAATGGTCAATATTTAGCCGCAGGCTATCTTAACACGACGATCCCTCCGAATCCCCCGGAGGCATTGATGCAGTGCTGGACTATTTCCAGCCACGATTTGCTTCATGAATTTGACGGCAGTCACGTAGCCTTTTCGCCCGACGGGACTCGCATCGCTTCGGGTGGCGGCGGAATAAACAGCCGACTCACAGTGCACGAGTTCATATCCGGCCACTTGATCTTCAATGTTCAGAACGGCAGCTCTATCACGGACCTGACCTATTCACCCGACGGGCAATACATCGCCACTGGAGCTGTGGATAACATTCCCAGGATTTGGGATGCCGACAACGGCGCGCTGTTGGATAGGTTAAACGGTCACACCGACGATATCAGCGTGGTTGCATTTTCTCCGAACAGCCAATTATTGGCGACTGGCGAAGGCGGTCTTGACGTGGCAGGGAGGTCAGTTATCAAGCTCTGGAGCGTTCCGGATGGAAGCCTGGTGAGAACGCTTACCGGTTTCGGCGATTGGGTGAGTGATCTGGCATTTTCAACGGATGGAAACTACCTGATTTCCTGCGGAAGAGAATCTCCGCCTCCGAATCTTATCCTTAAAATAAAAATTTGGCGGGTCATTGACGGCCAGCTGGTCAAGTCATATCTGGCTAGCGCAGTCAGCATCAGTTATTCACCCAACAACCAATATTTTGCCTACGGAGATCCCATTGGTAACCTGACTCTCGCCAGCAATCCCTACTTCAGTCCGCCAGATATTTCGGTGACGTTGACCGCATTCAACCCGCCAATCATCATACCGGTTAATGGCGGTTCTTTTGATTTTAACGTCTTATATACGAACCATGAAGCCGCCATGGCTGTATTCGATGCTTGGATTACGGTGACAGGTCCGGGCGGTCTGTTGCGTCAGGCAGTCAAACCCGATACGATTCAATTAGCACAAGGCGCTACTTTTAGCAGGAGGCGAACTCAAAACGTTCCCACCGGTGCTCCGGCGGGAGCTTACACCTACACTGCCAAAGTTGGTTTTTATCCCAACCAGATCGCCGATTCAAGTTCCTTTACTTTCCGGAAGTCAACCAGCGCCGTATCGGGAGTTTCAGTCTCATCCTGGGACACTTCTTGGAAGGGAATGAATACGAACGCGAATGACCTGATTCCAGCTCAATTCAAATCTCCCGTGAACTTTCCAAATCCCTTCAATCCGACCACCACCATCCGGTTCACGCTGCCGGAAGCGGCGCGGGTATCAGTGCAGGTGTTCGATATCAACGGACGCTTCGTAGGGTCGCGGCCTGCGGTGAGTCTACCCGAAGGAGTTCAGCGTATAACCTTCGACGGTTCAGGTTTACCTTCCGGCATTTACGTCTACCGCTTGACAGCCGGAGATTGGGTTGGCAGCGGCAAGATGTTGCTGCTGAAGTGATCCGCCATAGGCGGACACTCTTTCCGCAAGATGCTTCGCGATCTTGTGCTGCATGAATAAAAGTAAATAGTTGGGGATCCAAGCCCCTTGGAAGGTAAATGGCGCGAAAACAAGAATCTTCAGCCGATTCGAAAACCTCTTCGAGTTCGGGATAACGACGATTTAACGCTTCATAATCAATTCAACTTCACCTCGGCTTTTTCTGCCGCAGGAGGTAGAAACTGACGGGTCAGCCAGTCGTTAACCTTCGTAAAGAACTCCGCAGGAGCAGCATTTTCCGATAGAGACCACGCCAAACCCAGGATGATGAGCGGACTGAGCAGCCTGCCGTAGGACCAGGGAAAAAGATCGAAGGTCGGAACCAGAAACTCAAGAAAGTAGGCGGCTCCGTACCAGAACCAGACCCTGGCGGAAGTCAAGTTGCGCAGGAGCACCAGATAAGAAAGCGCTAGCAACACCGGGTGGTGTTCCCAGACCAGCGGCGACATCATCACCATCAGGAGTAACAATATCGGGGTCGAATTATATAGAGCCGCCTCGTGGTCATTTGAATTGTAGAAGGTGCGCCGTCTGATACATCTCCTTGCTACAGCGAACGTCACCAATGCAAACGCAGCTTTGGTAACCGTTATCGACAGCGCCATCGCAGCTTGCCCCATATTAAAAAATAGCGCTAAAGCCCGGAAGAAGGAATCGATGGAATTCTCGCGAAATGCGGTCGGGTTAGCACTGTAAATATGCAACAGATTATTGTAAAAGTCAAGATATGGCGTAAAGCCATCAATAGCAACAGTTGCGAAAAATACTGCCAGCATGCTGAGTACATACCAGGCGATCCATCGGAAATCCTTGATGAGAAGGAAGCCGAGCACCAACAGGAGGGGAGAGACCTTCAGGTGGGTCGCGAGACTCAGCGCCAGGGCAGAGGCAATTCGGGATTTTGGATAAAGCAATAGGCTTAACATGATCAAATTGGCTACGTGAAAATTGACCTGAACATAGCAAAGTGTCCTCAGGATCGGAACGTTTATCATCAAAAACGCGCAGGTTGTCAAAGCCGCCAACCGCGGCGAAAAACCGTATTTTTGCAGCAGTTTTTGCAGGAGAAAGTAGAAGGCGCCCAGCGACAGTAAATTCAGGAACCAGCAAAAGCGCCATATCACTCCTTCGCCCAGCGGCGTGAGCGGTTGCAGGATCATCGCCCAGAGAGGCGGGTAGAGGTATCTGGCGTGAAGCGGTTCTCCGGCCGCCAGGTTGAAAGCAGCTTGAACGTAATCGGAAACGTCCCCGTATTCCGTTCTTTCCCGCAGGATGTTGATATAGAGAAGACAGACCGCCAAAAAGCAGATGACGGTCATAATGTTCTTGGAATTGATGCGCTGGAAATATACAAGCAGCAGGAAAATCCCCGCAAGCGCCCAGGCGAACGCTACGGATAACATGGTAAGATAGGTGTCCGAAATCGGACCTACGAGCAGATAGCGAGCTAATTCCTCTCCGCCGCCGCTGCAGAAAATCCAGGATGTGACCACAAGAGCCACAACTGATATCAACACCCAGATAATTATGCCGGCGACGATTCCCTGGGGAACGTGGCGCTGTGCTTTTGGGAAGTTATTGCTCATCATGCCCACCTACCCGGTATTAGTTTAATCCTGCAGTTTCCAAGCCCTTTGCCAAGATAAAATACTCCATCCCCGAAATCAACCCTTTTCTGCTTCATTTCCACACGCCTCGCCGAAATCGCCGCGTCATTATCTAATGACTCGAGCCGCGGCAAACGTTCCGCGGTCGCAAAGCGTATTAGAATATAAATAAGGACGGAAGCGCTCCATAAAATTAGATCGGGGCGCTGCCGGTTTTTAAGACAGCTTTAACAGAGAGTGTTGAAAAACAATAAAAATAGAAGTCATTGCGAACGTAGCGAAGCAATCTCGTAGCTTGGTTCTACCGGATTGCTTTGGGACTTCGTTCCTCGCAATGACGCGTAAAAGTATTTTTCAACGCTCTCTTAACAATACCGAGGAGATCAGATAATGAGCATGTACGATGAGGAATTCTTCGTCAATCTGCAAGTAGGACAAAAAGCGCCTCAATTCAAAACTCAGGCGCTCTATAACGGTGACTTCAAAGACGTATCTTTGTCGGATTACAGCGGTCGCTGGGTGGTATTGTTCTTTTATCCGTTGGACTTCACCTTTGTCTGTCCGACCGAAATCACTGATTTTGCTGATAAAAAAGCAGAATTTGAAAAATTAGGGGCCGTGGTATTAGGCTGTTCGACGGACAGTGTACATTCGCATTTAGCCTGGTCGAAAACTCCAGCTCTTGCGAAGCTAAACTACCCGTTGTTGGCTGATTTAAACCATAGCATCAGCCGCGACTACGGGGTACTGATCGAAGACCAGGGAATCGCTTTGCGGGGCTGTTTTATCATAGATCCCGAAGGCACCTTGCGTTACCAGTTGGTGCACGATTTGGGAATTGGTCGATCCACTTCCGAAATCATCAGAGTTTTAGCCGCCCTCCAAACCGGCGAACTCTGCCAGGCAAACTGGAAGCCCGGCGAAAAAACACTGGGAAAATAAGATTTCGGAACAACCAGAAAGGGCGGCGGGAGGGGGCTGCCCTTTTTGCATAATAATCCAGAACTGATTTTCGAGTGATTCCTAACATAAAGCTTGATTCCTCAGGCGGTTTTTAGTAATTTAGAAAACGACACTGATGAGTGAAATAATAAAACCGAAAGTCTGGGCGTCGTTCGATCCGCCTCCGGCGGTATTGGAGTACTTGAACGAAAATCTGGATTTCTCCTACAATGCCACCGGTCAATTAGCCACACGACGGATGATCGAAGAGCAGTTACCCGGATTGGATGGGTTCTTCCTGACTCTGCGGGATTTCGTCGATGCCGAGCTGATCGAAGCAGCCTCCGATTTGAAAATTATCGCCAATCTGGCTGTTGGATACGATAACATCGACCTCGCCGCCGCCAACCGTCGGGGTATCTGGGTGACCAATACTCCGGACGTCCTGACCGCCGCATCCGCAGATTTAGCCTGGGCGCTGCTTCTGGCTGTAGCACGCCGGATTCCCGAAGGTGACCGGATGGTCAGGTCGGGTCAGTATTCAGGCTGGCGGCACGATCTGCTGTTGGGGACGGAACTCTCCGGGAAAACCCTCGGGATTTGGGGCGTAGGACGTATTGGTCAAGCCATCGGGCAGCGTGCGACCGGGTTCAATTTAAGGGTTATTTACAGCAATCGTTCCCGCAAGGAATCCTTCGAACGGGAGTGTCGAGCCCGCTGGGTCGAATTCGACGAACTGTTCAGACGCAGCGATTTTTTGGTGCTGGCCATGCCCTTAAATGAAGAGACTCACAACCGCATCGGCAAGACGGAACTAGAGCTGATGAAGCCGAGCGCCATTTTAATCAACATCGCCCGTGGCGGATTGATCCGTGAAGATGAACTCATCGAGGTTTTGCGCAGCAAACGGATCGCCGGAGCGGGTTTGGACGTTTACGTCGACACCACCGGCATCCATAAAAAACTTGGCGATCTCGAACACGTAGTTCTAACGCCTCACATCGGATCAGCGACGCGAGAAACCCGTGAACGAATGGCATTCCTGGCAGCCAGAAATTTGATCGACGTCTTGCGCGGTCTTGAACCCGAAAACGCCGTCAATCGGGACGAAATTCGCAGTCTTAGAGCAACGATCCCCGCCCCTTTGCGGGCGTTGGCGGTCTGATTATTGAAAATGAGTACTGGAACCCATCTGTTCATTTGCAAGTTCAGTAAATAATGCTAGAATAAATCGAAGTAACCCAAGAATTCCGCAGCGTTTTGACTGAAAAACTTACAAGGAGTTCATGATGGAACAGAGTAAAATTCAGGCAACCCTGGATACGATACGCCCTTCGCTGCAAGCAGATGGGGGAGACGTTGAGTTGGTGTCAATCGGTGATGATGGTGTGATCAAAGTGCGCCTGACCGGAATGTGCGGAGGGTGTCCGATGTCGCAAATTACCTTGAAGCAGGGTATCGAACGATACATGAAAGAAGCTCACCCAGAAATAAAATCAGTAGAATCAGTATAACCCCCAATGATCGTTAAACTAACCCCGTGGAGGTTTACGTGGCTGAAAATACGGCGTTAAAAGAAGAACTGGAAGCGCTTGCTGTCGCTTTGAAAACCGAAGAGGACGGTTATCAATATTATAAAGACTCATCCGAGCGTACTCAGCATCCGGTGGCCAAGAAATTCTTCGCCACTTTGGCGCAAGACGAAAACGAACACATCGCCCTCATCAAGGAATTCTATGAATTCCTGAAGAAAGATCCTACGGGCGGATCAGTGAAGCTGCCTGACGCTCCGGGAGATTTGAAGAAGCGTCTGCACACCATTTTCGGTGATGCTCATAAGAAGATCGCCAAGAATGTCCCGCCGGATACCAGCATCCTGCAGGTCTACAAGCACGCCATGGACCTGGAAACCAAGGCTGCCAATTTCTATAAGGAGCGTCTGGCGATCACCATTTTCCCGGCAGCTCGGAAATTCTACGATTGGTTGTTCCATTTCGAAAGCTATCACTACCGCATGTTATCGGAGACTCTGGGTTACCTGGAAAATCCGGAGCAGTGGTATCTGGATTATGAGAAGGCGATTTTCGAAGGATAATCCAGCTTCTTTAGTATGTCAAACAAAAGGGCGGCCCGGTGGGTCGCCCTTTTGGTTATTCCTATTCATGCAGCGCCAAGTCGCGCAGCACTTGGCGGAAAAGGGGCATAGCCCCCGCAGGGTGCGATAGGGGATTTGAACCCCCGACCTCCTGAGCCACAGTCAGGCGCTCTAACCAGCTGAGCTAATCGCACCATAATTCGCAACCCCCAATATAATCATTATTCAGCCGCATGTCAAGACCCTCGCGTCGGAATTTGTTTAGCGAGTCGCTTGTTTTTCGGCCTTCATTTTCGTATTTTAATACGATCCCAAGCAAAATCTTATGCCTTCCATTCAGAAAAAACCAGCCTGGCTGAAAGTGCGGCTCCCTTCCGGCGACACCTATAAGGAAGTCCACGACCTGATCCGCAGCCAGAATTTGCACACCGTGTGCAGTTCGGCGCGCTGTCCCAACCTGGGGGAGTGCTGGGGCAATCGCACTGCCACTTTCATGATCTTAGGTGACATCTGTTCGCGCAACTGCTCCTTTTGCGCCGTTACCACCGGTAAGCCTCAACCATCTGATCAGGACGAACCCCGTCGAGTAGCAGAATCGGTTCAGACTCTCGAGCTGAAGTATGCCGTCATTACTTCTGTGACTCGAGATGACCTATCCGATGGCGGAGCTGCACATTTTGCCGCCACCATCAAAGCCATTCGAAATGCTGCTCCCAGCTGTAAAATCGAGGTCCTTATTCCTGACTTCCAGGGAGATGAATCCGCACTCGAAGTCGTAATCAAAGCGCAGCCAGATATCCTGAACCATAACCTTGAAACGGTACCGTCGCTTTATCCAACTGTGCGGCCGCAAGCCGATTACCGACGTTCGCTGCAGGTGCTGGAACGCGCCGCGGCTGCAGGGTTGCGAGCGAAAACCGGTTTGATGCTGGGGCTCGGCGAGACTGCAGGCGAGGTCGACCAGGCATTTTCGGACGTTCTCTCCACAGGCTGCCGGCTGCTGACAATAGGGCAGTACCTTCAGCCGTCGACCTTACACCATCCGGTGATTCGGTACGTTACCCCGGATGAGTTTGCGCATTGGGTGGAAGTGGGCAGAGCGAAAGGTTTCGATCACGTTGAGGCGGGTCCACTGGTCCGATCAAGCTATCACGCGCACCGGCAGGTGGAAGGGATTGTTGGGTGAAGGTCTTCCGGGGTTTAAAGTTTGAAATTCTCTCGCAAAGGCGCCAAGGCGCAAAGAATAAAATATCGTAGTCGGGGTCGTCTGGCTTGCCATCCCTTCGGGACCTGACCCCGACGGACTAACGAACTATCGTGTCATTCCGGCAAAGGCTTTTGCCTGCGTCCGGAATCACCTGCTTGCGTAGCGCACCCGGAAATGAATTTCCGGGCTACCATCCTTAAGTCCCCTGAAGGGGACGTGCTCCACCGCAGCTCCCCCCCTCGCCCGGCCATAAATGACCGGGCTACGTCTATGGAAGCCCCATGAATGGGGCAAAAAAAAGAGGCGCACACCATGCGCCCCTACGCCTTTCCTGGTAGGTCAGACATTCCTGTCTGACTGGTTATATCGCCGAGTATTGGTGACAGACAAGAATGTCTGTCCTACCCTCTTCCGTTGACAGGGCGTTTAATTAAACGCCCCTACCTCTCGTGACTCGTGCCCCGTGACTCGTGACTATTTCAGCAGCACCATCTTCCCGTTCGCTGAAGTCACACCCGCAGTCAGGCGGTAGATGTACACGCCCGACGGCAATCCCGAACCGTCGAATTGGATTTCGTGCGAACCGGCTTGTAGGGGTTCAACATGTTGAACCCCTACGACGCGTCCGTTAATATCAAACACCTCCAGCGTCACCTGCGCGGGTTGCGGCAGATCGAAACGGATGGTGGTGGTGGGGTTGAAGGGGTTGGGGGAAATGTTCATTAAAACATGGGCTTCAGGCGTTTCAGTTTTAGAGGTATATTCTTCGAGGAAATCGCCTTCAACGGTGGACTCCGTGATCCAGGGGCCACCATCAGCGGTGGCTAACTTATAGAATCCAAAATAGCTACTGTCGACAGGGATACTCATATTGCTACCCAGGTAGGAGATGAAGACTAGACCTCCTGAAGGCAAATTCCCTGAAATGTTTTGAGTTAACACTCTGGTTGGATTGGCTCCACCCGGTAATGAGCGAGTGACTGGCCCCCAGACTGGATAGAAGTTACCCACTGAATCCTTGACTTTATTCCAAACCATGAAAGTCTGCGATTGCGTGGCTGGATTGTGGACGTTGATGTTGTATTGAAAGCTGCCGCCATTTGCCGGGATGAAAATGGGTGGATTGACCGGGGTGATGGTTATTTCCGGCACCGGTATGATTCCCTCGATGCGAACATCGTCGATATACCAGCCATTGTCTTGATCCCAGCCGTTGGACGTGAAATAAAATGCGATTTGTATATCCCTACCAGCAAACGCGCTTAGATCTCTATAGGACTGTGTCCAGGTCGAACTATTCCCGTAAATTGGATCACCAACTGTGACCCATGTTCCATCAGAAGGTTTAATTTGCACGTAACCATAGTCCGCAAGAGTCATTCTAAACCAATGCCAGAAGAACAACTCAGGAGCCAACCCATTCAAAGTTATTATGGGGCTGATGAGTTTTGTTAAGTTATCATCAGTGTAATTACCATTTAGTATCGTCCCAGCGCAATTAATGCCTGAATGTGCAAGGCTAAGACCGTATGATGGATTTGGCACGCCAATTTCCCAGATCCCATTGGAAGCAGACCAATCACCGACTCCGGATTCGAAGTCTTCTGGGTTGTTAAAATAATATTCACCAATTGTGAGGCAAATATTGTCAATGTACCACCCCATCCACCCGTCCCAACCATTCGATGTAAAAAGAAATCCGATTCGCACAAAAGAATCGGAATAACTAGTCAAATTTAACAAATTTTGACTCCAAACTGGACTGTCTGTCCTGCCTGGCATTGAGGCGAGATCAACCCAGACTCCATTTCCCACTTGAATTTGTACTTTTACATTATCAGCAATTAAACAGCGAGCCCAACTTCTAAATTTTAATTTTATTGTCTGATTTTCATTCAGAATAGGTAAGTGGATCTGCGGGCTTATCAAGCGAGTATTTGCATCGTTGGGATAGTTCCCATTTAATATTGTTCCAGCACATGAAAATGGTGAAAAACACGTATCAGGTCCTACCGTGGGGTTTCCTACTTCCCAGACGCCGTTATCTGCCTGCCAGCTGCCCCAGCCGCTTTCCCAATTCTGGAACATGAGCGTATCATCATCCACCGGCTGAGCGAAAGCAGAAAGCGGGAAGAATATTCCAATCAGTAGCGCTATCGAAAGCAACAGGATTTGTTGTCTGTTTTTCATCATGAATCTCCTTTGATCCAATGTTATTAGAACACCGTGCCAAGTACTCTATTCAATGTTTACAATATAATACAACTTTAACGAAAATGCAAGACAAATTTTCAAAATGGTACTCTTGATAGTAAACCTTACTTATGTTAAAAGGCTTGAGTATAAGATAGACCAGGAAGTGACAGATAATGGTGCGAGTAGGGAAGCGGGAAAGGGAATTAACCCAAAACAGAGTGGCAAGCATGGCGTAAATACAAAGGGTCGATCCACAGGGAATCGACCCATATATTTAGTGCTATTGGTGTGTTATCTTGTGAAAACAGTGTAAACATCAACCATGGTATCTTCTACATAATCCGAACCGTACATGATCAAGCGGTTCGATTCGGCAGTGTAAGGGATGTCATCCGTTGTGCCGACTTGTTCCGGATCCGTATTTGACCCTGTACAGGTGCGATGCACTATTGTCCCTTCAGCAGTATAGGTTCCCCAGCTATCTTCGGGTTCTGTCCAGGAATCTTCCCAAATCGGCTCCCATTGTCCTGAATGCTGGACAAGAACCAGAAGGTAGTAATTTTGTACAAAATTCGCGTGCCAGTCAGTTTCACCGATGGTCAGAGTACCGTTACCGGTGATGTCGATATTATACTGAATCGTATCAGGGAAGACTCCTTCGGTTGCATAATCTACTGTCGAAAAGTTCCATGTTCCCATGGCGTTTCCACCGGACGGTGGAGGATAGCCCCCACCACCACCACTGATGGTAATGCTGAGGAAAAAATAGGAGAAGTGCATGGTTTCACCGGTAACCACATGTGTGGTGGTGTTGACTGTTACATCGGTCAAGGTCACTGGTGTGGTCGTTGAGTCCGTGTAGGTCAGGATAGTTAGTGTATTTATATTATTGTTACCGAGATCGGACGGATTGTAGCTGAAAGAAATAGTAACCGGTGTGTTGAAGGTCGTACCGGCAGGCCCGAATTCATAAATGTTACCGACTTTGGCTGTGTTGGTCGGCTGCGTATAAGACGGAGCGGCTGCGGGTATACCCACGCTGATGGTCGTGGTGTCCAGTAATGACCCGGGGGGAATAATCACCGTCGCGCTCTCGTAGGTCACGCTACCACCAACTGCCGGTGTTAATGTGGAATCATTCGATCCCACAGGCGGTCCGGAATTATTACCTGAGTCATTGTCTTCGCCGCAACCGATGAGCATCGTCATCATGGTGCAGCCGCAGAGTAGACTGACCAGTAGAATAATTTGAATTGATTTCATTTTTTTACACCTCAAATCTTA
This sequence comes from bacterium, assembly GCA_026394195.1. Lineage (GTDB taxonomy): Bacteria > Electryoneota > B3-LCP > B3-LCP > B3-LCP > JAPKYS01. The sequence continues at coordinate 21,964 of JAPKYS010000044.1, read as the reverse complement.
TTATTATTAGAACACCGTGCCAAGTATCCTGTTCAATGTGGACAATATAATACATCTTTAACTAAAATGCAAGAGGAATGTCTACAATGGTGCTCTTGACAGCTTGGCTCCCATCACCCCATTCAAAAAAGGCGACCCACCGGATCGCCTTTTTTTATAACTTTTAACCTTTAACTTTCAACTTTTAACTTGCCCCTACAGCCCCTTCCTCACCGCCATACCTAAGTAGAAGATAGGCAGATAGAGCGAGATGATGATGATCAGCACCACCGAACCGATCAGCATGATCAGGATCGGTTCGATCAGCGAAGTCAGCCGGTCGACGATGGCGTCCAACTGTTTTTCGTAGAACATGGCGGCTTTGTCCAGCAATTTGTCAATTTCACCGGTCTCTTCGCCGGTGGCAGTAAGCTGGATCAAGGTAGGTGGAAAAACCTGCGTCTTCTTCAGCGCCACCGAAATGGCAAATCCGTCTTTGATCAGAATCTTGGCTTCGCGAATTCCTTTCTCCACGACTTTATTACCGACCACCTTCTGCACCTGATTCATCGAATCTAAAACCGGCACGCCGGCTCCCAACAGGATGCCGAAAGTCTTGGCGAATTTGTTCATGATGGAATTGCGCAGCAGCGCCCCGATCACAGGAATCTTCAGTTTGATGCCGTCGATGATCAACCCGCCTTTTTCCGTCATGCCGGTCATCCACACTGAAACCACCACCATAAATGCCAATCCAACGGCTATGATGACATTGTGTGAGATAATTCGCGAGACGGCCACCAGCGTTCGAGTCGCAATCGGCAGTTTGGCGCCGAATTTGGCATATACGTCCTCGAACATCGGCACCACCACCACCAGCAGGAAGCTGACGATACAGATCAGGAAGATGACCGAGAAGATCGGGTAAGCCATGGCCGAAATCACCTTGCGCTTGGTCTCAGAGATCGCTTCCAGGTAATCGGAAAGTTGCTGCAGGGTTACCTGCAACGATCCGGACATTTCACCCGCCTTCACCAGAGCCACGAACAGGTTGGAAAATACGCCAGGGTGGCTCACCATGGCGTCAGATAGCGCCAGACCTTTTTTCAGATCGTTGCCCAGCTGCGCTAAAACTTTGCGGAAGCGTTTGTTCCTCTCTTCCATCATCAGGTTGGAAATCGATTTTTCAATCGTCAAACCTGCTGAGAACATGGTGGAAAGCTGGCGGGTAAAAAAGACCAGCGTATTTAAAGGGACGTGAGTGCGAACCTTGAAGAAAAACAGGTTGACCTGTTCGGGTACGGTGAGCCTTTCCGCCTGATACGCGGACTTCACCTCGCGGATGGAGATAATTTCCCCACCTTTGCGCCGGAGATTTTCCAGAGCAGTCTCTACATTGGCAGCTCGAATGTAATCTTCGATGCGATTCCCATCGCTGTCTTTGATGAGGTATGCGTAATTAGGCATGCAGTACTCCGGGTGATTAGACCTCAGTCACAGTGGAACGCACGACTTCCTGAATGGTCGTAATTCCGTGTTCGACCTTCATAATTCCGGCTTCGCGCAAAGTGACCATCCCCTGCGCTAATGCCGCTTCGCGAATGTCTTCCTGGTTGGCGCTATCAAAAACCAACCGGCGGATTTTCTGGCGCATCTCCAGAATTTCGAAAATACCGATACGTCCGTGATAACCAGTTCCGCGGCAATGGACACAGCCACGGCCGTGGAAGTATTTGATATTGCGGCCCCGTTCATTGTCCAGTCCCAAAAGCTCCAACTGTTCCTGGGTCGGCGTGTAGGGCTGCTTGCATTTCGAACAGATGCGACGTACCAGACGCTGCGCCATCACCAGATTCAAGCAGGATCCCACCAGGAACGGCTGCACTCCGATGTCAATCAAACGGGTGATGGTCGAAGAAGCGTCGTTGGCGTGCAATGTAGAAAAGACCAGGTGGCCGGTCAGAGAAAACTTTACGGCGATATCGGCCGTTTCTTCGTCACGGATTTCACCGATCAGCAGTTTATCGGGGTCCTGGCGCAGGATGTGCCGCAACGCCAGACTGAACGTCAGCCCGATGCCTGCCTTGACCTGCACCTGGTTGATGCCGTCCAGGTGGTATTCGACAGGATCTTCAACCGTCGTGATATTATCCTGTTCACTTTTGATTTCTTTTAGCGCCGCATACAGGGTGGTGGATTTGCCGGATCCGGTAGGACCGGAGATGATCAACATACCATAGGGTTGGATGATCCAGCGGCGGAAAATCTTCAACATTTCCGGTTCGAAGCCCAAGGTTTCCAGGGACATGGCGAAGCTGGTCTTATCCAATAAACGCAACACCGCTTTTTCACCGTTCACGGTGGGAAGAATACTCACACGGACGTCTACCTCTTTCTCCTGCGATCTGATCGTGAAGCGTCCGTCCTGCGGGAGACGTTTCTCGGCGATATTCAGGCGGGACAGAATCTTGATCCTGGAAATAATGCCGGCATGTGCCGTCTTCGGCGGAGTCATCATCTCCTGCAAGACGCCATCGATGCGGTACCGCACGGCAACGTGATGTTCCTGCATCTCGACGTGGATGTCGGTGGCGCGCTCCTTCAGAGCCTCCCCCATGATCATGTTGCCCAGCCTGACGATGGGAGCTTCATCTACTCCGACTTCCACCTTGGACATATCCACCAGGCCCTCATCCTCATCATCATCCCCGGCGAAAAATTGCAGATCGCCGATAACTTCGGTGACTTCGTCGGTTTTACGAATGCGGACATAGAGCTGATCGATGGCGGCAAGGATGCCGCTCTTCGTGGCAATAGCCGGTTCAATGGTTTTTTTGGTGAGCTTCTGCAGGGTGTCTAATGCCTCCAGATCATCCGGGTCAGCCATCGCCACGTGCAGCGTCGAATCGCTCGCGGCAATGGGAATCAGATTGTGCTGCTTGGCGTAGACTTCCGGTACCAGACCCACCACACGGTCAGGAGCTTCCAACAGTTTGTCGTTGGAAATGAACTCGTAACCCATCTGCTTTGCCAGCGCGAAGGCGATGTTCTCTTCGACTGCGTACCCCAGAGAAACCAGGATGTTACCGATCTTGCCCTTCTTGAGCTGTTGTTCACCCAGGCTTTTCTTAAGTTGATCGTCTGTGATCAGACCTTCGCGGAGGAGTATCTGTCCCAGCTTTTCAAGCTGCGGATTATAGTTGTTTTCAAGCATATCTCATTCAACTCTAACGTGACCTTAGCCTTTTGTCGTTTTGATGATCAGGTAGATCGTAGCGAATTGGGTGATGACCAGCAGAACTTCCTTGGTGAACTGCCAGGCGCTAAAATCGGGTCTGCCGGGGACAAAGATGGTATCTCCTTCTTCGATGGTCGCACTCTTCGCCTTGATCCAGGTGCCAGTGCGCGCCTTGATAACCATCACATGGCTTTTATCGGCATTCGAAGCAAATCCACCTGATTCGTTGATATAATCTTTATATGAGCTTCCGGGCGTGAAGGTTATCAACCCGGGGTTCTTCAGTTGTCCAGTTAGAGTGACTGTGTTGCTGATGGCTGGAACTTCCAGAATGTCGCCGCTTAAAACCATGACGTCTTGTGCGGTGTTGGCACCTTCAACCAGATTGGTGAGGTTGATTGCCAATCGTCCTGACCGTTCCCGGGTCTTGATCTTTACATATTCACTTTCGGCGCGGCTTAGTTCTGAGCGGCTGCTGCCGAGAAGACGTTCGTATTCAGGATCAGTCTGTTCTGCAACATTCCAACGAATCAACGTGGCTTCACTCAGGCTGGCTCGCGGTGTGAATCCGCCTATCGTCTTGATTAATTCTGAAAGTTTGATCCCAGATTCCGTCACCGGATAAAAACCGGGTTTTGCCACTTCTCCCCTAACCTCGACTTGGCAGAGTCTGTGATACTGCGGTTTTGGTCGGACAAAGATGCGATCGTCAGGAAAAAGAGGAGTTTCCAACGCTCCGGGCTCGTTCAGATTGACGTAGACGGTACGAAAAGATGATCCGTCACCGACAAAGTGGGTTATTTCGATTGAATCCAGTAAAGCATCGCCGGTGACGTTCCCCGCCAGAGACAACGCTCTGCCCAAATTATCACCTGCCACGTACTCTACTACACCCTGCTGCTGAACCTGCCCGAAGATGCCTAAAACCCCGCTCTGTTCACTGAGCGGTGGTATCAACAGAAAATCGCCGTCACGCAGGGCTGGATTCCCTTCAGGCAGACCCGCTCGCAGGAAAAGAAGCAAATCAACGTTTTCTCTGCTGCCGTCTCGGTGAATGAGCTGGGCGTGGCGGGTCGAGTAGCCGGGCAGACCACTCAGCTTGCCAATTTTAGGCAGATTGGGAGTGACTCCATGGAGTTGCTGAGCGCTGGGTGATTCTTCCGGCGCAAGCGGTTTATAAAAACCCCCAGCTCGAGAAATTAAGGCAGAAACCCGATCTGTGGCTGTGACCTTGTAGGTTCCCGGCGCCCAGACCATCCCACCGACTGAAGCCTTGAACTCCCGCACCTGGATAATCGAAACCGCTATCCCTTCAGCCTTGTAACGGCTCCTGGCAACCTGAAGTATTTCGTCGCGTACCTCGCCGTAGAGCCGGTTTTGCACGCTGAAAAGTCCCAGCGTGGGAATCCGCAGCATACCGTCGGCAGTGACTCGGGCTAAAAGCTGCTGCTCGATCTTGGCCGAAACAAAGACGGCGATCAAATCTCCGGGGCCCAAGCAGTAGGTTAATGGATCGACGGGACCTTCCAACGGCTGCCCAAGTGCCGGCAGGTCTTCCTTCAGCAGGGATTGCATCGGTCCCTCCAGGGGACGCTGTTCCTGCAAGGGCTTGAAGTCGGAAGGTGGTATCTCTAATGGGTTCTTCGGCTCTTTACCATATGTCGAAGCGTCCTGACCGGAGTAGATGTTCTGAGCCGTTGCAACGCTGCCGGATAGATAAACCCAACCTAAGAGGAAGATCCACAGAAAAAAGACTGCGCTACGTTTGCGGCGCAATGTCGTCACCTGTCTGTTGGTTTTTAAGCTCCGCCAAGATTGATCGTCTCGTGGTTATCACGGCGGAATTGGCGCTTCTATCTGTTTATTTTTAAAAGGGCGAGGTAATTTCGTATTGGCTGCCCGGTTACCTCGCCCTCAAACTTACGATTCTTAACCCTGAAGCTTAAATCACGGGGATTCCTGTTCGGATTCCTGCGTCGTCATACTCGTCCCGGTAAGGTACTTATCCTGTAAGATTTTGATATGTTCCGGTACGTCGATGCCTTTTGAATCCGCCCTCAGGATTTTCGGAGTGATCTGGATGATCATATCAGTCTTTTTGGTATCACTGCTGGAATGACGGAACAATCCGCCGATCAGCGGTATATCGCCCAGGAAGGGGAATTTGTGCTGAGTCATCTTGGTATTGACGCCCAGCAGACCGGCGATGACGATCGACTGACCATCTTTGACGCGGATCGTCGTCGTTGAGGTGCGCTTCACTATCCAGGGAATGTTCTGATCAGGACCGACCAGTTGGAAGACTGAACTTACTTCCGGCGTTACTTCGGTGGTGATGTAACCATCGGAATTTACAGTCGGCTTGATCTGCAGCATGATGCCGACCTCTTCTTTTTGAACTTGGACCTGACCGCCAACACCGCCTGCGGTGAGAATGTAGGGAATGACGTCAACGACCTTCAGCCAGGCGACGCGATTATTCATGGTGGCGATCTTTGAATTCGCCAGAACTTCCGCTTTGTTGTTCTTCAGCAGCCAATCCAATGTCACCTGGAAAACTGCTGGCTGGCGGGAGAGATAGCCAGCGTCGATCAAACCGTCGACAGGATAGAAATTCAACTCGTCAGGGAAGCTCTTGTAACGTGCCGGATTCAGAAGCGTCGTCGGCGCGTTGAAGGCATCCGGACCCAACTCGGCGAAGACCATGTTCAGTTCTGACAGCTTCCCCCAGTCGATGCCTAAATTCTCCTCGTCTTCTACGGCGACTTCGATCAGTTGGGCTTCCAGCATGATCTGCAGGGCGGGTTTATCCACTGCGCTGATCACGCGCTGAATTTCGCTGATCACTTTTGGGCTGGTGATCGCCAGGAGCTTGTTGCCCGAGGTATCCACCTGGATATCGGCATTAAAATTCTGCAGCAGTTGTTTTACCTCTGCAGCCGAACTGTACTGCAGATCGATGACGTATGAGGTTTTTCCTACTTCATCCTTGAGTTTATCTGCGGCTGCAACCAAAAAGGAGCTGCCGACAATCTCGTAGGAAAGACCCGCAGCTCGGATGACCAGATTCATCGCCTGTTCTATCGGAGTATCCTTGAGATGAACCGTCAGGCGTTCTTCCTTGTTCACTCCGGGGCCAGTGACGATATTATAACCGCTTTCCGTCGCCAAAATCGCCAGAATTGAAGGGAGAAAGGCGTCTTCAGCGTCAATGGTGACTAATTTTTGCAGACGCGGATCAGATACCGGCATGCCGGGATTGGGTGTCTGTCGTTCCACAGCATGAGTCACTGATCCGAACGCACAAAGGGTGATGACCAAGATCGCAGTGATACGGCGCATGAGATTCTCCTAAGATTCTTCTCACCGCGGCTGACCGGGTGAAAGAGCTACGCTCGTTCTGAGCAGGTTAACTGTGCAGGTTAAAAATTTTCCGGTATATCTTCCAGACTATCGGTTGTGTCTGATGGAGTGACGGTGACGGTGCCGGCTCGCTGATATTTCTCCAGCTCCAAAGATTCAGGCGATCTTTCAGTAACCAGTGTCACCGTATCGTTAGCACCCTGCATGATGATTTTTGAGGGTGTAATCTGAGTCAATCTGTAAGGTCCCAAAGTATCCCCGATTCGCAGTACTCGCGAGCGTCCCTGATATTTGATGACCGCAGCAGGGATGTCGCCCATGACTGTACAGGAAAGCCGCATCTTGGATGAAGATTCGAGGCTTTCCGTCAAACCGAGAGAAGCCAGAAGGCGTTTGGCTCTGACCACCTGGGTTAGATCCAGAGGATCATGGCCGATCTCGAATTTGTAACTCATCCGCTCGCGCAGATCCTCTTCAAGCTGTTCGACGGTGGTACGGAGCTGGGGGTCTTCAGAACCCAGAGCCTGTTCTTCCATCGCTTGTTTGTAGCCGCGCACCCGCTTGCCGATATTATAGGCATTATATCCCATATATCCTGCAATAATCAGCAACAGGATGATCAAAACACTCCAGAGTAGCCGCTCCCGTTCTTTCATTGTATCTCCGAAATCTACTAACGCTTAATTAAGGTTAGTGTGGAAATCTCCATCTCAAAGGCATGTTCATCAATGGCGCGCGTTTCGGTGCGCGTAGAGGCGGCTTTGCGGAAGCCGTTGTCCACCGAGAATGATTCGACAGTAACCAGCCGTTCGGATTGCTCCAGTTTGTTGACCAGTTCCCCAAATTTGGCATAGGTGCATTCAACGGTCAAATCGTACGGTGTCTTGATGTGATCAAGCTGGGTGCGGCGGGGCTTCGGTTCCACCGAAATCAGCTTGATATCCAGGTCCTGCAAGAGTTGGGTTACAGCATCCAGAAAAGGCATGGAGGCATCTTCTGCCAGCGAATCCTGCGCTGACAGCGCCAGATTGCGCTCGATCAAAGTTGACACCAGATCCAACTCTTGAGCGAGAATTTCAGCAGAAATCAACCGCTCGTTTTTGCTCCGGATTTCACGGTCTAGAGCCGTAATTTTATCCGGGATACCGGCATAAACCATGTTGTAGTAGAGCCAGAATCCCCCTCCAAAAACGACTGCGATTAGTAACAGGATTAACAGCTTCTGCATTGCTTCCTCTAAGGTTCAGGAACGCCTTTTACGGGGGTATTATCGCTTTTTTTGGCTGTTGTAGTGGTTTTGACTTTTGGCACAACAACCACGGGTTTTTCAATCGAGCAGGTGATCGTTATCGAGAGGATCTCCTGATCTTCGACGCGCACGCGATGGGATTCGCTGAATCGGATGTTGGTGAATTCCCGGTAGAAAAACGGCGTCGATTTCAGCATCTCCATGAACTGGGATACTTTGTCGAATTCCTTCTCATCGGGTAGAATCTTGCTGATCGCTTTAATTCGCAGTTGCCGATTGTTGAATTCCAATAGCGTCAGCACAACGTCCTGCGGCAGGATGTCTGCCAAAGCCTTGAGTTTGGCGGTCCAGAGAAAGCGTTCTTTTTCCATCCGAGCCAGGGTCAGCACGTCGTTCTTCGAGATGTTTTTCCCGGCACGCTGCATCTCTTCGAGACGTTTGTCAATCTCAGCAATTTTATGCTGTTTTGCTGAAATGATATCCGCCAGAGCACGATTTGAACGCCAGGTGTACAGCGAGATCACCCCAAACAAGATCAGGAAGAGAACAATCGTGAGCACTTCACGTCTTTTGCGCCAGCGCGCTTCGCGTTCCGCGTGGCCTTCAGATTTGTTTAGGTTTATGCTAAACTGCTTGACCATATGGATCACTCCGCCCGAATTGCCAGCCCAACCGCGACGGCCAACTGAGCCCCCTCGGCGATCTCTTTTCCCCCAGTCTCCAGTGCGGCGAATGGGTTAAAAAGCGTGACCGGAAGATTGAATTTCTTTTCCAGATATTTATTTAAACCGGGTAAAAATGCTGAGCCACCCGTCATCAGGATACCGTTGAAGTAACTCTGACCGGTCTCCTTGACGTAGTAGCGTAAAGACCTGTTGATCTCATCGCCCAGGCGTTCCATGACGCTTTTATCCGCCAGAGCCAATCCGCCTATCTCCTCACCGGTACTGATGATGGGAAGATCCGGGGTCAGTCCTTGAGTTGCCTTGACTTTTTCCGCCTCGTCCCAGCTCAATCCGTAACGCTTCATGATATCCTGGGTGAAGGCGAATCCGGCGATGGGAATGTCGCGGGTGAAGAACAGGCTTTTACGCGCCAGGACGGACAGGCTGGTTTTTTTACAGCCAAGGTTCAGGAAAAGCAGGAGACCCTCGTCGGGAAGATCGTTATAGGCGGTATAGGCGTTGAGCATTGCCAACTGGTCAATGTCCACAATGCCGGGTTTTAATTCGATGTCTCGCATCATCTCAAGGTGGGTTTGGAAATGCTTGCGAGTAGCCGCTACCAGCAGCACTCGAATCTTGTCGGATTCGTTAGGGTCATCACCCAGCACCTGATAGTCCACAATCGTTTCACTGCCGTCTAAGGGGAGATGCTTGCGGGCTTCCAACAGCAGCGAGGAATCCATCTCTTCATCTGTCATCTGGATGGACTTGATCTCCTTGGCTGCCACGGCTTGTCCGCCGATGCAGGAAGCAATGTGCTTGACACGGCGCGGACTTAGGTTAAGCTGCGCGAACGCATTGATCAAGCGGGGGACAACCACGGGTTTTTTGGGACCGTCCGGGTCGAAAATTTCCCCAGGGCTATAGATGGGGAGAATTGCCGAGTTCACCAGACGGTAATTCGAGCCCGTCTTTTCCAGCACGACCACTTTGATGCTGTGGGTGCCGATATCCAAGCCCACTCGCTGCTCTTTACCGATTTTGATCATAGATCTGGGCTGTTTGATAAAGGGAAAAGCCCAAAGGATGGAGATCCCGCGCAGGGACCTTTAACCCTTGGGCCGCCGATTTAATCTAAGTAGTGCTAATTCGGGTTGAAGTTGTTCGAGCATTGAAGGTTAATTATCCTGGGGTAAAACCCCTCTCCTTAACGATTACCCCAGGAGACGATTTCGAAATGGGCATGGCCCTGTGAATCCGTAGCCTCGAGATAGTAGGGAGGTGACATTAAATTAAGTCTTCTATCAAAATGATAGGATTTACCATACCCGGTTCCACCCTGATTGGAACGGTGGACGTAGCCACGCCGGTACTGCGTCACCGCACCGTGCAAGAGGATATCGCCGCGTTCGTCGGGGTTAGATTCTGAATTTTGATTGTTCCAGAATTCCCAAGGGATGGCTCCAGCTGGTTCGTTCTGCCAGTCAAAAGAGAAACTCTCCCCCAGAGCGACCATCGCCGCAGTAATGATGATGTCCGCTCCGAGTTCGGAGTTATTTTTGCCGTTCGCCCAGGTATTGGCGATGGTTATATTGCTTTCGGATACGATCCCTAAGATATCCGTGTATCCGGCGGTGCTGTCATTGAAATGACCGCCCGGTCCCGCAAACCAGTACTTGATGTCATCCAATAGATAAATGCAATGCTTTCCAAGAGTCTGAGGTCCAGTGGCATGCATTCCATGAGCTCCCACGGTTACCTGCCCTCGCACCGTACCGGCTAATTCCAGGTAGCCATCCACAAATATTGCCTGCCAGGTGGGTGGTGGACCCGATGCGTCGGGCGATGCAGTTGAGTCAAAAGGCGTGCCTGCCTGCCATTGCCAGAGTTTCCACCCCTGGTTGTTGTAGAATACCAACCGGGTATCGTACATGTCGTTGGGACTTTCGAAGAACAATCCCGCAGACTGCGCGGCGGCGCGGATGTCCGTTGCCTCTGTGGGTAAATAGATTTCACGGTAATTCATTTTTGGCGGAAAGGAAAATTGCGGATTATAGTTGGTGCCGTGCCAGAAAACGGGAGCTGTCGTCGTGACTTGGTTGTAGAATACCGGATTTTCCATGATGGCTATGGTGTCGTTGGAATGCACCCAGCCATCCAGCGTATCTTCATGCCAGAACTTGATTGCTTCGCCGTATGTGGTGGTCTCAATATTGGTCAGATAAAGGAAATTGGATAATCCTAACACTCTGATCTTCAAGGTAAGACTGTCACGCACCGTAGCGGTCTTGCCTTCATAATCTTTAAATTGAACTCTACCGTAGGACGTAACGTCGAGATAATTCTGATCTGAAAATGCTGATCCGGATTGGTTGGCGCTGGGGTTGATGAAAACTCCTTCGACCGTAGCGATGGCTTTTCCGCGAAAATCCGTGACGGTTTCACCCCCGAGCGATATTCCCTGCGGAGGAATTGTGCTCGGAGTCAAGGCATTTAGATAAGTGAATCCCTTGTGCATCATACCGGCATGAGCAGCGTAGAAAGCCTGCATCTGATGTCGGGCGAATTTGGTCTGCCAGCTCTCATCTGCCCCCCATTTCAGGAAAGCCAATCCCGTGAAAATCAGCATCCCGATCATAATGATCGCCAGGATCGGAAAGCTCCCTTCTTCACGGAGAATCTGCTTTGCTGTTTTCATAACCACCTCGTCACCAGTTATTACTTATTCCGATGAGGGTCTATTGATGCGGTTTTTCATGAAGACAGAGACGGCATAGCGTTTATCGTAAACGTAAACCTCGTTCCTCGGATCGACATAAGAATAGAAGGTTCTGGGTCTTTGGTAGCGTATTTTCAGGTAGATCTCGCCGAACGCCTGGTTGAAATATTGGGGTTTAGTCGGGTCGTCGGAGGGCGTGAACCCGAAGTTAATAATCTTGAATTTGTTATCCTTGGTAAAAGTGCTCCGCCAGTATGGGCTCGGGAAATCTGGGTCAAACGGCCTCGATGCGGCAGGTCCCCTTGCCAGCATTACACCATTGTTGGGATGCGCAGTGAAAGTGTAAACCACGGAATCCTGTAACAGCACGGGGTATTGCGAGAAACGGTAGAGAGACATGCTGAAACTTCCCAGTCCATTACGATTGGAATTTTTCCACATTGTGGCCGATTCACGCATCAAGCTGTCAGCCTTGGTTAATATGTCATTGGCATATTGGTCCATCAGGCGTATAGACCAGCGGCGTTCCATCCATTCCCTTACCGACATCAAGGAGACGGTAAACCCCAGGAAAACCACTGTCAGCAATACTACGGAGAAAGTTGCTTCGATGAAGGTCCATCCTTGATCGTGGCGGGCTGCCGCCGGCGCAGCTATTTTACGCAGGTATTTCATCATGGCTTACCCCGGTTGACCGCTGGCATAAGTGGTCAGTGAAATGGCGAGGTTGTCGCTCCGATTGAACTGTTGCCCATCCGGTTCAGTCCACTCTGCATAGACTGTAATGACCCAATATCTCTGAGGCTGTTCACCCGGTTGACTCGTATCGATCCTCTCGACGATCTGGTCTCTGGAAAGCCAGACATCGACTTGCCGAGACGTCCCGGCGTCCAGCGATATCTTCTTGTAATGATTCTTCGGCAGCATCTCATCCGGAGTGGGGTCGCCAGGCAGTTGATTGACGTACATCCGGCCGACCCAGTATTCCACTTCCTGTTGAACCAGGCGCATGGCTTGCTGTTTGCGCATGCTTAAATCGAGCGCGTGGTTACTGAGAAAGATCGAATGGAAGGTGATGATGATGGCTGCTACCAGCATCACGAACGTCACCAGCACTTCCAGGAACGTCACACCCTCGTCCGAGGCTGCATGACGAACCAGAGCGGCAACAGGTCCGTTTTTCCTTTTTATGCTGATGTTCACTGGGCACCTCACTCCAAATCAATTGATCCGATGGAGAGGTTCTCCGCACTCTCAGCCGGTCAGGTTTACATCGAACAGCTTGGGGTTCTCGGCAACGTGTTGCGCTATTTCTCGGTCGATCATACCCTTATGCATCAAGCGCATCAGGTCCTGATCCAGACTCTGCATACCCACCTTGCCACTCGATTGGATCAGCGAGGGGATCTGGTAGATCTTGTCTTCACGGATCAAGTTGCGCACTGCGGTGTTGGCAATCAACACTTCCATCGCGGCAACGCGGCCATTCCCATCCTTCAAAGGCAGCAACTTCTGAGCGATGACCGCTTCCAGCGATTCCGCCAGCATGGAACGCACCTGAGTTTTCTGAGATGATGGGAAGATGTCGATAACTCGGTCGATGGTTTTCGCCGCGCTCGACGTGTGCAGAGTCGCCAGAACCAGGTGTCCGGTTTCGGCTGCGGTGAGTGCCAGAGCGATGGTTTCAAGGTCGCGCATTTCGCCGACCAGGATCACGTCGGGATCTTCACGCAGAGCAGCTCGCAGAGCGTTGGCAAAAGAGTGGGTGTTTGCGCCCAACTCTCTCTGGTTGATCAGGCAGTTGCGGCTCTCGTGGAAGAATTCCACCGGATCTTCGATGGTGATGATGTGCAGCTCTTTGTACTCATTAATGTAATCCACCATGGTAGCCAGAGTGGTGGATTTACCGCTGCCGGTCGGTCCGGTCAACAGCACCAGACCGCGATCGCGCAGAGCCAGGTCTTTCATGATTTCAGGCAGCCCTAACTCTTCAAAAGAGCGGATTTCCGTCGGAATGGTACGGAAGACCGCAGCCATGCCTTGAATCTGCTGGAAGACGTTGACGCGGAAACGTGCTATGCCTTCCAATTTGTACGAGAGGTCAATTTCTTTAACCTCTTCGAACCGCTCTTGTTGCGGAGGACTCAGGATTTCGAAGATAAGCCTCTCCATCAAGTCCTGAGTCATCAGGGGCAGAGCCAACTTGCGCATCCGCCCGTGCACCCGAATCATAGGGATGGATCCGGCCGAAAGATGCAAATCCGAAGCGTCCTGATCTACAGCGAAACCAAGCAGTTGGTTGATGTCTCTTATGTCCAATGCGGGATCTCCCCTGCAGATCGGTTATTCAGTGTTGTCGGAGGGGAGGCCGTAACCAGTAAACTTCCCCGTGCGGACATCGTAGTAGACCACTTGACCGGCTCCACCTTTCATTTTTTCGGTGGAAGTCGCCATGATCTGTTCAAGGGCGGCTGGACTGCCCACAATCTGGAACTCCCATTGATCCTTGGTGGCCATGTCGATTTCCAGATACTCTTCATTTTCCAACACGTTGAGATCGGTTGGGTATTCGCCTTTATCCTGCAAATACATCTTGCAGGAGTTGTAGATCGCTCCGATGGTAGCCTGTGGGTCAGCAGCGCGGGCGCCGGCGACGTACTGGATGTAAATCGGCACGGAAATGGCCGCCAGAATCGCCACGATTACCACCACGATCAAGACTTCGATAAGGGTAAAGCCCTCATCCGGTCTAAAGAATTTACGCAGCATTTTCTTTTCCTCTCTTGCCTCGCTTCATCCTTCGTAGATTTATTTATCCTATATAATATAACAAATTTTTTGCCAAATGCAACAATTGATTGATAAATTTTGGCAAATTTTTTAAAAAATTCCCGCTCTCCAGAGGCATTCAGGTTAAGCACAGAAGGCAATTACCATACCAAAAAGAGCCGGTTTTTCAATCGGCTCCCAGTAGACAAACGATTTTGAAACCTGCAAGTCGGTCAATCCTAATGCATATGTTGCACTTTATCCGCGCAGCGCTTTAACAACCTGCCACAATCCCCAGCAGAGTACGATGCCGGCAACTGCAAAGTTCAGAATGAACACATTGTTGCCGGTCGTCAATTGAGATAACCAGTCACTCTGAGAGATGGCGCCTAAATCGCTCAAGCGGTTCTGCACACCGCTCCCGTGGATGAAACTGCTGACCTCTTGCGCCAACTCCTTGGTGAAGGGAGCGCCGAATCGACTCGCCATGATCCCCAGAAAGGTAACGAAAAGGCCGACTCCCAACGCCCAGAGCCAATCCGGCAGGGATCGGGATGCTGGTTTTGCTGCCATTTTGGATAGCACAGACTTGCTGAAGCCTTCCGGAGCGCCAAGGTTCGGCAGGGCGCGGAGCAAATCATCGAGTTCCTGCTCGTGAGCCAGCGTCTGCCGGCAGCTCGAACAGGTTTCCAGATGTTCTTCCAAGGTCCGGCGTTCGGACTGGGCCAATGCGCCGATCAGGTAATCCTCAATTGACTGCAACGGAGGACAGTTCATCAGTTCCCACTTCTGGTTTTAAGCAGATATTCGGCGCTCGACCTCATTTCGGTTCGAGCGCGATGCAGATACGCTTTAACAGTACCCACGGGTCGATTGAGCACGGCGGCAATTTCCTGACAATCCATATCCTGCAAATAAAATAATACGACGATGGAGCGGTAAATGGGTGACAATCGCTTAATAAGCTTTTCAACCAGATCCCGTTTTTCAAAAGCTGCCTCGGCGCTAAGCGCGCCGGACCCTGGCAGCTTGACGATCTCCATCTCTTCGGGTGGAAGTTGATCAACGGGTTTACCGCTTCGACGCAACTCAGTAAAGGCGCAATTAATTGCAATACGATAAAGCCAACTGGAAAATTTGCTCCGCTCTTCAAAGTGAGACAGCGCTTTCCAAGCGCGGATGAAGGCTTCCTGGGCTACGTCATCAGCCTGGTATTGGTTGCCCAGCGTCCGGGTGACCAGATTGTAAACCTGGTCCTTGTACCGTTCCACCAGCATCCCAAAGGCGGCGTGATCGCCTTTTTTGGCCCGATGGATCAGGTCAAGTTCTGCCAAGGTATCACTTTGTACCGCCATCTGAACTTAAGACTCTCCCTTGATGCAAAAAGTTGCAAATCATTGCAAAATTCCTAAAAATAAAAGAGGCTGTCCGGTATTTGGGGACAGCCTCATCAGTTTTTTCCTTTTCATGCGGCACAAAGTCGCGTGGCACTTTGCGGAAAAAGTAGCGATGCTACTTCGTAAGGACCATCTTCCCACTGGTCGTGTACTCACCTGCCTGCAGGTTGTAGAGATAGATGCCCGAAGCCAGATTCGTTCCGTCGAAGGTCACCTGGTGCTGACCTGCTGAACGCCACCCATTCACCAGCTCAGCGACCAATTGTCCGTTCACGTCATAAACGTTCAGAGTCACTGAAGACGCCGTCGGCAGAGCGAACGAGAGCTGGGTGGTCGGGTTGAAGGGGTTGGGATAGGCGCCCGACATCGAGTACTCGGTCGGAAGGGATCCCGTATGTTCAGGTTCCACCCCCACTTGAGTCCAGCTCACGGGTGCGGAGTTAGAATGTGCTGATTGGCCCTCATCGTAGAACGCGGAAACCCAGTAGATGAAGTTGCCATAGGTCGGCAGGTTATCGACGTAGGTCAACGCGGTCGGATGTGCGATGTCGACATTGTTGCGGTACATGATGTAATACTGGAAGACGTCTGTCGCATCAGTCTGGGGACGAAGTTCGTGAGTGGCGGACATGCGTGAACCCTGGACCGTTGGCAGTGTCAAAGTCGGAGCATCCACAGTAACAGGTGAGAGTTCGGCGATTTCGCCACCCGGGTACTCGACAATGGCGCGAATAAGGTAAGTTTCGTTCCATGTTGCCCAGGTTTGTGCGGTGCGGTTAAAATCCCAGGCTCGGCCGTTATTCGGCGTATCGAATCCCATGTAACATGAATCAAGTATTGAAGCAAAACCCACCATAAAATCACCGGTGACATTCAAACCGGCGCCAGAGACGTCGATCATGGTCCAATCACTCTGAGCTGCCACGACGTTTCGGGTGCGGTGCAGCAACGTTGTTCCCGGTTGGCTGCCGGTCCAATTATAGCATTCGGCATCAAAGAGGCTGTCTTGTCCATACCAGAAGGTGTAGATTTTCAGGGTCAGTACCTGGCATGCACTCGTTGGACTCATGCGGCTGGACATGGTATAGCCGACATAGGTGTATCCGTTGGTGCTCGGACCGTTGTCGTAAATCAATTCCTGGGTGTTGCCACCCGTCTCATGTTCCCAGGCCAGACTGACCTGTCCAGTCAACGTATCGAGCTGGGCGGTCAGGTTGGTGGGCGGTATAATCTGAGCTGTAACGAATGTTGCGGTTAACAGCATCAGAGATAGACCAAACAGAAGTTTTTTCGTCATTTTGTTCCTCTCTATAACGTTATTGTTCTATTAGAGAGTGTTGAAAAATAACAAGATTTGAGTCATTGCGAGCGTTAGCGAAGCAATCTCGTAGCTGGTATCGACCGGATTGCTTCGGGACTTCGTCCCTCGCAATGACGCGAAAAGTATTTTTCAACTCTCTCCTCTTAAGTGGCTATTATATTAATTCCCATAATTCTCCGACCTTGAACAAATCAGACTTTCGATAGACAGTCGTGTCACTCCGGCTTAGCCTGCCCCATTGGGGTCCGGAGTCTGACACGCCGTCAGATTCCCGACGCAGGCTGAAGCCTTTGTGGGAATGACGGCTTTTCTTACCCTGTGACGTAAGTACAGTTACTTATGGGAATCGCTATTATTAAAAATATAAGAGTAATAAAGTCAATTATCCAGTAGATAAATGAGATTTTTTTTTGGCGAATCCTTTTCCTTAGAACATTGAAAAATAATAAAACTAGAGTCATTGCGAGCATCAGCGAAGCAATCTCGTAGCTCGTTTCTTCCGGATTGCTTCGGCATCCGTCAGATGGTTATTAACTAATTATCTTTCTCGTTCCATTACGGGGCACAGCACGCTGTGCCCCTACGCACGCGGTATAGTCGGGGTCGCCCCTGACCCCGAAAAATGTTAAGTTATCTGGTTAAAAACCATCTGACGGATCCCTCGCAATGACGCGAAAATGCATTTTTCAACGCTCTCTTTTGCTGGAGATACCTATCCCTCCCTCAAATTAGACGATGCTCCGACAGAATAGTTGCTCAAGATCAACGCGAAGGTCGATGAATGGCTCAGCTCCCCACTTTCCGGATCAAGTGCACCTGCAGGTCATCTCCGAAGTTCCAGATCTTACCGCTGTAATTTCCGAAGCCGCCTTCGCCCTTCCAGTCTCGGTCTGACTCGATCACCCAGACTCGCAGGTGGTTCTTCAGCAGGGAATCTATCATCTGACCCTTGCTGGTCTCATTCCACCAGGCCATTAACTTGGAGTCCTGCTCCCGGGCGGGTTCATGGCGCGGAATGTAGTAAATGTCTCCTTTCAGACTTTGATCATAGTACAACAGGGTGTAATAGACATTGCGGGAACGCAGCAGCAACACGGCGTCATCGGACCTGAGTTGCTGCTGCAATAACGCTCCGGCAGCCCGCCAGTCCGCTCGTTCATTGGCGGAACAGGTCTGCAGCCGGTTTTGGTTGATAGCGGCCACAGTAAACAGGATCAACACTCCCGCCAGCGCGGACTGGACCAGAGATCTGGGAGCCATAAACCCCGCTGCTATAATAAAGAGGAAGGGAACGTAGACGAAAATCAAGTGCCCCGATGATGAAACGATCACCACACAGAACAGAGCGGTGAAGGCAGCCATCATCCCCAGCATGAGGTATAACGCGGTCGCGGAAAAGCCGCCCTGGCGAGTGATCTTGCTCACCTGCTGAAAGCCTCGGATGGCTACCGCTATCCAGATGATTATCATGCAGATCCCGGCAGCCAGATAAAGAGGATGCGCGTGCAGGTAAGGCATCAGCTTACCCGGCAGATTGGTCAGAAAATCGCCAAAGAGGAAGCTGAAGTACGATCTCGCCACCCGATAACCGTTCATCTGCAAGTCGTACATTCCCGCGGCGCTCACATGAGGGCGCTCTCCGGCGACCTTTAAGCTGTTGAACCATTGCGGCAGACTGATCAGCAGTATGGCTGCGAAGACAGCCGCGTAAGTCCGCCAGCGGGTCCATTGCCTGATACCCCTTTTCCAAGCGTAAACCGCTCCAAAGTACGCCAAAGCCAGGATGAAAAAGCAGTGCGTGTACTCTCCGATAACTCCCACCAGCAGCAAACTGACCCACCAGCCCCGATGCGGCTTTTCGCTTTTCAGGATCTGCAGGAATATCCAGAGCGCCAGCCACAGCTCCAAGCCCACCAGGCTGTAGTGACGCAACTCCTGCGACAGTGGGATCAGGTAGGCTGACAAGCCGGCCAGAGCCGCGGCGATGATGCCGAATCTCCGGTCCAGCACGGTTTTCCCGATGGCGTAGATGACAATGATGGAAAGCAATCCATACAACGCCGAAGGCAGGCGCGCTGCGAATTCACTGGGTCCGAAGAGCTGAATCGCCCAATTGAAGGCGAAGGAATACACCACCGGAGCGTCATGTTCGATGCGTCCCTGCGCCATGTACCAGGCGATACCCTCATCCGCCCAGAAGGGTTTATGACCCAGGCCCAGTAGGCGCAAAAATCCCGCGATGATAATAATCACCCCAAGCGTCAGCGTCGTTTTCAGTTTGTTGTTTGAAGGCATGATCGATCGATTCGTGTTAAGTTGGTAGGTGAATGATACGCCGTGCTCCTACGGGAGGGACGTGCTCCGTCACGTCCTCTTTTCACAATCAAAGTCTCCCCAAGGACACGACGTAGCGTGTCCCTCCATATTAGATTATTTCAACAGCGTCACCTTCTTCACCGCGCTCTGATTTTCCGTCGTCAAGCGAACGAAATAAACTCCGGCGGAATGCCCTTTTCCATTCCAGTTCAAGGTGTGCAAACCTGGCGGCAAAACGCTCTCGGCGATAACCTCAACCTTGCTGTCGCGCAGGTCGTAGATGGCTAATTCGATCGGACAGGCGTTGGCTAATGCAAACGAAATGTCGATATCGGGGTTGAAGGGATTGGGGCGCGCCTCCAATTGCAGATCCGATGACGTATCTCGTAGGGGCGCACTGCGTGCGCCCTCTGAATCACCGCCCCCACCGTCAGGGCGCAGGCCCTGCGCCCCTACCTCGACGCCCTCTTTGAAGAAATCACCCGACAAGGTCCATTCGCTCACGTCGTCTGTCATTCCGTAGGGTGGCCGGGTCAGCTCGATGACCCGGTTTTGGGAGTCCATTACGCTTCGGAAGGCGATGGCGAAAACGATGGCAAAGCTGCCCTCTTCGTATTTGGGGCTTTTCACCAGCATATCACCGAGGTCCATAAAACCGTCGAAACCGAGGTAATCCTTGTAGTTCTTCAGCAGTGTCTTGTAGTACTCCTCGAAGGTCTTCTGCCCCACCCCATAGGCGTCGTACCCTTCGACGAAATAGCGCGAATATTTTTCCACTCGCTCGGGGTTGGCGTTTTCCCTACAGAAAGCGCGAATTTCGGATAATAACGCTTCGGGGATCATGGAATGTTCTCGAATTTTTTCAATCCTTTAGTTTACGAACAGGCGTTTGTTCTATTTTATTGATGCGAATACCATAACACTACTTCTGCAAAATTCGCCGTTGCAGAAGGCTAAACAAACGGTAGCCGGCAAAACCGGCACATAGAGCCAGAATTGGGTCCAAGGGTATCCGAAACCTGAAGCCACAGGGTCCCGTTGCGAGAGAAGCAAGTAGCATCAAGAACAACAATAATAAAAAACCATGCTGTTTATAATGAATGAATAACAGCACAAAACCTGCAATCCCAAATACAAAGAAGAGGGCGTGATAGACACTCGACAATTTTTCAAATGCGCCGGGTCTGTTAAAAGTCAGATTTTCTGTAAACCCGGTGACTACGCGCCGCAGCGAATACGATAGAAATATTCCGGGATGATCCCATAGGAACGTATTGAAGCTGCGTTTTAGCGTCTCATTGATGACTATTTCATTTTCATTAGCGACCTGCGCCGGATAATCATAACGCCGCAGGTTTTCAAGTTCCTTATCCGAAAGCGAATAATGCTCCTGAAGAAACGCTTTATTTTCTTCAGGGATGGTATAGGGGATTGGATACTTGAAAGATGGATTCCGCTTCATAAAATATTGGTTGATATAATAGCGATTGTTCGCTGCCCAGAGGTTATATCCGACTTTGGTCGGCAGCAATAACGGCTCTCCTAACAAGTTGTAATTGCGGTACATCCAAGCTCCCCAACCAACCACGAAAATAGCCACTGTGACCAGCAGAAATTTTCGCGCCGCTGGAGTCACCAAATAATAGGCTGATAGGATAAACAATCCGATAAAAATACCCGTCATTCTCGTCAAGCTCATGGCGAGAAGTACTGCAGAGAATAACGCTATTCTATAGGATGATGGGGAGGACTTACACCAGTAATAAAGCGCACAACCCGCAATCAACAACGGAATGAAAAGGTTCTCGGTCGGATAAGTCAGTGGGAATCTGTGCAGATATGGGTGAAATAATAAGAAACCACCTGCGGCAATTCCCACTTTCAAATCGTTGAAAGCCTGTTTTCCAGTATAGACCGTCAAAGGTATGACCAAACCCATGACAAGGATCTGTACGAATGTAACCATCGGACTAAAATATCCGAACAATTTAAAACATAGAGCTAACCATATAATATATAAGGGTTCCCAAAAAGCGGTGGGCTGATTGGGTTTGACGGTGGCGAATTGGAGGTCCTTCACTACCCAAAAGTGCAATAACGAATATTCAAATACCTCTCCCTTTACCTTGAGGACTGAAGGATCTGCAAACCCTCTCCCCTCGATAAGATTTATCGCTTTCCCGGTGTTGTTATCGCCGAATTCGTTTCTTGGGGGTAGAAAGAAATAGATGGTCAGACATAATACCACAAAGATGATATACTGAGCGATCATCCAGAAACGCAATCCACTCGCTCTGGTGTTTAATTCAATTTGTGGTAAACCCATGAAGGCCCTCAGTATTATTGTTATGAGACTGTTGATCAATCCGTGTCCCTCCATTTTCTGGGCCGGCACGGAACACTCCGTGACGGCGTATAGGGTGGCATGGAATGGTCCATGCCACCCCAGATGAAGATAAGCCTATCAAGAATATAAGCAGAAAAAACGCCAAAGTCAAGAGGAATTATAAAGGCAGGGATGAATTTAAGGGTGAGGGCTATTCCCTACAAGGCGTGTCAGATTCCGGACCAGCCGGAATGGCAAGCGCTTTTTCCCCGGCGTCAGGTCACGCCCTCAGGGGCTTTTAAGGACACGACGAAGCGTGTCCCTCCGCATAAGATTATTTCAGCAGCGCCATTTCCCCGCTCGCCGTCAGATCACTCCTTCGTCTGGGTCGTTAATCTCATCCAACTTGTGAGTCATTGACACGAGTCGTTGAATACCGATGGTAAAAAGGCAGATTTCCCTTGACTTTAGCGCTGAACAACGCTACTTTATCCGTTTATGCAGGACGAAATGCAGGCAGCAGAATGCACCGGGGAAATCAAGAATCGGAGTACAAATCTACCATGAAAGAGCGTATCTCAATCGGGCGCGTGTCGATGCAATACAACCATGCTCTATACCT
>JAPKYS010000039.1 GCA_026394195.1 bacterium | reverse complement strand
TGATGAGAAGTATAGTTAATCATAACACACCTCTTGATGGGACATGTTGTTAAGTAATGACACATTTAAGTGACCCCTCCTGCTCTAATGCCACCCCGAACCGGACGGATGTTCTAATATACAAAGGAAAACGGTATTTGTCAAGGATTATTTTGGGGTGGGAGAAGATTTTTTTATAGTTCAAAATTCAAAGATCAAAGTGTAAAGTTCAAAGCAAAAAAAGCATCAGGTCTCCGTCCCAGTGGGACCAAGGAGCTGACGCAACGGGGTGTTGGGTACGTCCTAAAGAGCTTAACTCAACCCACATGATAATTTATACCACCAGCGCTTCCTGCGAATTCTGAATGATCACGGTGGGTTGAGGATTTTGCGGAGGAAGCGGCAGGTTTTGAGCTATCATGACTTCAACGTGTTCGATCATTCCCCATTTAGCTTTGTACAGGCAGTCTTCAATGGAGTGACCGACACCCGAGAAGCCCTCTAAATCGGGGGAATAAAAGGTAAAAAAGTCGGGTTCCGCCGTGGCTTCGATGACCAGGGAGTATTTTAAGTCTAACATGTTATTCTCCGGATGATTTTTTAATGCCTGCAGCTTTGAGAATGGCGTGGCAGGTTCCAGTTGGGATTTCTTTTGAACCATGATAATCGACCCGAATTAATTTTTCACATCCGGGCTTGGCGTAATACCTTATGGAACCCTTCTCTTTCACGATTTTAAATCCGTGTTTTTCCAATAGCCTAACGAGTTCGTTGAAGGTCATCTTCCCTCGCATCAATTTGATACTCAGTTAATATACAAAAATTTTTCTGCATAGTCAAGCAAGAATTTTAAGGGAATGGAGAAAAAAGCGTCAGGTCTCCGTTCCGCAGCTGGGTTGAGACAACCCAGCCGCCTCGCTCCACTAACGCTACACGGAAAGGCAACAAGGGGTAGCTACCCCTTGCCTACTGGGTGAGGCGCTCGTTACGCAAGGGTCAAGCCCCTTGTTGCCTGGACCGATTCGGTTCACCCTGTGCCGCTGACAGGTCGGATTCCGGATCCGCTAGAGGCGGACGGAATGACATGTCGATCAAGGACAAGGGCGTTCAATTGAACGCCCCTACCCAACACCTATCACCCAACACCCTTCTTCTCACCCGGCGTTCTTCAGCACGGTGATGATGCCCAGAGTGGCGACGGCGACGATCCAAAGGACCAGAAGTCCGATGCTGAGTTTGCCCCACTTCATGATGCCGTCAGAAAAGGATACAACACCGGATTTGCGTCCGGCATCGAAGGCAATTTTAAGCAGGAAGATCAGCACCACCAACCCTAAGACGAAGCTGAGTAGAAACAGCAGGGTGCTGGCCCAATCGACATTGACGGGGTAGTTGAAAATGGAGTAGCCGAATTCCCCCAGGTATTTCATGCGCAGCATTTCGCGGGTGTAGGCCATGACCAGGATCAGCACGAAGGCGATGAAGGCTGAAGGCAAGGCGGCTTTTACTGGATTTTTGGCGGCTTTGTACAGGTAGTGAAGCAGATAGAGCGATATGACCACTCCCAACAGGAAGAAGTGGTTGAAGTAGAATTTGAATTTGCCCGGGATTTCAAAGAGCCACCAGAAGCCGATCACCACTTCAACCAGGGCAGCGTAGAACGCTAATTTAGCTCCCAACGACCCCACCCAGTTCAGGTGGGCTTGATCCATATCATCTCGGCTGCGGAAGTACCAGTTGTACAGCATCAGGAAGATGCCGGTCATGACGAAAGCCGGGACGATAAAGTGCAGGAAGCGGGAGAGCTGAAAAGCGTGCAGGTGAGCTCCGGTGACGTCAACCGTGCCGTTGCGGACGTACCAGGAGAGCCACTTTTCCGGTTGGATCAGCCCGACGCTGATGGAGTGGATGATGACGCCCGCCAGCAGAAACAATCCCAAGGCCAGGATGCCATAAAGCGTGTAGCCCTTGCCGTCTGTCTTTAATCTGCCCAGGTAGAAGACGTAGACGAAACTGTACCCGATCATCATGGCGAAAAGGAAGGTAATCGACCAGGCGGCGATCAGCGAATTGGACGAGTACCAGTTGGGATCATAGAGCACCTGCACGAACAGCAGTGGTGCGATGGCAAAGACAATAGCAGTGGAGACGTTCGGCAGGACGGCTCGCGCCATAGAGCGGGAGAGTTGCTTCCAGCTCGGATCGGAGCGGAAGTGGCCGTAGACCGACAACGACAGGGTCCCCACAGTGAAGTTGACGAACATGATATGCAGGCTGAAAGTCAGGACCGCCAGGATCTGGAACAGGATGGGGTAGAAGGGGATCCCCATGGGATCCTGCAGGGTTTTCAGGATTGCGGATGGTTCCATGGTCATCTCCTTAAGGTTTAAGTGAAACCAGATAGGCGGCTAAAGCGGCGCGTTCAGCTTCATTGCCGACGCCGGCTTTGAGCCGATTGGAATCGTTGATGGTGCGAAGATCCACCGGCACGAAGGGAACGGCCTGCAACACGCCTTGCTGGTCGAGGGAAGCCGTTTCAGCTTTGACGCCTTTACCGGGGGCGTCCTTGCCGATGAACTGGTTGGAATACATGTATTGATTGACCACATAGGGTTTGCGCACGATTTCACGGCTGCGTTCGCCGGACCATATGGCGATGAACAGCACCAGCACCATGACCAGTGCAGGTCCGAGCTTCACTGCGGTCGGCTTGAAGCGGACGTACAGGAAATAGACCAGCAACAGTACCACCGGGATGGTCATGCCCTTGATCAATCCTCCGGGGATGACCAGCTTGGCGTTGGTAACGGCGGTTTCGGGCCATTGTTTGTAGTACCACCAGGCCAGCATCCAGGTTAAAACCAGTCCGATCAATCCCCACAATGAGGCTATGCGGTTGATGACGCGCTGCACTTCTAAATTCTTCAAGCGCGACGCCACCGCGATGACGAACACGCCGCCGATGGCGAACATCAGGGTAATGCGAGTCAGCGCCTGAGGCCAGTAGGTGGGGTTGAAGAAGCCGTCGAAGAATTTACCGGTTTCAGGCCAGATGCCGGGAGTCAGTTGGAAGGCTAAAATACCGGTGATGATCAGCATGGTGATCCAGGAACCCAGGGCGAAGATCCAACCGATGATCAGATGTGTCTTGCGATCGATCTTATCGAAGGTGTAGTAGTAGATGAATATACCGGCGATTTCCACCAGGAAGAAGACCCATTCGGTCGCCCAACCCCAAACGAAAGTGTGAATCAGCGCGGAGGTGCCGCGCGGCGCCGCCACCGAAATGGCGAACCAGATGCCCACTCCCGTCAACGACCCGAAAACATAGGAGAAAATCAGGAGCATCTTGGTAAATTTTTTCGGGAATTCCAGCAGTTCTGGGCGGTTCTCCCGATAGGCTTTGGTTTCCATGTAGACGTTGAACCACATCGAAGAGACCGAGAGATGCGAAGGGAGGATGTGGAAGGTAGCGATGATGGCGATGACAAATCCGGCGCTAAGCGATGGGAATTCCCAGATGGGATACATCAGAACCTCCTGGTTAAGGGTTCTAATTTGCTAAGTATTTCACAGAAAGGTCGATTTAAATTTAAGGTGTTATACGGGAGTGTCCAAGAAAAATTTGAGGAATCAGGGGGGTAATTAGCGGATAATGTCACAAAAAAAGCGCCAAGGCTGCAAGCCTGACGCTTTATTTAAAACGTTGTAGAGTTAAATTGTTAGGACGCCTGAGAAGGTTTAGCTTCACCGTTTAATTGAGTCAATTTCTGCCAGGTGAAGTACAGGGCGAAGCAGGCGATGGTGTAGAGTACGAAGAAGACCTGTAAACTTCCTATGGCGTCTATGTTGGGTATCAGAGAACGCATGCCCGGCGCGGCGTGATTCAGGGTGTCGATGATTTTACCCATGATCAGCAGTCCGGAAACCCACAGCCAGGCGCAGACTAAAATGCAGAGTTTTCCTCTGCAGTTTCGCTTTATCATAGTGCCTCCACCTAACGATAGTTGTTGTGCTCCTCTTGCTCCCACATAATAATATACGTTCTAATACTCCCAAAAGCAAGTTATTTTCTTAACAATTTATATGTCGCTGCGATAAAATATTAATGCGTGACTATACAGTATTTGTACAGATTATGTTAAAAATCATACAATTACTGACTGATTAACACACCGAGCATTCCGGATATTATTCCTAAATATCGACTTTATTCGCAATATATTCGCACGAGCGTTTAATATGGTATAGAAGAACATATTATGTTATTTATTTAACATAATGAAGGTTCCTAATTTACGGTCGGTTCTGTCCAGGTGGTCCAGAAGCCAGTTCACCACCTTCTGAATTTTCATGTTTACCAGCTTAGACGCACCCTGGGCCAGGTAAATCCTCTTGAATTCAGCGAAATCGCGGATGAGCTGCCTGTGTTCTTGTTGGTGGGAGGCTAACTCGGGATATGCTTTTACCAGCATCAATCCCTCTTCCAGATTGAAGTGAGTGATGATATGTTCTTCCAGGAACGCTACTATTGGTGCTATCACCTCGCGGCCGTGGTGTTGTTCTAAAGCGTCTATCAAGCCGTTGATGCGAAGGAGCAATTCCTGGTGCTGAGCATCGATTTCGGCGACATCCAGCAAGTACTCATCAGACCATTGAAGCGGCATTTCTATTTTCCTAAGTTATAGGAAATTAGCTGATGATTTTCAGGAAGGAGAAGGGTGGATGATTTGGAGTTCGGATAAATCTTCAAAACAAGGCGATTTATTCTGGGAAGCTTCGTTTTTAATAGGCGCCCAGCTTACGGTCAACACGCTGAAAGTGGTCGATGAATAGATTGAAAATCTTCTGCATCCTCAAGCTGATCAGAGTCGAAGGACCACAGTTTTCAAATATTCGTTTAAACTCATTATAATCTCTTAATAGAACTATGTGTTCGCGTCGATGTTGATTAAAATCAGGATAGGCAACTTGTCGCATAAATTCATCTTCGAGTCTAACCTGTTCTATTAGGCTCTGCAACAAGGAGTTCACAATCGGGTTGGTCTCTTCAGGGCTGCGTTGATTTTCCAGATTAAACATGAGGGCAGCAATATCCTGAATCAACCGCTTGTGATTTGTAATGATTGATTGCGACGATGCAGTATTTTCGTAACGAACAGAATTGTCCATCTGTGTTATTTATGAAATGATTTATAAATTAGTACTGAATGTCACTTCAAGCAACTAAAAAACGGACTTTTTCGAGGGAATCAGGTTCTTTAGGATAATCCGGAGCGGAAAGTGGTTTGGAGGTGTTACTCGATGTAACCTAAACTGTGCAGCCGTTCGCGAATGGCGTCGTGTCCTTCTTCGGCGTAGAAGAACTTGAACTTATTGAAATGGAGTTGCACGCGATCACCGATACCCCAGTTCTGCTGTTGATAGCGCAATTTCTCTTCGACGGCATGCAAGGTGACTTCGCTCATTTGAAGGGTGAGTTCGTAAACGTCGCCGCGATAGCGAATTCCCACGATGGAAGCGGAAAGTTCACTTGCACTGGCGTCCTTGGCAATCACAATATCTTCAGGCCGGACCAGAACGACTGCTTCGCCGGATTCCGAGAGAGCATGGCTGACCGGCAGTTCAATGCGGTCTTTCCCCGCCAGCACTTTTCCATCCTGCACTATTGCTTCGATAACATTGGCGTGACCGATGAAACTGGCAACGAATTTGGTCAGCGGTTTGTCGTAGATTTCTTCCGGGCGGCCAATCTGCTCCACCCTGCCGCGGTTCAATACCACGATCCGATCGGATATTTCGATAGCTTCTTCCTGATCATGGGTCACGAAGATGCTGGTGACCTGGACTTCCCGATGCAGTTGGCGCAGCCATCCCGCCAGATTCTGTCTGACTTTGGCATCCAGGGCTCCGAAGGGTTCGTCCAGCAGCAGGACTTTCGGTTTGGGAGCCAGAGCTCGCGCCAGCGCCACCCGCTGGCGCTGACCACCAGAAAGCTGGGAAGGATAGTGGTTTTCATAACCCTTTAACTGCACCAGATCAAGCAGCTCTTCAACACGGTTTTTAATTTCATTCTGCGGACGTTTCTGCACTTCCAATCCAAAGGCGATATTTTTCGCCACGGTCATATGTTTGAACAGTGCGTAGTGCTGGAAGACAAAACCGACGTTGCGTCTCTGAGTCGGGAGCGCAGTGGCGTCTTCACCGGTGAGGTAGACGGCTCCGGAATCCGGTTCTTCCAGTCCGGCGATGATGCGCAGGATAGTGCTCTTGCCCGAACCGCTGGGTCCCAGCAGCGCAACCAGTTTGCCCTGTTCAACTTCGAAGCTGACGTCATCCACGGCGGTGAAGTCGCCAAACTTCTTGTTCAGATTTTTAACCAGGATGCCCATGATGAGGTTGTTGAAAGTTAAAGGTTAAAAGTTAAAAGTTGAGATCGGATTACCGAAACCTCAATCCTGCGATTTTCACGGCGCCGCGATGATAGCCATCCGGGAAGAGGCTTTCCAGTACTTCAATTTCCAGGTTCAAGGCTTCGCAGGTGTCGTACACTGTCGGCACGACATGATTCTGATTCCAATATTCGCGCAAATAGTCAATCAGTTGCCAGTGCTTATCCGTCAATTTGCCCGGCAGCTTCAGTTCATGGGCTTTGAACACGGCGAAATTGCGATCCCAGCTCGATGGCTGCATCAGGAATCCCAGGGCGTCCACTTCGTAGGTTTTTTCCAGTTCCAAGGTGGCCGCGCCTTGCTCGGATTCGGGTAGTTCGGAAAATCCCAGAAACCCTTCGCGATACGTCAGTCCAGCGAGTTTGCAGGCTCCGCGCTGATAGCCAGTCGGGAATAGATCGCGCAGATCCCGCAGGCGCAGTTGGTTGTTCTTACAGGTCTGATAGACCAGCGGGCAGGCCCCGAATTTTTTATAATGATCGCGGATGGAATAGATGACCTTCCAGTGCGCCTCAGTCAATCCATTCAGAATTTTGGTTTTCGGAGCCATTCCTGCGGCGAAATTCTCATCCCATTCGTGTGAATTGATCAGAAAATCGGCGAAATCCACCTGGTAATTCCGGTCTTGATAAGTGAAAACGCGCATGACTGTTCCTTGTTTTGTTGGTATATTCCGATTATTTATGTTTCTGTTTCCGTTTCCAAAGCTCCGTTAGAAGGAGCAGTACAAAGGAGATGCCGCCCAATACGATGGAAGCCGAGAAGGCTCCCTGGTAGTTGAAGTCCGTGAATTCCTGATGGATGTGCAGCGTAGCCGTCTGAGTGCGCTTGATGATGTTGCCGCTGACCACCAGCACAGCTCCGAATTCACCGAGCGCACGGGCGATGGTCAGGGTGACGCCGTAGATCAATCCCCAGCGGATCGTGGGCAGCGTCACTTTCCAAAAGGTGAGCCATTTACTGGCGCCCAACGTATAGGCGACCTCTTCCGGTTCCCGACCCATTTCCCGCAGCACCGGTACGACTTCACGGGTGACGAAGGGCAGAGTGACAAACAGCGTGACCAGCACGATACCAGGCACGGCGAAGACAATTTTCATCCCTCCGGCTTCGAACCAGCGGCCGAGGAACCCCTGCGGTCCGAAGAGCACAATGAACATAAAGCCCGTCACCACCGGCGAGACTGCGAAGGGAAGGTCGACGATGCCATCAAACAGGGTTTTCCCCGGAAATTTATGGCGCACCAATAATATCGCCAGCAAAAGTCCCATCAGAGTATTTATGACCACGGCCAACAGTGTCGTCCACAAGGTAAGATTGAAAGCTTTGGCTGCGGCTTCGCCTTTCAATCCATTGATAAACGCCTGAGGACCACTTCCCAAGCCTTCAACCAGCAGGGCAGCCACGGGGAAAAGCACCAGGATACCAAACCATCCCAGCGTGCCGGTCATCAACAAGCGTTTCCCCCAGGGGGGTCTTCTCTGACCGGGGTGGACTTGAACTTCGACGGAATCAGGTCCCACGTTCCCTCCCCCAGCGCTGCAATAGATTGAGCAGGATCAACGTGACCAATGAGCAGATCAGCAGGACCAGTGAAACAGCCAGAGCTCCTCGGGGGTTGTAACTCTCGATTTCACCATAAATGAATACCGGTGCTACCTGCGTTTTCATGGGGATGTTGCCGGCAACGACAACCACTGAACCGAACTCGCCCAGAGCTCGGCTGAAAGCCAGCGCCACGCCGGTCAAAATCGAGGGCATCAGGTGCGGCAGTACGACCTTGCGGAAGGTGCGAAAGCGGCTGGCTCCCAGGGTGGCGGCTGCTTCCTCGATATCTTTATCCAGTTCCATCAGCACCGGCTGCACGCTGCGCACCACGAAGGGGAAGGTGACGAAAAGCAAGGCGAGCACGATCCCGGGTTGAGCGTAGATGATTTCGATGCCGTGGATTTTCAGATATTTACCCAGCATACTGACCGGACCGTATAGCACTACCAGCATCAAGCCGGTGACATTGGTCGGGAGGGCAAAAGGCAGATCGATCAACGAATTGACGACGGATTTGCCCCAAAAGTCATACCGCACCAGCACCCACGCCATCGCCAGGCCGGTGACCGCGTTGATCAGAGCCATGGCCATGGCACAGATGAAGGTCAGTTTCAGCGAAAACCAGGCGGACGGCTGCATTACGTCAGCCCAGATTTGCCCCCATCCCGTACCGAGGGCTTGAAAGCTGACCACCATAATCGGTAGGATGACCAGCAAGCCAACGTAGGAGAAGACCGAGATTTTCAGCAGGGCGTCACCGCCCATCGGTATGGTTCGAGTACGCGGGATCACGATTACTTTCCGGTAGCTAAGTCTTCCAGGATTTTGATCCAGACACCGCTGGGACCGTAGATGTCTTTTTCGATCTGCGGCCAGCCACCCAGATAACTCACGTCGAACAGCAATTCCGGCTGAGGGAATTTGTCTTTGAATTCATCGGCGATTTTAGGGAGGACCGGTCTCAGACCGAATTTAGCAAAAGAGCGCTGAGCCGCTTCGGTGAAGCAGAAATCCACAAAGGCTTCAGCCAGGTCGCGGGTGCCGTGTTTGTCGACATATTTATCTACGATTGCGGTGGGATTTTCGATCAAGATGGTCGATTTAGGTACGATGAAGGGGAAGTTCTTGCCTTCCTTCTGACGCAGCAGGACTTCGTTCTCGTAGGTCACAATGGCGTCGCCGATGCCGCGTTCGAAGGTGGTCACCGATTCCCGCCCGCTTTTATCCATCACTTTAACGTTTTTCTGGATGCCTTTCAGCAGATTGGCGGCGTAAACGGGGTCTTTCTTGCCTTTGGCTTCGGATATCTTCAACCCGGCGCCGTAGATAGCGTTGACGCCCCACATGGCTCCGCCGGAGGTTTTGGGGTTGGGATAGATCACCTCGACGCCCGGCTTGGCGAGGTCTTCCCAATCCTTGATCTGTTTGGGATTGCCGGGACGATATCCGATGGCGACTACGGAATTCGTGACCATTCCCTTTTGAGGTCCAATTTTCCAGTTGTGGTTGATCAGACCGGCTTCGACGACCTTTTGCAAATCGCCTTCCAGGGACAGAGCGGCGACGTCGGCTTCAAATCCGCCGATGATGGCTCGAGCCTGAGCTCCGGAAGCGGTGTAGGATTCCTCGAATTTGACGTCTTCGCCGGTCTTGGCTTTCCAGAACTTCTGGAAGGCAGGGATGACTTCCTGCTGGTAGGCTTCTTTGGGAACCGTGTAGGCTCCCAGGATCAGCGTGCGGGATTTCTGCGCCAGGGCGAAGGTGGGTATCAGGGTTAAGAGTATGACAGTTAGAAGGCATAATTTTAGGATGAGGCGCTTCATTGAGTTCTCCAGTGTATGTTATTTGGTTCTGATTGTACTACGATTGGAAATTATTTAGTTTGAGAAAAGCGGAAACGTTTGGTTTCCGTGCCTGCTGCAGATCTACAGGTAACCCAGATTCTTCAAGCGCTGGCGGATCAGATCCAATTCCTTGCCGGTCAATTCACCTTCGTGCGGACTATCCATGCGGGAAACCAGGTCGCGCAGCACGAAGACGACGAAGTCATTGACCGAGCTGAAGCCGGAAGGCTTGATGATGGCGCCGATCCGTTCGTACAGTGGT
This sequence comes from bacterium, assembly GCA_026394195.1. Classification (GTDB taxonomy): domain Bacteria; phylum Electryoneota; class B3-LCP; order B3-LCP; family B3-LCP; genus JAPKYS01. The sequence goes on along the minus strand of JAPKYS010000039.1, from coordinate 43,471 downwards.
CGGGGGATTTTTAAGGTTACGCGCTCTGGAGGCATAGTGTACTCCTATTGGGCTACGATTAGGGTACAATATAACAAAAAAATAACCCCGAGTCAAGGGATTTCTCTAAAAAAGAAGGCGGAATTCAGAATGCAGAATCCAGAATCCAGAATGAGGAATGAAGAAGGGGATGGTTAGATGTTGCCTCGGAGAAGATGGCTGATACCGACGGCGGATTGCCAAGTTGGATTATTCTCGACACTGCAATAGGATTGAGGCGGGACCAGGGCTTGATTAAGCAGGTGTTCTAACGTACTTCTATAGATAGGATCGAATTGTTTAACTTCATCAAATACTATCCCGTAGACTTCGGATAAATCTCTGGTATAATTGAAATAATCCTCAGCTTTGCAACCAATTGCCTGACTCCACCCCAGCCACATTGCAGACGGATTGTCCACGATAATATCCTTAACTCTAACTTTTGCTATGAAAGCCTGATCAGGTGAAGATGAATAAATCAGGGCATAATGACCTTTCCATTTTGTTGAAAATTTTCTCCGCAATTCCATGATTTTGGTACGATCAGCAATTCTTCGCGCATATTCAGGTTTGACGCTGAAGATTAGATCGATTTTATCCCCGTCTAAGTTAGCTAACAGACCTGCATATAAGGGAAGGAATTTCTTATAAATCGCTGATTTGAATGACTTGAAATCGACTGCTGCTGCGATCTCAGGATCGTCAAACAATCGATACTGCACACCAGCCAAACCTTGGTTAACGAAACCCATCTCCTCAAAAAACGATTTATAGAGATTCCACAGCGTCTCGGGAGCAGTGAAGTGAACTCTTTTAGTATCATGTCTCAGACTATGTGCTAAGAGTAGAAAAATAATTTTCCCGATGCCATTATGAATTGCGGGTTCGGTGACTCTCACCGCGCAAATCTTCGCGTCCTCACCCTGGCGAGCTACTGCAGCTCCGACGGGAACACCATCGGATTTTACGAGATACCCAACCCTCTCTCCTTTCTCCAACCCCGGTTTGACCTTGCGGTCGTACCAGAGATCGATTCCAGGATATAGCTCTTCGCTTTCGACGACAACCTCGCGGTGCTCTCGGCGGATCGTTTCATCGAATTTGCCCCAGTTCGCATCTATTTTAATTATCTCAATTTTCATTTTTTAAACTCCGTGAAGACTGATGATAATTTTAGCTCTTGATCATCGTAGTCGCTCGGAACATTCGATCTATTTGACATTGGATAATATCTTAGTTCTGCCATTAGATCTCCTTCCATAAGATACATACCTACATCATGCCCGCGAACCTCAAAAATCAAAGGAGTACCTTTATTATCTGGTCTTTTATTCCCAAATCCTGGATGTACAAACCCAGCATAATGAATTCGCAATTCACCAATTTCTTCAGTCATTGCAACTCCATAAACAGCAATATCATCTGGCAAAATAAATCGCTCTTGTGATCTGAGTATGTAGAATTTATTTGTCTTAACTAGAATTGCTTTTTTCCCACTAATAGTTACTGCCTCAGATAAAAATATCGGTTTCCAATAAGCTTCAGGAGGATGTTTAAGACCTTCTCTAAGCTTCAGGGGTTCTACTCCATTACCTCCTTTGGCTTCAAATGCTATTATATCCTTTCCAATTCCAGTTATTGAAGTGGGTTCGAGATTTAATCTTAAATGAGTTTGTTTCTCGTCGCTAATTGGATTTTTACCCGTTTGGTCTTTCAGCATAACCGAGTAGAATTTTAATAATTCTGTTTGAATTTGTAGTTGATGGAAGTTGCCCTTGCAAAAACGCAATTGGTAAATCGGATAGTTTTTAAAAACGATGATCGGAAAAGAAAAAGGGGTGATTTCAAGGTATAAATTTTTCAGGCTTCCGCAAGATAAATAATCATATTTCTCCTCATTGTCAATTAGTAATCTTGTCAGTACGTCTAATCTACCAATTGAGCTTCGACCAGTTCCTTGGCCGTAAAGGTCTTGTTCACTACTAAGGTCAATCTGCTCTTTGATTTTAAATAAATATGTATTCTTCGGTAGTAATTTTAGCCCACTAGGGGGTATTGGTAGCGGAACAATTCCAATTGAGCCATTTTTAATTGCAGAATGAACTAAAGTCTCTATTTTTTTATCCGTTTTTCCTTTGAATCCGCCATGTTCCAGATGCCATCCGGTTGAACCTAGATGTAGGTTGTATGAGGATCCACCACACGCATTTTTATACCCATTTTTAATAACGCCTTTCTCCACAAGTTCTTTAAGCTGGCTCTTGCTGAGCACGCCTGGGCGATTGATCATAGACATTATCATCCTCCAAGATGATACTAATTTAAAAATCAATTTGTTGGTTCAACGGGCGACATCTCCGAGCATCAAAAAAATAAAACAAATAAATGCGTCCATGTCAAGCAAATTCTTAGAAAATTGAATAACTTAGAGTAATCGAGATACTCACCTCCCCCTCACCACCGCCCGCACCACGCGGTTGGCATTTCGGACCGTAGCGTGGTAGTACTTCTCGTAATCAATGTTGGCGTTTTCGTCGGCGCGGTCGGAAAGGGTGAACGATCTTTTTTCCGCCATCACATGAGTTCCGGCGGCGGTGGCGGCAGCGGCGGTTCTTCGGGTTCAGCGGCTGAAATCCCCTTTTCCCTGCGTAATTCTTCGATCTTATCCAACGGTCGTTCCAGTTGCTTTTGACGGGTCGTGGTCAGGTTGGTGAATTCATCCTGCGCTCGGTACAGGTATTCCCCCATTTTTTCCATTGATTTGACGAACATACCCCATTGCTTTTTAAAAGCCCCGTATAGTGACAGGATCTCTTTCGAGGTCTGCTCCAGGCTGAAGTTTTCGGTCGCCTGACGGATGACGGCGAGGACGGCGAACAGCGTCACGGGCGAACAGAAGACCACATGCTGCTTCAGACCCTCATCGAGGATGGAAGCGTCCTGTTCGTGGATAAAGGCGTAGACCTGTTCGTTGGGGATGAAAAGCAGCACGTAATCCACGGTGTTTTCGGAAGGATTGATGTATTCACGGCCGGCGACTTCTTTGATGCGGCTTTTTACGTCTCGGAGAAAATTCCTGCGGAATCCTTCTGCACCCTGCTTATCACCCGACGTTTCGCATTCTAAGTATTTTAAATAGTTTTCAAATGGAAATTTGACGTCCATGTTGACGACCAGACTGCGGGGCAGCAAGAAGGTGAAGTCGGGTCGGGTGCCGGAACTGGAAATAGTCGCCTGCTTGCGATAGTTGATGCCCTCGACGAAACCGGCGATGCGCAGGACGTCTTCCGCCATGCGTTCGCCCCACTGCCCGCGCACCTTGGTGGAAGCCAGAGCTTCCTTCAATTGTCCGGTGGTCTGCAGGAGCTGTTGGGTTTGTTCGCCGGTTACGCGCAGTTGGCGGTCTAACTGCCCGAATTTTTCGACGCGATCCCTCTCCAGCTCCTTCATCAGGACGCCGACTTTGTCCAGTTCGCCGGTCATCTTCACCAGCTGCTGGTCGATCAGCGACTTCTTGGATTCAAGCTCTTTGGAACCTGCCTGGGTTTCGGTCGCCAACCGCTCGCGGGCTAACTTCAGGAATTCTTCGGTGGATCTGGAGAGCGCCTCCAGGGAGAGGCTGCCGAAGCTGGCTTTGACCTGTTCGATGACTCCGGCGACCTGCTGCTGGCGCTGGGATTCGTTGGCTCGGTAGAGTTCTTCGGCTAACTGCTGAGCGTTTTTCGCCTGAATTATCTTCAGGATGAAGGCTGCGGCTAACCCCAGGGCGAAGCCGACGATTAAGGTGAGGACAGGAAGGAGCATTGGTCATCCCTTGTACATTAGGCGCTGTGATTCATATGCACGGATTAAATTGTTTCTCATTCAATTAGGTGGAACGCGCAGTATAGCCGGTGGAAATGTCAATCTATTTTTTCCTGATTACCACCGTCGTATCGGTGTTTCGAGTGATAAAAGCTGCGCGCATGAGACGGGTTAGCTTTCTCTCTCTTAACTCGAACTCGACGATTTCGCAGCCGCCCGTCTGTTCGATCATTTGACGGAGCCGTTCATTGGTAAAATATGAGACGACCGGCGCACCGATGTTGTTCCAGTACCCGAAGAGCCCGATGCGGCGGGACGTCACGGATGTGACCAGCTTTTTCAGATAAAATACCACATCCATCATCAGATTAGGATAGAATACGGGTTCCAGGACGATCAAATAACCTCCGGGTTTCAGCACACGCAGAGCATTTTGCAAGGCGGCCGCGGCCAACTGGCGGGATTGCCGACGGGTTCGTCCAACCAGGTGATGCAGGACGGCGGCGAGGAGGGCAACGTCGAATGTCTCCGCGACCAAATCAGGCAGCGCCGGATCAAGGACAGATCCCTTCACGGTGCGGCAATCGAGCTTTTGGCGCACCAGCTCGAGGTATTTCTCGCTGAGGTCCACTCCGCAGAACTGTTGGATTTTCGTCGATTTTTGGAGGTGTTCGAGAATGTTGCCGGTCCCGCAGCCGAGGTCGATCAGACTCAGATTTTGGCTGCTCTGCCGGGAAATGAATTCGATGGCAAAGGCGAGCCGATTGGGGGAGTATTCGGGAGTAAGTTGATCGAAGTAAGCTTCGGTGTGGCGATCGTACTGCATCGTGGGTTAAGTTATTTCAATCGGAAATTGTATTTTGCCTGCTGTTGGTGCAGAGCATAATTGGTTCTGTATGTTGGTTGACGAGGGTAAGATGATTCATTGGCAGAGTGTGATGAAATATTTTGCGGCTAAACCTGTCAGTATCGCGCAGAGTACGCTGGTCAAAGTTCCGACAAGGTAGTATTCTGCGAATTGGCGGTCATCAAGTTCTTTGTAACGGGCAATCGTCTTGGCTGTCAGCACCAACCCGATGGCAGTATATTGATTGATAAGAACGAACGTGAGCACCAAAGCGCGTTCGAGGATTCCGATAATCGCGCCGGCGCCGCGGACACCACCGGATTCCGGCGGACGAAATTTCAGCATTGCCGCTCGGACCAGGAAGTGACAGACGAATAGAGTTGCAACATAAGCAAGCATGGTGATGAGAACGCTCACGGCAATCCTCTCGTAATATTAGCTAATATTCGCTAATTATTATTCATTAGCATATTAAGGCTAATTTTTAGGAATTAGCTTAATTCGTCGTAATTTGACAACACAATTTCGAGGTATTTTTCTGTTGTTGTGATCACCTCCCAATGCGCGTTTTTCAACATCCTTGAAAGAGTAGGTTCGCTGATTTTTAAGCGTTGCGCGATAGAGTTTTGTTTCAACTCCCTGTGGAGTCTCAGGAAACTTATCACCTCTTGCTGTCGAGGAGTCCATTTCAGTTCCAGAGTCTCGACTAATCGGAGAATGATGCTCAAATTGTCGCTGAATGCATTGGCAGGATCAGATAATTTTATTCGCAACAAGCCTTTTTCCTTTTTACAATGTTCCAAGGCGGCCCGCGCGCGATAAAAAGCCGTGCCGCGCAGACCGGCAGTGTCTTTTCCGGTCATCTCTACCTCTCCGAGACCTAAGCCGCAGTAGATTTGCGCGGGCAGGCTGGCCTTGATGAAGGTGTAAACGCCGTAGGCTTTTTCGGCTGATTTTAAGGCTCCCTGAAATTCATCGCCGATGGTGGGTTGGAATTTGACCAAAATGTCGGCAGCGAATTTGCGGTTAGCTTTATTCAGGGTCTGCTCGATTTTTTTAAAGACCACTGGCCAGTCGTCCAACTGGCGGGAGCTTTTGACGTCGAAGATTAAAGCGCTGGGCATAGGGTGGCTCGGGTTAGATTGTTTACCATTGTGATCTTGATATCACAAATTGTGATTTTAAGGTTTCATTTTGGAAGATCAAGATGGTGATTTCGGAGCATCCTGCCTAATCTGTTACTTTGAACCCGATCTTCTTTCGTTTCGGTTCCGGGGATTTCATCAGTTCACGGATGGCGTCAAAGACGACCTTGAATTGAGCGTCGTATTTCTGCTCCATGTCATCGAGTTTGCGGGCGAGATCTTTGTGGGTAGAGAGAATCTCCCGCAGCTTCACAAAGGCTCGCATGATAGCGACGTTCACCTGTATGGCGCGTTCGGACCTTAAAACGCTGGAGAGCATAGCGACGCCCTGTTCGGTGAAAGCACGAGGTAACTTGCGAGTACCACCCCAACTTGATATTCCGAATTGGAACTTCAAGTTGTCGAATTCCTGCCGTGACAAGGTGAACATGAAGTCCTCAGGAAAGCGACTGATATTTCGGGAGACGGCTTTATTCAGGTTGCTGGTTGTGACGCCATACAAATCCGCCAGATCATGATCCAGCATGACCTTCTGATTGCGGATCAGCAGGATTTTTTGTTCGACGCGCTCGACGGGGATGAGGGTGGACATGGGAAAGATAAGGGTGTTGGGTTTGGAGAATTTGACCTACCTGCTGTTGAGGTGCCAAAATGGAACCTCAAAAAGTATGTTGTTGCCACCTCTCGATTTCCAGGAATGCGGTCAAGGAGAGGTACAGGACCGCCCAGAGCGGTTAGGTCGAATATCATGGTGATCTTGATATTCCAAATTGGAATATCAAGTGGATGGGATTCGGAGGTTCTGACCTTCCCGCTAACCTGTTCATTTCCTATTTAAATTCATCAGGACTGGGTTCAGACCACATATCAACATATCCGGATGCAGAAAATGATATGGTTCCCCCACTTGGGTAGCCGTAATGCCACTTGTCACCTATCAGTGAATACACATCGACCTTATCCGGTTCGCCCATTAGGGCAAGCACCTCTTGCTTAGTCATGCCCTTTTTTAATTCATATCGCCAATTCGCTTGGTTTTTCCAAATTCCTCTATGAGTAGGATTATTGGGGGAAGTTTTGCGCTCAGCCATATTTCCTATTTGTGCTTTTAAATCGTTAATCTGTTGCTCCAGGTATAAGACCTTAGACTCAAGGACAGCTACGCGTTTTTCTATTGGGATTTCTTCCGCTTGAAGGCAAGAAATTGAAGCCTCGCCCATGAGTAAAACAACCGCAATTAGCTGAATTGAAAGCATTTTTACCTTCATTTTTGAACCTTTTTATATTATTGGATTTGTCATTAATTTCCATCAAGTGTCTCTGCGTTACTTTCCCCAACTTTGCTGTAGTGGCATGGATCATTCCATGAACGCCCAGAAAAAGACTGAGTTCTTTCACGAATCATAATAGTCGTCAATACCTTTTGTCCATTCCACGAGTTCTTCCCATTTTTTTACAAGATAAAAGCGGTAGATTTCCAATTCTAATGTTCTTTTACCTAGTACTTTGAAAGAGAAAATTCTCAATATTCTTTCGCTAGCATATTGAATTTTCTCTTTGTATTGATTGAATACGTCAAGCGGCAAATTTCTTTCTTCTAATTTCCGGCCGAGAAGCTCGATTTTATTTTGAACACTCTCTAGCACCAATTTCCCTTGATAATTCCTATCTTGAACTTCCCGATCTAAATCACATTCAAGTTTATCAAACCAGGGATAATGGTCTTTCTTTAGAATATCGCTTAGTTTTTCCTTATTAAACTTATCTTTATATTCTTGTTCCGACTTATCCAATTCAGTAACCATGGTTCTTAGCCCTTCTATGATTATTTCTCGCTGGTTTGTGCAATAAGAATAGAAATCAAATACTTTCCAGACTCGCTCTTGATTCTCCTCGAAGCCACCATATTTTATGTTCCATCTGGAAAAATCATCAAAGGACAATTGATAAAAATTAACTTTCCCTGGATTTTTTTTGTCAGTTATTTGCTCTGACGGATGTCCAGATATTTCATTCCGGAATTTTCGTATCTCACGTAATAACGAATTTTTGTGAACATTAAATAATTTTACTCCCCCAGAACTCAGTGCTAGAGATAGTGAGCCAATAGCATCTTGTTGAATAATCAATGTCTGGAATAATCCGTGGACTGTTAAAATGAACTGGCCGAGATTGCCACCTTTAGGAAGCCCCGATTCTGCGAAAACAAATTCTATAGCTTCGTCAGAATCTTGCAAGGCATCCAATGCACTGACTAACCTGTACCATACCTTATTATCCCGAAGTAGGCGATGTTTACATGGAAATGCATTTATACGACCACGTAGCTCTTCAACGAGCATTCCAATGATTGAATCTGGCATATTATCCTCCTAGAATTAATATTTTCCTCATCTTCCCGCCGTAGGACAGGGTTCAAGAGTGTGTATTCCCGGCCTTTGTTCCCGAAAGCAGGTGATTCCCGACGCGTCCCCATGGGACTTGCAGGAATGACCGCTCGTTCCCCCTGGACTCCGGCTTTCGCCGGAGTGACACGGGAGCCTCTTATTCTGTCTCCTGACTCCTTGTTTTTTATATTCATAACTCATCATTCATCACTCATAACTCTGATTACACCATCTCCACGCCCTCCCCCATTTTCCTCACCACCAGGCGGTCGTATGCGATCAAGGCAAGGGCAGTGACCAGGCTTAAGCCGCCGAAGACAAACCACATCAGGTCGGGGCGCTGCAGGTCGCGAGCCAGCCAGCCGTAAAGCTGCCCCGAGAGCAACCCTCCGAAGAGGTTGCCCAGCGCCACCGCCCAGAAGTAATAGCCCATGTACATGGCTTTTTTATCCGGCGGAGCGATGCGGCTGATGTATTCCTGACTCTTGGGGGAGGCCATCATTTCACCGAATGCGAAGAAGACGATGGCAGTGACGACGGGCCAGCCGTCGTGCATAAAGGCAGCCATAGCTAAACCGATGGATGCCATTATGATGCCGCCTATCATGGCTGAAAACGGCTTCCATTTGGCGATGATGAAGGAGACCAGCAGTTGGAAACAGACAATCGAGGCGGCGTCGAACTTAATCAGATATTCGGGATTGACCTGGTGGCCTAGTTTGATGGCTTGTTCGGCAATGGATGACAATTGTTGCGGCGAAACCGCCTGCCCGACGACGGTAAATTGTTGGATTAAAGCCTGGAGCTGTTCCGGAGCCAGACGGATGCGCGCCGACAGCAGCGCTTCGGTCAGGTTGCGCAATTGATCCGACGACAGGAGCGACCCCACCTGAGGAAGGGTTTCCCCCAGCACCCGCACGATATGCTCGATTTTGATCGGAGAAATAAAGGCGAAGAACCCTCCCAGGCTGTGCAGCATGTCGCCGGTATTGACGAAATCACGGATATATTCCGGCATGGTCATGAAGATCTGGTTGAAGGACGTCCAGAAACCGGATAATATCAACAGATAGAGGGCGAATCTCCAATTGCCGACCTTCATGGGCGGCATGAAAGCTTTTCCTCCAGCTTTGCGCAGCGGCAGGTCTACTAACAGATTGGCGAGGATCCAGAGCGCCACGATCAGGGAAGTGGTTCCCCAGGAGAGCCACCCCTTGCTGGCGATCATCAGGATGATCAAGGTCGCGAAGACGGTGATGAAGAAGCGCAGGTTGCCCAGCACTTCGACGATATCGGACAGCACTTTTTTGACGGTGCGCTTCGCCTTGGACGTAGCTTCGCTGGTTGGTTCCTTGTAGAAAACAGAGAGCCAGAAGAAGTTGATGGCGATCCAACCGGCTGAAGCGAGAAAAATGTACTTCCACGACCAGCCGCGTAAAATCCCCGCACAAACCGGTCCCAGCAACCCGCCAATGTTGACCATCATGTAAAAGATGCCGAAGCCGAAATGGCTATTGGTGTCGTCGGTGGCTTTAGCGACCGTCCCGGTCACCACCGGTTTGAACATGGCAGCTCCGACCGCCACCATCAGGAAGGCAAAGAAGAACGCCGTGTAGGAGGTGAACTGCCCCAACAGGTAATAGGCAGGCACCATGATGGCATAGGAGGCGAAAAAGGTCTTTTTGAAGCCGAACCGGTCTGCCAGAGCGCCAAAGAGCACGGGCAGGAGGTAGAGGATGAAGGTGATGATGCCCTGCAGTGTGCCGCGCTGTTCGGAGGTGAAGCCCAGGCAGCCATCCGCCACCGATCCGGTGATGTAGAGCGAGGATACGGTGAAAAAGCCGTACCAGGCCATGCGCTCGAAGATCTCCATGGTGTTGGCGATCCAGAAGCACCGGGGAAAGGGGGAACGGGCACTTTTTGCAGCAGAAGGTGAAGCGCTGAAGATCATCCGGTATCCTTGTGGATTTATCGTGGTTTGTTTCTTGAGTGAATATAGCCATTTTAACTGCAATTTCAAAGCGTAAAATGCAAAATGCCAAATTCAAATAGGAAAAAAATGGGGCGCATGGTGCGCCCCAAGTTGATTGCTAATCGTCATTCTGGCAACGTCCAGAATCTGACGATGAACTCTCATTGCTTGTCTGATTCCGGACGAGCCGGAATGACAAGCATTATTCCTATTTCAGCAGCACCATTTTCTGCACGGCTGACCAATCCCCTGCCGTCAGCCGAGCGAAGTAAATGCCCGATGGCAGATCGGAACCATCGAAGGGGATGGTGTGGGTTCCGGCGTTGTACCAGGTCTCTTGTAGGGGCGCACTGCGTGCGCCCTGAAAACGGGTCGGGGCAAGCCCGACCCCTACACATCGTCCGTTGATATCGAAGACCTCCAACGACACGGTCGCCGCGTGCGGGAGGGTGAAGGTCAGGGTGGTTGTGGGGTTAAAAGGATTGGGATGAGGTGGATACAAATTAAAGGTGGTCGGCTGTCCAAGCGGGTCCTGTGGTGGTACAGCAGATCCCGATCCGTCTATCTTTACCAGGTACATATCGAAATAGGTTAAGGGAGCTGGTTGCGAATGTCCCGCGAGCAATATCGCGCCGTCACTGGAAAGACAGATGGAATGGGCTTCATCTTCCCACTCATTGCCGTAAGTGCGAGTCCAGAGGGTGTTACCCAGCGCATCAACTTTTATCAGGAGCATATCGGGGTAGGTGGAACTTGCCAAACCGGTAAACCCTGCCAACAGGAAACCACCATCCCCTGAGGGGCAGATTGCATTGAATTGTTGCTGCAGTGAGTTACCGTAGGTTTTAGTCCAGAGTGTGTCTCCCGAGTCATTTACCTTAATAAGATACCCATCCCAGCTTCCGGCTCCTTCCGAGGCTGTATATCCCGCAACCACGAAACCGCCATCGCCGGAGGGACAAACGGACGTAGCAACCTCGGATTGGTCGCCGCCGAACATCAAACTCCAGAGCGTATTTCCTGAATCATCGACCTTTAACAGATAGACGTCCAAGTTGTAAGTCCCATATCTCTCGGTATACCCCACCGCCAAAAAGCCGCCGGATTCGGCGGGAATAACACAGTTAGCCTGAGCGACGTCACCGCCGTAGCCATAAGACCATAGCTCACCGCCCACAGAGTTTATTCTGACCAGGTGGAGTCCACCCGTTGTGAACGAGCCTGTTTCTCCAGCTAACAGGTAGCCGTCACCGGCGGGGCAGATGGAGTAGGCGGTTTCATACATATCACCGCCATAATGATGAGACCATTCCGCCGCGCCGTTAGCGTTGATTTTCACCAGGTCCACGTCCGACCAGACCGTGAACTCGTTGGTATGCCCCGTCAACAGATAACCTCCATCGGCTGCCGGGCACATCCCGTAGGCTTTCTCGTACATATTGCTGCCGTATTCCCCCGTCCAGAGGGTATCTCCAGAGCCATCGACCCGGACTGCATACATATTCTGCGGACCCGCATAATCATACTGCGTGTACCCGCCCAGCACGCAGCCGCCGTCATTGGTGGGGCAGAGTGCGAAAGCCATTTCGTACCATTCACCGCCATAATACCTGGTCCAGAGGGTATCGCCTTCCGCGGCGAATATCAAGGTTGCAGTTGCAACGAGCAGAATCAGGACGCCAAATAGAGTGGTAAGAACCGTTCTCATAGTACCTCCATTTTTCTATATCGAACGATCAGTTTAAAATTCCATTGAATTGTGCGGGTGGCTAAAAGTAGTGCACGGAAGCAGCATTGACGCAGGTCGTAGAGGCTAAAGAATTTAGACAGCCTACGTCTATAAATCAAGTAAAATCTGAGAATTTTGCGTAGCATTAACGAGAAAGGCGCACTGTGTGCGCCTTTCCTGAATTCCGAATTCTGTAATTCTATTTCAGCAGCACCAGCTTCTGAGTCGCTGACCAGTCCCCTGCGGTCAACCGGGCAATGTAGACGCCGGAAGGGAGACCGGAGCCATCGAAGGATATAGAATGCGATCCGATATCCTGCCTCTCATTTATCAGGGTACCTACCAATCTACCGATCGTATCCCAGATAGTTAACCGAACCTGAGTTGCTTCGACCAGTTCGTAACGCAACTCAGTCGAAGGATTGAAGGGGTTGGGGGATGTTTCAAGGACGAGAGAAGAGTTATGTGGTATAACGGTTTCTTGATCATTGGCGTAATCATAAAACAAATCCCCGTAGCTGTTTGATTCTGCTATCCAGGGGCTGTCATCCGTGACTGCGAGTTTCGTGATCGTGAAATAGCTTGAGTCCAGAATGCTATTTGGATAGGTTCCTACGTAACTGATGAAGTACAACATTCCTGAACTGATGTTCCCCGCGATGGTCTGGGTCAGGGTGCGTGTGGGATTCGCATTGCCCGGCAAAGTCCGGGTGATGGGTCCGAAAACCATTGTATAGGTGTTGGCTGTGTCCCTTACTTTATTCCAGACTGAAAATGTCTGCGGAGTGAGGGTGTTATTATGGACGTTTAAATTGTACTGGAAACTTCCGCCTGACCGGGGGATTTGGATGGGGGGATTAATCGGCGACGAGATGATCGACAAGGAAGGCAGAAGGTAGCCCTGACCGGAAATGGGCACGTATATTGTGTCTATACTGCTGCTGATGACCAGAGAATCCTGGAAGGTAGTAGCAATATCCGGAGTAAAGGTTACGTGGAGCGGAGCACTACCGCCAGGTGTGAGGAGATTGAAGGTGGGATTAAAATCCGTGGTGAAGCATGCGTTGGTGGTTTCTAAGTCAAGCAATATCAAATTCACCGTACCGGGATTTGAAATGGTCAGAGTCAACTCCATTGACTCTCCTACTCGACAGGAGTCAAATTCAAGCGTTGCAGGCGAAACAGCGATATCTGCTCCTTGCCACCACCCCACCGCAAACGGACCTCCATGAGCGCCCATATCATTTCGCACCCCACCCCAAGCTGGCCATACTGCAGTTTCTGGATCAAGCGGATTTGGCGGATCATTACTGTAGACAATTGGATCTCCCATGTCTACGCAGGGTGAATCATATTCGATGTGTAGACTGTCGGGGCTGAAGAATTCTGGGTACACGTTGATATTTCCTGTGCCGGTCCAACCGCCCTGAATGTCACTGTACATCACGGTAGCAGATCCTGAGATCTGCACGGGGAGATTCAAGTAGACAATAGAATTTTCTATTCCCAGATTTCCTGCGGTATTTTTAATGCCGTCATTGGAGTTATAAGCCACCGTTGTGTTATGCAAATAAAGCGCAGATGGGGAAGCGAGCTTGTAAATGCCGCCGCCCTCGTTGCTGCCGCCGCTGGCATAATTATTGGAAACGATGGAATTGGTCAGGGTAGCCGTGCCGCCGCTCTGATAGATGCCTCCGCCCTGGGTGTAACGAGTGTTACCGGCCAGGACCGTCACGTGGTTGCTATCCACCATGGTGTGGTTCAGTACGAGCTGTCCATTGGAAAGGAAGGAAATCCCACCACCGCAGGCACTTGCGTTGAATCCGGCCGTAGAAGGTTGAGCGAGGGAATGGTTGTTTTTAACGATGCAGTTGTTAAGCGTCAGGTTGCCGTTGGCGAAGACATGGATACCGCCTCCGAGGACACTGATGTTACCCATGAGAAAGTTAGCATGAGCGGTATTCCCTTCGATACGGCACTGGGATAGAGTCAGTGAGCCCGATACATTGATTCCGCCGCCAGTTGCACTTGTCACGGTTTGAGCGATTATGTAATTATCCCTTATAGTGGTGTTTCTCACCACCGGGTTAGTGGCGTTATCACTAGTCAAGCCGTGATTGGCGGAATCAATTCGGCAGTAAGCGATCTCGGTTCCTGCCGGTGTATGGTCCAACCAGATACCCGCCCAGCGAGGCACATTCGAAGCTGCTTTGGTGAAAATGATAGAATCTTCTCGTGTGCCGACTGCAACCAGAGCGCCCGTGACCCGGAAATCGTAGTTACCAAAGAAAACCACCCGCACTCCGGGTTGTATGATCAGGTAAGCCACGTTGATGCTGCCGCCCACGCAGTAGGGTGAATTAGCGACTGTCCAAGTTTGTCCGGCTATGGTTCCAGAGACCCAGGTTGAATCTGCGCCAGCGATTGTCACGTTTATCAGAACGGACAGTAGTAAGGCGAAAAGCAGTAAGCATTTCATGTTGATCCCCTTGGTTGATTGTTTATCGGATCTTATGCATTGAGACAGAAAAGCGCCATAAAAATCAGCTTGATAAGCTGACTTCGATAGCGACTTCAAAGGCATTGTTACGTTCTCTCCACCATGATGACCTCCCTCAACACCGCAAGGTCAACCCGATCCTGTTACCAGTTCAACGGTTTGTTCCTATTTTAAATTTGTTGTTTCGCCGATTCTCATTTCAAATTACCCAAATTTTATTCCAGAGTCAAGAATAATCGATTTAATTGTTTGTTAGCAAAAAGCCATCCGCTACTTCAGCAGCACTAATTTTTACATTGCTGAATACTCCCCTGCCGTCAACCGGGCGAAGTAGATACCGGAGGGCAGCCCCGAACCGTCGAAGGGGATGGTGTGGGTTCCGGCTTCATACCACGTCTCTTGTAGAAGCGCACGGAGTGCGCCCTGAGAACCAACGCCGCCTCCCGACGGGCGCATGCCATGCGCCCCTGCAATGCGGCAAGGGATTAAATCTCGCTATTTATTTATATTTTGCTAATATTAAAGTTGCTACTTAGGATATTGTATTTTATTAAGATAATCATTAAGTTTGACATTCTGATTTTATGGTTTTCTGATTTTATATTTAAATTTATTTTAGTTGTCGTAAGTAGTATTTTCTGCTTGGCCCTTTTCCTTCGACTGAAAGGAAACCGTCTTTGTTAGCCCATATCCTCAATAATTTAGATGTCTCTACCCGCGCAGATTGTGATTCACCAAGACCTAACAATTCTCTGCACTCACGAGGTTTGATATAGTCATGATCGGAGAGATATTGCTTTATCATTTCAAGGTATCTACTAGGTGCGATTCCACGGATCATTGAATAAGCAGATTTTCCTAGCAGGTCAACGGCGATTGCTTTTGAAAGGTAGTATGTTGCAGCTTTGGTTTTACCTCTTTTTTCTAAAATCCCGACTGCAGGTAGTGAAAGTTGGTCGAGTATCGAGCGAACTTGATCTTGATGTAATTGAAGAAGTTCAGAGGCGGTGGAAGCAAAAATAAACGTATTTACTTTCAGATAATTTAGTAACAGTAATGTATCAAGTTCGATTTCATGGCTTTGTTCTTTCCATTTACTGACTAATTTTGCCATCCGCTCATCGTAGGTTCCATTAGCGATTCTGAGGGTGACTTGAGTTCCATCTGTTTCCCAGATAGGTATTCTTTTACCATAGGAGAGCAAATTTGTAAAAATTCGTCTTAGCCCAATCCCAGCTCTCTCCACTAAGCCAAGTTTTTCAAAAGCTTCAGCTAATGTTCTATTTCGGCTGATAGGCTCATGTCTTAGGATGTTTTGAGGAGTTATTCCACCTAAAAAGCCTCCTGGACTTGTAATCACAAGTTCCTTATTTGTATGGCGAATTAAGATTTCATTTGGATTAAGGTAATCTCGGTGTGTGATTGCGTTTAAAACAGCTTCTCTAACAACTTCAATTGGGTATGATGGAATTCTCAATTTGAATAATCCGAGAGTTACTTCATATTCAGGATTAACTGGACTTAAAAATACCTGCTCGATGAACTCCAGTATGGTAAGTAGAGTGGACTTACGGGATTCGTTTCGAGCCACATCGGTTTCAGAAGTCTGGTAAACATAATGAATCTGATGTTGAGGATACAGAGTTGCTAAAATTTCTTGATTCCCGAAAAATAAT
This sequence comes from bacterium, assembly GCA_026394195.1. Classification (GTDB taxonomy): domain Bacteria; phylum Electryoneota; class B3-LCP; order B3-LCP; family B3-LCP; genus JAPKYS01. The sequence continues at coordinate 27,390 of JAPKYS010000039.1, read as the reverse complement.
AATCCCGTGTTCGTCACCTTTCCATTTCGAATTGCCCCCAATCCGATTAAAAATGTGCGATCATCTAATTGAAGCAATCCAGATTCAGGGCGTTTACTGAACAGTATATTTCGAGCTCGTTGAATTTCAATTGCATTTAAAACCGAAAAATCCGCGCCAGTAGCAGGAGACCCACTCCAGTCAATTGCACCACTACTGACTTGTATATTCATAAGATCAGTGGGGGATATCGCCATACAGCTTTTTCCGACTCTACGTTTGTAGATTCCACTCATTGTACCATAAGGTGGATTTGTTCCTTTGGGTATTCGCACTACTAATATTTTCCCCGTTCCCTCCGGAACTTTCAATTCCTCGATACAGACAGTAATATTAGGTTGAGTAGATTGGTAAATTTGCGTTTTCCAATCATCGAAATTTACATCTTTGACCCCTTCAATAGCTTTGCTTCGGGTTACTACTCTGTCTTTTACACCAAAAACCACAACACCACCTTCAGTGTTTGAAAAACAAACAGAGTATTCGGTGGCTTCCTGTCGACTTGTTTTATTACCTGACCAAGGTTTAAAATCTAAGACTTCTGATTCAAGATCATCAGCAGTCTGTCCCTGATCTAGACAATCAAGTAGCTCAAGTATTTCTTCGTTACTTGGTATTTTCATCGAATGCTATCCCTATTTCCCCCCCGGCTGATAGTACTGCAGCGCTTCGGGGATCTCTTTCTGGATGTCGGCGATGCGGCGCTGGTCGGCGGGGTGGGTGGAGAGGAGTTCCGGGGGTTTGGCTCCGCCCATGGACGCCATGCGTTCCCAGAAGGGGACAGCTTGGCGGGGGTCGTAGCCCGCTCGCGCCATCAGGATCAAGCCGATGTGGTCGGCTTCGGATTCGTGCAGGCGGCTGTAAGGGAGGAGCACTCCCACCTGCGAACCCACGCCGTAAGCCAGCATGGCTAACGCCTGGGTCGTTTCTGGTTTTTTCGACAGAGCTGCCTGCAGGGTCATGCCGCCCAATTGCTGGATCAAGCCCTGGCTCATGCGTTCGCCGCCGTGGTTCGCCATGGCGTGAGCAACTTCGTGCCCGACCACCACCGCCAATCCGGTTTCGTCCTGCGTCAGAGGCAGGATGCCGGTGTAGACCGCCACTTTGCCTCCGGGCATGCAGAAGGCGTTGACGGTGGAATCTTCCTGGATCAGGTTGAACTCCCACTTGTAGGAACTCGCCTGGGACTGCATACCGTTTTCCTTCATGAACTGGTTGGCGGCTCCGGCGATGTTGCGCCCGACCTTTCGCACCAGAGCGATCTGATCCTGATTGGTGGAGAGCTTGGATTCGGTGATCAACTGGTGATACTGGTCGAAGCTCATGCCGAGCAGCTCGGATTGAGGGATTAACGTCAATTGCTGCCTTCCGGTGAGCGGTACTGTGGCGCAGCCGATCAGCAGAGCCAGGAGCGTGATGATTATGGTCGAAACGTGTGTGAATTTCATGGGTGAACCTCCGTAAAGGTATCCGCAAAGTTCTTAAATTGTTAAATGATAGCATTCCTTATTAAAGAAATCAAGCATTTTCTTTAATAAGAATTTTCCCGTTAAAGAATTCTTTAATAAGGCGAATTTATAACTCAATATATATTAATATCTTATAAGATTGTCAACAATTATTGCGAACATTGACGATTTTGAAGTAATTTATAATATATTGATAATATGAGTGTTAGCACAATGCAGTTTGAGGCAAACAGTGAAAGTGCCGACTCCTTCGGTGGAAATTATCCTTTACAACGCGAACTGATGACTATTTCAGTAGGACCAGCTTCTGCATTGCTGACCAATTCCCTGTTGTCAGACGCGCGAAGTAAAGGCCCGAGGGCAGGTCGGAACCATCGAAAAGGATGGTGTGAGTGCCAGCGGGGAACCAGGTCTCTTGTAGGGGCGCACGGAGTGCGCCCTGAGAACCAACGCCGCCGACAATCGGGCGCATGCCATGCGCCCCTACGCAGCGTCCATCGACGTCGAACACCTCCAATGTCATCCACGATGCTTGCTGCAGATCGAAGCGGATGGTGGCGGTGGGGTTGAAGGGGTTGGGATAAATGCCGCGGAAGACGAATTCCGTCGGTTGGACATCGACCGTCACTGTGATGGGCTCTGAAAAGGTAGTGTTGCCGTTGAGATCGATCTGTTCGAGGCGGTAGGTATAGATTTCGCCAGCCTGCGCAGTTTCGTCCCGGAAGGAGTATTCCTGCGGTTCGGGGGTGGTGCCATGACCGGGAATGAGTTCGCTGACGTCCAGATAGGGATTTTCCTGCAGCCGCCGCTCGACTTTCCAACCGTAACAGTCGATTTCCGAGGCTGTCTGCCAGACCAATTCGACGGAATGATCAATTGCCTGCCCACTGAAGGTTGACAACTGCACCGGAGTAGGCGGGCCGGTTTCGGCATATTTGATCGTGCAGTAATCGGAACTTGTGCCGACTCCTTCGGAACTGCCGGTGACAAAGAGCTGCCCATTGCCCGCCAGCTTGACGACAGCCGCCAAATCGGAACCATGGCCGGCGCCATCGAATCGTACCGCCCATTGCTCGACGCCGGAAGAATTGTATTTGACGGTGGCATAATCTACCGTGGTACCTTCACTGGCGCCGGTTACGTAGATGCCCTGATTGGCATCAACGGCAATTGAGTTTGCCGAGTCCCAATTTCCTGAATAATCGTAGTAAGCAACCCAGTGCTGGACACCATCGTAATTATACATGATCGTCACAAAATCAGTATCGGTGCCGGGACGTTGGCTTTCACCTGCAACATAAACGTTCCCGACGACGTCTTTGGCGATAGCTGCGGCTTCATCGTCTCCGCCGCCATCGTAAATTTGCTGCCATTGCTCGATGCCGGCAGTATTATATTTGATGGTGATGAAATCCGGTCCGGTTGAACTGGCGAAGGTCGTTCCGGTCACCCAGACGTTTCCGTCGAAATCGACGACCATCGCCGTGGCTTTATCCTCGGAGTCGAAAGCGCCGTTATAGCGCGTTTCCCACTGCTGCGTTCCGGATGAATTATATTTAACGACGACGAGGTCGAAATTGGTCACACCTGGGTCCGGGTCTCGGTCGCTTTTTCCTCCCACATAGACGTTCCCTGCGCCATCCGTGCCGATACAGGTCGCTTCATCATCGCCATTGCTGCTGCCGTTGTACTGAGCAGCCCAAAGTTGAACTCCCGGCTGACTATATTTGATGGTTACGAAGTCTCGCCCGCTCTGAACTGAGGTGCTGTAACCCGCGATGCAGATGGTTCCGGCGCCTCCCCGAGCCATAGCGTTGGCTTCATCGTCCAAATGGTCTCCCCCGTCATAGCGCAGCGCCCAGAGTCGCTCGCCTGAAGAATTATATTTCAGGGTAATGCAGTCCTTCTGGTTGCCGGTGCTGTAACCAGTCACATAGACATAACGGTAGTCATCGCCGTAAACCATCTCATCGACGATAATGGCATGAGGGGCATCCGGGCCGTGCGCTGTGCCGTCGTAACGGTCCACCCAATACTCAGCGCCGGTGGGGCTGTACATGATCGTGGCGATATCAGAGGTGCTCGCTCCGCCTTCGCTTGAACCAGAGACGTAAATGCCGCCATCTCCGTCCAGAGTCAGACAATTCGCCGCATCGCTGCCGCTTGCAGGACCATTATAGGTCGATACCCACTCCTCCCAAACCTGAGCCTGGCCCAGTCCAGCAGAGAACACAAGCAGGCTGATAATCATGATCGAGACCACAGTAAAGTTTTTCATGGCTGCCCTTTTCTATACTGATTCTACAGGAGGAGATGCGCGATGCAGAAAGTCGTCATTATACATCCGGTCGGATTAATAATAAACTTTCGAGGATAAAAAGTCAAGGATTATTGCAGTGGTTTTTTCAAAAGAACGGGGCGAACTTTCGTCCGCCCCCATTCTGGATTCTGGATTCTGGATTCTGGATTCTTTTTTTACTCCGCTTTCGCCCTCCGGGAATCCCAGTAGAGGAAGACGGCCAACAGCAGGAAGACGCACAGACCAGTCCAGTTACGGAAGCCGTCAGAAAGCGGCAGTACCGGTTCGAAGCCGAGGGTTTTGGTCAGAGCGTCCAGCACGCCGGCCAGAGCACCACCTGCGATGAAACCGGAAGCGATCAGGATACCCTTATCGCCGCGGGCTTTGTTGGTCTTCTCATCTTTGCTGGAATGATTGATCAGCCAGCCCACACAGGCGCCCATCAGAATTGGGCTGTTCAATTCGATGGGAAGGTACATGCCCAGAGCGAACGCCAGCGGGGATATTCCCAACATGCTGATGCCGATCGCAATAACGGCCCCCACGAAGTAGAGCATCCAGGGAGCTCCCTGCCCGCCCAGGAAGGCGTTGGCGACCGCAGCCATAGCCGAAGCCTGCGGAGCCGGCAGAGGGTTGGGGTGTTCGGGCGTCGGTGTGCCGAACCCATAGACGTGAGCGAAGAGCATGATCACTGCCGTGATGACCAAACTTGCTAACACCGACCCGAGAATGTTGGACCATTGGATGATCTTGGGGGTTGATCCCAGCCATTGACCGATTTTGAACTGCGTCACCAGTGAACCGGACATGGAGAGCGCTGTGCAGACCACGCCGCCGATCAACAGGATCGCCAACATGCCCGATGCGCCTTTCAAGCCTAACGTTGCCAGGATGACAGCTGCCAAAATCAAGGTCGTAATGGTCATGCCGGAAATCGGGGTGACCGAAATCATGGCGATAGCCCAGGCGGAAACCGCCGAGAAGAGGAAGACGATCAGGAAGGTCATGATCAGCGAAATCAGGGCGATGCCGGTGGCGTTGGCTTCACCTGCAACCGCCACAAAGCGGAAGTAGATGAAGATCATCACGGCCAGACCGACCGCCAGAGCGAACACGGTGGACATCTTGATGTCGCGATCCAGGCGCGATCCGCCGCCTTCTGCACCTTCGTGCTTCTTGAAGAGTTGCGAAAGCACCTGCTGGATGGCTTGCTTGATCACGCCCGACATCTTCAAGATGGAGATGATGCCGGCGGCGAAAATTCCGCCGATGCCGATGTTACGCACGCCGGGAATGGTGATTCCGGCGGCATCTTTAAACCCGAAGAAAATTTCGCGGTAGGTGTGAGCGCCATATTCCGGGCTGATGAAGCCGAACAGCGGAATCATACCCAAAAACGTCAGCAGCGATCCAGCCATGATGATGGAAGCGTAGCGCACCCCGATGATCATTCCCAAGCCCAGCACGGCGGCTGAAGTGTTCATGGAAAAGACCGCTTTGACCTTGTCGGTGACGGTCTGCATGGCGGGGATGGCGGCGGTGGAAAAGACGTCGGCCCAGGTGCGGAAAGCCAGCGCCAGGTAGTCCACCACGATGCCGATGCCCAGACTGTAGACCAACACCTTGGCGGAACTCCCACCCTTTTCACCGGCAACCAGGATTTCGGTAGTGGCGGTGGCTTCAGGGAAGGGGAGTTTGCCGTGCATTTCAATGGTAAAGTACCGGCGGAAGGGGATCAGGAAGAGCACTCCTAAGACCGCTCCCAGGAAGGGCACGATGAAGATCTGCAGGAAGGTGGCGGCAGAACTGGACGACTGCAGGTTGAGCATGAAGATGGCTGGCATGACAAACACCGATCCGCCCACCAGGATGCCCGAAGTCGCTCCGATTGCCAGGATGTTGACGTTTTCGATGAGGACGCTCTTACGCTTCGCCAGAGCCGAAAAGCCGACCGCCAGAATACCGATGGGGATGGCGGTTTCGATGCCCTGACCCAGCTTCAGAGCGATGTAGCTGGCAGCCGCCGAAAACAGGACGATCATGCAGAGTCCGAAGATCACCGAACGGCGGGTGACTTCGGCGACTCCGGTTTCGGCGGGAATCATGGGTACGTAGGTCTCGCCCGGTTTCAGCTCCTTGAAAGCATTATCGGGCAGATGCACATTACTCTGATTTTCGCACACGGGGGTCTCCGGTTATGTTAAGTTTAAAGTTAAAAGTTGAAAGTTTAAGGTTGAAGATTGAAGGGTTAGTTTTCTTTCTTCACCCCACATGCAGACGTATGACCATAGCGTTGGATTCGATCTTTATGACTAGCGTTTTGGTATATGCGTCCACGTGGTTGATCGATCATTTTTTTGTCTTTGAAATCAGAATGCAAATTTTTATCAAACGAGCATAAAATTCGGGCGCCGCTCAATATTGCCAAAGCGATTACATGCTGATCGTTGGATTTGCAGGAATTATTATCAATTAATTCTTGAGTTTTGTTCTTAACCATGAGATTATTTTCTTTTCTCAAACGCCCCCTTCTCTCTAACCTACGCATGAGATCGATACCCTTTTCAAACTGCTCTAATTCTTCAGTCAACTTACCACCGACTACCATTTTCCCGACGATTCTATCCGAAAACAGCCAATCACTCACTGGTTTTTTATCGGATTCAGCCGCCGCGCTTAAGAAATTCACATCGAGAATAAGGCACATATGGTTAAAGTCCTAAGAGTTTTCGTCCTTCTTGTAAGAAGAATTGGCCATAACTTGCCGGAGCATCTAGGATATTCCCTTGGTCATCTAGATGCAACGTGTGGATTTTCACTCCATCCTTACACCTTTCGAAATATAATAACGCAACATCATCCGGTGTTAGATAATCTTTATCGCGTACATCCATCCTGATCCGGTCGATGATATAGTCGCCATGGGTTTCGATGATAAAGCGTTTCTTATGTTCCTTTGCCAGAGCAGCTAAGAATGTTCCTAATTCTGCCTGAGCTTTGGGGTGTAGGTGGACTTCAGGCTGTTGAAGTAGGTACGTCGAATTGGGCTCACCTAAGATGGTGTCCACTAAGATAGGTAAAACTTGACTGATGCCATAACCAACATCAATTAGATTAGATGTTTGGAAGAATGTTTTTATCACAATTTGAAAGGGATCATTTTCGCTCCGCCCCTTTCGTTTTACTTCTATTTTCTTAAATAGCCCACTGTCCTTCCCAAATTTTTCAAGGGACCGTTTGTATTTCGTGGAAAAATCGGATGCGTCATTTAAAATCCTTGCTAAGAGCATTGGAGTATGTGATCCTTCTGGGTCGAATATTCCTTTCATAGGATCATAGGTTCTTTTCGGCGTAGTGCGGGCTGGAGCGAAGGCAATGGGTCGTTTTCCAATTACGTTTTTAACCCTGCTTGTAACATCCAGTAGTTCACTATAGTGAGGATATGCTGCCTCCCAATCACTCGGTTTTTCGCCAATTTTATGTATAAATTGATCGGCAATATATTCATATTTTGGAGTACGTCCAAGATACATAATGTGACTTTTAATATCTTTATTTATTTTCATTGTTTTTATATAATCTGCAATACCTTCATAATTGTGTGCAAAACCCAGAAAATACTGATCATATATAAAATCCCATGAATGTAATATTAGTTGAGATTTCCTGGATTTATATTCAGCTTTTACTGTTACCTCTTTCCTCTGACCATTTTTTGGCGTTATGGGTATGACCATTTCTACTCTGCATAATTCGGCTTTGCCCCCTATTCTACCAAAATTTGATACAAATTGATCAAACGTACCAAGCATAAATGGTTCTTCATTAAAAATGTCCAGATCGCGATCTCCCATCACGATATCCCACGCGATCCGATTCAGCGCCAGAAAGGTCGTTTTGCCGGTGCTGTTTTCGCCGACTAACAGGGTGATCGGTTTGATCTCGACCTCCTGCCGTTCGCGGAAGCACCTGATTCCTTCGAAGATCAGTTTCATGATTAGTTTCCTCCCGTATTAACGGTCGGCTTCCTCCACAGTCAACTTTTTAACGACTTTGGCGATCATCGGTTCATCTCAATCATGTGATCACAGATTGTGATCACAAGTTACTGGTTTCCCCCACTTCCGCAGAATATACAAAAACCTTGACGCAAATGCAAGCGCAAAAAAGGGGGTTTACGGTGGACGAGAACAAAACAGGCGATCCCTGCGGATCGCCCTGACATCGCACACCGCTGAAGCAGTGTGCTACGCCTAACTAGCCCCGTGAACGGGGCAAAAGAGCCTGAACCACAGATTCCCCTGATACCCCTGATAAAAAGAGGCGCACACCATGCGCCCCTAAAATTCTGACTCCTGAATTCTGGATTCTTTTTTATTTCAACAGCACCAGTTTCTGCACGCTGGAGTATTCCCCTGCCATCAACCGGGCGAAATAAATCCCAGACGGCAAACCGGACCCGTCGAAGGGGATGGTGTGGGCACCCGCAGGTAGGGGTTCAACATGTTGAACCCCTACAGTGCGCCCGCTAATATCGAACACCTGCAGCGACACTTTCGCTGGATGCGGCAGGGTGAAGGTCAGGTTGGTGGTGGGGTTAAAGGGGTTGGGGGAGGGGGAGAAGGAAGAAAAGGCATTTATTATTTCTTTAGAACCGGATCCGTCGAACCAACCATATAGCGACCAACTTTCATCACCATTTGATAGCGATGCTCCAGGAAGTTTGACAAATTGAAAGGAGTCGTTATCATAAACTTCCCAGGAATAGTGGTCACGAATATGTAGGTTGTAATTATAGTATCCCTGGGAAGCGGTTGGTGGTATTACTTGTTGTAGGTTTAATCGAGTTACCGCTCCTCCCCCAGAAAGTATAATAGCTGTTCTATTTGTAATCGGATACTCAATTTGGGATGGCAAGGTGATGTCTATCCAGGCATCAATCGTGCAAGAATTCGTATCAGAATTAACAATGGAAACGTCAAAGAAAAAATTGCCTCCATTCGCTGGAATTTGAATTGGTGGATTATGTGGAGTAAGTTGCACATTTTGCGGAGGGGAATCGACATATTGTATCTCAAACCATGGTCGCCTGGATAAATCCTCGTATTCAGCGGTAAGGATATGAACCCACCCACCCGGTGCCATCACCTTAGCAGCCACTCCGTTATTTCGATAGGAACCGTTGTACCAACCATTGGCTAAATCATTACTTATACTCCAAGTCCTGTAACCGGGTGTAACCCAAGGATAAGACCACGTTTGGTCAACAAGCGCGATGCTTTCTGGCGTCTGTTTACAATCTGCTCCAGATCCATTTCCCTGATTGTCATATCCACTGTCACTCTCAGCATGACAACCGGCTACACCCCAGAAATATGTATCTGCGCTCCATTGATTAAATGTGCACCCTTCGCCTTCACCGGGATCCTCCACGTCAAGGATTCCGCTTACCCAAGGTTTGAATACGCGATATATCCCAACGGTTTTGTTTGGAGATAATGTATCTGACGTATTTATATAAACGTTAAGTTTACATGATGTGATCAGCTTATTTTCCCCAATGAGTGAATCCAAATTATTGATTCGTATTAGATAAGTCTCATAGGGTTTTTTGGCAGAGATAGCACCATTATGCCCACCAAAATTATAATCAAAATATCCTGTTGCATGACTTAAGTAGGTATCTTCCAAGCCCGTCCAGTTGATGATTAAGGTTGTGGTGTCAGGATCAGCGTTCTCTATTTTTTTCACATTCAAACTATCCTGTGCCTGTGACAGCCCGACGAGCATCAGCACTATTGCCAACGCGATGACAGAAAGTTTTCCAGCCTTCATAAATCCTCCAGATGATTGATGAATTAATGGGTGATATTTTTCGTAGACATTTTAATTTACTCACAAATTCCCCAAAGTCAAGCAAAATCTTGCGTCAAGGGGGGAAAAGAAGTTATTTTTTCCAGATCATCGCTTGAGGATTTCCTCGTATTCCTCGTGTGGTCCTATCCAAACCCAGATGTAGTCTTCTCCGTCTTCGACTGCCAGTGCTCGGTAAGCGAGACCAACTCTCACAGACCATAACTTCCCGATTTTCTTAAACTGTAATGATGGATGAGCCGGATTCTCTTTTAGGATCGTAAAATTTTTATCTGCCACCTTTCGAGTTTTCGCAGGGAGCTTCGAGTAGCACAGCCAAAATCTTTCGGTGGTTTGATGTTTCACAGGGCCCTCAGTTTGCCTTGCTTTTTGGCAGCTTTCGCCTCTTCCACCAGAAAATCCAATTTCCCGGCACGGGAATCTGCGGCGATCTGTTGGTCCCATCGCTGCCAGTCCCGCTCAGCAAACCAGCGGCGGAACTGCTTGTATTCCTTTTCGGGGAGTTCTGAGATGACCTTTTTCAGGTCTTCAAGCGTAATCATGTGTTTCACTCATTAGCGGAAGTTACGGTTTTGGTCTGTATTCTATTTCAATTTACACACAAATTCCCCCAAAGTCAAGACCTAAAACGCAGAATTCCGGCTTTTTACGGGCGTCAGGTCACACCTCGCGACTTCGTCGTGAGCCAAGACCTGACGCAACGGCATAAGAGTCGGGGTGTCGGGGTCAGGGGCGACCCCGACTATGCATTATATCGAATAAAAACAGGCGGCCCTGTCGGATCGCCTGTATGCAGGACAGACAGGAATGTCTATCCTACCCAGATCATTTATAGGCAAGGTCGCGAAGCACCTTGCGGAAAAGGCGGCATTGCCGCTCGCGAAGCACCTTGCGGAAAGGGCGACAGTGTCGCTCGCGCAGCACTTTGCGGTAAAGGCGGCATCGCCGCTCGCGCAGCACTTTGCGGAAAAAATGACAGTGTCACTCACCAGAACTTCTTCTTTCCGGAATCCAGATCGCCGAACACCGTCATGCGGATGGCGGCGGTAATCTTTTTCCAGAGCATGGTATGGAAGGGAGTGTCGCGCAGGTAGCGGTAAATGCGTTTGGGGTTCATATAGAAACGGCGGAACAACACTGCGCGCAAATGTTCAATTTCTTCGGTGGACACCTTGGTTAGATTGGTCCGGATTCGGTAATAATCCTCATAGACCTGGTCGCCCATATCATAACCGTGTTCAACCGCCCATTTGTACATGTCGGTGTTGGGGAAGGGGCAGAGCAACAAGAACGTGGCCGTATGCAGGTCGGACTTGACCGCCCATTCCAAGGTCAAATGCATCTCTTCCAAAGTCTCTTCGGGGAAACCCAGCATGAAGTAACCGCCGGTGCTGAAGCGTAGTGCTGCAGCTTTGGCAATATTTTCGAAAGCTTTGTCCAGATTCAGGTTTTTACGGATTAATTTCTGCACTCGGGGGCTGGCGGATTCAATGGCAAAGAGGATGCGGTAGATGCCGGCTTTCTTGCAGGCATGCAAAAACTCGTCGGAAAGATTATCCGCTCGCAAGCCGTTGATCAGCGCCAGGTGCGTACCGCGCTTGCGTTCTGCCATCAGGTTCAGGATCTCTGAAGCCCGCTTCAGGTTCGCATTAAAAAGATCGTCCATGATCTCGACTTCCTTCGCTCCCAGGGTGGTCGTCAGGTAGTCGAATTCCGCCATGACATGCTCCAGACTCCAAGTGCGCACCTTGATGCCGAAAATGTCATGGCAGTAGGCGCAGTGAAAGGGGCAGCCCCGGGAGGTCATCATGGGGAGACAGTGCGGATCCCAGTTGTGCGGATTGGTGGAGGGGCGTTTGCGTTTGTTGTTGAAGTATTTGGTGATGTCCAACAAATCCCAGGCGGGCATGGGGATCTGTTCCAGATCCTGGATGTAATCGTGCGGAGTTCCCTTGATGGCGCCATCCGCTTGACGATAGTACACGCCGGGGATTTTATCCAGCTCCTCATGAAGCAATTCGGGCAGCAACTGCGTGAATTTGTAGAAGATCTCTTCGCCTTCACCGGCGACGCAGTAATCGATTTCGGGGTATTTCAGAAACCAGGTAGGATCGGAGGTGACATGAGCTCCACCCATAACGATGGGGATGTTCGGCACCCGGGCTCCGATCACCTGAGCGGCTTTGACCGCGAATTTGCATTCGGACGAGAGACTGGTGATGCCGATGACGTCGGGTTGGAATTCGTAAGCGATATCCGCCAACTGCTGCGGGGTTTCGCAGGTGTTGCGCGAGTCGATGACCTTGAATTCGTACTGATCGCTTTGGGTGCGCAGATAGGCGGCGATGTGCAGCAAGCCGACCGGTGGATAGACCGACTGGACGTCGGAGTCTGGACGGATGAAGAGGATTTTCATGAGATTGGGTGATTATTGATCTGTATTATGCATTAATTTATTCGCTCAAACCGGCAATCACAAGCTCAAAGTGCTCATTTTCTCAAAACAATGGAAGGTTATACGGATATTGAGGCAGGATATTGAGGGGGAATCCTTGATGAAGCGAACCGATTGATCCGAAGGATAATCCCGGGGACATGATCAACATGTCCCCGGGGAGATTCTATTACTTCATCAACACCAATTTCCGCATGGTAGAATGGTCACCCGCCGTCAGCCGGGCGAAGTAGATCCCAGACGGCAGGTCCGATCCGTCGAAGGGAATGGTGTGTATCCCAGAATCATACCAGGTCTGTTGTTGGGGCGCACTGCGTGCGCCCTGAGAACCGCTGCCAATCAGGCGTATGCCCTGCGCCCCTACCGAGCGTCCATTGATATCGAACACTTCCAGGGATACCTGTGCCGGGTACGGGAGGGTGAAAGTCAAGTTCGTGGTGGGGTTGAAGGGATTAGGGTAAGCATTCATGGAGAAGATCTGGGGTGTAGCTGCCCGTACCACAGTCGCCGCGGTCTCTTCGCAAGACCAGGCGTCCATCTCCTGCCCGCCATCAGTTACAGCGGTTTTAGTGAAGGTGAAGTAGTTGGAATCAAGTATAGCGGTCGATCCATAGCTCATGGCGGCGTAAGCGACGTACAGGTAGCTGCCTGCGGGAGCGCTCGCCGGAATCCGCTGATGATGAACCCGTGAGACGTTTATTTCCAGAGGGGGGCAAAGAGTGAAAGGTCCATAGGTTGGATCTGACCAGGTCAAATTCGGATAGCGCAGGCGCCGACCAGATCGAGAAGGCGGTTACCGCATTGCCGTGATTGATCACGCTGCACTGGAAATTGAAGGCGCCTCCCTGAGCCGGAATGACCGGAATGCCGCCGATCGGAACCAATGAAACGACGATATCCGCTTGACCTCCGGGAGTGCCGGTCATGACTGCGAGGTGGATACCGAACCAATCTTCATCCGTGGTGATGGTCAGGGAATTTCCCGCTTGAATCTGCGGAAGACCGAATTCCAGATAATCCGCCCAGTAGCCGATATTTCCATGGAATACATCTCCGGGGCCGGCCAGTGTATCCTGATTAAATCGAACCATTTCATACATGCCAGAGCTATCGCTGGCCTGAGTGAACATGCTGACAGTCCCCGGACCAGGCCCAAAACCATTGAAATTGGTAGTGCTATTGGCATCCCGCAGCGATTCGGCGCCGTCATTGACAACGATTCTTGTCAGGGGTAAGTTGGCATTTTCATAGATGATCCAGAGGAAGACGCCGTAGCAGTATTGTAAATTTAACCCTTCGAAGCGATAATTTCCATTACCTGTCACCAAAGGAGTAACATTCCATTTATAGAAGGACAGGTAATAGTTTGTATCTTGATCATAGACACAAGGTTGAACATCAGGCATTAGCATGCCATCGAACCGGCTTGAAGCCGCTGTATATTCTTCTTGCCAAGCCGTTGTAGCAAAGCAGGCATAAGCGATCGTTGATCCATCCGGTATTGAATCGACGAGGAAAATGCCTCTTGGACGGACATCATCGAATGTTACAGGCCTGACTATAATTCCTCCGTGTCCCTGCCAGACAAAGGAGGTAGTGAGGGGATGATCGCCTGTAAGATCATCCGTGGCGCCGGTACGGATCATTGGAGGTGCGGCAGCCCTTGCCGTGGCTATAACAGAGATCGATGCGATCAGGAAAGTTCCGGTGATAATCAGCAAGGTTATCCAGGATATTTTCCGAGATTTAGAACACATGATAGCCTCCACGAATGAATTGGTATATCTTCAGATCAGAGTTATCACTATTAGCCTCAGCGAGTCTTCAGAACGCTATCCCCGTCGCCACCGTGATCACTTCGTGCTTGATACTCAATGGACCGCCGACGTTGCCCGGGGAATCATCGAAGGAGCTGAGGCTCATGGAGAAGCGGGCGTTGACGAAGAGCTGAATCTTCCCGAGGTTGAAGTCGAATCCGGTGGCGGCGGAGAGACCGTAATCCAGTTTCACTACGTCGTTGATTTTGCCGCTTTCATTGTAATCCTCGTAGCCGGCAGCAGTTGCCTTGAGTTCGTAGCGCGGTTTCAGCAGGCAGGATACTGTCGGTCCTATCATGAGGGTGTAATCCGCGCTGGAGCCCAGGGGGAAGGAGAACTTCAAGTAAACCGGCATTTCCAGGTAAGAGAGCATCCACTTATACTTGACATTGATGGTGGCATTGATGGACGAATCAAGGTAGCTATATTCCTGACGGAATCCTTTGGCAGTCCAGAGAATTTCCGGCTGAATGGCGAAGCGGTTGCTCAGGTTGAACGTGATAAAAGCTCCAGCCAGCAGTCCCATCTTTCCCTTGAGCCCATCCAATCCGGCGTCGGAGCCGTAGATGTTGGAAAGATTTAATCCCCCTTCGATGCCGAAGCGCACTTTTTGGGCTTTCGGGCTGCTGGACTGCTGGTAGGCGGCGATTTTGGTTTCAGCCCCGCCGGGCTGGACCACAGCCGGTGTGCCGGTGGGTTCACCCGCGGGCAATTCCTGCTGTGCCTGCGTCGTTGTAACGGGGACGGTTGGCGACATGCTTCCAGCCAGCAGCTCATCCATCTGCTCTTTGTAGGGGTTGGCGACGTCGATGCTCTGCAACTTCAGCCGCACCCTGGCGGTGAACTTGGACATACCGCCCTGATCCAGACGGATGACCTTGCCGTAATCACCGGATAAATCGCTTTCCACCACGCGGACTTTGGCTTCGGTCTTGATGATATCCTGCGCCAGTTCAAAATTTTCGACGACGGTGATGGATTGCAGAATCAATTTGCCGCCTTTGTCGATGGCGTCCTGCCGGGCATAATCCAGCGCCAGGGTTTGGCACGTTTTGACTGACTTGTCTTCGGACAGGATGGCTTCACCGTAGCCTTCCGACCAGACCGGCGTATAGATTTCCTGATCGAACAGATCCGCTTTGATTTTCAGGATCTGGATTTCGGCTTCACGCTTGCTGCGAGCCAGATCATCCAGCTTTTTCTGCGCGTCCCTTTTCTGATTTTCGGTCAGTTGCTGCTTTGCCTCTGCGTCCCGGGCGGCTTGATCGGCGGTTTTGTAGCTGGTCAAAAAATTGACCACAACGTCTGATCCGATGATGTCGACGTTCTTGGAGGCACGGTCGTAATTTTCCTTGGCTCTGTCGGCATCGGCTCGCTTCTGGAGGGCAATCCGCTGAGCATCCTGGCATTCGAGCGCGAGGCGCTGCAGGTTCTGCTGAGCTTCCACGATCTGGTTGTTGATCTGGGTCAATTGCTGGTTTTCAGCACGCAGGTCGGTTCCCAGATCAGCAGTTTTATCAACGGCAAAAGCCACAGAAAAACAGGCGAACAAAAGGATCACAAACAAGCTGATGGTTTTATTCATCACAGGACTCCGATGACGGCTTGATCTGATTTATCCGGTCAATATACAACACCTTGAGGCAAAAGTCAAGCGGGGAGGAGCAAATTTCAGTCATTCGTAGTTCTGCACAGGGTTGAAATATAAATGGGCGCATGCCATGCGCCCCTACCAGCCACTAGCAGCAAGCAACCAGCGACTATTTTAGCAGCACCAGCTTCTGCACCGCCGTGTACTCTCCTTCTGTGAACACTCCCCGCTACACCTTCGCCGGGTGGGGCTGGGTGAAGGTCAGATTGGTGGTGGGGTTGATGGGGTTGGGGGAGGGGGAATTAAATGAGAATTGGGTTGGCTTTGGGATTTCGGTGAAGGGGTTGACAGGGAGGGCGGCGGAACAGTCGTAGATGGAGAAGTACTGCCCATCAGCCACGTAGGCATAATTATTCGACACGGCTATATCTTGAGCACCTCCAGGCGTAGGATAAAAACCTGATATTTCGGGGATAACTGGGTTGGAGACATCAAAGATCGACATGTAGGAATAAACTGGACCACTGGCTACAGCGTAGATATAATCACCTGAAACAGCAACACCAACGTTGTACCCCCCTGGTGGTCCACAACTCCCTACTTGTACAGGTGAATATGGGTTGGATATATCCACTACCATCAATCCCCAAGAGAAATCTGCCACATATGCATAATTACCAGAAATAGCTACATCCACGGCATATCCATAATCACCACAGAGTCCGACTCCTATGGGAGATGAGGGGTCTGATACATCGATCACCCGGAGTCCCATCGTATGTTCTGCTTCATAGGCATAATTACCTAAAACGACAATTCCCCACGCAGGACCACCCCCTGGAAGAGTATTAAAACTTCCTACTTCGTATATGGAATCCGGTCTTTGGACGTTGATTACTCGCACATACTGTTCATCCGCCAAATAGGCATAATTGCCAGAAACATCTACACCCCGAGCAATTCCAAAGGGTTCATAAAAACCCACTTCAACCGGGGATGACGGGTTAGAAACATCGATTATTCGCAGACCCAATACAAAATCCGCAATATAAACTCGGTCGCCGCAAACCACAAGTTTATATGCATTCCCTGGTAGAGTGCAGTTTCCCTCCTCCCATGGTGAAGCAGGATTCGACACATTAATTACCCGCAGTCCATAATTATAATCTGCCGCATAGGCATAATTACCAGAAATAGCAATCCCATTCAACGCTGCATTAGCAATGAAAATTTCCCCCACCTTCGTCACATTCAAACTATCCTGCGCCTGCGCCAGCCCAACGAGCAGCAGCAACACCGCCACTGCGGTGATGATAAGATTTCCAGCCTTCATGATCGCCTCCACAAAATGAATTGATTGAATCTCGCCTTTTGTTACGTTCAGAGAATCGAAAACCGCATATTTCAAACCAGCAGCATCTTCATGGGCCGCCAAGGGTCTTCGCTGGGTAAATGCACACCCCATGCGTCAAGATATAACCGGCGAAACTGCCCGCATCGCTCTGTTTTAAAGCTGTTGCCGGGAAGAGATGAGCTTCCACCTCGTACCCCACTTCTCGCTGGATTCGAGCCATCACCACAGCACGCCGCTGAATATCCCAGGATTCCACGCCATCCATGAAAGCAGCCACGTCAATGTCGCTCCAATGATCGGTGTTGCCGTCAACTTGGGAACCGAAGATGTAGACCGCCTGCACAGTTCCATTTTGCTTGAGCACACGCGTGGCAGAGAGCGCCTTGCGAATTACGCTATCATCGAGAGTAGCCATGAAACGATCTCTTGAGTTTTTTTAAGGTTGTCTTCGGCCAGAGGGTGCGACACCGATTTTCCCAAAACCTCGATCTCTTCCGGGTAGCGACTTTGGATATAGTAAGCTGACAGTTCACCCAAGAAATCCAACTGTACGCTGGTTAATTCCAATCCTGCCATTTCAGTAAGACGCAGCAGATTGTGAATTCGAGGTGGAAAGGTTCCGGTTCGCTGGACGATAATCCCTTTTAGGATTTTTTCCAATGCTTGTTGGCAGCAGAATAGAACGTACAGGTATCTCCCAGTATCCAGCATGGCTGCCGCTGTATCCAGATCATACCTGCCTTGATCCACCCATTTTTGCGTAGTCAGCGTCATATTGTACTTTAGGTACGTTATTCGTTTATTGCAGAACTTTCTCCATTATACAACTAATTTCCCCGAAAGTCAAGAGGTCAAGAGCGGAAATCGGGCTTTTTTAGGCGTCAGGTCATCGTCCCTTGGGGACTAAGGACCTGACGCAACGCGCAATTCACACCAGCAGCATCTTCATGGGCCGCAGTTCACGGCGGATCGGATCGAGCGCGAAACCTAAGGATTCCAAAGTGAGCACACCCAACAGAGAGCTATCGCCGGGTTCACCGACCACGACCTTCGACGGTCCCCACTTCCCCTGATAGAAAAAAAGCGCGCTAGAAATTCCCCGCTCTATCCTATCTCCATTCGCCAGAAAGAAGGCTTCATGGTCGATGGTTTCCAATCCCAAACGCTTCAAGACCTCTCCGGGAATAACCGAATAGAGCGCTCCGGAATCCACCATCAGGGTAACTTTCTCGCGAATCTCAGGTTTTATTGGATTGGCTATTTCGATATCTATGGTCGTGATTCCCATTTTGACTCCGATTTTGACTCGTTCTCCAATATACAACTAAATTTCCCAAAAGTCAAGAGGACAAGAGCGGAAATCGGGCTTTTTATAGGCGTCAGTTTATCGGCTATGCTGAAGACTTGACGCAATGAGAAACGGCATCTTTATTGGTGGTAATCGAGCTGAACCGGTGTTAGAGTAATTCTAAGAACTCCTCAACCGTCAACCCCGCATTACGAATTAAAGCTCGCAGCGTTCCGACCGAGAGTTCACGATGTTGGGGAATAGATAGATTGACTCGGAGTCCGGTTTTTACCATAACCACATGGCTGCCAACCTGCCCTAATTTCTTCCATCCCGCTCTTTCAAACGTCTTAACCGCTTGTTTGCCCGAGATGTTCGCTAATTTGCCCATCTTACACCGTAACGACTAACGGTTGACGATTCTTCTTTTTA
This sequence comes from bacterium, assembly GCA_026394195.1. GTDB lineage: Bacteria > Electryoneota > B3-LCP > B3-LCP > B3-LCP > JAPKYS01. The sequence continues at coordinate 8,772 of JAPKYS010000039.1, read as the reverse complement.
GGGATTTTGGCTGCGGCCTTCTGGTCTTCCGCCCACAACCAGGCGGTTATGGCTTCTTTGATGTTCTCCAGGGCTTCTGCCTCATCTTTTCCCTGCGAGACGCAGCCCGGTAACGCAGGACATTCAGCCACCATCCAGCCGTCTTCCGCGAGGTCTAAAGTCACATGAAATATCATATCGCTACTTCCTGTTTTTTCTTACTACATAATATACATCCAATTTTCCTAAAAGTCAAGAGGTCAAGAGCGGAAATCGGGCTTTTTTTAGACGAACAGGAATCCACCAACGGACAGACAGGAATGTCTATCCTACCCTCCTTGATCAAAAGGACACGACGGAGCGTGTCCCTCCATCAGCACCCTCCTCTCTCCCCAACTTTTAACATTTAACATTCAACCTTCAACTTACCAAAGGAGCTTCTCATGTTTCGTTTAAATCGCAAGCAGAAACCTGCCGAAATCATCCGCCCCAAGCCGCTGATTACGCCGGTGGCGGCGGCGCGGGTGCGCGGCGGGTACACCCGGAAAGTATCCGCTCTGCCCGCCTGGTCGAACAGCCGGGGGTGGAGCAGTTCCCGAAGGAGTGAATCCTTCAGTTACACTCCCAGCAGCAAGGCGTCCTTCTACCGCTACCTGCGGGATAACGTCCCCATCGTCGGGGCGGCAGTGTGGGCGTGGGTGCGTCTGGCTGCCACGCCCCAGACCGTCGAAATTACCGGATCGGACGCTGAATGCGCCCGGGCTCAGGGGATCTTGGACGCTCTGGATACCCGCATCCTGGAAAACCCCTACCAGCGCTGTAACGGCGTCAGCCGGTTAATGGAGGGGCTGTTCCTGGAGCTGTTCACTTTAGGGCGTTTCTGCGGTGAATTGGTGCTGCTGCCTGACGGTTCGGGCATCGACTACTTCCGCACTTTAGATCCTTTCCGGGTGCGTTGGGAACGGTCGGGGCGTTACCGCGCCGTCTATGAAAACGAGGACGGGTCAGAGGTTCCATTGGCTCCGGAACGCACCTTCTACACCACTCTGGGAATGGACGTATCCAACCCGGCGGGGATCGAACCGCTGGCGTCGGCGCCGTTTGTGCTGGAAATCGAGCAGAAGCTGCTGGAAGACATGGCGCGATCGTCGCATAATGCCGGGACGCCGCGGTTGCAGATCAAGGTCACGCCGCCCAGCGCTTTCGAAAATGAACATGAAGAGGAATACTTGGCGCGCATAAATGCCTACTTTGACCAGACGGTGGATCAATTCAGCAGCCTGGAAGCGGATCAGAATCTCTTCACCTGGTCGGACGTCGAGGTCACGGTCATCGGCGGGGAAAAAGGACGCAGCTTTACCTGGAAGGTCAACCGGGAACAGATCCTGGAAGACGTCATCACGGCGTTGAAACTGTTCCCCTGGGTGTTGGGACGTTCGCACGGAACTACGCAGAACTGGGTGGGAGCGCAGTATAACCTGCTCATGCAGGAAGTCGACAGCATTCAGGCGGCGGCGACGGCGCTGGCGGACTGGCTGCGCAACACCGAATTGAAGCTGCACGGTTGCACCGCGACCGCGCGGCATCTCTTCGCTCCGAACCAGGACCCGTTCATTTTGGAGCGCGCCAATGCCGACGAAATCCGCTTCCGCACAGTGGATTCCATGGTGGAAAAGGGGTATCTATCGAAAGAAGATGCGAAGCGCAGGCTGGGGATGTAGGAAGAAGAAGTTAAAAGTTCAAAGTTAAAAGTTCAAAGTTATAGCTGCAAAAAGAAAGGGGCGCTTCGTTGGGAAGCGCCCTGATGAAATCCAAAGTTAGTATAGTGCACTATATCACTTCCCAACCAACCTGCCTTCGTACCAGACGGCGGCGTTGCCCACAGCAGCAAAGCTGGAAGCGGCAACCGCCATCAGTGTTAACATCAGTATAACCAGTGCACGCATCATTACCTCCCTGCAAGTTATCGTCAACCGTGTTTTAGGAATTCGTGCTTTCTTCAGTCAGGATCGCAGTCCTGCTCATGCGTCGCCTGCTCATCACAGGTGGATCAGCTTCTTTACTTCGATGCTCTTGCCGGCGCTGACGCGGGCGAAGTAGACTCCCGCCGGAAGTCCGCCGCCGTCGAAGCTGATGGAGTGAGGTCCCGGCATCAGGGTTTCAATGTAGGGAACCGACACCACCCGGCTGCCGATGTCGAAGATTTCCAGCTTCACCCGGGTGGGTTGCGCCAGAGTGAAACTGATGGTCGTCGCAGGCTTGAAGGGGTTCGGCAGAGCGTTCAGCTTCAGGTGGTGCGCGGACGGTGATTTTTTAAGTGCAAGTCGATTCATGGTATCCTCCCCGTCAATTCAAGTATGCCAACGCATCTCTACATCTCCGGGGGCTTTGAGTGCAGCCCTTATCATCCTCCTTGTTGGATAATAGAGCAAAATTGATGCCGTGCATATATTACGTAGTAATTTCAGGAAATATTTGAAGATACGCTTGTAATAATAATCACAAGCTCCGGCACCATCCCGCGTATGGATGCAGGATATGCATTATCAATCGAAATATGATCCGGAATATTATCCGGCAGATGGGGCGAAATCTGGTCGAATTAGAAACTGTCGTTATTGCGCTTGATTTTTGGTTGGCTGGATATTACATTGACTTCAACCTCCTGGATTTGAAGTCGTGGAAGCTGATCCAGCAGCCTATAAACTGACATTTACCATCGCAGGTGAATCAATGAAACCCAGACCAGAAACTTCGCACGAGGTCCATGAATTGATCCGGAAGCGCTGGAGTCCCCGCGCCTTTTCCGCCCGACCGTTGGATGCGGAGAGCATCCTGACCCTCTTCGAAGCAGCGCGCTGGGCGGCGTCCTGTGCCAACGAACAGCCCTGGCGCTTCATCTACACCACCCCCGATCAGCCCGAACGGTACGGCAAGCTCTTTTCCTGTCTGACCGAGAGCAACCAGAGCTGGGTTAAAACCGCACCGCTGCTGGCGCTGACTCTGGTGAAGACGCAATTCGAGAAAAGCGGCAAGCCCAACCGGTGGGCTTTTCACGATCTGGGGCTGGCGATCGGCAATCTCACCACGCAGGCTACGACCATGGGCATCTATGTGCACAACATGGCTGGCTTTTCTGTCGAAAAAGCCCGGGAACTGTTCGATCTTGCTGCCGATCTGGAGCCCGTGACCATGATCGCCATCGGTTACCTGGGAGATCCCGAACAACTGGTGGAAAAGGATCGGGTGCGCGAGCTGGTGCCGCAGCAGCGCAAGCCGTTGGATGAGCTGATGTTAAAGGTATAAACTGGTCAGAATAGTCCCCGGGAATGAATTCCCGGGCTACTCTGCTTCAGTCCCCTGAAGGGGACGTCTTCTGAGCGTCCTGTAAGGACAGCCATAAATTAGCCCGAAAATTCATTTTCGGGCGAGGTAACATCGACTAAATGAACCTTAATAAATGTCATGTTATTTTGTTCACTGTCATCAATCGGGTGTTAAAGGCAAATGGATAAAGCGTTGTGCTCAAAAAATGGGAGAACTCAAGATGGATGATCGCAAGACCCTGGAGGCTCTTTTTGCGCAGCACGGCTGCACCGATTTTCGCTGGATCGATCCGAAGCAGATCGTGGTGGCTGCGTGGGTGCGCATGAAGTGCCGCTTCGGCTGCCAGGATTACGGTAAAGCCGCGGCGTGCCCTCCGCACCTGCCGTCGCCGACGGAGTGCGAGCGGTTCTTCTCGGAATATCAAGAGGCGGCGCTGTTTCGCTTCAGCAAGGCGGTGGAAAAACCCGAAGACCGGCACGCCTGGACCCGCAGCGTCAACGCAAGATTGCTGAAGCTGGAACGAGCGGTCTTCATGGCGGGCAACCCCAAAGCGTTCGTGCTCTTCATCGATCCTTGCAACCTCTGCACGGAATGCACCGACGACCCCAAAGACTGCCCCAACCCGCAGAACGCCCGCCCGTCCTTAGAAGGGCTGTCCGTGGACGTGTTTTCCACCGTGCGAAAAGCAGGCTATCCCATCGAGGTATTGACGGATTACGCTCAGGAGATGAACCGGTATGGGATGGTGATGGTTATGTAAGTTCAAAGTTGAAAGTTAAAAGTTAAAAGTTGGGGAGACGCATTCCGGTAACCTCCCCCCCCCCCACAAAAAAAGCGGCGCAGCCTGCGCCGCGCCGCCATTTGCAATCGGTTCTAAACCTGCCTAATGCATCCCCGCCAATTCCCGCTTCGGGACTTTGACGCCCAACTGCCCGTAGATGCCCATAATGCCCGCGCCCGGTGTGGCTTGCGTCTTAAAACTGGTCATCTTGTCGCCCTCGAAGCTGATGGTGAAGTGCTAAGAAAACAAATCGGGGCGTACTTTTGGTACACCCCGTGTAGGCAGTCTACAACCTGTTGTTTGCGATTATTTCAGCAGCACCATTTTCTGCACCCTTGAGTACTCTCCTGCGGTCAGCCGGGCGAAGTAGATGCCCGACGGTAATCCCGTTCCATCGAAGGGAATGGTGTGGGTGCCGGCTGTGTACGATGCCTCTTGTAGGGGCGCACTGCGTGCGCCCTCAGAACCACCGCCTCCAACCATCGGGCGCATACCCTGCGCTCCTACAACACGCCCGTTGATATCGAACACCTCCAGCGACACTTTCGCCGCCTGTGGCAGGGTGAAGGTCAGGTTGGTCGTGGGGTTGAAAGGGTTGGGGGAACAATTTTGAATTACGAATGACGAATTAGGAATGCTCGGAGAGCTATTCTGCGTTGCGAATTCATCAAACACATCTCCGGTCACATACGACTCCGAAATCCAGGGTCCACCATCGCTTCCCGGAAATTTAACGATTGTGAAGAAGCTGCTGTCGGCGATGTTGTTTGGATAGGTACCGATGTAGCTGATAAAATACAACGTTGCGGGCGAGATGCTCCCCGCAATGGTCTGCCTGAGCACTCGAGTCGGAGAGGCACCAGCTGGCAGCGTCCGGGTCACCGGTCCGAAAACCGTGGTATATTGACCTGCATTATTGCGCACTTTGTTCCAGAGTTGCGCGTTAACCGGCGTCGCGCTCAGGTTACTGACGTTGATATTATACTGGAAACTACCCCCGTTGGCTGGAATGATAATGGGGGGATGGACCGGACTAGTGTTTACATCTAAGGGTAACCCCGGAATAAACGCGTAAATACCAAAGTAATCACCATCCGCTACGTAGGTGTAAGAGCCGGAAACCGCCACGCCCTCAGCATAACCTGGCGTATTGTAATAGCCCGCGGGAAAAGGAGCAGCTGGATTAAAGATGTTTAACACACATAATCCCTGCTCGGCGTCCGCCACATAGGCGTAAGATCCGGATACCACGACACTACGAGCATAACCCGGTGTATCATAGTAACCTACTTCAAATGGAGCGGCGGGATTGGATATGTCCACCACCCGTAAGCCCGCATCCTCATCTGCCACATAGGCCAGGGGTCCTGAAATTGCTACACCCAGAGCCAGTCCGGGGGTGTTGTAGAAGCCTGCTTCGAAGGGAGCGGCAGGGTTGGAGATATTCACGATTCGCAAACCAGCATCCACACCCGCTACATAGGCATAAATTCCGGATACCACTACGTTAAAAGCCTGTGTCGGAGGGAGATAGAAGCCTGTTTCATAAGGAGCGGTTGGATTGGAGACGTTTATGATGCGCAAACCGTCATAATAATCCACAACGTACGCGTATGAACCAGAAATTGCAACCCCTGCGGCTAAATTCGGCGTTTCACAGTAGCCCACTTCAACGGGAGTAGTTGGGTCAGAGACGTTCACTATTCGCAGACCTGACCAACTATCCGCTACATAGGCGTATGAGCCTGAAACTGCCAACCCTTGAGCACACCCTGGCGAGTCGTACAAACCCGCTTCGAATGGAGTTGCTGGATCGGAAATATCCACAACGCTCAGACCACCAAAATCGTTCGCTATATAGGCATAGGAGCCGGAGACCACTACGGCATGGGCCCAACGTCCCGAGGCGGCATAGTAGCCAACTTCGAAGGGATTAGTTGGATTTGAGATGTTCACGATCCTCAAACCCTCATTATAATCCGCTATGTAGGCATACGAGCTGGAAATTACCGTTTTTTGTGCACTTCCCGGCGTATCACAGTAACCTATTTCATATGGGGCAGCGGGATTGGAAATGTTCACAATTCTCAGTCCCGCAATATGATCTGCTACGTAGGCGTAGGAGCCGGAAACCGCCACGCCAAGAGCCTGCCCTGGCGTGTCATAGAAGCCTACTTCAATCGGATTGCTTGGATTGGAGATATCCACAACACGTACGCCCGCTGATTGATCTGCAATGTAGGCATAAGAGCCGGAAACTGCCACATCAAAAGCCTGCCCTGGCGTGTCATAGAAACCTGCTTCAAAGGGAGCTGCGGGATTACTGACGTCCACCACCCGTAAGCCCGAATACGAATCCGCCACGTAGGCATAGGAGCCTGAAACCGTCACGTCACGAGCAGATCCTGGCGTGTCATAGAAACCCACCTCGAAGGGAGCGGCAGGATTGGAGATGTCCACTACGCGCAAACCCGCTAATTGATCCGCTATGTAGGCATAAGAAGCAGAGACCGCGACTCCATAAGCATTCCCTGGCGAGACATAGAAGCCTACTTCGAAGGGAACGGCAGGATTGGAGACATCCACGATCCGCAAACACCCCGCGGACGCTACATAGGCATAGGAACCTGATACCACCACTCCCTTTGCATTTTCATAATAGGGCATGTAATAATGCCCCACCTCAACTATGGCGTTTGGATTGGAGATATCGACTATCCGTAATCCCGCATATTCATCCGCTACATAGGCATAGGAGCCGGAGACTGCTACATCTGTGGCGTGATCCCAGTAAGCTAATTGCCCCATCTTAGTCACATTCAGGCTGTCTTGGGCGGTTGCAGGGGAGAAACTGAGGAGGATAATCAGGAGAGTTGCGGTTGTAATTTTCGCTATCATGGCTGACTCCTTTAAGGTTTTGGGGAGAGAATGTAAACAATATAACACAATAATTTGCCAATGTCAATACCCTGAGCCGATTAATTTGCTTATTGACGGCTCTTGGCGGGTGGCAGGGGCAGCTCGATGCCCCTGCTAATCAATATCTAATTTGTTCACGGTCATCAAGCTGACCGTGCCACCTCCCAACCCCGCAGGGCGCATGCCATGCGCCCCTAAAAGTGTTATTCACCGGACTTGATATAAGCGGGTTTTAAGGCAATCGCTTAAATAAGTATCAACTTGATATTATTGACTTTATGAGTAATTGACTATAAAAATACCGGTAAACACTTAAATAAAAATTTAAGCCCAAAAAGGTAGATAACGCGCAAATTTTCTTGAATCACCCACTCTCTCATCAAGCTTAATTAAACCGGTATCAATTGTATTTGTAATAATTTGAGAGGCAATGGCGCTTTTACCTTCAGATAACTTAAATCTGTTTCGTAGCGTTTGGTTTGTCATGAAATCTTTCATAACCCACTTTAGAGCACAGTGCTGATAACATGCTCGCACTCGATCATTGCGATCCATATTCTCGAAGCTTTTAATCCCAAAAATTATAACATAAGTTCGGTTAAGGTCAGCTCTGAAATCTGGTGCAGGTAATTGAAATACCTCGGCGGCATGTATCACTTTATCAATGCCACTGCTTTTTTCTTCACAGAATCCAAATTTTCGCATTAGGCTTGCGAGTCTCTCGTTGCGAGATTGATAACCATCAATAAAGCGGTCTATCGGAACGATAGGTAGTCCCGGATTAGACAATTCTACACGATCTTCGTATATTTCAATTAATATCCTGGACCCACCAACTGCAAAATCTTGATGGATGATTGCGTTGGCTACAATCTCACGAATACTCACTTCGGGTACTAGTTTAATCGCTCTTCGAATCGTACCTTCAATAATCTCATTTTGTGGTAATTGCCCCATTATGAATTGAATTAATTTATCAAATCCTACTGCATAACCCATTCCTCCTATCTGATCCAGTCGAGTTTCCAATTTTGATTTACCAGAATAAACAATCACCCTAGGAGCTTTTAGCTCGAGATCTGGAAAACGGTCCAGTCTTTTTGCTAAAAGCAAGGCACCAATTCTTCGTATAGTATATTCTCCGCCATTTTCATCGACTAAAAAGTTAGATTTCAGTCGATCAAGAATACCAGAACGCGTAGCAGGTTGGGGTAATCGAAGTAATTCAAAATACCTCTGAATATCCAATAATTCGACAATATCCTGAGGACTTTGATTTGTTAATGAAGGTTCTTCTAACCAATCCGGTCTGCCTTCAAAAAATATTTTCCGAAGTTGATCTTCGCTCATGTGGACTAATCGTTGACCACTCCGCATAAAATAAGCTCCTTCGTAATTATAGGCAGTTCCTCTCGGGCGCGAAGGGATGTGAAAAACTAATACACGTCCATCTGGATGTAAAACCTCTTCAATATTAACCCGGAATCCAACAGCGGAAAATAGTTTTTCAGCCATTTCAACTGGGTTATTAAATGCTTGTGTACCCACGACCTCACGAGGTGGGCGATCTGCGATCCCTAACAAAAGATGTCCACCACCTTCATTCGCAATAGCATTGCAATATTTGGTTCTTCGCTATTTTGAATGGGTAAAGGTTGATTAAGTCGAGATTTTTAATTATACTAGGGAACACTCATCAAACTGGAGGTTCCCGATGCAATCCCCGACGGAAGACTTGTTTGCGCAGGCTTTAGGTTTAGAGAAGC
>JAPKYS010000004.1 GCA_026394195.1 bacterium | reverse complement strand
AAAGGCTGAGCAGCCACTGATTCAAGACCAGCTTCTGGTCGAATTTTAACCGCGTTTCTTCGATTTGAGAACGTCTTCTGACTCCACGGGGCATAATATCACCTTATACTTCAGTATCCTCCCACATCAACCGCATAAACTTCTCTTCGATCAGGCGTACCTTCCACGTATCGGTATCGACCTTCAGGTTCTCCAGATTGTTATCCCCGTTGACGTAGATCGAAGCGAACTCCATATCCCGCGAATTGTAGCCCTGCTTCTGGAAAAACTCGTCCAGATCCTCATTGGACTTTTCCTTCAAATTACGCCAGATGACCAGCACCTTCTCTTCGACCCCGGTTTGCGCATTCCCCTTTCTCACGGTTCCGGTCACCACCTTAAAGCCGCGGATGCTGTCCTGGTGCTTCACCTTCAGCCCCAATAGGTAATTGAACGTCTCCACCAAATCGACGTTGACCTCTTTGGTTTCCCCCACGCTGCCGGTGGAAATCTTCAGCTTATAATTGAAGGGGTCTGCAAAGCGGTCCAGGTTGAGCAGACTCGCCGAACCCCGCGCTTCTACCTCCAACATGTAGCGCAGCAGATAATCCTCCCGGAAGCTCTCGTGCTGCTCCAATAGCTGCCCCTGCGCCTCCGTGCGCTTGACTTCGAGGTTGTTCAGGGTATCTTCATACGATTCGAGCCGTAAGGTCTTGAACAGGTGGCTGGAGCCTTCGCGGGAAACCGGTTTGCCCTCTTTCCAATCCTTGGAATAAATGACCTTCTGGATGCGCGGCTTCATTACCGTATCGAAATATTCCCCCATCTCCACTAAAATATACTTGCGGTTGCCCCCATCCTCCCGGTTCAGGTTGATCACCGCGTGAGCGGTAGTCCCGGAACCGGCAAAGAAATCAAGAATTACATCCATATCATCCAGACTCATGTTTGTGATATTCTCTATTTCTTTTACCGCCTTTGGGTAGCCGATAATCCTTTCATTCTCAGGCATCATGCTCACTACAGTTCTGCGAGCAACATCTGTCGAGAATGCTGGATCAATCCAAAAAGACTTCGGCTTGGAGGTTCTTTCGCTGTCACCATCTTTCAAATATACTCTATGATCTATTTCCCATTTATTTCCCCTTTCGTTAAAATATGGATGCAGAATAGATAAGTTAAGAGCAACTTTATCTTTGCCCCAGCGCCAACGGCCATCAGTACCGTCAGATTTTTTTGGTGTAATTTCAATCTCATCCTGTGAATTTCTATTAAGATAACATTTTTTTACTTGTGGATTATAATAGATAGGGAACCACATTTTAGGACGGTCTTCTCTACGGTCTGGTCGCCCGCGCTTTCTTAAATCTCTTAAGTCATATGGCTCACCTTCTTCATCTATAAACTCAAATGCTTGGCGTTGCTCTTCCGTCAATGGAACACCATGCGAAATAAAACCATTAATACTATAAAAGAGAAGATACTCATGTGCTGTGGCTATATTTGCCCGATCATTTCTTCCTTTTAAATTATTCACAACAGGGATTATAGCATTAAAATCATTTTGAAATATGCTATCGACCATTTCACGCGCTCTATGTATTTCATGATCGTCGGTACTGAGCCAGAAAGCTGCGGTGCAATCTACGAAAATCCTACTCCTTTGTATTCTATCATACAGCATTGAATACCAGCTTGAATGCATATAACTATCCTTGTACGGGAATCCGTCATCATCCGTATTATACGGCGGATCGATATAGATGCACTTCACCTGCTCGTGGTAGCGTTCTTGCAGCAGGTTCAGCGCCTGAAAATTCTCGCTGTGGGTTAAGAGTCCGTCGGTTTGCTGGTCTAAATCGTCAAGTGAGGCGATCAGCTTATCTTTGAATTCCGGCGGGAAGAACTGGGTATCTATCATTAGGAAGGGGTTCGCCTTCAGGAATGCCGTGTTTAAGGGAACAGAATATTTCGGTGTGTGTAAATCGCCTTCGATTTGATTTATGGCGAATAGTTTCACCCACTCTTCCCGCTGGGCGTCGTTCCTGGCAATTTCCGGGTAAAGCTCGTCCGGCACGCGGTCTAAAGTCACGCAGTAGTTGGTTTCCACCACGAATTTCTTCTTCAGCCAGAGCTTCTTCTGGAAATCCTCCAATTGCGCTAAGAGATCAATGATTTTGTGGGCGATGCGGCGGATGGCTTTGATCTTGCAGAGGTACTGTTCGACGCGGGGAGTGGTCTCGTTTTCCACATCGTCAAGGTGCATGACTTCGTTCTTGATGTAGAAATCCAATTCCCGGCGCAGGAATTTGCCCAGATCCTTGTGGATGAAATAGTCGAAAGTGTTGCGAGCGGTGTATTCGGTCAAGTGCTTTTCTAAAACCGTTCGTTTAGACGTAGGGTCTGATTTGGGTGGATCGGGAATGGAAAGTTCGCGCACCCAGGCAGAAAGCCCGGTATCCATCTGGGCGAATAAGGTATTGCGCATCTCGCTGACGCCCAGGATGGTATCGAGAGTGGTCTGATTGATCGCTGCCTGCCTGCGCTTTTCGGGGTCGGGGCGGTAGACGAAGGGGATGACCAGCTCGCCCTGCTCCTCGGTTGGCGGCTGATCCGCTAACATGAAGCGGCGATCCTTTTCGGGGGTGGTTTTGGTGTTATCCTTCTCGGTGTCGGCTTCGATTAATTTGAAATGCACGCGCCGTCCGGAAGGTAGCTTGAAGGTGTAATCGCGGAAATATTCGGACGTCTTGATGTAATACTGGTCGGCGTTCGCCCAATGCAGCTTGACTTCTTCGCCTTCATAAGGGATGGCGTAAACGCCTTCTTTGTAGCGGCGCAGCGAGAGAAAATCGCCTTCGGAATAGTAGCGGCGGAAGAAATCGAACAGGTGGGAAAAGACTTCGTTTTCTAAAGCAACCAGATCGAATCCTTGCTTGAGTTGTTCGCGAAGTGCCTTAACTCGGGGTGAGGTTTCCGGATCAAATCCAGCGGCTTTAGCGGCTTCGATGGCCCTGACAAGGTCCGCTTCCAAGGCGGATTGGTCTCCGCTTTGCAGTTCAGCCAGAGACGCCTTGACTTGAGGCAGCAGGTCAGTATACAGAAAGCGGTTGATCTCATCCCGCTTGGCGTTCATGATGCGGTAGATGCCGAAGTCGAGGTCTGCCTGGTCAAACATGAAAAGCTCTTGCAGGAGCTTGACGAATTTCTTCTGATTACTATCTGCCATAATCGTTATTCTCGGGTTTTGGTTTAAATCACACTCCAGCGAAGGGTAAAGATCGGTTCAACGCCGGTGCTCTGCGCCAGCCGCTTTTCCAGCGCTTCGATCAAATTATCGCGCTTCTCTTTGATCTCATCTTCGACATCGAAGATCTTCTGTCGCTGTCGGCGTTGCAGCTTTTCGAGGTCGCGGATCTTGAGCTGGATGGTGTGCTGATCGTCTGTGGTGGCTGCCAGCCGGGAAAGCCGGTTGTGCGCCTTGATCTGCGCTTTGGTATCGGCGAGTTCCTTTTCGGCGGCGATGACTTTATCCTCAGCCCACTTTTCCAGGCGCTCTCGCTCCTCTAAGAAGTGCCGGTTATTGGCTTCAAGGGATTTGGCAATGGTGGCTGCGGTGTGGCGTTTGGCTTCGCGTTCCAATCGCTCAGAATGCGCCAAAGGTAATTCCGGAGTATCGCTGACATTTCCCTGACAGCGGAAGAGCTTTTCGGCAGTTTCCTGATCCAACGACTTTCCACTATCATCAAAGGCGGAAAAGAGCAGGTATTCCTCACGTTCAAAGGATTGAACGACCAATTTCTGCAGCGTTAGAAAACCGCTCTTTCCATTGATAGCTTCCACCGCCGATATTTTAGTCGGATGATTGGTAACGTCGAAAGTAACTTGGGAAAAGGGTGTGGCGCAGCTCTTCCCGGTCTCAAGAACGTGCTCTCCCAACGGGTGTGAAAGGCGGTACAAGTAACTTCCGGGGACGTTATCTTGAGATTTGGAAATCAGGTGGTAGGTCCCACAGGCGAGATCGGGTCGAGGAGCGGTATACAGATCAAAAGTCAGGTCTTTATCGTTGAATTTGGCGTGATCGGACAGCATGAATTGGGTGAGAGTCCAAAATAATTTTCCGATGTGGTCAAGCTGTAGTTTTGCCTCGTCGAGTTGTACCTTCAACCGGGTGTGCACGTCTTCGTCAAAGTGCTCCAATAATTGGCGGCGCGTATCCCTCATGCGAATTTGAATGACCTCATCCATCTCCTGCTGAAGTTGTTTAAATGCCGCCTCGATCTCGTCAGGGGTTCGGCACTGCTGATAAATCTCCAGGATGCGCTTCTCAAAATCCACGCCGGATTCAATCGCGCCCAGTACCTCATCGGATGCGCCAAAAATTCCGCTGAAGAGATTGAATTTATCGGTTAGTAGTTCAAGGACACGGCAATCAGCATGGTTGCTTTCGTTCAAGAAGTTGATCACCACCACGTCGAACTTCTGCCCATAGCGGTGACAACGCCCGATTCTTTGTTCGATGCGCTGAGGATTCCAGGGCAAGTCGTAGTTTACCACCTGAGAACAGAATTGAAGGTTGACGCCCTCGGCGGCAGCTTCGGTGGCGATCATAATATCCGCGTAGTCGCGGAAATATTCAATCAACGCTGTGCGAATGTCAATGATCCGAGAGCCGGTCGACCGTCCTGTGCCCTTGTTATCAGCCAACCACCGCTCGTAAATCGCCTTCGCTTCCGGACCGGAATTCGATCCGTTGAACAATACGATCTGTCCAAGATACCCGTTCGCTTCCAGGAAACCCTTCAGGTATTCCTGAGTTCTACGGGATTCGGTGAAGATCAGCGCCTTCCTCTTTGCGCCCATGCGCAGTAATTCTTTAAAGCCAGCCTCCAAAGCCTTCAACAACGCCTGAGATTTCGTATCCACACCGATGCTCTTCGCCCAACCGATATAGCGATCAAGCTCCCCAATTTCAGCATTCAATTTCTGCAAATCGACCTTCTGGTCGGGTTCAGGTTGTTTGCCTGTATTATCGTTCTGCTCATCCTCTTCCGCCAGGGTCTCATCTAAGTATTCATCTTCGATTTCCTCACCGAGGATGATCTGTTCAGCCAGGTTTTCGACAGGGAGACCGGAGCGCAGCTTTACCAGGCGATCTTTCATGGTTTGCAGCGTTCCCGCAATGGCATGAGAAGACGAGGCTAAAAGTTTTCGCAATATCAGCGTTATTAGAGTGCGTTGTTCGGTCGGGATAGAGTAGGTATCCGGGCGGTGTAGAAAGTTGGAAATAGCCTCATAGAGTTGATGTTCGTCTTCTGAAGGTGCAAATTTACGGGTAATCGGTTTTCTTTCCGTGTATTGGATATACTCAACGACTTGTTTCCGCAGGGTTCTTTTACAAAAATACTGAAGCCTCGCCCGAAGTTCTTCAAGATCGCTATCTTGGCGCATGTACATCGCCTGGAAGGCTGAGCGATCTCCGAATAGGTGCTCGTCGATGATGGTTGACAGTCCGTAGAGTTCCAAGAGTGAATTTTGGAGAGGCGTCGCGGTGACTAAAAGCTTGCGGTGGGGTTCCAGCGCCCAGCGAATTCTTTGACCCATTTTATTGCTGGATCTGTAAGCGCTGCGCAATTTATGAGCTTCATCAATGACGATCAAATCCCATTGGATGGGACGGATCTCGACTTGCATGGCGCTGGCATAATTAATCGAGGTTATGACGATACGATCAGAGACAAATGGGGCAGGATTGCCTTCTTTTTGAAGCTGTCTGACCGTGGAAGCATCCAGGATAATGGTCGGCAGATTGAATTTCTCCTCAAGTTCCAGACTCCACTGCTTCCGGATGGACGCCGGGCAGACGACCATGAGCTTTCGACGGTTTTCTGCCCAGTACTGGCAGAGTACGAGACCCGCCTCAATGGTCTTACCGAGACCGACTTCATCAGCAAAAAGGACACCTTTAAGGAGGGGCGAACGGAGAGCGAACAGCGCGGCGTCGATCTGGTGAGGGTTGAGGTCAACACAAGCATCAAACAATGAACGGGAAAGTCGATCAACACCCTTCCCGCCCTGTCGTGTCAACTCGTGGGCGAAATACCGAGCGTGATAGGCGGTGCTCATGGGGATAAATCCGTTTTTCTGGAAAGGATCGAAAATTAATCCAATATACAAGAAACCGTTCAAATAGTCAAGAGAGAAGAGTCTTGTTTTTCGGAAGTGAAGTTGATTGAAGCGAGAGGGAGCCTTGACCCATCTACCAAGCTTGAGACCCCACAGTATAAGTGAGTTTTGGGATTGTTTTCTTCACACACCTACGCGCACACGATCAAATAATCCCATATTCCGCACAAATGCAGCCACACCCACTTAGAATGCGCCTAAACGCAAAATCCACTTTACCCCTACAAAGTAACATCCTACACCCAGATCGTGCAACACAGCCCACCGTAGGCGTTCCTACACCCCTTCTGTGATGTACACACGAACACTGCACACGTGACCACTTTTGAGTCGAATTCGATTCGTTCTAAGCAGTATCAAGTTACCGATTTTTCAGTTTTTTCGTCACTGGACGACCGCCCCCAATGGGTCTTTCCGCACCAAATCATCAAAATAACCACTCCCGAAATTCATCTAAGCTATTGTTTATAAATCAGTTTGCATCGAGTAACTGCACATATTTACACCAATAATTACTGTTATTTTGTGCAGCAATTATTGGGATTCTGCTGGGAGTCCGAAACGGGACCCTGATTTACGAAAAATAAAATATCGTGTGTGTGTCAGGGGAGAGACCCATATTCTTCCATTCGCCCCGCACGAATTCTCCCTCTTCCCTGATTTAAGCGCCACTATTTTCATGCACGCGCGCGTGTAGGATCAATATATCCATTCCACGTGCTTGATTTGAATTTTACAGAGTGAATTTCACTCCATAAAAAAGGCGTCTAAAAGACGCCCAAAGGAATCAGTTATTACTTCTACTTCACCACCACCACCTTCTGCGTCACTTCCTCTCCTGGTGTGGTAAGCCTCACCAGATACACCCCCGACGCATTGCCGGTGGCGTTCCAGCTGACGGTGTGATCTCCGGCGGATTGCTTGCCGGAAACCAGCGTGGCGATTTTACTGCCGAGGATATTGTAAACCGAGAGCGACACCTCCTGCGGCGAGGGCAGCGAGAACGAGATAAGCGAGATGGGATTAGAGGGATTAGGCCCAATAGTAAGCGTAGCCCGGCACGGCCGCGGGCGCATTTTGGTGGGCTGAAGGACGGCAGTTGTATCTCCGGTGGCATTCTTGAAATAGCGAATGCCACCGGCTTGATCACCTAAGAACATATCGCCATCACCATCCTGATCCATGTCGAGAATAAATGGAGCTGGCTTTCTTATCATGATTTCCGGGAAAAAGTCTTCACTTTCCAGCACCATTTGTGCATTCTGAGGTGAGCCAACATTGCGGTAAAAGAGAAATCTCTCATCCCAGGTGTAACTGTCTTCAGTGTCTATAAAGAAATCCAGATCTCCGTCACGATCCATATCGTAGAAAAAGCCATTTCTGGCTGCAAGAGTTGTGCTGCCGATATTTTGCCAATTTGTTGAAACTAATTGAAAATGAAAGCGGGTTGATGATCCCGTATTTTCAAAGTAGTAGAGTGTTCCACCATCACACACGAACAAATCCTGATCTCCATCAGCGTCGATATCCGCTGTCCAGGGTGATAAGATCACCGAATTCTGCGTGAAGACCCCCGGGACCAGGTCATCGGTAATGTGGATGAAATTCGGATTCTGCGGAGTCCCTTGATTCAGGTATAAATGCAGCCCCGGAGGTCCCGGAATGTCGCCTTCACCAACGAGGAGATCATAATCACCATCTCCATCAATATCGACGAACCAGGGAGTGCAATCGATGATGTTGACGTTGCCAAAGGTGCTGGATTGATAAACAAATCGTGGATTCTGCAATGTTCCCTGATTCTGGTAGTAGATCATGTGGCTGCCGAGCCGGGAGAATAGATCCGGATCGCCGTCTCCGTCGATGTCTACCAGACGCGGTGTGGCTCCCCAGCCGCAATCCCAACTCAGATAATTGGTGGTCACGAACTGAAAATCGGGGACTTGAGGCGTGCCCACGTTTTCATAGAAATATACGTCTCCTTGCGTCGGGTTCTGCCCCTCGTCGGGACTCCTGCCCACGAACAGATCCAAATCTCCGTCGCCATCAAAGTCCGCCAATTCCGGTGAGGCGTCCATCTGCACATTAATTCCAAAATAATTGTTAGTTACGTAGGTCATCGAAGGGTTTTGTGCCGTGCCGTCGTTGCGGTAATAATAGATCGTCCCTGCTCCCGTGCCGACTAATAAATCCAGATCGCCATCGGAATCAAGGTCGGAGAAACAGGGGTCAGCATGACCACCGGTGACACTCGAATTAAGCCAATTTGAACTTCCCAATTGAAATGAATAATTCGTTGAAGTTCCAATATTTTGATAGAATCTAATATACCCATTAGTCTGTCCTGCTAAAATATCCCTATCACCATCCAAATCAATGTCCACCGCAGCAGTACGCGGACAGATTAATTGATTTCCCGCCGTGTCAAAAAGAGTATCTGGATCACCACAGAAATTGAATTGAGAAGAAGTTCCCATATTTAAATAGCAATATCCGCCCAGTACTGCATCTTTTAATCCATCATTATTTATATCTACAAAATCAACATCCATAAAAGGATGAAGTGAATCCACTTGATAAGTGACATATTGAAATTCGGGGCAATTGGCTAAACCGATATTCTTAAAATAACCAATATAATATCCTGGGGCACCTGTATAGAAATCCAGGTCTCCATCATTATCCAAATCGCAAAGTTCAGGAGTCGTATATTCAATCCCCCCCGCCCAGGGCTGCTGCATCTGTACGCCGTTGATCTCCACCGGGAAAGCACCTGGTTGAAGCTGAAATTGAGGGAGCTGCGCGAAGGCTGCTATAGGTAGCAGAAGAAGGATCGTCAGGCTCTTCACCATTTCCAATTCCTTAAGGTTGATTTGGCGTGGGCGTCTATTGTAGACGCCCACGCTTTTGGTTACTTACTTCATTAGAACTAATTTGCTCACCGCCGTGTAAGTTCCCTCGCGCTCCAGACCTTGCGCGCGAGCTCGACAGAGGTAGACTCCGGATGAGAGTTTTTCTCCATCCCAATGAATCTTAGGATAACCGGCATTTTCAATTCCGTCGAAGATCACCTTGACTTTCTGACCCTGAAGATTGAAGATCTCTACGATCAAATGCGATCTCTGCGGAAGTTCCAGCGGAATCACCGTCTGCGCATTGAAAGGATTGGGATAGTTTTGCTGCAATTTGAATTGAGCCGGAAGAATCATTACGGATTGGACGCCTTCCATAAAGGTACGCCTGGCCCAGAGTCCGGCTCCGAAACCGGAATGGTTCGGCGCAATAGAATCGTCTGCTGCCTCAATCATCGGAGGAAGCTGGAATTCCGCTTCGAGATTCTGCGAGGCGTCATACCAGACAAATGTCATCTCATTGTTGGCGGTATACCCATCCAGCGTATCCGGCGTGGCGATATCGTCTTCCCAGCAGGTCACGATCACAGGGAATTTGCCATCAACGGAGACGGATCCGACGCAAAGACTGCCATCAAACACGCCGATCTCGTCGCCGACAGCCAAAGGCGTCTCCTGGAGATCCACCGTGTCAATCATCACCGGATAGGACCAGTGCGTAAACGGATTGAACTGGAAGTGAGCAGCGGATGCGACTTGGCTTTGCTGCGGGTTGGGCTTGGGCTCAATGGAATTATTCTGCCAGGTAGGGTTGTCGGGCCAGCCTTCGAATTCATGCAGGGCTCCCTCCTGACAGTAAAATCCCAGGAAGTAACCTTTACCCGGTTCAAGTACGCCAATCTGGTCGATAAATTCCCATCCGCCTCCGATGGCCTGGTGCATGGGGATGTAGACTCTGCCTTCATCCGTCTTGACGATCTTCAGATCGCGTAAAGGGTAATTGGGCGGATTATTCGGATCGCTGCTATCCCACCAGATCAACCAATGCAGAGGTCCTTCATAGCTGAAATTGGCAGGATCACCATTACAAGGGTAGCTTCCGCTGGGGATGCTGGCAAGTTTCATGTAGCCCTGAGTGGTATAACCCAGGAAAAACCAGCGCACCAACATCTCCTCTCCTATTAAGGGATCGCGGCTCCAAGCATCGCTCGGCTCTATGTCGATCGTATGGTGATCATTATGCGGTTTATCCGTGAGCTGCCAATTGACCGGACCGCCCATGCGGAAGTAGTAGGCCCAGTCCGGTTTCCAATCTTGGTCGCCGATGAATGTCATAGGAGGCCAGTATTGCTGGCCGTATTGATAGGTGTAAACTTGCCCCCCTGGGTTTGAGCCTATCCAGCCGTTGCTGGGGAGCATTGTTGCAATAGTCAGATTCACGTTAGGTGTTCCGCTGGGCCAGATTCCCCACGACACGAGATTCCAGCCGGAATGGAGGGGGAGGGATTGATCATAACCATCAACATCGGTTTGGATTCCATCTTCTACCATGATGAGAGCGCCCGGTCCCATTTCGCCCTGGGCGAAATTTACACAGGTTAAGCCATCATGGCCAACTGGTTTCTGGAAACTACTGCCGCTGGGGGTGTAGCAGGTTGTTTTATACGCGCCGGTGAGTGATGGGTAGGTTAACTTTAATCCAGTAAAATCCCAGCCATCTTGAATCGCATTAACGTATAATTCCGCTGGATTTGCATTTATATCCCATTCTGTTTTCATGAAGTGGATATACTTACTCACTGAGGACCTGAAATCGTGGTACCTGTACCGATATACAGTGGGATCGCTTGATATATTGTGCGTTGCGTACCCATCGACATGAACGTGATTGCTTGGAGGATGATCTGCGTGGAGGATAGGATCGGAATCGTTCATCAGATTTGCTACCTCTGCGAAACTGGGTATATACTTTCGAGCATAGGCGCTTGTGTCTATCCAACAAGTCGTGCAGTATTTCAGTAAATAATGATCCTTCGTGGCATCATCAGGAAAAGCATCTATCCCAAAGAGTTCTGCCATTTCGGCCACATTCCAGTGCAGTTCAGCTATATCACTGACCGGGGGAGTACCAAGCGCAGGGTAATTCGCGTATTGTTGCACCGCTTGGTCAACGCTATCCTGATATTGATTAGTAGGTGAAAAGGCTAAAGTATCGCCATAGGCATCACAGATATTGATACTGAAAATATCCAAAGTCAGATCTTCAGGAGCCAACCAGGTAACCTGGACGTCAGCAACCCAGAACGGATCACCCGCAGAACCATAAACTCTGAATTCAACGGGTTCTGTAATCACCCACTCATCTGGAGTAAAATCATCCCTTTTCCAAGTCCGATACGTTACATCGGGAGGTGTGTAAGGATACCAATCTGCGTAATGTGTAGCTGAATATTGGTCTTGCCAGGTGATTTGTATTTTTATCACGTCAACGTTTTGTTCGTTTTCTCCCGTCAGCCGTCCATGTATTCTTAGATAAAATGACTTCTGGGGTGGAATCTCGTCTTTATATTTCCAAAATACTCTAGAATATCCGGCACGCAAACCGGCAATCATCAGACCCGTACCCATATTTGAGGTCACGTGCCTATAAGCTGCACCAGCAATAGGAGGTTGATCGTATCCATCTGAACCTATGCAATTTTCATTTGTAAATGGTTGATAAGTGAATCTTTCTGTACTATAACCATCGGTTGCCGCATAGTCGATATCCACGGTCGTTTTCATTGACAAATACTCAATAGCCCAGTAGTGATTGGAACCATAAACCGTCCAACCCTCCGGATCCCACCCGCTTAATTTGATGTTTGCAGTGTTGGCGTATCCTAAATTAGCGGAGGTAAGCCCAGTTTGAACGTGATTGTAGTGACGAGACACGAAATCGGAAAATGGATCGTTAGGGTTTTCACCTGGACCCGGTCCCCATATCCCCAGCATAAACTCATTTTGCATGGGAATCGGCTGAGCCAACGAAACGATGGCGCAAATAAACAGCGCCGCTAGAACGATTAACGTCTTTTTCATTGTAATCCCCTTTGAATTGTGACTATTTGACCAATGCAATTTTTTTACAGACACTTTGAGTCTTGTTTGATAATTTAACAAAGTAAATTCCAGAATTACAGGTTATTCCGATATCGGTGGTTCCGTCCCAGGTCGCCTCCTTCATGTTCAATTTCAAAGTTATTGTCTTTATCTTCTTTCCAGTCAAATCATAGATTTCCAAGGTCGGTATTTCTGTTCCTAACCAGTTTAATTCAAAGTTAATATTGGAGTTGAAGGGGTTAGGATAGGTTTTTATAGCTAATTTCGGATCGATAGGTAGAATCGGTGGCTCCGGTTTAACAGCAACCGACTGATGCAGGGATGTATCCCCTAAGATCACATGTACCCGCCCCTTTCTTTTCATATAGTTATAGAAATAATATCCGGGTTCACCAATAACCAGATCGTCTATGCCGTCACCGTTAACGTCACATGTGATATGAGAAGTCCCAAACGCAGCCTCATAACCCGAAGTTGTATAATAGGCATCTAACAAAGTATCTGCGTACTGCCCTCCAAGCCAGACGAAGGCTTTACCCCAATTAAATGAGGAAACGCATGAGATAATATCCTCGTAGCCATCACTGTTTAAATCGGAACCCGAAAGATATCCGCCGTAACCTTCATAATATTGACTTGTGAAGATCATATCGGGAGTGTTCGAGATTTGAGTAGATCCCCAGTAAATGAATATTTCTGTTGGAGTATAAGGTGGTTGGTTATATCTATTCTTAACAATTAAGTCTTTCTCACCATCATGGTTAAAGTCGACTCCAGTGACACTTGACCCTAACCCAGAATTGGTTGTGTCACCGTACTGAAACCAATATGGTGTCAGATAAGTTGGATTTCCACCCCTAAATACCATAATAACTCCTTTTCCATTACTACAATTTCCTGCCCCCATCAGGAAATCATCGAAGCTGTCAGCATCAATATCTCCCATCTCTGCAAATTCGCCACCAAGGCGGTCGAATTGCTCATTCGCAATCATGGTCAAATCAGGAATTGAATCTAATAGAATACCACCGAAATAGAGGTACATTTTCCCGGTAATTAGGTTTGGGTAGGGTTGGATTTCAACACCCCCATCTCCTATGACGAAATCATTACCGCCGTCCCCATTGAAATCGCCGATTGCGCCAGCGTCATAGCCAAAACCACTTGTTCCGGGGTTTATTTCTCCGCCGTCGAATACTAAATCAGGAATAGTGTCAAAAGCTGTGCCGCCGAAATAGAGGTAGCAGCAGTAGTGTAAATTTCGGGAAGGGATTCGGGACTGAACAAGCAAATCAACTCCACCATCGCCGTTCACGTCGCCTATGTTGTGCATGCGGTAGCCAAAATTGGTGGTGCTGTCGCCCGGTGGGTGAAAGGTGTAAACGAAATTGCTGTCGGGCTGGGCGCTGCCGTAGTACACGTAAACCGTATTGGTCTCGCCTCCAGCACAAAAGTCGGCAAAGCCGTCGCCATTCACGTCACCTAAGTTTGCCAGAGAGAGCCCCAGCCAGGTGGAGTCGGTTTCACCGGTGCTGGTCCACCAGGCATTAAGCTGCTGGATTTGGGCGTGGGCGGGCAGGGTTAGCAGGGTCAGCGCGGTCAAGGTCAGGAGAAGGGCTTTCATGGGAAGCTCCAACTTTCAGAAATTTTATAGTAACAAATTAAGCACAGATTCTCAGATTGTCAAGGATATTCCAATTAAAAACGTTATGTCAGCGATTTAGTTTAATCCCGGCCCCCATATTCCCAACATAAACTCATTTTGCATGGGAATCGGCTGAGCATTGGTAAGACTGATGCAGAGTAGCAGCGCCGTGAAAACTATTAATGCCTTCTTCATGATAATCTCCTTGATAATTTGTTACTTAATTAGCGCGATTTTAGTATAAGTACTTTGATTTTTTGTACTTAGCTTTGCCAGATATATCCCGGAATTACATTCGTTCCCTTGTGAATTTGATCCATCCCATTCAATCATATTTTGATTTCGTTGAAAGAACATCTTTTTTATTTGTTCTCCTTTCAAGTTTATTATTTCGAGTACAGGGATATCATTCCCCGCCCATTCCGCTTTGAAAGTGATACTGTTATTGAAAGGATTTGGGTATCCTCGCAGGGATAACTGCGGGTTAGTAGGTATCAAGGGATTTTCAGGCTTTACACCCACAGACTGGTGCAACGACGTATCTCCCAAAACGACGTGTATTCTGCCTTGATGAAAATAATATCCCGGCTCCCCGATGATCAAATCATCGACGCCGTCACCGTTCACATCGCAGGAAATTTGGGAGGCGCCAAATCTATTTTGATACCCCGATCGCTCAATGTAGCAATCGTAAAGGGTATCCGCGTACTGCCCTCCTAACCAGATAAATGTCTTTCCCCAATTCCAACCTGGGCAGCAAGAAGCCACGTCCTCATAACCATCACCGTTTAAATCACAGCCAAGAAGTCCATTTCCAACACCTTCGCCAAACTGGCTTACTAACATCTTATTGGGTACATTCGAGATTTGCTCACCTCCCCAATAAACATAAATAGCGCCCCAATGATTAGGCTGGTATTCTTCATCGTTTCCGACGATCAAATCCTTTTTCCCATCATGGTTGAAATCGATTCCGGCGACACTCATTCCCAACTTGGCATACGTTGAATCGCCGTACTGAAACCAATCCGGAATGAGGTCAAGCTCCCCCCCCCCCCAAAAAAAAATAACATAATCGCTCCTGATGCTGCACCTCCGGGTCCACTACAGCCCCAATTTGCCGTAAGAATATCATCAAATCCATCCTCATTAATATCCCCTAAGGCACAGACTTCTCCGCCGACGTAATCAAACTGCTGATCCGCTGTCATGATCAAATCAGGGATTGAATCGAGAAGCTCACCGCCGAAATAAAGATAGATTTTACCCATAATAACAGGATATTGTTGTATCTCGATTTCGGGATCAGCTATTATAAAATCTTGACCCCCATCACCGTTAAAATCACCGGCGGCACTGGCACTTCTACCAAAGTTGGAGTTAGGATTACCTATTCCACCATCCAAGACCAAATCGGGTATGGTGTCAAAGACAGCGCCGCCAAAATAGAGAAAACAGTAATAGTGCGCATTTCTGTTAATTCCATGTCCCTGAATGAGAAGATCCACTGCTCCGTCGCCATTTACGTCGCCTATATTGCTCATGTTATAACTAAAATTACTGATGCTGTCGCCCGGCGGGTGAAAGGCGTAAACGCATTCGCTGTCGGGCGCGGCGCTGCCGTAGTAAATGTAAATGGTGTTTTGCCAACTCCCGGAACAAAAGTCGTCAAAGCCGTCGCCATTTACGTCGCCGAGGCTTGCTAACGAGTAACCAAGCTCGGTGGAGTCGGTTTCGCCGGTGTCGGTCCACCAGGCATTAAGCGGCTGTATCTGCGCTGCGGCTGGGGGGGTCAGCAGCGCAAGTAAGAGCAGGGCGGTCGGGGTGAGAAAGGTTTTCATGGGGGGCTCCTTCAGGAGTTCATTTTTAAACACAAAAACCCGCTTGAGACAATCCTAAGTCTCATCGGGTTTGGTTTCTGCGGGTAAATTACAGTTTAAGGTTTCGTACCAGGCAATACCGAAGTTCATCTTAAGTCCCCGGTCAAGATAACTACGAGTACTGGTTTTAATTTAGCACCAGAATATTTAAAAGTCAAGCCTTTTCTGGAAAATATCCGCGATTTTTACTTCATGCCTAACCTACCCCCACCCATATCTTCTCCCCCCGACTGGAACGGGACTCCCGAACGGGTTTTCGCTTCGGCTGGTTCAGCAATACCCCCCCGGTCATAAAAAATTCAAAACACATCGAGAGCGGATGGATAGTACCCTTGCTGAAAACGACCCCCCCTCTCCGGTTTTGCACACTTATCTTGCCGATTATTTCACCCCCCCGGTCGATTCCAGAGCGAGCCAAGAGCCGTCTAAAAGCGGTCCAAAAGCTGCTCAAAAGGTTTCCGAGCCGGTCATTATTTTGAGTCCGATAATGCTAATTTCAGGACTCAAATCAGAAGTCCAGAGTCTCCGCTTTGGCTCATTGGAGAAAGTTTTCCACCGGTTTTAGACGGCTTTTAGACCGGATTTGGTCAAGGTCCCTTCGCGTAGGCGCGGGAAGAGAGTTATATATATTACCATTATTAACTCAGAAGTCAATATTACCGTCTTTTCACCGGATATTCTGACGAAAATAATTCAAATATTTTACGATTGTGCTTGACATTTGAGTTTTTATTTTGTATATTGTAGGCGTCAAACAAAGTTCAAGGCATTTCTCGTTTACAGATAGTTACAGCCGCAGATTTCCGATTCCGCGAGGGTCGGAGGGTCTCTTGCCTTGAGCTTGACCTGACAAAATCTGCGGCTTTTTCATTGTCGAACAAGCGAGGCAAAAAATGAGTAACAAGGTTTATGAGATCGTAACGGCTCGCATTTTGGACGAGCTGAAAAAGGGTGAAATCCCTTGGAGACGTCCTTGGAATACTGACGGAATCGCCAAAAACTTGATCTCCCGGAAAGAATATCGCGGAGTCAACATTTGGCTGCTGCCGAGCGAAAAGTATTCAAGCTGCTATTGGTTGACGTTTAATCAATGCAGCGCGCTCGGTGGAAATATCCGCAGAGGTGAAAAAGGGTCGATGATTGTATTTTACAAGGATTTATCGGTTGAAGAGGAAACCGATTCCGGTGAGATTAAAGAGAAAACGATTCCTCTGCTGCGTTATTCCTACGTTTTCAACCTCGAACAATGCGAAAACATTCCGGAAAAATACCTGCCCAAATCCGACCCAAAAGCTGCCTTAAATCCGATAGAACAAGCTGAAAAGATTATCGCAGAAATGCAGCAGCGACCGGAGATGACTTTCGGTGGAAACCGAGCCTATTATTCACCGAGCCGCGACCTCGTCAACCTGCCACCGAAGAATACCTTCAAATCGGCTGAAGGCTTTTACTCGGTGGCTTTTCACGAGTTGACTCATTCGACCGGTCACAAGTCAAGGTTGGACCGACCGGAAGTCATGGAGATTCACAATTTCGGAGACGAGGTTTATTCCAGAGAGGAGTTGACGGCTGAATTGGGCGCGGCTTTCCTCTGCGGAATCTCTGGAATCGCTCAGGAGACTCTGGAAAACTCGGCTGCCTATATCGGCTCATGGCTGAAAGTCCTGTCGAATGATTCCAAATTTGTCATTTCGGCTTCGAGCAAGGCTCAAAAAGCTGCGGACTTTATCCTCGGAAGGAGCTCGAAATGACGTTATACGAAAAATACCGTCCCCGGACTT
>JAPKYS010000001.1 GCA_026394195.1 bacterium | reverse complement strand
GCAATTCATGGCGACTGAAGTAAAAATACAACAGGTTAGTGAATGCGACGTTGGATAGAATAAATTTAAAGCGCGCAAAAGGCTATTTCAAGAGTTTTTTAGGCTTTCCGGTTTAACCACTTTTTCTTGGATGGTCGATTGGGTATTGAGTTGTATCATGGCAGGTCTGGCAAATTTTCTCTTCTGGGTGGCGTGGGTAGGGGGGAGCTCCATTCAAAGAGTGCTTAAACGCAGCATCATGGCAGGCTTCGCAGCTGACCCAGCGCAACTCCAGTCGTTCCCAGGGGTAAAGGAATCCGGAAGGGTCGTCGAAGCCGGTGCTGTGGCAGGGCAGACAGCGTTCATAAACGGGGTAGGATACGATGGCTTCCGGGTTCCGTGGCTGGTGCAGCCGGGCGAGGTCGCGCGGGTGATCGAGCTGGTGGCAATCCAGACAGCGCTGAGGTCCAGCGTACTCTTTGGGCGCTTCCTTGTGCAGATCTTCCAGATCAGACAGTCGTCGATCTCCTTCCTGTGTTTGCGCAAGTTGTCTTTCAGCTTCCTGCTGCGGGGAGATCTCTTCGGATGCAGTCCAGAGGAAGGCGCTGAGGATGGTTTTTTTCCGCCAGAACCCCCAATGCGATCTGAGCCGTTCACGCACCGGATGGTGGCGGTAGGGTTTGCCATCCAGCCAACCTATTAGATCGCTACTCTTCAGTTTCGGACGATTATCAGTGCCCCATTCCAGAGAGATTCTCCCTAAGTTCGTACCTCGATTCCCGAAACCTAATATGAGTACACCACTTGCTTCTGTCGCAGTTGGATCTCCTTCATTCTGCCACAACACTAATCCGATTTCGGGATTTTTCTTGCAGATCGATTCAATTTCCTCGAGAGTCGCATCGGTCAGAAGAATAGCGAAGGTTGGCTGGCTCGCTTTAGTGGGTACTTGTATCAAGTTGCGTTTTAAATTGGAAAATTCATTGATGCCTCCACTAAAAGCATAGATCCGAATCGACCTCCCATCAGCTAATTTGACCACTTCTTGTGCTGAAAAAAGCGTATCAGTGATGCCCAAATTACTGCTGATCAAAGGCAGATTCAGTTCTTTCGCCCGAGCTGCCAGCTCTTCGGGGCTGGGGCTGAGGTCCAGACCACTCACGTTGAGCGCCGTGTAATCCATCCGGGCTAACTGCTTTAAAAAACCGTTGGCTCT
Source organism: bacterium (assembly GCA_026394195.1). Classification (GTDB taxonomy): domain Bacteria; phylum Electryoneota; class B3-LCP; order B3-LCP; family B3-LCP; genus JAPKYS01. The sequence goes on along the minus strand of JAPKYS010000001.1, from coordinate 2,752 downwards.
GACGCGCAGAGCGCGTGTTTCTCCTACCACACCTTCGGGATACCGAAATCTCCCCAAGTCCACCAGCAGGTCGCCCTTTTGTCGATACAACTCAAGCGCTCGCGCAGTGCGCAGCAAGCCTCCCGATTTGACCTGACGGTATTCCCCCTGTGGTATCCATTGCCCCTGCAAGCCGCCCGTCACCCAGATGACCAGCGGGGGGCTCTGGTTCCTTCCGGAGCACCCCAAAATCAGCAGGCAGAACGCCAGTACGAGAGGGTGTCTAACGTTGAACATGTTTTAACAACTCCTCGATGCTGGATGGCGTCGGCAGCCCCCCTTCCGGGAAGATGTGCCTGATCGAATCAGCTTCAACCCAGATCAGGAGCGGCGTTTGCGGCGCAGCCTGTTCAAAAAGAGCAACAGCCACCGGATGGATCGTAAACGGTAGATTTTGATTGGCGGCAAACGTCTTCAGCTTTTCCGGCGTTCCTGGTGCCAGAGCGATTAATGGCGGCAATCCCTCGCGCTGAAATAATGATCTAGCTAAGGGCAACAAACTTTTACAGGTCTGGCAGTCGGGATCAAGAAAGAGAATTAATCGTTGTTGCTGTACTTCATCCTGGGCATCTGGCCACTGCAATAGAGCCTGGGGAAAAATCGCGCCTTCATTCAGATAGCGGGTCGGAATGTGCGGCTGTGCCGGAGCAACAATTCCGATCAGATTCGCAATGAAAACCACTCCGCTGATCAACAAAATCGGTAGACCAACCATCTGCTTAGATGGAATCTTGATCAGAAAGAAGAATCCGCCCAGGATAGGGGCGATAAGTAATGGCAACTTGAGAAGATGAAAAGCTACACCGATTGCCAGTCCGATTGCCGTCAAGAGTACAGCCTTTTTATCGACCGTAAGCGCTTGCCATAAGACGATGATCGACATGGGAATTAGTATAAGTGGAATCGGGAATACCGCTCCGACTACCAGAGCGCATGCTCCCCACGTATTACCCTCGTGGGATAAGCGACGCCCCCCTGTGAACCCGATCGCCAAAAGCGTGATCATCAGGACATTTTTCCCGATCGCCATGCCGGGTTCCAGATCTTCAGTCCCGAGGCAGCCGCAGTGCTGCAGATACCCTTGAGGAATACCCAGGACAATCGAGATGCTGAAGATCAATAATAAGGCGATCGCGGCAATGGCGGACCAGCGGTATCCCCAAAAAAGCAGCGAAAGTCCCAGCACGATTTCCACAAGTGGAATCAAGATCACCAGGGCGGCTTCTAAATCCAAAGAAAATCTGAAGTTGTAATCTGCCAACTCATTTAAGAAACTAAGGGGTGTGGAGGCTTTGGATAGCGCTGCGGCGATCAAAACCAGAGCAGGGATGATCCAGAGAATGCGTGGAGGTGGATTGGTATGAACACCTTCGGCAGTCATGGTCAGGGTTCGGCTTTTTGCGGTTCGGCGTGAATGAGGATCCAGTCCAGTTCTGGAATGACGCGGCGGATCTCCTCTTCAAGACGAGTGGTGCGGCGATGGACTTCGTCAACCGACAAATCGGGCGAAAAATTACAGTGCATCGTGGCGCTCAATTCGCCCATTTGCCCGGACAGTGTGACGTCATGGCATTGAGCGGGTCCTAATTGGTCGGCGCAAATCGTTTCGATCCTTGCGATCAACTCCGGCTGTAAAATCCGGCAGGGCTCCAGATCGCGTAGATGATTCTTCGCTTCGATGTGCACCTGCACTGCTTCAAGCCCTGGGAAAGCCTTCAACAGACGTTCTTCCAGGTCAGATACAGAATCGTGAGCAGCGCCGATGCTCTGTTCACCGTCAACTTCAAGGTGCAGTTCAGCAATATATCGATCATGATTGCGGCGTAGAATCAGATGGTGGGCATCCAAACCCTGGTCGCGGATGAAATGCAAAATCCCCAGGTCGAGCGACTCATTGGGAGAAGCCAGCGGATCGGCGTGCACGACGACGTCGATACCGGGTATCTTCTCAATCAGGTTCACCTCCAACTGTCTGGCGACCCGGTGTGCTTCGCCAAAGGTTAGCGTTCTATCCAGTCCCACCCGCAAATCGGCAAATAGCGAGTTTCCCGATCCTCGCAGCCGCAGACTTTCAATCGCCAGCACGCCCATCGTGCTCTCGACCGTCTGTTGAATGAGATTATAGGGTTCGTCGGGCACCCGGTCGATCAACACGTCGATGTTCTTCTTCGCCAATCTGACGGCGAGTATGCCAACCCAGACCGCCACCAGCAGCGCGGCGATGGGGTCAGCCCAGGGATATCCCGCCAAGACTGCAATCAAACCCAACAGGACCAGGCTTGAGCTCAATATGTCCGAGAAAAAATGGATAGCGTCCGCTTCCAGAGCCTGCGATTTATGCTTCTTGGCCATCTTCATCAGGGCGCGGTAACGGTATAAATCGATACCGATGGCCATGATGACGACGCCAAAGCTGTAAATGTTGACGATCGCTACTTTTTCCGGGTGCAACAGGCGTCGGAAAGCCTCGTAGGAGATCCAAATGCAGACAGCGAAGAGCAGAACGGATTCAAACAGCGCCGACATGCTTTCGATTTTGCCGTGCCCATAGTGGTGCTTCTGGTCGGGCGGGCGGTCGCTCGCTCTGACCGCCAGCAGCGTCACCAGCGAAGCGAACATGTCCAGGCTCGAGTGCGCTGCTTCCGAGAGCAGAGCCAGCGAACCTGTCCAGATGCCGATTCCGGCTTTGGCCGCGATCAAGAAAAAAGCCGCT
>JAPKYS010000035.1 GCA_026394195.1 bacterium | reverse complement strand
TGTAGGGGCGCAGCATGCTGCGCCCCTACCCGCAGGTGAGCAGTGCATCACCTTCGACGGGTCGGGGTTGCCGTCTGGTGTATACCTGTACAGGTTGACAGCTGGAGAACTGACAGCGAGCGGGAAGATGGTGCTGATGAAATAGTCACGAGATACGGGTCACGAGTCACGAGAGGTAGGGGCGCAGCGTGCTGCGCCCCTACAAAAAATGCAGGTGTCACTCCGGCGCAAGCCGGAGTCCAGAAAACGTCCCCTTTAGGGAACTGAAGGATAGAATTCATTCCCGGGGGTACCCCACAGCAATGCTGTGGGGCAGCCATTAAAACTTGGTCACTTGTACACCTGGTTACTTGTTCACGATTTCCCGCACGTCCCTTCATCAGGCGCGCGGTGTGCTTTCGGTTCATCATAGAATTGTAAGAGGCGACCCGTTGGGTCGCCTCTTCAATTTATGCTCTCTCCTGATAAACCAGTTCAACGCACGAAAGTGCCGTTGGCGAGATCGTCCAATGCCTGCTGGATTTCGGCCTTAGTGTTCATCACGAAAGGTCCATAGCGCGCAATGGGTTCATAGAGCGGCTTGCCGGAAATCAGCAGGAAGCGGATACCATCTCCTGAGGCAGCTACCTGTACTGCACCTTCTAAATCGAAGACCAGCAGGCGCGGCCCAGAGATCATCTTATCTGAAGCTCCAAAGCTCCCTGAGCCTTCGAAAACGTAGGCAATGACGGCGTGACCGGATTCGATCGGATGCGTGAGAGTACCGCCGGGAGGAACGGTAACGTCAAGGTAGGCGGGATCTGCGGCAATTTCGGTCACCGGACCGACGACGCCATTGACATTCCCCGCTATAACCCGTATCCGGGTCCCTTCTGAGGTGACAGTTTCCGGGAGTGTCGCCGAGAGAACTTCCTGGTAGCGGGGCGCTGTCATCTTCAGCTTCGCCGGAAGATTAACCCAGAGCTGGAACCCCTCCATCTTGCCTGCGACCGGTTCCGGCATCTCTTCGTGCATGATCCCCCGTCCTGAAGTCATCCACTGCACGTCACCCGCTCGAATGCTGCCTGCATTGCCGATGCTGTCCTTGTGATTTACTTTCCCCGCCAGCATGTAGGTTACGGTTTCGATACCGCGGTGCGGGTGCAGAGGAAATCCAGCCAGATAATCATTCGGGTCGTCAGATCCGAAATGGTCGAAAAGCAGGAAGGGATCGACGTAATTCAGGGTTCCGGTGGCGATGCTGCGCTGCAGTTTGACGCCGGCTCCTTCCATCACCCAGACCGGTTCGACGACTCGGGTGATCTTACGGTAAGGTTCTGACATGAAAGTCTCCGGATGCAATTATTCGTACCTCAAGGCGTCAATCGGGTTCAGCATGGCAGCTTTCCGAGCCGGATAGAATCCGAAGAAGATGCCCACCGCTATCGAAAACCCGAACGACAGAATGATGGAGAAGGCGGTGACGATGCTGGGCCATTTCGCCAGGTCGGAAATCAGAGTCGATGCGATGATGCCGAATGCAATGCCAATGAAGCCGCCCAGCAGGCTGAGCACCAGCGCTTCGACCAGAAACTGAGCCAGAATGTCCTTGCTGCGAGCTCCGACGGACATGCGGATGCCAATCTCCCGGGTCCGTTCCGTCACCGAAACCAGCATGATGTTCATGATGCCGATCCCTCCCACCAGCAGCGAAACCGAAGCGATGCTCGCCAGCAGGATGGTCAGAATTTTTGTAGTCGCAGTGGCGGTGGCCACGATGTCCGCCTGATTGCGGATGGAGAAGTCATCCTGGTCGTAGCGGGCGATCTTATGGCGCATCCGCAACAATTCCGAGATCTGGTTCTGCGCCACGGGAATATCAGCTACGCTGGCGGCGGAAACCAGAATCTGCCGCAGGTAGGGATACCAGGTCAGTCTCTTTTTCACGGTCGTATAGGGCGCCAGAATGGTATCGTCCTGATCGTGCCCCATGGGATCCTGCCCCTTTTTAGATAGTACCCCAATGACTTTGAAGGGGACGTTACGAATGCGGATGTTCTGCCCTACCAGTGTGCCGTCGGGAAAGAGATTGTCAGCGACAGTTTTTCCCAGCACGCAGACCTTGGTGGCTCCTTTGACGTCTTGCTCCGTATAAAAATCGCCATAAGCAATGGGCCATTGACGAATGGTCAGGTAATCCGCACCGGTGCCTTCAATGCCGGTAGCCCAGTTGAGATTCCCTGCGATGATCTGCCCCCCGGCGCGTGTCCCCGGGGAAATGTACCTCACCGCCGGGCATTCGTTCATAATCGCTTGAGCGTCATTTTCCGTCAAGGTCGTGGCGCTGCCCGCGCTGACTCTGACGCCGCCCTGTTGCTGCGTTCCGGGGAAAATGATGAGCACGTTGGTTCCCAGGGCGGAGATCTGTTCTTTCACAGAATATTCTGCTCCCTGACCAATAGCCAGCATGGCAATGACGGCTCCCACTCCGATGATAATCCCCAGCATAGTCAGGAAGGACCGCATCTTGTTGCGCAGCAGCGCCCGGAAGGATGAGACGAGGATGTTGACGACTTTCATAGCTCATCCTCCGGGTTTTCAGGTGGAAGATTCTTTAGTACTTCAACCGCGCTTTTAGGATTGGGATTGATCTGGTCGGATTTGATCTTGCCGTCACGAAAGTTTACGTGGCGATTGGCAAACTGCGCGATCTCCGGATTGTGGGTCACCAGAATGATGGTAATGCCGTGCCGGTTGAGCTGCTGGAAAATTCCGATTACTTCGATGCTGGTGCGGCTGTCCAGATTGCCGGTCGGTTCATCGGCGAGGACGATTTTGGGGTCGTTCACCAGAGCTCGCGCCAGCGAGACTCGCTGCTGCTGCCCGCCGGAAAGCTGATTGGGGTAATGGTGAATGCGGTCACCGAGACCAACTCGTTCCAAGGCAGAGATAGCTTTTTGGTGGCGCACTTTGTTCGAGGTGGAGCAATACAGCAGCGGCAGTTCGACGTTTTCAATGGCGGACGTCCGGGAAAGCAGGTTGAACCCCTGGAAGACGAAACCGATTTTGGTGTTGCGGATGCGAGCCAGCTCGTCACGCGATAACCTGCTGACGTCGACGTCTTCGAGGAAATAGTTTCCCTTGGAGGGAATGTCCAGACATCCCAGGATGTTCATGAAGGTCGATTTCCCGGAACCGGAAGCCCCCATGATGGCGAGAAACTCCCCCTGTTTGACTTCAACCGAAATTCCTCTCAGGGCATGAACCTCGAAGTCACCCAGTTTATAGACCTTGGTCAGGTGTTCGACTCGGATGAGGAGTCCATCCGGCGGTGGGATGGTTGAGAGCGATGCGTCCATTAGTGAAATCCACCCCCTCCCGGCCGGTGTCCACCGCTGGATCCGGTTAACGGGTTCTGACCATTTTCGGTGCTGCCTGAATTGTTCGATGCTCCTATGACGATTTGATCCCCCGGTTTTAAGGTGGTCGTGGTAATTTCAGTATATTTGCCGTCTGAAAGACCGGTGCGCAGAAAGACAGGTTCCAGCTTGCCCTTCGAGTTCAAAATCCACACTTTACCCATTCCGGAGTCATGTTCGGGGATATAGGCGCTCTTCTGATATTCCGGGAAGCTCTGGATAATGCCGTATTTTTTATTCTCGTTGGGAGTTGCGATTGCCTGTGGCGCAACAGCCGGCTGCATTTCGCCCTGTTTGACAGAATCCGCCGGACTGGCTGTGTGATTCTGGGCTTGAACATGCTTCTCTTTGGCCCGTCCTCCCTGGTGCGCGCTGAACTTGGTGGAATCGATCAATTCGGCAGGTGGCTGGAAGCGGAGCGCCATATTGGGGACACGCACCACGTTGGTATCGTGCGCCACCAGGACATTTACGTTTGCAGTCATTCCCGGCATCAGCTTAAGCTGGTTATTATCAACGTCAATGATTACTGTGTAATTAACGACATTCTGGATCGAGACCGGCGCCAGGCGGATCTGGGAAACCACTCCCGCGAAATTGTCTTCAGGATAGGCATCGACGGTAAAGGTAGCCTTTTGATCGATGGACACCTTGCCGATATCCGATTCATCGATCGTGGTCTCGACCTGCATCTTGCGCAAGTCGTTGACGATGGTATAGAGGGTGGGCGAGGAGAAACTGGCGGCGACAGTCTGTCCGACATTGACCATCCGATTAATGACCACACCATTGATGGGCGCGTAGATGGTGGCGTAAGATAGGTTTATCTTGGCGCGGTCCAGACTGGCCAGAGCCTGCTTCATGTTCGCCTGGTTGGTTTCCAGAGTTGTTTGGGCAGCGTCTAAGTTTTGCTGCGATTCAAGCTGATTTTGAAAGAGTGATGAGGTACGATCCAGCGTGCGTTTGCTATCCGCTAACTGAGCTTTGACTTTCTCGAGGTTGGCTTCGGCATCCTTGATCGACTGCTGCAGGAAAGTCGGGTCGATTTGCGCAATCACCTGACCTTCCTTGACGACTGAATTGAAGTCCGCATAAAGCTTTGAAATAATGCCCGAAACCTGAGTCCCCACGTCAACGCTGATGACGGCGTTGATGGTGCCCGTTGCGGTCACATTTACATTCAGATCGCCATTTGAAACCTGATCGAAGCGGAATTCGTACTTGGGAGTATCGCTTTTCGCGAAGAGCAGATAAGCAGCGACCGCCAGTATTGCGACGGTCAATCCGGTGATGATGATCGTTTTTTTCATGATTTATTCTCGAATTACTCTAGTTGTTTCGGCTGAAAGGGTGGTTGTTTGGTATCTATCCGTCCTGCAATTTCGACACTTGAATTGCTGAGAAGTTTAATGCCTCTTCAAATCTTCCATAATGTTGATGGTCTATTCTGCACGTGCCGATCCAACCATGAAACTCACAGATAGGGAGAAATTATCCCAGTCTCTACAATAATCCTTGTTCGCACCGCAACTTTTTAAGAGGCTTTCCAAAATTTCTATTCAGGAGGGGCGTTCGGGGCGAGAATTTACGATGATCCGGGGTTTGGGGATGACTTGTTGGGACTTAAAGATTAAGTGAAGCTCCGGTTAGCTTTCCAGCGGCTTCACGATCGATCATCCAGAGCAAATTGCCGTTAGCAGGGTGGATTAGTTGCGCAGGTAAACGATCCGGTTCCGGGGAACCTTCAAGAACTTCGTGCAGGACTGTTGCCTTTGAATGGCCCGCCACCAGAAATGCGACCTGTTCAGCCAGGTTGATAAACGGAACCGTCAGAGATACTCGGAATAGATCCTGATCGGTGACGTAGACGTCCACCACCCAGCGGTCTTGTTCCAGCAGCGCCGGTGTGCCGGGGAAGAGAGAAGCGGTATGTCCATTTTCCCCCAACCCCAAGAGAATTAAATCGAAATAAGTTTGCTTGCTCTTAAAAAAGTGTTTAAGCAACTCTTCATACTCCCGCGCGGCGTTCCAGGCTGATTGATCGCAGCGCACCGGATAAATCTGCTCAGGAGGTATCGGAACTTTATTTAACAGCACTTCGCGGATCATGCACTGATTTGAGCGACGATCATCCGGAGGCACCAGGCGTTCATCCACCCAGAAGACGTGCAGCTTTTCCCAAGGGACCTGATCCCGATACATCGGAGCGGCAAGAAGCTGGTAGGCGCGCATCGGGGTTGAACCGCCGGACAGGGCAACACAACACGACCCTCGGAGGGAAACCGCCGACTGAACTTTCTGTACAAACCATCCTGCGGCAGAATGGCTGAGCGACTCCAGATCCGGGCTAATTTGAATCGCTTTTGCTATCACTGACATGCTTTTTTTCCGTTGTTGGCGATTGCAACCAGCTTCTTCCATCCTGGGCGATCAATATTTCGGCGGATTCCGGACCCCAATTCCCTGATGGGTAGTTGGGGAAATCCGGATCTGTGGATTCCCAGCTCTTCATCACGGGGTCGACCAGAGCCCAAGCCGCTTCGACCTGATCGGCTCGCATGAAAAGGGTCGAATCCCCTTCAATGGCATCCAGCAGCAGCGTTTCGTAAGCTTCAGGCGTGTTGGTCTGGAATGAATCTTTGTAGCTGAAGCGCATATCCACTGTGCTCAAACTCATTTTTAGCCCGGGGCGTTTGGCTTGAAAGCGCAGGATGATGTTCTCATCCGGCTGAATGCGAATCCCCAGACGATTAGGCTGCCAGTCACTCACCGCAATACCCGAAAGCGCCATGTGCGGCACCGGTCGAAACTGGATGATCACCTCGGAAACCTTGGACGCCAAACGCTTGCCGGTGCGCAGATAGAACGGCACACCCTGCCAGCGCCAATTGTCCACGAATAATTTTAAAGCTGCAAATGTCTCCGTATTAGAATTGGGCTTGACTCCGGCTTCTTCACGATAAGCGGGGTAATGCTGCCCTTCGATCCAGCCCGCATTGTATTGCCCTCGCACCGCGAAATTGCGCACCTGTTCGTGAGGAATGGCTCGGACGGCGTGGAGGACGTCCATCTTTTTGTTGCGTATCTCCTCATCCTGAAACGATACTGGCGGTTCCATGGCGATCAGACACATCATCTGCAGTAAGTGGTTCTGTATCATGTCGCGCAGGGCTCCGGCTTTGTCGTAATACCCTCCGCGATGTTCCACTCCCAATTGTTCAGCGACGGTCATCTGCACGTGGTCAATATAGCGGCGGTTCCAGAGCGGTTCGAACAGCGAATTGGCGAAACGGAAAGCCAGAATATTTTGCACTGTCTCTTTGCCGAGATAATGATCGATCCGGAAAATCTGTGATTCCTTGAAATTCTTCTGCATCATTTGATTGAGGGCTCGCGCCGATTCCAGATTGCTGCCGAACGGTTTTTCAACCACGATGCGTGAATAATCGCTCTCATCGGCACAGTGGGCGTTGCGCAGTTGCTGTGCCACCGTTTCAATCATATTCGGCGGGATGGCGAGATAAAACACCCGGCTGGCTTTGGTTTTCCAGTCTTTTTCCTTCTGAGCAAGTTCTTCTGCCAGTTTGCTGTAGACGGTCGGGTCGGAAAAATCCGCCGCGTGGAAAATGGTTAGATGGGAGGCGAATTCCTCCCAGGACTTGATGTCAGCGATGGGTCTGCGTGAAAATTGATCGATTCCCACCCGCATCTGCTGACGGAACTCTTCATGTGATTTCTTTTTGCGGTCGATGCCGAAAAGGGCGAATTTTTCCGGCAGCCAGTTATCTAAAAAAAGATTGTAGACTGCCGGCAGAAGTTTGCGGCTGGTCAGATCGCCGCTGGACCCGAAGATGATGATGATGGTCGGTCGTTCGCGCAGGTTGGCTGGCATAACGGTCCCTCATTTCTGATTCCAATTGGTGTGAAAAATACCTTCTTGATCGATGCGTTGATAGGTGTGAGCTCCGAACAGATCTCGCTGTGCTTGCAGCAGGTTGGCAGGGAGACGAGCGCTGCGGTAGGCGTCGAAGTAACCCAGAGAGATCATCAGGGTAGGGGCGGGAATGCCGAAAAGTGCCGCGACGCTAACTACCCCGCGAAGATCCGATATGTGTGATTGCACCTCACGGAAGAAGTCGGGGGAAAGCAGCAAATTGGGGAGATCGGGCTGATCCCGAAAAGCTGAACGTATCTTTTCCAGCAGATCCGCGCGAATAATGCAGCCACCCCGCCAGATGCGGGCAACTTTTTCCAGGTCAACCTTATAATCATAGGTTTTCGAAGCGGCGTGCAGCAGAGCCATGCCCTGTGCATACGTCAGCAGCGCCGCGGCATGATAGGCATTCTGCAAGCGATTCAGGAACACGTTCCGTTCTTCATCGGAACGCGGATTGATTGGTTTCGCATATCCGGCTATGGTTTCTCGATCCTCCTTATAGGCTGACAAATTGCGCATGGCGACGGCAACGTCGATGGTCGGTATGGGGATCTGTAAAACCATGGCTTCTTCGGAGGTCCAGCCTCCCGTCCCCTTCTGTCCGGCAGAATCCAAGATCATATCAATCAGGCTATGGCTGGTTTTGTCGTCCTGTTGTAGGAAGACCTGAGCGGTGATTTCCAACAGAAACGAACGCAGCTCTCCCTCGTTCCAGCGCTTATAAACGTTGTGAAGTTCGCCGTTGTCTAAGTGCAGCCCCTTCTTCATCAGATCGTAGGTTTCAGCGATCAACTGCATCAATCCGTATTCGATGCCGTTATGCACCATTTTGACGTAGTGTCCCGCCGCGCCGAGACCCAGGTGGCTTACACACGGCTCTCCGTTGACTTTGGCGGCGACAGCTTCGAAAATCGGTCGGACCAGTTCGTAGGCTTCCAGCTCTCCTCCCGGCATCATGCTGGGACCATTCCGTGCGCCGGACTCTCCTCCCGACACGCCGACTCCTAAGAAATGGATGCCTTTTTCAGCCAGTTCCTTGCTTCTGCGCTCGGTGTCTTTGAAGAACGAATTCCCGCCATCGATGATGACGTCACCCTTATCCAGGTGAGGGAGCAAATTTGAAATGACGGAATCTACGGGCGCTCCCGCAGTGACCAGCATCATCACCAGGCGAGGCTTGCGCAAAGCCTCCAGAAATTGGCGCAGGTCTGAGGTTCCAAAGATATCCCATGCCTTGCCTTCTTCCAACAAAGCTGCGACTTTTTGCGGACCCCGGTCATAACCGGCAACGGGAAAGCCATGTTCTGCCATGTTAAGTAGCAGATTTCGCCCCATGACTCCCAACCCAATCATACCGATATTATATTTCTTTGATTCCATGATTTACTCTCTATCTCAATTATATCATTCTATCTTTTATTCAGCGAGCCAACAAAGCCAGGGCTCGCTTTACGACATTGTCCACGGTAAAACCGTACTCTTTCATGACCACGTCACCCGGAGCAGATGCTCCGAAGCGGTCTACGCCGATCACCGCGCCCAGATTGCCGACGTAGCGCTCCCAGCCGGTCGTCACCCCTGCTTCGACAGCCAGCCTCTTGCGGACGACAGGCGGGAAAACCGATTCGTGATAGTTCTTCGGCTGAGCCTCAAACAGCTCCCAACTGGGCATGGAGACCAGCCGAACAGCCACACCCTGCTCTGCCAGCACTTGCCCAGCCGTAACAATCAGACTGACCTCCGATCCGGTGGCTATCAGGATGAGATCTGGGTTTCCATGACCTGCATCTGCGAGGATGTAAGCGCCTTTAGCTAATTCTTCGGCGGGTGAGTATAATTCCCGGCTGAGCACGGGCAAATTCTGGCGGCTCAAGATCAACGCGACGGGGTGATGATTTGATTGAAGTGCGATCTTCCAGGCTTCTGCGGTTTCGTTGGCATCGGCGGGTCGGATGACTATCAGGTTCGGAATCAGGCGTAAGGCGGCGAGGTGTTCGACAGACTGGTGCGTCGGACCGTCTTCACCCAAAGCGATGCTGTCATGAGTGAAGATATAGATGACATGCAGGCCCATCAAGGCGGCCAGACGAATCGAAGGGCGCATATAATCGGAAAAGGTCAGAAAGGTAGCACCGAAAGGGATCAAGGCTCCGTGAGCCGCCATGCCGTTGAGGATGGCTCCCATGGCGTGTTCCCGAATGCCAAAATGGATGTTTCTCCCAAAATAATCCCAAGTTCCTCCGGCTTTCCCTTGCTGCTCCCAACCATCGCGCAGCGGTGATTCAAAATCGCCCAGATCTTTAAGCGCTGTGTAGGTGGAGGGATTGAGGTCTGCTGAACCACCCATCAAGCCCGGGACTTTTTGCGCCAGAGAATTGAGGATTATTCCTGAAGCCGCCCGTGTAGCCATCCCTTTGGCGTCTGAGGGAAAGCGGGGGATGGCATCCTGCCAATCCGAGGGCAGTTGCCCCGCCATCAACTGCTGAAGTTCTGTGGCCAATTCCGGATAAGATTGCGAATAGGCTTTGAATTTCACCAGCCAATCCGCTTCCAGCTGTTTTCCCTTCTCGATGGCTCTGCGATAATGCGTCAATACCGGTTCGGGGATATAAAATGGAGGTTCGAGGGGCCAATCAAGCTTCTGCTTAGTCAGTTTAGTCTCTTCTGCCCCCAGGGGTGAACCATGCGCTTCAAACGAGTCTTGCTTATGCGGCGAACCGTAGCCGATATGGGTTCTCACCAGAATTATGGAGGGGCGGTCGGTCTCAAGTTTAGCTGATTCCAGAGCTCGATGGATTTCCGCAAGGTCATTGCCGTCGGAGACGGTCTGGGTATGCCAGCCGTAGGCGTCAAATCGCTGGGCTACGTTCTCGGTAAATGTAAGACCGGTGGAAGCGGCAAGAGTGACGCGGTTGTCGTCGTACAGGTAAATCAACTTCCCCAGCTTCAGGTGCCCTGCCAGAGAAGCCGCTTCAGAAGCTATGCCTTCAGCCAGATCGCCATCGCTGACGATTCCGTAGGTGAAATGGCTGATGATCTGATGATCCGGGCGGTTGAAGCGAGCCGCCAGGTGGGCTTCTGCAATCGCCATCCCGACGCCATTTCCGAAGCCCTGCCCGAGGGGACCTGTGGTGGTTTCCACGCCGGGCGTTAATCCACGTTCCGGGTGGCCGGGAGTCAGACTCCCCCATTGGCGGAATCGTTCGATCTGTTCTGAGGGGAGGTCATAGCCGGTCAAGTGGAGCAGGCTGTACAGCAGAGCCGATCCATGCCCGGCGGAGAGCACGAACCGATCGCGGTCAAACCAGGATGGATTGTGAGGGTGATGTTTTAAAAACCGGGTCCAGAGCACGTAGGCCATCGGAGCCGCTCCGAGGGGCAGCCCCGGATGTCCGCTTTTAGCTTTTTCGATGGCATCAATGGAGAGAAAACGCAACGTATTAATGCTCAGAGTGTCCAGATTTTGGTTCTGACTTTCTTGCTTCAAATTCATGGACGTTAGTCCTTCTAAAATTACGATGATCTGATGTTTAAATACTCAAGGTTTCGGTTTCACGGCGATCCCCCCGGGTATCTCTATTAACGAACTGGCTGGTAAAAGGATTCCTCGCCGATCAGAAGGCGAAATTGGGGATGCTGGTAATCAGGCTTTACGAAGCCTTCATGACGCTCGAAATCCTGCCATCCGTTCCTGTATACATACGAGATAAATCCAAGGTTTGTGGAAAAGCGCACCAAGATTTATTACTTCGAGTACTCATGAAAAAACCCGCTGTGTAAGAGCAGCGGGCTTTCGAGTACTTGGGTCTTAGTAATCCTAAGCTTCAATGGGAAGTTCCTCTTTCAGTTCCTCGAATCCCCATTCATCCAGGGATATGCCATCCAGATTGATCTCTTCGAGATTGATTTCGGCGGGAGGCGGTTCGGCGGTTGTCTCTGCTGGAGCCCCTGCGATGGGAATGACTACGGTGAAGTGCGCCCCCTGACCGGGTTTGCCGTCGACCAGTATTTTGCCGCCGTACTTTGCCAGGAGTTGCCGGGCGCTGAAAAGCCCCAAGCCTGTTCCGGTCGGTTTTCCGGAATCACTCTCACCGAAGGGCGCCTTGGTGGAATAAAATGGGATGAACAGTTTCTCCGATTCCTCCGGATCCAATCCGACGCCCGTATCTTTGAATTCAATGTAAACGTTTTGTTCATCCGACCGAGTGGATACGAAGAGCTTCTTTTCCGGAGCCAGATGCATGGCGTCGATGGCGTTGTTGATAATATTAGAGAAGCATTGCGAAAAATCGCTGTAAACTCCCTCGATTTCCGGCAATTTTTCAGCCAGATTGCAGGTCTTCTGGATTTTATGCTTAAAGACCAGGTTGGCTTCGAAGAATTTCAGTTCGTTGGAAATCACCTCGTTCAGATCGAGGGGACGCCGGCGGATTTCTTGAGCATTCCGGCTCTTCAGCATCACCGTGGCGATGATTTCCTTCATGCGCTCCGCTTGAGCCAGGATCAAGGAGATTTCCGGCGAATCGGTCATGCGGCTGTTGAGCATGTCGAGATAACCCACAATGACGGATAACGGTCCGTTGAGGTTGTGCGCAATTCCGGAAGCGAGTATCCCGATTGAAGCCAATTTGTAAGCCTGCATCAGGTTCGCTTCCAGCGAGCGCCGGCATTGTTGGAGCTGTCGGACTTCCGATCGATCCGAAAGGCTGACGATGACTCCCTGATAACTGCCGTCCCGCTCGCGCAAGGCGGTAAAATTCAGTTGGAGAGACCGTTCACCTAAATTTACTTCGAGGGAGTGATCGTTCTTGAAGGGGAGCAGGCGAAAATCGTGGAGGATTTCTCGGAAGGAGGCGCTGACTTCAGGGGGAACGACGTGCACCAGCGACGCGCCGATGACCTCGAATTTCTCCCGATCCAGAAGTTCTGCAGCCTGGGTGTTCAATTCTCTGACAACTCCTTTGGTATCCGCGTAGATGATGCCGTGCTGGGCGGTGTTAAGCATCGCGCGCAACACCGGGCGGTCATCGACGAATCTCCTGTCCGCTCGGTCCGGACCAGCGCCATCCCGGAGCTGGTTCAGTCGGGGTTCTTTACCGGCAATGGTCAGGGTTTCCATAAGTTTTTGTCTCGGTATAGCAATTGTCTATAGTCTCAACTTCCGCCTTGATTGAGTTACAGTCACGTTTGAACGTAATCTGAATGAAAAGATCCCGCGCTTTAGTGATATTATTGAAGTTAGCACTGTGCTGCATCTGAATATACTGATCTTGCCTATTCGTGTCAATATAAATTTTAACTATTTTTGATGTGTAGCTGAGAATATTGAAGGCAGAATGTCAGGTGGAAGGTCATTTTATTTTATTGAATTATTTATATTTAGTGCAAATATTTACCTGAGATATCATCTAACCGTTCATGCGACCTTCAATTGCGCTCGCTCTTTGGTGAAAACATAGCGCACGATTTTCTGTCTCTCTGAAGGCCTGAGGTCTTCGAATCTGACCGAGAGCGCCCAGTGTTCCAGCCGGTTGCGGGTGCTGACCCGGATGACGGTTCCTCTGACCAATGGCAGCCCTAAAGCGTTAGTCGGGTCCAAATTGAGAAAGATACACCTGCTGTAAGGGATATAGCGGCGAAATACGACCAGCGCTCCCCCGGCGGAAATATCTTCCAGCCTCGCCGTTTCCGGGATAATGTCCAGCAGGAGATTGTAGGGATCTTGCGCATTCTCCAAGCTTTCATCCGCTACCCAGATACCGATGGTGCGGTTTTCTTCCATGCGAAAGTCACTGCGGCGCTGGTCGCGCAGCACATCAAGGCAGTGGCTGAGAATAACGTGATGACCCGATTCATTTGAAGCGATTCGCAAAATCTGGGCCGAACCGGAGTAGCGGGCGTCGCCGGGTCGACTGAAATAGAGGTTTACCGGCATTCCAATCCTGATGGCGCCATGCAGCGGCGTTCCGGCTTCAAGGCGGACCAGCATCATGGTCTCATCCACGCTTTCGATGGCGCCTTCCAGGAATATTTCTTCCGATAGCGCAATGTAGACATTCTGTCCTGAAGGCAGTTCACGTGTGGAACTGAGCGGTCGACCGCGCGGTGGCGGCCGGAAGCCTAATTTCAACCTGAACCGGGCGATCTGAGTGTTGAACTGGGGGAGATCTTTATTCGCTACCTTGGGGATGACGCTGTTGACGACATGGTCGAAGACCAGATTGGATAGGACGATGTTGCAATCGAACTGGCTGTCTGATTGTTCGATCAGATGATGGAGCAATTTGATCTCTTCAGGCAGCAGGTCTCTTTCACGGCAGGCTGAGAAAAAATCCCGACGGGAACGGCGCTTGGCGAACTGCCGCGTCAACTCTTTTTCCCACCAGTTCCGCAGTAGAATCAGCAGAACCAGCGCGACCACCGCAAAAACCACGATCATGATCTCTCCGGTCGTAGCTTGCTGGCGGTGCATGGCCTCGATGAAACTGCGGTACATGGTTTTTCGTCCTGGATTTCGATGAAGTCGGGTTTCTTCTTCTTTATCGGCAGGTTGAATGGATTCTTTAAATAAAATTGAAGGAAAGTTGAGGAAGTGTGAGGAAAGAAGCGGGGCGAAAGGGATCCGGGATAGGTTGTTCAAGTCACAGGCGCACAAACCTCTTGGAATAAGCTGGGCTATTTTGTATATTTCTATATCATGGAGTCAAACCCTGCCAAAATAGCCCGGTCAGGCGACCCGCGTTACGGCGCAGCCGCACAGATCGTCGCAAAGCTGCACGAAAGAGGCTACGCTGCCTATTTTGTGGGGGGGTGCGTGCGCGACCTGCTCTTAGGACAGTCTCCCAAGGATTACGACGTCGCCACGGACGCCAAACCCGAAGAGGTCCAGGCGCTCTTTCCGGGGAATTACGCCGGAATCGAGGAAGACAGCCGGCGCAGGGATTTCACTCTTAACGCGCTCTACTACGACCCTTCCCAAGACCGGATCATCGACCTGGTGGACGGTTTGCCTGACCTGCGCCAACGCATCCTGCGTATGATCGGCGACCCGTTTGAGCGTTTCGACGATGATTGGCTGAGAATGCTGCGGGCGGTTCGATTTGCCGCGCGCTTCGCTCTACGCATCGACCCGCTGACCTTTGAGGCGCTGCATTCGATTGCCCCGTTGATTACCGGCGTCGCTCCGGAACGGCGCACCGAAGAGATCCGCCTGATGCTGCACTCTTGGTTTGTTACAGCAGAGCGGTCTGTGGCAGGCGCTCTGGCCGGACCTCCCTTTCTTGAATAGAAGGGTGCGCAAAGCCGTCAAGCTGCTGCGAAGGGAAGAGAAACAGAAACCGGGAGAAATAAAAAAAGTCTGGGCTGCCTTTTTCACCGATGCTGCTTCGGCTGTGGTGGAGAGTTCCTGCCGCGAACTCAGGCTGACTCGCGCCGAAAAACGTGAACTGCACCTGGATTAATCTCTTACCATACTTGAAATGTGATCCCATGCAACAAGACAACATTATCATCGCCGACCTGCTCCTGGCAGCCCGCGAGGCGCGCAGCTATTCACAGGCGAAGTATTCCCACTATGCTGTCGGAGCTGCTTTGCGGTCGAAAGACGGGCGTATTTTCAGGGGAACCAATATTGAATCTTCCAGTTACGGGCTTTCAATCTGCGCTGAACGAGTGGCTCTGTTCAAGGCGCTTTCTGAGGGAGCAACGGAGTTCACATACCTGGCGATTGTCACCGGAAATACCCCTCCTGCAACACTCGGAAAATTTCTAAGAAACGAACCATGATAGATTCAAGCTTAGACTCCACTCCCCGCGGCATTCTGATCGGTATTGCCGGAGGAACCGGATCGGGAAAGACGACCGTATCCAAGAAAATTCTCGAAGGCATTGGTTCCAGCGACGTAACCATCGTGGCGCAGGACGCCTACTACCGGGACTTGTCGCACATTCCTCACGATGCCCGGCATCATAACAACTTCGACCATCCTGACGCCTTCGACCGCGAGATGCTATTGGAACACGTTCACGCCTTACTGAATGGCGGTTCGGTGCAGCTCCCCATCTACGATTACACCCGGCACTGCCGCACCGGCGAATACCGGACCATCGGACCGCATGCTGTCATCGTGCTGGAAGGAATACTGATCCTGTATGACCCGGCGCTGCGTGACCTGATGGACATCAGAATCTACGTCGATACCGCCGAAGACATCCGTCTGATCCGCCGATTGCGCCGCGACGTGCAGGAACGAGGCAGAACCATGCAGATGGTGCTGGATCAATATTTGGATACGGTGCGTCCCATGCATCAGCAGTTCGTGGAACCATCCAAACGCTATGCGGACATTATCATCCCGGAAGGAGCCGAGAAAATCGTGGCGATTGACCTGATCCAGACCAAGATTCGAGAAATGCTGAGAACCAGAGGCTTATGATGAGCGACAGCTTTGGACCCATCGAACAAGCGATACCGTCCCACCCGCACCACCGCAGCGGCTGGATCGAAGTGATCTGCGGGCCCATGTTTTCTGGTAAAACGGAGGAATTGATCCGACGCCTGCGCCGCGCTCAGATTGCACGGCAGCCGGTCGCCATATTCAAGCCCGTATTGGACAACCGCTTCAGCACCGACCACCTGGTGTCGCACAGTGACATAACCATGAGATCGAAGACAGTCAGCACCGCGGCGGAAATTCTGGATCAAGTCGGTGATGCGCAGGTTTTAGGCATCGACGAAGCTCAGTTCTTCGGATCGGATCTGGTGGCGGTCTGCCGTTATCTGGCGGATCATGGGAAACGGGTCATCATCGCGGGATTGGACCAGGATTACCGCGGAGTACCCTTCGAGCCGGTGCCGGAACTG
The DNA here is from genome assembly GCA_026394195.1 of bacterium. Taxonomy (GTDB): domain Bacteria; phylum Electryoneota; class B3-LCP; order B3-LCP; family B3-LCP; genus JAPKYS01. The sequence continues at coordinate 761 of JAPKYS010000035.1, read as the reverse complement.
TTGGCTGAAGCCGAATATATCACCAAAACTCTGGCAATCTGCGTCAAGTGCGGAGCTCCCGCCAACCGCAGCCAGCGCATCTCCTCAAGTTCCGAACGAGTGTTGGTGGGCGCCCAGGATCGTTACGAAGCCCGTTGCCGAGCCTGCTTTGAAGCGCCAGAGTAAAAAAGAAATACCTGCTGAATTACTTGATGAAAGACGAGACCAAGCATAACGAAATGCTCAACAGTCTCGAAATGATCAAGAAGGGCATGTATCCTTACGGGTAGATTTTCAACCGAGCGAGATTATCACGAAGTATAATCCACTACTTTAAAACTTCCTAAAACGCCTGTGAATCCGGAACGACCGGGATTCTGCAGGCGTTTTGCTTTGGTAGCACAATGCACTCTCAACGAAAAACCATCGTTAAACAATACCTGATCAACCGGGATTGGCAGGGTCTGCTGGAATGGGCTCAACAAAACCGATCCGCCATCCGCTCGCTGCAGACGTTTCTGGTCAGCGAAGACATTCTGCTGCGCTGGCGGGCGGCGCAGGGGTTGGGGAAGCTATCGATGGTCATATCGCCACGACAAGTAAAGGAATTGATCCGGCGGCTGTTCTGGGGGATGAACGACGAATCCGGCAATCTCATCTGGGGAGCTCCGGAAGCTGTCGCTGAAGTTCTATTCCATAATCGGGAATTGATCCCTAAATTCGCTCCCATTCTGGCGTCGCATCTGGAGGTCGATCCATTCCCGAAGAGCGTTCACTGGGCA
>JAPKYS010000030.1 GCA_026394195.1 bacterium | reverse complement strand
GGACCATACGGTTCCCTGGCTGCTGCCAAGGCTGCAGGAGCCGTTACCGTCAATTATGGCATCTTCGCCAATGCCATCATCAGCTTTATCATCGTCGCCTTCGCAGTATTCGTTATGATCCGCAGCTTGAATAAATTGAAGCGAAAAGAAGAAGTTGCTCCAGCTGCTCCCACAACCCGGGATTGCCCGTATTGCCTGTCAAATGTGCCGTTGAAAGCGACGCGGTGTCCGTATTGCACCTCCGAACTAAAGGCAGCATAGAGACGCTCGGTGCAAGCCTGCAAATCGATTAAAGCAATTAATAAATCGAGAGAAAGGAATCAGAGCATGAAATTAATAAAAATGGGTTTGGTCTTGGTCCTCCTGAGCACGGTGCAACTGCTTTATGCGGCTGAACCGGATAGCCTCTATGCCTGGAAGACGACATTAGAGGCTGGACTTGGTACCACCCAATCATCGTATACTGACAATTGGGTTGGAGGTGAAGTAGGATCGTTAGTCTGGGCGGCAAACGTCCACGGCACTGCCCAAAAGCAGTTATCGCCAAAGTTCCGTTGGGAAAATGAACTAAAACTCGCCTTCGGTCAAACCCACAGCCAGGATAAGGTCAGTAAAAATTGGGCCTCCCCTGTAAAATCGACCGATCAGATCCGCTATGATGCCATCGTAAAGCTAACCTTGCATACTTGGGTCGATCCTTACGTAGCCGGAGTCTTTGAGTCGCAATTCTACGATGCCTCTTATCCCGCCGTAAAACGCTACCTCAATCCTATCAATCTGACCGAGAGCGCCGGTCTCTCCCGCACGCTTTTCGAAAATAAAGATGGGAAAGCAACCACACGGTTAGGTTTTGGTCTCAGACAATATATAACCAAGGTCATCGTCGACACAACCAACGAGACTACCGAAATTAAAAGTACCAGCGACGGCGGTTTGGAGTGGGTGACCGATTGGAACGCCCAGCTTTCCAAGAATCTCACCTACACGACCAAACTCACCCTGTTCAAGGCGCTTTTCTACTCGAACGCAGATCAATTGAAAGGTCTTCCCAATGAAAATTACTGGAAGACCATCGACGCCAACTGGGATAACATCCTGACCGCGAAAGTCACACAGATCGTACAGGTGAGTCTTGCCTGGCAGTTACTGTATGATAAGGAGATAAGTCAGGCCGGGAGGTTCAAAGAAACATTATCGCTGGGAGTCAACTGGATACTCTAAAACTCATTCCATGTCAGTAACGTAAAAGTCCGGCATCAGCCGGACTTTTACGTTAACCAACTCAATTGAAGATCATTCCATCCTGAAGTCACAACCGGCAAACTCATCCGCCCAGCATTTGATTATCATTAATCGGAAAAGCTCTGTGCTGGGGGATAATTGGTAGCGCCCCCCAACTCAATTGAAGATCATTCCATCCTGAAGTCACAACCGGCAAACTCATCCGCCCAGCATTTGATTATCATTAATCGGAAAAGCTCTGTGCTGGGGGATAATTGGTAGCGCCCCAGCTGACGATTCCAGCGATTTTTCAACCTCCTAAATAGGCTGTTTTGTCGTCTGTGAATAACTTTTTGATCCAATCCTGCACTAAAAAGAGCATCAAGATGTCGAACCAAGGCGGGTCTATCAACTAACTCGTCGAACCCATTGCGGTTTTCAATTAGAATCGAACGCACAAATTGCTGCAGAATTGGTCTTTGGGTCATGCGCTCATCCCAATCGACCAGATTATTGTACCGGGCAATTTCGAATTTCTGGAATTCCGGGAACATCTCTTTTACTGCGGTCTTGAATAACGCCTTCCCCAGCCGAAAGTGACTCGGCACCCTGAGGATCAAATCCAGCAGATCATTATCGAGGAAAGGATTGCGAATCCAGAGCGCTCGCTGCTTGAGCTGTGAAAGCGGATTCAGATAACCGAAAATTCGCCAATTGAAGTAGAAATAGTCTTTCCTGTCGTGAAGATACTCATGCGGGCATTGACTGAGTAGCGCCATCATCTGGAGTTGATTGGCTTCGTTAAGCCGGCTGCGCTGTTCTGATCTGAGATACCTGTAGTTTTGCCTCAATCTTTCCAGGTGATGCACCGATAGCGAATGCAGCGCTTCATCTTCGGTATTCACATTCGCTCTCCAGCCAAAACACTCATCACCGCGCAGGATATACTTCGCTCCCAGCTCATCACGGATACGGATGAAGGTGTTCAATCCGTCCGTGTAATTACCGACCGCATCGGTCCGACCCTCGTTTAAGGCGACGATCGAGCGGAAATTGTCGGGCAATTGATTGGCTTCGATGGTATAAAAAGTATGCTGCGATTGAGCCCAATCTGCCAATTTTTGGGCAATATACGCGTCGCTGGAAGGAATTTTATCAGTTTCTCCCCAGGTGATCGTCAGCAGTTGTTGCTCAGGATGCAGGCGTTTTGCGCATCCGAGTATGGCTCGGGAATCGTATCCCCCGCTGAGCAGTACGCCGTAAGGAATGTCGTCGCTGCTGCGTCTATCGATAGCTTGAGTGATAAGATGCGAAAGGTGAGCAACAATTTCGGTTTCACACCGGTTATCCCTGGTTTCAGCAAAGGAAAACTGCCAATATCTGTTAAGTGAAATTTGATCTGTTTTAAGAGTCAGCATCTCTGCCGGACCCAGGACCCGGACATCCTTCAAAGGGGTCTTTTGGCCCAGGACAAAACCGCACGCCAGGAAGTCGCTGACCGTTTCAACATCGAATACCGGCTTGAAATTCGGAAGAGTGAGGAAAGCCTTGAGATCGGATCCGAAAGCAAAAAGATCACCGATTCGATAATAATACAGCGGCAAAGAGGCTGATCTGTCGCATACGATCTGCAGTCGCCTCTGGGGATCATTGAGGTGTACGAAAATAAAAGAACCATTGAGGTCAGCTAATGGACGGTTTGACTCTCGGCAATACCTGGATAAAATCTCGTCTGCCGGTTGCCGACTATTTAAATTCGCATTATAAATTTCACCCCAGAGGTGTAGGTGTTCGGTACGGTCTTCAGACTGCGCCATCCTTGGAGAAACTAAATCAAATCGTCCAGGATAAGTGGCGATGCAAACTGATCCGCCCCTATAGGAATAGATTGTTCCAGGACTATCGCCCACAGCCGTATTTGGCGCCAGAAAAGTGGAGGCAATAAGCTCATCCAACTTTTCACCCTTAAGATGCACCAATCCGGAAATACCTGGCATGTCTTTGTTCCCTGTTAGGTCGTGAGTTTTATCGTAAATCGATTTGGAATTCACCATCGCAATACAAATCGATCCACGCCTTCAATATCATCAGGCGGAAAATTTCCAGACTCGGCTCCAGATCCCAAACGTTGAGTCGGTTTCGCAGTTTACGCCTGGCGCGATGGTAGAGCGAGTGGCGGTTTATGGTTTTTGCCGTGAATGACTTCTTCAGAAAACTCTCTAAATGCCCTTTGTCTATAATATCGTCAAATCCATTCTTCTGTTCCAATAAAATCTTCCGAATGAATGCCTGTAGGATCGGATCGATCGTTATTTGCCTGTCCCAATCAATCAGGCTGACCACTTTAGCGAATGGCACCTGGTTGGCTCCTGCAATTCTGTTCGCTACACTTGAGGTGAACAGGTTCTTCCAAACGCGTTGATGAGGATGAAGGTGCCTCACCAGGTCCACGACTTCATTATCGAGCAGGGGATTACGCTCTTCGATATGGTGCTTCTTTAACTGGGAGAGCGGACCCCAATAACCCGGGGGGCGAATCCTGAAGAACAGACAATCCTTACAATCCACAGGGTGTTCATAAGCGCAGAATTCGTGCAATCGGTGAATCTGACCTTTTGCAACGCCCAGCAGGGAACGATACACTTTGGGTTTGATGTATTGAAAACTGTGAGGGTACGACGTAAAGTCATCCATGAACGCTACGTGCAGAGCATCTTTCTTACCGAATACCTCACTCCGGGCGCCGAAAGGCTCATTTCCTCTGACCAGAATATCGATTCCCAATTCTTCTCTGATCCGTTGGAATACTTTTAAGCCCTCCGGGTAATTGCCGACGGCATCCGTGCGACCCTCGCTATAGCGCACGTAGTCGTAGAAGTTGGCGGGCAGAGCTTCGGCGAGGAGCGGATAGAAGGTGTGTTGGGTATTCAGAGCCTCTGAAAGTTGTCGGGCAATTTGAGCGTCGCTGTAGGGGATACTTTCGTCAGTGCCCCAGGTTACCGTTTGGATTAGATGATTGGGCTTCTGCTGCCGAAGATGGTATAAAATGCAGCGCGAGTCATATCCACCACTGGTTGTGATGGCAATGCTATGGTCATCGCTGAGTTGTCTTCGAACTGCTTTAGCCGTTCTATCAGCCAGCTCTATTTCAATCTCAGCCTGATCCCTGGAATCTCGTTGTTCAGCAAAGGAGAAATTCCAATAATTGCGGTTCTCAAAACCTTGTGCAGTAATGGTGATCCATTCACCTACTTTTATCGTTTTTACACTAGTGAACATGGTCGTATCGCCGATAAAAAAACCGGACGATATAAAGTTTTCAACTCCTAAAGGGTTGATGGTGCGATTAAACCCGGGTAATTTTAAAAGCGGCTTAAGTTCAGAGCAGAAGGCGAAATAATCCGGCGTTTCGGTATAATAGAGGGGAACGGTGGCAAAGCGGTCGCTGATCAGTTGAATTCTCGAGTGTTCAGATTCGACGATGCAAATGACGAAGGTGCCATTTAATCGCCCGAATAGATCCCCGCCTTCTCGCTTAAAAGCATCCAGGATCGCTTGAGGTTGGTCCTGAGTCTTAAGATCTTCATTGAACACTTCACCGTCGATAAAGAGCTGGGTTTTCCCTTTATCGGTCATAGCTGGTTGGATACTCCTCTGTAATATTCCCTTGGAAATTAGAGCCGAGGCCAAGCTACCATCCGCAGAGGCAGATTCTTCCAGTCTCCACCCTTCACGGAAGACAACCTCATCGCATACTTGTTTGAATAGTCTGGGATCAACTCGGTTTTCCTTCTTCGAGAACAATCCCACCAAACCAGCCATCCACTACCTCTAAATATGAGAAATTCAGGTAAAGCGCCTGATACATTTCATGGTACGATAAAAGAAGGGCGGCTGTTGCTGCCGCCCTTCTCTATTTCGAGCAGATCACTTGGTCAGCAGCAATTTCTGCACGACTTGTTGTGTTCCGGTATTCAGTCTGGCGAAATAAACGCCCGAAGGAAGCGATCCGGCATCCCAGGTGACCTGATAATTCCCTGCCGTCCGATATCCATTAGCCAATTCCACTACCTTCTGGCCGGAAGTATTGAAGATAGCCAGATAGACGGTTCCGGCATCGGGCAGATCGTAGCTGAGGTTTGTGGTCGGATTGAACGGGTTTGGAGCCGCGGCTAAACGAGCATCCAGCGGGAGTGGCACAAGTGTCTCCATGGCTGGTTCTTCGGTCCAACCGTCGAAACTCCATTCACCCACCCAGGCGCCGTCGCCCGTGGTGTTCTTATAGAAGTAGAAGTTACTGGAATTGTAGAGCTGGAAGGTGCTCAGGCTTCCAACGTAACCGTAGTAGTAGTACATCCCTGCTGCCCAGGAACCTGGGACATTGATGTTGAGATTTCGGGAAGCGCTTGCGCCCGTAGTCAACTGCACACCGGTCCGCTGGATCATCGGAGGATTGTAGCCGTAGTTGGGGAGTTGCAGATCTGTCCAGAGATCAAAGGTGACTGTAGAGGGATTGGGATTGTTTATAGCTATGGTGTAGCTGATAGTTCCACCGGAACCCGGAACGATATAACCGCTGGTGCGGGTCAGCGTGATGGTCGGCGCCGGGGCATTGGTCGCCGCCTGCTTGAAAAGCCGCAGCCTGGAATCGTAGGATCCGACCACCAGATCGTAGGTGAGGTTGTTATCCCAGCGTACCACATCGAGGCGGCTGGTGCCGGGCGTAGATGCCTGCACTGTTCCTGTCATCAGGAACACACTCGCGGCTAATTGCGGATTGGCGTTGGTGCCGTTGTTCTTGAAGAATTTTATTTTTCCATTTATTTCTCCGCTGACCACGTCTTTGACTCCATCGCCATCCAGATCGACTACGATGGCTCCGCAGCGATCGCCCACGTCCAACTGCGCCCCGGACGCCAGCATGATGTAACTAATCGTCCTGAATACCGGGCTGGCGTTAGTGCCTTCGTTGATATAAAGCCAGGCTCTGCCGTCGCTGGCGCCGACGATCAGATCCTTCTTAGCGTCCTCATTCCAATCGTTGACGAAAGGTTGCGAGTAGTCGCCGACGTCAAGCGTTACACCGCTAACCTGAATCAACCCGACGTAATGCAGCACCGGATTTCCCACCGATCCGACATTTTGAAAGTACCTTACCTGACCATTGTTTTCACCAACCAGCAAGTCCTTCAGTCCGTCTTCGTTCCAATCCACGATCCGTGGTGTTGCGCCGATGCATCAGCCATAGGATACTGAAATGGGCGAACCATCTGCATAGACCAGGACAGAGTTCTCAAAGACGGGCTCACTGCCTGCCGGGGCGGTGTTGTGATAGTACTGGATGTTTCCGTTGAAGAAGACCCCGACCATCATGTCCATGCTGCCGTCATCGTCCCAATCGCCGAAGCAGGGGCAATCGTAGACGTTGCCATTGACGATGTACCCCGCAGTATTTCTCACGAAATAGGGGTAATCGAAGTTGGGCGCTTGCGCCCATGCCGTTGCAGCGAGCAAGAGTATCGCTGCAATCCAGATCGTTTTACGCATGATTCTGTCTCCACGTTATGTTGTAAAGTGTTGCTTGGTCTTCCGTTTATTTCGTAAGGATTATTTTACAGGTGCTTCTTTGCGAACCATGCCTAAGCTCAACAAAATAGACGCCCGAAGGAACACTCCGAGCCTCCCAGGTGACTTGATGATTACCCGTCGTCCGATATCCATTCACCAATTCCGCTACCTTCTGGCCGGACGTATTGAAGATCGATAGATAAACGGAACCGGCTTCGGGTAGATCATAGCTGATGATTGTAGTCGGATTAAACGGATTTGGAGCTGCGGCTAATCCTACCGCTTGCGGAAGAGGAGCGAGGGTTTCCATAGCTGGTTCTTCTGTCCAGCCGTCGTAACTCCATTCACTCACCCAGACACCGTCGCCGATGGGGTATTTTACAAAGTAGAAGTTGCTGGAATTGTATAACTGAAAGGTACTCAGATTACCGACGTACCCATAGTAGTAGTAAGCGCCCATCTCCCAAGAACCGGGGACATTGATATTCAGGTTTCTAGAAGCGTTACCGCTCGGAGCCAACTGCAGGTTAGTCCGCTGAATCATCGGCGGACTGAAGATGTCGTGGGGGAGTTGCATATCAGTCCAGAGATCGAATTGAACTGCCGAAGTATTCGGGTTGTTCAGCGCGATAGTATAGCTGATGGTTCCTCCGGAAACCGGAATAATATAGCTGCTGGTGAGCGTTAGGGTTATTGTTGGAGTCGGTAAATTCGTCGCAGCTTGTTTGAATAGCCGCAGTCTGCAATCGTAGGATCCAACGACCAGATCGTAGGTTAAGTTGTTATCCCAACGCACCACATCGAGGCGGCTGGTGCCCGGCGTCGCTGCCTGCATCGTTCCTGTCATCAGGAAAATCCCCGCAGCTAATCGTGGGTTCGCATTGGTACCATTGTTCTTAAAGAATTTTATTTTGCCATTTATTTCACCGCTGACCACGTCCTTGACTCCATCGCCATCCAGATCGACCACGATGGCGCCGCTGCGCTCACCCACGTCCAACTGTGCCCCGGTCGCCAGCATAATGTAACTCGTCGTCATGAATACGGGGTTGGCGTTGGTGCCTTCATTGATGTACAACCAGGCTCTGCCGTCGACTGCGCCCACGATCAGATCTTTTCTCCCGTCCTCGTTCCAATCGTTGACGAAAGGTTGCGAGTAGCTACCGACGTAAAGCGTAACGCCGTTAACTTGAAGCAATCCGACGTAGTGCAGCACCGGATTTCCCACTGATCCGACATTTTGAAAGTAACTAACATGACCATTGCTTTCACCAACCAGCAAGTCCTTCAGCCCGTCTTCGTTCCAATCCACGATCCGTGGTGTTGCGCCGATGCATCAACCATACGAAACCGAAATGGGAGAACCATCTGAATAGACCAGGACGAAGTTCTCAAATACCGGTTCGCTGCCTGCCGGAGCGCTGTTGTGATAATAGTGAATGTTTCCGTCGTAGAAAACCCCGACCATCATGTCTATACTGCCGTCGTCGTCCCAATCACCGAAGCATGGGCAATCGTAGGCGTTACCATTGACGATGAACCCCGAGGCGTTTCGCATGAGATAGGGGTAATCAAAGTTGGGCGCTTGAGCCCACGCTGTTACAGCGAGTAAAAGCACTGTTGCAATCCAAGGTGTTTTTCGCATGATTCTGTCTTCTCGCTATGTTGTAAAGTGTTGATTGGTCTTCCGTTTATTTCGTAAGGATTATTTTACAGGTGCTTCTTTGCGAACCATGCCTAAGTTCAACAAAATAAACACCCGAAGGAACACTCCGAGCCTCCCAGGTCAAATGATAATTTCCAGCCTCCTGATAACCGTTCGCCAGTTCTGAAATCTGCTCACCCTTGATATTAAAGATGGTCAAGCGAACCAACTCGGCCTCAGGCAGGCTATAATTCAAGTTCATGTTCGGGTTGGTCGGATTCGGGGAGATACTTAAATTCGAGTCATAACCTTTGACTTCCAGGTTCTGTGGTGAGCAATTATCTCCACTTCTTCCGCAAAGAACTTTGGAAAATTCGAACGATGATGAATTGCGAACCTGCAGGCGTTGCCGATCTCCGACATAGATCTTGTATTGGTAATATCCGTACGGCGCAGAGGCTGAAACAGGGAATTGACTCTCGAAGACCCGATAGTTACCGGCATCTAAAGTAACCTGACCGGAACGCAGGGACAACCAGTTGCGGTTGTCGGGGCCAAAAAGGTCTACCCAGATGTCAAATTGCAGCGGTTCCTGGATGGGATTTTCCAGGTAGCAGGTGAAATTCAGGACTGCGCCGGAATCCGGAACGGTCTCAGGACCCTGAAAATTAATCTCCATATAGGGGATCGGTTGAACGGCACCGGGATTGATCTGTCGAAAGAGGGTTACGCTGCCGTCTTCAGCGCCACCCAGTAGATCCAAGCGGCCATCACAGTCCCAGTCCCAGGTCGTAAAACGGCTGAAAGGGCCGGGCGTCAAGGTAGTGGATCCGCCAATCTGAAGAATTGCCGGGTCTGCCAATTGTGGTGAGGGATTTTCAGCTATGGTACGGAAAAAACTGGCATGACCATTGATCTGACCCATAATCAAATCTTCGAGTCCATCGCCATCCAAATCCGCCATGCAGGGAGCCGAACGTGAAATTACATGCAGTGTATCTCCTGAAGCCAGTGTTACGATCTGTGTTTGATTGAAAATGGGCAATGCGTTGCTGCCTTCATTGATAAACAGCGACACCCGACCGGTCATATCACCCACCAGCAGATCCTTGCAGCCATCCCCGTTCCAGTCATGTACGAAGGGAACCGAATCGTAATCCATGATGATGGTATGACCGTTTACCTGCAAATACCCGGCAAAAGTTAACTGGGGATTGCCAATCGATCCGATATTTCTGTACCAACCCACGCGCCCATTGAACATTCCTACAATCAAGTCCTTGAGTCCATCTTCGTTCCAGTCCACAATCTGTGGAGCTGCTCCCTGACATCAGGCATAGCTGACCGAAAGGATTTCCCCGTCGGCTTCAAGTGGAATCCCAGTTGAAAATTCGGGCAGTTGTCCCGGAGGTGAGACGTTTTCGTAGAACATGACGTAGCCGTCGTACATGACACCGACCAGAAGGTCAAGATCGCCGTCGTCATCCCAATCTCCCGTGCAGGGGATCGAGAACACATTGCCGGTGACGACGTATGCTCCCGGTGTGGGAATGAGGCAGGGATAGTCAAAATTGGGGATCTGCGCATAGGCGGGAACGCAGAACAGAACGAGGATAATGAGGTATGCTACATTCCGGCTCACAGTTCCTCCATACCGGCGGGGTGGGGATCCAGCCCGGTCAAGCCATTTGGCGCGTGCGAGTCAACCTATTTGCGGGAGCGTGTGAGGATCGAACTCACCGCGGACTTTATTAGAGCCCGCCAGCGGGTTTGAAGCCCGTGAGCAACGCCAGTCACCATTCGCTCCCAGATTCGGAAGCCTGCTCAGGCTTCCACGAAAATTTTACCCGGATTTCCTTCATGCACTTCCCCGATCAACCGTGCATCGGTAACACCGGCTCCGTGCAAATCTGCTAACAGATCAGCGGTATCTGCGGGGTGCGTAGAAATAATCAAACCGCCCGAAGTCTGAGCGTCGTGGATCAGAATGCTCTGATCTTCGGTTATCTTTTGACTGAGTTCAACCTGTGGTTTGAGGAAACTGAGATTTCCTTTACTGCCGCCCGGTACGGTCTCGGGTCCGGTAAATTGATACGCTTCTTTCAGTATGGGGATCTGCGAGAAATATAGCCGGGCATTCGTCCCTGAAGCCAGCATCATCTCATGAAGATGCCCCATCAATCCAAAACCGGTAACGTCAGTGCAGGAATGCACTCGGTAGGACTTCATGACCTCAGCGGCGCGCTTGTTCAGCGTTGCCATAATTCTGCTGACCTTGGCTGCCAGATCTTCCGGACATTTTCCCTGTTTAATCGCAGTACTGATGACGCCCATCCCCAGAGGTTTGGTCAGGATCAGGCGATCCCCCGGTTTCGCGGTGGAGTTCGCTAAAATCTTGTCCGGGTGGATAACGCCGGTAACCGATAACCCGTACTTTAGTTCGCGATCAATGCAGGTGTGCCCCCCTGCCACCACTGCGCCGGCTTCTAGAACCTTGTCCTGTCCACCGCGTAAAATTTCAGTGAGTACCGAAAGGGGCCAGGTTCCTTTGGGCCAACCGACGATGTTCAGCACTGTAATGGGCGTACCGCCCATGGCATAAACGTCAGAAAGCGAGTTCGCCGCCGCAATCTGGCCGAAGGTGTATGGATCGTCCACAACGGGCGTAAAAAAGTCCACCGTCTGGATCAGCGCCAGATCATCCGTTAGCTTGTAAACGCCCGCATCATCGGCGGTATTGGTGCCGACCAGCAAGCGTGGATCTGTCATAGGTGACAGTCCTTTGAGTACTTCGCCCAGCTCCGCCAGGCCTAGCTTGGAAGCTCAGCCGGCGCAAGCGACTGTCGCCGTCAGTTTAGCGATCTCTTCTTTGGTTGAATTTGTCATGTGTCAGCAGTGCTCGAGGAATTCCCCGATTTACAAAATCTTCCTATTAGTTCCTGAACTCTGTAATATACGAAATTTTCTTTAAGAATGCAAGCATTTCGTGGAGTAGATTTGAGATTCCTTAACCCCTCAGGGGTGATAACTTCTATCGCGTGGAGTTTCTTCTCCACGATTCCGATTTTCGTAAATTGACATTATTGCATTCTTTGCATGGCTGAAATGCAACTTGCAACTCTTTTCATCGAATCAGAAGGTTTTAATGAATTGACAAATATCGTGCCCTTATAGTGCGGTTCAGTTTGAACGTTTCTTTTTGGCTGTGGAGAATTCAGTCTTATCCGGCGGTTTGCGGTTGGAAAGTAATAGGGAGGGAGCGCGTCACATTATGATTACTATAAAGCATCTGCTGGTAGTACGGGAAGTGACAAAATTGCTAAATGCGCCGAATCCAGGAAATCAACGACTCAGTGCCATGCCCGGCGCTTGGCAGTCAAATGGTCTATGATCCCGGTTGCCAACGGTAATTACAATCACTTTACCATTGTTCTTAGCACCTCTACGCCGCGTTTCAGATGATCCCAGGAAGCTGCAAAGGAGATGCGGAAATGGGTGTTGTGTTCCGAGAAGGCGTCTCCGGGGATCATGAAAAGTTCCTTCTCGATGCACGCTTCGATAAACGTTTGTGAGGTATACCCGGAGGGGACTGGTGTAAAAATGTAAAAAGCTCCTTCGGGTCGAGTCGGATTGAATCCAAGTTCTCGCAGAGCGTTATAGATAAAATCGCGGCGTGTTTCCAAATTGGCGATATGGGACGAAATATCGCATGAAAACGCCTTGAGGCAGGCGTACTGAGCACTCGAGTTTGCGCTGGTAAAGCTGTACTGCTGCAAGGTGCACATTCGCTGTATTAACCAGCTTGGTCCAGCCGCATAACCCAACCGCCAGCCGGTCATCGCGTAGGTTTTGGAAAATCCTCCCAAAAGCAGGACGTCTATATCTCGAGCGGCGATAGATTCACAATGATCGGAATCGTACACAAAACGGTCGTAGATGTCATCTGCGATCACAAAAAGATTTTTCGCTTTGATAACCTCGACTAAAGCATTTATTTCTTTGGCTGTGAGTACTGTACCGCTGGGGTTGTTCGGGCTATTTAAGAGCAACAACTTGGTGCGTGGCGTGATGGCGCGTTCCAGGATCTCCGGTGTCAGTCGGAAATTCGGATACGTGTCCAGAAATACCGGGACGCCGCCGGCGATTTTTACCATCTGTTTGTACATGACAAAGTAAGGATCCGGAATCAATACCTCATCACCCGGATTGACCAGCGCCAAAGTTGAGAGAACCAGGCCACCGGATACTCCTGCCGTGATCATCACCTCGTCCTGTTTGATGTTTCTACTCAGCAGGTAGTCGGCGACAGCAGTTCTTAATTGAGGTATACCCTGTGTCGGAGTGTACTTATTAAATCCCCGATCGATGGCTTCTTTGGCGGCTTCCTTGATGGCTACCGGAACATCGAAATCCGGTTCGCCCAGCGTGAGGTTGATCGGATTCTTCGCTTTGGGCACCATATCGAAGATTTTGCGTATTCCGGATTGTTTCAAATCCTTGACGCGATCGGCGAGCAGTAGTTCACTCATGTTGATATCCTTAGTTTCGATCCCTCATACATGGTATTAAAAAAGAGACCTTGATGCAAGCGTTTTGCTACATTATTCACATGGAAAAACTCTCTCCATGATCACCCAGAAGATGTATCCTGAAAGTGAAATGGTCAAAGACGGCAACTGAATAAACCGTTGCTTTCTCATAGGAAATTCTTTACATTAATGGATGACTGAGTTTATAATCAGGGTCTGTGGTTTCATGCAGGTTTTAAAGATAAAAAAAATTCAAATCGTTGTTGAATCGTCTCAAGGAAGCGACTCATCCGAAGCAATCGAAAACATCACCATTTGGGTGAATGGTCCAAAACAATTCGTTCAAGATTTCCAACTCGTCTTTCCACAACTCGAAATCGAGTATTTCGACTGTCCATTAAGCTCAAGGTTTACTTGGTGTATTCAGATCAAAGGAATTGACGATGGGCTGGTGAAGGACATCAAATCACTCTTTTTCGTATACAACCGCACCTATTGGATGGAGACTACACTTGACGCATGCTTTGCGCTCGATTGGCATTCAAGTAGGAACAGCGCCACCGGTAAACCTTATCATACTGCTCTCGGCCAATGGGTCAATTGGGCTAAGTCATATGAACTAAGCTCAGGCAACCGGGGCGACCTGCAGATTGCCGAATTAATTAGCGATCAAATGGTTCGATTCATCCAAAATCATCCACTTTATGGAAGCTGTGACGGTATCGTGACGGTGTTACCCTCCAATCCTGATAAAGCATTTGATCTGCCTGCAGTGCTTGCAATGACGATAGAAACGGAGTGCGGTATCCCTTATTTCGATCAGGCGCTCATTAAAAAACGCCTGACTGCACAGATGAAGTACTGTCATACCAAAGTTGAGAAGCTGGATAATATCTCAGATTCAGTCAGTGTGAATGAATCTTTTGTGCAAGACAAACGGTTAATTATACTTGATGATATTCTCGACAGCGGACTGACATTGCAGGATACGGCAAAGTCACTTTATCAGGCCGGTGCGAGAAATCTTTACGGTTTAGTTGCCACTAAAACTTTAAAATTTTGCCTATGACCGAAGCAGCTCTCTATCTCTCCCTTCTACGTCTACCCGGTATCGGTTCTGCTGCGCTGCGCAGCCTCCTGAAGACCCTGGCGGATAAAGGGATTCCCCCTGAAGACGTCTTCAAGTTGGACGAGCAGACGCTGTTATCCGAAATAAAGCTGCTCCCCGAACAGGTAGCCGCCCTGCGCAACCCGATCACCGACGCTGAAGAAGACCTGATCGAATGCCGCAAGTTGGGGATTGAGATTTTACTCCATACCGACCTTCAATTCCCGCATCGTATCTGGAGTTACATGGGCAGATCCGCGCCCATGATGCTCTTTGTGCGCGGCAACCCGGAATTGTTGCTAAAACCGGGGCTGGGGATCAGCGGCGCGCGCGCTGCCGGCGATGGCAGTCTTTCGGATCTGACCGAAATCTGCACCACGGCTTCCGCTGACGGCTGGGTGATCGTTTCGGGAGGAGCTCGAGGTGTGGACGAAGTAGCTCATCTGGCAGCTCTGCGGCAAGGACCAGGGACCATCGTTGTTTTACCTACTGGTCTCCTCAAACCGAACTATCGCGTCGAATTCAGCCGCTATCTGGAAGGAAGCAAGTCTCTGTTGATTTCTGAATTTCCCCCGGAGCGAACCTGGACACCGGGATGCGCCATGCAGCGTAATCGATTGCTGGCAGCTTTGTCGCGCGCCGTGATCTTAGTCGATCCCGGACCCAAGAGCGGCACGCTTGGCACAGGTCGAGCAACTCTGCGGATGAGAATTCCGGTTTTTATTATGGAGAACTCGAACGGCAACCCCGAGATTATTTCCGATCTTTATGCACGAGGCGCCATGCGGGTTTCTCCGAAGGGGTGGAAGCCAGGGGAACTCACCCGATTTATCCAGATCAATTCAGAGGAATTTGAAATTTCCCGCAGTCGTTCTAATTCCCAGACCAGGCTGGCTCTATGAAGGTGCTGATCCTCTCGACGGTGCATCGCTGGAACGATCCTCGTATCCTGCATAAGGAAGCCTGTACGCTGGCGGCTGAACATGAGATTATTCACGCAGCCACGGGTGACGTAATTTTTCACGAACTTCACGGAGTTCAGTTGCAGCCCTTGGGGAATTGGCGCACCAGATGCGACCGTCCGAAATTGTGGCTGAAGGCATATTGGAAAATCATCCGAACCAGACCGGACGTCATTCACTTTCACGATCCGGAACTCGCGCTACTGTTGATACCATTGGCGTTTTTAGGGAATGCGAGACTGATTTGCGACATTCACGAACACCCCTTCGCGGGAATCTCCACCAGACACTGGATCCCCAAAGCACTCAGGAAACCGGTCGCTGCCCTGTTCTCAGCTCTGTTGAGATCAACCCCGCATCTATATGATCATGTAATCCTGGCAGAAGAGAGCTATCTCCCTCTCTTCCCACCGAAACCCAACGTTCACCTCATCAGAAATTATACTCTGCTGCCCAAACCCGAAATTCCTCTGGTTGATCGTTATACCGGGTTCGACCCATATAAATCTCTGCGTCTGCTGTACGTAGGGACGATTACGGCTCAGCGGGGAGCAATGGTCATGCTGCAGCTCTGGGAAGCTCTGCAGAAAAAGTATCCCAATACGACTCTGGATCTGGTCGGAGACGTCTTCCCTGCTGAATTGGAGCAGGAGCTGCTTGACGCCGCAGCTCGTTCCAAGGGCGCAATCAAGCTGCATCCCTTTCAAGACCTTTTCGGTCTTTCAGAAATAATCAATCAGGCGCATCTGGGATTGATTCCGCTGCAGCCGAATCCGAATTATCTCGAATCCATCGCCACCAAGTTCTTCGATTATATGACCTACGGGCTGCCCTGCTTGGCTTCCAACTTCCCGCTGTGGCAGCAATTCCTGACCGAAAATGCCTGCGGGATCGCAGGCGATCCAACAGATCCGCAGGCAATGGCTGAAGCGATCATCGGATTAGTGGAGCATCCTGCAAAATTAACAACCATGAGTCAACTCGGGTATCGGTTTGTGAGGGAAAAGTATTCGTGGGATCAAGAAGCTGAGCGGTTACTCGAGATTTATCGCTCGATAAAATTCTAAACAGGAGTTACTCACAGATATTAAACTTCAACCGTATCCTCAACCGTGGAAGCAACATTTAAAAAATTGCCGATGGAGAAAATTATCTCTTGCAATTCCTTATTAATCCGACCGGAAAACACTGGACAAACTATAAGCTGTCATTCCCGCAAGCGAAGCGCGTCGGGAATCGGACAGCTTCATCCGAACAATTCGGAATGCAGGCGAACACTGTCTACCATAAAGTGGTCGGGTTAATAAGGAATTTCTTATCTTGATAGAGAGCGTTGAAGAATACTTTTACGCGTCATTGCTGTAGAAGTCGATTTTGCATTTTTTAACACTCTCATTTTTATGTGTGGAGCAGCTTTCTCCCATGTTTACGGCTTAACTGAAAGGAAGCGCAATTTTTTGCGCAAATTCTGCGTAATTCATCTGGATACTTCAATATGAAGTAGACTTGGCTATAAAGCTTTAAGCTAACAATGAATCCATATTCAGATGGTATAATTATTGCGCGCTCAAATTCTGAATTCATTTAACGCGTGACTTTGATTTGACTTTAAAATTACCCATTCTCGATCTGACAAATTAGCAGGCGACAATGGGCATGACTACCCTTAACCGGGATATCGCCGCGGGAGCGACCTTCGCGGCTTTTTAACTCTAATACTCACTCGAACGACGAGGCTCAAATGAAGACTTGGCGAATTCTCTGTGTGATTGCTGTTTTCCTGATGGGGATCAGCGCTGCATCTGCTGATTTTATCCCGCTCCGAGCGGATATGTCCAACGATCAACCTCAGGTTCAGGTTTTACGGCAGTCCGCAACTGAAGTCCAACTCGAAATCAGGATCCCCGGTTTGGATGTCTCTTCCGGTATACTGGATGGGCGTCGTTGGGATCGCATCGAAATACCAACAGGGAGCTTCAGCAATGAACCCGGGCAGCCGGAAGTCCCCAGCTTCAGCAGAATGGTGGCTATTCCTCCGCAGAGCGGCGTCCGCGTTGATTTCGAGCCATTGGAAACGATGATCATCCCCGATATCGACCTCATGCCGGATCAGGGTTTGAATCCCGAAGATCTGAACAATAATCCGCAGCCTGTCAAGTTCGATTTTACAGCCTACTCGCAGGATCAATTCTATCCCGATTCACGTGTCGCAGTCAGCGAACCCGCTTTGATGCGTGGGCTGCGTCTGGTTTCCATAAAGACCAATCCGGTGACCTATAATCCTACGTCCAAAGAGCTGAAGGTGGTTCATCGCTACAAGCTGACAGTTCATTTCGAAGGGACTGACTTGCGCAACCAGCAGCAACGCCCCATGCGCCCCATCTCTCGATCCTGGGCAAAACTTATGCGCAGCCTGGTCGCCAATTTCGACGAATTGGACATCGAAGAAATTCCGATGGGCTCCTATCTGATCGTCTGCGAGAACGATGCTAATTTGATGAACAACCTGATCGCGCCGCTGGTGGGATGGAAAAGACAAAAAGGCCATACAGTCGCTATCCAGACATTTGCCCCCGGAGCCAGCAATACTACCATTAAAAACATCATCCAGAATTTCTACAACAGTTCCGAAATACCGCCTGAATTTGTTCTGCTCTTCGGTGACGTAGAAGGCGACTATGCCCTGCCCGGCTGGGTGGTTAGCAGTTGGCCCTACGCCAGCAACCAGATCGATCATCAGTACTCCCAGCTCGACGGCAGCGACGTGCTGGCTGACGTCGCCATTGGTCGCTTAACGGCAGCGAACGCCGGCGAGGCGCAGGTGCTGGTCAACAAAGTGCTCTTCTATGAGAAGATGCCCTACACCGCCAATACCGACTGGTATCACCAGGGAGCCGTCGTTGCCGGCAACAGTTCATCAGGAATCTCCACCGTGCAACTTAGCCGATACATCAAATCCAGGATGATCGAACACCAGTTTACCCGGGTGGATACGTTTTGGTATTTTATGTCCGGGTCGGTCTACAATACCACGACTACAGCAATTAATAATGGTATATCAGCTTATAATTACCGCGGCTGCTATCTGATGGAGAATTTCTCAGTCTCCAGTATCGACAACCTGTCGAATGGGCGCATGATGCCATTCGTGGTAACCATCACTTGCGGTACGGGCGGTTTTGCGGGCTCTGACTCGTATATGGAACATTTCGCGGAAGTCGGGACCACCACATTGCCCAAAGGCGCCATCGCCGCAGTGGGGACTGCAACCACCAATACTCACACCCGCCAGAATAACACCATCGCTTACGGTATTTTTGCTGGATTGTATGACGAAGGGATTACGCAGGCAGGAAATGCTCTAAACCGAGGTAAACTGGAACTGTACAATGCCTACCAGACTCATGACCCGCAGACTGTAACTGACTTCTCACAGTGGGCGGCGTTGGCGGGCGATCCTGGCCTTGAACTCTACAACGGTCCCATCCACTTCATGACCTGTTCGGTCCCTGATAACGCCACCTGGGGAGTCAATACTCTGGCGTTGACGGTCAATGAAACGGGCGTCGGTCCTCTGGCAGATGCGACCGTGTGCCTCTATAAAGCCGGAGAACTGCAATCCGTCGGGCTTACCAATGCCAACGGACAGATAACTCTACCCCTGAGTGTCAGTACCGCAGGCAACGTTCGGGTGACTGTTACCAGGCAGTCGTTCGCGCCGGTTGTCGATTCCCTGAACGTGATCCAGGCTGGTGTAACCGTCGGATATGTTAGCAGTACGATTGACGACGACAATTCCGGAAGCAGCAGTGGTGATGGAGACGGCAGGATCAATCCGGGTGAAACCGTACAAATACCCTCCGTCTTTAAAAACTATGGGACCACCACCACAGCCACGGGCATCAGCGCAGTTGCCACGGTTAATGACCCCTATGCCACTTTGGTCAACGGCACCGTAACCTTCCCCAACCTGGCGCCGGGAGTTACCGGCAACAGCATCGGTGACTTTGTGGTGCAGATTGCTCCCGGCTGTCCCGCCGATCACCCGGTGAGGTTGAATCTGGCGACGACCAGCAATCAGGGAACCTGGAACGGGCTGATCGACCTGACCGTGTACTCCTATAAGTTACAAGTCTTGAACGCTACGGCTTCGGGAGCTGACACCTTGCTGGGCCCGGGAGAAACTGCTAATTTCTCGATGTCTGTCAAGAACGTCGGAGATAAGAACGCCGCTTCACTCACAGCGAATATCACCTCTTTAAGCAATTACGTGACAGTCAACGATAACATCGCCTCCTTCGGAACGATCAACATCGGCGCGACAGGGAATTGTGCATCGAATCCCTTCAACCTGACTGCCGCGGCGAATACCCCACCCGGACAAAAAGCACACCTAAAGGTGGTCTTCAGCAGCTCTACCGGAGCCACGCAAACGGACACTATAACCATCCAACTCGGTCCTAAAACTCAGGCAGATCCCCAGGGACCCGATGAATACGGTTACTATTGTTTCGACGACACTGATTTCAGCTACTCGCAGAGACCCGCCTATAGCTGGGTTGAGATCGATCCCGATTACGGTGGATCCGGAAATATGCAGCCGCTCTATGATAGTGGTGAAAATCAGGACGCCTCCATTAATGTCAACCTGGGATTCACGTTCCGCTATTACGGAGAGGACGTCACTCAGATCACGGTCTGCAGTAACGGCTGGATTTCCACGTATCCAAACACGTCGTACACGGATTTCCGCAACTATCCCATCCCCGGCGCCATCGGACCTCGCGGGATGATCGCCCCGTTCTGGGATGATCTGAAATTCTCGTCCTCGGATGAAGGCCGTGTCTATACGTATCGTGACGTTGCCAACCATCGCTTTATCATCGAGTGGTCACGGGTCAAATATCTAAGCTCCCCGCAGCCGATCGAAAC
The DNA here is from genome assembly GCA_026394195.1 of bacterium. GTDB lineage: Bacteria > Electryoneota > B3-LCP > B3-LCP > B3-LCP > JAPKYS01. The sequence goes on along the minus strand of JAPKYS010000030.1, from coordinate 11,315 downwards.
GTTTGAGATCATCCTCTATGATCAAGCCTTTGTTCCAACACCAACAGGTGACGGTGAGATTGTTTTCCAGTACAACAACATCACCGAAGTTTACGGTCCCGGTGACGATAATCCCTACTCGAGCGTCGGCATTGAACGCCCGGATCACTCTGACGGCATCGGAGTGGTTTACTGGAATACTTACGACGATCCGGCAGCCGCTCACCTGCAGACCGGACGCGCCTATAAGTTTACCACGGCGTTCAGTTATCTATCTCCCGGGCAGAATCTGGACGTCAACGTCAGTGCGGTCAATCCACCCATCGAGATCCCCGCCAACGGTGGATCGTTCCAGTACAACATCAATGTGCATAACCTGGGGGCGCAGACGACTTTCCAGGTTTGGAATAAAGTGCGTGATGCCGCCAATAATTATCTGTTGGTCTTCGGACCAGTATCAAGAATGCTTCCTGGAGGCACCAATCCCTCGCGAGTGATGACGCAGACCATCGCTGGTAGCGTTCCCTCGGGAACCCTCAGTTTCATCTCCTACATCGGGATTTATCCGGGAACGGTCGTCGACAGCAGCTACTTCACCATTACGAAATCTACCGTAAACAACAACGGACCCTGGGTGGATCAATCATTCGTAACCGGCGACTTCTTCGACGAATACCAGACCGTTGCGGTTGCGGCGGTTCCGGATGAAGTCTCACTCAATCAGAACTACCCGAACCCCTTCAACCCCGCAACCATGCTCAGTTTCTCGCTGCCCGAAAGAATGCAAGTTAAACTGAACGTGTACGACATTTCCGGTCGGTTGGTGGCGTCGCTGGTGAACGGTTGGCGGGATGCCGGTACTTACGAGGCGCTTTGGAATGCGTCAGGCGCTCCTTCCGGAGTTTACCTGGTTCGCCTGCAGGCAGGTGATTACAGCGGTATCCAGAAAGTCGTGCTGCTTAAATAGACCTCTGGGTCGGACTGGAACGATTATAGGGCGCACGGTATTGCGCCCTTTAGTTAATTCCTCCTGCGCCGGAGATCAGCAAAGTTGAATTTTTAATTTTCTGCTTGTATAGCAGGAAAAAATGATGTATATTTAAGATTCAAATTAATTCTGGGGCTGTAGTTCAACTCGGTTAGAGCGCCGGCCTGTCACGTCGGAGGTTGCGGGTTCGATCCCCGTCGGCCCCGCAGAATAAATCGTTAAGAATTCAGCACTTGCCCCAAGACCCAGCATTGCTCTGTGTTGCGCTTTGGGGCACTTTATTGCTCTGAAACCTTACAAAAACCTAACACCATCTCAGCCAATACAGGAAAGCACATCCGCAACCTCGCGCAATTCCTCCGGTAAAACGTGAGTGTAAATCTCGGTCACTTTAACCGAAGAGTGACCGAGGAACTTCGAGATTTTCGTCAGATGGACACCCTGACGCACCAAATCTGAAGCTGCCGTATGCCGAAGACAATGCAGGTGAAGGTCTTTTTCGATTCCCGCCCTGTTTAGATACCTCTTGAATAACCGGGAAATCCAATCCGGATCGTAGTTAAAGAGTTTCTCTCTGCTGCGATCTAATTGGAGTAGGACCTGCATCAGCTCAAGGTTAATTGGAATTGTGCGATCCTTCTTGGTCTTGGTTCGCCTGAAAGTCAACTGCATTTGTTCAAAGTCAACATTAGCCCAGGTCAAATTCAAGGCTTCACCCCTTCTACAACCTGTAAGCAGTAGAAACTTGAATACCCGCAGGTGGTTGTCATTGTCAATAGCCTCGAAGAAGCGAGTCTTTTCGTCGGGTGAAAGAAATAACGGGATTTTCCTCTCCTCAGATGAGGGGATCATTCCTTTTTGCCGGAATGGGTTAAAGTAAAGATACTTTACCCCAGGCTTTTCCACAGCCCAATTGAATGCTGCTCGGATAGAACGCAATTCAATGCTGGCTGATGCAGGCATGACTGTCTCCAGTTTGTAGTTACGGTAACGTAGAGCAACCCCGCTTCCGATGCTGTTCAAGCTGCAATCACCGGTGAAAGCCAACAACCGTTTCAAGGCATACTCATCGGTACGAATGGTCTCAGTAGCTTTGCCCACCTTTTTTCGGTCAATCAGATACATTGCAATGAACTCGGACAGCAGGGTTTGTTGAATTTTCGCAATGGGCTCCAGTCCTTGCCTCACCCGCAGGGCATTCTCTTCAATCTTCTTCATGATCTCCTGGGCGAGTTGCTTGCTGCTCGTGCCGGTCGATTTTCTTCGGAATCTCCCGCCTTCCATGTAGTTGACGTACCAAATGCTCCCGCGCTTGTCAAGCGTTGCCATTTAGCCTCCTATGTCAAAGAACCTGCTGGACCGAACCCGCCGTCTCGCATCCAGCTTCTTTAGGTGATGGTGGTGATCATCAACAGACCCCACCTTTGACGAGTGATCCTTAAAATAAGGTTCTCCGGCAATATTGTCAAGCATTTCTTTGGTCATTCGCGGACCCCTACCTCATTTCGGTCAATCCATCTATCCAGCTTGGAACGTTTGAATTTGGTCTCCCCGTTGATCTTGGAGAATGGTACTTGCTGTAGCCGTACCCACTTCCGCAGAGTATATTCCGATTGTCGGAGATACTCCGCCGCTTCATGAAGAGACATGATCTCCCGGGTAGAGGCCAGCGATGATTTGGCGTCGCTTGCCCGTCGAAGTTCGGTTAGAATCTGATCAAGTTTTTGAATAATCTGTTCCATCAGAGTCGAAAGTTACCTTTGTTCTACCCCTTTTAGGGGATGGGCACTCACCACCTCTTACCCCAGCCACTCACCTTTGTTAATTATCTATTATTTCATAGTTTATACTTGATAAAGGTGAGAGGGTAAGTGCTATTAGAATAATATGTCCTCGTGTGGGAGAATACCGTCTAATGAATTTCATGTAATGGATCTCGTTTTTTATATGGAGAGATAGTTTGAAAACCACTCAACCACTCACCTCGAACCTCAATAATGCATGAAATATTTGCATAGTAGGCAGGGTAAGTGCCCGGGTTAGAGCCCGATAAAACCACTTACATCACCTCCAATTGTTTGCCTTGCGAAATCCGTAATTCAGTATTTTCTCTTCGTAAAATAAACAAGGGACTTCCGTGACTTCTTCGCCCAGTGTTTTCAAAAACAAATCCACGTTGTCGCAATGCCGATTCAGCTTCCTTCAGGCGCGGGTTGAATTGCTGGAAAGAAGCATAAGGAAAACTGATTGACCGATCTTTGCAAAATGATTTCAATCCATTGAAGATACTTGACTTAGTTTCAGGTCCGATTTCATCTTCATTCTCAAAGCGGATACTATACCTGGAAAGGATTTTTTCTTCTTCGCTTAGATCCCGTGATTTGTTTTGATCAATTTCAGTTGCACGGTCGTGCGCGTTGAAAAATGCCTCAAGTGCTGAAGCAATAGGATGCTGTTCTGCAGCAATATTTCCTGCCGAAGTAGTTAAAAGCTCCAAACCGCGTCGAAAGATATCTCCCAATCCAACTTGCTGACAACAAAGGTCGGAAATTGCGAGATAAGAACGGAGGCGTTCCTTTCCCAATAAGAGACCTTCATCTTCATATTCCAAAATTAATTCATCTAATTTCTCCTCGCTGATTTGCTTCAAGATACCGGGAAGAAGAGCAGTCCAACCGGACCAGAATGAATCGCGAAGGTTTTGGATTTCGGTAATTCGACGGGCTCGGATAAAGCCCTTACCTTGAAACCGTTGATCAAATGGAATGGTCAGAGACCTGGATAGCAATTCCGGACGGTTATTCGGAAAGGGTTCTATTCCATTGCTGAGAAAAAGGCAGTGGGGTTTAAGTTCAATGGACTGCCGATCAGATCCACTTTGGCTTTTCTCCCTCGGTGTCCCATCAGCGATATATAACATAAAGTTGATTTGACTATCCGACATTCCGGCAACTTCAAGATTATCTAAGACCAACAGTGGATTTTGTGCTGCATCGCGCCAATTCGCTGCGATAGTGCCGGTTTTTTCCTCTGGATTGCCGTACACGAGGGAACTCAATATCGCAGATGCTGAAGTTTTCCCGGAAGAATGACTCCCTTCAAAACGCAAATTTGGTCTTGTATCGGTAAAATCCCACAGGGGTAATGCCAACAACCATCCAATTATCACAGCTTGGTATTCTGGTGCGCAAGCAAAACCTTGTTGAAGTAGATGAATGCCGGTCATTAGCCCTTTCAGATTACCTCCGGGTTCGATCTGAAGCTGTTTCAATTTTGGGGATGGGAGTAACAAAATGCCCTCGGTATTGCGACCATTTTCGACCTGTATAATTTCGCCAGAGGTAATTTTTAGAATTTTCCCGCTGAGGCTACTCGGATTTATATAGAGAATGTTATTTCGTACATCACCGTGACTGAATGATTTGGTATGTACGTAATTTGCTTTTTGATTCATGTTGTAAACAAGTACTTCATGAAATAGGCGTCCTTGCTTACTATTGTAGGCAATACCGGATAATTCGTAAATTAGTGCGCAGTAAACTGTATTAGTGGATGGATTACCATTGGCCAGGTAGGTGGTGTTTTGCCAGTGCAGAAATAGTTCACCAGAACCACCCTTATAGAAAGTTGCTCCATTTTCAGTTAGCCATTCAACAACCGTCTTAGCTGCATCCTCATTTGTCGCGCCGTCTTTTGCCATCACGTTTTCGACACATTCCTTGCATGGCTGCTTAAAATTCAATTTTGGTTGGGTCGTTTTTTTCATGGTCTCCCTTTCACCTGTCGAAACGGTCTGTCCGAGTTCAATCTTCGATCCAGTCCGTTCTTTGATGTATTCCAAATACTTTTTCCGCTCCGTAGAACTGAGTAGCGCCAGCGCCTCCCTGACACCAGCTTTTTCCAAGGCTTTTACCAATGTAGTTTTCTGTTCTATGGATGTGACTCCTGGTAATGAATCTTTTGGAATAACCTGGTCAATCAAGTATTGCACAAACGGAATCACTGACGCCATGGGAGCTTTTTCGACTACAAATCCCATCAGATAATGATCGCTATAGTCCTTGATTTTTCTTTCCTCACATTTCTCCGGGATTTGCAAAACTGAAATATCGGGTGCTATCTTGTCGCTAAAGGCTCTCAGCAGTTTTAATCCAAAATTTCGGGTTGCATCTTTTCCCGCCGGATCATTGTCGAAGCAGGTTATGACTTTGGTGCAATTCTTGAAGAATTCCGGTTCTGGCAGTAATCCGACTCCCAGAGCCCCAAAGATTATCGCGTCCCCGAAATCGGAATGCAGCAAGGAAAGTGCATCTGAAATCCCTTCGCAAACGAGTGCCGAACTGTCAATGGGGGGGGTATCGCTTGTTGGGAAGCACATGCCTTTCGCACCTATTTCGCATTCCCCCGTAGCGAGAGATAGGTAACGCATGAGTTCTGGATTATCTCGGTCCTGTTTGCGAAACGTGCCGAGCTGAGCGAAATGAATCCTGCCTTGTTGGGTGATCGGGTACCAAAGGCGCGGTACAACTCCAATTTTTCTCAAAGGAATACCTGCGAGCATCCTATCATTCGGACTCAATAATCGATTGATCTCACCAGGAAGATAGAGTCCGATTCTGAGATCTTTCAAGATTCGTTTTCCCCATCTACGAGAACGAAAGTACACCAATGCCTCCTGTACCAGCTTATCTTCGCTCTCCCACAGCCGATGATAGCCGACTTCGGTGATCGTTTCAAGAATATCTGATCGCTTGATTAATTTTTCAGAATTAACCGGTTTCTTGCCTGGTAAAGTCTTCTTTACTGGAGAAGATACAATACCACTGCTTAACTTTTCAATTAGCGCCCTTTTAGCAGTTTGAAAATCGCAATCATGTAAATCGCGATAAAACTGAATAATATCACCCTTTCTGCTACACCCGAAGCAATTGAATGCCTTAAAATCGCTACCTTTCACGCAACCGAACGACGCCTTCTTATCCTCATGCCCCGGCAGCGGACAGTGAATCGGTTTGCCTCGGCGTAGTGTCTCTGCATCCTCTGATGTTAACAGATCGGGGATTGTGATTTTGGATTTGATTCGTTCGATCTTATCCAGTGTATTCAAGTGTTGTTTTCCTCCATCTGAGTTTAGAAATTCAACATAAAATGGTTAAAAAAATTTGGTGCTATGAGGTTTCTGACTTAAGCTCCTCAAGGGTTCGATGCAGATTCCTTATGAAATCGCCAGGAATAGGACGCGCTGAGTATAAATAGGTGCTAAGGAGCGACGGTGAGCATCCCATCCGCTCAGCGACCTGTTTCTTGCTAACACCAAGGAACGCAATTTTTGCCCGAAGTTCCGCTATTTGAAGGTTCATTGACTCATTCCTCCTGATTGCCAAGTTATTGGGGATAGTCCGCGAGACCTCACTTTTACCATTGTTAACGATATTTTCAAGATTTTTCTTGCTTTTGTGGTTTTTTAAGTATATTTTAAATGTGTAAAGCGCATTGAGGGCAAAATGCCCTGATGCCTTGTCCCAGAAATCGCCCTGTCCTGCCGCCAAGCTGTCAGGGCGTTTTCTTTTTAGTTAATCGATCTGGTACAAATTTAAGCAACTATCTTTGTCACAGTTATTGCGTACTCTTGAATGTTAGTGAAATCGAACCGCGAAGTCAAGTAAAATTACAAAAAAATAACATGCTCGATACCTGACTATTTTCTCACTGTCTGCACCATAGAAATTGGCGAACATTCTAATATTTGCGTTGAACCCCCAACCATGAGTAAAAAGCACAGAGTTCAATATTTATCATAGTCACTAACGACGAAACTAACAATACTTCCGAGCATTTCCTCCCACAGCAATACTAAACAAAAAAAGGAGTTCAGAAAAGGGCGCAACACCCCTATAAGAACAAAGAGGTCTACGCTTACTTTCCGCACTCCATTAGTTGTTGTTATCAGTTCATCGGCTCATGATCGAACCAATGACCAGTATATCGTTATCAATGTACTAAGTATTTTATCCTGGAATCAAGAGGGAAGATGATTTATTCTCATGGACTAATTTTGGGGAACGTGGCAATGGTCTGCAACCTCTTTTCGATCGCCTGGTAGCCCTCAATTCTCAACTCCTTGATTCCTTACCCCACCGCCAGCGCCAGCAGCTTGCCGATGTAAGTGTCCTTATCCTCCTGCTGGAAGAGCACGTGCTGTTCCTCAAGCTGTTCCTTGGTCATACCACCTGCCTCCCAAGGTATCTCATTGTATCGGGTGTTGGACACGATGAAGGAATTCAAGATTACCTTTGGATCACCCAGCCGGTCCTGAATCTCCTTAACCGTCTTACAGAAACCAATTTTCTCATCTCCCTTTCCCCTCGAATTCCGAATTCCCTTTGGATCAATGAAGGAGACATATTGACGATCACCAATCACCAGCCACATGATGAAATCGGGATAGTAATTTCCTGCCTCGAAAAAACCGATTCCTTTACCGCGACTCAGGTTCCGTAATAGATACATCTCCTTGTTCGTAAAATAGTCCTTTTTCGTATTGTAGAATCGACGCAGATCTTCAACAAAATCGAGCTCACCGTCATTCAAGGGCACAGGGCGAACCTCGATCAAATCGCTTCGCAGGTGAATTAAAGGCTCATAGAGATGCTGACCAAAGGCAAGTGCAACCCCATTCGGGAAAGCCACATCTTTCAATTCCCGCCTTCTTACCAACTCCGCAATTTCTTTCAGTCTCTCGATTACGGTCTCCTGGGATTGATCGACCAGAAAGCTATATTCGTCGAAAAAGTTGGGATCGTTTAAATCAAGGTCGTGATATTCCAGGTTGGGAAGCTCGTATTCATTTTTACGGAATTTATAATATCGATCGCAGTACTTCTTCAGTAAGGCAATAGCGATTTCTTGCCACTGCCTGACTTTGTTGAAATCGGTAAAGTTTAATTCTTCCTGGGGAATAAAGAGAGTGTACCAATCTGCATTCAACAGGAGGGCTTCTATCGCATCACGGGACAACGTCAGGTTATACCACGACCGTTCATTCTTAAAATTCTCCATCTCGAAGAAAATCGATTCCATGTCAATAAAAGCTGAGTGATCCGCCGTTAATTGCCCCTCCTTTTTCTCTGCAATATCCCCTTCTGTCCGGATACCGATGCTGCGGCGCGATTGGATGCGGGGACACCAGTCCACAATTACCCGAGGTAACTGTACTGCTGCACTCCGTGATTCGGCAAGCTTAGGTTTCGGTCCATCCTTTTTAAAATTTAATCCTTCTTTAAGTCGAATCATTCTTAGCGGCTTATCACTCAAATGCTTAAGGACGGGGAGCTTAATCTCAAGTCGGTTGTCATCTGTTGGCAATCCCTCCTCTTCCAGCATTTCTTTAAAAGTGCGCATATAATCGGCACGAATACCAAAAATATTCAGCGTCTCAAGTTTCTTTATGATGGGATCAGGCTTAGGGTGAACCTCTGCATGACTCGTTCTCTTCAAACAATATTCCCATCCCTTCAAACGCACTCCCCGCCCGAAAAGTTGAATGATTTCGGATCCTTCAGCTCTGCCTACGTTCATCAAGCCCATCGTACTCACCCGCCAGCTATTCCAACCTTCCGAAAACTTCTTCGACCCGATTAGTAGGTTAATGGTAGAATCTAATCCACTTAGACCATGAAAGAGCGAGCCGGAAAATTCGCGTTCAGAGGTGGTCAAGTGATCAGGTTGTTCCTCGCATAAATGCCAAAGTTTTGGAGCATCACCTACGTTAATAACCCCAAATGAATCGTTATCTCCCAACCGGAGTGCAATTTCTCCCTCCGATCCTTTCAGCAGCTCTACATGTAACGCAGCCTGGGTCGATGAATTGAATACTACTTTTAATATGTCTGAGAACATCTCCTCAGGTCTTAAGTGAGTGTTCACCAAATATGCAAAAGTATTTGCGAAAATCTCCCGCCCGTTGGGGTCAAGCAATCCCGCATTCCCTGATAGCAGTCTCTGAATTTGAGTCGTACTCTTTGATTTATCGCGGATAAATTCCGATAGGTTCAGCAAAATATCCAATACGTCCGATACCTGTCGGTTATTCTCGCTTCTTACCGCAGTTACTTTTCCCCCGACAAACACCCAAAGAGGTCGTTCTATCAAAAAGGAACGGAAAACATCCTGTTTTTCTTGAAAGAGACGGAGCTGTTGATAAAATGCCAGCAAGCACGCCGTAAGATAGAGTTGGCGGACTTCTTCCCGGGAATCATCTTCAAGGTTTAAAATGTGATAATCCTTGCCGTATCCGTCTCGGTAAAAATATTTGTAGGAATAATCGCAAATAATGCATCGGGCGTATTTGGGTTCCAATTCGGGATTGTTGCTGGCTCGAACAGCTTGACCGAAGGTAGCTGAATACTCAAAGGAAAAGCCTTTATCGCAGATCCGATCCCGCATCTTCATCCAAAGCCCTACATCCGTTCCACTGGTTCCTCTATGACCCTCATCGACTAAAACCAGGTTATTTCCCTCAAAAGCATCCACAGCAATGGTCTTTTCCCCCATCTCTTCACGCAGCTTATGGATATCGAGAATTTCAACGGATCTGCCCGAGAAGAGACCTCTGCCTTCTTTAGAGAATATTTCTGCATCCATACCGGACAGCCTAAATTCATCCAGGTGTTGACGTGAAAGCCCTTCATTCGGGGTCAGCAGGATCACCCGATTTAATTCCCTTTGGCGGTTGTGCAGCTTGAGATAGTATTGGTACTGAAGGATATTGACGTGCATCAGCAGCGTCTTGCCTGAACCGGTTGCCATCCAGAAAGCCAGTTTGTTCAATAGATCAGGTTCGTATTCAGGGATCTGCGAAACCGTCGATTTCCCAAAATTAAATCGTGCCATGTGCTCATTCAAATCGCTTAATAACCGATCAGAATCGCGAAAGTAGCGATCTAAATAAATTTCGGTAAAAAGAAGCGCGAGATACTGGAAATACTTGGGATAGAGTCGCTGCCCTTCTCGTCTCCGGTCGGCGGTGATAGCTTGCCAATGGCGGACGATATTCTCATCATAGGCGAGCAAAAGAGCCTTATCAAGCTGAGGATATTGAAAAATCTGGTCATTGATCGCATGGTGAAAATTGGAGACATTATCGGCGTCGAAACCCTCTTTTTCAGGATTTTTAAGCTGATGGCGATCCGCCAGCGCCTCGAAATCTTGAACCTCAAAAAGGCTGAAAAGGCTGAGCAGCCACTGATTCAAGACCAGCTTCTGGTCGAATTTTAACCGCGTTTCTTCGATTTGAGAACGTCTTCTGACTCCACGGGGCATAATATCACCTTATACTTCAGTATCCTCCCACATCAACCGCATAAACTCCTCTTCGATCAGGCGTACCTTCCACGTATCGGTATCGACCTTCAGGTTCTCCAGATTGTTATCCCCGTTGACGTAGATCGAAGCGAACTCCATATCCCGCGAATTGTAGCCCTGCTTCTGGAAAAACTCGTCCAGGGCTTCATTGGACTTCTCTTTGACATTGCGCCAGATGACCAGCACCTTCTCCTCGATGCCGGATTGCGAATTCCCTTTTCTCACGGTTCCGGTCACCACCTTAAAGCCGCGGATACTGTCCTGATGCTTCACCTTCAGCCCCAACAGGTAATTGAACGTCTCCACTAAATCGACGTTGACCTCTCTGGTTTCCCCGACGCTGCCGGTGGAAATCTTCAGCTTATAATTGAAGGGGTCTGCAAAGCGGTCCAGGTTGAGCAGGCTCGCCGAACCTCTGGATTCCACCTCCAACATGTAGCGCAGCAGATAGTCTTCCCGGAAGCCCTCATGCTGGTCTAAAAGCTGCTGCTGCGCCTCCGTGCGCTCGACTTCGAGGTTGTTCAGCGTGTCTTCGTACGATTCCAGGCGGAGATATTTGAACAGGTGGCTGGAACCTTCCCGGGAAACCGGCTTGCCCTCCTTCCAATCTTTGGAATAGATCACCTTTTGAATGCGCGGCTTCATCACCGTATCGAAGTATTCCCCCATCTCCACTAAAATATACTTGCGGCTGCCCCCATCCTCCCGGTTCAGGTTGATCATCGCGTGAGCCGTCGTGCCCGAACCAGCGAAGTAGTCAAGACAAATGGCGCCTTCATCTAAGCCTGCGGAGAAAATTGCGTCGCCCACCGTATGGATCGATTTGGGATATGAGAACGGATTCTGCTGGCCGATGATGTCGCGGAGCAGATTCGCCCCCAATGTGCCTGCGTTATATCTGGGACCTATCCAGTTACTAAATAATGCTGGGGTTCTATCCCCTGCTTCAATAAGTTGATAAATGGTCATATTGTCAGTGCAGAGT
>JAPKYS010000042.1 GCA_026394195.1 bacterium | reverse complement strand
CCACGTCCGGTTCGAGGATTTGACCCTGACCGTACAGCTCGAATTCATTCCGGTTGAAGATGTTGTTGAAAAGAACGATGCGCTTGTTCAGACCGATGCCGAGGTGCATCGCCATGGTGACTCCCGTCACCAGAACGTCAACCTCGTTGACCAGATGCAGAAAACGCTGCAGCTGGAAGGTCCCCAGATAGGTGGCTCCTGTGGCTGCCGATATGTCCCGGTTGCGCTGCTCTTCATCCGGACCACCCAGCAGAAGTACACCTAAGCCTTTACGCTGCAAAGCTTCCGCCAGCTTGATCCAGTTTTCGATCGCCCAGAGCCGCGAAGGCCAGCGAATTCCGCAGCCGGTATTCAACCCAATCAGCGGCCTAGGCAATCGCAGGCTGAATGGCGGCGATGCATCCAAGGTGACGATATATTTTTCACCCGCCAGGCTGGGAGCATCGAACCTGAGGATTCGATCGATCCAGTCTTTGGGCAGGATTTCCGGTGTTTCCGTCAACCAGGTGATGTGAGTGCCGGGTTGCCGCCAGACTCGCAGCAGCGGTGTGGTGCGGATGACGTCACCGACCGCACCAAGCTTAATGATCAGAATGCGGCGGGTGACCGGTTCATAGTGCGGACATCCTTCACAGTGCACCCCTTCGCGCTTATGGGGCTTGCAAGGCCGATCACCCAGGAAGAAACGGCAATCCGTATGGACTTGCTCCTGGTGAGTTGAGCTCTTTGTATGGCAGTTATTCAAATAACTTAACTCCTGTCGGTGTCAGGGGCGACCCCGACTATGAAGTGGTGTAGGGGCACAGCGTGCTGTGCCCTTGACAGATTTAAATCAAAGCTTGTTAGGATATTCAGTTAAACACCATCAAAAGAGGGGTCTCCCATCCATGGGGTTAGAAGGTTCGTGGTCCATCATTCTTAAAATGGTCGGAGCCAGATCGGCAATGCTGAACCCTGGCTTGGCGATGCTGTGATCTTTGATGAAGAGCGAGGCATCCCAGAAGGTGTGCATCCCGACTAACTCTGTTTTGGCGGTATAGCTCGGCTTGCGCACGTTGGCTTTCAAATCATACCCATCGTAGGGGATGGCGATCAGGTCAGCGGCTTCTTCCAAGAACGGACCGGAATAAATCTCCTCCCTCCTGACTACCTTTTCGATGATGCAGGCGCCGTCGTCCGGGTCGGTCATGGTCAGCAGTGCTTCGGCGATTTCGGCTTTCAGGGTCTCTGCCTGAGACCCCGGCTGTACCGAACCCTTTTGTTCCCGTCCTGCCAGATTGAGAAAGATTCTTCCCGGAATCAAGCTGTAAACTCTGGTCTTCGAGCTGTATTCCGCCACCGAACGCGGCTGGGCCGCGTCGAAATGCAGATAACCCTGGTCTTCAAGCCACTGGTTGACATAGACCTCTTTCTTCACCGAACAGAAGCCGTGATCAGACAGCACTACAAATTCGGCGTTGTTCAGTGAACGGTCGTAGAATTCACCTAAAAGCTCATCCACATGGCGATAGAACTTCACGAAGCGTTCGGCGTAGCGAGCATCCCCCTTTTCGTAGTGTTCCCAGAGGAAATGATTGATGCGGTCGGTTTCCATGACGTGAAGTTGGAAGAAATCCCAGGGTTCCTTTTCAAAGAGACGCCGGGCGGTTTCCCAGCGCCGTTCCAGGGTGACGTCCAGATCGCGGAAGAAGGCTTCCTTATCTGTTCTTCCCAAATTGGCGTCTGCGTCGATGCGGTAATCCCAGGCTTTTAATTGAGTGCCCAATTCTGGTGGATAAGCGGCTTTCAGGATGTCGGTGGCAAGGAAGCAACCGACCATAAGACCGTTGACCGGTTTTGGGGGATAGGTCACAGGCACGTTGATAATCGCCACGCGGCGATCGTCTTTCGACAGCATCTCCCACAACGTCGGAGCAGCCATGTGAGCCGCATTCGGCAGGAAGATTTCGAACGGATTGGGTTTGCGGTCCACGAAACCGAAGATGCGGTGTTTGGCAGGGTTGACGCCGGTCATGTAGGTCGACCAGGCGACCGACGAAATGCAGGGCTGCACCGAGTTCATCTGCCTGAGTTCTCCGCCTTCCAGAATACGCTTCAAGTGAGGGAAATCTCCAGCGGCGATGTGCTTCTGCAGGAAGGTATATGGCGTGCCGTCGATGCCGATAACCACCACGCGGCGCTTCGGTTTTGCCTTGGTAGAGTTAGAGAAAAATTTCATTCGCTTTTCTGTTGATTTATGACCATATGGGCACAACATGTTGTGCCCCTACTGCTGATTGCTAAGTGCTACAGATACCCCAACGCCTTCAGACGGTCGTTGACTTTATCTTCTTCTTCTTTGGTGTAGCCCGAAGCAGTTAACGGTTCGAGGTAACCCAGCTCTTCGATCCGGACGATGATTTTATCGGCTGAAACTACAGGAGTTTCCTGATCTGAATCGAAAATAATTTCTGGATTTTGGGGTGGCTCGTACGGATCATCCACTCCGGTGAAATTCTTGATCTCCCCCGCCAGAGCTTTCTTGTAGAGTCCCTTGACGTCGCGCTGCATCAGCGTATCCATGGAGCAGCGAGCGTAAACCTCGATAAAATCACCAATCAGCGCCCGGTTTTCCTGACGGATGACCCGGTAGGGGCTGATGGCGGCGGCAATGGCGACCACACCATTCCTCGACAGCAGGTGACAAACAAAGCCGATGCGCCGGATGTTGATGTCCCGATCCTCTTTTGAGAACCCCAATCCCTTGGAGAGATTCTGGCGTACCACGTCGCCGTCGAGAACTTCCACTTTTTTACCTCGGGAACGCAGCTTTTCTGCCACGATCTGCGAGACAGTCGTTTTTCCTGCTCCGGACAAGCCGGTAAACCAGATGGTGAAGCCGCGAGAGGTTTTGTCTTCTGTCATCAAGTCTCCTTCAAAGTAGTTGAGTTTCCAATTCTTGCAGGGGAACTTCTGCTGTTGGTAGGGCATCCAGCCACGGTTATTTCGCTTTGTATTTAGCAACTGTTACAACAGCCGTTAAAGCGATCAACGGCATCATGGGCAGGTGGTAACGATAATCCGAGAAGAAAGGCAAATAGATGATTACCAGAGATGAGATCGTCCCCAAAACTAATATAACTCGCGGGGTGAGTCGTTCTTTTTTCACCCAAAACACTGCTGCCAGTAGGAAGGAAATACACAAGGCATAGTAAAATCCATCGGTGAACCGAAAAATTGCACTCAGTAAAAGTGGTGAAAGTTCTGCCGCAGCGTAGCCGGCAATAGCCATGATGACCCAATTATCGCTGATGAAAAGACGTTTTACCTTCCTTGGCCAATTGATCACAGTTTCCAGGGGTTTTGAAAGAGCATAAGATAATCCGATCTTGGTTAGGACGTGATCCTTTTCCGCCTCGTTCAATTGCGAATGCGGGTTGAATACGCTGGCTTCTTCTGGAATCAGGCTAAAATCAACCTCTTGAAAACGCGTTTTAGGGTTATTTCCTAACCATAAATTTATACCGCCGTGAGTATCAAAAGGGACAAACTGACCAAATACCCGGTAATTACGAATCTGCCAGGGGAGCAAGATCGCTTCGCAGATCACCAGCATGACTACCAGTTGAACTAAGGCTGGCTTCCATTGCCGGAATCGCCTAATTTGATAAAACCAAAAAATAATGACAAAGAACAGCGCTATACTCCGGGTGAATACTGCAAAACCGAAAATCACTCCCATAAGTAGGGTATTCGCAAGTGATCGCTTTTTCACGCTGAGATAAAGCAATACCATGACTAAGAAACTGAAGAAGAGGTCTGAATAGAGCGGTATAGCGTAGAAAAGTTGAGATGGGAGTATTACCAGAGCTAGAGTTGTTCGATTGGCTGTACCTCTATCGAAGAGCTCACGGCTGAACAAAAAGGCAAAAAGGGTGATACCCAATAGTGGGATCAGGTTCGCTACCTGTCCTATCCATAGATGTACGCCGAAAAGTTTAAAAAAGAGGTATAAATATATCGGATAACCCATGGGCCACCAGGCAGTTATATTATCGCCTGCTGCAATTATCAGACTGTGATCCCAGATGATCTCCTGACCCCACATCAGATTCACCGCCTGTGAAAAGTAATATCTATCATCAATGGTTAGCTGGTAAGGTAAAAACACGATTAAAGCAACAGCTAGCAACATTTGTAGGCTGAGCATGAACAACAGGAATCTTGAGGTAGACCATTTAAATGGGCTGTAAGGGCTCTTTTCAAAGAACAGCACAACCAGAGCCATCAGTAGCAGGTAGAGTCCTGCCAGGATAAATCCTAAGTTCTCGGTGCCTGCCGCAGTTTCGCCATGCCATTTTGGTGCTAAAAGCCAGCTGAAATACCAAACACGTGAAGGTAACCGACCGCCGATGTAGACGCTGCTGCCAATTGCTATAAAGAGCACTCCCACAGCTAAAAGCGCCCATAAAATTCGTCTCATGACACTCTCCCCAGAGTTATGGTTCTACCCCACTGCTATTTTCGGAGACTGTTTATCTATCTGCACACGGATTGATCCGAAATTGCTCAATTTGATATTTATTGATTAACTGTTCGGATTTTACCGATAATTCGCACTTTTTTACCAAAATATTGCCAGATTTAAGGTGTAAATATCTCAAATTTACTTGGTATTTCAGCTTTATGCGATGTTCGGACATTTTTCATCCAAACCGCTAGTCAGCCGATACTCCGGATGTTAATGTCGCTATCTTCTTGGGAAAATCCCAACCCTTTGGACAGGTTCTGACGGACCACATCACCGTCGAGAACTTCCACTTTTTTACCTCGGGAACGCAGCTTTTCTGCCACGATCTGCGAGACAGTCGTTTTGGGGTCGGACATTATCTCTCCATAAATTTCGTTCTATTTACGTTTATCATCTATCATCATATAATCAATTCACAAGATTGATCGGCTCGCTCGGACTTTTACTTTGTAGTGAATGAGAGTTAAGAACTGCAATGATAGCAAATATAGGCATTAGAGGCAAATGGTAGCGATCTTCGCCAACAAAAGGAATATAACATATTGTAATATAAAGAATTACTGATAACAATAAAGAAATATTTAAATTGATATTTCGCCGTCTGATTAAATCAACAAGAGCTATAAGAAAGCTGATTCCGAGAGCAAAATAAAAGCCGTCGGCAAGTAAGTACATACTCGTCAGCAGGGTGGGAGGTATGCTCTGTACACTCATAAAAGTACTCCAAAAAACGCACTTACTATCACGATAATACATGAAAAATACTTTTTTGGGATAGTTGATTGAGGCCTCCAGTGGGTGTGTAACCGCCCAATGAATTGCCATTCGTGTCAGAGTTTTATCAACATCCGCTTCATTTTGGCCTGATTTGAGGGAAAAAAGACTTGCTTCCTGAGGGATGTAATCAAAAGAAATTTCCCGCCCTGTGGTGTGAGGATTATTACCCATCCAGAGATTCCAACCACCCTGTGTACAGACGAAAACGAACTGCCCAAATGCACGGTAATTCCTAATTTGCCAGGGCAATGTTACAACTGCACCCACGATCAATACAATAACAAATTGAAGTAATGCCGACTTCAGTTGACGGTTCCGGTAGAATTGGAACAGCGCTAGCACTATGGGAAATAATATAAGTATGGGGCGTGTTAATATCGAGAATCCCAGTAACCCTCCCAATATCAACGATTTGGCAACAGTTATCTTTTTTTGACCAATATAAACTATGAGCATAACCATAAGAGCAAATAACGGGTCTGATAAAACCGGTAGTGCATAAAACGTTAATGATGGGACAAAAACAACCAGCATAGTTGCACGTTTTGCTACATTAATATTAAAGAGGTCTTTCGTGAGAAGGAAGGTCACGAAAGTAACGCCCATTAACAGCAAAACGTTTAATATTTGAGCCAGCCATGCTGATGCACCGAAAACTTTAAAAAATGGCGCGAGAAACATTGAATATCCAATTGGCCAATATGCGGTTGGCGGCGCTCCATCGAGTGAAATATCTGAATGATTCCAGATTGGATCTAATCCAGCTGCAAGTTGCTTTGCTTGTTCGTAAAACCATCTATCTTGGGCATCGAAAACATAAGGCATAGCACTGATATATAAGATTCCGATGATAAATTTCAGACTGAGAGCGAAAATCATAAATCTGGTATCGTTCCATTTATAAATGGAACGAGGGCTGTTCTCACAAAATTGGAAAAAGATAACGATCAATAGGATGACTGCCCCACTTATTAGAAATCCAGGAGCCGGAGCGTTGAACCCTGTCAATGCAGAAGTTCCAGATAATCCTATGTGTACCAGCATCCTTCGCAGCGCTGCTTCATCAATTTTTAAAACAAAGAAAACTACTCCAGTCGCTATAAAAAAAATCGAAACGACTGTAAGGCTCCATCGAAGAGTCTTCATACAACTATTTACTCCTTGTTATTTTATTCAGTTTACTTATTTTTCCCCCTCGTACGATTCGGATTCAGGGTGCATATCTCTGACTAATACTCCCAATCCCAAATAGCGAATTCCAACGCGTAGGAGTGGTATTTCATGCGGTAGATTGTCTGAGAGTGATCTGAGACGTCATTATTAGACCCATTTGTAATTATCAACCCGACCACTTTATGGTGGACAGTGTTCGCCTGCATTCCGAATTGTTCGGATGAAGCTGTCCGATTCCCGACGCGCTTCGCTTGCGGGAATGACAGCTTATAGTTTGTCCAGTATTTTCCGGTCGGATTAATAAGGCTCGTTAATTAAAATATCGCCTTCCCCTCAAAATCCCCCGGTATTTCTACCCCCAGCTTGTTCAGCACGGTCGGAGCGATATCGGTGATGTGCGCACCTTCGATTTTCCGCCCTTTGCCCGGATGTTGCGGATCGTAGAGGATGAAAAGCCCGTACTGAGCGTGGTTGGCGTCATCCGGTCCGGTGTCGTTTTCGAAGGACCACAGAGTCGGATTGCCGACGCTGCCCAGCGAACGCCAGTTCAGATCGCCGAAGTAAACGATCAGGTCAGGAGCAACTCCATTAACTACGGGGTAAATCTCTTCAGGTTTGAAGACTTTGGTGCCGATGTTCTTGCCGTCGGGATCGGTCAGAGCGACCAGCTTGGCGATCAGTTCATTGCGAAATCTCTCGTAATCCTGAGGTTCGATGACACCTTCCGGTTCGCGCCCTTTGACGTTGATGAACAGACGCCCGTAGTACCCGCCCGATCCCCAAACTTTGGTTTTGGAGAAATCAATGTTCTTGTTCTTCAACTGCACGATGCCTTCAGGTTTTTCCTTGAGTGTCAGGTACCCTTCCTGGATCAGCCAATCGTTGAAGTTGATGCCGCCGTCCATCTTCTTGGCGCCGTGATCGGATACCACCATAATGACCGTTTCGTCGCCGACTTTCTGCAGCAGCGTGCCGATCTCATCGTCGATGTACTTGTAGTAGTTCAGGATGGATTGCTCGAAGCGGTTGCCGGGTTCGTATTTGGGATGCGTCGGGTCGATGTGCTTCCACATGCCGTGATGAATGCGGTCCACACCCATTTCCACGAACATGAAGAAATCCCAGGGTTTTTTATCCATCAGGTAGCGCACCGTGGCGAAGCGCCGCGCTGTCATCTGGTAGATCTGCTTGATCAGATTCACCTTGTCGTCGGTGCGGAAGTCTTTGACGTCGATGATGTATTCGCCCACGTTTTTCCAGATCTCGTCCTTCAGTTCGGCGGGATAGGTGAATTCGCTGTCGGTGTCGGGCGTCAGGAAGCAGCCCATCAGGCACCCCTTGATCGGCTTGGGAGGGTAGGTCTGCGGCACGCTGATGACCACCGAATCCTTGTCGTGCTGGCCGAGAATGTCCCACACCGTCGGTTCCTTGACCGCCAGCGAGTTGGCGAAGAACAGGTCGGCGTAGCTGTGGTTGGCGCGGTTGCGGAAGCCGTAGAAGCCTAACTTGCCCGGGTTCTTGGACGTCATCATGGACATCCAGGCGGGTACGGTGATGGCGGGGATGGTCGATTCCAGTTTTCCCCACAAACCCCGGTCCTGCAGCGACTTCAGGTTGGGGAGTTTATCTTTCCATTGATCGAAGACGAACTGCGGCGTGAAGCAGTCCATCCCGATGACTAAAACTCGGCGATTGGGCATGTATTCCTCAAAGGTTGAGATATCGGTTTTAAGGAGTGCGGCAGCTCGCTGCCGCAGGTGTCATACCGGACTTGATCCGGAATCCATTTTTTCTCACGCAGAAAAAAATCGATAAGAGTAAAATTGTCTGAATCACTGATTACACTGAATTCACTGATTACGCGGATGAAAAGGCATCGTAGTCGGGGTCGCCCCTGACCCCGACAGTTGAATTATCTGTAGAATGCTGACGTAGTATTTACAGGCGGCTTTTCATCCCAAGTTCTACCGCTTAATTCACGTCCAGCCCGTTTTTTATTTGTACCACCCCATTGCTTGAAAAAGAAGGGGACTCTTTGCCTTAAACATTGGTCGCGAATGTCGATGACCCACTGCTCCTCCATTGGTCTTGCTTTTGGTCCTGATTCGCCCCCGACGATGACCCAATTTATCTTCTTGAGACCAAGATTCGAGACAGATTCTAATAAAGGCTCCAATGATATGAACTTGACTGTCGCTCCGGTCAGCCGAAGCTGATCGATCCGATAGGCATAATCCTGATTTTCCACGCTGACACCCATCCAAATGTGCGGCTGCCAGGGCAGCTTCGAGTTCAATTCCAGCAGACGTTCCGATCTTTTCGTCAGAATCTGGTAAGTATGCCAGGGCGTAGCGTTCATAACCTCAAAAACGCGGAGAATAAAGTCCAGAGGGACGTCTTCATGAAACAAGTCGCTCATGGAATTGACAAAAATCGTCTGGGGTTTCTTCCAGCTTAAGGGGATATTAAGCACATTTTCATGGATTTCCAGCTTGAATCCATGCGCATAATTGGGCTGACCCATAGCTCGTAGACGCAGGGACAGCCGCTCGGCATAGCACTGCTTGCACCCCGGGCTGATTTTACTGCACCCAGTTAGAGGGTTCCAGGTGGAACCCGTCCACTCGATTGATGAATTTTCAGCCATGTAAGGTCCGGACTTGAACCGGAATCCAGAAAAATTGAATGTTTAAAATCTCACAGCTGAGTTGTAGGCGCTGTTATACATGAAACCGAAAACCGAATCGTATAGTTTTTAATTACGTTTTGATCTTGTATCCTTATTTCCAAAACTTGATAATTTGTTATATTGCTCGCGAGTGACATTACGGCAGGCACCTCTTTGGCGCCCAAAATTCTCAAAGCCTTCAAGTTTGTGAATTTCCTCAACTCGCACGGGATTCCTATATATTCTAATCGTATTGGGCACGAACTTGTTGCTCCATGGATAAGGCTCTTCCGATCTTGTTTTCTTGACCTGTTTGATTTCAACTTCCATAGTCAAGGCTTTCTTTTTGCTATCGTAAAGGATCAGCTTTCTACCGTTTCCATCAAGTTGCTTATACTGTCTTGGCGTATGCCAATCATCCCACTTGCCGCGACGCATTTCTTCAAGATACGTCTCAGGGTTTACACCGCTCTTCTCGATGAAGTTTACCTTCACAATCACTGCCGCGATATCTTGTGTGAAGATTCTCGAGTGAATCTGATCCAAGAATTGTTTGATTATTTCCGCCAACAAAGAACTGTTTGTTAGAGTGTATGTTTCTAAGAAGTCAAAAATGCGTCGCCATTCGAGATGAACCACATAAGGGCGATGTTGTTGCGTCAATTGCCTGATATAGGAGCTTACGGAATCGTCAGGGGTGAGCAAAATAAGCCTTTTCATTCGGCTTTTTTTCTGGCGGAGCTTTTTCAAGTGCCCACGAATCTGGTCTTTATTTAAAGATCCAGATCGAACTTTCGTCTCAAATAAAAGACACAGGTTTTCATTCGATATTTCTCCATCTGGCTTCCCGTCATCTAACTGTTCAGAGATGTCTCGCAATACTTTGAAATTCAAAGGTTTTCGGGAAATATTTAATGAGAGAGTATCATTGAATAAATCCGTCACAAAACGGGGACTTTCGATTCTCGACAAATTTAAAATAGAGAGAAGCCCGTTAGTAAAGCGATTTTCCTCTTGGGAGTAATATGTGAAAAGGGCAGCATTAGAGGTGATTTCTTCATTAGTATCTTTATCTCTCACCCTCCTCTGTCGAGGTTTGCTGACTTTTGACAAAATGGGTAAAGATGGCTTTTCTATATTCAACCTCTCCCGACCCTTTTCGGTGATGCGCCAGATTCCTCTTTTAGAATTATCAATTTGTTCTAAAGTAACCAAATCCTGCCGCGCCCACTGAATTCGGTTTATCCAGAAAATTTGCCCTTTCTTGAGGGTTTTTTGCAAATCTTCCTTGCTCAAAGACGGAAATCGTTCAGTAACTCTCGGATAAATTTGTTCTGGTTTTCCTTCTCCACCAAGCTCCACCAGGACTTGCAACAGTGGAATTTCGATCTCTTTTTGTTTCGGAAGCATGTGAACCTCCAATTTTTGTTATCAGTAAAAACAAATATTTTACTCTTCTCTGTGCCCTCTGTGTCTCTGTGGTGAAGATTACTTCTTCTTTTCCTTTTCCTTGACTATCCCCGACAAAATCACGCTGACGACCGAGACAATCAGCGCGCCCCAGAACGCCGACCCGAAGCCGTCCACATAGAAGCCGACCTCGAACCAGTTCTGGGCGAGATACGACGCCAGCCAGAGCGTCAGAGCGTTGATCACTAACAGGAAAAAGCCCAGCGTCAGCAGGATCAACGGGCAGGACAGCAGCCGCAGCAACGGTCGCAAAAAGGCGTTGATCAACCCCAGCACCGCCGCCGTGACGCCATACGCCACCCAGGCGTCGCCGGATACGCGGATGCCGGGCACTGCCCAGGCGGCGATATACAGCGCGCAGACGATGATCAACCAGCGGATGAGGAGTTTCATGGGGATATCCTATGCAGTTCGCGACAATCCCACCATTCGGGCATGAGCAATCTCCCGCTTCTTTATTGATCGTACTTGATTGGCGCTGACAGTAACGACTGCTATCGTTTCACCGGCAAGAGTGAGAAATTCGACTTCGTACCCCTTCCCATTTCCATGAACCAGAACCACAGTCCCGATGTCACCCTTTTCAAGCTTGTGTTCGGGTAGATCTACCTGCAGAACGACGCTTGTAAGTTCTTCTATCATGTTTTTCTCCTCTTCTGAGGATATGCAGTTACCAAACGAGGTGCTGATTCACCCGTTTCGATAAACCAAACGGTGCAGAGGTTGTGCGACTGCCCGTCAGGAGATGTTATCATACCTTGGACAATGTACCGGGTTCCAAAAGACGTAGTTACAACGTTCTTCACAGGGTTGGATTTTGCGTGTATCAAGAGAGCCTCTCGAAACGCTTCCCATTTTTCAGTTTTAAACCCGATTTTCAGGAAAAACTTCGCTTTACCACATCCATCACGGTGATCGAGCGAAAGAAGATATTCTCTGATTTTACGTTCGTCTATCGTCGCCTGACTAATGTGTGGTAGTCTCATGAATCGCCATCCGATTTCTTGCTACCCGAAAAACCCTCTTACCTTCTCGCAGACATATTCGAACCTCTCCTCGCCCAATTCGGGGAAGATCGGCAGAGCCAGGACTTCTTTGGCGGCTCGTTCCGCCTGAGGGAAGTCTCCCGTCTGGTAACCCAGAAAAGCGAAGCAATCCTGCAGGTGCAGCGGCACAGGGTAGTAGATTTCGGTGAAGATGCCTTCCTGCGTCAGATAGGCTTTCAGTTCGTCGCGGCGGTTGGAACGGAGCACGAATTGGTGATAGATATGGTAATTCCCCGGCAATTCCACCGGCAGAGTGATCGGCAGACCCGCCAGACGGTTTCTATAGCGGTCGGCGATCTCGCGCCGCTTCAAGTTCCAGGCTTCCAGATGTGGCAGTTTGGCCAGCAGCACCGCCGCCTGCAGCGCTCCCAACCGACTGTTTACACCGACCTCGTCGTGAAAGTAGCGTTTCTTGGCTCCGTGATCCCGCAGGCTGCGCAGATGCGCATTCAGCTCGTCGTCATCCGTGACGATCATACCGCCGTCGCCGGCTCCTCCCAGATTTTTAGTCGGATAGAAAGAGAAACCGGTCAACTTCCCCCAATTGCCCGCCGGGCGATTTTGCCGGGTGGCTCCGATAGCCTGACAGGCGTCTTCCACCACCGCGGCTCCGACCGAGTCCGCCCAGGAAATGATTTCTTCGGCGCAGACCAACTGTCCGAAGAGGTGCACGGGCAGAACGGCTTTGACGCCCGCTACCGGCGCTTGAGCCAGCAGATCCGGGTCGAGGTTGCAAGTCACCGGGTCGACGTCCACGAAGTGCGGACGGGCTCCCAGACGCGTAATCGCCGATACGGTGGAGAAAAAGCTGAGGGGCGTAGTCACCACAATATCACCCGGCTTGAGGTCCAGAGCCATCAGTGAAAGCAAAAGCGCATCCGAACCGGATGCCACACCGATGCCGTGTTTGACCCGGCAAAGTGATGCTATTTTCGCTTCCAGCTCTTCGACAATGGGCCCCAGGATGAAGCGCTGCGTGGTAAAAACTTCCTGCACTCGGCGCATCACATCAACAGAGATTTCTGCGTATTGCGCCTGCAGGTCGAGGGGGGGTATCTTCATTGTCTCGAGTCCTTGATTTGGTTCAGTAGTTCGTAGGGGATGTCCAGGTTGCCGTGACCTCTGCCCAGTTTCACGTCCGGTTTGACGGTTCCGTGAAAAT
Organism: bacterium; assembly: GCA_026394195.1. Taxonomy (GTDB): domain Bacteria; phylum Electryoneota; class B3-LCP; order B3-LCP; family B3-LCP; genus JAPKYS01. The sequence goes on along the minus strand of JAPKYS010000042.1, from coordinate 13,818 downwards.
CGGTGCCGCCGGACACCAGCAGATTATGACGGCGCGCCAGGTCAGCATAGAGCGCTTCATCGCCGGACGAGTGTTCCGAGTAGTATACTTCTATTCCTGCGAGACCTTCGTCGACCAGATAGCGAAGGTTGGCTTCAAAGCGGGATTCGCTCTTTTCGCGTACGATGTACGGGTGAGCCAGAATCGGTACGCCTCCAGCTTCCTTGATCATGCGGATGGCATCCGGCGCGAACAGACGCTTTTTGTCTAAGTAAGCCTTCCCGCCGCTCTTCAGATACTTGTCGAAGGCTTCCTGATAGGTTTTAACCGCTCCTTTTTTGACCAGTAGGTTGGCGAAATGCGGTCTGCCGATCACGTCTCCACCCGCTTCTGTGGCGAGTTCTTCCAGTGTGATGGGAATGCCCAGCTCTTCGTTGAAGCGGGTGATCATCTTCAAGTTGCGAGCTTCCCGGAAGTCGCGCAACTCTTTTAGCGTCGTTTCCATCGGCACGTTGGAGGGATCGATGTACAGCCCGACGATATGCAGCGTCCCGAAGGGAGAATCGGCTGAGATTTCTACGCCGGGAACCACCTCCATGCCGATCTCTTTTCCGGCTGCCAGAGCTTCCTGGTTCCCTGCCGTCGTGTCATGGTCGGTGATGGCGATCGCAGTAAGGCCTTCTGCCTTAGCGAGGCGTACCAGCGCTGCCGGAGCGAAAGATCCGTCTGACGCAGTGGTATGCGTGTGTAGGTCTATCAAGGGTTTCTCACCTGTTAAAACTTTAAAATTAAGCAATTTTATGGCTGGAAAGCAAGGCGATTTTGCGGTTTTTCGTGCAGGGGAAGGGCAGGTGAAGGAATGGCAAGGTTATAACATTCCGATGTTCCGATAGAAGGCTCGAAATACGGCTGCATCTATGAGCATGGAGGTTTCCAATTGAAAACTTATGCAGGGCTGTGGTCGTGGAACTTACGCCTGAACCTTAGCGCTACATTCACCAGACCGATCATCACAGGCACTTCAACCAGTGGGCCGATGACGGCGGTGAACGCTACCGCACTGCCTATGCCGAAAACCGCCACGGCTACCGCGATGGCCAGCTCGAAGTTGTTGGAAGCCGCGGTGAAGGCCAGCGTGGCGGTCTTCTCGTATCCCGCACCCAGTTTACGTCCCATCCAGAAGGAGACCAGGAACATCACCACAAAGTAGATCAGCAAGGGGATGGCGATCCGAATCACATCGAGGGGGAGCTGGACGATCATTTCACCCTTGAGTGAGAACATGATCACAATTGTAAAGAGCAGAGCCACCAGGGTGATCGGGCTGATTTTGGGGATGAAGCGGGTGTGATACCACTCCTTGTCACGAACGCGAATCAAAATAAAGCGGGTCAAGAACCCCGCGATGAAGGGGATGCCCAGGTAGATGAACACGCTTTCGGCGATCTGTCCGATGGTCACATGCACGACAACGCCCTTGAAACCCAACAGCGGCGGTAGCACGGTGATGAAAACGTAGGCGTAAATCGAGTAGAACAGCACCTGGAAAATCGAATTGAACGCTACTAGTCCTGCTGCGTACTCGGTGTCGCCTTTGGCCAGATCATTCCAGACGATCACCATGGCGATGCAGCGAGCCAGACCGATTAGAATCAACCCGACCATGTATTCCGGATGGCCGGACATAAAGAGCAGCGCCAGAAGGAACATCAGCACGGGGCCAATGATCCAGTTTTGCACCAGGGATAACCCCAGGATCTTCCAGTCGCGGAATACCTCCCCCAGTTCCTCATAACGCACTTTTGCCAGAGGCGGGTACATCATAAGGATCAGGCCGATGGCAATGGGAATGGAGGTGGTCCCCGCCTGAAACCGGGTGATGAAGGAGACGACTCCGGGGGTGAGATACCCCAACCCCACACCGAGCGCCATACCCAGGAAGATCCAGAGGGTAAGGTACCGATCCAAAAGGGGGAGCCGCTTGTTAGTACCAGGGTGTGGTCCACTTTGACCGTGCGAAGATGTTTTCATTTCCTTCATGCTCATCGCTTGATGATCTCGTAGTTTTTACCCACGTTTCAGAATTTGATCAGAAAATAGAACCCGGCAATCAGAAGAATCGTCCCTGAAACCCATCGGATTATCGAATCGGCTCCCTTGGCTGCGAAACTGAATTTGCTCAGTGAAATACCCAGTAAGACGGCTCCCAGCGGTATGCTGAAACCGATGGCGAACATAGTCAGCATGAGTGCCGCCCAGAAGATTTTCCCTTGCAGTATCGCCGCTCCAATCACTATGAATATACCGGGATTGCACGGGAGAGAACTGACAGCGACGATGCCGCCAAGGATAAGACCGGCTACTATCGCTCCCGATTTTCCCAGCCTCTTTCCAACGCTCTCGAACTTTCCGAATGATAGCTTGAATGGCAAAAGGCGAAGTGTGGCCATCCCCAGGAACACGGCTGCGAGTCCGGCAAAGACTTTCCAGTAACGTCCCAGACTGGTCTGCGCAACCTGGCCGACAAAACCAGCGATCCCGCCGATGAGCATCAACGCGAGAATCGTTCCCAGAGTAAATAACAGGGCGGATCTCACCGCTGTTTTCCGATTGTCATTTGCCTGAGAGCCAGAGTACCCGACCAGTATACCCAAAGCCGGGAGCGTGCAACAGGCGCTGGTAGCGGCGCTAACTATGCCAAGGATCAGAGCAAACACAAGCCCCAAGGGTTGTGAGGCGACTTGCTGCAGCATATCGGTTGCATATTTGAGCATGAATGTCTCCGCTTTTTATGGGCAGGCCGCGCTGGAGGGTCCGCAACCCGACGGCCCGCAACCACCGGCGCTTGACGATGCCGTGAATGCCTGCAAGAGTTTTGTCTCGGTTACATCGCCGGAAACCACCGACATGCCTTTGCCCTTGACGGCTACCAGGACGGCGGGTGATTGGACTTGTGCGGAGACCGCTGCATAATCGGGCGCACTGGTTGGCAAGGTGAACAATCCCAGTGTGACGTTATTGCGCATCAGGGTCTGTTGCGCCGCAAGGACGGCGTCATTGGTATTCTTGCTGGCAGGTTCATCACTTTTGGCAGGGATAAAGACGAAGACCGCGTCTTCGTTCATAGCGACCTGATTAAGAGCGTTGAGCGATTCCAGATATTCGCCGATAATCTGTTTCGCGACACTTGCAGGTTGTGAGCCTGTGTTGGGCTGGGCATTCGTCGACACCTGCCCGAGTGCAAAGGCTGAACTGCTCTTGGCGGAGGGATTCTCTTGTGTGGTCGACGCTTTGTAGGCGAAGATAGCGCCAACTACCAAGATAATAGCCACGCTCACGATGACCTTAAGAGCCTTGGTGCTACCCTTCGAGGGCGTCGCGCAATCGCAGCCTGGCCCGCATTCAGCGGGCTCGTTTTTCGAGTTCGATGGCTCCATTACCATTCTCCTTTTCTTTTATCCACAACATTTGGTGTTGCTGTCAGCGCAACAATCGCTACTTTGTGACTGGGTCGGGTCGAAGATGGATTTCGCATAATTTCTCATTGCAACCATCGCGCCCTTTTCTACCATATAACCGATCTCGAGTGCCGTCCGAATCTCCTCCTCGCTAGCGCTCAGCTCTCTCGCTCTGCCAAGATGGTAATCAAGACAGGGCTGGCAATGACCGCTGACTGAAGCTCCCAGCGCGATTAATTCCTTGGTTCGATCATCCATAAATGTTTTTTCCTATGATTGCTGATGATTCGGTTGTTCGCTCCAAGCAAATACTTGGGTCGCTCGGGTTGGAAAGTTGTGGCTTTTCCATGGTCGGGGGTGCGCCCACAGCAGAAGCGTCGAGCTCAGTACAACAGAGATGCAGCCAGCCTCCTGAAAGATCACTGCCACAACCGGAGTCAGCAGGCCTATTGTCCCCAGCGCAAGGCCGATAGCGTTATAGATGATGGACAAGAAGATGTTCAACCGGATGCGGTGCAGCACTTTGCGTGACATCTGAACGAAGTCTACGACCCGATCGAGAGAGTCGTTCATCAGCGTCACATCCGCCGCCTCGATAGCCACATCCGTACCCGCTGCACCCATCACGATCCCAACATGTGCGAGGGCAAGCGCCGGGGCATCGTTGATGCCGTCACCTACCATCGCAACGGTTCGGCCTTGTTCGATTAACTCATTGACTACACGCTGTTTATCCTCGGGCAGCAGTCCGGCGCGGAAATCGTCCACACCGATCTGCTGCGCCACTGTCCGTGCGACCCTGGCGTTGTCACCCGTAAGCATGATGATGTGACGAATGCCCAGCGACCTGAGCGCTGCCACCGCCAGCGCTGTTTCCGGCTTCACCTCATCAGCGATGGCTACTAGACCTACTGCCTGTCTCCCGTTAGCCACGAGAACCGTCGTATGACCTCGTTCAGTCTGCATGGCGACCTCCGCCTCGAGATAGGTCGATACGGTAATACCGCGCCCCCGCAGAAACTCCTCTCTGCCTACGATGATACTGTCTCCGTCATGGCTGGCCGTAACGCCCAAGCCGATCTCGATTTTGAAGCTATCCGGATTCGGTACCTCAAGGGCACGCTCTCGAGCAAGATCCAACACCGATTTCGCCAACGGATGCTCCGAGTACTTCTCCGCTATGGCGGCGAGCCTGAGAACGGTTTCTTCACTAAAGCCGTCATCTGGTACGACGTGGACCACTTTGGGACGTCCGAGGGTTAGCGTGCCGGTCTTATCAACCAGAAGGGTGTCAATTTTCCCCGCCAACTCGAAGTAGATTCCGCCCTTGATTAGAACTGAACGCCGCGCCATGTTGGCGATGCCGGCACTTACCGCGCTTGGGGTAGCGATGGCAAAAGCGCACGGACAAGCGACCAGTAGGACAGCGACGGCCACCTTGATGTCGCCCGAGGTGAGAAATGCAACAATCGCGAGTGCGAGGACCGTAGGGAAAAACCAAACGGTGAAGCGGTCGGCTATGGTCTGTATGGGTGCCTTTGTCTCCTGCGCCGCCTCGACGAGATGCACGATTTGGGCGAGCTTGGTGTCTTCACCGGTCTTTACTGTGCGCACGTCAAGCCGCCCGGTGTCGTTTAACGTGCCGCTGAACACCGTGCTTCCTGCGAACTTCTCGACAGGCATGGATTCGCCGGTGATGGGTGCTTGATTGACCGTACCCGCGCCGGCCGTGACTACGCCGTCGACCGGAATGCGTTCACCGGGACGTACGACTACAATGTCCCCCACCTGCAACTCGGCTACCGGTACAATAATCTCAGTGTCGCCTCGGCGTACCGTGGCGGTGGGTGGAGCGAGATGGAGGAGGTCTCGGATAGCGCGTCTGGTCTTATCGAGAGTGTACGATTCCAGCGCGCCTACGACCGACATGATAAAGATGATGACTGCCGCTGCACGGAACTCTCCCACGGCAACTGTCACTGCCAGCGCCACGGTTATGAAGACGTTGACGGTAATCTTGGCGCGCAGAGCATCCTTCACTCCAGAGATGAAGCGCGGGATTCCACCAAGAAGCACAGCAATAAGCGCCAAAGCTGCATTCAAGTAAACGGGGCCGGTTTGCCAGTGCGCGAGAGCCCAACTCGCCAGTATAAGAGCTAGAACCAGCACCGGTACGAGGGCGAGCACCACCATCTCCCGGTATCGCTCGGTGCGGACAATCTTAGCATCTGACATAAAAAAAGCCTCCATTGACCTGGCGCGACTGAGGAAAGAGCGCCTTCTACGTTGAAATTGTTATTCCTCCGACACCAGCCGGTCTATCTATTTTTGCTATCCTTGGTGGCTTCGCTATCCTTTACTTCCTTCTTCTCGTCATCCGCGTGGCAGCCGCAGCCTGGACCGCAGCCCTCGCTCGTTTTCTTCATCGACTCCTTTAGGAAGGCAAAGAGTCCCTTTTTGAGGGATTGAGTTTCTATTTTCTTGTCCATTGTGATCTCTCCTCTTAATTTATGATTTGCGGAATTGCGCTGCCCGCTCCGCCGCAACAGTAATCAGTGGAGCCGCTACCCTGCTTAAAGCATTAGCCTTCGAGCTGCCATCACACTGTACAGGATCTTCTAGTCGTTCCAAATCTCTTTGGACCAGAGCTGTGCTTCTAACATCCGCCAATATTACCTCCAGAACCTTCCGCCAAGGTGATTCATCCGGATCTGCAAGGTGATAGTACACCCACCTGCCCTGTCGACGGTCTTCCAGCCAGCCGCTTTCCTTTAAGCGGTTTAACTGATGTGAAACTGTTGGTTGAGGCAATTTCATGATAGTTTCGATTTGACAGACGCAGATTTCTCCCGCTGCATTGACAAGCGAGAGCACGCGGAGACGACCGGGATCCGCGATCGCTTTGAGTCTGGTGAGGCTTTGATTCATTTGTATCACCATAATTATATATGTTAATATATGAATTTGTTCCCCAGAATACAATATGATTTGTGTTTTTCTTTCACGTCGGCCATGTTCATTCTACCCATGAGTTAATTTCGCCGACCTTCGGCACTTTGCCGGTGGATACGACCTTACCATCAACTACGACGCCGGGGGTCATCAAAACGCCTCGAGACGCAATCTCCGCCAGGCTTGTTACCTTCACCAGCGCATATTCCTGTCCCTCAGTCTAGCCGATATCGGTCAGGGCTTTGCGCACTGCTTCTTCCGCTTTTTTGCAGTTGGCATAACAAAAGCCGAGAATTTCGATGTTTTTCATGATGATACCCTTGTAGTGTATTACCATTCGTTTCAATCTTCGGCAGCCACCCCCGCGCAGATACCAGTAAGTTCTTCGCGTAGATGCCCGTAGTTACCATCAAAAATGGGTTTGCAGTGCATCGGGGGCGAAGTTCCTGACCAGATCCGGGAGGCGAAGGCCAGACAGGTCTTTTCACCACACTGTCCACAGTTGGTCCCTGGCAGCCGCTTTAAAATGTCTAACACCGAAGGCTTCTCGCGCATCTTGAATGAAGGCTTGATGCTGTCCCTTCTGGCCCAGATTTCATTGACCTGGCAACGCACCATCTCCAACAGTCGCCACGCATCCACTATCTCATCCGCCTTGCCTGCGGCGATGCGTTGCGGATACAGGGATATGGCCCGGTAATCTTGCTTGAAATAAACCGAAGGTGCATTCGCGTTGTAGAATACTGTGGGTACTTCTGAATTCAGATAGGGAAATACGGCTTCCAGGTTGCCGGTGAGGTGCGCGATGAAACGAATCTTGCTGCGGATGGCGATACAGGGTGATAACACCATGATGGCTACCTGGCCGAAAATATCATCATCAAATACCTTTGGGTGAGTCTTGGGGATTTCAATGGCGGGAGGGTGGTACTCCACCCAACCCGAAATCACCAGTTCGTCCCCTCTTTCAGCCAGCAAAGTGCTGCGGACTTCCGGTGATACTACTATGGCTGGTACACCCACCCGTTCATAGGCCGGTTCCGGTGAGATGATCTGATGAGGAAGTTTTAATTCCGTCAGTGCAGTTTCGGTCTCCTTGAAACATCGCAGGTTGGGAAAGGTTGTCAAATACTGCTCAGCCATATATGTGCTCTACTTTTCGGCTGAACCTCTTGATCCAGTTTCTGAAGCAAGCAGCTTACGTAACTTTTCCTGAATCACATCTCCCCTTCCACCGAAGAAGCCGGCAGACCGGAAGTCCTCTCCACCCGCTGCATTGAGCACAATGATGGAGGGAACGGCGATGATGTGCAGAGCATTGATTACTTCGTGCGAAGGGTCCTGGAATACACTGAACGTGACCTTGTTGGCTGAAAGCCACGGTCGAACCTTGGACAGCGATCTTGCCATATCCGAATTAATGCCCAGAAATCCCACGCTGTCACCGAAGATTTTTTGAGTGTCGTTCATCCAGCGTACCGCCCGGATGTTGGTAGCGCAGCAAGTCTTGAAAACGACAATCACCCAGGGACGGCCGTCGCCGGGTCTTTTAATTTCGGTGGAATCCCCCCAAATTTTGTCATTATCCGACAGCTTGGCAAAGCAGGACCTCAAATCTTGCGCTGAAGCGGTCAAACCTGCGATCAGTAGCACGATCAGTAGAATTGGGATGCTTTTTATCATACCATTCAACTGGTTAACCAGGTGATAATCTCCGGTTCCCGAGGAATTCGCCCAGTGCAGACCACCTTGCCATCCATGACTACACCCGGCGTCATCAGCACGCCACGCGCGGCGATCTGGTCAGGTTTGGTTACTTTTTCCAGAATGAAGTCCTCGTTTTCTTTCCAGCCTAAGTTCACCGCGGCCTTCCGAACTTCCTCTTCGGTCTTTACGCACTTGGAACAGCCGATACCCAGTATTTCGATCTTCTTCATGTGCAGCCTCACTTCCTTTCGACATCAATTATTTCATGTAACGATTGTCCGTTATTCAAAGACCTTTTCCAACCCCTGATAGGCGGTGTGCATTTTTTCAACGGCCGCTTTGATCTTGTTCTCATCCTTCGTTTCGACCGTTTTAACCAGATCATCCACGGATGCCGATAGAATGATTCTTGCCGCGACGAAAGCATCGTTGCGTTTTTGCCTCCGCTCGGGAAGAACGGCTTTGTTCAACGCGTCCATTTTTACCTTCAGGTCGGCGACAGCGCTTTCTACCTTCGCAGCGTCGTAAGTCGCAATATAGTAATGGTAGAGTGGATAGAGCGATCCGTGGAAGGCCTCCATCTCGTCCAATACCGGAGATACGATACGGACCAGCATCTCGTAGTTGCGATGCAGCGTTTCGGCAGCATCCAGCAACTGCTGTTTATCTTGTTTCTCAATGGCCGTTTTGTATTCGCTGACTGTCGCATTTAATGCCTCAACCGCAGCATTCCACTTAACCTGCTTGTCGCGCAGTATTCCAGGCAATTCGGATTTGGTGACGGCTTCAGCCTTCTTGACGATATCGGGCAAAAGCTCAACCATCATGGCGGTGTCTTTATTCGCCCAGGCGGTATGCCAAAGCGGGTAAATGACTTCGTGCATTTGTTCAAGAGCAGGAACTTCTGCCTTGATTTCTGCGGCGAGATCGTGCGGCTTATCCTGGGCACAAGCCATGACCGGTATAAGTCCGAGCACGAGAACAAGAACTACAAATGATCCCTTTTTCATGGTTTACTCCAGTATTTTTTGATCCGTTCAGGAAGATATTGTTTATTGGTTATTTAAGTACTAAATTAAACATATATCCAGTAAAAATAATTCCTATGCCAACGACACCGGCAAAGATTAGTATCAGCCGGGTTTTCATGACGTTCTTCAATATCATAAATTCCGGCAGCGACAAACCCGTCACCGCCATCATGAAAGCCAGGGTGGTCCCCATGGCGACGCCCTTTTCAGTCAGTGCGCTGACCAGCGGGATAACTCCGGCGGCGTTGGAATAGAGCGGGATGCCGATCAGCGTCGCCACCAGTACACCGTACCATTTGTCCGCTCCGGCATATTGCGCCAGAAAATCTGTCGGGATATAGCCGTGAATCCAGGCTCCCACACCGATTCCGGCGATCACGTAAATCCAGACTTTCTTGAGAATCTCCTGTGTGTAATCCCGCGCAAATTCCAGGCGATCCTTCCACTGCATTTCCACTCCGTGGAAAGACACTTTGGCTTTGGTCTGGAAGGCAAAATCCGCCACCAGGTTTTCCACCCGCATGGCTCCGATGATAATGCCTGACAAAATCGCAATCACCAGCCCGCTGCCGATGTAGAGCAGTGCGATCTTCCAGCCGAATAAGCCCAACAGCAGCACCAGAGCCACCTCATTGATCATGGGCGAAGAGACTAAAAACGAGAAGGTGACTCCCAGAGGTATTCCAGCTTCGATGAAGCCCAGAAACAGCGGTATGGCGCTGCAGGAACAGAAGGGCGTGACGATCCCCAACAGACCAGCCAGAATAAACCCGAAATATCGGTTGTGCCGTGCTAATATGTCTCGCACCTTTTCAGCAGGCAGAAAGGAGCGGATTATCGAGACGGTGAAGATGATCACTGTCAGCAGAATGAGGATCTTGATCGTGTCGAAGACGAAAAAATCGACGGCTACCGCTAACAGTGCACCATCCTGCAGACCGAGGAGGGTGTAAGTCACCCATTCAGCGAAGAGTTTGACTGGATAGAAGGGGTTCATTGAATTTAGTTGTTGCGTCAGGTCTTGATACACAAAAGGCGGATTGTGACCTGACGCTTTTTCCTTAGATGTTTATGTAGAGGATATACAACCCCGCCAGCATGATCAACCCTCCGGAAACCCGCTTCGCCCAGACCGAAAAATTCTGCACACCCCGAGCTTCGACGAAGGCTTCGATGAAGCCGGTGAATACCCCCGCCAGGATAATCAAGGCGCAGTGCCCGATGGCGTAGACGAACAGGAGCATGATGCCATAGAGCACCTGCCCTTGAGTCGCCACGAAAGTTAAAATCACGATCAACACCGGAGTGGCGCAAGGTGAGGAAACCACTCCGAAGAGCAGCCCCAGCAGGAAGGCTCCGACGGCGCCGCGCTTTTTGGTCTGCAGCTTCTGAGCAAAGGGAATTCTGATCTCAAAGACGCCCATCAGCGCCAGACCCATTACCATTGCCAACGCCGCTACGGCCCAGTACCACCATTTGCCGACGTCCCCCATCAATCGACCGAAAATGGCGGCAATTGCGCCTAAAATGGTGAACGTCAGCGCCAATCCTAAAGCGAAGAGCAGCGAATAGATCAACGCCTTGCGGCGATCTCCCTGGCTGTGCCCGCCGACATAACCGATCACCATGGGCATGATCGCCAGCACGCAGGGCGATGACGCCGAAAGCAGTCCGCCCACAAAGACAGCAGCGATGGCGATCAGCGGATTGCCCTGAATATATTGTGTGATTGTTTCCATCAGATCTTCACGCCCATCTGAGCCAGAATCGGCAGGATGTCTGCTTTGGCAAAGAATCCTTCATGCCGAAAGATCTCCTTGCCCGAAGCGTCGAGAAAGATCTGCGTGGGGATGAGCTTGATGCTGTATTGCCGCGCGGGAGCTGGATCTTTCCTTACGTCAAAGAACTCGACGGAAAGCCTTCCCTTATATTCAGCTCGCAATTCATCTAAAATCGGAGCCATGGCATCACAAGGGCGGCAACCAACGCTACCCAGTTCCAACATGCGTGGCATAGCCGTAGGAACTACAGCTTTGGCAGTTACCTCACTAACCGCCGGAGCGGGTTCGATAACAGTATCGCAGATCGCCGGATTGGCGGTGTTTTGCGCCACCGCTTCCGATTTAGATTCGGTTCGAGGAAGAGGGTTCGGGCTCTTCTTTTCGCAGCTACTGAGCAGCATTGCCAGCGCTAAAACGCTGAAAACTTTAAGAGTATACAGCCAGGGTTTCATCAATTCTCCTTAGTCCTAAGGGTTATCAGAATTATTCGCATAGCAATTATCTACAGCAGGATTATGTATCTTTAACTCGTCGAGCCGTTAAGCCAGCGGGAGCATTTCCACGATTCTGGCATTTTCTCGGCTTGCGGATATAAGTAGTTCATCTACTATCTTGAGAATTTCAAGTACTCGCAATTCCTTGATCCAGTAGTAGACGGAAGCCCCCTCCCGGCGGGATTCCAAGATTCCCGCCTCCCGCAGCTTGACCAGGTGGCGGCTGATGACTGAGGCGTCTTCCTTCATGGAAGGATTGATTTCGCAGGCGCACTTCTCGCCGTCCTTGAGATAGTAGAGAATTTTCAACCGGGTGGGTTGTGCCAGGGCGGACAGAAAATCCGCTTCAAGCTCTAATTTTTTGGGATCCATATTGCATTCATGCGTTATTGCACAGTGATGCAGTAATATAACCCAAAAATCCGGTTTTGCAAGTAAATTCATAAATATTTTCATTCAGGTAAAAGTTGCGCGTTGCGTCAGGTCTTGGCTTGTAGGGGGCGGGCTTGCCCCGACCCGAGACCCGAGCCGCGTGTCATTCCGGACAGCCCGCAGGGCGTGATCCCCAAGAGGCATGGGCGGAAGTCAGGCTCTGGGCGGTCATGGACCACTCCATGACCGCAAAAAAAGGTGTAATGGAATGGTTTGTGACACCCCATAGAACGGCCGCTATCCCACCAGGCGCTAAAGTATCTGGCTACCGGGTTCCAAAGCCCCCTGAAGGAGGCTCGAAGAGGAAAACCGGACGTATGCAGTGCGCCTCTACAATATTTTGGTAGGTCAGACATTCCTGTCTGACTGTTTATATCGTCGAGTATTGGTGACGGACAAGAATGTCTGTCCTACCCCCAACATCTTTCACAGCAACTTCAGCGTTTTTTCCCGCTCGCGGATTTCACGATTCGCCTCTTTGAGAGTCTTATGCCACTGCGGAATTTCTGGCTTTTTACCCTCAAATAACTCTTTGATGGTCACGATTTGCATCACCGGAAATTCCATCTCGACGCCGGGCATTTTCCATTTGCCCATCGCTGCGGCATCGGAGAGCATCCCTTTGGTGGGCGGTTCCAGAGCGATGATGATTCCCATCGCCGCTTTATCCCGTTCCAGCACGGCTTTCAGAGAGCGAACGTCCTTGGGGTGGTAACTGCCGCCCTTGACCTCGATGATGATGCGTTGATAGCTTCCCTTGGAGTCCTCGAAGTAGATGATCCCATCGACGCCCTTGTCGCCGCCGCCCTTGCTCTTAAAGGGTTGAGCTTTCAGTAAAGACACCGCCCAGGCTTCGAACTGGAAGGGGGATTGCTTGAATAAGGCTCCGGCATCCTGCACCGATTTCGGTTCGCCGATGACCTCATATTTGGCATCATGGTAATGGTCGTGCATTCTCTTTTTAATCAAGGCAATGGCTAAATGAGTAACGTCAATTCCGATCCACTTGCGGTTTAATTTTTCTGCCGCGGCGATGGCGGTTCCGCAGCCGCAGAAGGGGTCGAGAACAACATCGCCTTCGTTTGAGGATGCTTGGATAATGCGCTCAAGAAGCGCGACCGGTTTCTGAGTTGGATAACCTAATCTTTCAATAGCCATTGAATTAATCATGTTGATATCTGTCCACATATCCTCGATTTGTCTACCTTTTAAATCAAACGTGTATAATTTGTACCTATACCCAGCACCGGCATTTTTGGGTTCGACTAACCTATTTTCTTTTTTTAATTGCTTCAAGGTCTCGGTTGAATAGGTCTTCAGTAGAACGGTCTGATAAAATCCGCGTTCATCTTCGTTTTTAAATCTTGCTAAATAGTCGGGTCGCAGTGCAGGTAAATCGAACCGGTTTTCTTCAGCACTCGGTGCAATTCCACCAGGCGAATCGCCATCATGGTCAAGTACGCCATGAGGTTGTTGATGCCCATGAACTCGCGGAAGGAGTTCATCATGTGCTTGAGTTGCGCGGGGTACTCTCCACTCATGATATCGTCAAAAGCGCTCTGAGTCTCATCCGTCCAGGTCCAGGTGTCCTCAAAGGCTTGGATCTGCGCTGCGGAGTCCTGCCCGGTCTTGTCCTGAAAGATGACGTTATAGGCGCGCTTGGAGTTGAACGGTGGATCGAGGTAGATCAAGTCCACCGATTCGTCTGCGACGTACTTCCGCAGGATTTCTAAGTTATCGCCGTAGTAGAGGGTGTTCATGGGGGGGGATCAGAGTTTGTTGTATTGATTATTTTTCAAAAAATATCAGGGCCAAATTATTTTTTTTGCAGTTTCGCTAATTATTTCGGTTCTTCGCTATTTTGAATGGGTAAAGGTTGATTAAGTCGAGATTTTTAATTATACTAGGGAACACTCATCAAACTGGAGGTTCCCGATGCAATCCCCGACGGAAGACTTGTTTGCGCAGGCTTTAGGTTTAGAGA
>JAPKYS010000070.1 GCA_026394195.1 bacterium | reverse complement strand
TTTACTACCTTGAGAGGTTCAAAGTGAAAAAGCAAATCAAGTCAGTAGTGCTAATTACACTAACTGCTTTGCTCCTCAAAGCAAACATCGCATGCGCTATTGACATCTCAGGGGCTTTGAGTGGCACTCTGGGACCAGATGAATTCACTGTGGTCGGACAGGTTTATGTACTGTACGGCGCCTCTCTCATCATCCAACCTGGAACCACTTTCCTGTTCGCCGGTGATTACGATTTTGATATTTATGGTTACCTGCGCTCCGTGGGCACCGAGACAGACAGCATCATCTTTAAGGCCAGGCAACCCGGCGATTCTCTGTGGAATGGGATTGATTTCCTGTCCATTGCCGCGGATTCCAGCCTTATGGAATACTGCCAGGTCAGCGGAAGCGACGGTGTGGGAGTACACTGTTCCGGCGCCAGTCCTACTATCAGCCACTGCCTGATTAGCGGAAACGAATCCGGAGGCGGCTGAAGCGCCAACGGAGCGGGCGGTGGGATCCACTGCTCTTTAGGAGCCAACCCTGTCATCAGCGACTGCATTATCTCCAACAATCACGCCGGGACCTACGGCGGCGGCGTCTACTGCTCGTCCTCAAATCCCATCATCACCCACTGCGTTATCAGTTTTAACAACACCGTGGGATGCGGTGGTGGCCGCGGTGGGGGGATTGCCTGCGACGGCGCCAACCCGCAGATTATCAACTGCACCATCAGCGGCAACGCCGCCGACACTTTGGGCGGAGGCATGTACCTTGTAAACAATTCCCACCCCATTGTGGTGAATTCCATCGTGCAGGGCAATACCCGCGGTGGCGGCATCTATTTCGGCAGTTCTGCGACGGATTCCATCGCCTACTGCGATTTTTGGAACAACGTGGGTGGTAACTTCATCGGTTCGCCACCGGCTTGGCTGGGCTATCTGGTGAACGTCAACGCCAACGGCGATTCCTGCGATACGCATCATAACATCTACATGAACCCCCTGCTGGTCAATCCCGGGGCGGGGAACTTCAATTTGCAAGCCAACTCACCCTGCATTGACGCTGGCGACCCAACTTCCCCGCACGATCCGGACAATACCATTGCGGACATTGGGGCGTTCTACTTCAACCAAATCCCGATGTACATGGACGTCACGACTACGCCGATTAATCCTCCGATCGTGATTCCCGCCAACGGCGGCAGCTTCCAGTATAACATCAACGCCCATAACCTGACCACGGTACCGCAGACCTTCTCAGTCTGGAACAAGATCAAGACTGCATCGGGATCCTATATCCAGGTCTTCGGTCCAGCCACACGCACCCTTCCAGGCGGCGCCAGCCCCACGCGCACTCTCACCCAGAATGTCGCTGCTACTATACCTGCAGGTGTCAACACATACATCTCCTACATCGGTACTTACCCGGGCACCATCCAAGACAGCAGCTTCTTCACTTTCACGAAGAGCGCGACAGCGGACGGCGGTCCCTGGATTACCGACAACACGTGCGTAGGCGATCTGTTTGACGAATACATCGTCAAGACCCCAGCTCAGTTCAGCCTGAGCGGCGCCTATCCTAATCCGTTCAACCCGACCACCAACATCAGCTATCAGCTATCAGCCAACAGCCACGTTTGTTTGAAGGTTTATGAAGTCTCAGGCAAACTAGTGAAAACCTTGGTGGACGGCTGGCGGGACGCAGGACTGCATGATGTGGTCTTCGACGGCTCGAATTTAGCTTCGGGGATGTATATTTGCCGGTTTTGGGCCGGGGACCAGGCGAGCATTCAGAAGCTGTTACTTCTAAAATAAAGCCTTCACTGAGATGTGAAAAAACCCATACCGGGGATAACTAACCACGGAGTATGATCATGAAATGCAAACGGATTAGCTTCGGACTGGTCGTTTGTCTGGCGTTGATTGCCTTGTCGGCATCAGCTTACGATAAAGCGACAGAGCAGGCGTTGCTGGGCACGGTGGAGAATCCTTGCGGCGTCTCACCCATCGTTTTCAACCCGTTGCCGGGCGCGACGGACGAGGTCACCTGGACCATGATGACCCCCTGTCCGCAGAACTTCCAGCGCTCAGCCATTGCTCGTCTGGGAAATTATGTGTATCTTTTCGGAAATTACTTGGCCGCAAACTTTGCGCAGGCGTTCGATATCACCACAGGAGCTTGGATGGCCTCCACCCCGCCGACGTACACCGGTGAAAACTGGGTGGGCGTGGCGGCTAATGGGTCGATTTACGTCTTCCCCACGCCTTTCTATAGCACCCACGTGCAGAAGTTTACCCCCATCGCAGGAGGCCCCACCGGCACCTGGACGGATGTGGCGCCTTACCCTGAGGAGATCGGCTCACAGGCTGTAGCCTGGGATGGCGGTAACTACATCTACTGCGCCGGAGGCTTGGGGCCAGTAGCAAATGCTTATCGCTATGACATTGCCAATAATGTATTCACCCCCATTGCACCGCTGACACAACCAAGAAGCTTCCCGGGTGGCGCGTTCCTGAATGGAAAGTTCTACGTGGTTGGCGGCATGGACGACGCCAGTCAGTATACCACTAATCTTTATGAGTATACCCCCTCAACGAATACCTGGGCGGAAAAAGCTTCCGCTCCGGCGGGAACCGGTTTCACCTGCTGGGCGACCACCTACAACACATTTTACTTGTTCGTGGTGGGCGGTGGGGGCGGGTATCTCACTTGGCCGGCGGTGGATGCCTGCCAGGTCTACGACCCGGCGAGCAACACATGGTTCCTGGACACCGCTCGACCCCTGAACAACGGGACCAATGAAGTGACCTACGTGTCTGGATCAAATTACCTGATTGACGGTGGCGGATATGACGGTTCTCAGAGCTATAATGTATGGTGGAAAGGATCCAATCCTCCCGGCGGAGCCAGCCCCAATGCACCTGCCGCGCCCACCAATTTCACCGTCAGCCATAACAACATTCAACTAATGGCAACCTTGAACTGGACCAACCCCAGCCTTCAGGTCAATGGTCAGCCGCTGACCAGCCTCGCTGGCATCACCATCTACCGTAATGCCAGCTTGGTGGATACGGTAACCAATGTTCAGATCGGCCAACCTTTTACGTACCAGGACAATGTACCTTCGGCCGGCATGTACCAATACAAGCTTACTCCCTACAACGCGTCCGGTCCCGGCCTTGATGCTCTGGCCTCGGGTTGGATCGGATTGGACACCCCCGGCCAGCCGGGCAACGTGGTGGCCACGCCCGATCCCAATCAGCTTCTGATCTGCACGGTGACCTGGACAGCCCCCACCGCGGGTGCGCATGGCGGTTACTGGCCTCCCGGTTCCTGGACCGGCCAAAGGATCTACCGCGATACGCTCATGATCGCCGAGCTGACAGGTTCCAACACCAGTTACCTGGATAGTAGTGTGCCGCAGAACGCCTACTACACGTACGGCGTAGCCTATTACAACGCGTCCGGCGAAGGGTCCCGAGTAAACGCTCCCTTAGTCATGGTCGGCTCACCGCTGTTCCAACAGATCCCCTACAATTGGGTGGAAATCAATACTATCGGAACTAACACAGGACTCATTGGCGATGACCAGAACCTAGGGCCGTTCCCCATAGGGTTCAGTTTCCCCTTCTACGACAGCAACCACTTCGATTCGCTGCGCGTTTGCTCTAATGGGTTTGCTAGCTTCACTTCCACGGTAACCGCCTACACCAATGCTCCCATTCCAACGGTTGATCAGCCCAACAATCTGTTGGCCATCTTCTGGGATGATCTCCAATGCAACGTCGCCGGCGCCTACGTTTGGTACTACCATGATACCGCCAACAGTCGGTTCATCATTGAATGGGAGCGCGTGAAAAAATATGGGGCAACTGGCAGTAGCCTGACGTTTGAGATCATTCTGTACCCCAACGGTAACGTGGATTACATGTACAATACGATGAGTAGCACCATACTAAATTCGGCCACCGTAGGCATAGAGAATGCTACAGGTAATGCGGGAATTCAGGTAACCTACAACGGTTCAGGTTCCATCAATCCTTCCTCCAACATGGGCATTCGCATCTTTTCGGTTAGTCAGCAAACACCTCCTCTAACAGTAACCCTAACCCCGTTACACCCACCCATTATCATCCCGCGCAACGGTGGCAGTTTCCAGTATAACCTCAATGTGCACAATCTGGGCACGCAGGTATCAACACCTACATCTCCTACATCGGTACTTACCCGAGCACTATCCAGGACAGCAGCTACTTCACCTTCACGAAGAACGCGACGGCGGACGGCGGTCCTTGGATTACCGACAACAAGTGCGAAGGCGACCTGTTTGACGAGTATATCGTCAAGACTCCGGCTCAGTTCAGCATGGGCAGCGCCTATCCCAACCCGTTTAACCCAACCACCAACATCAGCTTCACATTGGCGACGGCAGGTTACATCAACCTGAGCGTCTTCGATATCAATGGTCGTGAAGTTACTACACTGGTGAACGGTTATCGTGAAGCAGGCGCACAGACCGTAACCTTTGACGCCACTCATCTGACTTCGGGCATGTACATCTATCGACTGACTTCAGGTGATCAATCAGCTACCGGCAAGATGGTGCTGATGAAGTAGGTGACAATGTCACTTTTCCGCAAAGTGCTGCGCGACTTTGCGCTGCATGAAATGGAGCAAATACAAGGGCGAGCCAACCGGCTCGCCCTTGTGATTTATAACCCATAACTGCCTAAAATTTTAGCTTTTTTTGAGAATTTTCTTGACAAGAGCAGTTTTTATCCTTATCTTTCTTCCAGTTTACTTCTCCCCTTCGACATTTACGAAGGACTCGGTTGACCAGGTGACTCGTCTTGTGACCCTGTTTCTCAACTGATCTGCTTTCGACCCGCTCCCCGACCAACCCCTCCTTCCGGAATAACTTCAGGCGAAACCGGATAACCTCAGGATTTCCTTATACAGTACGCAGTATCATTCCGGACTTCATCCGGATTCCAGTTCAGGAGCCTAGCGTTTGCTGGGGTGACCATACTATGTGTTATATCGCTGAATTAATA
Source organism: bacterium (assembly GCA_026394195.1). Lineage (GTDB taxonomy): Bacteria > Electryoneota > B3-LCP > B3-LCP > B3-LCP > JAPKYS01. The sequence goes on along the minus strand of JAPKYS010000070.1, from coordinate 51,235 downwards.
AGCGATTCTGACAATAATAAAACGTGAGGTCTATCATGTCAAGCTCATTCATTCTTTTCCTGCTGGCTCTGCTGAGCCTCGCCGCCCCCGCGTGGGCCACCGTCATCACCGTTTCCGGCGACCAGACCGGCACCTGGTCGGCGGACACGGTCATCGTAACCGCCGAGGTGCGCGTGCCACCGGGTCAGAGCCTGACCATCCTCCCCGGCGTGGAGGTGCTGTTCTCGGTTTACTGCAAGCTGATTGTGGACAACGGAGCGATCCTGCGGGCCGTAGGCACTCCAACGGATTCCATCCGCTTTGACGTGCTGCCACCTGACACCGCCTGGCACGGCCTCCGATTTCTGTCCGCTTCGGATTCTTCGCGGCTGGAGTACTGCCATTTGACGCATGGATCAGCCACCGGCAGCGGTGGAGACGAAAATGGCGGAGCCATTTACTGCTCCAGTTCCAGTCCCAACATTGAGCACTGCCTGATTCAGAGTTGCTCAGCAACCTATGGCGGTGCTTTTTACTGCACCGAGTCCAACCCCATCATCAATGGTAACACAGTCAGTGGGAATTCAGGCGGTGGGATTTACTGCCACTATTCCAACCCCATCATCAGCGGCAACACCATCAGTGAAACCGGGGGAATATGCTGCGATAATTCTAGCCCCGTTATTGCCGGCAACAACATCAGCCAGAATGTAGTCGGCTACTGCGGCGGTGGAATCAGGTGCTTCAATAATTCCAATCCCAACATCCATAGCAACACCATCATTGGAAATTCGGCGGTATCAGCTATCATGTACGCCTTTGGCGGGGGAATTTACAGTGCCAATTCCAGCCCGATCATCATAGGCAATATCATTCAAGGAAATGTTGCTCAGGGTGACGAAAGCGGCGGCTATGGCGGTGGAATCTATTGCTCAGGATCAAACGCCATTATCGAACTAAATGAAATCAGCCATAATTTTGCCTATGCCGTGGACGGTCCCGGCTATGGTGGAGGAGCGTATCTGTCAGGAGGCACCACTTGGTTCAACAAAAATTCGGTTGTCTACAACTCTGCCTCATGGGGTATGACTGGTGGGTTATATTGCTCCAGCATGATTCCAGACGTAATCAATTGTATTTTCTGGGGAAATAGCCTACCTCAGATCAGCGGTAGTGGGTCCATCGCTTATTCGAACATCCAGGGAGGCTACACCGGCACCGGCAACATCGACGCCTATCCCGCCTTCGTGGACTCCACGCAGCACGACTGCCGCCTGCAGTGGGGTTCGCCCTGCATTGACACAGGCGATCCCAATCCGATCTACAACGACCCCGACTTCACCCGAGCGGACATGGGAGCCTGGTACTACGACCAGTCCATGCCCGTGCGCATCCTGCTGACGCCGTACAACATGCCCATCGAGATTCCCGCCAGCGGAGGCAGTTTCCAGTTTGCCTTGCATGTGATCAATATTGACGATGTAATTTACAACACGACCATCTGGTGCGATGTGACACTGCCTTCAGGCAATATCTATGGTCCGCTGCTGGGACCGGTGATCATCCCTGTAGCCAGTCAAACCTTAAGCCGTATCAGAACGCAGATCGTTCCAGCCAACGCTCCGGCGGGGATTTACCACTACAATGTTTATGCAGTCGCGGAGCGAGATACTTCACTGGATAGTTTCACCTTCACGAAAGCAGGGGGTGGTGGCTTTGATGGTCTGTCAGGTTGGTCGAGTACAGGGGAGGATTTCGATGGAGGTACGCCCTCCGTGGCGTCCAAGAAGGACATGACGAAGCACGTCCCTCCGAGTATTTTCCCCAATCCCTTCAATCCCAACACCGTCATCAGCTACGAGCTGCAGACTGCAAGCTTTGTGAAATTATCGGTCTATGATGTTTCCGGTCGCTTGGTCACGAGACTGGTTAACGGTTGGCGAGAGAAGGGGTTGCACGATGTCACTGTTGACGGGTCGGGGTTGCCGTCTGGGATTTACTTCGCCAAGTTGACGGCGGGGGATTACAGCCAAGTAGAGAAACTAGTGCTGATGAAATAGACGTGGTTTTGTAGGGGTGTTCTATTGAACGCCCTGACAGAAAACTAAGGGCGAGCCAACCGGTTCGCCCTTGTTCTCTCTCTGATCTTGTTTAGCTTACTTCAAATACACGATCATCTGTTGCTGCATCTGCCCTCCTGCCTGCAGACGCACGAAGTAGACGCCCGCCGAAAGATGATCAGCATTCCATCTGATTTCATGTCTGCCTTCCTGCCGCCAACCTTGAACCAACAGAGCAACCTCACGTCCCGTTATGTCGAAGATTCTTAAATCAACTTCTGCTGCCTGCGAGAGCTCGTAAGGGATGGTCGTCTGGCTGTTGAACGGATTGGGATAACTGCTCAGTAATTCACAGCTTGCCGGCAGCGGAGTCACCGGATTTTCCGCGGTCAGGTCTCCATCGGTCAACGTATTACTGCTCATCAGACGTCTCACGTGCCTTGCCAGTGTGAAATTTGGATTGGTTCCGTCCGCCATGACATTCAGAGCCAATCCCACGTTTTCCGCCCGCCAATCGTAACTGATATTCTGACTCGTTTCCTCATAGATCGGCACCCAGATGAACAGCACCCAGAGCGATACGGTAATGTCATAGGTGACGTCGTTACGCACCCGCAACGCGGGATAATCGCCTAAGGGCACTCGCGCCGTTCCGTAAGCGTCAACCTGGCTGTTCACCGTTGAGTGAAGTTGAATCCGCACGGTGCCCTGCGGCAATTGGTAAGTTTGATCCACATTGACGACGTTGGTCCAGCTCCTGCCCACCCGCAGTGGCAGCGGAAATTGCTGGATTAAAGGTCGAAAGACCATATCCGCAGACGTTCCCTGAACGTCAATGGTTACGGCGCCGACCGCCAGGCGAAATGACTGCAGGATGCAGTACATGATCCCCGGCTGCGAAGTTCCTCCCTGGCTGAACTCATCCGTTTGGATGACGACATTGGCGCGAGAGTACTGCGGCGGCGAAGTTTGAGGATCGAGATACAGATCGGAATTGACCGAGGAGGTATCTCCCTGAGTGAAATCCCAAACCTGAGGACCACCTGTCGTGCCGACATTGACGGGAATGGTGTTGATAGTGTCCGATTGTGAGTAGTACCGGAATTGCGTTCCCGGAACACTCGGGACTTCCGGCGCCGTGATGACGATCTGCGCCCAGCCGCAGGCAGCCATCACCAGGATGATCATCACCGTTGCCAAGCATGATTTTAAAGTCACAGTTTCCTCCGAATTAATTGTGAAACCCGGATGTATGTGGATTCGTTAAATTTGCGGGTTGATGAACTTACAATGAAGTAGAAAGTACGCAACCATTTATTATAATAAAAAATTATCGAAAAAGCAAATGAAATTTTGTCATTGTGCGGATTTTTTTATTGTTATCGATCGTCAGTCACTAATGGCTTTTGACTAAATATTAATCCGACCGGAAAATACTGGACAAACTATAAGCTGTCATTCACTATTAATCCGACCGGAAAATACTGGACAAACTATAAGCTGTCATTCACGCAAGCGAAGCGCGTCGGGAATCGGACAGCCGCTTCCGAACAATTCGGAATAGCGGGCGAACACTGTCCACCATAAAGTGGTCGGGTTAATAAATTGACAAATGAATCTCTTTCCAATACAGGGCACAACACGCTATGCCCCTACGTGCGCGGTATAGTCGGGGTCGCCCCTGACCCCGACGGAAGTTAAGGTATCTGGCTAAAAGCCATGAGTGACTATCATCTTTCCGATCAATGCAGAACGTGAAAAGTGCTTGTTTGTATCCCAAAAAATTCTTATATTGCTTGATCTACCAAAATAGGAATTGTTAATGCAGAAGAATATCCACCCGCACTATGCACTGGCAAAAGTGCGTTGCGCCTGCGGCCACGAATTTGTCACCCGTTCTACAGTCGGTGATCTGAAGATCGATATCTGCGCCAACTGCCACCCCTTCTTCACGGGTCGTCAGAAATTGATCGACACCGCAGGACGCGTCGATAAATTCATGCGCAAATACAAGATAGGTCAGAAGAGCGAATAACACCATGAGACCGCCCGATGCGGAAGGCGGCCGCCCCAAAGTGGGTGGTCAAGCCATCATCGAGGGCGTGATGATGCGCAGCCCTAATTGCGTCAGCGCAGTAGTGCGTCTACCGGATGGTGAAATCGCTCAGAAGATCTGGTGGAGCCAGGCGTGGCATAAGCGGAACAAGTTCACTGGCTGGCCCATCGTTCGTGGCGTCGTGTCTTTGGCTGAAGCCTTGGTGCTGGGAATCAAAACGCTCAACTGGTCGGCAGACATTGCGCTCGAACACGAAAAGGGCAGTGAACCGAAAAAGAAGAAAGAACGCTCTCCGTTCGGTCTGGTTCTGACCATGGTATTCGCCTTTGGTCTGGCTTTAGGACTGTTCATGTATGTCCCCTACTTGATCGCAGGCTTACTACATGCGGACAAGAATCAACCTCTTTTCCACCTGGTTGCCGGCAGCACGCGCATCTTCTTCTTCCTGGTCTACATCTGGTTGATTTCGCTGCTCTCGGACGTGCGGCGTGTATTCCAGTACCATGGTGCTGAACATCAAGCGATCTATACATATGAGCAGGGTAAGGAACTTAATCCTGAAAACGCACGGTCGCAGTCGCGCTTCCATCCTCGCTGTGGGACCAGCTATCTGCTGATCGTGGCGTTGCTGACCATGGTGATCTTCGTGATTTTTGATATCATCGTGGTCGCCTGGTGGGGGACCTATCCCAGCGCTTTCGTACGCCTCTTGGTGCATCTGCCTTTCCTGCCGTTGGTCGCGGGTATTTCGTATGAACTGCTGCGCCTCTCAGACCGGATGGCGGATTCACCCTTCTTCAAGATGATGATTGCGCCCGGGCTGGCTCTGCAAACCATCACCACGCGTCCACCCGACGACAGCCAGCGAGAAATTGCCCTGATCGCTCTGAAGTCCGCTCTGCAGCAGCAGGATTCAGAACCATTCCTCCGTACGAAAGTATCTTGAAAATTATTCTGGTGAAGACTGCCTTTTTTTAGCAAGTGTGGAATACAAATTGCTTATTAATTAGTGCTATCTTGAGGTTTGATCTATTTTCGCCTTTAGCAGCCATTGATGTCCTTTCAGCGCAATGAAAACCTTGCGATTTTGTTGCACGACTTGCTCGACGCCCGAAGCTCTGCTGGTACCACTGAATGCTCATTATCCTCTTTTTTACTTTAGGTTTGGTCCTCTACGCTGTTCTGGAATTTCGTGCTCACCAGCGTAACCTGAGCCGAATCCCCCTCCGTGTCCATATCAACGGAACCCGCGGCAAGTCCTCCGTCACTCGGCTGGTTGCTGCCACACTCCGCGCCGGTGGTTATCGCACCTACGCCAAGGCTACCGGTACTCTTCCCCGTATCATCGACGAGAAGGGTTTGGAAGTACCCATCCTGAGGCCCCATCGCGCCAATATTATTGAGCAGTTAAAAATTATCCGCTATATCGCCAAGCGTAAACCCGACGCGGCGGTCATCGAGTGCATGGCGGTTCTTCCGGAGTACCAGTGGATCTGTGAACACCGCATGATCAAAGCCAACATCGGAGTGATCACCAACTCACGGCTCGATCACCTGCGTGAAATGGGTCCCACCATCCAGAACATCACCAGATCACTCTGCAATACCCTCCCAGATGATGGAATTCTTTTCACCGCCGAAAAGCGCATGTTCCCGCTGATGCAGGCTGAGGCGAAGAAACAGGGTGTAACCATCATCCAGGTGGATGAGAATATCGTGCCCGCAGACGCAATGGATAAGTTCGACCACCTGGAACACCGTGAGAACGTAGCCATCGCCTTGGCTATCGCTGAACACTTGAAGATTCCAAAAGATGAAGCTCTGCAGGGCATGCTTAATTCGCACCCCGACGTCGGCGCGCTGCGGTTTTATCGAGTGCAGGATGGCGACAAGGAAGTGCGCTTCGTCAACGCCTTGGCAGCCAATGATCCGGAATCAACTTTGGCGATCTGGGAGAGAGTCAAAGATATCTACCCTGATCCCGGAAGTGTTATCATGCTTTTGAACACGCGGGCGGACCGTTTCGATCGTTCTCTCCAACTTCTCGAGATGATTGGCAGAAATATCAACTACAATCACCTGGTATCGATCGGCGAAAAGACGGCGATGCTGGCGCAGCACTATAAACGCTACGGCATCAAGAAGCAAAAAGTCGTCGAGATGGGACTGACGACCACCGAAGCAGTTTACCATAAGATTTTCGAAATAACCCCGTCCCGCGCCATTATCCTGGCGATGGGAAACATGGGCGCAGGTGGATTGGCTGTTGCCCATTATTTCAGAGATAAAGGCAAATACAAGGAGCATAACAGTGGTTGACGTTGCCGTGGGGTTGGGGGTTATCTTCAGTCTCCTCTTCAGCGAATTCTTCGGAGTGGCTGCCGGTGGTATCGTGGTGCCCGGGTACGTCGCGCTGCAATTGGAAGACCCCTTTCAACTCGTAGGTACGCTGGTAGTCGCACTTGTCACCTTCCTGATCTTAAAAGCGGCATCGCACTTCATTTTCATTTTCGGGCGTAGACGCATGGTGCTGTCTGTCCTGATAGGCTTCTTGCTCGGGCATGTCTCCCGAATGCTGGTGTTGCACAACGTATTTTCGCTTGATATTCGCTTCCAGGCCATTGGATTCATCATTCCGGGACTGGTCGCCAATTGGATGGAACGCCAGGGCATCTTCCAGACGATTGCCGGCGTCGTCATCGCTTCCTGCGCAGTCCGCCTCCTGCTTATGGTCATCACCGGTGGAGAATTGATCGGCCATGTATAGACCTTCGATAAAATCAAAACGCACTTTATTCTTTCTAATGTGTCTGTCAGCAGGACTTTTCTACTGGGCTGACAACAGCCGAGTCAAGGTTCCACAGCCGCATTACGAGCAAAAGTTAGAAGCTGCCAATCGGATGAAATCAGCTCTGGACATACTGCGCAAGAACCGCCAGGATGCCGGCTGGGCTTTGGATGAAGTCAATGATCCCAACCAGAGCGCCTTGATCGGAACTCAGTACAGCTTGATTACGACCGATCAGGGTTACCTGGGGCCAAAGCTCACCTCGATGAACCCCAATTTCGCCGCTGTGATCGTACAAATGCTCTTGGAAGCCGGCTTGAGTCCCGGTGATAAGGCCGCCGTGGCTTTTACCGGTTCCTTTCCGGCTATGAACCTGGCGGTCATCATTGCCTGCGAGGTATACGGTGTTGAACCAGTCATCATTACTTCGGTCGGAGCTTCCAACTGGGGCGCCAATGATCCGGATTTCACCTATCTCGACATGGAATCCATCGTGCAAAAAGCCGGTATCATTAAACATCGATCCGCCGCGGCTTCCATCGGCGGCGGCGACGACATCGGCAGGTCGCTTTCCAAAGTCGGGCGCTCTCTGCTTGAAGATGCCGTCAAGCGAAACAACGTGACCTTGATCCCACCCGTGTCACTCGATGAATCCAAGGCGGAACGCCGCCGAATTTACCAAGCCAATGCCGAACCGAACCAATATAAATTATTCATCAACGTCGGTGGCGGAATTGCCGCCGTGGGTCATCCGAAGAACGGCAATCTTATCCCCCCGGGACTGAGCACCATCTATGTTCCCAGAAACTACCCCGATCGGGGACTGCTTCATGAGTATTGGGAACAAGGGATTCCTGTCATTCATTTGCTCAATGTGGATAAGGTGGCTGATGAATATGGTTTACCGCAGGCTCCCGTTCCCCTGCCCAAAGTCGGTCACGGTAAAATTTTCTATGAGGAGAGGTACAACTTGACCATTGCCTGGTTTGCTGTCATCGTCCTCTTCTCGGTGCTTCTTGCCATCCTGTTGCTCGACCGAGACAAATTCAAATTGAAAGAAGAAGGCGTTGATCCGGATACTTTGGTGTAACCGAAGTTCGACCATTCTTAATCCCAAAATCAGAGTGCAATCAGCCATGAAACTGAACAGACTCAATATAATCCTGACCGGCTTTTTTATCTGCCTGGCCGCGCTCGCGCCAAACGGCTGGGCTCAAAACCGAATGATCTGGAACCCGATCAAACCAGACAAAGCAGCGACAGCGGCTCAAGTCATGGTTATCGGTAAACGGCTTACCTATTACCCTCTGGATAAGGATTCGGATATTACGCTCTCCATTTCAGGGCCCACGCAGCTTCGAGTCATATCACGGATAGATTTTAGCAACCAGACCGGCGGCGAAAAGAGCTATTACCTGCGTTACGAACGCGAGGATGGCGAGAAGAAAGCGTTCCGCCGGGTAGCCACCAATTCAGAGCGAGTGGTGTTAGCCGAAAATACTGCCAACCATCTCAGCAATTCCCGAATTCTGCTGGTTGATGTGCCGCAAGGTAATCATACCTACCGCTTTTTTGTCGGTGAAAAGGCAACCTATCGCTTGTACATGCGTTTCTATACACCAACGGCCGTGGTTGAAAAAGACTCCAGCACTGTCGCCTATGTCCCGGAAAAGTACACAACTGCCGTCCCGCTTGTCATCAATAAAAAACCGACTACCTACTATCGCCTCGGCGATCAGGATTCTCTCAAACTGACTGTGATCGGACCTGCTCAAATCACGGTGTTGGCGCGGCTCGAGTTCGATAATCCCATGCTGACGGCTAAAAAATTCCGCATCCGGGTGCTCGAAGATAATCAGGAAAAGAAGACCTTTTCACTGAAGTCCTGGGCTTCTACAACGGCTGAGTACCGTGATAAAAACACCAAGGTAGTCGGCAAAGCTGCCAGGTTTATAATCGATGTGCCACGCGGCAAGCATGAATATCGCTTCCAGATACCCAATAATGGGCATAGCGTTCTGCTCCGTTTCTACATTCCCCGCAAAGCGCTGCAGAATAATCTTTGATCTCTATGATACGAATCTCTCTAAAATTGATCCTGCTCGGTGTTTTCTGCCTGGCGCTGACGTCTCCTCTCCGGAGCATAGCTGGGATTAAACCACCCTTCACGCTAAAAGTCGTCTGGACGTCCGGATTCGACGACAACATTTTAAATTACTCGGATCGAGACCTCACCCGGTTTAAAAATAATCAAGAGGTATCCCGTTCTGCTATTAATACTACCGATGATTGGGTAAATACCTTCGGGATTCAGGCGTATCGCGATTTCAAGCTGGGACGTCGGTTCTCATTCCGGCCTTATTATTCCGGCAAGTTGAATCTTTATTCGGTAAATTCGATAAAAAACTATTCCTCTCACCTCTTTTCTGCCCGCTTTGCCTATCGGACACGAGTTTATCTGACCCTGGAATACTTCTATCTTGCAGATTATTATCTGCGTATTTACCGGGACCGCGACTGGACCGAATATCACAATTGTGACTTCAATCTCTATCAGCCGGCGGTGAAGCTAAGGTATCGCAAACTGCCCTGGGTAGTCGATCTGGAATATGCCCGGGAAATGATTTACTATAATTCGTATTTCACTGAATATGACTCACGAGCCAATCTGTACGGCCTCAAAGGAACCTGGGAATTTCCTACCGGCGCCAGTGTAGCCATTGGATATCAATTTAAACATAGCGATAATATCGGCTACGAACCGCCGCAGATTGAACAGACCGGCAACCCCAACGAGGAAACCGAAGCCGGAGACGGATCCTACGAGGAAAATCGCTACCTGTTAGAGGTTTTCTATCCCTTGCCGATTGACAGCGATTGGAATTGGCATTCCGGGATTAAATTCCAGCATCGGCAGCGCTTCTATCAAAGCAGTCTGACTTTGGCGCAGGATGCCATCCACGCCGGCAGAGAAGACCGCAGGGATATTGTCAAAGCCCTGGTCTCAGTTTCACCGACTACGCAATTGGATCTCGAGCTGAGTATCACCTTCGACGTCCGTAGAACCACATCACAGAACTCCTCCGTCTCGGCAGCCAAAGACTTCGACGACCACGCACTGGATCTGACGCTCAGTTATCGACTCTTCTAATTGCAGATAACAGGTAATCGATCCGAAAAACCCACCATGGGGACTTCCAGGAAGTTCGTACAACTCTTCGCCGTTCTGATACTGTTCGTTCTGCTCAGTACCACCGGCTACATCATGATCGAAGGCTGGTCATTTCTTGACAGCCTGTACATGACCATCATGACTGTCGCCACAGTCGGTTATGGGGAAGTTCATCCGCTCAGCGAGACGGGGAAATACTACACGATCCTTGTTATTCTTGTGGGTGTGGGCGTCGCCGGATTTACCCTCTCCAATTTAACAGCTTTCTTTGTCAGTGGTCACGTTCGCAATCTTCTGAAGGCAGGGAAAATGCAACAACGCATCGCCAAATTGAAAGATCATTATATCGTCTGTGGTTGTGGCAAAATGGGTTATGAAGCCGTGCGCGAGTTGAAGGCGGAAGGCAAAGAGTTGGTTGCCATCGATCTGGACAGCGCTAAAACGCAGAGATTGGAACGAGAGGGCACTCTCTACATTTTGGGAGATTCAACTCAGGATGAGATCCTTAAACAGGCAGGCGTCGAGCGCGCTCGCGGTTTACTGGCAACCCTGCCGACTGATGCCGATAATGTTTACGTTTCTCTATCTGCTCGTGGCTTGAACTCTTCGCTCTTTGTTATTGCTCGAGGAAGTGACGAGAATTCCGAAAGCAAGCTGTTAAAGGCCGGAGCCAACCGGGTTATCCTCCCTTACCATATCGGCGGTAGGCGAATGGCTTCGATCCTGGTCAAGCCCGAAATCGTGGATTTCCTCGACGTGATGATGGGGAAAGATCAATTATCGCTCCGCATGGAGATCGTGCGGGTAGAAGAGAAAAGCAAGCTGCCGGGATTCACCCTGCAATCATCCAATATTCGGCGCGATTCCGGCGGCGTTCTGGTTATGGGGTTGATCCGTAAAAATGGCGAAATGCTGCCTAATCCCAGCAAGGATACTGAAATCCGTGCCGGAGATCAGCTTATCGTCTTAGGGCGCACCGAACAGATTCAGCAAATGGAACAGCTCGCAAGCTAACGTGGCAAAAATCCTCTATATCAGCCCCGAACATGTATCCGGCAACCTGACCCTGTTCCAAAAGGGGCATCGCGCCCGAGGTCACGAATGCCGCTACGTGACCTTCTTTCCTTCATCATCCAACTTCCCCGAAGATATCTGTCTTAATCTCCCCCTGATGCCCGATTCCCATTTCATCAGGACGATCAGGAAAATTGCCTATCGAGATTCCACTGTCAAATTTGGGAAGCAGGATCTGGCAGGTTACCCGCCTTTGTGGCGTCCCGAGACAGCCGCCGAGGCGATGTTCTTTGTGCTGCGGGATAAGCTGCTTTCTGCTAAAATTGAGCGCGTTATACGCCATTACGGTTTTAATCACTATAATCTCATCCACCTCGATCAGGGACTGGATTTCTACCGCAATGCCCGCTTCGTTAAGCGTATGAAATCGAACGAGGCTTACGTCACCTGTTTCTATCACGGCAACGATATGCGCAATCGCGGGGTTATCCCCGAAGTGGATGCCATCAGCGATCTGAACCTTACCAGTGAACTTGACCTTTTGAGCAAGCATCCCAAGATCAAATACCTGCATCTGCCATTTGACGTGGAAGCATATTCCCCAAAAAACCACGAGAATGACCCCTTGGTCATCGGTCATGCCTGCCGCGGACCGGACAACCGCCACCACAAGGGCAGCGATCAGATCGTTTCCATCGTAAAATCACTCGAAATCGATTTTCCCGTGAAATTGGATTTTGTCGAAGGCGTGCCTAACGCCGAATGCCTGCGTCGTAAGTCCGGATGGGATATCGCCGTAGATCAGATTGCCGACCAGGGGGGCTGGGGATATGGCATGAATTCGCTGGAAACGCTTTCGATGGGCATTCCGACCTGCACTCGCATGAACGCGGAGTGTGAAGGTTTTTTCTCGGATCACCCCTTTGTGAACGTCGATGAAAACAACCTTAGAGCCAAACTGATCGAACTGATACAAAGTCGTGAATATCGCCAAAAGAAGGCTGAAGAAGGCTGTCATTGGGTGATGAAGCGGCATTCCCTCGACAGCGTGATGAATGAACTCTACGCTCATTACAGCGCCGCTGGAATAACCCTGGAGTCCCCGTGAAGCTGGTATGGGTGGCTCAGGATCTTCATAAGGGAGGCGGTGAAAGGGTAATCATCGAACTGTCCGCGCGCCTGGCCAAGCGCAACCATGACGTTCAGATCATCTACCCCAGAGGCCGCGGCGGATTTGCTATTCCCCCGGGAGTGGCGGCTCGCCAGGTTGGATTTGAAATAGCATCTCCTATGGTCTCTTTGGTGATGAATTTGCCTGCTCTGATTGCAGCAGTTCCTCCTTGCGATTGGGTTTTATGCAGCATGCCCATTTCGGTGCTGGCAGGATATTTTGCGGGTCAGTTGCGAAACGCCAGAGTCCTCTCCTATGTAATGACCGACGAACGCATGCATTTCGACGACCGAGTTTCGATCAAATCGAATTTTTCGCTGGAGTTCTACCATATTGCCACGGATCTGGTGCAGCGCCTTCCTGCAACCTTTGTTGCCAACAGCCGTTGGACTGCGACGCGCATCCGGCGCGGGCGGGGAGTTGAGTGTCCGATTGTCCCTTCAGGAGTGGATCCGAACGTTTTTACACCTGCTGGTCCACGGCATATCACCGATGACCTCTTTACGATTGTGGTCGTTGGCAGGAAAACGCGTTGGAAGGGGCTGGCGGAATTGATCGAGGCGCTTAACCGGATTTTCCTGAATCAAGGTGATCTTCCCTCGTTTCAGCTCTGGATCATCACGCAGGAGGTTCTGGATCTAAGTACTACGAAATTTCCCTATCGGATTTTTAGACCGGATGGCGACAGAGACATCGCTGCGATTCTGCGTTCGGCGGATTTGTTGGTGCATCCTTCCTGGTTTGAGGGTTTCGGTCTGCCTCCACTGGAAGCCATGGCGTGCGGAACCCCGGTTATTATCAGCGATTGTGGCGGCATCAGGGATTACGCTCGCCATGGTCATAACTGCCTGCTGTTCACGCCCCGGGACGTGCCTGCTCTTATTCGCACTATAACGACACTGATGCAGGATGGTGATCTCAGGCGAAAATTTGCCCAGACAGGTCCGGAGACCGCCGCCGGATTTACCTGGGACTATGTAACCGACGCTTTTGAGGAGGTGCTGACTCAGCCTCGATGAATGCCTCCATTGTTATACCTGCTTACAACGCTGCCGGATCATTGCCTCTGGTTTTGAATGCTCTCTGCCGACAGGATTTTTCCGATTTCGAAGTCATCGTGGTCGATGACGCTTCAACCGACAGCACCTCCACCATTGCTTTGGAACATGATGGATGCCTTGATCTGCAGGTTATCCGTTCGGCTGAGAATATCGGAAGGGCTCGCGCTCGCAATCTGGGTGTCGAAAAGGCGCGTGGTGAAATCATTTTCATGCTTGATAGCGACGTCGAAGTAAAACCCGATTATCTCTCGATTCATCTCCAATTGCACGCAAGCAGGGAGCGTACGGTCGGTGTAGGTGTTTTGTGCTACCCGCCTGAATTAGCGAAGCGCGCCCTGGCTCGTTACTATCCCCGGCGTGGAGGCGCAAAACTCAAGGCGGGTCAGAAGATGCCGGGCAAATATTTTATCTCCTGTATCGCCTCTCTACCACGGGAGCTTTTCAATGAAGTCGGCGGATTCAATCCCGCTTTTCGCGTCTACGGTGGTGAAGACCTGGAATTGGGATTGCGGCTGGAGGCGTCGGGGGTATTTTTTCAATTCCTCCCTGCTGCAATCGGCATCCATCATCACTTGCGCAGATTGAACGAGGTCGTGAAGACCATTGAATTGTACGGTCGCACCGGCATCCCACTCATCCTGCAACATCATCCCAAGTTTGCTGCGGACCTATATCTGGATGATTTGATCCCCGGGAATTCAAGATCGACCATGGTCCGCCTGAGCAGGCGGATTTTAACCTCGGTACCGGTTTATTTCCCGCTCTTTCAATTTGCCAGGCTTCTGGAATTCGGTTGGCTGCCTTCTCCTTTATTAACCTACCTTCACTATCGTTCTTTCCGGAAAGGATTTGAGCAATTTCAGCGCGAAGAAAGCCAATTGAGTGCCATATAATTCCCAGTAGCCGAAAAATTGTCCAATTTGCAGAAAAAAGTTAATAAAGTTGTTGGAAAAAACAAAATAGTTGCGTAAAATACATTATCAGTAGTGCGACCTCATTCGGGTTGGGGCTAAAACTCCAGCCTGGTGATGGTTTTTGAGCACTCTGCAGAGGCAAATGCAAACTTCAAAAGGAGTACGGTTGTGGCACAAGGTACTGTGAAGTGGTTCAATCCACGCAAAGGTTACGGGTTCATCAAGGTGGACGACAGCTCAGAGGATGTGTTCGTGCATGCCAATGAGGTGGTGGGCGCAGGCTTCAGAAAGGAACTTTTCCAGGATCAGCGCGTCGAATTTGAAATTGCCACCGGACAAAAAGGTCCCATGGCCAAGAACGTTCGTGTTATCGGATAAACATTCGCGTCACTGTCCGATCCCGACTCTGCTGAGTCGGGATTTTTTATTGGTAGGATCCGAATCTTTTCAAACGCCTCACCTGAATTAAGTCTTGACATTTAACTTTGTTTTCAATACATTATACAATTATTGAAGAACCGCATTATGCCGCTCTACCTTTCGATCTGGACAAGCACATGGTAAAAACGGTCTATTCAGCTGCCACACAGGGGATCGACGGTCACATCATCATCGTTGAAACCAACCTGGAAGGATTTCTGCCCGGTTACACCACGGTGGGTCTTCCGGACAATGCCGTGAAAGAGTCGCGGGAACGCGTTTCCGCGGCGATTAAAAACTCAGGTTATTTCTTTCCCCAGAAGCGGGTCACCATCAACCTCGCGCCTGCAGACGTTCGCAAAGAGGGTTCAAGCTACGATCTCCCCATCGCCCTGGGGATCTTAGCAGCGTCAGGTCAATTGGATGGCGATGGCATGGAAACCCGGGTCATTCTCGGAGAATTGTCTCTTGAAGGCGGAGTTCGTCCCATCCGTGGAGCTCTTTCTGTGGCGCTGGCTGCCGCCGCCAAAGGTTATACCTCGATCATTGTCCCTGAAATTAACGCTTCCGAAGCCGCCATGGCGCCTCGGATCGATGTTTTTGGCGTCAAATCCCTTGAACAGATCGTCCGGTTTCTCAACGGTGAAGAAGAAATCAAACCGACCAGAGTCAACATTGATGCCCTCTTCAGCCAGCACTCGCAATATCCGGTCGACATGCGGGAAGTTAAGGGACAGGATGCTGCCAAGCGCGCCCTGGAAATAGCGGCCGCCGGAAGCCATAATCTGATCATGCTGGGACCGCCGGGTTCCGGTAAGACCATGCTTGCCAAGCGTTTTCCCACCATTCTGCCGCATTTGACACTGGAAGAAGCTCTGGAAACGACCAAGATTCATTCGGTTGCAGGTCAACTTCCCCGAAATATGCCGCTTCTGGCAATCAGACCCTACCGTTCGCCCCACCACACCATTTCCGATGCCGGATTGATCGGCGGAGGCACGTATCCACGTCCGGGCGAAGTCTCGCTGGCAAATCACGGCGTTCTGTTTCTGGACGAACTCCCTGAATTTAAGCGCAGCGCGCTGGAGGTGATGCGTCAACCAATGGAGGACGGTCAAGTGACCCTGGCTCGAGCGCAGATTTCATCAACATATCCGGCCAGGTTCATGTTGATCGCCGCCATGAACCCCTGCCCCTGCGGTTTCTATGGCGATTCTAAGAATGAGTGTACCTGTTCACCCCTCGTGGTACAACGCTACCGTTCCCGCATCTCTGGTCCATTGATGGATCGTATCGATCTTCATATCGAGGTTCCGGCAGTTAAATTTGAAGAATTGTCCTCATTGGCGGATGGCGAATCGTCAGAATCCATCAGGCAGCGAGTGCAGCAAGCCAGGGAAATTCAATTACACCGGTTCAAAGCCTTGCCCGGCATTTATGCAAATGCTCACATGACCTCGAAGGAGTTAAAGCAGTACTGCCGGCTGGATGAGGGTGGTATGAATCTTTTGCGCACTGCAATTGATCGGCTGGGGTTGTCGGCTCGCGCCTTCGACCGGATTTCAAAAGTCAGCCGCACGATTGCCGACATTGAAGCATCCGAAGCCATCTTACCACAGCACGTGGCGGAGGCGATCCAATACCGTTCACTGGATCGTGAGAACCTGATGTGAGTGATGATCCGCCAAAATTTATTGTGGATCAGGATCTGTTCCCCCTCTGCAAAGCGCTCCGCCTGCTCGGATTTGATGCCTTGGGTGGTGGAGGAGCACAGATCCACGATACTGTGCGCGGCGCGGTGGAAGAGCATCGCATCTGGGTGCGCAGGAAGATACACGGGTTGCCGTTGCAGTATGGTGTGCGATATTTTCTGGTGGAAAACGCGCAATTGTCCTGCCAGTTGAAAGAAATCATCGAATATTACGCGTTGACGACATTATTTCGACCCTTTACTCGTTGTCTAAAATGCAATCGGTTGCTCGAAGAGGCGACTGCTGCTGAAATAGAGGTAAAAACGCCTCCAGCAGTGAGATCGCTGCATACAACATTTTATTCTTGTCCCGACTGTCACCGCATCTATTGGCCGGGAAGCCACGTAGAACATATAATGCAAAAATTCACTTCATGGGGCATCCAAACCCGGAGTGACAGCCATGTCGGAGGGTGATCTCTACCGCAGCATGACGCCCGAACAACAGTGCGAGGATCGTACCATCCGCACGCTGCAATGCCTGGTGGATTGTGCAGGGCGAAAAATTGTAAGCGGCGCTCTTTCGAGCCGCGAAGCGACCGAACTTGCCCAAAAGACACGCTTGGCTGCCGAGCGGATCATCCCCGATCAGATGGAATCGTACGATATGATTTACGGCTCCCGGTTTCGCTACTGGATCGATCATTTCTGTTCCAATGCTACACTTCCTCAAGGTAAAAAATAGACACGTCAAATGAGCGAGATAAACAACAATTTAGCCCGGCTCTTGAAAGATCAGGCAGAGACGAATCCGGATCAGGTGCTCTATCTCTACAACGGGGCGCAGTATGAGGCCAAGACCGTTTGGGATAGGACCCTGCGCCTGGGTGCAGCGCTGAAATCGCTGGGGGTTGAAAGAGGCACACGGATTATCCTGATGCTACCCAACACCCCCGAATTTGTGATCGCCTATTATGCGATTCTTTCCGCAGGAGGCGTCGTTATCCCCATCAACACCATGTTGC
The DNA here is from genome assembly GCA_026394195.1 of bacterium. Taxonomy (GTDB): domain Bacteria; phylum Electryoneota; class B3-LCP; order B3-LCP; family B3-LCP; genus JAPKYS01. Next base: position 33,885 of record JAPKYS010000070.1, on the reverse strand, counting down.
GGGAACGAGAAATTCACTACCTCATGGAAGATTCGGAAGCTTTGGCCATCATCGCTCCAGCGGAAAACTCTCAGGACGTGCTGGCAGCTTCTCAGTCGCTGGTGACGATGAAAAACCTACTCCTGCTCGGTGAAAACCTGCCTGCGGGAGCGCTGAATCTGGAGCAGCTCATCAATGATAACGACCCCGCTGGCGATCTCATTGAGGTTGAAGCGGATGAAACCGCCTGCATTCTCTATACTGCCGGAACCACGGGTCGTCCGAAAGGAGCGGAACTGACCCACCACGCCCTCTCAAATATAGCGAGAACCTCCGTAAATCTCCTGCAGATTCGTCCAAGAGACCGCTTGTTGGGGGTGTTGCCGTTTTTTCACACTTTCGGGCAGTCCTTAATCATGAATGCTGCTCTGGTAGCCGGAGCTGCTGTAGCGCCGGTCCCGGAATTCAATCCTGAAGTTGTCATGAAATTGGTGCAGGAAGAGCACATCAGCATCTTTCTGGCGAACCCTTCCATGTACAACCTGATTCTCGCCGATCCGGATTTGATTCAGATTGACTTTAGTTCAGTGCGCTTCTGCATCTCGGGGGGGGCAGCGTTACAACCGGAAGTCATGCAAGCCTTCGAAATCGCCTATCAGACGACCATGTTAGAGGGGTATGGACTCTGCGAAACGTCCGGTTTTGCGACCTTTAATCACATGCGCCGTGAGCATCGTCCGGGGTCCATTGGCACCCCCATAGATGGCGTGGAAGTGAAGATCGTCGATGCTGATGGCAGTAGCGCTGTTCCCGGTGAAGTGGGGGAGATCGCTGTCAACAGCGAATATCTGCTGAAAGGGTATCTCAATCGGCCGGAAGCCACCAGGGCAGTCTTGCGCGATGGGTGGTTTTTCACCGGTGATCTGGCGCGCAGAGAAGAAGACGGTTATATCTACATCGTTGACCGTAAAACCGACATGATCATGAAAGGCGGTTTCAGCGTATATCCCGTCGAAATCGAAAATTTATTATTGTCGCATCCGGATATTGCCGAAGCGGCGGTGATAGGAATTTCCGATCCCATGCAAGGGGAAGAGATCAAAACCTGCATCGTGTTGCGCGCCGAATCCACTCTGACTACTGACGACCTTTCAAAATATTGCCGTGAACGTATGGCTCGTTACAAATGCCCGAAATACATTCAGTTTTACGACCAACTCCCCAAAAGCCCCGCGGGAAAAGTCCTTAAGAAAAAATTGCGTGAAATGCACCTTGCCAACCAATCGAACCATACCGTATGAAACTACGCATCGCCAAGCCTGATGATTTGGATCAACTGGTCGAACTGAATCGACTCTGTTACCCCACGTTGGGGATGACACCGGATCAAATTCGTGGCATCTACACCGCCAACACCCGCTGTACTTGGGATGACGTCTTCGTAGTTACCGAAAACAGCAGGATCGTCAGCGCCTTGATCGCCTACAAATTCACCCAATACCTTGAGGATACGGAAATCGACACCATCGGTATTGGAGACGTCATTGTCTCACCGGCAAGTCGCCGTCAGGGCGTCGGAGGATTTTTAATTGAGGAGGTCCTGAAACACTTTGAAGAAAAGGACTATCCCGCATCGATCCTCTATCCTTTTCAGCACCGGTTTTACCGTCGCCTGGGTTGGGGGTATGCGGGGGAATTGAGGCATTATCACTACCCCACCGATCAACTGAGAGAGTATGCAGATTACCATGAGGAAGAAGATTTATCCGTGCAGCTCCTTACATCTGCCAAATTGCCCCAGCTTTTGAAATTCTATGACGCTCAAGCGCGGCGCTGTAACGGGATGCTGAAACGTTCTCCCGAATACTGGCAGGATCGCATATTGCGCTCACCACGAACGGCTGTCCTGGCGCTTTCCAGCGGGGATATCATCGGTTATCTGATTTATTCCATATCCCGACATCATCCGAACAATCGCCTGGTGCAAGAATTGGACGTACACGAATGGTTGGCGCCGACATTGGAAGCGAAATCGTTGCTGCTTGGCTTTCTGAACCGACAAAAAGAGCAGATCAAGAGTGTCCATCTGCACCTGCCGCCGGATGAGCCTATCCATCTGATGGTCGAAGATCCTCGCGATGCCGCGCAGCGAATGGAAAACTTTCTCTATACTCACACCGCCGATCTCTGCCTCGGTTGGATGTATCGCATCGTTAACCTGAAAGCGGCGCTCGAATGCGGGCGGCGCTTCAACAATATCTCGGGCGATCTAACCATTAAGCTTGAAGATGAACAGATCGGCGACCGCAGCTTGAACGTCCGGTTTAAAAATGGCAAGGTTGAAACCTCTGACGCCAACCAGGACTGCCGTCGAAAAATCAGCGGGTCGGTGGATGCCTTTTCTCAAATGTACTGCGGTTACACCAGCGCGCTCGCAGCCTTTGAGTTCGATCTGCTCGAATTTGACGGTCCTGACACCGTCGAGTTTTGTCAGCACGCCTTTAGTTTACCCATTCCGCGCTGTTTCGATCTATTTTAAAATAGGGGCAATCCATAAAAATGCCCTTTTTACTTGACTATAATTAATAAAATTAGTACATTTTAGGTTGACTTAAAAATTCGAGGAAGCATCATGCGTATCGGGATATTAACGGGTGGAGGCGACTGCCCAGGACTGAATGCTGTAATCCGCGCCGTTACCCGCCGTGCCATCGAAACGTTCGGTTGGGAAGTGATCGGGTTCAAAGATGGCTGGAAGGGTGTGTTGGAAGGCAATTATATTCCCCTGACTGCGCAATCTGTGGTTGGAATTCTTCACAAAGGTGGCACTATCCTCGGTACGTCACGTACCAACCCCACCAAGAACCCCGAGGATCTGATTCGGGTCAAGGAGAATCTCAAAAAAATTGGCATTGATGCGCTGCTCACCGTTGGGGGCGACGATACACTTTCGGTCGCTTTGAAGCTGCATCAGGACGGCGTGAAAGTAGTCGGTATTCCCAAGACGATCGACAACGATATCAGCGCCACCGATTTTACCTTCGGATTCAACACCGCCGTCTCCATCGTTACCGATTGCCTCGACCGCCTGCAGACGACTGGTGAATCCCATCACCGCATCATGGTCTGCGAAGTGATGGGCCGACACGCCGGCTGGATTGCCGTACATGCAGGAATCGCCGGCAGCGCCGATGCAATACTCATCCCGGAGATACCTTTCGACATGGAAGACCTCTGCCTCCGGTTGAAAAAGCGGCACGAACGCAAGCACTTTTCTTTAGTGGTTGTCGCTGAAGGGGCGAAACCGATCGGTGGAATGGAAGTATTGATCACCCGTGAGGTGGATGCTTTCGGTCACGTTCGGCTGGGTGGAATTGGTCAATTGATCACCCAGGAAATTAAAAATCGCACCGGTATCGAAACCCGGCTGACCGTTTTGGGTCACATTCAACGGGGTGGCAGCCCCACTGCTTATGACCGCGCTCTGGCGACCCGCTTTGGTGTCAGCGCGGTCAATGCCATCCACAACGGAGAATTCGGAAAAATGGTGGCGTTGCGCATGGAGAAAATCATCACCATCGAAATCGAGGAAGCAATCTTAAAGAACAAGAAAGTCGACATGGAACTCTACGAGATCGCTTCACTCTTCTTCGCATAATCATCATCGGATTAACCCATGAAATCCCTGCTGGAACTTCGTCCGGACTATATAAAAAATAAACTTGACGCCAATAGTAAAGTTTGTCTGATCGGCAGTCATCCCGTCATTGAAGCCTTCCGCGACGAAAAAGTCATGGTGATGGCTTGCAACATCCGCATCAAGCACGCGGTTCCCGGCATTATGCGCGCGGCAGAAGAATTGGACGCCATTGTCGCTTTTGAATTGGCTCGAACCGAAGGGAATCCCACCGGAGGTTATACCGGTCAGACCCCGCAGATCTTCTGGGAAACACTGGTCGGCTATGCGGAAAGCCTCAAATTCAGCAAGCCCTTCTTCATTCACGGCGATCACATCACCGTCAAAGATGCTTCTGAGCAGGAATTCAACACGGCGAAAGAGCTAATTGATGCCGAACTGGCGGCTGGGTATACCTCGTTCGCCCTGGATGCTTCCTTCAACGAGCTGGCGGATAACATCCGCATCACCACTGCGCTGGCTCGCCGACTCAGCGACATGCAGATTGGTCTTGAAGTCGAGGTCGGCGAAATTAAATCCGCCGGTCTGGAAGCTGAAGTCACCACGGTGCAGGAAGCCCTTACCTTCATTAGATCTCTGAAAGTAAACGGCTTGAATCCCAATCTGCTGGCGATCAACAACGGATCCAAGCATGGTAATTATAAACCGGGCGAACAGGTCCATATCGATTTGCAGCGCACGGGGGAAATTTATCAGGCTATCAAACCTTACCGAGTCAATATCGCACAGCACGGCATCACCGGGACACCCCCGCATCTGATGGGGCAGTTCACGGAATACGGCATCCGTAAAGGGAACGTCGGCACGCTGTGGCAGAATATCGCCCACAAACACCTGCCTGCGGATTTAATGGAGGAGATGAAACAATGGGCGACACAAAACGGCAAGGATATCAAAGCAGCAACCAAGCCGTTCAAGTCCAAAATTGATTCCATCCCGAGCCAATATTCCGATGCCATTGCCGATGAAGCCTACCTTGAAGCCTGTGAATACATCAAGGCTTTTGGCGCAGTGGGTTCGGTCTCATTGCTGAAAAAGAAATTAAATTTATCCTGAATATAGCGCCTTTAAGTGACGATTTGCTAAGCAAATCGTCGGATTTAACGGCAAACCATAGACCATCGGAGGTATCATGGCCATTCGCATTGGTATCAATGGATTCGGTCGTATTGGCCGCCTGGTTTTCAAAGCAGCCTACAAAGATCCCAAGTTTGAATTCGTCGGCATAAACGACCTCACAGATGCGCTGACGCTGGCGCACCTCCTGAAATATGATTCTACGCACGGCAGATTCCCTGATCCCGTCACGCACGATAATGAGAACATCATCATTGCTGGGAAGAAACTGCCGGTGTTCGCCATTAAAAACCCGGGCGAAATCCCCTGGGGCAAATTGGGTGCGGATGTCGTCATCGAATCCACCGGTGTATTTCGCTCCAAGGAAAAGTGCGAGGAACATCTGCGCGCCGGCGCCAAGAAGGTCATTCTGACCGTGCCTCCGAAGGGCGATGTAGACGCCATTGTAGTGATGGGCGTAAATGATAATATTCTGAGACCAGAGCATAAGATAATCTCCAACGCCTCCTGCACCACCAACTGTCTGGCGCCGGTTGTGAAAGTTCTCCATGAAAATTTCGGGTTGGTTCAAGGGTTGATGACTACCATTCATGCCTATACCAATGACCAGAATGTTCTGGATATGCCCCACAAGGATCTGCGCCGAGCCCGGTCCGCAGCGGTTTCAATCATCCCGACCACTACGGGAGCGGCTAAAGCCGTCGGAAAAGTCATGCCCGAACTGAAGGGGAAATTGGACGGAATGGCTTTCAGAGTACCGGTCATGGATGGTTCAGTGGTTGATCTGGTTGCGACCCTGAGCAAACCGGTGACCAAAGAACTGATCAATCAAGCGATGAAAGAAGCGGCATCGGGCAGATTGAAAGGCATCCTTGAATATACTGAAGATCCCATTGTATCAGCGGACATCGTCGGAAACCCGGCCTCATCGATTTTTGACGCAGACTCCACTTTCGTCTTGGGCGACAGGTTTGTAAAGGTCGTTTCCTGGTATGATAACGAGTGGGGTTACTCAAATCGAGTTGTAGATATGATCAGCAAAGTCATGAGTCTATGAACAAATTGACCATCGACCAGATCAACCTGAGCGGCAAACGCATCTTGGTGCGCGTCGATTTTAACGTACCGCTTTCTGATCATGGAACGGTGCGGGACGACGTCCGTATCAGGGAAGCCCTGCCTACCATCCGGAAAATTTTAAAGGATGGCGGCAAGGCGATCCTGATGTCGCACCTGGGCAGACCCAAGGGAGAGCGCAATCCGGAATTCAGTCTGAAGCCGGTGGCTGTTCACCTGGGCAAACTCCTGAAGCGCCCGGTCCAATTCGCGGATGACTGCATCGGACCCGAAGTCGAAAAGATCGTCAGTGGACTGCGCGACGGCGACTGCTTACTGTTGGAAAATCTGCGTTTCTATAAACAGGAAGAAAAAAATGATCCCACCTTCGCTGCAGCCTTGGCGAAGTTGGGCGACGTCTATATCAACGACGCATTTGGCACTGCCCACCGCGCCCACGCCTCGACCGAAGGCGTAACACAGTTCTTTACACAATGCGCGGCAGGTTATCTGATGCAAAAAGAATTGGATTACCTGGGACGAGCGCTCGAAAAACCGCAGCGACCCTTCGTGGCGATTCTTGGCGGAGCCAAGGTCTCCAGTAAAATCGAAGTCATTAAGAATTTACTTCCCAAAGTAGACAGCTTGCTGATCGGTGGAGGCATGAGTTTCGCTTTTTACAAAGCGAAGGGGTACCCTATCGGTGATTCGCTGTTTGAAGAAGAGACTCTTGAAGTAGCGAAGCAAATCCTGAAACTTGCGGAGAACTCAAAAGCTGAGTTCATCTTGCCCTCTGATTCGGTCGCAGGAGATAAGTTCGACGCCTCGGCGCAGGTTCGCGTGATGAATGCTGATGCCACTGAGCCTGGCTGGCGCGGCCTGGACATTGGTCCCCAAACGCAGGAACTCTATCGCCAGAAAATCGTCGCAGCCAGGACTGTCGTTTGGAATGGACCCATGGGAGTCTTCGAAATGGCTCCTTTCGCGGCAGGAACCAAAATCGTCGCTGAAGCGATGGCAGAAGCGACCTCACGCGGCGCAGTAACCGTGGTCGGCGGCGGAGATTCCGCAGCAGCAATCGCTCAATTCCACCTCGAATCCAAGGTCAGCCACGTTTCCACCGGAGGTGGGGCGTCACTCGAATTTCTGGAAGGAAAAATCCTCCCCGGCGTCGCCGCGCTGACGGATGCAAGTTGAACTCATTGACAAGACTTACAATATGCGCAATAAATTAATTGCCGGCAACTGGAAACTCAACCCGGCGACTTCAGATTCCGCTCTGGAACTGTGCCGCCAGTTGAAATTACGCCTGGCTCCTTTCAGCAAGGCGAAAATTGTTGTCTGTCCACCCTTCACTGCGTTATGTCTTGCTGTGGACCTGCTAAAGGGGACGCGAATTTCCATCGGAGCGCAGAATCTCTATTGGGAAGACAGCGGAGCCTACACCGGTGAAATTTCGGCTCCAATGTTGAAGAGCGCCGGCTGCGAATACGTCATCATCGGGCACTCGGAACGGCGACTATTTTTCCATGAAACCAACGAAAACGTCCACCACAAGATCATCGCAGCGCAAAGGCACAATCTGATTCCCATCGTCTGTGTCGGTGAAACGTTGCAGCAACGTGAATCCGGAGTGATGAAAGATGTGGTTATGGAACAAGTCACCGAGGCTTTACGTGGAATGAGCGAGCAGGCACTGCAAAACCTGGTTATCGCTTATGAGCCGGTCTGGGCGATCGGCACGGGTAAAACCGCAACACCCGCTCAGGCTGAAGAGATGCACGAATTTATTCGCAGCCTGATTTTGGAAGACTTTACTAAATCCGTATCCGATCAAATGCTGATCCTCTACGGCGGCAGCGTCAAACCGGATAATGCTCGCGATTTGCTGCAAAATACCAATATAGACGGCGCTCTGGTAGGTGGGGCCTGTCTCAGCGCCGAATCATTCTCGGAAATCGTGCGCGCTGGCGAAGAACTCCTGTAACAACCGAATGAGTCCAAAATGCTGTACACCATCTTAGTTCTACTGCACGTCCTGGTCAGTTTCCTCTTGGTCGTGGTCATCCTGCTGCAATCTTCCAAAGGTGGAGGATTGGCGGGGTCTGCTTTCGGCGGAGGATCATCCATGGCTTTCTTAGGGGCGCGCGGCACGGCAACCTTGCTGACCAGAGCGACCACGGTTCTGGCGGTTCTCTTCATGCTCAATTCTCTGGGATTATCGTTTCTGTTGGGAGGATCAGGGAAGACGGTTTCCGTAACTCAACGTGAAATGCAGAGCGGAGCCAGCAACTTGCCGCGGGTAGCCGGCGAAGGCAACCTGGGATTGGATCAAGAACCGCTCCCGGGAAATCAGCAGGGAACGCAGGCTCAACCCGGTCAAACTACCGCCCCGCCACCCGGCAATGAGCAGCCCCAGGGGAATCAACCACAACAGCCATCGAAGTAACGCAAATAGGCTTTAGATCCGTTCAGAGCAATCTGAAGGAGCTCACGAGTAAAAATTCACTGCCGGAGTGGTGAAATTGGTAGACACACCATCTTGAGGGGGTGGCGCTCGAAAGGGTGTGCCGGTTCGAATCCGGCCTTCGGCACGAAATAACCGGACTGATCTCAGTCCGGTTATGCGTCTTAAGGGTCTTTTGCTGCTGAGAATTGCTGATCCCTTGTACGCTTCGTTATCAACAAAGATATTGTTACAGTGAAACCTGCGACGAATGTTCACTTCAGCACCTGCCGCATGTGTCACGGTGGCTGCGGAGCCTGGCTGCACGTAAAAAATGGCAGGTTAACGGCTATCGAAGGGCATCCGGATGCCCCCTTTAACCGGGGCGCTCTCTGCCCCAAAGGGCGAGCGACTCTTGAGTTGGTTGATCATCCCGACAGGGTTCGATCACCCTTGCGTCGTACCGGTACTAGAGGTGGCGGTAGCTGGCAGCAGGTTTCATGGGAGGTCGCGCTCGATGACATTGCCGGACGTCTGAATGATCTGATGAATCGGTTCGGTCCGGAAACGGTGGCTTTCGGACAAGGGACTGGACGCCATCATTATCTGGACGTCCTGCGTTTCGCCAATGCTCTCGGAGTTCCGAATGTCATCGAACCCGGGGGAGCGCAGTGTTTTTTACCGCGTGTTACCGTCAGCAAGCATATGTATGGCGACTTTCCCACCGCCGATTATTTGGGGGACACGCCACCAGCCTGCGTATTGGTCTGGGGAGGTAATCCGGTTGTCACTGGACCGGACGGCAAGGTTCTTTTCGCCGCCGCACGCCTGCTGAAATGTGCGGACGTCACCATCGTGGTCGACCCGTGCCGCTCGGAAACCGCACGCCATTGTACTCTGCACCTTCCCATTCGCCCCGGAACAGATGCCGCTCTTGCTCTCGCATTCCTCAATGTAATCATCAAAGAATCCTTGTACGATGCAGACTTTGTCCAGCATTGGGTAACGGATTTCGATGAATTCTCTCAAGGAATCGAGCCATTTACTCCGGAGTGGGCGGCGCCCATCACCGGTCTGGATGCGGAGGTGCAGATCCGGCGAGCGGCCCAGCTTTATGCGACCCATCGCCCCGGAGTCCTTGATTGGGGAATGGCGATCGAACAGACCGGCAGACCTTTTGATACCTGCTGGGCTCTGGCGGCTCTGCGAGCCATCACCGGTAATCTGGATATTCCCGGAGGGGATTGCTTTGGAGCTCATGTACAGCACAGTGCCCCGGTCAACCGCGGCGCGGCTGCGGAAGCCCTGATAGAAAAGCGTCTGGGTGGTGATCGTTTTCCATTTTTAGGAGGCCGCCAAGCCCATATCCGGCTGGCTCACGCGCCTTCGCTTTTTCAGGCGATGCTTACGGGTAAACCCTATTTGGTGCGCGCTTTCCTGGTGTTCGGTAATAATACACTTACAGCGTATCCCAATCCGAATCGTGTGCAGGAGGCATTGCTATCCACCGATCTGTTGGTAGTGTCTGATTTCTTTCGCACGCCCACGGCTGAACTTGCCGATTACATTCTCCCCGCCGCCGCCTGGCCCGAAGTCGATGATGTGGTGGCCCTGCCTTATATTGCAGAGAACGTGCTGCAAGCTCAACAGCAGGTCATTCAGACCGGTGACTGCCGCTGTGACGAGTGGATTATGGGCGAACTGGCTCGGCTCCTGCAAGTGGATTTTATTCCTTCAAATCGCCCTGACCAGCTCGACCACCGCCTGCAGCGAACCGGTTTGACGTTCGCCGAGTTGTGCGAACGAGGCTGGTATATCGCTCCTTCGCAGTATCGCAAGTACGAAAATCGGGGTTTCAGGACACCATCGCGCAAGGTCGAACTGATTCCCGCCGTATTCAGACAAATCAGTAGTCGTTCCGTACCCATGTACCAGGAACCTCCCGAGACGCCGGTCAGCCGACCTGACCAGGCTGCGGAATTCCCTTTGATTCTAATCACCGGCGCCCGGCGTATGCACTATTTTTGCTCCGAGGGACGGGCGCTGCCTTCTTTGCGTCGAGCTCGACCCGAACCGTGTGCCGAAATCCACCCTGCGACCGCTGCCGCTTACGGTGTTGGCGAGGGCGCGATGGTGCGGGTGGTGACTCTGCATGGCGAGGCAATTTTCCGCGCCGCCATTACGGAGGCGATACGGTCGGATGTGGTATCGGTGGATTTCGGCTGGTGGTTTCCCGAGGTTCCAACCCCGGATCATGGAGTCTGGACCAGCAACGCCAACCTTTTAACCGACAGCGAAGCTCCCTATGATCCGGCATTTGGAAGCTATCGGTTGCGCGGGCTGCTCTGCCGCATCGAACGGGTAGATGAAAAGTCACCGAAAAAGGAATCAGAATGACGCATGATTCTTCTTGGAACCGGCGCGCCGTCTGGCCGCAAGCGCCAGTCTGGAGCTGCATTCTGATTGGTGGAAAAAGTCGCAGAATGCAGTGCCCCAAGCAGTTGCTTCCGAGCTCCGGAGGCGTCACCTGGCTGGAACGCACGGTCGCGGTGGCAGTATCCGTAACACCTAAGGTCGTACTTGCTGGTGATGGTGTAGTCGCATCATCCCTGACACACCTGCCACATTTACCCGACGTGCCGGACGTTGAAGGACCCCTGGCAGGGCTGTTGGCAGCGATGCGTTGGGCGCCACGAGTCAGTTGGCTGCTGTTGGCTTGCGATCTGCCGGAACTCACTTCGGAAGCTCTGCGCTGGGTGATGAGCTACCGCTCGCCAGCAATTCGCGCAGTCTTGCCCAGCATCAAGCCCAATATGGTCGAACCTCTAGCCGCACTCTACGAATGGCATTTGCACCCTCTGCTTGAAAGCCGAGCCGCATCGGGTATTTGGGGTTTCCAATCTCTCCCCGAAGAGTATGATGTGATTACCCCTTTATCTCCCCAACATCTTCTGCCCGCCTGGAACAACGTCAACACTCCTCATGAAAAACAGGACTACGAGCGCGCAGTCCTGTAAGTTCATCTCTTCATTTCAACGAATACCTACACTAAAGCCAGTTTAACTCAGGTGTCTTATCTTTTCCAAAACCTCATCTGTTTTTTCATAAAGTTCTGCGATGCTTGCGTTGTTCTCGATGACAATATGCGCTGCCCTAATTTTTTGCTCGATAGGCATCTGCGCTGCCATTCTCTGCAAGACCTGCTCTTTAGTCAGGTTATCCCTCCGCATCGCCCGCGCTATTCGCAAGTCCAGCGGCGCGCTCACTGCGATGATTCTATAAAAAAAAGAGCCAATTCCCCATTCATAAATTAAAGCGGCATCCACCACTGGGATGCCGCCGGTATTTTCGTAGTACAGGGCTTTGGATTTTAACAGATCCAGCAGACAAGGCTGGACGATGCGGTTAAGCTCGATACGTGCTGCCGGGTCCGCAAAAATGATGGAACCTAACGATTTCCGATCAATTTCACCATCGGATTGAAATATCGTAGCGCCGAACTGTTGCCGCAGTGACTCTCTCACCTCCGGCACTTTCAGAGTCAGATGCCCGCACTGATCTCCCGATACGATAGCGATGCCCTTGCTTTCCAACCTGCGAGCAACCTCTGAAACTCCGCAGCCGACTCCCCCTGTCAAACCGATGCGCATCAGCGGACGATAGCCAACTTACCCCAGGCGGTATCGCCATCGCCCGAGACGTAGTACAAATAAATTCCGGAACCGACTTTTTGCCCCATATCATTGTCCAGGTACCAGCGAATGCCTCCGGTCAGATTGTTGGTCGATCTGAGGGTTTTTATTGCGATTCCTGAAACGTTGACGATCCGAATCTCAGCATTGGGAGTCAGATTGGCGAAGACGACGCATTCTTCGCCATCGACCAGCGTACCGCCCTTGTAAGGGTTTGGATAAACGAAGGTGCGATTGAGGTTTGAACCGATAAAAGCCAGCGCAAGAGAATTTTTCGTCGTATCGATGGGAGCGCCGCCTGCGCTATATAAATTCCGAGCTTTGACGCGAAAAATCTTTCCCAGCGCACCTAACGGCGTTGATTTGTTTATCATTAGATCAACCCGGTCAGGCGTCTCAGAATTCACCGACACACCCGCGAGGGTTACTGGATCATTCTCGGAAAAGCCCATGATGGGATCAACCGTGATGGAGTAATTCCCGGTGACTCCCAAGTCCTGGATCTTCATCGGTTGTGAGAATACCAGAGTAATGGTTCGGTAGTTCGCGTCCGAGCTTGCTGAGATAAGATAAGGTAAAGCCTGTTCCTGCTGAGGGACGTCGAATCCAAGTGTATCATCCAGCGTGGATAATACTGAGCCTTGCAAATCGTAGAGTTCGTGGATGATCAGGCGGTAAGTGCTGTCTGTGAAGATGGAATTATAGGTCAGGATGGCGCGAGTATCGCCACCGTCCGAAACCACCGAGTTGGGTTGGACCAGTTGCGGTGGAATCCAGTAATTGTTGGGGTCGAGTATCGAGCTGCCCATAGGCTCATTGAACTGGATAATTACGAAATTCGGCGGCACAAAATGCGCCGTGTCACCCACGACGTACGGCGGATTATTTGGAATCGCTGCTATGGGTACAGTTCTCGGTCCTTCAGGGTATTGAGCCCCCAGATCTACTGTTTGGATGGCGTAATAATAGGTCGAATCGAGCACTACTGCGAAATCAGTATAAGCTGTTTCCTGGGGTTGCAATTCAGTCAGGATCTGCAGGGTATTTGGAGTAGGACCCTTGTATAGGTTGTACGTATCTGCTGTGGGGACAATGGCCCAACTCAAATTTACCCGGTCCGGCTTGGGTGATGCTCTGAAATTCAATGGCGGAGGCGGCCAATACGACCATGTTCCCACCTCCTCAAAGGTCTTCATCGACTGCCCATCGCTGAACATGATTTCATTGTGTCCATTGCGGTTGAAATCACCCACGACGGCTTTGTTGCAGTTGCATTGCGGATAGTACCATAAAACCGAGTATTGTCCAGTCGAAGCATTTTGATTAACGACGTAAAAATCCGGATACAGACAGAGGAGAATTTCATCAGAAGCATCCTGACTCACGTTTCCGGACGATATGCCCGAGGGGAAATCAGAGGGATCTTCGACTCCGAAAAAGTAGAGCGTATCTACCGCAGAATACTCATTATCCACGCCAGTATTCTTGAAGATGTAGAGTCCCCAATACCGTGTGTCGACGAGATGTTCACCGGAAAGAGTGGTTTGTGAGTGCGCCAGAGCAGCAAACTCCTTTTGATTGTCATTATCATAATCACCGTCGGTCAGGAACTCACCGGTGTCCAAAAGCGGTAAAGTGGTCTGCCAGGTCACTTCAAAGCCGGTGGTTTGTTGTTCGTAGATATAGAGATCTCCCTGGTAATCTCCGAATAGCAATTCGACCTTGTTGTCGCCATCCCAATCGCCCATCCGGCAGTAGGGTGGAATCGTTGACGGAGTGGGATTGAATGGATTGGGTAGAGATTGAACCAATTCCGTGGTGCCATCATCCCAGCGCGACCAGAGTTGATAGATTCCACCGGTGACCAACAGTATTTCACCGTGGTCATCGCTCGGATTTAAATCCAGTAATTTTGCCCCCCAGACGTCTCCTGAATCAGACCAGACGATGTTTTGAGGATTGGGGAACCTATTGATTGAATCCGCTTCGAAAATTTTGCTGGCGCCGCCGTACAAGGTCAGCAGTTCCTTTTTGCCATCTGCGTCGCTATCCCCAATCGATTTAGGAATTTGCCTGCCGAAGTCCAGTCCCAAATCGTCAAACACCCAGTTCGCGCTTGCTTGATATCCTCGCAGATCGGCTTTGCTGCCACCGGCAAACAATGTATCCCCCCAGAGTTCCAGCCAACCATCCCCGTTTAAATCGGTCGCGTCATCGTACAGGTAGAGTGGAGGAATCTGGCTACCCGGAAGTTCGACAAAGTCATTGTTTACGATCGGAGGAACGTTCAGGTTGATCGAGCCTAAAATGTCCGTACTATCAACCAGCCCAGCTGAGTTGGTCACCCAGATGTAGTAGATAAACTGTTGAATCGGCAGATCGTGACCCAGCAGCAAAGTATGGTTTTTCGACTCGTAGTTCAGTTCTTGCGACAGCCAGCGGGAGGTTGGATTGTTGGAATTCTGTAACCGAACCTTACCGGTAGTCAAGTCGTCGGTGGAAAAGGTCAGTAAAAATGAAGGCCGGTTCGCATCCATAATGGGGACCAACGAAATGTTGGTGATGCTCGGAGCAGTTTGATCGAAGGTGATCTTCACCCGATCTTCCATTTCATTTCCGAATATGTCTTCGACCACCAATCGAAGTGTGTAGATGGAATCAGCCAGTGAATCCGCATGCCAGATTGCCAGAATGTCGTTGACGACCTGTTGCCCCTGCAGCTCGCGAATCAAATCCCACTCGGTGGGATTATTTCCTATTCCAGTATACAGTTGGTAACCATTCAGGTAGACGCCTGCGGCAGTTCCGATCACCAGCAAACTTTCCGCCGAAGCAAATCCTTGTTCCATGACGGGACCGGTGATTTCAGCACTCAGTGCTGCATTGATCAAGACGGCTTGATCCGGTCGGATAATACCCTGCCCGGTTTGAGGATCCCAGCCTGGAGAGCCGACGTCTTCTGCCGTGCTCTTCAGAACAGATTTCACGTCAACTGGCTGCCAGTCTGGGTGCAGAGCCAGCACCAACCCGGCAGATCCGCTCGCAAATGGTGCTGCATAAGACGTCCCATTACCACCCTGGAAAGCTCCGTAATTCTGTCCCAGAGTTGTCGAGATGATCTCAACGCCCGGAGCCAATAAATCGAGTGAAACGCCATAGTTGGAAAAATTAGCTCTGGAACCATTCTGGTCGCAGGCGCCAACGCTGAGCACCGGGCTATACGCTGCCGGATAGATCAAATCCTGGTTGCCGCTGTTCCCCGCGGCGGCAATCATCAATAGACCTCCCTGAGCTGCAAAATCGATGATCTCTTCGAGCATGGGGCTGGCTTCGGTATCGCCGAAACTCATGTTGACGATCCGAGCGCCGTTATCGAGAGCGTAGAGAATGGCGGAAGCAACGTCATCTTCCTGCAGATAGCCATTCATGTTGCCTGCCCGAAGGATCATTAGCGGACAATCCGGGGCAGTCCCGGCAATGCCGATTTCGTTGTTGATGACCGCGCCGCAAATGCCGGCAACCGCAGTTCCATGTCCCATTTCGTCTGATGGGTCATTGTCCCGAACCAGATAATCACCGCCGGTGGGGAAGGACGGTGCGTCGACGAAGTCCCAACCGTGGATGTCATCGGTGAAGCCGTTTCCGTCGTCGTCGATGCCGTTGTCGGGGATTTCGCCTTGATTGGTCCAAAACGAATTCACCAGATCAGGATGATCCATTTCACAGCCGGTATCGATGATGGCGATTGGGATGGTGCTTCCCCCCAGCGTCCGATCCCATGCTTGAGCTGCGTGAATTCTCTGCAAACCCCACTGCTGTGGGTAGTAGAGATCGTTGGGGATAGAATTACATTGGAACCTCTGGTTAAACCCTGCCCAGCCGATCGAGGCGAGTTTCCTGGCTTGATCGACGAAGGACGACGCCAGACTCAACTGGTCGCTATCAAAGTGGAGGATGAGATATTTTTTCAGACTCTCATGCTTTTGTGCGTAAGAGTCCACAGCATAACGGGCAGTAATTCCCGGGAAGCGGCTGAGCAGCGCGTCGACGTCCGGCAGATTAGTGCGAGTTCCTGCCGCCTCTGTCTGCAGTGTAACCGGTTGCTTGATCTTGATGATCACTTCCGTGGGAATATTGAGCGCTGAAACTTCAAGCGCTAAAATCATAAAGATAAAAACCCCTGCAAGGGGGGTTATCATTTTTCGCATTTTAGTTTCCGTCATGGCAGTTTGAATCTTTATCAAATCCAGTATTTAACGACCTCTGTTGATTATTTGATCCAGCTCATATAACCGATTGACATTAAATTGGAAAGGTCTGTTCTCGTCGCCTTTTCCCGAATCCGGACTATTTATTCATCTTTGGCTTCCATCGGCATGCCGACCGCCAGGTCGCGGCGTCCTTTCAACTCAGACAGGCGCTTCCGGTAACTTCGGTTCTCAGGGTCAGTCTCCATCAAGTTTTCATAGATCTCGATGGCTTCATCGTATTTTTGTTGAGTCGCATAGAGTTCACCGAGCGTCTTGGTCGCCAATTTTTTTCGTGGCCGGACTTTCTTCTCTGATGCTGCCTGAGGTTCGGGTTCAATCTCAACGTCATCGATCGGATCTTCAGGAATGCTTTCGCCAACGCCATCCTGCAGGATACGCCGGAGTTCCAGGATGTCGTCCACTGAAGGAGTTTCCGGTTCCGGGACAGGATCGATCTTATTCTGATTGCCCCTCTGATAATCGGGTTGATCGCGCAGTTCAGGATCCAAATTGAGTGAAAACAGACTTTGGGCGGCAGACTCTTCCTGGAGTGGCTTTTCGCGTTCAGGCTCCGGAGCAGCTTCAAGGAGTGTCACCTCTTGTTGCCGGAATGGATCGCGTATGGCGAGGTTCTGTTCGAGTTCGTTCAGAGCGCTCTCTTCCTCGTTCAGCTCCTTAAGTTTGGTCAGCAGTGCTAAAAGTCCAAGATGGGTAGGATTTTTCGCCAGAGCCATCTGGACGTATTCCTCGGCTGCGGTGTAAAGACAACGATACATCAAGCTTTCCGCCAGCACCTGGAAACCCGTGACGTAGTCCGGATACTCCTCGACGCCCTTTAGTAACAGTTTTTCGGCGTGCTTTTGATCTCCCAAGCGGAGGTAGCACTCTGCCAACCGCGCATAGAGCAGCGGAGACTTCCGGATCATTTTCTTCAATTGCCGGATTTCACGGCGTGTTCTTGGGTCGTCATCGAACATATCGTCACCCCCGCAAGTACTAAGTTAATTTACACCCGGACCGGTAACAAGTCAAGCACATTTTATAGATTACCAGTCCCCAATGGCTGGTGAGGTTAGCACCGCAGCAGATACTTCCGCTGCCCCGTTTTGCAGCAACAGTTGCGCCAGAATGTGCAGGGTTGCTCCCGACGTGGCCAGGTCATCAACCAGGATGGTACGGCGGCCTGCGACAATTTCCGGGTGTTTTATCTGAAAAGCCTGCGCCAGGTTTCCCCAGCGCTCGCCTCTTGAGAGCCGTGTCTGCGAAGGAGTATTAACGATTCGCACCGCGCCTTCATCTGCCACCGGGACGTTGAGGCGTCGGCTCAGCGCATCCGCTAAACGTTCGCTCTGGTTGAATCCTCGCCAGCGCCGCCGTGCCGCGTGAATTGGGACCGGCAGCAGCAACTGCGCATCCTGCAATAGCGCTGCTTTTGGGGTGGTTTCCAGCCACTCGCGCACCAGAACGTCAGCCAATTCCGGTCGCTGATGATACTTGAAGAGGTGGATCACCCTCTTCATATTATCGTCATAATCCCAGCCGATCCAGAGGTGTTTCAGGACTCCGCGCAGGGGTCGTAGAGGCTCAGCGCCGCGATCGGGAAAAATCGGCAGTTTTCTCCAGCAAGCTGGGCACAGATATTCACCGAAGCCCGAAAGTTCTATCTGACAAATTAGGCACAGATCAGGGAGAAAAATCCCAGTCAGATCATTCCAGATCGAGCGAATCAACCTTTGACCTCAGGAAATAACAACGAGCAAATCTGACCTGTTATTGAGTTGTGTTGGATCCGGCGACACTTATCGGCTTGAACAGCTTGCCGTACTTCAGCGGCTGCCCGCTTTTCCAGGGATGATAGCTGTTCATGAAATCCACACGTTCACCGATGGGGGGATGATCCGAACGCATCAGCTTGTAGAACCAGCCCGGTCTGGGGTTACCGAGATTTTCGGATTGCAGTTTGACGAAAGCCGTTGCTCCGGCAAAATTATTCTGAGTGATCTCCAACCCAAAGCGGTCGGATTCGTGTTCCAGGTAACGGGAATAGACGTTCATCACCGGAGTCGTGAAGAGCATGACCAGGCTGAACAGCACGGACAGGAGCGGCAGCGAAGCGATATCCCCCAGATGATCGAACCCGAACCGGTTCTGGTAACGGGTGATGAAGTATCCGGAAGTGCGATGCACCACCCACAATCCTGCCATGATCAAGAGCGAGGTCAGGAATATGGTTTTGATGATGTGGTGCATGACGTAATGGGCCATCTCGTGTCCCATCACGAAGAGCACTTCGTCCGGGTTAAGTTTTTGCAGAATAGTATCCCACAGCACGATACGCTTGCTACCGGCGAATCCGGTCACATAGGCGTTTACGGTCTTAGTGTCCACACTCTTGTTGACTTCAAACACGCGCGCCCCCTCAATACCGGCGCGGTCAGCCAGATTCAGTATCTTCGTCTCCAGCGCCTTGTCCTTCATGGGTCCGTAATCGTTGAACAACGGCGCGATCCAGATCGGTGAAATCATCAGGAAGAAGAAGATAAACGGTATGGCGCCGATCCCGGTATAGAGCCACCAGCGTTTCGGGGCTTTTTTCAGCAGCAGATAGGGCAGCCAGATCACCAGCGCGCCAACCACCAGACCGATGATCAACTCCTTGATCGAATCCCCGAACCATTTGCCGAAAGCCTGGTTGGATAACCCGTAAGCATGTTCCCGCACGAAGCCTTCATAATAGCTCAACGGGAATCCGATGATGTATTCCACCAGGGTGTAGAGGATGAAGTAGATCGCCACCAGGAAAAACCACTTTTTCCCGATCTTTCTGGCTGTATCTCTCATCCAGGCGGAAAAACCGGTGAAGAGAATGACCAGCGGGATTAAAAATCCCAGCAATAAATCGACGACCCAGAGGACGTTGCCGCTGCGGTAGCGTTTCATCGCCAGGTCAGATGCCGGGGGAACAACGACACGGCCCTGAGCATCGACGATAATGCTGTCTTGAGTTGCTGCTTGAATTCCGGGAGTGTTTGATGCACTTGCGCTATCGATTTGCGCCCGGCCGGCAGATGCTCCCTCACTCTGAGCCTGTGCAAATGAAATCGTCCCGAGGAGCCAAATTGTCAGCAGCATGGTGA
Source organism: bacterium (assembly GCA_026394195.1). Classification (GTDB taxonomy): domain Bacteria; phylum Electryoneota; class B3-LCP; order B3-LCP; family B3-LCP; genus JAPKYS01. The sequence goes on along the minus strand of JAPKYS010000070.1, from coordinate 14,551 downwards.
TGATAAACCGGGACTTTAATGGCATAGAACTACTCCGCGATTGATTTTTTTGTTTTTCTGGACATGTATATCAGGGTGGCGCACAAAATTCCGAACATCCCCGCCGCCAATAATGCGCCCATGGGGAAGGGGAGGGTTGTCAGTCCCAGGCTAGGACCGAAATTGAGCAGCGCCAGCGCCACCGGATTTCCGGTGGATTCCAAACCCCGCGAAATCGCCCAGATGATACCGCCCACCGCTCCACCCGCAATCAAGCCGGAACTGTAGAGCACACCCGGGCTGGTTTCGGCGTCCGCGCCTTCAAATTTGTAGGCTTTGTCCACGAAATACTTGATCACTCCGCCGAAGAAGATCGGCACTGATATTTCCATGGGCAGATAAGCGCCTACCGCGAAGGGCAGCGCTTCGACTCCGCAGAGCTGCATCACCGCGCCCATGAAGATGCCGACGATCACCAGATGCCAGGGCAATTGCTGCGTCAGCACACCGTCAACGATGATCGCCATGAGTTGCGCTTTGGGTGCAGTAAGGTCTCTCGATCCCACGCCCAAGGTTGAATTCAGGTAGAAGAGCGTCAACCCTATCACCACGGCTGAAGTGACCACGCCGATGATCAAACCGATCTGTTGGCTGCGCGGCGTCGCTCCGATGATGTAGCCGGTTTTCAGATCCTGGCTGGTCGCTCCGCCGTTGGCGGCAGCGATGCAGACCACGCCGCCGATGGCAATCGCCACCACGGCAAACTCATGGCCGGTCCAGCCCAGGGCGACGAAGATCAGGCAGGTGATCATCAGGGTGGTGATGGTCATTCCCGATATGGGGCTGGACGACGATCCCACCAATCCGACGATGCGGCTGGCTACGGTGACGAAGAAAAAGCCGAAGAAAACCATCAGCAAAGCTGCGACTAAGTGCGTTCCGAATCCTCCGGGAATAATCGGCATCAGCATGATGGGGATGACCAGCGCCACGGCTCCCACCATCGCCCAGAAAACCGGAATGTCTCGCTCGGTGCGCAGCCTTAAGTCAACGTTGCTCTTCTGATGTGATACGACTTCCTTGAAGTTCTCACGAAAACTCGACCAGATGGTGGGTAATGCCTTCAGCAGCGTCACAATCCCGCCGAACACCACCGCGCCGCCGCCGATGTAACGGATGTAGTTCGCCCAGATGTCATCCGGCGTCATCTGCGCGATGGTCAAGCCTCCTTGCGCCGGTGGGATGACGGCTGGAGCTAATTCACCGAAAAATTTGATCAAGGGGATCAGCACCAGCCAAGACAGCACGCCGCCCGACAGCATGTACCCGGAAATGCGCAGACCGATGATGTAGCCGACTCCTAACAGTTCGGGGGAAACCTCGCCGCGGATCGCCGCGCCCTTGAACCATTTCGGTTCCCAGCCCGGAGTGACGCTCCACAGGTTCAGGATCCTCATGAAGAAGGTGTAGACGAACCCGATCCCCAGTCCTAAGAATACTTTCTTCGCCAACCCGCCGCCCTTTTCACCGGCGATCAAGACGTCAGCGCAGGCGGTGCCTTCGGGGTAGGGGAGGATGCCGTGTTCCTTGACGATCAGCGAGCGGCGGATGGGGATCATGAAGAAGACGCCCAGGATACCGCCGATCATGGATAAAATCAATATCGTACTATAAGATAAATCGAAGCCCATCAGGAACAGCGCCGGCAGGGTGAAAACCACGCCCGCGCCGATGGATTCGCCTGCCGAAGCGATAGTCTGGACGATGTTGTTTTCCAGGATATTGGCGCGTCCCAGCAGGCGAAACAGCGAAATAGACAGTACCGCCACCGGGATCGACGCCGAAACGGTCAGACCGATCTTCAGACCCAGGTAGACCGACGTGGCTCCGAAGAGCAAGCCGAAAAGGATCCCCATGATGATCGCTTTGGGGGTGAATTCCGGCAGCTTAACTGTAGCAGGAACATACGGTTTGTGTTCAGCTTGCGGCGCAGGGGCGGACATGTCGACCTCGCTTGAAATGCAGGGGGAATGGTTTCGCCTAAAGTAACGCTTTTCTCTCAAAAAGTCAAGTCTTTTTACGGCGGTTGGCGGAAGGGGTAACGAAATTTAATTGCAAATTGTAGATTGAAAATTGCAGATTGCAAATTTGAAGAGGAGGCGGGGTTGTCTCAACCCCGCTGTCTGTCATTCCGTTCGTTGACTACGTTTTCACGAATAACTAAACTGCGGGCAGTCATTGCGAGGTTCCAAAGGAACCGAAGCAATCTCGTACCCAGGTCTACCGGATTGCTTCGCTACGCTCGCAATGACGCGCAAGTAAACTCGTTGCGTCATGTCCTCAGCGCAGCGATGACCTGACGCCTGGTACTTTTCCCTGACAATTTTCAAATTATTTTCAGGAACTCTTGCTTTTTATCAATTTTGGTTGTATATTGAAACATCAGCTGCTCCACATCCCTGAAATTACAATCGCCGTTCTAAATTATAGGAGACTACTCATGAAGTCTTTAATTCATTTTGCTCTCAAACTGTTGGTCGCATTTACCCTGACCACGATAGCAAACACCGCCCTCTTTGCCCAACCGCCGGATACACTGTGGACCCGCACCTTCGGCGGAGGCGGTGATGATAGTGGTTGGAGTGTGCAGCAGACTTCAGACAGTGGATACATCATCGCAGGACAAACGACTTCCTACGGCGCAGGTAATCAAGACGTCTACCTGATCAAGACGAACGCTAACGGCAATTTGGTCTGGCAGCACACCTTCGGCGGGAGCGATTCTGATGGAGGTCACAGCGTGCGGCAGACCACCGATGGCGGGTACGTTATTGTCGGGCTTACGGTTTCCTATGGCGCAGGAGGTATAAACGTCTACCTGATCAAGACGAACGCGGTGGGTGATACGGTCTGGACTCACACATTCGGCGGGAATGGTGATGATGATAGTTACAGCGTGCAGCAGACCTCGGATGGCGGGTACGTCATTGCCGGGCTTACGGGTTCCTATGGCGCAGGAGGTTATAACGTCTACCTGATCAAGACGGATGATGTGGGCAACCTTGCTTGGCAGCGCACCTTCGGCGGGAATGATAATGATTATGGTTTCAGCGTGCAGCAGACCACGGACGGGGGGTACGTAATCGCAGGACTAACGACTTCCTACGGCGCAGGTAATCAAGACGTCTACCTGATCAAGACAAATGGTGTGGGCAATTTAGTCTGGCAACGCACCTTCGGCGGGAATGATAATGATTATGGTTACAGCGTGCAGCAGACCACGGACGGGGGGTACGTAATCGCCGGAGAGACTACTTCCTACGGTGCTGGTGAAAATGACGTCTACCTGATCAAGACGGACACCGCAGGCAATATGGTCTGGCAGCGCACCATCGGTGATAACGGTCATGATTGTAGTTTTAGTGTGCAGCAGACCACGGATGGCGGGTATATCATCGCCGGATGGAAAAACTACAACGATGTCTACCTGATAAAGACGAATGCGGGAGGAGGAATGCTGGACATCAACACCTCCCCAATCTCCCCCCCCATCTCCATCCCTCGCAACGGCGGCAGTTTTCAGTACAATATCAATGTCCACAACTGGACGACCTCGCCCCAGACCTTTTCCATCTGGAATAAGGTGCGTGATTCGGCGAACCTCTACACCCAGGTCTTCGGGCCGATCACTCGATCACTGCCGGGCGGTGCCAACCCATCGCGCGTTTTGACACAATCCATTGCCGGCAGCATCAGTTCGGGGACATTGTACTTTATCAGCTACATTGGCACCTATCCGAATACGATCGTAGACAGCAGCTTCTTCACCATCACCAAATCCACAATCGCCGACGGCAATCCCTGGATTTCCGAATCGGGTGTGACCGGGGATTTGTTCGACGAATATGCAGCTGTAGATGTCGACGTAAGGGCGCAGCATGCTGCGCCCCTACAAACAGACATTGTCCCCAACCCCTTCAACCCCACAACGACCATTCGCTTCGATTTACCAGAGGCCGCGCTGGTGCAATTGGAGGTCTTTGATATTAACGGTCGCAGCGTAGGGGTTCAACATGTTGAACCCCTACAATCGGGCGCCCACGAAATTACCTTCGACGGCTCGATGCTGCCTTCGGGGATATATGTCTACCGGCTGTCAGCGGGTGCGTCAACAGCCAGCGGGAAAATGGTGCTGCTTAAATAGTCACGAGATCCGAGTCACGAGTCACGAGATTTAAGGGCGATCCGGTGGGTCGCCCTGTTGGGTTTTTAAAACAGGTCGAATTGTCTCGCATCTTGGCTCCTATAGCAGTTCTTGAAAATAATCTCCTATCTCACATATTACACACACAAAGCCGTCATTCCCGCAAATCCGTCGGTAGACGGATGCGTCGGGAATCCGACGGCGTGTCAGATTCCGGACCAGCCGGAATGACACGCTTTAACATCGGAAATTACTTTCGATAACTGGTATAAAAGGTTGATATGAAAACAAAAATAGCGCTTGTCTGTTCTCCGATTCTGTGTTATCTTATAACAAGTAGACTCACTCATCAGGAAATGGGTATGGCACACAAGACGCTGGTTCTGATCACAATTCTTCTGTGGGGAGTGACTCTCGCTTCTGCCGAGGTGATTTACGTTTCCGGGAATGTTTCGGGGACCTGGACCACCGACAGCGTCTTGGTGACTGGTGAAATTCGCGTGCCGTCCGGCTCGACTCTAAGCATTACTCCCGGCGTGCGGGTGATCTTCCAGGGGCACTATCCCTTCCTCGTCTATGGTTATCTGCAGGCAGTCGGAAATCCCGCTGATTCCATTCTCTTCACAGCGGCAAACGAAAGCGATGGCTGGCGGGGTTTGCGTTTCATCAACGCTCCGGACAGCAGCCATCTTTCCTATTGCATCATCGAGCGAGGGCGCTCCACGGGCGTCTACCCGGATTCCAACGGCTACGGCGGCGGCTTGTACGCTTACCATTCCAATCCTTCCATCCGGCATTCCACCTTCCGGCAGAATTATTGCGAATGGTATGGCGGCGGCGCCTGTTTCTGGGGGCAATCCAACGCACTGGTGGAAGAGTGCGTTTTTACCGATAATACATCCGACGACGATGCCGGAGCCATTTTCTGCGGGAACTCCTCGAACCCGCGGATCAGCCGATGCAGCCTGATCAATAACTGGACTCTGGCCTGGGGCGGCGGCATCTGCTCCTTCTTGTCCAGTCCGACAGTCGAGTATTGCACCATCAGCGATAATTGGGGCAATAATGGCGGCGCTTACTTTTGTTCCTATTCGGCCGGCGGCATCCTCGACCACTGCATTATCAGCGGCAATTCTGCAAATCTCGGTGGCGGGATTTACAATATGCCCGGCAGCAACCTGCAGATCTCCAATTGTACGATCTTCGACAATGCCGCGCCGGGCAATGGTGGCGGAATTTACCTTAACTCTTCTTCTTCGACTATTGTAAATACCATAGTGGCAAACAATTTGGGAAGCGGGGGGGTGTACTTCAGCAGTTCTCCCAACACTACGGTGACCTACTCCGATTTTTACCTTAATCAACCCGCAAATTTTGCAGGAACGAGCCTGCCTCCGAATCTGGGGCAAATCGTTACTGTCAATGGCAATGGAGATCCCTGCGACCGGTATTATAACCTCCTGCTTAACCCCTTGTTTTATAATCCTCTGCAGGCTGATTTCCGGCTGCAGCCAGGATCGCCCGGTATTGACGCCGGTGATCCGTTTTCACAGCGGGATCCGGACAGCACCATTGCAGATATGGGAGCAATTTTCACACCATGGTCTCAAGGGACCTTCATTCTGGGCGGCAACGTCTCCGGTACCTGGACGGCAGCCCGCTCCCCTTACGTGGTTGGCGGCGATATCATTGTCCTTCAGGGACAGACTTTAAATATTTCCGCCGGGGTGACGGTGGTTTTCCAGGGGCGCTACAAAATGACAATTCAGGGGCTTTTACTCGCCAATGGCGCCGCCAACGATTCCATCGTTTTTACCGCTGCTGACACGAGCACGGGTTGGCATGGCTTGCATTTCATCAACTCGAGTTCCAGCGGCAGCAATATGTCTTACTGTTTGATCGAGCATGGGAAAGCGTTGGGCATTTCACCTGACTCCGAAGCCTGCGGCGGCGGAGTTTACTGCGATCATTCCAGCCCGATCATCTCTCACTGCAGTTTCATTGGAAATGAAGCGGCGTTGAATGGCGGCGGCATTGCCTGTTTCGTGGCCAGCCCGATCATCCAAAGCTGTGATTTCATCGGGAATTGGGCAGGACATTATGGAGGGGGACTATATGTGGCTTACGGCAATCCCTCCATTCAACTCTGTAATATCGAAGAAAACTACAGCGCAGAGGGCGGCGGCGGAATCCAGGTCAGCGGGGATTGCTATCCGGCCATCTCCAATTGCACGGTCAACGCCAATACCAGCTATCGGGGGGGAGGAATTTATTTTGAATGGTGCCGGGGAACCTTAAGCTATTCCACGATCAGTGGGAATTTTGCGCAGTATGGTGCGGGATTGGCTTGCAACTATACTTCATCCCTGCTCAATATCCATCACTGTACCATCAATGATAACACGGCGCAGGTCAACGGAGGCGGAATTTGGAGCAGCCATTATCACAGCGTATATCAGCATGGCACGGTCAATCAGTGCACCATCGTGGGCAATTCCAGCCTCACCGGAAGTGGAATTTATTGCGCCCCTTATTCCGGGCTGAATATCGTCAATTCGATCATCGCAAATAATAGCGGGAATGGCGGATTTTATCGCAGCAGCAACACCACCGACAGTATTACCTATGGCGACTTTCACAACAATATCGGTGGAAACTTTGCCGGCAGTGGTATTCCTTCGACTATGGGCATCTTGACTACCGTCAACGCCAATGGCGACTCGTGCGACGTCTTCCATAATATCCTCCAGAATCCATCCTTTGTCAATGCTCCGCTGAGAGATTTCCATCTACTACAAGACTCCCATTGCATCGATGCAGGAAATCCTTCAGTTATTTACTTCGATCCCGACGGGACAGTGGCGGATATGGGGGCATTTTATTATGACCAATCCATCCAATCCCCATTAAGCCTGACCCTAACCCCCTTGAATCCACCCATATTTATCCCTTCAGGTGGGGGCAGCTTTCAGTTCACGACCCTGATAGAAAACAGCTCTCCTGAGCCAGTCCAATTCGACTTCTGGACCAAGGTGACTTTCCCTGGTGGTGGAGGTTACGGTCCCATCATCAATCTAAGCGATCTGACCCTTTCACCCAGTTCCAACCGGTCACGAACCTTTACCCAGTCTGTTGGATCTCCGGTAGGCCCTGGAACTTTCATTTATCGCGGGTATGTCGGGCAGTATCCCACCATCATCTGGGCGCAAGATCAGTTTGAGGTTATAAAGTTGGCTTCTGCGGAAGACGAAATCGCCGACTACACCGGGAGCGGTTGGGAACAGTACTTTGAAGAGGCAGGGGAGGGCTATCCAGCGTCTAGCCTGGAGGTCACTTCCGTTGCCTCTGAATTTGTGCTTCAACCACCCTATCCCAACCCCTTCAACCCCACCACCGTCATTCGCTTCGATTTACCAGAAGCGGCAAAGGTGACGCTGGAGGTGTTTGATATCAACGGACGAGCCGTGGGGGTTCAACATGTTGAATCCCTACAATCGGGCACTCACGAAATTACCTTCGACGGTTCGGGGCTACCATCGGGGATATACGTCTACCGGCTGACGGCAGGTGCGTCAACAGCGAGCGGGAAAATGGTGCTGTTAAAGTGACATAGTCACTTTTTCCGCAAAGTGCTACGCGACTTTGCGCGGCATAAATGAGAGTATCACAATAGGGCGATCCAGCAGTCCTTTTAATTTTCCTCCCTAAAATTAGATTGAACATCGAAAATTATCAGATTTTTATTGACTTTACTTGGAATTAGCTTTATATTTCTTTACTGGTAAATCCGCGAGCACTGCATCCCACCTTCGTTCGCAATCCCAAATCAACCTCTGCGGACCTGGACATTTTGGATTTCCTTTAGGATTATCCATTGGTTTCTCCCGGTGTTTGGGTAAACACCATGGCAACGTTCCAACCGCGTAACGAAGCTTATCCTGCTTAACACCTGGCTTCAAAGGGAATTAGGCTCCCTCTGGTGATCCGGAGCCATGCCCCGTTAACTGAATTCAGTCCGTAAGCCTGAATTCTACGGTTATCGTGGGGAAATCCCTATGCTTGGAAAATTGATCTGAGTGACGGGAAGTGTTGGCTACCCAAAAAGTTCCTGAGGAGCATCCGTGCTTCCCTGCAATTAATTCGCAATAAAACCCCTATAATAGCAATTCGGGGATAATTCACAATCAACAAAGGGAGTAAAGATGAAACCGCAAATGTTACTAGCTATCGCGTTAGCCCTACTGGTGCTAATCATCCCAAGCCAGGCGCAGACACCGAGGCAAGGGCAGATCACGACAAACACAACTTGGACCGGACTAAACTGGCTGGTCGGTGACGTTACAGTGATGAATGGCGCAACCCTCACTCTGGATAACAATGGGCATAACTGTGAAGTGATTGCTCAGGGCTACTATAATATCAAGTTGGATCATGGCGATCTGGTCACGGTGAATACTTCTGATCAGTACAAGGTGCGATTGGCGGCGGCGAGCGGTGTGCCGGTCTGGGGTGGTATCCAGGTTGGAGCCTTCAATGATGCCTCAACTCACTATCTGCAGTATATGCGCATAGAAAACGCCAATTGTGGAATCACAATCGCCCCACAGAGTTCAACGGTTAACGTTACGATCAGTCAATGCCGGTTCGTCGGTGATTCTATAGGGATAATTTGCAAGAATATGAACAAACTTCCGGGTGTCTTCAGAGTTACCTGGTGCACATTTGACAACAGTTTGAATGATGCTATCTACCTCTTTGACCTTCCGCTGAGGACTCCAAATAACCTGACGCATTACATCACCAACTGCGAAATCATGAACAGCCGCAGGTGTGGGATCCATATGATTCGCGTTCCAGCCAGTATGAAGATTTACCAGAATTATATCCATGATAACCTCACCGCTGGAGATCTTGCAGACAACGGTATCAGTTGCTACAACGCCAGCCCGGTAATCTTCGATAATAAAATCCTCGAACCAACGGGTTACGCGCTGGGGTGCGCCTTGAGCAGTGCGCCGGACCTGACCAAGCAGCCAAATACCTGGCAAACTTCATCTGGAAGCCTCGCGGTAATGCATTTTCGGAACGCCGGAGCGGTTTTGCAGAAGGCTAATAACAATGTGATTAACGCCAGTACGACCAACCGCAAGCTGATCTACGATGATTCCATCCCGCCAGTAACTCGGAAAGTAATGGGCAATTATTGGGGAACTTATCCGCCTCAGGTAATCTACTTCTATCCTATGAACAGCTTCATCTTTGCCCCCTATCTGACGTCCCAAGTTACTGTGCCGCCTTTCTTCTACGGCACTTCATCGCTTGAAGATTCGACTGCCTACGATCTCCTGGTTGAAGCCTTGCTCGCTGAAAGCGAAGATAATTATGCGCTGGCATATTCCAAGCTCACCGAGTTGGTAGCCGATTATCTCGATGTCGAGGATGCTATCTGTCAGGCTCTTCCACACATACTCAGCACTGGTGCAAGAATTGATATAAGCTATGAATCAATGTACGGCTACTTCGACGACTTGTATCAACAGGCACCAACCACGCTTCTGGGTAAAACCGCTCGGCAGGTAAGGAATGATTGTTTGGTGGCGCTGCAGACCTTTGAGGATGCCATCAGTGATTATTCCACCATTGCAAGCGCTCCTGCCACAATCGTGGATTCCGTTTTTGCCGTCTCGGATCTAGACCAGATCTCCTTGATCATGGAGGAGTTGGGGCTGCCAGGACCTATGTCTATCAGCGAGTCCCCAAAATCACTTGAAGATTACAGGGTACATGAAATCGAACTGATGGCCATCCTCGATGTAAACAGAGGTGACGTTGTGCCCAGCGGATCACTGTTGCCCCGTAGCTGCACTCTGGCGCAGAATTACCCCAATCCCTTCAATCCTACGACAATTCTCAGCTATGAACTGCAAGCTGCGAGTCAAGTAAAGTTGGCAGTGTACGACATCTCCGGTAGGTTAGTAGTAACGTTGGTGGATGGTTGGAGAGATGCAGGTACGCACAGCATTACCTTCGACGCTGCAAAGCTGGCTTCAGGCATCTACGTCTACCGTCTGACGGCGGACAACTTCTCCGCCTCGGGCAAGATGGTGCTGATGAAATAGATGCGAGATGCGAGTCTCGAGATTCGAGATGTAAGGGCGATCCAATGGGTCGCCCTTATTGTCTTTCCACCTTTTCCCACAAAATCGCTTGACATCGCCTCGATTTGAAATTATATTATAGTTCGCTTAAAAATCACTGCCGGAGTGGTGAAATTGGCAGACGCACCGGTTTCAGGGACCGGCGAGAGCAATCTCGTGTGGGTTCAAGTCCCACCTCCGGCACACCATGAGGTGGCTATTATAGCCGCCTCTTTTCACTCCTGCCTGACCCGGCATCATTCGTGGACATCAACTCCCGAAAAAAGAAGCTCAGCCTTTCAGTCGGCGAACTGACCCGGCTGATCACCGATTCCCCCGGCTCAACCGCGGCGTTTTCCTTCAACCTGCGCGGGAAACTGGGCAGCGCCGCTCACCGCAGCCTCCAACAGAACCACTCCAGCGCCACCTACCTAAGCGAAGTCGCCCTTAATGTCACCCTGACCGAAACATTCGATTCCTGCGGAGTCTGGGATATCCGCGTGCGCGGCAGATTGGATGGCGTTGTGCAGGAATTCGACCGGACCATCATCGAAGAAATCAAGACGGTGGCTCTGCCGAAAGCGAAGTTCGCTGCCCTCTTGCCAGCCGATTATCCCCGGCACCGCCGCCAACTCGAAATCTATCAATACCTGTTTGCTCTGTCCAGACCTGAATCCGCAGTATCCGGCAGGCTGATCTACTTCAACTTGCCGGATCGCAAGGTGCGTTCGTTCGACGTTCCCTATGGTCCCGCTGAAATTCGTCCCCTGCTGCACGACGTCCTGGATGAATTGATACAGCGCTCCGATCGAAAACTTCGGGAACGCCCGCAAAAGCTCCAGGCCGCTGCAGACCTGACATTTCCTTTCCCATCGTACCGATCCGGTCAGCAGGAGATCATCGACGCCATTGCCGAGACCTGCCGAAATCGCCGCTCGCTGCTGATCGAAGCTCCCACCGGATTGGGCAAAACCGCCGCAGTGCTCCATGCGGCTACACGATTGGCTCTGCAGGATGATCTCCAGATCGTCTACCTGACCTCGAAGAACACTCAGCAGGAACAGATATTTAAATCCGTAAGCCGGTTGATCTCAGTGTCGATTCCCCGCATCGTCTGGCTGCGCGCCAAGCCCAAAATGTGCCTCAAAACTGATCCCGCCTGCCGCCCCGAAGAGTGCGAATATTTTTCCGACCTCCGGCAGCGCCTGCGGGAAAGCCCAATGGTCGATGACTTCCTGCAACGCGGCGCCATGCACCCTGATGAGATCATCGAAGCGGGTAAGCATCATAAACTTTGCCCTTATGAGATCCAGTTAGCCTTCTGTCAGGAAGCGGATCTGATCATCGGCGATTACAACTACGTCTTCGATCCCGATTGCCGGTTGGCGCAGTTGTTCGATCAGGGCGACCCCGAACGCCTCTTGCTGATCGTCGATGAAGCGCACAACCTGCCACCCAGAGCCCGAACCTACTATTCTACGGCGTTGACCTGGAGTGAGGTCGAAAGCGCCATCAGGAAGCTGAAATCCGAACGGGTCAAGCGGTTCGACGACGTCTTTTCGCTGATCCAGGCGCAGTTTGAACACTACCTTAGCCACGCGCCTCAAGAAGATCCCTACCCGATTCAACTCTCGAACGCTGCCTGGGGAAAGGTCTTAAAAGGCTTCGAGGAGGCTGTCGTTCCGTATTGGTATCGTCTGACGGCAAAGAGCGTCCCCCTCGAAGATCACCCCGTGATTGTGCTGCAGCGTTCGCTGGAACGGTTCAACCGGATACTCAACATCGAAGGCGAGAATTTCGCTCACCTGGTGCGGCGTTCTCCGCAGCCGGCTCTGGAAATCCTCTGCCTCGACGCCGCCCCGCAATTGCAGGAAACCTTCCAGCAGGTGCATTCCGCCGTCTGCCTTTCGGCGACGCTGCAGCCGCCCGATGCTCACGTCAAAATGTTGGGATTGGCTGCGGAGACCGAAATCCTGGTTCTGCCCAGTCCCTTCCCGGCGGAGAACCTGCGCATCTTGATCGATCCGACCGTCACCACGCTATACCGCAAGCGAGAGGAGAATCTATCAGCAATCGCCTCGCGAATCGACCGCTTCTTCGCCTTGATGCAGAAGAACACGCTGGCGTTCTTCCCCAGCTTCGAACTGATGCGGCGCATCTCCGCTCTGCTGGACGCAAAACCCATCTTCATCCAATCGGATAGCATGTCGGAAAGCCAGCGGTCTGAAATGATCGCGGCGTTTACGGACCGGTCTCCGGCGCTGCTCTGCTCGGTTATGGGAGGGATTTTCGCCGAAGGGATCGACCTGCCCGGCAAGCTGGCGGAAGCGGCGGTCATCGTCGGAGTGGGCTTGCCGCAGGTGAGCACCGAAGTCGAACTGATCCGCGCCTACCACGACCGCCGGGGAGATTCCGGCTTCGATTACGCCTACCTTTATCCGGGCATGCGCCGCATGATACAAGCCGCCGGGCGCATCATCCGCACGCCTTCCGACCGCGGCGTGATTCTCCTGCTGGACGTCCGCTACACCCAGCGCTCCTACCAGCAGCTCCTTCCCCGCCATTGGTATCACACCCATCCGGCAGAATTGATCTGCGAGGAGTGGGAGGGGAGGGTGGGGTAGACACCTTTTTCGCCCCGCGGCGCGTGCCGTCAAGTCCCCGTACTTGACGGCGATAACGCGACGGGTGGCCCGACCGCTTGGCGGTCGGGTTTCTCGTACATTAACACCTTAGCATCGCACCCTTTCTTCCTTTCCCGCCCTTTCTACACTCCGCCCTAAAGGACGGAGCTACCGGATTCCAAAGCCCCCTGAACGGGGCTCCAACCCCTTTTCTTCCTTTCCCGCTTTCCTGCCATCTTGCTCCTCGTGCCACGCGCAACGTCATTTTAAAATTAATTTTACTTGACTTTTGGGGGAAGGAGAGTTAGATTGGGAGGGGAGAATGGGAAAAAACAGCAGGGGCGTGAGGCACCAGCACCTTTACAGCTATGAGATTAAAGCAACTAAACTACAAATCAAATCATTAAGGAGTGATCCATGTTAAAAAGATACCTTGCATTTCTTTCATTGGCGATAATCTTGAGTCCAATCCTCGCCAATTTACAGACAGTTGAACAGAATGTGCCTCAAGAATGGCTTCACGAAGGACGTTTAATCGTGCCAGATTATAATTTTTCTGTTGCCTCGCCGTCCGTTGATTGTCAATGGTCGTATCAGGAACTAGGTAAGATAGAAGGAGGTAAATCTACAGCATTTTTCGGTAAGAATCCAACAGGTGATATTTACGTTGTAACCGTCTGGGAAAAACAGTCTAGAAACAATATTAGTGAAAACGACACTAAGGAGTTCGTTGATGGAATGATGAAGTCATTACCGGCAGATTGGCATGTACGAAATGTTGATATTAAGCCGGTCGAAATCCCATTAAAGAATTCAACAAAAATATTAACTACAATTGACATCTCAAATGATTCTAAGATCTATCAGTACGCATACTTAGTTACCGGTAAATGGTGCTATACTATCGCTGCATTTTCGTTAGATTCAGATGAACCCCCACAATTTCAAAGTTTTGTTGCATCTTTCAATTTTATCAACGCTACTTCAAACCAAGTTCAATCTTCATTCAAAGAAAGTTTAATGTCAATCGTTTTCATAGTGTTAGGTGTTCTGTTATTGTTTACAATGACATATGATATTATCCTTATAATACGTGGAGCATTTCGGCGCAAAGCGATTCTTGGATCTTCAACTCAATGTGGCTCCATTGATACATCTGGCAGCTCCGTAGAAGCTCCAACAAATCAGAAAAAACTCCGGAAATGGGGAATTTTTCAGTTAATCTTCGGTTTTGTTTGGACATCCATTTCAGCTATAGGTTTTAGCCATGGGAAAGATGCTGCTTCTTTGCTTGGAGCGTTTACAGGGCTATTATTTTGGCCCGCCTGTATTGCTTATCTCTTTTATGGTAGGAAAAATAGACGTGATTGGAACAAATTTGCCCGCCTTTTCTTTTGGTCGTGTATCCTCAATCTTGCATTTAGAGGGATTCAACCTAAACACTGATAATCGACTCCTCCTAGTAAGAGACTGTTGATTTTTACACCTTATTATTTGCAAAAAAGTATTGCTTTCTGAGCGAATATTTTGTATATTAGTTCCTGAGTAACAATAACTTAGGAATGATAATGGCTTCATTTAAACCGACCCGTCAGCAGCGTTCTTTC
>JAPKYS010000025.1 GCA_026394195.1 bacterium | reverse complement strand
AGTATCTGTCCGACAACTAGAATAATTATACACATTATTATTTGCAGATGAGACTCGGAATTCGTATATTATCCTTAAGAGAATCAAGAGGATAAACCAGTGAATTCCAATTTTCGCGATTACTGTCCAGATCAAGCCTGGGTGTTTCCTCCAGCATTGAGCGACCTCATCGCCCCGGACGATCCCTTGCACGTCTTTTCCGAAGCCATTGATCGGCTGGATTTATCTGCCTTCTACGCCCGCTACAGCAAAGAAGGCAGCCCGGCTTACCATCCCCGCATGATGGTCAAGGTTCTAGCCTACGCTTACAGCTTGGGCCTGCGCTCTTCCCGGCGTATCGCCAGCCTGGTGCGCTATGACGTGCGCTTCATGTACCTGGCCGGTCTGCAACAGCCCGACTTCCGCACCCTTTCCGACTTCCGCCTGCGGCATTTGCCCGAATTCACCCAGTTTTTCGAGCAGATCGTCAAACTGTGCCGCGAACTGGGGTTGGTGGCTCTGGATCACGTCGCCATCGACGGCACCAAAATGGAAGCCAATGCCGCCTGGACCGCCAGTCGCACCCGCGACCGCATAGAAGCAGAATCCGAAGCCTTGCGAGCCCACATTACCGCCCTTTTGGCTGAAGCAGAAGCAGTTGATCAACAGGAAGACGCCCAATTTGGATCCGACCGTAGCGGCACTGAGTTACCCCAGGAATTGGCCCAAGCCCAAAATCGCAAACAGAAAATAGACGCAGCCTTAAACAAAATCCAGAAACAAGGCGACCAGAAAATCAATCTCACCGATCCTGACGCCCGGGTGATGCGGCATTACGGCGGCAAGCAGGATTGGTCTTACAACGCCCAAGTTGCGGTGGACGCCCAAAGCCAGGTGATCGTGGCGGCTGAAGTGGTCACGGAATGTACGGATCAGCATCAGCTGGCGCCGATGTACCATCAGGTGGTGGCTAACACCGGGCAAGCGCCGACCGAGATTTCCGCGGACGCCGGCTATGCCACAGGATCCAGTCAGGTTTTCCTGGAAGAAAATAGCATTGACGCTTATATGCCCGACCAATATTTGGAAACAGATAAGGTTAAATCTGATGCCCCATTTACTCGGGATAAATTCAGCTATGACGCGCAGAAGGATGCCTTCACCTGCCCCGAAGGCAAGATTTTAAAATTGCTGCAGGTGCGCCGCCAGCAGGGGATCAACATTCGGACGTACCGTTGCGCTCACTGCCCCGCTTGTCCCCACCAGCGTCAATGCGTGCTTCACGGCAAGCGCCGCACTTTGAAAGTCAGCCAGACGGAAATATTTCGCGATGCCATGCGGGTTAAGCTGGCTAGCCCCGAAGGTCATCGTAAGTACCAAAAACGGCAAGCCACCGTGGAACCAGTGATCGGGCATCTGAAGTGTGTTCTGGGATTCCGGAGTTTTCTGCTGCGGGGTTTGCGCAAGGCGCAGGGGGAATTTCACCTTATCGCCAGTGTTCATAATCTGCGTAAGATGTGCTTTGCAGCACTCAAAGCCCCACCGCCTGGTTGCTATGCAACGGTAAATTGAAATAATAGGGGTGGAATCCCTTTAAACTTTGGGCAAAACCATCGGGATTGCCAAGTTTTTTCAAAGATCAGAACCAGCACCTGTGAAAGACACTATCCGTTTATAATGGTTGTCGGACAGATACATTAGCCTATGGCGGCGATGGCACGATGGAGGGCGCTGTAATTCAGTCAGCCAAGAACCCATCCCACACACCCCAGGTAAACCAAACCGACGAAACCTACACCATCACACCATTTGAAAGCGTCAGTCTCAATGCAAGTCAGATCTGGAATGATAACCGGCACCGCGCCTACTTCAGTCCTAGTATCGGGAACTTAGATGGATTTCTCCTGTTTGACGTCACCCAGATCCCCGATAACGCTCAGATCGTTTCCATGACATTGCGTGGCAATCTTGAAAACGCCTTTGGTTCACCCTATGCGAATCCGATCGTGGATATTTACTACAGCGGAGACGACAACTGGACCCGCAGTACAGTTCAACCCGGCTCTCTATCGCTGGATGTGCTGCTGACGGATAACGTGCCTTTCTCCAGCTATGAACCCTATCATGACTTTACCCTTAACGTTTCAGCGCACAATTGGTCGCAGGATCTGCTGGACAACAGAATCTGCATTGGGTTTAAGGACGATGTAACGTACTACAGTTACGTCTATTTCTATGGCGCTTATGGAGATCCTTCAGGACCAGCGCCACAACTCACCATCGTGACGTCTGGCGGGGTTGCTTCCTGGGACGTCAACACCAGTCCCGTGAATCCGCCCGTCATCATCCCCGCTAACGGCGGCAGCTTCCCCTACAACATCAACGTGCACAACCTGGGCACTACACCCGGAACCATATCACTCTGGAACAAAGTGCGAGATGCCTCAAACCTGTACACCAACGTCTTTGGCCCTGTCACTCGTACGCTGCCCGGCGGAGCCAATCCTTCGCGGATCTTTAACCAGACCATCGCAGGGACGATCTCTTCGGGGACATTGTACTTCATCAGCTACGTCGGAACCTACCCCAATACCATTGCCGACAGCAGCTTCTTTACCATCACTAAAAGCGCTGTGGCGGACGGCAACCCCTGGATCGGTGAATCCTACGTAACCGGCGACCTGTTTGACGAATTCGTGACGGTAAATAACGCTACGCCAACCAAATCGATGTTGGTCCAGAATTACCCCAACCCCTTCAATCCCACCACCACCATCCGCTTCGATCTTCCGCAGGCGGCACAGGTGACGCTGGATGTGTTCGATATTAACGGGCGTGCCGTAGGGGTTCAACATGTTGAACCCCTACAATCGGGTTCACACGAAATCACCTTCGATGGGTCAGGACTTCCCTCCGGGGTCTACCTTTACAAATTGCAGGCAGGCGATTACTCTGCTGTCAGTAAGATGGTGCTGCTGAAATAGGCGGTGTTCTTCAAGGGGTAGCTACCCCTTGTTGGAAAGAAGCGAGCCACTGACTCGTCCGATATTTCTCGCAATCCTCTCAAAAAAAGCCTTGATTTTCAAGGCTTTTTGTTTTACAATTAGGCGAGTCATTCACTCTCATTGCAAATCGGCTTAAAAAATGTCTGAACCATCCCCGTTTCAACATAGCCGCGCCTACCGCTGGCGGCGCTTTCTGAACTGGTTTCCTCTGGGTCTGACCTACGCCTTTCTGTACATGGGCAGGTACAACCTCACCGTCGCCAAGAACGCCCTCGGCGACCTGATGACCAAGGAGGATTTCGGCCTGATCTTCGGAGCCGGAACCATCACCTACGCCTTCGCCTTCCTGATCAACGGCCCTCTGACCGACCGCATCGGCGGGAAGAAAGCCATCCTGATCAGTTCGCTGGGTTCAGCGGTGATGAACGTCATTATGGGGATTTTGGTCTATATGCAGGTCATGGGTCAAAAATCCGCACACCTGCTGTTACCTTTCTGCATTTTGTACTCGCTGAATATGTATTTCCAGAGCTTCGGAGCGGTCTCCATCGTCAAGGTCAACGCCAACTGGTTTCACGTGAAAGAGCGCGGCGTTTTCGGCGGCATCTTCGGAATATTGATCTCGCTGGGCATCTACTTCGCCTTTGATTGGGGTTTCGCCATCTGGCAAGCCACCAAAGCAACGGTAGATATCAAATTAGGCTTCGTGCAGCAGATCCTGAGGAACCTGCTGGGCATCGAAGGATCGGCAGTAGATCAGACCTGGTGGCTCTTCTATATTCCGGCTGCCACCCTGGCCGTTTTCTTTGTGATCGAATTATTGCTGCTGCGCGATAAACCGAGTCAGGCCGGCTTCACCGATTTCGATACGGCAGATGCTTCGTCGGGCGAAGCAAACAAACCCTTCCAATTGGGCGAAATCCTCAAGCGGATTCTGACCAATAAAATCATCCTGACCATCGCCGCCATCGAATTCTGCACCGGCGTGCTGCGCAATGGCGTCATGCACTGGTATCCCATCTTCGCCAAGGAAGAGATCAAGCTAGCCGCCGACCACTTCCTGCGGGAACGTTGGGGGTTGATCCTGATGGTGGCAGGCGTTTTCGGCGGAATACTGGCAGGATACCTGTCGGACAAAGTCTTCGGTTCGCGCCGGGGACCCGTTGCGGCGCTGCTCTACGGAGGGATGATCGCCTTCACCATTACCATGAGCTTCGTGCTCTACACCAATCCCTATTATTTAGGTCTGGTCGTCGGGCTGATGTCGTTGTGTGTGATCGGCACGCATGGAGTGCTCTCGGGAACGTCCACCATGGATTTCGGGGGGAGGCGGGCTGCCGCCACCGCCGTCGGTTTGATCGACGGCTTCGTCTATTTAGGTACCGGCGTACAGTCCATCGCGTTAGGGTTCCTGACCACCAAAAGCTGGAGCTTCTGGCCTCCGTTCCTGATCCCCTTCTCCATCCTGGGACTGATCCTGGCGCTGAAGATCTGGCATGCCTATCCGCAGGGAAAGGGGGGGAAGTGAGGGGATTACAAAACAAATGATGGAAAAATATTCTCGGATGTTGACTAGAAAAAGTTTCAACAATAACAAATATTTCGCTGTTTGGTCATTTGGACAGCAAAGGTACTTGACAAAGTGGAATAAATTTATTATATTATATTAATGAACAATCTACACCCAGATAAAAGTGGGGACACTTCCATGAACAGAAAAGACATCATTCTCGTGGCATTTTCGCCCGCTAAGGGGGCTTGGCATAGCCCTGTTCAAGTTCAAAAGATGATCTTCCTCATGACACGGAACATCCCGAACCTAACCGATGATGCAGGGTTCAACTTCATTCCGTACAACTATGGACCGTTCGATCCTGCAGTTTACAGAACTTTGGAAGATCTTGCGCAAGAAAACCTTGTTGACATGGATTGTAACGGTAAATGGTACAATTATCGCCTCACTGTGGAAGGACAGGAAAAAGCTGAAAATCTATTTGCTACACTAGATGAAGATGTCAGTACGTTTCTAACCGCCCTCTCTCAATTTGTACGGAATCTATCCTTCACTGAACTTGTCTCTGCTATTTACAGAGCTTACCCAGAAATGCGCGAAAATAGTGTTTTTCAGGAGTAATCATGACTGCAATAATAGGTATTAAGTGCAAAGCTGGAGTCGTAATTGGTGCGGATAGTTCGGCAACGTTCGCAGCTCTTCCCAATTTAAAGACTATAGAACAACCAACAGAAAAATTGTATATTACACAGTATGGAATTATCATTGCTGGTTCTGGCCAAGTTGGATTAGGACAAAGATTTTGTCATTTGGCTGAAAGATACAATCCTGATCAACAACCCGATGAGTTTGAGCTCGTTAAAGTTCTAGTCAGTCAAACAATCAAAGACTGGGCATTTACAAGTGCACCTAAACAATCTTATAGTGCAGTAGTAGCTTTTGCCTATAAAAATAATCCGTATTTGTGTGAATTTAGTCTTAATGATTTTCAACCCGAATTTAAAAGAGACAACGAGATATGGTATTGTTCTATCGGATCGGGGGAGATGATCATTGATCCATTCCTTGGGTTGATGAGAAATATCTTCTGGCGAGACAGTCACCCACCTACAGTTAATGAAGGGATCTTCGTGGCTATTTGGGCACTTGATCATGCAGTTGAAGTAAATCCGGGTGGCGTTAATTTGCCAATTCGACTTACCATTTTAGAAAATATTGATGGTAAGTACAAATCTAGATTTATTAGTGATGATGAATTAGCAGAGCACCGCCAGGCTATCGAAGAAGTGAAACAAAGGATGAGAGATTATAGGCGTGATTTGCAGTCGATGAACTCAACGAAAATTCCAGATATACCTAAACTATAATAATTTGATTTATTCTTGCTAAAAATACATACTAGTCGCAAGTAGGTCAAGTTGCTAAACTTGACCTATTATAATCTCTACCAACACCCAACACCCATCACTCCCATGCCCCAAACCTTCTCCACCATCATCCTGATCGGCAGACCGGCGGCCGGCAAGTCGGAAGTAATCGACTTCCTGAAAAAAACGCCGGAAGACGAACGCATCCGCCGCTTCCATATCGGCAAGTTCAAGGAAATCGACGATTTCCCCATGCTCTGGACCTGGTTCGAACAGGACGCCATCCTGGAAAAGATCATGCAGAAACCCCGTATGATGACGGACAAAAACGGTTATTTCCTGCACGAATACCAGTGGCATCTGCTGATCGAACGGCTCAGCCTGGACTACCAGAAGTTCCAGCGGGATGCCGAGGGCGATCCCAATCCTCCCACAGTGCTGATCGAATTCGCGCGCGGATCGGAACATGGCGGATTTCGCGCGGCCTTCGACCATCTGTCTCCGGCGGTCTTGGAAAAAGCGGTGATCCTCTACATCTGGGTACCCTACGAGGTCTCTCTCTTCCGCAACCGCCGCCGCTTCAACCCCAACCGTCCGGATAGCGTTCTTGAACACGGTCTGCCCGATGAAAAGCTGGAAAAGTTATACAAAGCCAGCGATTGGGATCAAATCGCTGCCGCAGATCAAAACTTCATCTCCATTAAAGGACATAAAATCCCTTACGCCATCTTCGTCAATGATCCGGAAAAGACCGACGATCCGGCGAAGATCGGACCGCACCTGGAAGAGGTCACACGAGAGCTGTGGGAGTTGAAGTCGGGGCAGTAATCAACTACAATCGCAAATAAGCGACGTTTTAAGACAAGATCGCAGAAGAAAAAGCGGACGCAAGCGCCGCTTTTTCTATTTCCTTCCAACAATTAAGCATTCACGACTCGTAACATTATCAAAGATGTGAAATACTGTTGTTTATGGAATTAGTTAAACGCTTGTGACAAAAGGTACAATGTTTATAGTGAAACCTATTTATTAATAATAATACTTGACTCTACCAATAATCTCAACTAAATTAACTATCGAGAGGTGGCCCGCAGACAGACGTCAAACCACCAATCAAAGAAGGAGAAACGAGATGCGCACCACTATGGTTCTGATCGGTTTACTTGTCATCGCTTCCCTGGCGTTCGGTTATCCCAGCAATGTTCCGGCTGGTTATGCGGGAAATCCACCCAGCAATAACACCTGTCACAATTGCCACGCCACTTACGCTCTGAACAGCGGAGGCGGGTCAGTTGTCCTGACCGGGCTTCCAGCCGGTGGGTACGTTTCGAGTACAGTCTACCATTTAACCTTAACCGCCACTAAAACCGGTTCGACCCGCTGGGGCTTTCAAGCCACCCCGATTTACCAGTCCGGCGCCAGCTGGTTGCAAGCCGGCACTTTGACCCTGACGGATCCCACGCATACTTCGCTGGTAACCGGCTCGGGCACTGCGCCCGACTATGTCGAACAAACGTCCTCGGGCACTTATCCGAGCACCCCCGGTCCTACGTCCTGGATTTTCGATTGGACTGCTCCGGCGACTACTACTGGAACGGTATCTTTCTATTTCGTCGGCATGGGAGCCAACAACAACGGCGGCACCAGCGGCGACTACGTTTACAGTAGTTCAGCCATGGTCAGCCCGGCCAGCAGCGGTCCCACCTGGGACGTCAGTATCGCTGCGGTCAGCCCTCCGATAGTCATTCCGGCGAACGGTGGCAGTTTCCAGTACACCATTAACGTTTACAACCTGGGCACTGCACCGGCTACTTTCTTCCTATGGAATAAAGTAAAAGACGGCGCCGGGAATTGGACTAACGTCCTCGGTCCGCTTTCACGCACCCTTCCCGGCGGAGCCAATCCCACCCGCACGATGACCCAGAATATCGCCGCAACGGTCAGCCCGGGGACCTGCTACTACGTCTCCTACATCGGACCGAACTCTACAACCATCGTAGACAGCAGTTTCTTCACCTTCACCAAGTCGGCAGTGGCGGACGGCGGTCTTTTCGTCAACGATTTCAAAAGCTACGGCGACCTCTTTGAAAATGTAACGGTAAGCACTGCAACTCCGCAGGATTTCGTGGTGATGAACAACTACCCCAATCCGTTCAATCCGGCCACCACCCTGAGCTTCGTTCTGCCTGAAGCGGCTAAAGTGAACCTGACCGTCTACGACGTTTCCGGACACCAGGTCGCAAACCTGGTCAACGGCTGGCGCGAAGCCGGTCGTCACGACGTCACCTTCGACGGATCGAATCTGGCTTCCGGCGTTTACCTCTACCGCTTGACGTCAGGCGCCATGAACGCATCCGGTAAAATGATGCTATTGAAGTAGCACTGCTATTTTTTCCGCAAGATGCTTCACGATATTGCGCTGTAATTCGCATAAACAGGGTGACCGACCAGGTCACCCTGTTTATTAGATAGCGTATATGGTGCCAACTTTGAAACCTTAACCGCCATCCGAGTGGCAGTAATTCGCCTCCTGAACAAATCTTCCAAGTTTCCCGCACGATGATCGACCCTCCCCAGAGAGCCTTGCTGTGCTTAAATAATACATTTTCAAGCTTAAGTCTGGAGAAAAATAGCGGCTGATGACAAATCAAACCGAAAAAGGCATATCTTTTGCTCAGATTATTGTCATCAAGCTGAAGGAGTCCCTTCTTGCTTCGGTGGCGTCCGTTCCAATCCAGAGGTCAGCGTGAATCGTAAACCCAGAATCCAAATTTTTCTGAAGAACCTAAGTGACGACAAGGCTGCTGAAGTTGCCCGCCGCATGCCTTTTCTAAAGAGGGATTTCCGAGTTGGCGTTACCCACAACTCTTCGGCGGTCACCGACGAAGGCGCCTTTGCAGACAGTGGGATTCCCTTGACCGCAGTCGAAGTTGCGCCACTGCCGCCGGACGACCTGCTGAACTACATGCGGGCGTTTATCGCCAGCCTGCAGGAAGATCTGCCCGATGCCGTCATGGCTGCGCTACCGGATGGAGAATCAGCCGCCTTCCTGATCGCCGCTAAGTCCATCGGAGTGCCTCTGGTCATTGCGGAATTGGACGACCAGCCCTCGCTGATCTCCTCATTTGAAGAGATTTCGGCGCTGCACTTCTGCGACGTTATCCTGCCTGCTGCGCGCAACCTGCAACGCGTCTTGATGCAGATGTCGCCTGAATTAACCGGTAAGATCAGCACGCTGCTGCCGCACTCCGCAGATACCACCTACATCCAGCAGACCAAGGAAGACCGACGACGCCACCGGCTCAACTTGAACGTGGACACCGATCTGAAGATGATCACCATGATCGCCGCTTTCGATCGGCGCCGTGATTATGACACCTTGCTGGATGCGTGCGCACTGTTGAAACAACAAGGTCATGAGTTCATCGTTCTCCTGGTCGGAGATGGACCGGAACGCCGGCGCATTACCGAGAAGGTTTACGCTCTACGCCTGGGAGAACAGGTCACCATCATCGATGATCCCGGCGATCATGCAGATATTCTCTGCGCGACGGATATCTTCGCATTAAGCACCCACTTGGAAGGAAATTCAACCCCGTTGATCGAAGCCATGGCGCATGGATTAGCTATCGCAGCCACAGACGTCCCAGGTATTAGCGACCTGATCCGTGACGGACGCAGCGGCAAGCTGGCGGCGCCGAAAAATCCTGAATCAATGGCGCAGGCTTTGGTCGATCTTCTGGCGCAGGAGAAGATCCGCAAAAAGTTAGGGTCAGTGGCTCGCAAATGCATCGACAACCGCGGCAATCTCAACCAGTTCATGCCGGCATTCATTTCCACCCTGAAGAAAAAGCTGAAGGAGATCAATCCCGAATCAAAACCCGCTGGTTACAAACAGAGTCTGAGCGAGACTTCACGTCAATACGTCTACCTGCAGGAACGCATCCGCGAATTAATCGACGACACTGAAGTCAATTTCGGAATCTCCCAGGCTGCCGATCTTCTGGATGGATACCCCATCAACGTGCAGGTTGACATCCTGGAAAAACTCTGCCGTGTGCCCGTGGAAGCAGGACCTCTGGCGATGTTCGTCCGTCCTCTGGAAAAAGTGCTCTCCGACCGCTATCTCGATGCCTTACCTTTCCTAGAAATGCGTTTGTTTGAAAAACTTGCTGCATTCTACATTGAACTCGGCTACGTTGAAGGCGCTGAAAAACTGATGGAACGGATGGAAGCGAATATTCAGAAAGAGCTTTTTCGCTACCTTTTCGCCAACCAACGCTTCTCAGGTATCCGAGCCATCGTTCGTTTAGCCCAGCTCTACGATTTCGTCGGGCAGAAAGATCGCCGCGACTTTTATCGGCTGGAATTAAGGGAATTTCTGCAGAGCAACCCGGTGGAACTCAATGTGCATTTCCACCAACAAAACGCCGTCTTTCTGGAAAGTCTGGGTGAGCTCAAGCTGGCGATGCGCGAAATGCAGAAAGACAGTCTCGGACCCATTCACCTCGAACCCGATATCTCGCTGATGCTGGATCTGCCGGGGAAAGACATTTTTGATCGAAAAACGGTGCTTAAAGGTGTTACCATCAGACCTGTTCCTGCTTCCCTGCGTGGAACTTCGGTGGATCAATATGATCCGAATGATATCCTCCAACCCGCCTGATAACCAGCGCAGGGGCGCGTCAAAATGAACGCATCGGACGAGGGCATTTGTATCCTCTGCAGCAGCCGGAATTTCCACCCGGTCTTTGCGCTGACTGAACGTCAGGATCCATCCTGCGATGTTCAAACTGCGCTGCCCTTTGCGCCTTCAAAGATCGTGGATTATGAAGTTGTGACCTGTGCAGAATGTGGTTTCAGCTTTAGATCGACCACCGGAACCCGAGCTGATGATACCTCGCCAAGGTTATCTGCTGGTGTGAATACAACCGCAGGCAAGCTGAATATCCGCGATGCGAGAATCGATGAAATCGAAGAGATCAGCCAGTTTCGCTGCCCACCTGGAACCTTCTTGAACGTAGGATCTGACCTTGGCGAGATAGTAGAGACTGCTCGAATCTTTGGTTGGCATCCAACCACCATCACCAGCATCGAGTCCGAAATTAGATCTGACGCACAACCCATCTGCCCGCCGAATCAACCAGATGGCAAATATGACGTATTGCGTCTGGAGGGATCGTTGGAAAACTCATTTGATCCCAGGGCTTATCTTCGCAATGTCAGCCGCTTGTTGAAAAACAAGGGTGTGTTGGTCATTTCGATGACGGATTGCTCCGACTGGGATTTCCCCGTGTTTGGCGAAGGCGCCTCTTTATGGCGCACGACTTTGCCGCGTTGGTTTTTCACTCCTTCAACACTTTCGCGATTATTGGCGCTGTGTGGATTTAAGGTACTGAAGGTCACCAGTACCAATGTGACTTACCTTGCCCCACAGACTACGGAATTTTCGGATTTCCCAATCAACACAACTCAGTTCGCTTTTGATCTGCCGGATCACCTCCCCGCCTTAAAAGGCGAAGCGCGCTATTTCCGAATTTACGCAACCCCGAATGAAGGGCGAATGGCTGCCCCTGCAACCTTTAGCGAATGGGTTCGGTTGCCGGATGAGAACCTCCAGGAGATTTAGACAGTTTTCAAAGTGATTGTTTGCGATCGGGGTTTGTGAAAGACGATGATAATGTACATTAAAACCGATAGACGTCGGTTTTTTTAATGCCGTCTGTAGGTGGGATTTGCAGACTGTAGCCTTTCGGAGGGGGGAGAAGCCATGGAATCAGTAACGGCAGTGTTTTCGAGCAGAAGGATCTTCAGTTGTGGACCGAAGGATTTTTCTTCCGCAATCGTGTCGGTTTTATTCAAGGGGAGAGCGTTCGGTCCGCTCGGCATGAACACATACCAGACATGGTGAAATTCCAGGAGTAATGATCGTACAAACTTTTCCGGCTGATTACGGTAATCCTGCCAGTTGATTGCCTGGTATCGATCAGCTTCCCATTTGGGCGTATTCAGGTACTCAGCTTTGCAGGGAAAATCGCCAACATAGTACTTTAGCGTGTAGAAACCGTTACGCCCACCCTGATAGAAAACAATGTCAGATGGTTGGGCATTTTTCCCGAGGAATTGTCCCGCTTCTCGCCAGTTCACCTCTTCATAGGGGAAGTAAGGCAGGCGATAATATTGAATTAGAGAAATAATAGAAATTAAAGTGAGGCACGTGAGTAACAGAGTACGCCAGCGGATCGTCAGGCTACTCAGCATAACAGCCAGGATGACCATCAGGGGGAAATAAAGTGTGCCTAATTGTCGGGATGAGGACACTTCCAGGATGTGAAAAAGGAGAATATTGAAAAAGAAGCTTGCCGCCATCAGCCAAAAGTTGAAGCCCGGCTGCCACTGCCGGAAAACACACCGGTAGCGATAGAACAGAAACATAAGCCCGAGAGCTGCCACTAATCCGATTAGTATGAAGAAGTGCC
This sequence comes from bacterium, assembly GCA_026394195.1. GTDB lineage: Bacteria > Electryoneota > B3-LCP > B3-LCP > B3-LCP > JAPKYS01. The sequence continues at coordinate 5,322 of JAPKYS010000025.1, read as the reverse complement.
TGTTAATATGCTCTCGCAGGAATGCGGAAGCTTGCTGATAAAAGCTGTGGGTAATAATCCCGACCACAAATGTAACCAGGGATTTAAAAATTAATTGTGAATTGGCAAGCAGCTCGCCGAGGTTTAATGCAACCCAAACGTGCCTGCGGGTTCCAGCCAGTCTGAAAGTCGAAAAAACTTGAGGCAGGTAGGCGAGCCCCAGCAGAAAGAGCATGAAGCACCAGCTTTTCAGCTTTCGGAATGCCCGCCGATTGAGTGCGAAGTACACCAGGGTAAGAAATGCAACCTGGAAGGCTACGATAACGTGTGTGTAGAGTCCCGCAACCGAGAAGAGAAAGAATCCTGCCCAATATTTTAATTCCTCAGATGGCTTCCCATCCCTGCAAAGTTTCCAGAAAAAGTAGTAAGCGGCGGCGATTTCAAGTAAAATAAGGCTATACATGCGCATTTCCTGCGACAGCGCTACGCCATAGGGAGAAATCGTGAGGATGAACGCCGCAATGAATGCTGCTTTTCGGTTAAAAGCGGCTTTTACAAATAAGTAAGTGAACCAGATGAAGAGACTTCCAGCCAATACCGATAGCAACCTTCCGGCAAATTCATTGTTTCCGAAGAAATTAAGGAAAATTTTCAACAGGTTATTATGAAGTGGATGATACGCATCATCGATCAAGATGCCATGAGCGATGAACCAGGTGCATCCTTCGTCCTGCCAGAAAGATTTCGCACCAAGAAACAATAGACGCAATCCGAGTGCCAAAACCAGCAGGAGGGGCAGCAGCCAGTTCAAACGATTTAGTGACCGATCTTCAGCGACTGTCATCAGGGGTGGAGGGTCAAGTTATCTGGCGGGGTTACTTTCTTAGCGAAGATTTCACTGCGCAAACGGAAGATACCAACCAATTGGTGCAAACAGATCATGAACAAATTAGAGACGTAGAATATGGTAGTGCTGCCGATTTTTCGCGCGTAGTGCGGAACAGGTACTTCGATAATTTTATAGCCTTTATGATGTGCTCTGACCACAAATTCGGCGGTGAAGAAGGACATATATTTGACGTTCGGGGAAATTTCAACGGCGATGTCTCGTTTGATCAACCTGAAACCCGTATCCATGTCCCGATAGGGGACTTTCAGAAATAGGCGCAGTAAGAGGTTGTAACCCCGTGAAAGAAACACGCGGTATTTGGGATCTCTGCGCGGCGCCTTCATGCCGAGTATGACGTCATAATCACGACGGTGTTGATCGAGACGCCAGAAATCAATGGCCGCGAATTGATAATCCGAATCCACGATAAAGAGCCAGGGCTTGGTGGCGTAGGAAATGGCGTCAATCAAAGCTTGCTGGTAACCTTTCCGCTCGTCACTCATGTAGAGCTTCATCGGAAGCTCCTTGGACAATCTCTCCAGGACGCTCTTGGTATCGTCTGTACTGCCGTCTTCAGAGACAATGAGTTCAAAATCGGGGACACGATCCTGCAATTCCGCCAGGTAATTTCGCAGGGTCTGTTCTATGATAAAAGATTCGTTGTGCACCGGAAATACCAGAGAAATTCCTCCCAGAGATGAGTCGACTGGTCCCCGGTGCGGCATTTCAGTGGATACTTTTCGGTTCGGTTTGGTCATGGATCAAGGTTGCGGATAGAAAGTTGTCCGGTACCATTCGATGGTGCGTTTTAGTCCTTCATCAAAATGGGTTTCAGCAATAAAGCCGAATTTTTCCCGAGCGCGGCTGGTATCCAGACAGCGGTGCGGTTGGCCATCGGGTTTGGTCGGATCCCAGATGATACGTCCCTGAAATCCCGTCAACTGAACAATTTTAGCGACCAGGTCTTCGATGGTAATTTCAAAACCGGCGCCGATGTTCACCGGCAGCGATTCGTTGTAAAATTCAGTCGCCAGCAGTATCCCCTCGGCGGCGTCTCCGGCATAGATAAATTCCCTCGATGCCTTGCCGGTTCCCCAAACTTCGATGGTGTCAACGCCGGCATGGACAGCGCCAACGCACTTCTTGATCAGTGCAGGGATGACATGGCTGCTCTTCGGGTTGAAATTATCCCTGGGACCATAGAGGTTGACGGGCAGCAGGAAAATTGAATTAAATCCATATTCTGTTCGATAAGCCTGCGACTGCACCAGCAGCATCTTTTTCGCCAGTCCATAAGGAGCGTTGGTCTCTTCGGGGTAGCCATCCCAGAGATCGTCCTCCTTGAAAGGGACACGCGTGAATTTCGGATAAGCGCAGACGGTGCCAATGGCGACGAACTTTTCGATCCCACGCAAGCGTGCTTGTTCGATCAACTGCACGCCCATGACCAGATTCTTGTAGAAAAATTCCCCGGGATGTTCGCGATTGGCGCCAATACCCCCGACGACTGCCGCCAGATGGATAACAACGTCAGGACGCATTGTCTCATACATCCGCTGGATTTCAGAGAGCTGAGTTAAATCATATTCTTCAATCAGCGGGATAAAAACCCTACCCGCTCCACGCTTCTTCAACCCATCGAGAACGTAGCTGCCCAGGAACCCAGCTCCACCGGTAACGACAATCCTTCGATCTTCCCAGAAATTGCTCATAAGGCGCTTGAAATGTCAGAAAAAATCCTTGACGTCCTGGTAACTCGTTTTTTCACGATCTTGGTTGTGCTTGGCTGGTTTTCTCTCCCTGATGACTTTTAACCAGCCACTCGCCCTGAGCCAGCTTGAGATCCTCATCGCACATCATGCGCGCCAGCTCTTTAAAGTGGACTTTCGGTTCCCACCCCAGGAGACGCTTTGCTTTGCCGGCATCGCCGCATAGCACATCAACTTCGGTAGGACGATAGTAACGGGAATCGATTTCGACGTATTGTTTCCAGTCGAGATTCATGTTGGCAAAGGTCTCCTCCATGAATTCGCGCACCGAGTGCATCTCGCCGGTGGCAATAACAAATTCTTCCGGTTGATCGTACTGCATCATCAGCCAGATCGCTTCGACGTAATCACCGGCATAGCCCCAGTCTCGTTTGGCATCCAAGTTGCCTAAGTAGAGTTTTTCCTGCAATCCGTACTTAATCCGCGCCGCTGCCCGGGTAATTTTACGGGTTACAAACGTTTCGCCCCGCCGCGGAGATTCATGGTTGAACAGAATGCCGTTGCAGGCGAAAAGTCCATAGGCTTCGCGATAATTGACCGTCTGCCAGAAAGAGTATACTTTAGAGCAGCCGTAAGGACTGCGAGGATAGAAGGGTGTGCTTTCGGTTTGGGGAATTTCGGCGACCTTGCCGTACATCTCGCTGGAAGATGCCTGGTAGTATTTCGGCGGAGATTTCATCTGGCGGATGGCTTCTAAAAGCCGCAGGGATCCCAGAGCATTTACGTTGGCGGTGTAGACGGGTTGGTCGAAAGAGACTCGGACATGGGATTGAGCACCCATGTTGTAGATCTCATCCGGTCTGATCTCGTTGAGGATGATATTGATGCTGTTGCCGTCGGACAGGTCCGAGTATAACAGGTTCAGCCGCACGTTCTTGTCGTGAGGATCCTTGTACAGGTGGTCGATCCGCGAAGTATTAAAGGAACTGCTCCGACGGATCAAGCCGTAGACCTCATAGCCTTTTTCCAACAGCAGTTCTGTCAGATAGGAGCCATCCTGTCCGGTGATCCCTGTGATGATTGCCTTTTTCATGTTCTGATCTTCACTCTTATTGTGTGGTAATAGGATGAAAGCCTTAAGGTCAAAATCCCTATTACTTCTGGTGTAATCCGAAAGATAAATAAATTCCAGTGCAATTACAACAGCTAATTGTGTAAATCTCAGGTTATAAGTCTACGCATCATTGCCGGTAGAGGGGCGCAGCCTCTGGAATTATTTTACAGGGAGGGGGACAGTAGGAGCTTGTGTCACAAAAACTCTCATGATACGGATGAAAAACGCAAATTTATTCTTGACTTACCCTTGTTTTTTCCTTATCGTATTAGCAACATAAAACGAACTTAAACCAAATGGGGGACAGGATGAGTACGTTTACAGGGGGCGTTCGCCTCGTCCTGGTAATCGTAATTTTAGGTGTCTTAACCTTAGCCATAGCCATTCCCGCTGCTGCCACGCAATTCTCCGGTGGGAAAGGGCTCACTTCCGTTCAATTCCCCTCCCTGCTGCCGCCGGGAGCATTGAACGTTAAACTGCACGGGCGGTTCTACGCCACCAGCATCCCCGGTATTCCCGGCAGACCCGGCTATACCCTCTCGGATGCAAGCGGAGCCATCTCCTTCAACTTTGGCTTCACCCGGCACGTCGAGGTGGGATTGACTCAAATCCTCTATCAGGATCTGAACTTTTCGAGGTTGATCAATCCTCAACAAGACCAAATTCCCGACGACACCTATCTGCGCCTGAAAGTGGGTAACTACCCGTTTACTCTGGGGAACGCCTACTTTAAATTCGGGCTCATGGGTCAGGCGAGAATCCGCACTGGGTTGGATGACAACATCTACCTGGAACCTTACGTCAGCCATGGCTTAGGAAGTGAAATTGACGTACTCCTATCTTACTACGTCAATCCTTTGTACGAGGAGAACGCGCCTGCGCTCCACCTCAACATGGGGTACCTGAACCATAATGATTCTCCTGCGGGTCAAGGATTCCTGAGAGCCTCTCAGGAGTTTACCTACGGTCTGGCGTTTGTCTATCCCTTGAAGCTGGTGGATTTCTTCCTCGAAAATCACGGCAGCTTTTTCACCAAGCAGCCGCCGCTCAACGCCTGGAGCCGTGAAAACTACATCTTTGCTACGCCTGGTCTGACCTACAAAATGTTCTACGGATTGAATGTGACTCTCGCCGCAGATTTCCTGCTGTTAAAGGCGAAAGACACCACCGTCGCTCCAAACCGCAAGAATATTCCGACCGATCTCAGCGACTACCCCAACTATCCCAGTTGGCGCGGCAACCTGATTGTCTCTTTGAACCCTTCGACGCTGTTCAACCGACAGCCGACCTTCTCCAAGGTCGAAGACCCCAAGACGACACGCAAATTGCTGCGTGAACGCAAGAGCTTGTTCGAATGGGTGGTGGACAACCAGCAGGGGTTGGAGTACATCGACGTGGAACTGGAAAAGATCAAGGCTGAACGCAAGAAAGCAGAACAGGACCTGGAAAAATTAAAGCAGGAAGTCGGTAATCCCTGATCTCGACCGTCAGCCCCCAAATTTTACGCCCCGAAAGGATCGCCTTTCGGGGCGTTGTTATTTAGGGGTGATTGTGTCCGCCACCGCCCGGCCATAAAGTATCTGTCCGACAACCATTATAAACGGATAGTGTCTTTCACAGGTGCTGGTTCT
>JAPKYS010000048.1 GCA_026394195.1 bacterium | reverse complement strand
CGCTTTTTATGGACAAACCAATAGGACGATAGACGATGGCGACACCATCTCGATTGTGGTCAGCAGCTACGATTTCGGCGCTCATGGAGACATTCTCATCGAAGCACAGAGCGAATCGACCAATTGGTGGTACAACCTGACCAAATACCAGCGAAGGGATACGACCTGGGTCAGCTACAGCACCATCCCCATCGATGAGGATAATCCGCCTTACACCAAATGCGGGATGGCGGATTACTGGAAGACTTCGATGCTGGCGGATACCCTGTGCCCGGATACAATCACCATCATCAGCCAGATCGAACCGACGCAAGATTTGGACGATTACATTCACGGGGTGTTAGCTTGCGACTTGGGCGATTGGTTGAATACCTTCGAAGAGTATCGCGGGTTTTACTGCCAAGGAGTGCATACCCGCACCAGCCCGTGGAAGAAGGATTTTTTTGTGTACAGCAATTTAGGTTCTTTGGCATTGAACACCGGAATCGGTTATGCCGAGCAAATAGGGCGAGGGCTTGGGCATTGGATCGCTAAAAAGGAGATGCAGTCTTATATACAGCCGAATACCCATATCAAAGCGGATTCTTTCCTTTATGAAAAATCTGTCAATTGGTTGAATGATAGAATAATAACGATCGATACATGCGCATGTTCAATATTTTTAAATAACTATGCCCTAATTCCAGTGGACGATTCAACTGGATTTCCATTAGGACTTACCAGCTTTGATACAATTCAGGGGGCAAAATACATTATTCCAAGAACTGTCAGAGTTGGATTTGTATTTAGCAAACGGATCAGATATATAACTCCTCCAGATTATAATTACGATTCTATAAATGCATTAGACACGAATTGGCAAGATTTCGTGGCCGGCCATGAGATCGGACATATGGTGGATTTTAGACACAATGCGAACAATGATAGTTCAATTATGACGGATACCGCCAGAAGTATAATTCCTACAGATCAATATTTCCCGGTTGATCTGGATTCGTTTCTCGTAAAACCTAGACTACCATGAGGCAAGTATGAATTTCGCAATCTCTAAAAAAAGGAGAACAGTATTTTTAATCTCCCTGTTCTCATTCCTAATTTCAGTGTCTTCGGTAGCCGGTGATTCGACTAATTTATATTTCGATAGCGGATTGCAGGTCAATTACAGCGCCCATTTCCTTCCTGTTCTATATTCACAGGCTAAAATCAGGCAGTACCTGTATTTAGATCAAACCACAATTTTCCCGGGAGCGGAGCTAACCGGTACTTTTCTAATCTCAAACCGATCCTCGGATACATTAAAGCTTGCTCCGGTCGGGCAACCACTGCTTCAATTTATCAAGATGTTCTATCATTATAAGGACAGTCTGAGTACCGATAGAAATATTAATGTAGATCTTCATGAATTAGTGTATAGTTTTACCGATAGTGTTGCTCCTTCCTGGGGTAAGAAAAATTACCTCCCCCCGAATGCGTCTGTGCAAACGGACGGTTATTGTTATTGGGAAGCGCTTTCGGAACTTCACTACGGTTTTCTAAAGATTAATTGGGTGTTCGACAACAGCATAGCCGCTCAGACGGATTCCACCATCACACGCGTATTCTGGCGTAGTGAAGATTATCTATTCAATTACACCTGGCCGGAAACCCGCATGGATTCCATTTATTACTTCGATCAAAGAGGCTTCTACCTTAATTCGAAAGAAAAATTTGAGGAAGCTCTAGAATTCAGCCAAAAGGTACTGCGATTAGACTCTCTCGACTATGATGCTTTACAAATTGCCGCAGACGTACTTTGGAAGATGAATCGTTTTGATGAAGCCCTAATTTATGCTGAGAGGGGCAAAAATATGCTGGAAGATGCCGCTCAATCCATGCGAGATCGAGGTGGTTGGGTCCGAGATGAAGACATAGATCCCTACGTCGCAAAGATGAATTTTTTCATCACCAAATGCCAGAACCGGGAAAAGTGGAAGTGGGCGAAATAGAGGCAGATGGGGAACTGGTTAATCTGCAGGTCAGGTGTAATATAGTACAATAATCCCGCAAATGAGTCAATTAAGACCCCCAATCTTGATTAATCCTGAAACGTCAAGCATCTATCCTCACCCCTGGTTGTGTTCCTGTAAACATCTCAACTTGTTGACCCGCCGAACGAAAACACCCCATGATAATTTATTCAGAAAAGAGTTGCTTTTATTTGTGAATATTTTTACATTAGTTGTTAGGTGGAGAGACCTCAATCCTGTTCAGATACAGATTAACTGGATCTGAGCAAACCCGCAAGTAACCCTGCTTATCGTCCCCGGGATAGAGAAGACCTGAGTAACCGATTATTTCCAAAAATTCCAAACCCAACGAACGGGTGCTATGGCAACATACGGACTGCTTCTGGATTTCAACACCTGCATCGGTTGTAAAGCCTGCATGCGCTCCTGCAAAGAAGTCAACAATCTCTCCGGTCCTCTGGGGCAAGAGTTATCCGCAGAAAATTATACGGTCGTTAATACCTACAAGGATCTTAACTACCGCAAGATGTGCATGCACTGTCTCACGCCCTCATGCACCTCGGTCTGTCCGGTGGGAGCTTTGAAGAAATCCGAGCTGGGACCGGTGACGTACGATGGCAACAAGTGCATCGGCTGCCGATACTGTATGGTCGCATGTCCCTTTAGTATTCCGAGGTACGAGTGGAACAACCCAAGACCGGTGGTCCGCAAGTGCATCATGTGTATCAGCCGAATTGAACAGGGCAAGGAACCGGCCTGTGCCTGGGTCTGCCCTATGGGAGCCACCCGGTTCGGCGAACGCGATCGATTACTGGACATCGCCAGAGCGCGACTGACCCGGCATCCCGACAAATACGTAAATCACATCTATGGCGAGAAAGAGGCGGGGGGGACTTCGGTTTTAATGATTTCCAGTATCGCCTTCGCCGACCTGGGCTTTCGCAGTACCTTACCGCAAGAACCTCTGCCCGACTTGACTTGGACCGTTTTAAGGAAAATTCCCAACATTGTCTTTACTGCAGGTATCGTAGTTGGAGGTATCTGGTGGGTGATCAATCGTCGCATGGAGCTGGATCGTGAAAACAATGGCAATAACCATAAAGCCTAAGACGTTTTTACTGCTGCCCGTGCTCCTGGTGCTGGTAGCAGGTGTTGTGCTAACCGTCGTGCGTTTTACCTATGGCTTAGGTAAGGTGACTGCTCTTTCGGATGCATTCCCCTGGGGTCTGTGGGTGGGGTTCGATGTGGTCTGTGGCGTAGCCTTGGCGGCGGGTGGGTTTATCCTGACTGCCATCACCTATCTCTTCAATGCAGAACGCTACAAACCAGTCCTGAGGCCCGCTATCCTGACCGCGTTTCTCGGATATATCCTGGTCAGCGTCGGTCTGCTCTACGATCTGGGGAAACCTTGGAATATCTGGCATCCCCTGGTGATGTGGAATCCTCATTCGGTGATGTTTGAAGTTGCCTGGTGCGTCATGCTGTACAGCACCGTGCTGGCGCTGGAGTTCAGCTCGATTATCGCCGAAGCCATGAAATGGAAAAAGGTAGTGACGGCATTTCACGCCATCGCCGTCCCGTTGGTGCTAGCGGGGGTGCTGCTGTCGACTCTGCACCAATCATCGCTGGGATCACTATTCCTGATCGTGCCCTTGAAACTGCATCCGTTGTGGTATTCTTCCCTGCTGCCTCTTAATTTTTTCCTGTCTGCGGTAGCGGTCGGATTCGCGATGGTCATTCTGGAGTCCTTTATCAGTTCCAGAATACTGCACCGGGGTCTGGAATTCGACCTCTTGGTCGATCTAGGCAGATTTCTCTGGTTCGCAGAAATCGTATTTTTAGCGGTAAGGTTGCAGGATCTTTTCGTCAGCGGCGTCCTGCATTACGCCATGGATGGGAGCCTTGAAGGCATCGCCTTCCTGATCGAAATGGGATTGTTCTTCACCTCAATACTCCTGCTCTCGATCCGCCGGATTCACAACAGCAAAATCGGCCTGTTCTTCGCGGCAGCGACGGCGGTGCTGGGCGTTATGGCGAACCGGTTAAACGTGAGCCTTGTCGGCATGCTTTCTGATTCCAAGAGCGGGTACTTTCCCTCGTGGAGTGAGATCACGATCAGCCTGTTTCTCGTGACCATGGGTGTGATCGTTTTCTTCACTGCGGCTCGTTACCTGCCCATCTTTCCGCCTGAAAAAGAGGCAGACATTTCCAAATAAAATGCCACGATTCAACTTGGAGGAACTCGAACATGAAGCGGTTAATCTTCGCCATAGCATTGCTGGCTGGACTGGTTTACTTTGGGTATGCGGCGGTTGAGCCCAGCAAGGTGCTGGACCCTGAAGACCGCCGGCTGCGCAAAGCCCCCGAATCGAAAACCTACTTCACGGATTATAATAACGGCACCATCGTCGTTTTCAACCATAAAGAACACGCCCAGGGATACGGACTGGAGTGCATCTACTGTCACCATGTCGAAGCCTGCAGCGATTGCCACCGCAAGGAAGTCAAGGACGTTCAGGTTGAAGAGTCGAAGGTGGCTTTTCACGAAACCTGTCTCGGCTGCCACCGCGAGGTCGAATTAGGACCTCGGGAGTGCGACGGGTGTCACCACAAGTGATCTATGGTTGAATCTACCCTTGATTGGGTAGGATCAACGAACAAAAACAATCGGCCCGCAACGTTCAGCCCCGAAATTCAGCGTTTGAATTCGGGGCTGTCGATATATATGCACTGTGAACAAGTAACCAAGTATACAAGTAACCAAGTAAAAAAGCAGTCAGCAGTCAGCAATTAGTAGTCAGCGAAGAAGTGTGTCATTCCGGCAAAGGCTTCAGCCTGCGTCCGGAATCGCCCGCTTGCGCAGCCGTCCTCGCCCGGTCATAAATGACCGGGCTACACCCAACAAAGCCCCCTGAAGGGGACTCGAGGAGGAAAATTGGGCGCACACCGTGCGCCGCTACGCATTTCCTGGTAGGTCAGACATTCCTGTCTGACTGTTTATTTCGTCGAGTATTGGTGACAGACAAGAATGTCTGTCCTACCCGCTTCCATTGACAGGGCGTTTAATAAAACGCCCTTACATCACACAGTTTGCTGACCGTGCCTCGCATCTCGCCCCTCAAGAATATAACCACAAATTTCGCCAAAGTCAAGCCTTTTGCAATTAATGTTATTCTTGACGGCTGAAAACTTCGACTCCTTAAGGGAGTGTTGAAAAACTCTTTTTCGCGTCATTGCGAGGGGCGAAGCCCCGAAACAATCGGGTAGAACCAAGTTACGAGATTGCTTCGCTACGCTCGCAATGACTCTTTTTTGCTGTTTTTCAGCACTCTCCAATAAGCTTCTCCAACTTTTCAAATAATTGAAAAACCTCTTGACTTCCCCATTTCAGCATATTATATTAATCAGTTGATTAAATCACTTGCTTAAATCAGATGATTAACACGGCAGCAGACAGCAATAATATCTTGGTAAATAAGGAATTAACCCCTCGGCGGCGCATCCTGCAAGCCGCCTTTCATTCCTTCTGCCTGAAGGGCTTCAAGGGGACCACCACCCGCGAGATCGCTCAGTTGGCGAAGGTGAACATTGCCATGGTTCACTACTATTTCGACAACAAGGAGGATCTCTACCTGCGCGTGGTGCGTCCTATTTTCATCCTGCTTTCGCGCCGTCTGCGCCGCGCCGCCACCTCGAGCGGCGACCCAAACCACTGCCTTTCCGCCGTTATCGACGCCTATTTCGATTTCCTGCTGGCTTTTCCCCTGTTCCCCCGGTTGATGATGTGGGAACTGGCAGAAGGCGCTCCTCGGGTCAAACGCATCATGGCGCAATCCATCCAGAAGAATAAAAAGACTTTTTTCAGCATCATCGGCAACATGTTTGCCGAGGGCCAGCAGAAGGGCGTCTTCACGCTGGATTCTCCGGAACATGCTACATTAAGTCTGATGGGCTTGTGCGTCTACCCCTTCGCCGCGCAGGTCATGATGCCGGTGGTGTTATCCGGCGATTTCCAGTTGGAAAATTTCGCGGCGGAACGGCGCCGCCACACCAAGAACCTGCTGATGAAGGGCTTTTCGATGAAGGTAGCGGTGCGATAGACAGAAATTTAACCTGCTGTCGGCGCTCCGCCGTCGGCAGCAGGTCCTCACTCCATTCAGCCGCCGGATGCGGAGGTTCTGCGGCGCAAGAGTATCATGAAACGATTCTACCTGACCGCGCTATTCCTGCTGACCGGAACAGTAGCTGCTCAAACCCTGCCGGTACAGCAGCTGACCCTGGAAGATGCTATCCAGCGAGCTCTGGAGGTTTCCGATCAAGTGCAGATCAGCAAAGAAGAGCTGCGCCGATCCGCGCTGAAGATCGACGAAGCCGGCGCGCTCCGCTACCCCAAGCTGGATCTGCTGGGACAATATCTATTCACCTCCAAGGTGATGAAACAGATACAGCCCCCCACCACTGTCAGCACGCCTTTAGGCGATTTCGTCATCCCGGGCAAGGAGATCGCATTTGGCGATCAGAACGCGGCGGAATTCCAACTCAAGGTCACCCAGCCGATTTTCACAGGCTTCGCTCTGACCAAAAGCCACCGAGCTGCACAGGCAGATGCCAAAGTGACCGAAGCGGAATTCAGGCGCACTTCCCTCGAGGTCAGTTACTCTGCGGGGGAGACCTACGTTCAAGCGCAAAAAGCCGAAGCTCTGGTCGAAATAACCCGGTTGCAAATCGAGACTTTACAGCGACATCAGCAGGATGCGGCGCGGCGGGTGAGAGAAGGTGTCGTCCCACAGGAAGTGTCGGCTCGGGCAGATTACGCACTTCAGCAAGCCGAACTGCTCCTGCAGCAATCGGAACACGGCGTCAGGCTGACTAAAATCGCTCTGGGCGAGCTGCTGAAACTTCCGGCAGACAGCGTTGATCTGGATTTGGATCCATTGAGCGAGGCGATGACGGATAATGGCGTTGGTTCTGCCGGTCTGCCTGTGGACGCAAAATCGGAGGACTATCTTGACTACGCTCTGCAAATGCGGCTGGAGTTGGAAAAGGTAAGGTTGCAGAAGAGTGTCGTTCAGGAACAGATCGGCATCCAGAAAGCGTCATTCTATCCGTCGCTGGCGGCGTTCGGATCGGTTAATTACGGGCGTCCCGGTGTGGATCGTATCGCCAACGAGTGGATGCTCTATGAAACCGCCGGCGTCTCACTCAATTGGACCCTCTGGGATTGGAATGCGCGCAAAAGTCGTGTGGAACAGGTCAAAGTGGTACAGCGGCAGTTGGATCAAACCTATTCGGCGCTGGAATCCAGTGTGCGCATCCAGGTGAGCAGTGCGGATATCGCAGTCCAGGATGCTAAGACGAAGCTTGAAGTGGCGGAAAAGGGCTTGAAATTGGCCAAAGATATTTTTGCCTGGGTGCAGCAGCGCTACAATCAGGGAACCGCCACCGAAAGCGAATATCTGGATGCTCAGGACGAAGTGAATAAAAGTCAGTTGCAGATTATTCTGGCACAGGCAGATTATCTTTTAGCCAAGGTTGCAATCAAGCGCGCCTGCGGCCTCGGGGTCGTTCTGATGGAAGAAAAACCATAGTCGTTCCATAAAGCAGTTAATTTATAGTTTACATGATACAACTCTCATCTTAAGAGGGCGCAGCATGCTGCGCCCCTACACCGCGACATGGCTTAATTTGTCGGGTCAAAAGCCCTATAATTTGGAATAAGCAGAAGCGAAACCAATCGAAAAAGCATAGTCAGAGATATACGGGATTTCACCATGAGAATCAAACTGAACGCGTGGCAATTCACCTTGCCCCTGCTGTTGTTAATGGCAGGATGCCAGGGGAAGAACGGTAAGGAATTTTTAGGATCAGGTACTCTGGAAGCGGATGAGGTTTTCGTCAGTTCGCTGCTGGCAGGGCGGATCGATTCGCTGACTGTCGATGAAGGCGATCCGGTAACCGAGGGGCAGGTTCTGGCCAAGCTGGACGTCCGCAAGTTAGCAGAGCAAGTACACCAGAGCGAAGCGGGGTTGGAAGAAATCGCGGTCAATCGGCGCATCGCTCAGCGATCGATCGAGCAGGCTCAGGAACAGCACAATTATCTGGTCGCTTCGTTGAATCGCCAGAAGAACCTGCTTGAGTCCGGCAGTTCGACCCAACAGATGGTGGATGACCTGAATACGCAAGAGGTTCTGGCGCGATCCCGGGTAAGAGCGGCACAGGAGCAGTTACAGGCTCTGGAAGCCAAAGAGAAGCAGGTTCAGGCTACTTTGCAGTTGATCCAATTGCAGATTGCGGATGGGAGCATCACCGCTCCACGCTCAGGGATCATCACTGAAAAATACGTGGAAATCGGTGAAAATGTAGCTCCCGGCAGCTCGCTGTTTAAAATTGCCGATCTAAAGAAGTTGTGGCTCAAAGTCTATCTGAGCGAAAAAGAATTGGGTCTGGTGCCCTTGGGAACCCGGTTAAAGGTTCAGGTGGATGCGCTGCGTGATCAGCCCTTTGAAGGCAAGGTAGTCTGGGTGTCGCCACGCTCGGAATTTACGCCTTCAAATATCCAGACGCGCGAATCCCGCGCGGAACTCGTTTTCGCGGTCAAGGTCGCTTTTAACAACCCCGAATTAAAAGCCATGATCGGAATGCCCGCAGAAGTAGTCGTGCCATGACGTCACAGATGGCAGACGTTATTATACGCGCTTCAGCCCTGAGCAAGACTTACTCGGTCAAGGAGGGCCGAGCGCGGAAGCAGGTTCAAGCTCTGAGAAGTTTCGACCTCGAAGTTAAAACTGGCGAAATGTTCGGTCTTATCGGACCGGACGGCGCGGGTAAAACCACCTTCATGCGCATCCTCTGCGGCTTGCTGCTTCCGGATTCCGGACAAGTAGCCGTCCTGGGATTCGATCCGGTGACACAGCAGCATAAAATCAAGCAAGATATCGGCTATATGCCCCAGAGATTCTCCTTGTATCAGGATCTCACCGTGGAAGAAAATCTCAATTTTTTCACAGATATTTTTCAGGTGCCCAGGCAGGAACGCAGTGCCCGAACTCAGAGGCTCCTGGAATTCAGCCGATTGGGACCTTTTTCAAAGCGGCGCGCCGGCGCTCTATCCGGAGGGATGAAGCAGAAACTGGCGCTCTCCTGCACACTGATCCATACACCGAAATTGTTGATACTGGACGAACCCACCACCGGCGTCGATCCGGTCAGCCGCGGTGAATTTTGGGATATTTTGGGTGAATTACAGCAGCAGGGGGTTACCATTTTAGTCAGCACGCCCTATATGGACGAGGCGGCTCGTTGCGATCGGGTGGCTCTTACATATGCCGGTCAGATCCTGGCGCTGGGCACTCCTGACCAGATCGCCGGGCAATTTCCGCATCAACTGGTGCGCATCTTCACCCGGCAGCCCTATGACGTTGCCGCGGCATTGCGGCAGCTGGAAATCCTGCATTCCGTGGAGCTGTACGGAGATCACGTCACGGTAGCGTTGGACGATCCTGTTACAGTCGTGGAGATTATTCGGAAAAATCTTGATAAAAGAGGGTACAGCTATACCTCCATCGACTCCGGTCAAGCGGATCTGGAAGATACCTTTGTCTACCTGATGCGGCAGCTCAGTCAGGCTACACAACCGGAACTTGGAAACGACCTCGACTCTCATGCCAAATGAAGCCCCAGCCATCAAAGCGGAAAATCTGACTCGCCGCTTCGGTAAATTCATAGCGGTGGATCACGTCTCCTTCGAGGTTCGAAGGGGGGAGGTGTTCGGCTTTCTCGGCGCCAATGGAGCCGGAAAGACCACCGCCATCCGCATGCTCTGCGGACTTCTGCACCCCAGCGGTGGCGAAGCTTGGGTGAGCGGCTTATCCATCAACCAGGACAGCCGGAAAATCCGTCAGCGTATCGGTTACATGTCGCAGAAATTTTCGTTATACGATGACCTGCTGGTGGAAGAAAATCTCGATTTCTTCGCCGGAGCCTACAATTTAAGTGTAGCGGATGCCAATAAAAGGCGGGACGAAATATTGAAACGCTTTTCTTTAGAAGAGGTGCGCCGCCGCCTGACCAAATCGTTGCCGCTGGGGTGGAAGCAGCGCCTGGCGCTGGGGTCCGCCATGCTGCACCAGCCCGAAGTCCTCTTCCTCGACGAACCCACAGGCGGCGTCGATCCCATCATGCGCCGCAACTTCTGGGAAACCATACACGGGTTGGCAGCCCAAGGAACCACGATCTTTGTTACCACTCATTACATGGATGAAGCAGAGTACTGCCACCGTATCTCCATCATGAACTACGGAAAAATCATCGCAATGGGCGAACCGAGCAAATTAAAAGCCGAGTTTGGACTCCCCACCATCCAGGACGTCTTCGTCCATCTGATCAAAGGCGCCTGATGTCCAATCTCATCTCCATAGCCCGCAAGGAATTCATCCACATCCGGCGCGACGCGCGTTCGCTGCTGATCATCATCCTGATGCCGCTACTGCAGGTGATGCTCTACGGCTACGCCATCGACATGGACGTGAAGAATATCCGGTTGGGAATTCTAGACCAGAGCCATACTCCGGCTTCGCGGGAGTTGATACGGAAATTCACCGGATCGGATTACTTCGAGCTTCGCACCGAGATGGATCGATTCTCGCAAATCGAGGAGAACTTCCGCAAGCGCAAGATCAAAGCCGCGCTGGTGATTCCAGCCGATTATGCCACCTCCATCCAGCGTGAAGCGACCACACCGGTACAGCTCCTGATCGACGGCTCCGATTCCAACACCGGCTCCATCGTGCTTAATGCCAGCCGGCAGCTGCTATCGCTGGCTTCATTTGAATCCTCAGCGGCAGCCCGAGCACCTTTACAGATCCGACATTCCATCTGGTACAACCCCGAACAAAAGAGCAGCCATTTTATCGTACCGGGATTGATAGCGGTCTTGATGATGATGATCTGCGCTCTTTTGACGTCGATTTCCATCACTCGAGAAAAGGAAACCGGCACCTTAGAACAGATTCTGGTCACACCCGTCAAACCCTATCAGATCATCATCGGAAAGGTGATCCCCTATGTAGTTCTGGCGACGCTTGATGCCTTTCTGGTACTGGAATTCGGCCGTATCCTCTTCGGAGTACCGATGACCGGCAGCCCATTGCTCCTGTTGATCTTCTCGTTGATATTTCTCATGGCGGCATTAGCTTTGGGTATCCTGATCAGCACCGTGGCGCGAACACAGCAGGTCGCCATGATGATGGCTCTGATGGGGACCATGCTGCCTTCGATCATGCTCTCCGGTTTTATCTTCCCCGTTGCCAGCATGCCGCTCATCCTGCGCCTGATTTCCAAAGCCATCCCCGCGACTCATTTTCTGGTCATTATCCGCGGGATTTTGCTGAAGGGAAATGGTTTTTTGGTGCTCTGGCCTTACGCTCTCTATCTGTTTTTGTTGTCCTTCGTGCTGATCGCCATCAGCATCAAACGTTTCAAAGTCAGGTTGGATTAAAGATCATCATGCTGCGCCCCATTCTCGTCTTAATCCGCAAAGAGTTCCAGCAGATCCTGCGTGACCGCCCCATGTTGGGAGCGGTTCTGGTCATGCCCATCATGCAGCTCTTCATACTCAGTTTCACCGTCACGACCGACGTGAAGAACTTGCGTTTGATCGTCTTCGACCAGGACCTTTCCGGCACGACACGCCAGATTGTATCCAACTTCGAACACTGCGGTTATTTCATCTTGAAGGGGTACGCCGCCACACAAACAGAGTTGGAAAGCGCCATTCAGGACGGCAAAGCGGATTTCGGGATGGTCTTCCCCCGGAATTTCCAGGCCGATCTGGAGATGGGCTATAGCCCGGTGGTGCAACTGATCATGGATGGGCAGAATTCCAACACTGCGTCCATATCCCTCGGTTATTCCAGCCGCATCCTGCAGGAATACGCGCAGAATATCCTGCTGCAGAAAAAAGAGATCGCCGGCCGCAAACCCCTCCCCATCCATCTCATTGAGGCGCGCAGCCGGGTGTTCTACAACCCCGCGCTGAAGAGCCTCTACTATATGATTCCCGGCATCATGGCGATTCTGCTGACAGTGATGACCATGATGCTGAGTTCCATGGGATTAGTGCGGGAAAAGGAGATCGGGACGCTGGAACAACTGCTGGTCACCCCCATGCGACCCTATCAGCTTTTGATTGGCAAACTGGTCCCCTTCGCAGCCATCGGATTCTTCATGCTCTGCGTGTCTTTAGGGATGGCAAGGCTGGTCTTTTCGCTGCCGATGGAAGGGAATCTGGGCTGGGTGTTTTTAGCCACAGCCCTGTTCATGCTTTCGACTTTGGGGATGGGGTTGTTCGTATCCACCATCGCTTCGACGCAGCAGCAGGCCATGTTTTTCGCCTGGTTCTTCATGGTCTTCGGGATGCTGATGTCGGGCTATTTCTACGCCGTGGAAAACATGCCGGTCTGGGCGCAGTACGTCACGCTGATCAACCCGCTACGGTACTATATCGCGGTGCTGCGGGAGGTGTTCCTGAAAGGGAGCTCTATCGGTGATTTGTACTTTGAATTTACCGCGCTGGCGGTCATGGGAGTCATGACGCTTTCCGCCACGGTAATGCGCTTCCGGGCGAGGTTGTAGGAGGGAAGAATCCAGAATGCAGAATCCAGAATCCAGAATCCAGAATCCAGAATGAAGAAGAGTGTCATTCCCGCAAGCGAAGCGCGTTGACGGGTGGCAGGGGCAGCTTGATGCCCCTGCAAAACTGGTAACATAATATTACTCATTTCCAGCACGGTCATCGAGCTGACCGTGCCACCCACCTGCCCCATTGGGGTTCGGAATCAGACGTACCGTCGGATTCCCGACGCATCCGTCTACTGACGGATTTGCGGGAATGACGGCTTTGTGTGTGGAATATGTGAGATAGGAGATTATTTTCAAGAACTGCTATAAAATGAAAAAACCCGCCACACGGCGGGTTTTTTCTGTCTCAAGTAAAAAGGGTCAGATCTTTTTAACCAGCTCTACTTCAAAGATCAAGTCCACATCCTGCCCGACCAGAAAGTTGCCGGCTTCTATCGCCTTGTTCCAGGTCAAGCCCCAGTCGTAGCGGTTGATGCGTGCCGTGGCGGATGCGCCGATGCGAACCCCGCCCCAGGGGTCTTTTATCGGCGGCGTGGGTCCTTCGACCATCAGCATCACCGATTTGGTCACGTCTTTCATGGTCAGATCGCCGGTGATCATCAAGCCGTCCGGCACCTTTTCGATCTTTGTGGACACGAATTTGGCGGTGGGAAACTTGGTCACGTCGAAGAAATCGGCGCTCTTCAAGTGTTCGTCTCTTTTGGGTTCGTTGGTGTTGATGGAAGTGGCGTCGATAGTCACCTCAACCTTGGACTTGGTCATGTCTTTATCGTCCAGCGTCACCAGACCGGTGAAGGAATCGAACGATCCCCACACGGTGCTGATGGCCATGTGCTTGACCTTAAACTTGATGCTGCTGTGCGATTTATCGAAGTCCCAGGTGGAGGCCTGCGCCATCAGAGCCAATCCCAACGTGATGACGACCAGAGCTAAGATCAGTTTACGTATCATGGTTTGATCCCCTTTCATAGGTTTGTTGAAGAATCCAGAATTTAGAATCCAGAATCCAGAATTAAGAATCCAGAATTAAGAATGAAGAATGAAGAAGAGTGTCATTCCCGCAAGCGAAGCGCGTTGACGGGTGGCAGGGGCTGCTTGATGCCCCTGCAAAACTGGCAACATAATATTACTCATTTCCAGAATTCAGAATGAAGAATAATAAAATACAGGCTGCCAGTCAATTGTCTGAATCGCAAATTCACGCAGATTAAACTGATTTCGCTGATGAGAAGAAAGCATCATTCCGGCGAAATAGCCTTGTCATTCCGGCTTAGCCTGCCCCATTGGGGTCCGGAATCTGACAAGGCAGGGGAAAAGTGGCGCGTTGCGTCAACCCGATCCCCCCGTCCTGCGACGGGTGGCAGGGGCAGCTTGATGCCCCTGCAAAACTGGTAACATAATATTACTCATTTCCAGAATTCAGAATGAAGAATAATAAAAAACAGGATGCCAGCCAATTGTCTGAATCGCAGATTCACGCAGATTAAACTGATTTCGCTGATGAGAAGAAAGCATCATTCCGGCGAAATAGCCTTGTCATTCCGGCTTAGCCTGCCCCATTGGGGTCCGGAATCAGACAAGGCGGGGAAAGAGCATCGCGTTGCGTCAGGTCTTGCGCCACGCCTTTAGTCGAGGCGTGTGACCTGACGCCCCTCCCTACAGCAATCCCTCTTCCCGCAGTCCTTCCAGCTCGTTGATGGCGTAACCGACGACCTCGTGCCAATCGCAGAAGCCGCCCTCAATACCTTTCTGGACTGTGTGGAGCTCAAACTCGTCCAATTCTCGACCAAGCTTTTCCTTGGCAAGGTTCTGTACGTCTCCGACGTAGATCATGAAGATGGGGTTATCGGGGGAGTAGGTTGGCATTAGTATTTACCGGATTTGGAGGAGGTGAAGCGAACGAGTTTTTGCCAATCTATGCTATAATCATTCAAACAGAACTCATTGATAAATTCGGAAGTAAATTTATTCACTACTTTTACGTATTCTTTTTGGAAATCATCGTTTCTTTGCTTTGCTTGATGACCCAATGGTTCAATAATCTCGGTGTATAGGCTTGCATTACCAGAAATAAAGGTCCAAAATGATTCACCACAAATTTTCATATAATCGCCTTTTTCTTCTTTATTTTCGCGACCATAGCAACAACCATTAATAACTTCAACTTGCAATTTACTACCACTCGTTTTCAAGGTTTGTTTTGCTTTTATAAAATCTTCACGCATCTTCTTAATTTGCCTGCTATTCCCCCAATTAGGTCCAGATTTAATATTGACGAGATAGCGAATATTGTCCCTTTGAAATTCAAGATCAATTCCGGGTATTCCTGATTTTTTCCCGCTATAGGTTTTTTCATTAATGAAGATAGCCAATCCTTCTAGGAAATCTCCAAAAATCCCTTCTTCTTGTGAGATTAAAAAAGCATCCATGATTCCCTTAATAAGATCAGCCGCAGTAATTGTGTTTTTTGCTTTATACAGATACGGATTTTTCCGCTTGAGTACAGTTTTTAATTTTAAGGTGTATAATTTATCGATCCGTCTTTTATGAAATGTCTGTATGTTTTTCTCAATGTAATCCATTATTTCATTTTGAGTTATTTGCTTCATATTTTAATCCTTTTTCCATGAGTAAGAGTTCTGATTTCTTAGTATTTTTATATGATAAGTCTTTGTATTCTTCCATTATATCAATCCCAACAGAATTTCTTCCCAGTTTCTGTGCAGCTTCACAAGTTGTTCCCGATCCAACAAATGGGTCTAATACCCAATCATTCTCTTGTGTGAAGAGTTTGATGAACCATTCGGGCAATGCTATGGGAAATGCTGCGCTATGATTTTTATTACTGCACTCTGTGGCAAAATGAAGTACGTTAGTAGGATAGGCTAAATCTCTATCCAGCCAATTTGCAATATTTTTTCCAAAACCGCTCCCTGCCTGAGAATTGAAGCGAACTACATCGTTTTTCCCAAGCGATTTTAATCTGGTATTTGCCCATTCCCCCATTGGGACACGAACTTTTTCCTGAAACATTTTAAAATGTCTGCTCTTGTTAAATTGCAGGCACCGTTCCCACGCATCGCGAAAACGATTCGGCCATTTCCCTGGGTAACAATTTTTTTTATGCCAAATAAATTCCTCAGTCCATAGCCAACCCTGTTTTCTTAATGCGAGAATCAATTCAATTACGTATGTGTGTCTCTCACCATTCTCGGCTTTCTCTTTGATATTGAGAATAAATGTTCCACCTGGCTTCAAAACCCGCAGGAATTCTTCAGAGCGTGGTAAAAACCAATCGACGTATTTATCAGGATGGATTCCGCCGTAAGTCTTTACTCGCCTATCAGCATAAGGCGGAGAGGTGACGATCAAGTCGAAGAATTCGCCCTCGAACTCTTTCAGTACATCTCGGCAATCACCTTGCCTTATGTCAGCAATGAGTTCTCGCATTATTCCAGGTGTTTGTGTCGCTGGGGTCTTCCTTCAGTCTCTTGCGCTTATAGAACTTCGCCAACGCCTCTTCCCGTGTGGCGGCGCGAATATCGTCGAAGTATTCCTCGGAATGCTCGCCGAGGTAGCCTTTGGTCTTAATGCGGAAGAGTCTATTCTGCGATTTCATGGTTTATTCAACTATGTGTTGGGTTCGCCTTGAAGGGCTTAACCCAACCTACGCCTGAATCTCGGACAGACAGGAATGTCTATCCTACCAGATTGTTTTTTCCAATTTACTCACTTTCCCCGCATTTGTCAACGACTTTCTGAACGATTATTCGGAATTGTGGCACCGTCGGGGTCAGGGACGACCCCGACTACCGTGAGTTCTTTTCCTCTCTTCGAGTCCCCTTCAGGGGGCTTCCATAGACGTAGCCCCGTTTCTTTAGGGCGGGGCGTGGGGCGGGTGGGGATCAACTTACGCCTTGTCTGATTCCGGACCCCAATGGGGCAGGCTAAGCCGGAATGACAAGGTATTCTCGGGTCGGGGCAATCCGTCAGTCGACGGACGACCCCTACGGACTAATTGCTAATTGCTATTTGCTTTCCCCCTTCGCCTTCAGCTTCCCCGCGATCAGCTCTTCGTGGGTCAGGTTCAGCAGGCGAGCCAGCTGGTGCACCAGGTAGTCTTCGTGAGCGTCCAGTTTGCCGTCGGCGTAGATGATCCGCCAGACCTCTTCGATAACCTTCTGCTTGCCCGGGCCATCCAGCGCCTCGTTGATGCGGTGGGTGAACTGCCACAGGTCGAGGCTTTCCGAGCGCCGGGCTTCCGCCGACTGCATCAGTTCGGCAGCTTCGGCAACGCTCAGCGAGAAGCGCACTTGCAGGGATTTCAGCAGCCGATCGCGCTCTTCGGACGTAAATTCGTCGTCCGCCTGGGCTGTTTCCAGCAGCAGTACGCAGACCGCCAGAGCCAGGCTGACAGGCTCGTTTTTACCAGCCTTCTGACCGTTCGGGCTGATGAGGCTTTTCAGGAATGATTTCATGTGGCGTTGTAGTTGTTATTGTCGGGGTCAGGGACGACCCCGACTACCGTGAGTTCTTTTCTTCTCTTCGAGTCCCCTTCAGGGGGCTTCCATAGACGTAGCCCCGTTTCTTTAGGGCGGGGCGGGGGGCGGGTGGGGATCAACTTACGCCTTGTCTGATTCCGGACCCCAATGGGGCAGGCTAAGCCGGAATGACAAGGTATTCTCGGGTCGGGGCAATCCGTCAGTCGACGGACGACCCCTACGGACTAATTGCTAATCGTTAAATCCCTTCCACCAGCAGCCCGTAGCGCAAGCCGCGTTCGGAGGTGAAGTAGTATTTTCGCTTCAATCTGCGCAGCAACGCCCAGATGATCATGGTACCGGGCAGGATAATTTCTGCGCGTCGGTAGCCGATGCCGGGTATTTTCCGACGCTGTTCCAACGTGCAAGAAGTGAACTGTTCTAAGAACTGCTGCATGCGTCGCTTGCTGATCTCGTGCCCCGCCAGTTTTTCCGGCTCATAGTCCACCAATCCCAGGTCGGCTGCCGCCAGCGAAGACGCCGTCCCTCCGCAGATGATCAGATCTGCTTTGCTGCTCCATACCGTTTGGGGAAGTACGTCCAAGGCAACGTTGATGGCTTTTTCGACCTCGACCAGCTCGCCAAGCTCCGGCGGATCGCTGCGGAGGAATTGTTTATCCAACGATACCGCTCCAACCGGCAGCGATCGGCTGAAAAGGATAGTTCTGCCTTCCCCCAGTATGACTTCCGTCGAACCGCCGCCCACGTCCACCGCGATCAGAGGCTCGTCCTGTTCCGGCAAGCCGGATAAGATCCCCAGATAGGTCAAACGAGCTTCCTCTTCGCCGCTGATGATGCGGATGGTGAGACCCAATTCGGTTTTAACACGATGCAACAGCAGGTGCGCATTGCGGGCTTTTCGAAGCGCTTCGGTGGCGGCAATGCGGATTTCCTCAGCGCCGTATTCCTGCGCAATCTGTCCGAATCTCCGCAGTTGGTCAACATTAAGAGCGATGGCTTCCGGAGTCAGGTTGAAGTCTGCGTCCAAGCCCCGACCCAGGTCGTTGGTCGCCAGATCGTGTTGGATTGGGAGTACTGCACCGTCAGCCGTCACCTCAGCCAGCAGGAACAGCGTGGTATTGGTGCCGATATCCAGCGCGGCGAGAGTGCGTTTCATCGCTCACTGCCCCCGCTGATAGATCCAGGCCAGCGCCACCCGACCTACACTGTTCAGAGAACTCCCGTTGCATTTTGCGGGGAGATCTGCGGTGGTATGCCAATAGCGGTATTCAAAATCGATCAAATCGACGGCAGGGATGCCGATTTCCAGCAGATGAATATGGTCGTCATAGACGGGGCGGCCGGGGCGGGGGTCGAAGGCGGTTTCACCGAGTTTTGCGGCTATTTTGAAAACTTCATCCACCAACTGCGGCGCGTAGTAATGTGAGTTCTGTTCGTAGGGGATGCGCAGATCCGCGTCGCCGACCATGTCGAGGAGGATTGCTGCTTCAGGCAAGGGGTATTCCAGGTGTTGAGCGTACCATTGCGAACCGAGGCAATATTCGTCGATATGGGTTTCCCTCCCCATGTCCTCACCGTCGAAGAAGACCAGATCCACCCCAATTCCAGGGTCGACGAGACTGAGGCAGCGAGCGATTTCCAGCAGGACGGCCACGCCTGAAGCGCCGTCATTGGCGCCGATGATGGGCTGCTTGCGATTGGTGGAATCGGGATCCTGATCTGCCCGGGGACGGGTATCCCAGTGTGCGCAGAGCAGCAATCGGCGGCTGCGATTCGGCCAGAATTTGGCAATCAAATTGGTCAGAAAATAAGATTTCTGCGATTCCGGATCTTCACCCAAGAAATCTTGCCGTTGAATGGTACACCCGGTCTTCTTCAATACCCCTTCCATATATTCAAGGCATTTCTGGTGACCGGCGCTGCCCGGATTCCGTGCTCCGAAGCTGCATTGCACGGCCAGATGGTCCCAAGCCAGAGCCGGATCGAATTGTGGAGCATCCGCAGCCAATACCCTCAGCCCGAAGAGAGTCGCCGCAAGAGCAACGGAGCAGCTCAGGGCTTTTACCCACCTCCCTTGTATTCCTGAATTATGCATGATCGATCAACCACGGATGGTGATGTTGACCCGGATGCCGAATTCCTGGTAATTGGAATCGGACGCCTTGCTCTTGTTCGATCCGTACTCGAAGTGCATCCCTCCGGTCACCGTGTTCGAGAAGGTGTAATCCAGCGCCGGTTTGATGGACCAGGTCTTGGTAAAATTGGTTTCGATAAACTTGCCCAGCGCTTCATTTGCGGTGGTGTTGTTCGCCATGTTGAAGGTGAGAGTAAGCGTAGTATTATTGCTGAAGCGTTTATTCTTGAATGGCCAGACCGGAATGGGAATCTTAAAGCCGGTTTTCATGGAATAGCTGGCGGATAGTTGAGCGCTTTTCTGCACGTTCCGGGATTTCGAGCGTGTGGGAATCAGCACCACAGATCCTGTTTCTGTCCAATTGTACCTGAAGGTCGTAGAGACGTTCTTCTTCCAGGTGATGTTAACGCCGACCAACGGGCTGAAATTTCGAGAATAATCGTGCTGACGGACATTGTTGCGGTTGTCGTTCCAACTTGAATTTTTCGAACCTGAGTAGGTGTTTTCCAACGAAACCGTCTGCGCCATGTTCTGAAAGGCCGGCCACTTTTCCAATCCTGACCAGGTCAGCGACCAATCCGGGATGGGGAGTTCAAAGACTCCCATCGAATCCCCCTGGGCTTTGAAGAAGTAAAGGCGCGATTGTTTGGTCGAACCGACGATGCTCGAAGACTCGTTGCGGCTCCAGCCATAACTATAATCCAGATTCATCTTGATATTGCGGCTGAAGTCGAGACCGCTCTTGATCTTGTAGTCGTCCGTTCTGGCGCGGGTGGAAAAACCGGTGTAGAATGCTGCAGAATCTATTTTATTGTAATCGTGGGAATTGTATCCCAACTGGTACCCGATTCCCGCCTGACCATCCACTAGAGGATCCATCCAGTTTTTCTGCTGGGTGTAATCAACCCTGACGTCTCGCAATCGGGTAAACGTATAGCGGACGGCGTACCAGAAATCGGCAATGGCGCCGCGTTTGGTGGGTTTGGCAATCTCAGGAAGCGCTCGGAAAGTGGTATCGACCTGCGTCGAATCGACTCGAGTGGAATCATAACCCGGCGTGCCCGGCTGCAGCCCCGGCTGCTGAGTCGAAAGGGTGTCACCTAACTGCTGAGCGAAGAGGATCTCACCGCCTTGGCCGTTTTTATCATCGCCGCCGGGATTCGGCGGTATGGGCGGCTGTTGTTGTTGCTGATACGGATTTTGTGGTTGATCCGGGTAAGGTTGTTCGCCGGGTTCCCCATCACGGGTCGGTTTCTTTAGGATCTGTGTCAGTTTGAACGTCGCAGAAGCCGATATGGTGTTGTTGTTGGTGATCTGCTGTCCGGTGGAAATGTATCCGTTCCCCCAGTTCCAGTGATAGTTGCTGCTGTACCTGAGATCAGTATCCAGCCAGTTGAAAGGTCTCGGGGTGTAGCCGGCGCCGAACCGCTGGTCCACGTCGACGTCTTCAGTCCAGCCCAGATCGCCCTGGAGGATATCCCCCACGCCTTTGTGGTGCGCCGGATCTTTGAGCAGATCAGCCTTATGGGTACGATCATAATCAACGGTAAAATTATCAAACGGCTTGAAACCGGTGGAAAAGTGCTTGGTCAGGAAGAACATGTGCGTCCCCTGCTGGATTCCGGAGCGATATTCATTGTCGCTGACGGTTTCGCTTCCGTCCAAGGAGAGGCTTACCTTGGTAATCAGGTAGTAGAATTTGAGTTTGGAGTAACGGCTCAGCACCGGCACATTTTTAAGCCAGCCGAGGAAATTCAGCGAGGGTCTCCCCATGGTGAGGTTGTAGGCCACGTTGGCGCTGTTGGTCGTCGAGTTGGCTATTTTGGTGGTCGGATTGGTGGATTCCTGGTAGGAATAATCATATCCGACTGAGAGCGGATCAACGGTATATTTCAAGACCGGACTGGCGGAGGGGAGATTCTTGGAGACGTCAATGCCTCCGCCATAACTTCGACTGTAGCTCTTTACGGTATCCACCTGAGCTGGATTACCCCGATCCACCAGAATGTCACTGTTGGGGAAGTAGTAGGGAACGGTTTCGGATTGGCTGAAATTGCCGCTGACGGGAATCGACAGCCCCCACTTGGGGTCCAAAAACTTATGCATCTGCATCGATGCGGTAGCAGCGCCGGTGAGGGAGTTGGAGCGCGTACCCATGCGGGTGTTGACGTTATGGAAGTTACCATCTTGGGCGGCAATATTGGTGTTGATGGTCGCCAGATCCGCCAGCGTAAAGTTGGCGGAAGCTCGAGCCGCTCGCCCAATTTCACGTTTGACGTCGCTGACGCGGAGTTCATCCAGCCAGATCTGCAGACCCTCCAGTTCGGAGATATCCCGGTCGCGTGGCACGACTCCAACGGTGAAATTCCGTATCTGCGAAAGGGATGGATTGCCTTTGACCGACAAAGAGTCGCCATCCCCTACCATGATAGAGGTCACCTCATTGGGATCGGTACTGTTCAACTTAAGGGCGGTAAGCTGCGCCAGATCGATTTCAATATCGTTTTTCGGGTCCCATCCGGGATGGACTTTCTGGCGATATTCGTAGTAGTTGCGAGTCGTATCGGAACCGAAACGGAAGAACATCCAGATGTTGCGATTATTGAAGATCTCATTATTGAGCACTTCGTCAATGCCGCCGCCGTGCACAAACATCTTCAATTTACGGTATTCCAGATAATCCTGAACGTCGTACAATTGACGTACGATGATTCCGGACGTATCCCGTGGGACGTCATTGATGCGGAGCAGCAGAGACTGTTCCTGGCTGACGATGTCGGTCACAGGGTCACGATATCCTGCGACGCCGGGTGGAGGCGTATATAATGGGTTATCGTATGTGTTCATGACTTCGACGGCGACCCGTTCGTAGATTTCCCCGTTGTTGATGCTAATCGGCACTGATCGCCACTCATTGCCCACAATTTCCAGCGTCGCAATCGAGACTTCGAAGGTATCAGCCGAAGTGAAGCCATCGAGCCAGACGCGTGCAAATTCCAATTGTGTGATGTTGGGCGAGCCAATTTGCTCACCGGCTTCAAGCGGGATACGGTAGAGCTTCCAGCCCTTGTCGTTGGGAGGAGACACCAGGAATCGCGTCGATGGATTCGGATCTCCAGGAGGTTGGATCGGGTAGGTGGGGCTGACTTCAAATTCGGACAGATCTACGGTATACCTGAAGTAGTTGCTGACCTGGTCGAGGAAATTGTCGTTATCCAGATCTTCAGTATCAGGGTATCGACCTCCTTCGTCGTTGTAATTGCCTTCCGTGCCGTTGATTTTCCAGACGTTGTAGGGATCCGAGGGGTTATAGGCCCAATCATCGCGGGACGACGGTTCACCCGGATCACGAATACCATTCTGGTTAAGGTCCCACCAGTCGGTTGTGTCCGCGCCAGCCATGCGGTCAATACCGCGATCTTCGGATTGGTCGCAGAAGCCATCGCCGTAGGGCAGACCTTCAAGGTTGTTATCTTCGGTATCGAGAATTCCGTTGGGGATCACGTCTTCGTTGATCTGCCCCAGGTCGATATGCAGCCTACCGGGCGTGTTCAGCTTGGAGCTATTGCGTTTACCGACCTTCAGGGTAATTTCAAGGTATCGGGAATTTACCTGGTTCTGGTAACCGGCTGAGAGTGATCGCTGGACGCCTCCCCAGGAATAGGTCAGCGGCGAGGTCTTAATCGGAGGAGCGCCGTTGTCGGGTGCGACCGGGCTGAAGAACATCGATAGAACGTGAGTGCGCTGCGCCACGTTGGGATTGGTGGGGCGGTTGGGCCAGACGTCTTCAATCGCCACCTGGTCGAAGGGGTTGAACCAGACGAAGGTCCCTTTATTCGCCGTGGGCATTGAAGACACGGGATTTGAGGCCGTCCGCCACTGACGCCGCATGATGCCGAGGGGTGTGGTTTTCTTGATGGACTCGAAATCGTCGACGTAAGCCACCCCATTGGGGTCGCCGGTCGCATTGTTGTTCAGGGAATTGGGATCGGGATGAACTTGGGCGAATTCCGCTTCCAGCCTGACTTCAGAAGGCGTCTCGGTTTCGACCAGAGGCAGCTTGTCGATGGCGGTGGTTATAAACTTGGGCTTGAAGACCAGGCGGGTATTGACGTCCCACAGGAAATTGCGCAAGGGTTCGTTGCCGATGCGCACCCGATCCTGCAGCGGCTTTTCGCTCAGATACAACGCCGTAGCGCCGATGAAGGATTGATCCCAGAGCTGATATTCTCCGCGCACCCCCAGCAGGGTCTTTTTATCCAACTGGAACAGTTCACCGGACTCGTAGACGATTTCCAGGTTGGCTGAGGGAGACAACGCCGCCTGGTTGAGCACCGTCAGAGTGCCGGAATAGTAATCGATGACGTAATCGCTGCCGCGAGACAAGCGGCTGCCGCCCAAATAGACCTCTTCGGAACCTTCCAGAACGTTGAACCCCAACTGGTAAACCGCTTTGACGCTCTTGAAAGACGCCTTGATCTTAAAGTCGGTTGAAACCAGTTGCGTAGAATCGTAGATTGAGGGAATGCGGAGGCTGTCCGGATAGTCCGCCGGGTTGCCGAAATAAGGCGCCGGAGTGCTGGGGTTGTTGAAATAGTACCCTTCCGGATCAAAAGGCCGTAAATCCGGGAAGATGATTTCTCCGTAGGAATAGTTGATCAGAGCCGGGTTATCGTCGACCAGACCGTCCGGATTATCCTGCCCGGTGGAGTTCTTGGTATCCAATCCGAAAAGCGTCAGGAAGGTTTTCTGCGCTCCCTGGAAGTTCATGGTCTCCTGTTCAGAGGCGCCCGAAGGGTTGTAGGTAATCTTCAACGAAAAGGATTCTTTGTCGATGCTGACTCCCTGCAGGCTGTAAACATTGCGCCAGGCTAAAGGCCAGGTATCGTCAGTAGGCAGCGGGTTTTCCGGGCGAATCAGCTTGAGAACCGCAGTATCCCCCTGTTGTGGGTTCAAGGTTCCGAAGGAGGTGTTGTCTTCCAGCAGGTATGCGACAGCCAGGACGTCGGTATCAGTGAGCGGCGTACTAAGGCGGATGTACCCCAATTGGATATTTACGCTGTATTGGGAAGGATCGAGTCGGACATAGTTCCCGGGTTGAAAATTGCGATCTGCCAGGGTGCTGTCGGCTCGTTTGGCATTTATAATAGCTTTTTCATAGAAAGAAGCGGGATTGACTTCCGCCGCCGAGTCGTAGGCGGCATAGGCATAGA
This sequence comes from bacterium, assembly GCA_026394195.1. GTDB lineage: Bacteria > Electryoneota > B3-LCP > B3-LCP > B3-LCP > JAPKYS01. The sequence continues at coordinate 10,049 of JAPKYS010000048.1, read as the reverse complement.
TCAGGTCGGCGGGAACCGATGTGCCGCCATAAGTATAACGTTTATAGACGTAAAAATTATTTTGATCAATGGCGGTTGTACTTAATGTATGCTGCATCGAGGTGTTGAAAATCTTGTACTGTTCACGGAAGTAGGGTCCCAGAAAGAAATATCGTCCATCCGTCGGTTGGTTGACGGGGACTTCGATGCTGGTTTCCTGCGCGCCGCCCTGCACCTGCAGTTTGTTCTTCTGCCCCTTTTCCAAACTGGCGATGGTGGTCAGGGAAAAGGGACCCATTTTCAATTCGGCTTTCAAACCAAACAATCCTTTATTCTGCCCGGAAAAGGTCGCCAACTGGGTGCCGGCTAATTGCATGCTGATGTTACCGGCTTCAATTTTCTGGATGATTTCGTCTTCGTAGCCGGTGTAAGTCAACTTGAGCGAATTCTCAAATTCGAACATGCGGCGGCTGTCCTGGTCGACTTCCACCGCCACTTTGTCCCCTATTTCCCCCGTAATCTTGAAATTCTGGGTCTGATTGATGTGGAAATTCAAGTTCGCCTGCTGCCCCTGAATGGTCGTAACCTGCGAATGGCCTTCCCGCCGGAAACCTCCTTCGATGTTGATGTTCCCGGAGATGCGCAGCCGCACTCGATCCCCACCGAAGATGGAGTTGAAGGTTTTCGACTTTATCTTAAAAGGAATTTCGATGGTCAGAGCCTCAGCTCCCGCCGCCAAGCCGGTTTTTTTTAGATTTTTCAGGCTTTCATCGCGAAACTGTGTGACCTGGTCATGCTGCAATCGGAATTTGGCGTATTCATCCCGACTAAAGACGATAGGCTGGAGGAAATCCTTCTGGTTCATCTTGCGGCGGATCATCACCGTCTGATCCGTCGAATCCATCTCGGTGACCGTCTTAAACTGCGGAATTTCGGTTCTCAACAGTGCGGCAGTGGTATCGGAAAGCACGTACTTGTTCAGTGCAGTGGGCTGGTCCCAGGCGCGCAAGTCGATGGCGCCGGTGATCTTGAGGTTGAGCTGGACGGAGAAACTATCGGCAGGGGTTGCCCAGAGTCGTTGAGGAATTGCGCCGGTGAGCAATAAGATCGCGCTGATGACCAGGGTCATCTTCGGACGACGCAGGCACAATGCAGAATGATCCCGTTCAGGCATACGGTTATCTGTTCGACGATCTTCCATCAGGTCTGAAGTCTGGGATTGAGGGATATTCTGCTTGCATCAAGCCGGTCGTTATAGTATATTGGGAACCAGAGGGCGTCTCTGAGAGTCGAATCCTCGGACGGTTGAACTATCGAACCCCTTGATTTGATCCGAAAAGTTCCCATAATCCTCTTAGGGAGAGAGCGATGAAGCACCGAAGAGTCTGGTTCGGATTACTTGGTATAATCTTAGTACTGGCAGCGTCGAGTTGGGGCGGAGCCCGGCAAAAAGATGACAGCAGCGCTATGCCGATGCCTCCACTGCCTGCTCTGGCCCAACCCGACACCAGCTTCTGGATCGTCTACGACAACTGGGCCCCCGCGTACTACTTTCCCCTGCCCGACGAGTGGGACGATCACTATTTTAACGTTCGATTCACCTCTGTAGATTCCTGTAAAGTGATCGCAGTGGTGTTCTTTTTTTATAAAATTCCGGGAGATTCTTTAGGGACTCTACCGGATGTGCACGTCCTGGCCTGGTCGAGTGGAGGAATACTCCCCAACACACCGCCCAATCAGGCGCTGGATTCCCTGGTCATCCCGGATGACCAGGTGAACGTGTACCCTGATTCGACCTTCATCAATCTGGAAGCCTGGAATCTCCATTTTGCCGCCGGTGCAAAATTCCACATCGGTTGGGAACCATTCTTCACCGACACCACCGACAGCGCTTTAGCCATTCTGGCAGATGACGGCATTCCTTCCACCACCACCAGCTGCGAATGGTGGGGCGGCACACATAACGCCTGGGGGACGATCAAGGATGACTGGGGTGTGGGGCGGGATTTTTTCATCAGGGTTCAGGTGGAAACCTACTTGGGTGAAAAAATTTGGCTGAAACCGGACCAACCGAATGATTTTCGCATCTGCGGATTATACCCAAATCCTTTCAATCCGCAGACGTCGATCCAGTTTCAATTGGATCGACCCGATTGGGTGTCTCTGAAGGCGTATGATACTTCGGGTCGATTTGTCGGAGAGATCGCCAGACGCTTCTTCCCTGCCGGCGTGCACTACGTCAACTGGGCTCCGCAAGGATTGTCGTCCGGAGCCTACCTGATCATGATGCAATCCGGCAGCCGGCAGGCTTCGATCAAGGCGATGCTGGTAAGGTAGGTCGCATTATAGACTCCCGAACAATTTAAAGGCGGCTTATGAGCCGCCTTTTTATGTATAATTAGAGTGCAACCCCACTGCAATTATTGCCTACCGCCAGCAGTAAACGTGGATGCTGACCTAAACCTCCTCGCCCTCTATTTTCTCCACCACTACCACTCTGATCCGCGTTCGGGTCGACCGTAAAATTTCAACGCGATAATCCCCTAACTCGACGACTTCACCTCGCTGCGGAATCCTGCCCAGACTTTCGGTAATATACCCCCCTAAAGTCTCATACTCACCTTCCGGAATATCCAGATTCAAGCGCTGATTGAGCTCTTCGACTTCCATGCGGGCGGATACGACCCATTTATTTTCGCTGACCTGCCGGAGCGCCAGGCGCGCCGGGTCGTGTTCGTCTTCGATATCGCCGGTGACTTCTTCGATGAAGTCTTCCAGCGTGACGATGCCGGCCGTCCCGCCGTATTCATCCACCACGACTGCAATGGATTGGTGCGCGGCGCGCAGATCGCGAAAGGCTTCCCAGGCTTTCTTCTGACCGGGAAAAAAAGGAACCGGACGAATGATCTGCGCCAGGGTTTCCGGGCGATTGAACAGATCCAGTGCGTAGGCGATTCCGATGATATGATCGACGTCATTCTGGTAAACGGGGATTTTGGAAAAGCCGGAGGATAATGCCACTCTACGGAGATCTTCCAATCCGTCGTTCAGCTCCAACGCGACAATTTCCGTCCGGGGTGTCATCACGTCGTGGGTGGTGGCTGTACGGAAATGCAGCGCCCGGGAGATCAGCGACTGGTGCCGCGGCTGCAGCGCGCCGGTTTTTTGTCCTTCACGAATCAGCAGCTCGAAATCACGCCGGGTGAAGAACCGCTTGACCTCCACCGATTTCTGACCGAATAAGGATACGATCAGCGTAGTATTCCAGCTTACAAAAACAATAATGGGGTAGAAGATGAACTGGAAGAACCGCAACGAAGGAGCTACCCAGAGAGCAGCCGGCTCAGCGAGATCACGTCCCAACGATTTGGGGATAATTTCAGCAATGATCAACACCATCAGCGTGCTGATCGGCAATATCCAAGCGGTGGGGACTTCGTACCCGATGAGGTAAGCGGTCAGCAGCGATGATGCGGCGATGTTGCCCAGGTTGGTGCCAACCAGTGTCGTCAGGACGAAGCGGGCGGGTTTTTCCAGGAACCAGCGCGCGGATTTCGCTCCCCATCGTCCGCGGTGCAGGAATCCTTCAATGCGGATGCGGCTGACCGAGAGAAATGCCGTTTCCGTTCCGGCAAAGTAGCCTGCCAGGAGCAAGCTGCCCAGAATTAACCAGACTTCCATCTAACTTTCAGTAATGATTGTCTTCCCGAAACGATCCAGCAACGCCTGCCGGCAGTCTTGGATGCGACTCTCGGGCACGACGATTTTTAAATGTGCCAGAGGATCGTAACTTTGCGTTTCCACGACCGCTGAAAATTCCAAAGCAATGGCTTTGGCTGTTTTCACATCCTCTGGGGTGAGGATAATGGAAAAGCTGGAGGATTTAGTGACCAAGATCCGCCCACCTTCGACAAGAGCTTCCCGGGCGCAGTCTGAGAAGGTTCTGGACAGTCCCCCTTTGCCGAGTTTGGTACCTCCGAAGTAACGTACCACCACCACCTGCACGTCAGAAACTTCAGCTCGCCGGATTTCCAGCAGAATCGCCTGACCCGACGTTCCCTTCGGTTCGCCGTCATCCGAACAGCGTTCGCTGCCGTCACAGAGCCGATAGGCAAATGGCTGGTGCGACGCGTCGTGATACTCTTTCTTCAACCTGACTCGCATGGCTGCTGCCGCAGCTTCGTCAGGCACCGATTCGGCAAACCCGAAGAAGCGGCTGGCTTTGACGCGCAGTTCTGATCGGGCGGAGGAAGAGAGGGTGTGATAGTGGTCGGGTGACGACATGGTGAAGTTCTATAATCCAAAGTAGCCGATGTTGGGGTCAGGGGTGCCCCCGACTATTTCTATTTCATGAAGAACTTGACAACCCGAATTTAAATGCGTACATTATTTATAGCTACATCGCCATGCGTGAGTAACGCTGGCCCGACGGCGTCGGACTCTGGTTCGGCGCTGTTTCTTTTTATCCACTCGCCCTCCCCACCCCTTGCGCAAACTTGCACTTCCGGTACTTCTCCACGTTGCTGTCGTCCACCGTGCAGATCAAGCCGCCGAACTTGTAGCACTGCTCTTTGGGGTCAGGAAAGCGGGCATTGACGCACTCCAGGCAGATCAGATCGGATTTCGCCGTCTTAACGGTGACTGGTCTTGCTGCTGCCATTGACTGCTCCTGCCATCAGTCGAACGTTTCCCTCGCCCACCAGTTGTTCCAGCCGGTTGATCAGATGGTCGCCCAGCTTGAGCTGGAAATTTTCCACCACAAAGCGCCTTTCGCCGTTTTCTCCGCCGATTAAACGGATATAGAGCGGTGTGCTGCCGGGATGCTGCATGCAGAGCCTCTCGATCCGTTCTGCCAGATCTGGCCTGGAACGGGTACGGTCGATGGCGACTTCCAGACCAATGGTGAGACTGGAGCGGGCACTTTCCAGAGGGAATGCGTCTTCAGCAATCACCTTCACTGCTTCATTCTCGCGCGTGCTGCATCTGCCGACGACAACCAGGGCGGCATCTTTTTGGATAATGCTGCTGTGTTTTTCAAAGACGTCAGCGAAGAATAACGCTTCCACCGAACCGCTGAAATCCACCAGCGTTACGAACGCCATCTGGCGGTTTTTCTTGTCGTTCAAACGGCGGATTTCGCTGACGTACCCAACCAAACGGATGGGCTGTGAATCACCCGCCCGATCCATGGCGCTAAAAGGGAGCTGCGAAAAACTGGCGACTTCCAGCCGGTAGGATTCCAGCGGGTGCGTGGAAAGGTAGAACCCTAAAGACTCCTTTTCCAGTATCTGAGTTTCAGCTGATGACCAGACGTCCATAGCGGGAAGCGCCATCCGGGTGGGAGGCACGGCTTCGGCGCTTTCCAATCCGAAAAGCGACTCCTGCCCCTGACTTTTTTCGGCGCGAATCTGCTGCCCGTAACGCAGCACGTCATCCAGCGCTGCCTTCATCTGCGCCCGATGTCCTTCCAGGTCGTCGCAAGCGCCGGACTGAATCAGGCTTTCCAGTACCTTGCGATTGACCTTCTGTCCGTCGGTGCGTTCGGTGATATCGTAGAGTGAGCGGTAGAGCCCGAAGATGTCCCGCGCCGCTATCACTTGTTCGATGGCGCCTTCGCCGACGTTTTTGACTCCCCCCAGACCGAAGCGTATCCCCCCTTCTTCGACGGTAAACTGGTAGCGGCTGAGATTGATGCTCGGCGGATGGATGGTGAGTCCCAGATGCCGGCACTCGTCGATCAGCAGCAGGATGCGGTCCGAGGAGTTGATTTCCGACGTCAAGCAGGCAGCCATGAATTCCGCCGGGTAGTGAGCTTTCAAGTAGGCGGTCTGGTAGGCAACCAGCGCGTATCCGGCAGAGTGGCTCTTGTTGAAGCCGTAGGAAGCGAAGCGTTCGACGTAGTCGTAGATAGCCGCAGCAACTTTCTCGGTCAAGCCCCGGTCGATGGCGCCCTGGATGAACTCGTCCTTGAGCTTCTGCATCTCAGAGAGCTTCTTCTTGCCCATGGCGCGGCGCAGGATATCCGCCTTTCCCAGCGAAAATCCCGCGATATCCGAGGCGATGCGAATGACCTGTTCCTGGTAGACGATGATGCCGTAGGTCTCTTCTAAGATCGGTCGCAGTGACTCGTGGAGGTATTCGATCTTTTCCCGTCCGCGCTTGCGAGCGATGTAGGTGCTGATCATCTCCATGGGGCCGGGGCGATAGAGAGCGTTCATAGCGATCAGGTCTTCCAGTCGTTCCGGTTGCAGCCGTGCCAGATTCTCCTTCATGCCGGAACTTTCAAACTGAAACACACCCACTGTGGCTTTATCGGCAAAAAGCCGGAAAGTAGCGGCATCATCCAAGGGAATGCCGTCGAGATCGACGTCGACGCCTCTTTCGTGCAGCGCAGCCAGAGTATCTTTGATAACCGTCAGCGTGCGCAGCCCAAGAAAATCCATTTTTAACAAACCGATGGCATCCAGCCACTTCATGTCCCACTGAGTGGTGGTTTCGCCCGTTTCCGCTGCTTTGAAGAGGGGGACGTAATCCATTAGATCACCCGGAGCGATCACCACGCCGGCTGCATGAGTGGAAGCGTTACGATTGACGCCTTCCAATACCTTGCTGATGCTGATCAACTTGCGGTAGATGGGGTTCGATTCCACCAACATGCGGAATTCCGGCGCCTCATCAGTGGCGCGATCCAAAGTCATACCCAGCGTGGGAGGGATTAACTTCGCCAGCCGGTCAACGTCGCTGTAAGGCAGCCCCATGACGCGCCCCACGTCCCGTACTACGGCTTTCGCCAGCATTTTACCGAAGGTGATGATTTGCGTGACTGAATTGCTGCCGTATTTGTCCCTGACGTAATCAATGACTTCGGCTCTGCGGTTGTCCGCAAAATCGATGTCGATATCGGGCGGCGAGACTCGTTCCGGATTGAGGAAGCGCTCGAAGAGTAAGCCGTATCGCAGCGGGTCGATATTGGTAATGCCGAGCGAATAGGCGACCAGGCTTCCCGCCGCAGATCCTCTGCCCGGACCCACGGGTATCTGCCGGGATCGGGCAAAGTCAATGAAGTCTTTGACGATCAGGAAGTAGCCTGCAAACCCTAATTTTTTAATAACCTTGATTTCATGCGCCAGCCGCGCCTTTGCTTCTTCAGTAGGGTTGGGATAGCGTAAGATTAAGCCTTCCTGTGCTTGCTGCTCGAAGAAAGTTTCCAGAGTGGCGCCCTTTTCATCTGCCGGGATGGGGTATTCAGGGAAATGCTGGTGTGAAAAGTCCAACTCCAGATTGCAGCGCTCGGCGATCTCTTCAGTGACTTTCAAGGCTTCCGGCAGGTCGCGGAACAGAGCTTCCATCTCTTCGGGACTGCGCAGGTGATAGCCGGCTCCGGAAAATTTCATCCGCTGCGTTTCTGCCCGCGTTTTGCCGGATTGGATGCACAGCAGCACGTCGTGAGCTTCGTCGTCTTCCCGCTTAAGATAATGAACGTCGTTGGTGACCACCAGCTTCAGGTCCAACTTTTTCCCCAAGCGGTGCATCGCCTGAATTGCCAACGCTTCTTCGGCGATGCCGTGATTCTGAACTTCCAGGTAAAAATCCGATCCGAACAATTCTTTGAACCGCGAGCTTACTTTTTGAGCTTCCTCCTCGCGATTCTGGATCAGCAGCTGCGGCACCAGCCCCTTTAAACAGGAGGTCATACAGATCAGTCCCTGGTGGTGTTTTTCCAGCAATTCCCAATCGATGCGGGGGCGGTAGTAAAACCCTTCCAGGTAAGCCAGCGAACTTAAGCGGATCAAATTGCGGTAGCCGACTTCATCCTTTGCCAGCAGCACCAGGTGATTGGATGAGTCTTTTATGCCCGTGTTGGTAGTGCGATCCTGCCGCGCTCCCGGCGCCATATAAAGTTCGATTCCGATAATGGGCTTCAGCTCCGCTTTGCGGGCTTCGCGATAGAATTCGATAGCTCCGAAGAGGTTGCCGTGGTCGGTCAAAGCCAGGGCGGTCATGCCCAGATCCCGGGCGGTGCGTACCAGGTCCTTGACCTTGGCGGAGCCATCCAGTAGTGAGTAATCGGAGTGGGTATGTAGGTGGACGAAACTCATGATATTTAGTTCGGGGCAGGAGAGTTAAAATTGTAAGTCATTGTTATTATTGCATTATGTTTGGCACCAACGCACCTGTATAATATAGCGCGTTCTTCAGGGGGAGTCAAGTAAAAACGGGACGGGTATGGCAGGGGTTGGTCTCGGTTCTACCCCATCGCCAATGGACTCACTGCAATTGGATAAAATCGCCTCATAGTCAAGTAATCGAGAAATGATTCACAATTACCATGCTGCCAACAATTTCATCAATCAAAAGGACTTGCCATGAAAATGAACTGGAGACTCGCAACCGCAACCGGAATGGTTTTTCTCCTTCTTCTGCCTTTGACTCCGGTCAAAGCCATCGTTGGTCTGGATTGGTCGGTCCGAGAATTGGACCCCTACCACGCGGACGCACTACCTATCGGCGTTCTTACCGACTCCCTCGGTAATGTCTTCGTTGCAGGACATGGCTTTCACAATGACTCCACAGGATATGATTATCTTGCCATCAAATACGCACCGGATGGAAGTCTGCTCTGGAGGTTTTATTACTCAGGGAGCGTTGAATGGTCCTGGGAGGCGCCTACGGATATGGCTCTGGATCCACAAGGGAATCTCTACCTAACCGGGTTCACTGCAGGCACGGGTTATGATGACATGACCACCATCTGCATCAACCCTCAAGGGCAACTGCTCTGGGAAGCGACCTACAATGGACCTGACAACCGGACGGATATCGCGCAGGCAATCGCTGTAGACGCATCCGGCAATTGTTATGTGACGGGATACTCCAATAATAGCCAGGGTAGAAGTCGCTATGTCTCCATCAAGTACAATAATCTTGGCGTGCAGCAATGGCTGGTTGAATTTATTGCACCAGGAACTGCAGAGGCTCAACCGGTCGACATCGCTGTTGATGGAATGGGGAATGTCTATGTCACCGGGTTCAGCGACGTCGATCCGGGAACAAACACCAACTATGATTATACGACCATCAAGTATAACTCATCAGGCCAACAGCAATGGTTATCCAATTACAATGGCCCCAGTAATCAGTTTGACTATCCCAGAGCGATGGCGCTTGATGAAAACGCCAACCTTTACGTGACTGGATACAGTGAGGCAATCACGCAATCCGATTGTATAACGATCAAATACAGCGCTTCCGGAACGCGCCTCTGGGTGCATCGCTTTGGAGGGACAGCTACCATCGACTACTACGCTGAGGATCTGAAGCTGGACCCTCAAGGAAACATTCTGATTGTGGGCAATCAGCAGGACTCAAACTATACGTTCAAATTTGTCACCTTCAAGCTTAACAGTAGTGGAACGATGCAATGGGTGCGGTACTATCAGCAAACTTCATCGTGGGGTAACAAAGCCCGAGCGCTTGTGGTTGACGACGACTCAAACGTATACGCATCAGGCCAAAGCTACCAGCTCAACGGAGGAATCGGCTGCACCACCATCAAGTATGACTCTGAAGGCAATATGAAATGGCTGGCGATCTACGATCAGGATGACCTCAATCTCGAAGAGGGAATTGACGTTACGCTCGACCGCCAGGGGAATGTGATTGCGACTGCCGGGTTCATGTTTGTCGATCAGGCGGAATACGATTTTCTCACCATAAAGTATAACCAGCTTCAGGGCGACGTCGCAGTGGGGATGATCCCGACAGTTTCCCCGATTGTGATCCCGGCAAATGGAGGGAGTTTCAGCTATCACCTGACCACCGTCAATGGGGTTCGTAACCCGCTTCCGACGGACCTCTGGTGGCAGATTATCTACCCGGGAGCTTCCCCGATAGTTTACTTCAGTCCTCCGCAACATCGGGATCTGCCTCTGGATAGCTGTACAACTCTGCGCAATCAAACCGTGTCAGCTTCTGCACCGGCAGGAACGTATCAGTATATTGCCTATGTCGGCGATTACCGCGGAGTGGTCTGGGCGGCGGATACTCTGACGTTTCAGAAGTTGCCCGGC
>JAPKYS010000029.1 GCA_026394195.1 bacterium | reverse complement strand
GAAAGAACGCTGCTGACGGGTCGGTTTAAATGAAGCCATTATCATTCCTAAGTTATTGTTACTCAGGAACTAATATACAAAATATTCGCTCAGAAAGCAATACTTTTTTGCAAATAATAAGGTGTAAAAATCAACAGTCTCATTTAAGCAGCACCATTTTTCCCGTTAGTGTAGTCTGGATTGCCCCTGACCCCGACGTGGTCAGTCTGTATACATACACCCCCGCCGCCAATCCCGATCCATCGAAGGTCACCTCATGCTCACCTGCGGGATACCAGGTTTCTTGTAGGGGCGCACGGCGTGCGCCCTCAGAACCACCGCCGGCCGACGGGCGCATGCCATGCGCCCCTACCAAGCGCCCGTTAATATCGAACACATCCAGGGACACCCTCCCCGCCTCTGGCAGGGTAAACCGAATAACCGTCGTCGGATTGAACGGATTGGGGGATGCACCAAAAATTCTGGATGAGGGATTGTCGAATTCGGCTTGAGCGTCAACCTCCTCTGTAATGTATTCGTCCCCACTGAATTGGCGATACTTTAAGGTAAGACACTGATAATCAATCTGTCCAACGTACCTGAAAATTCCATTCACCAAGACATCACTGGATCTATCCAGAGAAATGAAATACCCCATCTCCATATTGCGAGTATCGTAGTTTTCCCTCCATAGCACTTCACCTTGAGGGTCGTATTTGACAACAATTAGATCTGCTGTAAGATATGCGCCTTTAAATCCGGCAACGTAGACATTTCCCTCTGAATCCAAGACCAGGGCATTGAATCCACTGAAATAAGATCCCTCGTATATCCATCTGATTGCACCATCTCTGCCGTACTTAATAATAAAGCATTTGGTATAAATGTCTTCGCCTGTATTACCGGTGACGACTATATTGTTCTGCGCATCTATTCCCAAATCGGTGGCAGTGTCTGTAATTGGTGTCGGACTGTTATACCGCATTACCCACTCTTGCGTACCCAACGAATTGTACTTAATGGTTGCACAATCCTCTTCTGTACCGACTCCCAAGCTGATTCCAGTCACAATAACGTTCGTATTGGCGTCCAGAGCGAGTTTACTAGGTTGGTCTGCCCCGTTACCTGTTCCATTATAAGATGCTACCCATTGCTGGTTTCCCTGAGAATCGTATTTGATCGTGGTATAGTCATAATTAACGGGGTAATTGGAATCACGATCGCTGTAGCCGGTAACGTACACGCTGCCTTCGCCATCTATCGCCAGGTCGACGGCTCTATCATCACCGTTACCAATTCCATTATAGCGCACATTCCACTGTACAACGCCCTGAGGATTATACTTAATGGTGAGATAGTCGGGGGTAATTCCGGCAGAATAACCCGTTACATAGACATAGCCCAGATCGTCCATTTCTAAGGCTGTCGCAACGTCAATTCCATCTCCCGTTCCATTAAAGCTGACTGTCCATTGCAACTGACCTGAATTATTGTACTTTAAAAGTACATAATCCGAATTCATCGTACCAGTAATGTATACATTGCCGCTGGCATCCACAATCATATCCGAGGGATATGAGTCTAGATTTGGAGCTGGAAGAATCCTACGCCACAAAACGGCTCCCGACGGACTATACTTGATGGTAAGAAAGTTTCGCCGATATTCACACAGCCCGGATATATAGACATTTCCCAGGGAATCGCTGCCAACTCCACAACCCCAAGTATTATAATGATCTGGAGTAGCTTGTCGATCGACCCATTGGAGAGTTACCTGAGCCTGTGCAAGCACTATAACCCCGATGAAACACGCCAACACAACAGTGACTCTCAGCGAAGTCTGCTGGTACCTCTTCATCGCCGGTTCCTTTCGTTTTGCAAATGCATTTTCGATCCGTGTAATCGTTTTCCCTATTTCATCAACACCATTTTCCCTGATACTGTTGCGTTTTCAGTTGTGAGGCGGTATACATATACCCCCGCCGCCAATCCCGACCCGTCGAAGGTGATACCGTGCTCCCCCGCCTGTAGGGGTTCAACATGTTGAACCCCTACGACACGTCCATTAGTATCAAACACATCCAACGACACCCTCCCCGCCTCTGGCAGGGTAAACCGAATGACCGTCGTCGGATTGAACGGATTGGGATTTACTCCCAATAATACCGGTTGCGTAGGGGCGTTCAACTGAACGCCCTGACTCCCCAAGATGCCCCAATCGTCCACTCCAGCACCGTTCCCGTTGCCCAACTTGGTGAAACTGAGCGTGTCCGCCGCCCAGATAACCCCCGGATATTCCCCAACGTTCATGACGTATTGGTACACTCCCGCCGGAGCATAACCCGGCACTCGCTGAGATCGTTCGGTGCTTTGGTTACCAAGTGAAAGTATATCTTCCATCGGCCCCAGAATTCGAGTGGTCGTCTGGTTCGGATAAATCACCTTCCACCAGTTATCCACCCGCAGATTATCCACTACCGGGTTGACCGTCTGCTCACTATAGCTGAAACGCCCCCCCTGTACAGGAATCTGGATCGGAGAGACAGTAGGGATCATGGTAGCGCTCAAGTCGCCTGCTGTCTGTTGGTATTTCGCCACCCACCAATCATGGTCCAGGATGTCCCCACCAAAGCAGAACTCACCACCGACGATGACGTTGTTCTGTTGATCCAAGGTCAAATACTTTCCCCATGTGCCGCCTTGTTCTGCCAGCCCATCGGTGATGTGACGCGCTACCCATTTCAATTCACCCAACTCATTGTACTTCATCGTGACGCTTTCGCTAACATAGTACGACGAAGTTATTTCCCCGGCGATATAGATATTGCGGTCTGCATCGACGATGATATCTTCCGGGCATTTATCCCCATAGTAGTTTGCTCCCATATGGTAGCTTCTATCCCATTGCAGAACCCCATCTGGATTGTATTTCAGTGTTAAGAACACCTGTTGATCTATTCCAGTAGAGTCCATGAAGCCGGCAATGATGATATCTCCTGCGTTGTCGATGACCATAGCTCTTGCCTCATCTTCACCCGCGCGAGGCGTATTATAGCGCCTCAGCCATTGCTGAACGCCCGCAGAATTATACTTGATAGTGGCGATATCATACCCGGTCGCGCTCGTGCCCCTGCTCTTTCCTGTTACGTAAACGTTAGCCTGGACGTCGAGTTTTAGCGCATTTGGTATATCCAATCCGTTTCCCGGTCCATTATAATAATTCACCCACAGCTGCACACCCTGTGCGTTATATTTAATAACCAGATAATCGTAACCGTCGTAAACGCCACTCTGGTACTGCCACCCCATTACGTACACGTTCCCATCGTGATCTACGGCGACATCACAGGCTCGAGTCTCGTTAATCCCGACGCTATCGAACCGGGCGATCCATTGGGCAGCACCGTCTGGCGTATATTTGATCGTTACGATATGATCAGCACTGGGATAGGTGCTGGTGTATCCCGTTGCATAAACAAATCCAGCATCATCCACGGCTAAGGCAAAACTATATTCATTTGACTGCTCCGGCCCGGAGTATTGTGTTACCCATAATAGATTACCATCTGGGTCGAATTTGCCAGTAGCAAAATCTTGGGACCACATGCCGACGTTACCGGTTAAGTAGAAGTTACCACGATTATCTCGGATGAAATCCCTTGGAATGTCATCACTGCTGTTCCCCCCATCATAAAACCTGATCCAATCCAAAGAGCCCAAAGGTGTAATTTTCAAGATGGCCCAATCCGAATAGTTGGGGCTCCAGTCCCGCTGAAATTGCCCTCCTAAATATATATTTCCCGATTCATCTCCTGCAATCCCGCAAATTTGTTCATCTCCATGTGCAGGGCTGAAATAACGATTCGACCAGCTTTCATGGACGATGGCTTGTGTTTCGGAATGGAGTGAAAGAAGAGTGGCAAATGCCACCAGCATCATCAGCGAAAGACCAGATAATTTGTTCATGACATAGACCTTTCATTATTTTACTTTCGGATCACTGTACTCGACTGCTGTGAAGAGTTTATTTCACCAGCACCATCTTCCCGCACATTATAGTCGGGGTCGCCTGGCTTGCCATCCCTTCGGGGCCTGACCCGGATGTGGTCAGCCTGTATACATATACCCCCGCCGCCAATCCCGACCCGTCGAAGGTGATACCGTGCTCCCCCGCCTGTAGGGGTTCAACATGTTGAACCCCTACGACACGTCCATTAGTATCAAACACATCCAACGACACCCTCCCCGCTTCCGGCAGCGTGAACCGGATCGTGGTCGCCGGATTGAACGGATTGGGATTTACTCCCAATAATACCGGCTGCGTAGGGGCGTTCAACTGAACGCCCTGACTCCCCAAGATGCCCCAATCGTCCACTCCAGCACCGTTCCCGTTGCCCAACTTGGTGAAACTGAGCGTGTCCGCCGCCCAGATAACCCCGGGATACTCCCCGATATTCATGACGTATTGGTAGACTCCCGCCGGAGCATAACCCGGCACTCGCTGAGATCGTTCCGTGCTTTGGTTACCGAAATGCAGAATATCTTCTATTGGCCCCAGAATTCGAGTGGTCGTCTGGTTCGGATAAATCACCTTCCACCAGTTATCCACCCGCAGATTATCCACTACCGGGTTGACCGTCTGCTCACTATAGCTGAAACTGCCCCCTTGAGCTGGTATCTGGATGGGTGTGATGGCTGGGATCATGGTGACGTTAAGGTCACTCGTTGTTTGTTGATATTTCACCACCCAAAAATCGTGGTCCAGTATGTCCCCACCAAAGCAGAATTCACCACCGACGATGACGTTGTTCTGCTGATCCAAGGTCATATATCTCCCCCAGGTGCCACCACCCCATGAGGTCTCAGCCTCGATATGTCGAGCTGCCCATTTCTGATTGCCGTTGGAGTCATACTTTAAGGTCAAACACTCGTTTATCGAGGAGATTGGAGTAGCGGACACTGACCCCGTCACGTAAATATTCCGATCCGCATCAACCAGTAAGGCTCTGGTTCCATTAAGATTACAAAATGGTCCCCCCTCCTGATAGATTCTCGACCATTGTTCGACGCCTTCTGAGGTATATTTCAAGGTTAGATAGGCAAGGTTGACATTTGATCCTTCCACCCACCCAACAACAACAAGATTCCCATCTGTATCGATCTTTATATCTGCAGCATAGTCATCAGCGTGATTGGGTGTGTCATAACGAACCACCCATTGCAGGACCCCTGAAGAATTATACTTGATAATCGCAATATCCTCGCCTGAGGTACTGGTTCCATAGCTGGTTCCGGTTACATAGACATTGCCTTGAGAATCCAGATTCAAGCTGCTGGGGATATCGGTTCCATGTCCCGGACCATCGTATTGGTTGACCCACTCTTGAACTCCCTGGGGATTGTATTTGATCGTGATGAAATCATAGTTCGGCCAACAACAGCCGGTGACGTACACGCTTCCATTGTCATCTACTACGATCTCCTCACTCTCGCTGATGTTGACTTGGGCAACCCACTGTTGGACACCTGATGCATTGTACATGATTGTGACCACCCCAGCTCCGCAGGTCCCTGTCACATAGACATTACCTTCATCATTCAGGGTCATTGCCACTGCACCGCCCTCCGTCCAAGAATCAAGTGGATATCGAGCAACCCATTGCAGCAAGCCATATGCACTGTACTTTACCGTGGCAATTTCCACGTTGTCAATCCCCTGACTTTTACCGGTAAGATAGAAATTCCCCGCATGATCCCTGATGAAATCAACGGCAATATCCGGTCCGTCGATTCCGCCATCGTAGTAGGTGATCCACCGTTGAAAGCCATTTGACGCCAGCTTGATAAGAGCATAATCCAGCCCGGAATCTAAGTGACCATACTTACCCGCCACATAGATATTCCCAACTGAATCTGTGGCAACCCCGCACACGATGTCGTCCCCGCGATTTAGGCTGAAATAACGCTGCGACCAGTTTTCATGGACGATGGCTTGTGTTTCGGAACATAGCGACAGGAGACTGGTGAAGACGATTAGCGTCATCACCGCAAGGTAAGATAGTTTGTTCATGACAAGTTCCTTTCATTCGTGTTGCGATTCTTGGGCTGCAATTCAGAACGTCAAGAGCGAGGGAGGTGTATTAATATACTGAGATTCCTGTCCATTGTCAAGGAAAATTATTCAGTAAGTGAAAATTATCTGAATTTTATCCAGCAATTTCCTCCTCTTTTCCCGTGCTTCTGCGGGATTTTTTTATTATATTGCAGTAGTTCAATCGAAAGGTCGAATCAAGCGAGGAAATATGCAGAATACTTACACCGCCATTGTGAAAAAAGACGGCAACTGGTGGATCGGTTGGATCGCTGAGCTTCCGGGAGTTAATTGTCAGGAACGCACCAAAAAAGAGCTCCTTGAGACTTTGAAGATCACTCTGACCGAAGCAATCGAATTCAATCGTCAGGATGCAATTAACGCCGCAATAAAGGACTTTTCTGAAGAAGTATTGGCCTTATGAAGCGTAGCGTTCTGATCAAATATTTGACCGACCAGGGATGCTGCCTCGTGCGTGAAGGAGCAAAACACTCCTGGTGGATTAACCCAGCCCAGAATCGCAGAACCGCCATTCCGAGGCATCGCGAAATCAGCGATCAGCTTGCGTTGAAAATTTGTAAGGATCTCGGCATCATAGCTTTTAAATAAGAGGGATCGATTTCGTAAATCACAAATCTCCCTCTCTCCAATTCTCCCATTTTTCCCGTGCTTCTGCGGGATTTTTTTATTATATTCCCGTGATAATCAACAAAAGACTCCATCCACAAGGATATAATCATGGCCATCACCTTAAGCGGTTCTAATTTGACTGTCGAAAAACTGGTGCAAATCGCCCGAAATAACGAAAGAGTCGAACTCGATCCCGCGGCTGTCGAACGCATCAAAGCCTGCCGCGCCATGTTAGAAGAGAAGGTTAAGGCGCACGAAATCATGTACGGCGTCAACACCGGCATCGGCGAATTCTCCGAAGTCGTCTTAAACGACGAACAGGTCAAGCAGTTTCAGCGCTACCTGATCTACAACCACGCCGCCGGTATCGGCGACCCCGTCCCCATCGAACAGGTGCGAGCCGCCATGGCCGGGCGCATCAACGTGCACGCTCACGGCAATTCCGGCTGCCGCCCCGAAATCACCCAGACCTACGTCGATATGCTCAATAAAGGCGTCACGCCCGTCGTCTGCCAGAAAGGCTCTGTCGGCGCCTGCGGCGATCTGGCTCCCATGTCGCAGATCGCCCTGTTGCTGATGGGCGAAGGCGAAGCCTTCTATAAGGGGCAGCGCCTCTCCGGCCAAGCGGCCATGGATCAAGCGGGAATCCCCATCTCCGGCCTGGAAGCGCGCGACGGTCTTGCCGCCATCAACGGATCGAACCTGCTGACCGCCATGAGCGCCATTCTGCTCTACGACGCCAACCGCTGGCTGAAACAGGCTGAAATCGCCTGCTCGATCGCTCTGGAAGCGCTGTTAGCCAACCTGAAACCCTACGACCTCCGCCTGCATCAGTTGCGCGGCTTTCCCGGAGCCGTCCGGTCTGCCGCCGCCATCATGAAGTGCATCACCGGCAGCGACCTCCAGACCGGCAAGCTGAAGATCAAAGTACAGGACGCCTACTCCATGAGATCCACTCCGCAGGTCATCGGAGCGGCTCACGATGCGGTTGCCTGGGCGAAGCAGCAGGTCGAAATCGAACTGAACGGCGTGGGCGACAACCCTATTTTCCTGCCGGAAGCCCGCCTCACCCTCACCGGAGCCAACTTCCAGGGTTCGCCGGTCTCTCTGCCGATGGACATGATCGGAGCCGCCATTACCATGGTCTGCGTAATGTCGGAACGCCGCCTTAACCGTCTGACCAACCCGGCGCTGTCGGTCGGACTGCCCGCCTTTCTCACCAAGGGAGCCGGCATGTTTTCCGGCATGATGCTGTCCCAGTACACCGCCGACATGATGATCGTGGAAAACCGCATCCTCTGCATGCCGGCGTCGATCCAGTCCATCCCCGCTGCAGCGGATCAAGAAGATTTCGTCTCCATGGGCATGAACACCGCCCTGAAGAACAACCAGATCATGGACAACGCCTACGGCATTCTGGGCATCGAATTCATGGCGGCTTCGCAGGCGCTGGACTTCCGCGAATTCACTCCCGGCAAAGGCGTCCAGACCGCCCGCCAGGTGGTGCGCAAGCACGTCAATCACTTAGACGTCGACCGCCCCCTGCACATCGACCACAACAAGATGAAGGCGCTCGTTAGATCCTGCGAAATCCTTGAAGCCGTGGAAGGTGCGGTGGGGTCGTTAGGGTAGAATTTGGAGTGCGGAAGCTTGCTTCCGCTTTAGTCGGCATGCGGTGGCAAGCCACCGCACTCCACAATACTTACATGCGTTGCGTCCGGTCCTCAGCGCCGCGGTGACCTGACGCTGAAGGAAAACCGTAGTCGGGGTCGCCTGGCTTGCCATCCCTTCGGGACCTGCCCCGACGAGGAAACATTCTGAATATACTATGTTATCAAAATGAGCGAAGAGAAATCACCCCGCGAAGGTGAAATAATCCTCTATAGTGCGCCGGATGGGAACGTCCGAGTGGAGGTGTATTTCCAGGAGGAAACATTCTGGATGACACAGAAACGTATGGCTGACCTGTTTGCTGTGGACATTCGGACGATTAACGAACACCTCCAAAATATTTTCAAGAGTGGGGAATTAGCGCCAGAACCAGTTATCCGGAAAATCCGGATAACTGCCGCTGATGGGAAGATGTATCTCACTAAATTTTATAACCTTGATGCGATAATTTCCGTAGGTTATCGGGTCAATAGCCGTCAGGCGACTCAATTTCGCATCTGGGCAACTCGGACCTTGCGGGAATTCGTCATCAAAGGGTTTGTGTTAGATGATGAGATAATGAAGCAGCGCGCTGCCGCTTAAATAAATCGGAACCACGGATTTCACGGATGACACTGATTAAAAAGAAACGCCGCGCCGCGTAGCGGTCGGGCTTGCCCCGACCCGTAAATGAAAGGTGGCGCAGGCGGCACTGCCTGCGGGGGACCCACTTCAAAGGTGGGGAGTAGTATGCATAGGTCGGGATTTGATCTAAACAAAATAAACCGAGACCTAAGGTAGGGCTGTAGGACAATTGGACATAAGGAGAGGTTGATAACCATGAAAAAATTCTATACCCAACTAATCGTTCGGGAAAAAAATGACCAATTTTCAGGTCGCGCAAAGGGGTGGGAAATTGAACTTGAAGAGAACCCATATGCATCGTTAAAGTATTCGAATGATAAACCAGCAAAGGAAATTGTAATTTATTCACGTAGCGAAGAAAGAGCACAGTATGCTATCGATCTGATTGTAGCTTCTCAATGTATATTAACAGGAGTTCGCATGTTGCAAGAATCACCGAGTGCACTTGAGACTAATCACATTTCAACCAGCTACCTCAATGAGCTAATCACGACCAATAAACGAATATTACAAATTCCCCTAAGTGATTTGAATAATTCTACCTCAATTGCGATTAAGGCCTCCTTCAGAAGAAAATACGGCTCCTCGCTGTTTCAAATGGGTAAAGAGAATTTAAGTTTACCTGCGATGAGATAGATCATGGTGATGAAGTATTCGACGGTGCGATAGCCACGAGCTTTTGTTCGCGCTGCCTGCACCAAGCTGTTAATTCCTTCTAAC
>JAPKYS010000036.1 GCA_026394195.1 bacterium | reverse complement strand
GAAGGTAGGGCTTGAAAATCGCTTCGGGCTGTTTGGTCTGCGGCATGGTGGACCTTCTTGTTTAATCAAGCTAGATGTAAATATAAGGAATCAAGAAGGAAATTCCAATATAAAGAGGCTGACCTTTTGGGACAGCCCCTTTGAAGGCTGATTCGCCAATGGCTTCCGTCAGTTGAAAGTAAAGGCCGCTGTATTAGATTTTACGAAGCAGTTCAATCACCTCAGCGGGTTGCTGGGCATGCAGTAGTTTTTTACGAAAACTCGTCTGCTTCAGCAACCGGCATAGTTGAGCCACCAGTTTTAGATAATCGTTGATTTGATCGTTGGGCACGCCGAAGAGGAAGATCAGCCGAGCCTTGTCGGTTTCCGCGCCGAAATCAACGCCAACCTCGAGCCGGGCGAACGCCATGACGATCTGGCTTACGACCTTGGATCGAGCGTGCGGAAGAGCTGCTCCCATCTGCAATCCGGTGGGGATATCCTGTTCCCTACGGACGACCTCTGCTTCGAATGCAGCCGGATCCAAAATAGCGCCTTGAGGACGAATTCGCTGGATGATCTGGTGGATGACGTCATATTTGTCTTTGCCCGAAATATCCAAGAAGACATTTTCAGGCAGTATCAAATCGAATAGTGATTGCACGTTTTGCTTCTCTTTTTAGCCTAGTTTTACGGCTGTACCCGAAGCTGAAACCATCAGCATCGACCCAGCCTGTCCCAGAACTTCATAGTCGAGATCAATACCGACGACCGCATCGGCGCCCAATCCGGCAGCGCGGTCCTGCATTTCCTGAAGCGCCAGGTCCTTGGCACGCATCAGTTCCTGTTCATATACTGCCGCCCTACCGCCGACAACGTCGCGAATGCTGGCGAAAATATCTTTGAAAATATTGGCGCCCATGATCGCTTAGCCGGTGACGATACCGAGATATTCTTTGATCTTTCTGCCTTCAATATTGGGTGTTGTTGTGATGATCATTTTATTTCTCCTCTATAGTTGGCCTTACTTGCCGGATCCTTGGCGAACCTGACCTCCCCAGAGCATCATTTCTGCGGTGAAATCCGCCGGCTGTTCGATCACCACGGAAGGGATGCCTCCCATGGGGTTGAATTCAGCCTTGATGAGAGGCAGAATGAAGGCTTCCCGAACAACTTTCGTATTTGTTACGGCCTGATCGCGTCTCCGGTCATCACGACCGCGCTCCCGGCTTTCAGCAGGCTTTTCCACCGGAGGGCTTGCGAGGTAAAGCTTCGTGAACGCTTCGATTTTCCCCTGATCACCCGCCTTCAACAGGTCGACAATTTCCCGACCGAGAACTCCGGCTTGATCGTGCAGGAATTGCTCGTCAAAGTGTTTCGCGGTGGGACCGTCCGCCGCATTTCTGGGTTCGGTGGCGTTGTTCTTTGCGGATAACCAGCTTCCGATGACCTGCAGAGCTCCGATTTCGATGGGGTCTGCAAAAGCGTCCGTGACACCTGCTGCGAGCTGAAATCTCCTCACAAACCGGCGATAACCTTCTACCACTGCTGCGGGATCGGAAAGAATGTCAACGGAACGCGCTGCGCCGTTTTTCAGGCTCCAGAGAAAAGCCAATTTCTCCACAGCTTTTTGCAGAATCGCACGATCGAAGCCCCGGTCCGGCGAACAGATCGGTCGATTGATTTCCGCAGCCATAGCTTGGATATTGTACCCTGTGCTGATTGCTGCCTCAAAGAATGACAAATCGGCCCCATACTTGCGGCAAGCAGACTTCTCGCTTTCATCCGCGCACATTTGCAATTCTTGTGTTTCCATCCGCGCTTTTGAACGAGCCGAAATTACGTTGGTAAAAAGGATCGCTTCGCCTGCGCTTCCGGGTGGCTTTTCAGACCCGGATCGGTAATACACGTCGGGACATAACGGTCCGTTCGCTCCAATAGCGGTCAGAAGCTGTGCGCACCGAATTTGGGCCGGTGAGTTGGATCGATTCGTGATTTGACCCGGAAAATCGGCGATCAAATCCGGACTGGATTTAAGTATTGCATCCAGTCTGGTCTGAGCGTTCCCATCCCTCAGGAAGAGGATGCCGGTCCAGAGCCCCTTGCGCCCGAAGGGATCGAAACGTGTATCGTCAAACCCGAGAACGAAATCCAATAATGATGTAGTTTTCTGCTGCAGGCTGCAAGCGCTGTCGTAATTGGCTGCGGCGCCCGTGCGGAAATGTTGGATGAGCTGATCGACAACAACTACCCGTTCCGCAGGCAGGTAAGGGCGCGCCTTTTCGAGGTTTTCAATAACCTGCTCCAGTTGATCGGCGTAAGGTCCCGCTGAATAGACGTCGTCACCGGTGCGATAAACCTGTTCGATAAGTCTGGACTCACGTTTGATCAGCCGGGAATTCAAAGGGAATTTGCTCGCATAGCCCTGGATTTCGCCGCTGGATACATCCTGCGAGAACTGCAGCGGTCCAACTGAAACAAAGCTGGTCTCCCGTAATATGCTGCAATCATAAAGCACGGGTTGGATGGATGGGTTGAACAGACTATCCGCTATCCAGGTCCGACGCAAGTTAATCTCCTCCAGAGACCCTAACCTGCCTCCGGAGTTCGACAGCGCTAAAAACTCCAGTTGGGTGATCTCGCGCTCGCCCATCGGGAAGGTCAGCTTCTTCTGCGAGGCAAGGTTGTAGAAACCATCATAGATCCAGAGCAATTTCAGAGAGGTCCAGAACGGAACCAAGACTTGATCTGTTGCTCCGTAGCTGATATCCCGGCTGATATCCTCCCAAAATTTGCGAATTTCGAGGTGGCGCGGGTGGAGCTGGTCATACGGGATATCTCGTCCGGCGAGAACGGCTTGCGCCAGATAATAAGCTGCGATGCGGTCCTGCAAGCCGAGCCCGGCGAAGGCCAGTGCATCAAGTCGCAAAAGCGCGACGGATCCGACCGTCTCTGAGATCAAGTCTGAAGGGGATGCCACTCTGGGAGGTTTCTGCCCTTGGCTGCATCCGCTGAAGTTTACAGTGAACAGCAATAGCAGAGTCAGCGCCCCGAAGAGGCGAAGCCAGGCTCGTATTGGGAAATTCTTGATGGACATGAAGCGATTTTAGGTGTTTTGGGAAATATAATGCCTCAGCCGTTAAAAATCAAATGAAATCCTCAGGCAAACCCATGCAAATTAAAAGCCGCTCCAGTTTATATTTCTGAGCGGCTTTATTACGGGCGTCCGCCGGTTCGGATTCTGGGAATTCCGAAAGCGATCAGGCGAAAATTAATTCTATTCAACCGTGGCGGCTTCAGCCGGCAATTCGTGAATAAAATTAACCAAATGGTCCACGTCTTGTTTCAATTTCACGATGGCGGTCGTGGGATCCTGCAGAGCGTCATCTCGTGTCATCAAGATGTAATTCGGTTCGCGAGATCCAGCCGTATAGTGGTAGTAGCTCATCGGTTTTGATTGTGTAGAGTGGATCAGGTCGTGGCGGGAAAATTCAGCGCCGTGCACCTTTTGCCCCAGTTCGATGGCGAGAGGCCAGAGGCGTTCGCACAGATAGATCATCCCTTCGACTCGTTTTTTAGTAGAGCGCGCCTTTAACTTGGCCATGGGCAGCGCTTCTTCGAACGCCTGCCAAAGTGTCTGAGGTGATTTATCTTCGAGAAATGCTGCTATCGCATCCTCTAATTGCTCTTTCCCCAAGGAATCAAGGTAATAGTACCTTATCCGGTTCATCCGAGCCTCGCTTGAAGCAGTGGGTGAACTGAAACCGATCGTCTGCATAGTGTCCTCATCATAGATTGCCTGTGAGTGTTACGGTTCAGTTTACCGAGCGATGGATTGAATCCACCTTTTTATGCGAAAAGGCAGATCAATCACAATATAGTAAAAAATGTAGGAAAAGTCAACAATTGTCAAGCAATATTTTGGGATACATATCGGGTATCCAAAACTGAGGCAAATCACTTAATGAGGGTGTTTTCCCTTTCCTCATTGGTACATGCTTGGCGTTCCACTCTGAACCGGTTTGCAGCAAGATGCGCCAGTCGAACCGGCTCAGGGAGTCTTGTCCCTCGACAACAATCCCAAACCAATTTGCGGGCAAAATCGAAATCGACCAGGTGCCCCGGCGAGATGAATAACGGCTGGGAATTTTTTCGGCTCCTTAGAACGCTGCCTACGATACGATTTTTATAAGTTAGTACTTTCCAATCTCCAGCATTGGAGTCTGGTTCTGAATATTCACCGACCAGCCGCGATTTAGCGCAGCCCACGGTGGGAAGATCCAGCCATAACCCCAGATGGCAGGCCAATCCGAACAAGCGTGGATGCGCCAACCCCTGACCATCACAGATCACCGCGTCGATGGGGGTCTGTATCTTGCGCAATGCCTCTAAAACAGGGGGCAGCTCTCGAAACGACAGCAATCCGGGGATGTACGGGAAGAGCGCCTCTGCTTCAATCAGCGACGTCTCGATGATTTGGTTCTCATGGCGATTCCACACCACCACCGCAGCCCAGAACCGACGGTCTCCCCTCTGACAGGAAACATCCACTCCCGCCACCAGGTTGATATGGCGTGAATCCGGAGTCTCAATTTTCACCCGGGAAGCCAATTCGGTTTGCAGGGCGACGGCTTCTTGGGTGGTAGTGGGCCAAGGGTGTAGTTCTGAAATGAGCATCGAAGCGGGGTCATGTCTCGAATAAGATCAATCTATGACCACACAAAGGAGAAAGCAAGCTATAAGATCATTTTTTGCTGGAATGTGATTTTTTTGATGCTTATACTGGAATAACGAGCGATTTCATTTGACTTATCTGCAACCCCGACTTATATTTTGAGCACGAAATCGCCAACCATAAACCCGATGTCAACGTCAAACACTCACACCTCCGAAGAAATCGTTCTCCAACTTCTGCGCCGCGTCCACTTTCTTGACAGCTTGAAGATCGCTGAACTCAAAAAACTTGCTGGATTGACCTATCTCTATTCAGCCAGAAAGGGAGAGATCATTTTCCACCAGGGGGATCCGCCGGATCGATTCTACATCCTGGGAAAAGGCAGCGTCGAGGTGATCTGTGAAGTCGGGAGTGGATCCGAAGTTGTCGCCACACTGGGCCGTTCCGGAGATTTCTTCGGTGAGATGGCGCTGATTGATGATTCACCGCGTTCTGCCACTATTAAAGCAGCCACGGCAGTTAAATTACTGGTGCTGACGCGCGCTGCTTTCGATGATCTCATACAGGAACACCCCGGCATACAATTTGAAATCACCCGGGCGCTGACTCATAACCTCAGGCACACGGATAGCGGTTTCGTCGCCACCATTCTCGAAAAAAATCGCCAGTTGGCAGAAACGCTTGCCAAGCTGCGTGAAGCCCAGGAAGAACTGCTGCGTCGGGAGAGGCTGTCGCTGGTGGGGAAACTGGCATCGGGGATTATCCACGATCTTAAAAAACCTCTGACCTGCATCAGTGGATACGCCCAGCTCCTGGGAGGAGATTCATACGACACACCGAAACGGCATCAGTACTCCGACAAGATCACTCATGAGGTAAAGCGCCTGGTTGACATGATCAATGAGATCTTGCAGTTTGCCCGGGGGGAACAGCAGATTAATCGGCAGCAGGTGGATTTACGTGAATGGGTTAATGACGCTGCTGAATTAATGCAGTGTGATTTTGAAAATAGCCATATCGAATTTCACAAAGAAATTCGCTTCGATACCCGTCTGAGTATAGACCCCGAAAAATTCAAATCCGTATTCTACAATATCGCCGCCAACGCTCTGGCAGCCATGCCCCGCGGTGGAAAATTTACTTTCGTCTGCGACCGGAGTGATGAAGGGGTGCGGATGGACTTCATCGATAATGGTGTGGGAATGGCACCCGATGTGCAGAAGCGCGTTTTCGATGAGTTCTTTTCCCAACGCAAGGACGGCACCGGTTTGGGAATGGCGATTGTCAAACGGATCATCGAGGCGCACCACGGGAATATCGAAGTGCAAAGCAAGTTAAATCAAGGCACGACCTTTACGATCTTACTCCCCCTGGAGGGTTGATGACCTACAAATACCGCTCTCTGAACTACGCCGCTCTAATCTCTCTCCTCCTCCTTTCAGGCATCTCTGGTCATGGCGCAGCTCCACCCCCAAATCGTGATGATGACCGGATCTTAGCCTCCGAGCCTGAGATCCGGATAACGACCAAGGGCGAACTGTCGATCCGGGTTAGAACCCGATTCTCCTGCCTTGGCGGCGAAGTCCTGCTGGGGGTCTATCCGGTTGCTGCTGAATTGAATTACCCGGCTTATCGCTGGTGCAGTGAATTCAATCAGGAAGATAGTTTAAACTTCATCGCCAAATTCAATCTCCCCGACGTCGTCTCACCTAAAGTTGATATCAATGATCAGCTTGGACGTCACGGAGGTGAATTGGCATTAAGAATTTCTTTCTTTGTGGACGGTATCCAAAACTTTGAACGGAAATTCAGCTACGGGATAAAAGATAACGCCTATTTCCGCGTTGCCGGCCTGATCGAGGGTCCGTTGGTGGACTGCGTAACCGATACCAGCGCCATCATATCCTGGGCATTTGATGCTGCCGTTCCCTGTACTCTGAGAGTCGAGCCCGGATCAACGAATACTGTCCTATCGGCAGAGTCGCGCTTCGAAACCACCCTGAACCGGCTGACTCCTTCGACTCGGTATCGGTATGCTATTACGTGGTCTGCTGAGGGGATTCATTTCCAATCGCACCGCTTTGAGTTTATCACTGCCCCCCCAGCCAGTTCCGACCAGAACTTCAAATTCGTCGTCTTATCCGACATGCAAGCCGGTTACAACCCGGGGGAAGGGGACGTCGAGGGTGTTAATTTTACCTCAGACCGGGCTCTTTTGAATCACGCTTTTAACCAGAAAGCGTCACTGATTCTCATCACCGGTGATTTGGTGAGTGGCTACACCAGCGATCCGAAGAACCTGACGGACGAATTCAACTCCTTCAAGCGAATTTCTGCCCCCGTCGGAGCAAGCATACCCATCTATGAAGGGATGGGAAATCACGACCAGACCTTCCGCTTCTTACCCGGATCGCAGGGGAAGATCTACCTTCCACAACCGGCTGAAAAATCTTCGGAAGCTGTCTTCGCACAAACTTTTGTCAATCCCCAAAACGGTCCTGAACCCACTAATGCTGAACTCCCCCCATACAGAGAGAATGTCTATTCTCTCGATTGGGGAAACTCGCACTTCACCATGCTAAATAATATCTATTTTACTAAAAGTTCAGCGGTTGAAGTGAAGGATGAACCCGGCGAAATTTGGGGCACTCTGGACCAGAGACAACTGGGCTGGCTGGATCGTGATCTGGCTGCCGCGCGGGAACGGGGATTAAAGCATCTTTTTATCTTCATGCACGAACCGGCTTTCCCGTGTGGCGGACACACCAAAGACGCCATGTGGTGGGAGGGCAAACGAGCGGAGATCAACGATATCCGCAATCAATTCTGGCGCCTCTTGTGCAAGTATCGAGTTCTGGCGCTCTTTGTGGGACATGAACACAATTACTGCCGGGTTCTGATTGATCGCACGGTCGATCCTAACTTTGACGTACCCATCTGGCAAATCATCAACGGCGGTGGTGGAGGAGGCTTTTACAACGTTGACAGCAACATCCCCTGGGTAAAATCGATCCGAGCTTTCTCGCCGCTGCAGCATGACTGCCTGGTCGAAGTGCAAGGTGACTCTGTGAACATGGTTGTCACCTCCATCGACGGAACAGTCATCGAAACGGTCCGACTGGATACTCGTCAGTAAACAATTTCGGATACTAACAAAGGGCTGTCCCCGCTGCACACGTGGGAACAGCCCCTCTTTGTATCGAGAAATCAGTGGGAAATCGCTATCTCACCTTTGTAATCGGTACCACCGCAACCCCGCCGCGGTATTCGGCTCTGACGATGTATGACCCTGATGGCAACTCATCGAGATTCAGTGGCAGGGTAAAGTAACGCTGCCCGGACGAGTAAGCCTTCAACTGTCTGACGGCTCGACCGGAGACGTCAACAATGCTGACGTTTACTTCCCCCAGCGGAACGTTCTCAAAATCGATGGTAACGTCGGGATTAAACGGATTCGGAAATGCGGACACCAGCGCGGGTGATTTGGGTTGAGCAGGATTTTCGGGAGGTACTGCGGAGCTACCTTCGGTGCTCACGGTAGAATATGCATAAATATAATCACCTTGATTGGTGTTATCGCTGTTAGCTGCATTGAGGGCGTAGTAGAGGTGCACGGGTCCAGAACCGGCAGCCGGAGCCTGCCAAGTGAACTGCCACATGGAAAATTGAGACCCTGCCAGCGTATGCTTCAGATAATCGCGGTTGTTCCCGCTACCCGTGGATTTTTGGACAAATACGTCTACTAGTGAATTTAAATTCCCGCCTCGCTCACCATTATCCTTGATGGTGGTACATTCGAACCCCCAGCGAGTTTGACCTGTCAGACTAATCGAGAGGAACATATTGTAAAGTTGATTCGGTGTATACTCTGGTGGAAATCCGAACACGATGATCATCTGGCCGGCTTCTGTGTTTAACGCATGGGAATTGTGGCACGCTACACAGGTATTATTAGCTGGCGGATCGCCTGCATAACCATCCAGAGGTCCCGCAGAGTAGCAGAAGGCATCTCCTGCCCCGATCATTAAAAGCAGCGAGAGTACCGCGAAAAGCCTCAAACAGGTCTTTAGCTTGATTAGTTTCATGATTTGCATGATTCATCCCCTAAGTTTGACTTTGGTCTTTATTAGTATATATTTTTTCATCCACGCTCTCGAAGCCCGCCCAGGATTACTACCTATAATATAGCAAGTGTATTTGGAAAATTAGAATGAAAAATGCAGGTTTTTGCATCTGCCCGCTAATTTTTTGTGATACATTAAATCTGGTGGGGAAGGCCGGTTCGATGGATTGATTGTCAATTTGATTATATTCGCATTCAAGGGTCATAATTTTCAATTATTAACTTGAGGTGACCCAATTTTTTGCCGATAATATAATGGGGAAAGCGGTCAATACCCTTGCGCCGTGAGGTTTTTCGACATTTTACTCAAAATAGAAAATGCTAAAAACCTCTTGGAAAATGTCCGCCAGCTTATTATATTTTGGGTTCAAACCGTACACGACCGCTGGCCCCCTCGTCTAGTGGTTAGGACTCAAGATTTTCGATCTTGAAACAGGGGTTCGAGCCCCCTGGGGGTCACAGGACTTGCCTTTTGCCGATTCGTTGCCTTGGGGGGTAAGCGATCTGCACTGAGCAGCGACCAATCCTGCACCGGTGACCTCCTCCCCAACCCAATTAGACTATTACCACAGAAACTTTCGTATCGACAGGAACAGTAAAGGGGCGCGCCATGAGCCGTAAAGTGCTTATCGTGGATGATGATCCCACCATCCGGACCCTGTTGCGGGATTATTTGGAAGCTCTGGGCTTTGAAATTCTTCACGCCATCGACGGTCGCTGCGCATTGGAAATCTTTGACCGGGAATTCCCTGATCTGATTATCACCGATATTTTCATGCCGGAAATGACTGGGGTTGAGCTGGCTGAAAAGGTAAAATCAGGAGATCACCCGATACCGATCATCCTGATTAGCGGCGTTCAGCTTTCCGAAGCTGAAATCCAGATGCAGCGAGAACGCTCTGACGGATTCCTGGAAAAGCCTTACATGTTCTGGCAGTTGCGGGAGGTAATCAGCAAATTAGTCCCGGATGCGGTTCCAGCCCAGGCGGTAAAAGAAATGTAAATTCCATCTTATCAAAGATTTAAAATAAAAACAAATGGCTGCAATTGTGCAGCCATTTGTTTTTATACACGAATTGGGATTTCTACACCGAACCTCTTACAGGATGTACCTCGACAAATCTTCGTCCTCGAGTATTTTTTCCAGCCGGTCCTGAACGTTCTGCCGCTCAATCTTTACCTTGCCAGCTCCTTTTTCCGGCAGGCTGAACAGCAGATCTTCCAACAAGGTCGTCATCACGGTATGAAGACGCCGGGCGCCGATGTTTTCCATCTTACGGTTGGCTTTGTCGGCAATTACGGCAATTTCGCGTATCGCTTCTCGGCTGAAAGTGAGTTCCACTCCTTCCGATTTAAGAAGTTCAGTGTATTGTCGAATCAGCGCATTGCGTGGTTCAGTTAGTATCCGGACGAACTCTTTAGTTCCAAGCGAATCCAGTTCCACACGAATGGGAAAACGTCCCTGTAATTCCGGAATGAGGTCGGAGGGCTTGCTGGAATGAAACGCGCCGGCGGCGACAAAAAGGATATGATCCGTTTTTACGACCCCATATTTGGTGACAACGCTGGTGCCTTCTACAACCGGTAGTATATCCCGTTGCACTCCCTCGCGGCTGACGTCCGGTCCATTGCCCCCGCTGTCCCCTACGATTTTATCGATCTCATCGATAAAGATGATCCCCAGGTTCGCCGTTCGGTTGATCGCTTCGGTGATCACCTTGTCCATCTCGATAAGTTTCGACGCCTCTTCTTGCTGGAGCAGCTTGCGCGCTTCGCCGATAGTGGTTTTGCGCTTTTTACGTTTTTTGGGTATCAACCCGCCGAAAAGGTCCTGCACGTTCAGCCCCATCTCCTCAATGCCCACCGGACTGAAGATCTGCATCATGCTGAAACCGTCTTCGGTCACGTCCAGTTCAACGAACTTCTCCTCAAGTTCCCCTTTTCGCAGGCGATCACGAAATTTTTCCCGGGTGCGTTCGCGCTTTTCCCGCAGTTCCGACTGAGCATGAACGACTGCGGGCATCGTGGTTGCCAGGGTCGGCTCATCCGAGGTGTCCAGATGCGGGGCGGGCAGCAGCAGATCGAGAATTCGTTCTTCTGCCGCGATTTCTGCCGCCGACTGCACCGCTTCTGCGGCTTCGGCTTTTAACTGCCCGACCGCGATATCGATCAAATCCCGCACCATCGATTCGACGTCCCTGCCCACGTAGCCGACTTCCGTAAATTTTGAAGCCTCCACCTTCAGGAAGGGCGCGCCGGCTAATTTAGCCAGTCGACGCGCGATTTCGGTTTTGCCGACTCCCGTAGGACCGATCATGATGATGTTGTTCGGCATGATCTCATCGCGCAGCTCGCCTTCAACCTGCTGACGC
This sequence comes from bacterium, assembly GCA_026394195.1. Lineage (GTDB taxonomy): Bacteria > Electryoneota > B3-LCP > B3-LCP > B3-LCP > JAPKYS01. Next base: position 16,893 of record JAPKYS010000036.1, on the reverse strand, counting down.
CGCCAGCGGTTGCGCAGAGCTATCGCCACACAGCGTTTGGCTTTGTTCTGCCCGATGATATATTTGTCCAACTCTTTGACGACCTGTTTAGGCGTCAATGCCCTGTCGCTATTCACCGTTATAGCTCCTCTATCGAAATCTGGTCATTGGTGTAGATGCAGATGGACGACGCAATCAGCAAAGCCTCCTCGGCGATTTCCCGCGGGGACAACTTCGTATGCTTTACCAGAGCACGCGCCGCGCCCAGAGCTTCCGGAGCTCCGGACCCTATTGCCAGAATACCGTCATCCGGCTCGATAATTTCCCCCGTTCCGCTGATCATCAGCAGCGTCTTTTTATCGACAACTGCCAGCACTGCTTCCAGGTTACGAAGGTATTTATCGGTGCGCCATTCCTTGGCGAGCTCGACCGCAGCCCGGCGGAGATCGTCGGGGTGGGCTTCCAGGTAGCCGTCGAACTTATCGAACAGAGTCAGAGCATCCGCGGCGGCTCCGGCGAACCCTGCCAGAACCTTACCGCCTGACATGCGGCGAATTTTTTTGCCGCCGTGCTTGAGGATTATTTCACCGTAAGTAATCTGCCCGTCCCCAGCTATGGCGGCTTTACCCTTGAGGCGGATGGCGACGATAGTCGTTGAGCGTATTTTCGGTCGATTCATATTACCTTCCTTTAAAAATCCGTCTGCCTGGAGCGAGTCGGGCTCTTCTTGGAGGCCCGTTCCCCCGGAGCTTCCAGGCTGGGGTGAGGCGGGATCGGCCAGAAGACCTTCTTCTTGATGGCTAACTTCTGCCCTTCCTGGTCCTGGAGCTCTTTTAAGAGTGTAATTTGAGCGGTTTCATCCGGCTCGGCGTTAATTTTTAGTTTGAGTTTCTGCAATTGCTGGTCCATCAGAGCAATCAGCAGGTCTTTTAGACAATCCTGAGCGGTGATGTAATCATCGTACCGCCGCTTGGCTTGAGCATCAACGCCGGGATCGGTCAACGATTCAGTCTGGGAAAGCGCCCACGATATGAAACTAACGTCTTCAATGGGAGTATCCTCGTCGATCAAGGCTTCACCGGTTGGCTTCTCACCTTTGGACCAGGCATCCTCTAATTTGGCTGCAAGGCGTCGGGATAAAGTTCCCTGAAATTCCTGCGCCGGCAGTTCCAAAAATACAGCTTCACGCAGTTCCGGCCAGCGTATCAGGGCTTCCAACAACCCTTTTTCTTTAACGGGCAGCGCTGTAAGAGATTCGCCGGGTTTAGCCCCATTCCCGGCAGTTTCGGATTGAGAGCGACTCGGTACGCGCATCCGGGCTAATTCCCGCAATACCGTCTCTGCGGATAAGCCCATCTTGGCGGCGGCTTCCTGAGCCTGAATTTCGCGCTGGATCGGGTCCGGAATGACGATCAGTGAAGCCAGAAGTTCGCGCGCGACCGCGGTGCGGGATGGGGCATCCGTCAATCGCCCTTCCCGGCGGTAAAGTTCAATACGATAGCTGATTAAATCGGTGGCGTTCTCGACCAGTTCCGCGAAGGCTCCCGGGCCGTTTTCTTTGATAAAGCTATCCGGGTCATGTTCAGGTGGCAATCCAACCACCTTCACGTTCAGTCCCGCCGACACCAGGACGTCGCCGCCGCGCAGTGAAGCGTGTGATCCAGCGGCATCGCCATCGTAGACCAGCACCACCTTGTTGCAAAAACGCCGCAGCAGGCTCGCCTGTTCCCGCGTCAATGCCGTGCCGGACGTGGCTACCGCGTGAGCGAACCCTCCTTCGTGCAGCCGAATCAGATCGGTGTAGCCTTCTACAATCAGGCATTCACCTCGCCTTTTGATCTGATCAACCGCCAGGTGTAAACCGTATAAAATACCACTCTTATTGTAGATGGGCGTTTGCGGCGAATTGATATACTTGGCTCCTTCAGTTTCTGCTTGCATGGCTCTGCCGCCGAAGGCAACCACTTTGCCGGAGAGGTTGTGAATCGGGAAGATCAGCCGTCCGCGGAAACGGTCGTACGCGCCACCCTCCTTACGCAGCAACAGCCCTGCATCCAGAAAATCGCGCTCCAAAATACCTGGCTTGTCTCGGCGAATGGCTTGAATCAATCCGTCCCAGCGATCCTGTGAGTAGCCGATTTTGAATAACTTCGCCAGATCGTTGCTGATGCCGCGCTGTTGCAGGTAAGCGCGCGCCCGGTCGAATTCATCTCCCCGGTTTTCCCAGAGCCATTTGCTGAAAAGTTCAGCCGCAAATTGATTGGCTTTGTACAGAGCGTCATATTTTTCCGGACGCTCAGTGGATTTTTCTTCAGGGATGTGAATCCCAGTGCGGCGAGCTAACTCGCGGGCAGCCTCAGCAAAACTGAGTTTGTCATGAAGCTGCAGAAATGTAATGGAGTTTCCGCCGATACCGCAGCCGAAACAGTGGAAGATGCCTTTGGCGGGGTGAACTGAAAATGAGGGCGTTTTCTCTGGGTGGAAGGGGCAGAGCCCGAAGTAGTTTACTCCCTTGCGCTCCAGGCGGACGTAGCCGGATATCAATTCGACAATGTCGGTGCCTTCGCGGATGCGATCAACGATTTCGGGAGGGATGCGGCCAGGCATAATTTATGGGAACGATTTTTCGTGCTGAACTTATAACCTTAAGATAGTTGATCCGTTCCCCAAAGTCAATTGAAACTTTTTGCATCGAACGTTGGACTCCAAATCAAAATACCAATTCCCATGACCATCGTCCCCTGGCTGCAAGGCAATCCGGTCGCCATCACCGTCTGCGACAAGCATGGCATCATCATCGAAATGAACGACAAAGCCGCCGAAATTTTTCAGAAAGATGGCGGTAAAGCGTTGATCGGTCAAAATCTCATCGACTGTCACCCGGAACCTTCCCGCAGCAAAGTCGTTGACATGCTGGCGCATCCGGCGCTCAATAGCTACACGATAGAAAAGAACGGCGTCAAGAAGCTGATCTATCAAACCCCCTGGTTTGAAGATGGCGCCATGGCGGGCATCGTTGAGTTTTCGCTGGAAATCCCCTTTGTGATACCGCATTTTGTGAGGACCTGACCTAACTGGGATGCCGCTCTGAAAATAAATAAAAATAGTACTATTTGAGAGGAACATTATCGCGCTATCCAGCGTGAAAGGCGAAATCGAGAATCAATCCCAAAAATTTACCCTTTAACCAGATCCGGCGAGGTCGGCAAGGGTGCAGCAACCTACCCCCGGCCCGCGAGCTGGGGTTTTTCATGATAGGAGATCACTGTGAATTTTCGCGTAAAAGCAAAACTGGCGGATGCTGAGGGAGTACGCCGCACCCTGACTCGGTTAGCGCACGAAATCATTGAACGCAATCGGGGTTTGGAGAACCTGGCATTGGTGGGCATGCGCACCCGCGGGGTGCACATTGCTCAACGGCTGCGCACCTTGATCAAGGAAATTGAAGGCGGCGACGTCCCCAGCGGTGTGCTGGACGTGACCCTATACCGTGACGACTTCCGCCTTAAATTCCGCCGGCCTCAGGTGCAGGTGACCCAAATCGATTTCGACGTCGATGAGAAGAACATTATCCTGGTCGACGACGTTATTTACACCGGCCGTACCGTGCGTGCCGCCATGGACGCCTTGATGGATCTGGGCCGCGCCGCCCGAATCCAACTGGTAGTCCTGGTGGATCGAGGTCACCGTGAGCTGCCCATCCGGGCGGATTTCGTCGGGAAAAACGTACCCACGTCAATTGGTGAAGAGGTGCGCGTCCGCATGACTGAAAGCGACGGTGAGGACGCCATCCTCTTGGTGGAAAGCGATGAAACACAGGAGGAGGATCGGACTCATGTCGTCTGATCGCAGCCAGGATCGACAGCTATCCTCGCGGCATCTGCTGGGTTTAGAGGGGATGTCCGCCGAAGAAATCAACTACTTCTTGGATACCGCTGAGACCTTAAAAGAAGTGCTGGACCGCCCCATCAAAAAAGTGCCGACTCTACGCGGTGTCACCGTTGTCAACCTTTTCTTCGAAGCCTCCACCCGCACGCGTCTCTCCTTCGAGCTGGCTGAGAAGCGGCTTTCTGCCGATATCATGAATTTCAGCAAGACAGGTTCCAGCGTGTCGAAGGGGGAGACACTGTTGGACACCGCCCGCAATATCGAAGCGATGCGCATCGACGTCGTGGTCATCCGGCATCAGAGCGCCGGAGCGGCGCGCTATCTGGCGGAACGGCTGAGATCGGTGGTCATCAACGCCGGAGATGGCGCTCACGAACACCCCACCCAGGGTCTTCTGGACTTGTTGACTCTGCGCCAGAAGTTCGGCGATATCAAGGGATTGAAAGTGGCGATTATCGGAGACGTTGCTCACAGTCGAGTGGCTAAGTCCAACCTGTATGGTTTGAAGGCTTTAGGAGCCGAGGTCATGGTCTGCGCCCCACCCACGCTCATGCCGCGGGGCGTCGATGCGCTGGGCGTCAAGGTCTGTTACAAGGTCGACGAAGCCATTGCCTGGGCGGATGCGTTGAATATTCTGCGACTACAATTGGAACGCCAGGAGGCCGGATTGCTGCCATCCTTAAGAGAATACGCCATGACCTTCGGAATCACGCTGAAGCGACTGGAAAAGGCTCGCAAGACCCCCGTCATTTTGCATCCCGGCCCCATGAATCGCGGGGTTGAAATCGAAAGCGCGGTCGCCGACAGCGGCGCATCGGTTATCCTGGACCAGGTCACCAATGGCGTAGCGGTTCGTATGGCGGTCCTGGTTCTGTTATCTACTCCCGAAGTTATGGTATAAAGAGAGGTTGCTTATGGAAACGATCCACCTGCCCAAGAAATTACTGCTGAAAAATGCCCGCCTCATCGATCCGGCCAAAAAATTGGACAGAACCACGTCTCTTTTGATTGAAAACGGCAAAATTGCTGAAATAGATTCCAAAATGAGCGGAACGAAAATCTGGGATTTGAATGGAGCCATTGTCTGTCCCGGCTTTTTCGATCTGCACGTTCACCTTCGGGAACCCGGCTTCGAAGACGCAGAAACCATCCGTACCGGACAGGAGGCTGCTGCTGCCGGGGGATTTTCCGCCGTGGCCTGCATGCCCAACACCAAACCCGCTCTCGACCATGCAGGATTGATCCGCTGGGTCATTGAGCAAGCAGCATCTTTTCCGGTGGCGGTCTATCCAGTGGCTGCTGTGACTCGCGAACGCAAGAGCCAGGAACTCACCGACATGATGGAGCTGCATCAAGCCGGCGCGATTGCCTTCAGCGATGACGGGGCGCCCGTCAGCAGCAGCGAATTGATGCGCCGCGCGCTGGAATACAGCCGTTTGACCGGCGCTCCGATCATAACTCATGCCGAAGACCTGAGCCTGACCGGCAAGGGCGCCATGCACGAAAGTGAAGTCTCTACACGCCTCGGACTGCCTGGAATACCCAGTCTTTCTGAAGACGTCGCCACCGTCAGGGATTTGATGCTGGCGGAATATACTGGCGGTCGTCTCCACCTGGCGCACGTCAGCACCGCGGGAGCGTTGGAGGCGCTGGAAATGTCTCTCAAGCGCGGCGTCAAAGTGACTGCCGAAGTGACACCGCATCACCTGCTGCTCACGGATGAAGCCGTGGTCGGATATGACACTTCGACGAAGATGAAACCGCCCTTGCGCAGTGAATCGGATCGCAAGGCGCTCTGGGAAGGCCTGTCAAGACGTGCGATCACCTGCATTGCCACCGATCACGCTCCCCACACCTGCGAAGATAAAGACGTCCCCTATGACGAAGCCGCTTTTGGAGCCCTCGGCATGGAAACAGCCTTGGGATTACTCTGGGACCGCGGCGTGCGTGCCGGTCTGCTTGCACCCGGGCATTTGATTGAATTGTTCTGTCACGGACCGCGGCAAGCCGTTGGTCTGCCCGTTCCGGTGATCGAAGCAGGCGGTTTGGTGGAACTGACCGTCTTTCATCCCGAGGAAACCTGGACAGTCGACGCGAACCAATTCTACAGCAAAGGACGCAACTGCCCCTTCCAGGGATGGGAACTCATAGGACGCCCCTGGGGAATCCTGAAGGGTGATTTCTGGGCGGGGCGCGTGGAGCCTGAATTTTAATGCCTGCTCAACCTCAACGACATCTCGTCATTGCCACTGCCGGGCACATCGATCATGGCAAGACCTCACTGGTGCGAGCCTTGACCGGTATGGAAACGGATCGCCTCGCAGAGGAGCAGCGGCGGGGCATCACCATTGAGTTAGGTTTTGCCTTCCTCGGCGACCGCGTAACCATCATTGACGTACCGGGGCATGAGCGCTTCATTAAAACCATGGTCGCCGGCGTCAGCACCGTCGATCTGGGGCTCTTCGTCGTCGCCGCCGATGACGGCGTAATGCCGCAGAGCCGCGAGCACGTCGCCATCCTGGGATTGCTGGGGGTTCCGCGACTCCTGGTTGTACTGACCAAGACAGCCGGACTGTCGAAGGATTGGGTGGATCTGGTGGAGGAGGACGTCAGGAACGCCCTCCCGCCCGTATACCAAGACGCCGCCTTCTTTCGCTGTGATTCCATCAACAGAGAGGGAATCGAGGAACTAAGAGCCGCGATCCTGAAATTTTCAGAAGACCTCCCGCCCCGCTACGATAGCGGGGTATTTCGTCTGCCGGTCGACCGGGCTTTTTCGCTCAAAGGGCATGGAACCGTGGTCACCGGAACCATTCTGGGAGGCTGTGTCAGGGATGGTGATCAGTTGGTCATAATGCCGCAGGATCAGGAAGTGCGGGTACGCGGCTTGCAGAGCCATGGCTTGAATCGTAATGAACTATATGTCGGGGATCGCGCCGCGCTGAACGTCATAGGAGCGGACGTCGCAGAAATACGACGCGGCGATTGGCTCTGCGAAAAAGGGATTTTCCAGCCGACCGATCTTCTGGACGTGGAAATTCAAAGCCTTCCGGATGCATCGCCGCTAAAAAACCGCGATCGGGTTCACTTGCATCTGGGGACCTCAGAAGTCATCGGCAGAGTGATTCTCCTGGGTGTCGATGGGATGGCTCCAGGGGAAACGGCGCTGGCTCAACTGGTGCTGGAATCGAAAATCCTGGCAACGCGCCATGACCGCTTCGTAATCAGGCGATATTCACCGCTGGAAACTCTGGGCGGCGGTCGAGTTCTCGACCCGCTGCCTGCGCGTAAGCGACGTCACGATCCGGAAACGCTGGCAGCTCTGGATAATCTGGCCACAGCGAAAGATGATGAGAGCGCCCTCTTCCTGCGTATTCAGAGTACTGGAACGACAGGTCTTTCACTATCCACGGCCCGCGGGTTCCTCGGAGCGCCATCCGACCGGCTTGAACAGTTGATCTCGCGCCTCTCCGAGGGTAAAATGATCATTCAGATTGGTTCGTCAGAAAGCGGACGGCTGCTGATATTGCAGGCATTCGAACACGTCAGGGGGAGCGTTTTGGCAGCGGTGGCAGGTTATCACCGGCAGCATCCGCAACTCTTGGGAATCAAACCGGCAGCGCTGGGTTCGGCATTGGGAAAGGATTTTTTCCTTGCGGTGATCGAGCGAGCCGTTGCAGAGCTACTGGAGTCTGATCTGCTGCTGGAGAAAGGGTATTTGCGCTCCCGGTCGCACGCCATTCAACTGGATACTTCAACTGATGACTTAAGCCGCCGTATCGAGGCATTGCTGGTGACAGCGGAGTTCAACCCGCCCAGCCTTGACGTTCTTCGCAAGGAATTGAACCTCAGCGAGCCCGAACTATCCCGCGTTTTAAGCATCATGACGCAACAGGGTCGCGTCGTGCGCATGGCGGACGGTACTCCCTGGGCGCTAAGGCGTGCGGAAGAAGCCTGGACGATCATTTTCCGGGAACTATCCTCGGGCGAAGCGAAGAGCATGGCGCAGCTGCGTGAAGCATTGAACTGCCCTCGCCGTATCGCTGTGCACCTCATGGAATATTTCGATGGACTGGGGCTGACTCAGCGGCAGGAGGACTTTCGGCTTCCCGGAGTGAACTTCCGTGAAGACTTTTCATCGAGCCCCCAAACGGGTGGTTCTTAGTTTTTAAACCGCACGAAAACAAAAAATAGCTTGACTTTCGCCAAAAATCTTCTTATAATTCCTATCTTGAATCGAGTGCCACTCTAGCTCAGTCGGTAGAGCATCGCCCTGAAAAGGCGGGTGTCCCCAGTTCAATTCTGGGGGGTGGCACGGCCAGCGGCTTCCAAAATAAGATGGAAGCCGCTTTTATTTGTGGGTGCTACAACAGGCGGGAATTCATTTTGCCACCACCATCATCGCCCCGCCCTGCCACGAAGTGGTCACTAAGTGAAAGGACGGGGCTCAAAAAAAAACAGGGCGTTTAATTAAACGCCCCTACATCTCGCGTTATTATTTCAACAACAGCATCTTCCCGACACTGTTAAATTTACCATCGCGTTCCAAGCCTTCCGCGGTGATACGGCAGAAATACATGCCGGATGCCAGGGTTGATTCATTCGTAATTCGTAATTCCCAATTCGTAATTACTTCACCACCACCACTTTCCTCGTTACCGCCTCCTGTGGTGTAAGCAATTGAACCAGATACACCCCCGAGGCATTGCCCGTGGCGTTCCAGCTGACGGTGTGGTCTCCGGCGGACTGCTTGCCAGATACCAGCGTGGCGACTTTGCTGCCCAGGATGTTGTAAACCGAGAGCGACACCTCCTGCGGCGAGGGCAGCGAAAAGGAGATAAGCGAGACGGGATTGGAGGGATTGTTGCTGACAGATAAAATGGTTCTGCGTGGGGGAGGGATAGGCACTTTGTCCGGATGCAGCACCGCGGTGGTATCTCCGGTGACGTTCTTGAAATAGCGGATGCCGCCCCATTGATCTCCCACAAATAGATCACCATCTCCGTCCTGATCCATATCTATGACATAGGGACACGCGCTCCAAATCATTAACTCCGGAAACATATCCCCAATTTCAAACCGCATATTCGCATTCTGAGGCGTACCGATATTGCGGTAGAAACGAAGATTTTTATCCCAGGGATAGTAGATAGTGACCTCATGGTATTTAAAAAGATCCAGATCGCCATCACCATCAATATCATAAAAATTCATATAATAGTAGGGTCCAGTGAAGTTCTGCCAATTGGAGGTGACGTACTGAAATTGGAAATTCGTAGGTGTGCCAACGTTACGGAAAAAATAACAACATCCCAAATTGTCCTTCACGAACAAATCTTGGTCACCATCTGCATCGATGTCCGCCGTACAGGGATTTAAACACACTGACCCTTGAGTAAAATAACCGGGAACCAGATTGGTCGATTCTAAGACGAAATTGGGCGTTTGCGGCGAACCTTGATTGCGGAAGAAGTATAGCCCCGGCGGTCCGGGGATAGCTCCAGGTCCGATGAAAAGGTCATAATCCCCATCAGCGTCCATGTCCGCGAACCAGGGTTCACAAGCTCCGGGTGTGCTAATGTTGCAGAAGTTGTCCGTTTCCCAAACGAAATGAGGATTGGCGAGGGTTCCTTGGTTACGGTATAGCGTTAAGTAGAAATCTGTGCTGGATATCAGGTCAAGGTCACCGTCGTCATCAATGTCAATTAAACTTGGTTTTGCCATAATTCCACAATTCCAAGTTAGATAATTGGTGGTGACCAAGTGAAATATTGGAATTTGGGCAGTGCCGACATTCAGATAGAAGTAAACATCTCCGGGGCCTCCGCCCGCCGTCCAATGTGACCTCCCCACAAACAGATCCAGATCCCCATCGCCGTCTATGTCGGCTAATTCGGGGGAAGCATCAGCTCCCACGTCAATGCTGAAATAGTTGTTGGTCACGTAGGTCATCTGCGGGTTTTGCGGCGTGCCGTCGTTGCGGTAGTAGTAAATCGTGCCGTCGCCCGTGCCGACCAACAGGTCCAGGTCGCCATCGGAATCGAGGTCGGCAAAGCAAGGATCAGCATATTCTCCGCTGACAATGGTATTAAGCCAGTTTGAACTTATCAATTGAAACGAGTAATTTGCTGAGGTTCCAACATTTTGGTAATATTGAATGTAACCATTGTAATGACCCGCAAAAAGATCGACCTTACCATCGTTATTGATGTCTACTAAGGTTGCATGCATGCTGATGATTTGATTGCCATTTGTATCATGCAAGGTATCAGGATTAATACTAAATAAAGGTTGCATACTTGTGCCAATATTATGAAAAAGTAAAACCCGGCTATAACTCACAAGCGCATCCTTATCTCCATCACCATCTATATCTGCAAAATCTACATGAGAATATCCATGTTCAGGAAGACCTGCGCTGTGTAACGAATCTAGAAAATCTGTGATAAATATAAAATTCGGATGTGTTGTTGTGCCGATATTTTTAAAATATTTTACATAGCCGCAGTAGTCCCCGCAAAAAAAGTCTAAGTCTCCATCGTTATCTAAATCACACAATTCTGGCGTCGAGTAATCCATCCCACCCGCCCAGGGTTGGAAGGGCTGCCAGTTGTTGATCGTGACAGGGAAGGCGTCGGGGTCGAGCTGGAACTGGAAATCCTGTGCGAAGGCTGTTAGGGGTAGCAGGAGGAAGAGGAGGATGGAGTAGTATCTCATGGTGAGCACCATTCTTTTTTCGTCTGCACCGCTGATTACACTGATGTCACTGATTCCGCTGACAAAAAAAGTTTGTCATTCCGGATGCCTGATAGGGTGTGATCCAGAATAGAGGTTGAAATTAGTCACTGATTATCATTAATGATCCAGTAACCCGGAAAAGGAGTGGATTGGTAGTTGGTGCTCAACCAGGCCTGGTAGGCTGCGTCGTCGGAGATTCCCCACGCTTCGGCGAAGGAGTCATGCAGCAGTGTCGGACCTTCTTTCCGGAGATTTTCCAGTGTATAAGGTGTGAAATGAAGAGCCCTGCAACGGATAAGAGATGACGCCTTCCGACCAGGGAACCAATAATAGAAGGCATTGTCAAGAAAGATCGGTTGATTGTATGCCGTTCCGGTTGCTGCTGTCCCCTGCGGACCGGCTTTATCGATCAGCCATTCGGCTCGGGTAGTCCAAGATTGGCGGGTTTCCAGGCCGCCCGAATTTAAACTTCGTAATTGTTTCCCGCCTGTGAAGAGGATACCCACACCGAGCAGTATGAAAGCCCAATTCCAATTCGGCAATTTGAAGCGGACTCTAAGCAGTTCTTTTAAGGGTTCATATCCAATTCCCGCCAGCAATCCCCAGAAAGGAATCGTCATCAGGAAGTGCTGCATGTAAGGCTTGGTGCTGGCCCAGAGCCCCCAAAAATTAACGATTGCCATAATAATGATCAGAATTAATCCGCGAGATCGCCTCAATGTTTGATCGCTCAGAATATGAAATATGGCATAGAGAGCCAGAATCCATAACGGGAAGGCGGAAACGATCAATTTGATAAGAGTTGGTATCGGTGAGAACCGGGGGCGAAGTGTAGCGCTGTAGCGGTAAACCCAGAACAGGAATTGGTCTATTCCATAATACCAGGCAAGCAGCGCCGTGGGGAGAATGATCATAATACCGCCGATGAAAATGATCGTTGATAAACGCGCCTTATCCATCGATCGCCAGCCCATCACTGCGAGGGTTATGAACAATGCAGCGACGGGTATTCCGGCGCGTGGTGAAAAGCTCAGCGCGCCACTCAGACAAATAAAAACCAGGATTAACCGCTTTATCTCCGGGGATTTCCATCGATCCGCTTTAGTGATCGGAATGGCAATCCACAGAGCCAGCGTCAGGAGACAGAGAATAACGGGATCGCTGCGCACAAATAAACTGGCGTGAAATAACCCGAGGTTTAATAGCGGAAAGCCAAAAGCAGCCAGGTACCCACCAGGGGACCGGGTATAGAATCGAAGAATGTTAAGGATGAAAAATGAGGTTAAGGCAAATATCAGAATCATCACGGCTCGACAAACGGGTATCACGCCGAAATTTTCCCCGAATAGTCGATAATAAGTCCCAATAGCCACCCAGAATATTGGCGAGTGGTGCTCGTAAAAATCACGAAAAGGGACCTGCCCCTGGTGCATCAGCCAGGCGGCATGAAAATGTTCGATCTCATCGTTTTCGGGTTCCCACCAATTTAGCCAAACTATGGCGCATAATAACACGCCCAACAGGATAAGATAATAACACCAGCGATTCTCGTTCATCACACAGATCAGTAGGATTAAGGATTAGTATATATAAGCAGTTAGTGCGACTGCTTGGTGGGCGGTACCTCGCCGGATTCGTGGTATTCGGCGTCGATGTTGACTGACCAGACGTCGAAATTGCCTCCTAAGACATTCCGCGCCGCCAGCAGCCCGGTAGCTATGGCATGATCCTGGTTGTTGTACTTGAACATCCCGCATCTACCGATGGGTTGAAAGTTGTCGAAGGTGGCGATGTACTTTTTGAGCATATCCATCTTCTTTTCATAGCCTAATTCGATAACCGGGTAGGCTTTTTCGTTCCGCACCACAAAGCCAAACTGCACCTGCTCGGGTTTCAGCACCTTCATGCGCTGCAGTTCCACTTTCGCCAGTTCGATCAAAGCCTCGTCGCTCTGTTTCCAAATGGAATCCCCTTTGAAGCAGAAGTATTCCACTGTCAGCGGGCTGGTAGAAGAGTTGCTGGCCATATCCTTGGAAAAATTGCGGTAGTTGGCGATGCGCGCCAGTACCACTTCCCTGGCGTGGACGTAGATCCAGTTGTCGGGGAAGGGATTTCCTTCCACGTCGATATCCACCCCGACATGCGCCCGGTAGCGCAAGCCGCGCGCCGCTTCCAATACCTCATTGGGTGGGACTGGATTGAACCCCTGGATGCCGTCGGTCAGCGGCGAACTGACCAGAAAGGCTGATCCTTCGATCTCTTCGGTAGCTCCGTTACTGTCTTTGACGATGACGGATCGGACTTTTCCACCTTCGTGCCGGAAATTGACCGCCTCGCGCCCTAACAGGATCTTGCCCCCGTTGCCTTCGATCGCTTTCGCCATCTGCTCGTAAAACATCCCTGCTCCGAGGCGCGGGAAGACGAATTCATCCACCAGCGTCTTGATGCTCTTATTCTTAGGTTTGAAGACAGCGTCGACTACAGCGGTCCAGAGCGACAGACCTTTGATGCGCTGTCCCGCCCAATCCGCGCCGATCTGGGTGCAGGGGATGCCCCAAACCTTTTCGGTGTAGGTCTTGAAGAAGATCTCGAACAGCTGCCGCCCGAACTGGTTGACCACCCAGTCTTCGAAGTTGACCGGTTCTCTGGGCGACAGCTTCTGCCGGATGCGCACCGCCATATAACTGGCGATCACGTTCGCCGCGGACAGGGGTCCCATTCCGAACAGAGCGTTCATCGGAGAGATCGGATAGTAGAAGAATTTGCTCTTGTAGTAGATGCGGGTCAAGCGGGGGACAGAGAGCAGGTCTTCCTTGAGCAGGTCGCTCCAGAGCTGATGGACTTCCATGTTCTTGGTGAAAAAGCGGTGCGGGCCGACGTCAAAGCGCGCGCCGTTCTTCCGGATGGTGCGGGAAAGCCCCCCGACCTGATCCAGCAGTTCCACTACGACTACGGGCACGGAATGGGTGGCTAACTCATAAGCCGCCGCCAATCCCGATGGCCCGGCTCCGATGACAATCACTGGTTGCATAGGCGCGCTGCGCTGATCCTAAGGTTAATACGAGACAGCCCCTTCGCTGACGAAGCGGGCTGAACTTGAGCCACCGAGAGGAATCGAACCTCCGACAGGCTGATTACGAATCAGCTACTCTACCGACTGAGTTACGGTGGCTTTTTCTACATCTACATAATATAATAAATTACCAGGGCGATGTCAATGAATTTTTTTCAGAGCGTTAAAGGGAAGGTGGGGTGATACGCCCTTCCATCCCAAGGAACAAATTGGGAATGGCGGGGCTACAACTATAAGTTGCAGCGATGGTGCTGAACGAACAACACTATTTTAAAACTCTGACCTGCAAAAATCAAGATTTTTCTGAGATACTCTGAGCGGTTCTCACAACCTGACGGCTGAGTGGCATTTATCTTACGTATTATATTCAGGATAACTCCTGTAGCAAAAACGAGCATGAACTCAAACGATAGAAAAACGGAAAACGATCCGGCAGAGTTGGCGACGGACTCTGATAAGGCAACTCACCCCACCAGCCTTACCTGCGATTTGAAGGGGATGAGTTGCGCCTCCTGCGCGCAGCGCATCGAAAAGAAGCTCAACCAGACCCCCGGAGTGGATTCCGCCTCGGTGAACTACGCCACTCAGCAGGCGGGAATTCGCTTCGACAGCACCAAAGCTTCCGCCCGGGATATTACGACCGCGGTCGAAAGTACCGGTTATGAGATCGCCTTCCATGAAACGACCCTGCTGATCGGCGGGATGTCCTGCGCCTCCTGCGTGAACCGGGTGGAACAGGCACTGCTGAAGGTCCCCGGCGTGTTGGAAGCTTCGGTGAACCTCGCCAACAATCGAGCTCGAGTGAAATCCATCGCCGCCGTGCCGTTGCATGGTTTGATTGCAGCGGTACAAAAGAGCGGCTACGACGCGCAGGAATACCGGGAAACCGTAGAGTCCACTGGTCAACACCCCGACTACCGCGCTGAAGAAATAAAGGATTACACCCACCGCTTCATCATAGCGGCGCTGCTGACAGCGCCGGTTTTCGTCTTGTCCATGTTTGGACACAGTCTTCCGCTGATCGCGCACATACCGGTAAAGATCAGCGCGCTTTTACAGCTCTTTTTCACTTTACCCGTACTCCTGTTCGCCGGCAGAGGTTTTTTTACCAGCGCTTTTAAGACCGCACGGCACGGCTCGGCAGACATGAACACCCTGGTGGCATTGGGTACTGGAGCGGCTTTCATTTACAGCACGGCGCTTACTCTGTTCCCCAACCTCACCGTAGTTAGCGGCAGCCATCAGATGGTCTACTTCGATACTGCTGCCATGATCATCACGCTGATCCTGCTGGGGAGGATGCTGGAAGCGCGTGCCAAGGGACGAGCCTCCCAGGCGATTACCCGGCTGCTGAAGCTGGCTCCGCAGACGGCGCTAGTGCTTCGCGACGGAGTGGAAATCGAAATTAATGCGGCAAATCTGAGCGTCGGCGACGTAGTGGTCGTCCGCCCCGGCGAGCGCATTCCTGTCGACGGTATGGTCATTTCGGGGCGTTCCAGCATCGATGAATCGATGCTGACCGGAGAACCCTTGCCGGTAGGAAAGGAGATTGGTGACCCGGTTTTCGGAGCGACGGTCAACCGCCTGGGATCGTTGAACTTTCAGGTGACCAGAACCGGCCAGGATACCGTTTTGGCGCAGATCATCCGCCGGGTGGATGAAGCCATGACCAGCAAGGCGCCCATTCAACGCACCGCCGATAAGATCGCTTCGGTCTTCGTTCCCACGGTGCTGGCACTGGCTTTGATCGCTGCTGCCATCTGGCTGATCTGGGGTCCGCCACCGGCGCTGGCGCACGCCCTGACGGCGTTCATCGCCGTGCTCATCATCGCCTGCCCCTGCGCTTTAGGGCTGGCGACGCCGACCGCCATCATGGTCGGGTCTGGCCGCGGAGCCGAACTCGGTATTCTGATCCGGGGTGGGGAAGGGTTGGAGAAAATGCGCAAATTGGACACGGTAGTTCTGGATAAAACCGGCACAATCACCGCAGGCAAACCGCAGATTATCGCCGTCTCCCCGGAAGCTGCTTACGATGAGAGAACGTTGCTGCAACTGGCGGCATCGGTGGAAAAACTGTCTGAACACCCCTTGGGGGAAGCCGTGGTGCGCCGAGCGGCGGAAATGAATCTACCCTTGCTGCCGGTGGATCATTTCCAGTACGATCCCGGCAGAGGCGCCTCCGGGATGGTATCCGGCTCACTGGTGCGGGTTGGAAATCTCGCCTACCTGCGCGAACACGGCATCGAGGTTCCTTTGCATGATGATTCTTCCGTTCAGGGTGGAACCGATAGCCGAACCACCCTGTACTGCGCCATCGGTGAACACTTTGCCGGGACGCTCCCAGCTTCCGATCCCATCAAGGAGCATTCCAAAATAGCGGTTGCGGGGCTGCGGAACCTGGGGTTGGATGTGGTGATGCTGACTGGTGATACGGAGGTCTCGGCGCGGAAGGTGGCCGAACAGGTCGGAATCAGCGAGGTCATCGCCGGAGTGCTGCCCACGGAAAAGGCGGCGCAGATCAAGAAATTACAGGACGGCGGCAGACGAGTCGCCATGGTCGGCGACGGCTTGAATGACGCTCCGGCATTGGCACAGGCGGACGTCGGCATCGCCATGGGTTCCGGAACCGATATCGCCATCGAAGCGGCGGATATTACCCTGCTATCCAGCGATTTACCGGCGGTCGTCAGCGCCATCCGCATGTCGCGGCGCACCCTGCGGACCATTTACCAGAATTTCTTCTGGGCGTTTATCTACAACGTAATCAGCATCCCCATCGCGGCTGGAGCGCTCTACCCTCTGACCGGCAAATTTCTTTCACCCACTATCGCTGCGGCAGCCATGGCGATGTCCTCCGTCTCCGTAGTGACCAATTCCCTGCGCCTGAAGCGGTTCAGATAGAAACAAACAGGGCGACCTGATGGGGTCACCCTCACGCATCACCGGAGCGGAGGCGGGGAGGAACTCCACCCCGTAACTTGTGCTGGGTTGAGGACAACCCAGCCTCCACGCGAAATAATTGTCTGATCCGCTGATTCCCCTGATTGCGCTGATTTCGCTGATGAAAACGCCGTGTAGCAACTGTCTTTTACAAAAAGTTAGATGGTGATGGGATTGTTTAGTCGATAATCCCGGGCAATGGCATTCAGAATGACAATAAGTTTCCGCATACAGGCGATCAAAGCGACTTTTTTGGGTTTGCCTGTAGCAAGAAG
>JAPKYS010000026.1 GCA_026394195.1 bacterium | reverse complement strand
TAGAAGGAATTAACAGCTTGGTGCAGGCAGCGCGAACAAAAGCTCGTGGCTATCGCACCGTCGAATACTTCATCACCATGATCTATCTCATCGCAGGTAAACTTAAATTCTCTTTACCCATTTGAAACAGCGAGGAGCCCATTTAGTTCGAGATATATGGCATCAGATCTATCCTGCATGTTACGGACGCTAGTAATTTTGGAAAATTTTGGGCGGAATTTTACGCAATATTTTAACCATATAATTGAAAACTGCGGAAAAGACATAAATAAGATAGCTGTTTCTCTATATGGTCTTACATATATGGACATTGGAAGAATAAAGAACGAAGAATTTAAGAAGAAAGAAGAGGGCATCATTAGAAAGGCTCAAGAATGGGGAGTAAAAATAAAAGAGGAACCAATAACAGCAATTAACGATATTGAACACCATGGATATTTTAATCGATTTCAATCAAAACGATTGTGGTGTGCGCTAAGAGACTATATAAAGAATCCAGAATTTAACGAGTTTTTTGGGAAAGCGAAAGCCTTAAATGGTGATTCGGCAAAATGGTGGGGGGATCAAAATAAAGGTCCAATCAGCCAGTTGAACAAAATTGAATTACCAGGCGATGTCTGGAATAACAATGAAATATTTCGAAATTGCCTTATAGGAAAGCAAGATGATAAAAGCAAAAGAACTCCTGAGATAATGAGAGATATGTACAAGAAGTATTTTGCAGATAACCCATCTGAGATGAATAAGTACTATCCAGAACAATTTGATGTAACTTTTGATTTTGTCCCTCGCATGTGCGAAACTAGGCAGTGTAATATCTGTTTTTTCGGACCAAATGGGATCGAGAAAATTTGCAACTCGCAGTCTGATAAGCTATGCATGGTCGCGTTAGTAACATGCGGTTATCCATTAGACTGCACACCAGATGCATGTGTCATCAAGCAAAATGCTGGCAGATACAAAGGTATTTGTGATGCGCCCCCAAAAATTTCGCTTGGATTGATGAATGCAAATAATTATCAGAAACCACCAAAACCTTGAGGTTACCGCAGGAGGAACCCTTGATGGAAGTTAACGATAATGCCATGCTTCTTGTAGATTACATTAATCGCTTAAAAGATTTTGTAATCGTCAAAGAAATCGATGGTCAGTACGGTCACATGGGTGCGACAATCACTGACGCGATTCTCCAAGCTGGGACAAAATACAACACAGTAGTTTTACCAAGAGTCCGCAAGATTTTAAACACCTACCCTGAAGCAGTAACAACCTCAAGTTTCTGGCACCTGATTGAGATGAATGGGGCTAAAACAATCCTGAATTGGAAGGATGATGAGAAACCCAATCGTGTCACTGCGTTGATACGCTTCCTGCTCACTGAACACATTGAGACGGAGGACGACCTCGCTCTTTGGCTCAGAAAAGAAGAGAACTTGCCGCGCCTACTCGAACAGAGAGGTATCGGCCCGAAGACAGTAGACTATCTGAAAATACTTGTAGGAATACAGACCACTGCTGTCGATACACACGTGAACAGGCTTTTTGAAGAAGCTAAAATAAATGCTGTTGATTATTACAAAAAAAGAGAGATCCTAGACTTAGCCGCTGATAAAATGGGTTTGCCGCGTGCTATACTTGATCACAGCATTTGGAAATACATGTCGAATAGAGGAAAGCGTCGTCCATAGCCTGAGTGCCCCACACCCCCTGTGGGGTAATTATTTTTCCCCCCTCCCCCCCCCTCACCACGTCACAATCTGTCGTTTAAAAGCTTATCTTGGAGTCACGTATCGGTGGAATAAGATTCCGCCGCTCGCTTTCTTAAGGTAAGAGGCTGAAAGCCTCTGCTCGGGTGCCCCACCGCTTGCGGCTGGATCGTTAATTCCTGGATTCCGGATCACGGGCTAACGCCCTGTCCGGAATGACACACTGTCGGAGTGTACAGATACTGCGTCAGGTCTCCATTCCATTCAGGACCTGACGCAACTTCTAAAATCTGGTCTCGGCGCTTGACTTTACCGCGTATTTTTCGTATCTTGGAGGAATACCAAGCCTTAGGGAACGAGCATGACGAAATACAATTATACCGTAATCTTTGAACCGGCTGAAGAAGGAGGGTACATTGTTCATGTCCCTGCCTTGAACGGCTTGACCACCGAAGGGGATACCTTTGAAGAAGCCAGGATGATGGCGCTGGATGCCATCAAGGGCTACCTGGAAACACTGCTGGAAAAGGACCTGCCGATCCCTGAAGACGTCCAATTCCCCCAATCCCATCTCGCTTATCTCGTTCTCGCTGCCTACGCAGCAGGAGGTGTCATTAGAGGTCTACAATATCTTAGGCAGTAAAGTCGCCACGCTGGTATCCGGCAAGCAGTCTGCGGGAGATCACACCGTCAGCTGGAACGCCACGGGCAATGCCTCGGGGGTGTATCTGGTGAGGCTGGAAACGGTGGAAGAGGCGGTAACGAGGAAAGTGGTAGTGGTGAAATAGGGAGCGGCGCGAGAAAAGCAGTCATTGCGGTGCGCCTTAGGCGTAGAAGCAATCTCGTACCCCTGTCGACCGGATTGCTTCGTCATCCGTCAGCTGACGGATTCCTCGCAATGACGCGAAATAATCAGCGGAATCAGGGAAATCTGGGTAATCAGGGGTTCAGGTTCTCTTCGAGTCTCCTTCAGGGGGCTTTTTTGTGTATAGCCCGGTCATTTATGGCCGGGCGGGGGTGGGTGGGGGCGGCGCCTTAAAACCGTAAGGTGAAAACAGTTTCCTGGTCAGGGCGGGAGGTGACGTTCAGAGTCCCGCCGTGCACTCGCATGATCTGGCGAGATAAGCTCAAACCAATTCCCGAGCCGTCTTTTTTGGTGGTGAAGAAGGGTATGAATATCTTCTCGATGACGTCGGCTCTGATGCCCGGCCCGTTGTCGATGACCTGGATGACCGGATTGCCGCGGCCATCTGTTTTGGCGGACAGTTCAATTTCAGGTTGCTGCTTTTCCACCAGCGCTTCAGCAGCATTTTTGCAGAGATTGATCAGCACCTGCTCTATCAGAGTAGGGTCAGCGGTGATTTCGAGCGATTCGGGGTCGATATGTATCTGGCATTTGATCTTCTGCTTTTCAAGTTGATCCTTCATCAGGTTTCGAGTCCGGATGAGCAGTTCGTGCACGGAGATTAGTTCAAAATTCGGTCTGGGAATGCGCGTCAGCTTGCGATAATCATCGACGAAATTCATCAGGTTTTTGCTGCGCCGTTCGATGGTCCGGACGGCTTCACTGACGTCAGTGATGGTTTCATCATGGATGGATTGGTTGTCAGTACCGTACTTCTGTGCCAGCAGCGAGTTGGCGGTCGAAGCCAACGACGAGATGGGAGTAATGGAATTCATGATTTCGTGCGTGAGCACGCGGATCAGATTCTGCCAGGCTTCCATCTCTTTTTCTTCCAGTTCGGGTTGGATGTTTTGCAACGATACCAGAGTGAAGCTCTCCTGGTGCATGCGGAACTTGGTGGCGTAGATGGAGAGGTGCAGCAGATTTTCATCTTTGAAGAGCTTCAATTGCGCTTTCTCGCCCGCCTTGATCTCACGAAGTCGCAGGGTCAGATCGGCGCTGATGCCGTTTAATTGATCCAGATGATTTAGTTGCGTAACGCCCAGCAGCCGCTTCGCAGCTCCATTCATTAAAACGATCTCCCCATCCTCCCGGTAAACGATCAGACAGATCCCTATATGTTGCACTACAGTCTGCAGGTAGCGATAGTGTTCCTCTTTTTCCGCACGCGCCCTTTGAAATTCCTTGATGACGTCGTTGAAGGAGGCATTCAATTCGCTGAAGGTTGCGCCTTTGGCTGAACTGGTGAAAGACTGCGAAAAATCCGAATATTTGATGGATTGCAGGAATCGAGCCAGATCCCGATTGGTTTTTTCGATGTAATGGTACAGCGAAATCACCTGCATAATAGTGAACAATCCCACGACGAAGGGAGTTGCAATCAGTTTCGTCTGATAAACGAGATAGAACAGCAGGATTATTGTCGCGCTGATAAAGAGCAGACGCAGCGAACAGTTGAACCGGAAGTCATTATAAACCATATCGTTCCATTCTTCTGTAGAGGGACATTCGAGTCAACCCCAGCTCCTCTGCGGCGTGGGTCACGTTGCCGGAATGCTTCGCCAGAGCCCGGCGTATAACCATTTTTTCGACGTATTCAAGGTTGTAACTGTCGAAGAATACGGCTTCTTCGGATACTTGTCCTGGTTCAGGACAGAGAAAATCACCGGGGCTCAAGGTTGACAAATCCGTCAGGATGACGGCTCTTTCGATGGCGTGCTGCAGTTCCCTGATATTTCCTGGCCAGTGGTATTTCTGCAATTTTTTCAATGCTGCCGCATTGACCCCGGTGATATCCTTTTTGTACTTTCTCGAATAGATGGCAGCGAAATGCTCAACCAGTAATGGGATATCTTCCTGCCGCGCCCTTAGAGGGGGGAGATTGATTTCAACGGTATTGATGCGGTATAATAGGTCCTGCCGGAATTCATTGCGGGCAACCATATCGGAGATGGGCATGTTGGTAGCGCAGATCAACCGGATGTCCACGTCGACCGGTTTGCTTGACCCCAATCGCACGATCTGGCGAGTCTCAAGGACTCTGAGCAGCTTCGCTTGCAGATATAAGGGGAGATTGCCGATTTCATCCAAAAACAGTGTTCCTCCCGAAGCCACCTCAAAACGCCCCGGACGGCTCTCTTTGGCGTCCGTAAAAGCTCCCTTCATGTAACCGAACAGTTCACTCTCGAACAGCGTCTCGGCGATGGCGCCCATATCCACGCTGATAAAAACTTCACCAGAGCGCTGCGAACCTCGGTGCAGCGCCCGCGCCACCAGCTCTTTGCCCGTGCCGTTCTCGCCCACGATCAGGATGTTTGCATCCGTAGCCGCCACCTTTTTAATCGACCCGAACACTTCCAGCATATTGGGTGATACGGCAACCATATCGTGAAAACGCTGGTCGATATCCGAGCTGAGCTGCTGCTGGCGGGAGCGCAGTTTTTCAACCTCTTTGCGAGAATGGCGCAGGTTCAACGCGGCTGAAATGGTAGCGAGGAGTTTTTCATTCTGCCAGGGTTTAAGCACGAAGTCCAGGGCGCCTTCCTTGATGGCGCGAACCGCCATTTCCACGTCGCCGTATGCCGTTATCAGGATGACCACTACGGAAGCGTCGATCGAGAGGATTTTTTCCAGCCAGAAAAATCCCTCGGATCCGCTGGTGACGTCCTGCGTGAAGTTCATGTCCAATAAAATTACGTCATAACTCTCATTTTTTAGCAGGTTCGGAAGGGTTTTGGGATTCTGTTCTGTATGGACAACGGTGAAGTGCTGTTTGAGCAAAAGACTGGCAGCCAACAGGATATCCTCATTATCGTCGATAATGAGGATTTTACCTTCCCTTTTAACCATTGCGTCAGACCTTCTTTTAAGGGTATTCCTGAGTGCTCCCTGAGCGGGTATGCTCCAGAAAGAGTACCTACAAAATCTATTCCGGAAATTTAATTCAAAACGGATGGCTTTAACAAGTAAATTCTTACTTAAAAGGCATCCGGTCCTATTCAGGACGTGATAAGACTGTTCGTCAGCGAACACTCACTGTAACGTCAGCGAACACCGCCATTAATAATCGGAGATCCTTTCAAGCACAAATTGAATTGGCATTCAACTTGCTTTAATAAGATCGGAATCACTATCGCCTTGCGGCGAAAATCAGGGGTAATGAATGGATCGGAAAATAGAGAAAAAGAAGTGGACGCTTAAAAGAATCGCCTGGACGTCGGTGGCAGCTCTGTTTATTTTTATGGTGCTCTGGACGATTTTATTCGGGGATCGCAGCTCAAAGCTGAATGTTGAAACGGAGCGCATCACCATATCCACTGTTCGCAGCGGACCATTCCAGGAATTTATTCCCGTTACGGGAACGGTTATACCCCTGAAAACCGTCTATCTGGATGCGATCGAGGGCGGCAGAGTCGAGAGCCTTTTTCTGGAATCCGGCAGTCTGGTCACAGCGGGAGATAAAATTCTCAAATTAGCCAATACGGACATGCTGCTGGACGTCATGTACCGTGAAGCTGAACTATTTCAACAGAGCAATAACCTGCGCAACACCCGCCTGGCCATGGAACAGAACAAGTTGAGTTTAAAGGCGCAACTATTGGATTTGGATTACCAATTGAAGCTGAAAGAACGCACATATAACGATTATGAAGCGCTTTACGGTAAAAAGCTGATCGCTCAGCGTGAATACGAGCAGGTTAAGGATGATTACGAATATTTGAAAAACAAGCTTGACCTGACTTTGAAGTCGCAGGTTCAGGATTCGATTTTCAGGGATGTTCAGATCGAACAATTGGAAGTCTCACTCCAAAGAATGGAGAACAATCTCGCCTTAGTTAAGAATAATCTAGAAAACCTCGTTCTCAAAGCTCCGGTAACCGGATTGCTCACCTCGCTGAATGCTGAAATCGGTGAGTCTAAATCCCGGGGGGAACGATTGGGACAAATTGACGTCCTGGACGGGTTCAAGGCCCGGGTGCAGGTGGACGAACATTACATCTCGCGGATTAATCCCGGACAGCGCGGCGTGTTTACCTTCGCCAACAACGATTATCACCTTATCATCAAGAAGGTATACCCCGAAGTCAAGGAAGGGCGTTTTGAGGTAGATATGGAGTTTGAAGGAACTCCCCCATCAGGCATCCGGCGCGGCCAATCGCTGCATATCCGCTTGGAATTGGGAGACTTAGCCACCGCGCTGTTATTGGAGCGGGGAGGATTTTACCAGAAGACGGGTGGTCAGTGGGTTTACGTGCTGGATAAATCGGGGACAACGGCAGTCAAGAGGAACATCAAAATCGGGCGGCAAAA
The DNA here is from genome assembly GCA_026394195.1 of bacterium. GTDB lineage: Bacteria > Electryoneota > B3-LCP > B3-LCP > B3-LCP > JAPKYS01. The sequence goes on along the minus strand of JAPKYS010000026.1, from coordinate 22,001 downwards.
CCCCGAGGTCTTTGAAGTTCTGGAAGGTCTGAACGTCGGCGAGCAGGTCATCACCTCATCGTACGATAATTACGGGGATATCGACAAGCTGGTCTTGAAGAAATAAGTTTGCCATCGAAGAACTGTCTGAACCAAATCATCGAATAAATTAGAACTTGCATAGAAAAGGCTAACAGCCATGATTAAGACGAAAAATCTGAAGAAAATCTATCTGACCGAAGAGGTCGAAACAACAGCGCTGAATAATGTCAATCTCGAAATTCAACCGGGCGAATTCCTCGCCATCATGGGGCCATCGGGCTGTGGAAAATCCACGCTGCTCAATTTATTGGGGCTGCTGGACAATCCCACGGGAGGCGAATACTTTTTCCTGGATCAGGAAGTGTCAAAATTCACCGAAAGACAGCGAGCCAACACCCGCAAACGCAATATCGGCTTTGTGTTCCAGAGCTTCAATCTCATTGATGAGCTGACCGTGTTCGAGAATGTCGAATTGCCGTTGCTCTATCTTGGAGTATCCACCACAGAGCGCAAAAAGAAGGTCGAAGCTGTGCTGGAACAGATGGAGATCATGAGCCGTCGTAACCATTTTCCCCAGCAGCTTTCAGGTGGTCAGCAGCAGCGGGTCGCAGTAGCGCGCGCGGTCGTGGCTCAACCTCGTATGATCCTGGCCGATGAACCTACCGGCAACCTGGACTCATCGCACGGTGATGAAGTCATGAAACTTCTTACTGTCCTGAATGAAGCCGGCACCACGATTATTATGGTGACTCACTCGCCGGCTTATGCTGAATTTGCCCATCGCACCGTGCACTTGTTCGACGGACATATCGTTACTGAGAATTACAACGGGAAATTCCATGTTTAAAAATTATCTGGTGACGTCTCTTCGTAATCTCAGAAAGACCAAGCTTTTCTCTCTGATCAATGGACTCGGTCTCGCCATTGGAATGGCGGCATGCCTGCTGATCCTGCACTACGTTACTTTCGAGAAGAGCTATGACCGGTTCCACCCCGATAGTGACCGGATTTACCGGCTGCGTTACGAACGCACCGACTCACAAGGTCAGGCAGCACGCTTTGCCAGCTGCTGTCCGCCGGCTGCGCCGCGCATCAGAGCAAGCTTTCCGGAAGTTGAAAAAATCGGGCGCCTTTTCAGCTATCGCGCGGTGATTTCCCATAACGACGTCAAATTTTTAGAAGAGCGGATCTACTTCGCCGAACCGGACGTCTTTGAAATTCTCAAATTCAAGTTCATCAAAGGGAACCCGGTGACGGAACTGAAAGAACCCAATCGAGCTTTCATTTCCCAAACGATGGCTCGAAAATATTTCGGCTCGGAAGATCCAATCGGGAAGATTATCAGCGCAAACCGGAAGGTTGACTATCAGGTTGCGGGAATTTTCGAGGATATTCCCGCCAACTCTCATCTGAAAGCGGATTTCTGGCTATCCTACAGAAATGTTGAGATTCTTCTGGGGCCGGATGTGACCGAATCCTGGGGGGAGACCGGTTTTTATACCTATTTGCGGCTCAAGCCGCATACGGATATGGCAGCATTCAAGGCGAATTTGGCAAAATTGGTCGAAACTGACTTCGGTGAAGCGCTCAGGTACTATAAACTCACCTGCGAATTAGTCCCACAGCCACTAGCGGACATTCACCTGACCTCGCACTACATGCAGGAATTTGAACCGAATAGCGACCGGGATTCGGTCAATTACCTGCTGATTATCGCGCTGTTCATCATCGTTATGGCCTGGGTCAATTATATCAACCTTTCCACCGCGCGGTCGTTGACGCGCGCCAAAGAGGTCGGTCTGCGTAAAATGGTCGGTGCGTCCCGGGGGCAATTGATCCTGCAATTCTTCAGCGAAACGATACTAATCAATCTTATCGCTGTGATAATCACGATCATCCTGCTTGAGCTGTCTTCGCCGATCTTCAACCAGTTAACCGGCATGCCTGCGGGACCCCATCTCTGGACCCAGATCTGGTTCTGGATGGTCATTGCGGTCATGTTCGCGGCAGGAGTTATCTGTTCCGGTCTATATCCGGTGCTGGCTCTTTCGTCGTTCAAGCCGGTCGCGGTACTGCACGGCAAATTGGGTAACGCGGTCAAGGGGATTAACCTGAGGAAGGCTTTGGTGATATTTCAATTCGTCATGGCTTTCATCCTTGTGACGGGGACACTGGCGGTTTTCCGTCAAATCTCTTATATGAAAACTCAGGATCTCGGCATTGATATCGATCAGACTCTGGTTCTCAACGTTCCTCGAGTTCGAGATGAATCCTTCAATCAGAAACTGGCAGTCTTCAAAGAAGAGATTTCAAATTATCCGGATATCAAGAAAAATTGTATTGTCACCGAAGTGCCTGGGCGGCAGCTCATCTGGGATGCGGGCGGTATATTCCGAGCCGGAGCCGATGAAGGGGAGAGCAAGAATTATCAGATCATGGGTGTCGATTACGATTTCGTCGACGTCTTTAATCTTAAATTAGCATTTGGACGGAGTTTTTCGAAGGAATTTCCAACGGATGAAAAGGCTCTGGTTTTAAATGAGACGGCGGTGAAATGGCTGGGATTTCCAAGTTCCGAAGCGGCAGTCGGACAGCAGGTTAATTATTGGGGAGAACTGTTTACGGTCATAGGGGTGATGAAAAATTACCATCAGCAGTCACTTAAAGAGGATTTTGAACCGACGATTTTTCGATTTATGCCGGTTGGCCGCGGCAGCCGGGGCGTTTTCGCCATGAAGGTAGCTCCACAGAATCTTCAGGAGACAATTGGCAGGGTGCGTCAGCTCTATGAAAAATTATTCCCCGGCAATCCGTTCGATTACTTCTTTCTGGACGATTATTTCAATCAACAATATAAGGCGGATGAGCGCTTCGGGAAGGTCTTTGGCGTTTTTTCAGGCATCGCCATATTCATCACTTGTTTGGGCATATTGGGCTTATCTTCGTTCATGACAGTGCAACGCACCAAGGAAATCGGTATCCGTAAAGTTTTAGGAGCCGGCGCAGTGCGCATTATCGCTTTGCTGACCAGGGATTTGTTCATCCTCATACTTCTTTCCTTTATGGTAGCCCTCCCTTTATCCGTCTGGGGCATTCATCAATGGCTAAAGACGTTTGCCGTCAGGATGGAATTAGGCACTGAGTTATTTTTAATGCCGCTTCTGATCGTGCTGCTCATCACGTTCATTACAGTCGGCTCGCATGTCGTTCGAGCTGCTTGTGCAAATCCAGTGAAATCATTGCGATATGAGTAAACTTAAAGCGTGAATATGTTTAAAAACTACCTGAAAATCGCCCTGCGTAATCTGCTCCGCCACAAGGGGTATTCTTTCATCAACATCGCCGGTCTGGCTATCGGGATGGCTTGCTTCCTGCTCATCATGCTTTGGGTCCGGGATGAATTGAGTTTCGATAAATTCCACGCCAACGCCGATCATATCTACAGAGTGGGGACGAGCGCCAATTTCGGCACGCCCATGACTTGGGCCTTTGGACCGGCGCCTGCCGGTCCGGCCATGATCGAGAACTTTCCCGAAGTAGTCAGCGCCACTCGATTCGATTCTCCAATGAACGGAGCGGTGGAATATGGTGAGAAATTATTTCGGGAGGAAGGAATCACCTTTGCGGATAATTCTTTTTTTGAAATCTTCAGCTTCCCCTTTATCAAGGGCGATCCCAGGACAGCACTGACGACAACCTATTCGGTGGTTATCAATCGTACTACAGCAGATAAGTACTTCGGCATTGAAGATCCTATCGGCAAGGTGATCAAGATTCAGGGAGGACAATATACCATCACCGGAGTAGTGGAAAACTTCCCGAAAAATTCACATATTCAATTCACCATACTGCGTTCAATGGAAACTCTTGTGAAGGAGAACAAAGCGCAGATGGAGATGTGGTTTAACATCCAGCCCTACACCTATATCCTGTTGGATAAGAATTGCGACGTCAGGCAACTTGAGCAGAAGCTGCCGAATTTTGTCAATAAATATGTTGGCGAATTATTGGCGCCTTCCGGCGGCAAGCTGTCGCTGTTCCTGCAACCTTTGACCGATATTCATCTCCATTCAAAATTGGATGGGGAGCTTTCCACCAACGGCAACATCACCTATGTTTACCTCTTTTCCGCAATTGCCGTTTTTATCCTTTTGATCGCCTGCGTGAATTTTATCAACCTATCTACGGCGCGTTCGGCGATGCGCGCCCGTGAGGTGGGCGTTCGAAAGACCCTGGGCGCAAATCGCCACCAGTTAATCCGGCAATTTTTAGGGGAGGCGATTATTTTCAGCTTAATCGCACTGATACTGGCCCTTGTTTTAGTTGAAATCGAAATCCCGTTCTTTAACACACTGGTGGGGCGGCAGGTTGGTATGCATCAGGACCGATTCACCAATCTGGCGACCATTGTGGGTTTAGCTCTTCTGGTTGGGATTCTCGCCGGCAGTTACCCGGCATTGCTACTTTCCTCTTTAAGACCTATTAAAACCCTTAAAGGGTCATTCGTACCAGGAGCGTCGCGGTCTCATTCCCGCAGCGCCCTGGTGATCTTTCAGTTTATCATCTCCATAGCTCTGATTGCAGGCACCATTACAATTTATAGTCAGCTTCATTACATGAAAAACAAGGACGTCGGTTTTAACAAAGAACATGTGATCATCCTACCGGAACTGACTCCTCGAATGAGAGAATCGGTGGAGACCATTAAAGCGGAGCTTAAGGCTATCCCTGACGTTCAGCAGGTAGCCGCGGTTTCGTTCGTTCCAGGGAAGGGGATGCGGTTAGCAATCGTCCAACCGGAAGGTTACGCAGATGACCAACCGGTGACGGTAAGCATTCTGGACATTGACGATGATTTCTTGAGTACGATGGGGATGCAATTGGTCGAAGGCAGGAATTTCAGCCAGGATCTGCCGACGGATAAAACCGGATCCATTCTTATCAATGAAACGACCGCACGGAAGTTAGGCTGGGATCATCCGATCGGAAAGAATATCACCAGCCCCATTCTTACCGACAGCGGAGGTGTTGCGCTCGAACGAAAAGTCATCGGAGTGGTGAGAGATTTTCACCAGGCATCGCTCCACAGGAAAATTGAACCGATCATCATCGGTCAGAATGCCTCAGAATTTAGAGCATTAGCTTTGAGAATAGCGCCACAGAATATTTCTCAAACATTGGCTTCGATCAAGCGAACTTGGAAGTCGATTGACCCCAATCGCCCCTTCAATTCATATTTTCTCGACGAAGCCTTCGATGCCAGGTACAAGGCAGAAGAGAGAATGGGCATGATCACTCTGATTTTCAGTTCGCTGGCAATTTTTATTGCCTGTCTGGGTTTGTTCGGTATGTCAGCGTTTACAGCCGAACAACGCACCAAGGAAATCGGTATTCGGAAGGTCTTCGGTGCTTCGGTTGCCGGTATTATCGGGCTACTCACCCGGAAATTTATGATTTTAGTTCTCTTGGCTAACGTGATTGCCTGGCCGATAGCATATTATTCGCTGAATCGCTGGCTGCAGAATTTCGCCTACCGGATCGATCTTAACCTTGGACATTTCCTGCTGGCAGGGTTGCTGGCTCTGCTGGTTTCCCTGATTACGGTAAGTTTTCAGGCTATAAAAGTCGCCCGATCCAATCCGGCGAAGGCGCTACGATACGAATAACCACGAGATACCATCATGTTTCAGAATTATTTAAAAATTGCTATCCGGAATCTGTTGAAGCAGAGGTCCTACTCCTTTATCAATATATTCGGTCTGGCTATAGGATTGGCGGGATGTATCCTGATCGTTGGCTATCTGGCTAATGAGCTAAGCTACGAAAATTGCCACCAGAACCGTGATCGCATTTATCGAGTGCAGGGATATTATGCGACCTCCGGAACCCAGATCAGTATGGCCTGTGCCGTCCCGGCGCTCGCTCCTGCATTGCAGGCAGAATGCCCTGAGGTAGAATCTGCGGTGCGGATTCGCTCTCTGACACCGGCGAAAATCGAAGTGAACCAGGAGAAGTTCGAAGGTTATTCAGCACTGTGCGCCAGCCCAGAAATCTTCGATATCTTCACTCTCCCGCTGGCAGCAGGAAATGCACGCACTGCCTTGCTTCAGCCTCTTTCCGCCGTGATCTCCGAAAATATGGCAGAAAAGCATTTTGGTGGAGTAAACCCGATCGGCATGACCTTCAAGATGATGGACAGCCTGGAATGTCAGATAACGGGCGTATTGAAAAATATCCCCAACAATACACAATTAGCATGCGATTTCATCGTTTCTTACGCCAGTTTGGAAAAAGCAGGTATAAAGAGCGATTCCTGGGACGATCTGGGTAAGGATTATGTTTATATTCTGCTGAAAGAGAAGGCGGATCCAAAAACCGTGGATCAGAAACTGCCCGCTCTGTTCGCACAACATTTGGACAAGGAAATAGCAAAACGTTACCAGTTTACTTTATTCCCTCTGAAGGACATCTATCTAAAGTCAAACCTGAGCTGGGAGTTAGAACCATCGGGCGATCTGCACTATGTCTACCTGTTCGCCTTGATTGCCGGTCTGATCCTGGTGATCGCCAGTATCAACTTTATCAACCTCACCACCGCTAAAACCGCGCATCGGCTCAAAGAAGTGGGAATGCGCCAGATTTTAGGCGCATTGCCCCGGCAATTAGTGCTACAGTTCTTAGGGGAATCCATCATCATTACCAGCGTGGCGATGCTTCTCGGGTTGATGTTTTTCGAGGTATTGAAACCACAATTGGAAGGATTCCTGGGGCGATCTGTGGCAATTTCCCTGTTTACCGATCCGATACTGCTTCTCTCAATCCTGACCATCATTCTGATAGTCGGCATCGTGGCGGGGAGCTACCCGGCGTTATATCTTACCCGGTTCCAACCCGTGGCGATCTTCAAGCAGAGTGGAGCAATGCAGAGACCCAAGTCCATGTTACGCCACATTCTGGTCATCTGTCAGTTTACCATTGCCATCGGTTTGATTTTCTACACGATTACCATCAACCGACAGGTACATTTCTTCCGCACGGCTGATTTGGGGATAGACAAGGCGAACATTCTCGTGTTGTCGCTGGGGGAAGAGAGATACAAGGATCGCTGCCTGCTTTTAAAGGAACGGATCCAGAGTCGCTGCAACGTGACTTCAGTTACGGCGCTCTACAGCGCCCCCGGCGAGGGTAGAACGGTCTTCAGCGGACTAAAATCCGAAGACAAGCTCGACAACGATGCGGAAATGGTGCAAATGGTTTATGTGGACGAGGATTACGTCAAAACCTTCGGTTTGACAATGCTTCAGGGGCGGGCATTCTCATTAGAGTTTCCGGCTGATGCAGCCAATGGGGTGGTTATTAATGAGGTTGCAGCGGAACAATTCGGTCTGAAAAATCCCCTGGAACATCGATTTTTTACGGCAAAGAATACCGAATACAGGGTGATCGGCGTGGTAAAAAACTTTCATGAACAAAACCTGCGCAGCCAGATTTACCCTATGTTTTTATTGATCCGACCCGATTGGTACCGAGCCGTAGCCGTCAAGCTTCGCCCCGGAGACACCCAGACGTTGGCTCAAATCAAGACAATATGGGGAGAAGTCCTTCCGGATACCCCCTTCAATTACGCGTATCTGGATGATATGCTCCGCAGCGCTTACGAAAGCGAGCAAAAACTGGCCACGCTGTTCTCAGTCTTCGCTCTGTTGGCGATCAGCATCGCTTGTCTGGGGATAATAGGATTGTCCTCGTTCACGGCAGAACGCCGCACCAAAGAAATCGGCATCCGAAAGGTTGTAGGCGCTACGGTCATGAATGTGCTTACCATCATGTCGAAAGAATTCACGGTACTGATCATTATTGCCTGCTTCATCGCCAGTCCCATCGGCTGGTATGCAGCAGATAAATGGCTGGGGAACTACGCCAACCGTGTCCCCATCAGTTGGTGGACCTTTGCTTTAGCCGGGCTGCTTGCTCTATTGATTGCCCTTATTTCCGTCAGCTATCAGGCCATTAAAGCCGCCACCGCCAATCCAGTCAAGGCGCTTCGTTACGAATAAATCGAAGAGAAGATTTCATGTTAAGAAATTACTTAAAAATCGCCTTCAGAAATCTGTTGAGACAGAAAACGTATTCCTTCATCAACATCTTCGGTCTGGCTGTTGGGATGGCTTGCTGCATTCTGATACTGCTCTGGGTCGTCGATGAATTAAGTTTCGATAGGTTCCACCAACGGGCGGATCACATTTACCGCCTTTGCACCGAAATGGAAATTGGCGGACACATGAGTACTCCGGTGGTTTCCGCTCCCATGGCGGTGGCGTTGCGGGATGAATTTCCCGAAGTCGCCAATACCGCCCGGTATTATCGTCGGGGCAGTATGTCCGTTCGATATAAAGACAAGGAGTTGAAAATCAGCCCCATTGCATGTGTGGACAACTCCTTTTTCGAAATCTTTTCGTTTCCGTTCCTCTCTGGTGATCCCAAAACGGCACTCCAAAATGCCAACACGGTTGTGCTTACGGAGGAGACGGCGCGGAATTTGTTTGGCGATGAAAATGCCCTGGGTAAAATTCTCGAAATCAGCGATGGGCGTAGTTTCGCCGTGACCGGAGTGCTGAAAAAGATACCGCGGAATTCACATCTGAATTTTGAGATGCTCTATTCGTTTGAGAGTCTGAAGCAGGAAATGCCGCAAACCCTGGAAGCCTGGTGGAATTTCCAGTTCGCTACGTACGTTCTGTTGAAAGAGAATACGGATCCTCAGGCTCTAGAGAAAAAATTTACTGCGTTTGTAGAAAATCACCTGGGAGACGTCCTTGCAGCAACGGGCGGAAAAATTAGTCTGATGTTGCAACCCCTGACTCAAATCCATCTATATTCCCGTTTTACCCATGGTTCGGTAGACGACGGAGATATCCTGTATGTATATATCTTTTCAGGAATTGCCGCTTTCATCCTGCTGATCGCCTGCATAAATTTTATCAATCTGACCATTGCCAGATCCACTACCAGAGCTAAAGAGGTTAGTGTGCGTAAAACCTTTGGAGCTGGAAAAAACAAGTTGATCCAACAATTCTTGAGTGAGTCAATCGTCCTTAGTGTTATCGCGGCAACGCTGGCGGGCATTCTGATCGAAATCAGTTTGCCCCTGTTTAACTCCCTGGCGGGACCCAGCCTGAGTCTGAATTATTTCCAGAAGCCGGAATTTCTGATTGGATTATTCTGCCTTGCTCTGATCGTGGAGTCTTAGCCGGGACCTATCCTGCGTTTATCATGTCCGCCTTTAATCCTATTCGAGTCATGAAACAAGATGCTGGAATCGGCAATCGGCGAGCACAACTGCGCCAGATTCTGGTAATATTTCAGTTTGTAATAGCAGTGATTCTGATCATAGGATCCCTGACCATGTACCGGCAAATTCGATACATTCAAAGTCATAAGTTTAGTTTCGAGAAGGAACGCGTAGTCGTTCTGCCTTCTATGAGCGGAGCGATGAGATCGTCTTTCACCAGTGTTGAAGAAGAGTTAAAGAGGATCCCCGGGGTTACGGAAGTGTCTGCGGCTTCAATGGTTCCCAACCGCGGCTTGACGAAGAGTGTCTTTCTACCGGAAGGGTTTCCGGAGGATCAAGCCCAGACGATGAATACGTTGAGCGTTCATCCGGGTTTTATTCCGTTGCTGGGGCTTAAGATAATGGCCGGCCGGAATTTTTCTGCGGATTTGGTTACGGATAAGGATCAGGCAGCGCTGATCAACGAAACAGCCGTAAAGCAATTCGGTTGGACCAATCCCATAGGGAAGACCTTCTCTTTCGATTCCGGGCCCGGTGCGAGTGGAGGTACTTCGACCAAGACTGTAGTCGGAGTCGTTCAGGATTTTCATCTAACCTCACTACGGAACAAAGTCGAGCCATTGTTTATCGATTGTGTGCCGGAAAATCTCGATTACCTGATCGTAAAGGTTGACACAAAAGATTTACCGCAGACTCTGGAATTATTGAAGGCAAAATGGAAGGATTTGAATCCCCGTCAAGGGTTCGACTACTTTTTCCTGGACGAGACCTTTGACAGAGAGTACCTCACCGAGATGCGTCTTAGCAAATTAATGCTCGATTTTACTATTCTAGCCATATTCATCGGCTGCATGGGTTTGTATGCCATTTCCACTTTCGCAGCCACTCGGCGTACCAAAGAAATCGGTGTGCGCAAAGTCTTGGGAGCCACGAAATCCGGTATAGTAACCCTGCTGTCCCGCGAATTTCTGCTGCTCGTGACGATCGCCGTTCTGGTGGCCTGGCTGATCGCCTATTATGGACTCGATAAGTGGCTGCAGAGCTACGCTTATCACATCAATCTCAGCTGGGGATCATTTCTAATCGCCGGTCTGCTGGCTCTGATGATATCGTTGATAACCGTTGGTTTCCAGGCCATTCGAGTAGCCACCGCTAATCCAGTCAAGGCGCTTCGTTACGAATAAATCAAGAGAAGATTCCATGTTTACAAATTACCTGAAAATCGCGCTGCGTAATCTGCTTCGTCACAAAGGATATTCGATCATCAATATCGCCGGTCTGGCGATTGGGATGGCTTGCTGCATCATGATTATGCTCTGGAGACAATCAGAACTTAGTATTAACAAGTTTCACGAAAAGGTTAACTCCATCTATTTAATCTGCTGCTGGGAACAGTACGGAAGTGAAAGAACGCACAGCCCGGGTTCCCCGCCAGCTCTCGGACCGGCATTGAAAGCCGAAGATCCCCGAGTTGTAAACGCTGCTCGATTTATCAATGGCCAGAGTCAGTACTTGTTAAGCAAAGGAGAAACACGTTTTAAAGAACTGATCCAACTCGCCGATCCCGGAATATTTCAGATGTTTTCTTTTCCTTTTCTTTACGGCGATCCGAAAGAGACCTATTCCGGGAAACAGGTGCTGGTCTTATCTGAGAGCATGGCAAAAAAGTTTTTTGGCGACCAGAATCCGGTCGGTAAGACGATGACTATTGACAATCAATATGATTTTAAAGTAGTCGGCGTGATGAAGGATATTCCGCCCAACTCAACCATCAAATTCGACGTATGGGCGCCCTTGGATTTCATAAAAGTAGCTTATGGTGAAAATTTCCTCGATACCTGGTACAATCTCGCATTTCGCACTTATGTCGAGCTGGGGAAGGGGGTATCCTATCTCGAATTCAATGAGGGATTAAAGAACCGGATCAGACAATCCAATCCTGAGACCAATCTGGAGGTTTATCTTTACCCCTTCAAAGATATATATTTACAACTTCAGGGAAAAATGACGACTGTCCGGCTGTTTTCCCTGATCGCCATCCTGGTACTCTGTATAGCGTGTATCAACTTTATTAATTTGATAACGGCGAACGGTGCACGTCGGGCGAGAGAAGTCGGTTTGCGAAAGGTGGTGGGCGCTACCCGGGGTCAACTCATTAAGCAGTTCTTCGGCGAAACCGTCCTGATGACGTTTATCGCACTGATCCTGTCAGTGCTTATCGTGGAACTCTTTTTACCGTTTTTCAATCAGATCACCGGCAAGGCGCTTCAGTTCAACCTCTTGGGTAATATTGACCTTGCCGCTTCTATCATCGGCATTGCCCTGGTGACGGGACTACTATCGGGGAGTTATCCGGCGTTGGTGCTCTCCAACTACGTTCCGGTGAAGGTTCTAAAAGGGACTATGGTATCAGGTAAGAAGAATTTCCTGCGCCGAGGCCTGGTTGTTTTCCAGTTTACCGTCTCAGTAATCCTGATCATTTCCACCACGTTGGTCTATCGTCAAATGCACTATATTGACAACAAAGAATTAGGGTTTAACAAGAAGCAATTGATTTACCTTCCAGTGGAAGGCAAACTGAATCAATCCTATGAGGTGGTGAAGCACGACTTGCTTCAATGTCCACAAATCCTTGGTGTTACCAAGGTTTCTGATTCGCCCGCCGGGATTTATCAAAATGGCAGTGGCTGGCAATGGGACGGGAAGTCTCCCGATGTTGTTCCAGAGGTCACTTACCTCCATGCCGATGCTGATTTTCCTGAAACTTTTCAGATGCGCATGAGCCAGGGAAAGTTCTTTGATCGAGACGAGTCCGAGTCAAGTACAAATATCGTCATCAACCAACGTTTCGCCGAAATCATGGATCTGGGAAATCCCATTGGGAAGACACTCCAGAATGACGATGTGAAACTCACGATCATTGGTGTCGTCGAAGACTTCCACTTCAAGCCGGTATATGAACCCATCGGACCTCTAATAATTGTATGGAATAAAGAACATCTGCAGGACAGGTATATTTTTATCCGGATAAGACCGGAAAACCTGAGCGGTACCCTTGCCACGATCAAACAGGTCACCCAAAAACTCAACCCGGAATTCCCTTTCGAGTACCACTTCCTCGATCAAGAATACGAAAAGCTCTACCGAAGCGCCGAAAGGATGAAGGGAACCATCAACATTTTCACCGGACTGGCGATCCTGATTTCCTGTCTGGGATTATTCGGCTTGGCAGCCTATACGACTCAGCAACGCTCTAAGGAAATCGGTGTCCGGAAAGTTCTCGGCGCTGCGGTTCATAATATCGTTACTCTCCTTTCAAAGGAATATGTCGTATTGGTGATTCTGGCTGACCTGATCGCTTGCCCGATCGCCTACTACTTTATGAACGCCTGGCTGCAGGATTTTGCCTATCGGATCGACATGGGGTGGGTAACGTTCGTTCTGGGCGGGATGATAGCTCTGTTTTTCACGGTTGGGACGGTCAGTTTTCAAGCGATTAAAGCCGCGATGGCTGATCCGGTAAAATCACTTCACTACGAGTAAACCAAAGGCACAAATATGTTTGCGAACTACCTGAAAATCGCGCTGCGTAACCTGCTTCGTCACAAAGGATATTCGATCATCAATATCGCCGGTCTGGCGATTGGGATGGCGGCATGTCTGTTGATCGTGCTCTATATCCAGCGCGAACTCTCGTTCGAGAACATGAACCCGAAAGCAGACCGAATTTACCGGGTGTTAACCATTGATAAAGCGCTGGGGACCAACAACCAGCGGGTCGGGATTACCATGCCGGCGTTGGGTCCGGCCGTGCCGCCGGCTTTCCCAGACGTTGAGGCAAGTTTGAGGGTTACCGGATCAGCGAAAACTCTTTTAACGTATGGCGACCGCCCCTCAGTCTATGCTGAAAACCTGCGGATGGCAGATTCCAATTTCTTTGATTTCTTCAATTTTCCGATGCTGCAAGGCGATCCTGCGACTGCCCTGAAAGAGCCCTTTGCACTCGTCCTGACCGCAAAATTAGCCAGGCAGATTTTCGGTGAAGAAGACGCTCTGGGGAAGACCATCAAGACCGGCAATGGCAACGACGTGAAGGTCACCGGCGTCCTGAAGGATCTTCCCGACAACATACATTTCGATTTTGATGCTTTAGGGTCCATAGCCACCTTAAAATCTCTATTGAACGCGAACCGCCCTCCCAATTCCACGCGGCCCATCTGGATCGAGCAATGGCAATTGATCGCTATGCCTACCTACCTCATGTTTCGAGAAGGTTCGTCGGTTTCCGGATATGATCAGAAGCTCACCAAGTTCTGCCGGGAAAACGGAGTCGGCGAGAATTTTGAGATCACCCTGCAGCCCTTATTGGGTGCACATCTCAGATCTAAAGACGTTATCATGGATTATGTAGCGAATAAAGGAGACGTTAACAATGTCTATACCTTCGCGGCAATTGCTGTGCTGATTCTGCTGATCGCCGTCATCAATTATATGAACCTGTCCACCGCCAGAGGCGCCGAGCGCGCTAAAGAGGTTGGAATTCGCAAGGTGGTCGGGTCCTTACGCTCACAGCTAATCGTACAGTTTTTAGGCGAATCTCTGCTGATTACATTAGTCGCGTTATTATTGGCGGAACCTCTGGCTTACACGACTCTGCCCTGGCTGAACGGCCTCATCGGAGCACACCTGACCTTTAATCTGGCGCATAACGCTCTGCTGCTGGCTTGTGTAATTCTGTTATTATTTATTGTCGGAATCGTCTCGGGATTGTACCCAGCCTTCGTACTGACTGGTTTCAAACCGGTAACCGTATTAAAGGGGAGCTTTAAAACCGGTCAGAAGGGCACGAAGTTGCGCAAGGGGCTGGTGGTCTTTCAATTCGCGCTCTCCATAGCGCTGATCACTATGGCGGCAGTGATACAGCGACAGATCTATTACGTTCAGCACAAGGATCTCGGGTACAACCGGGATCAGGTTCTTGTTTTCGATATGTTCGACCGGAGTATGGGCGCGAATCTGGCAACATTCCGGGAGGAGCTTTCAAAGCAAAGTTCCTTCGTTTCATTGGCCGAAGGCTTCGACGTTCCTGGCCGCGGTTTCGGGCGCACCCGGGTTAGACCTGAAGGAGTTGCCGATGAGAACATCTGGATCTGGAGTTCTATGACTGTCTCTCCGGAAGTGTTGCCGACCCTGGGAATGGAAATCGCTCAGGGAAGAAATTTTAATCGCGAAATGGCGACAGATACAAACGGTGTGGTGCTGATCAATGAAACGGCGGCGCGAGCGCTTGGTTGGGAGAATCCTCTGAGCAAGCGGTTGTATTTCGGACAGAGTGATTCGATCGGTACACAGGTCATCGGAGTCGTGAAGGATTTTCACTTCACCGCATTGCATCAGAAAATCGAACCTGTCGTGATCTTTCCACTGGGGAATACACCGGGTGGACTGTTGATGGCGCGCATTCAAGGTGGGAGAATTGCAGAAGCCTTGGAAAGTGCGCAGCAAAAGTGGAAGGAGATCTTTCCGGGTCATCCATTCTCTTATAGCTTCCTGGACGATGAGTTTAATGCCACTTATCGGCAGGATATCAATACCGGAAAGATTGTCAATACTTTCACTATTCTGGCTATTTTCATCGCCTGCCTCGGTCTTTTCGGTCTCGCCAGCTATTCGACGGCTCAACGGAATAAGGAAATCGGCGTCAGAAAGGTCATGGGCGCATCCATTGGAACCATCGTCAGACTGCTGGTCCTCGATTTCCTGCGCTGGGTCGTCATAGCCAATCTGATTGCCTGGCCTTTAGCCTTATATATCGCAAGCAAATGGCTCGACGGCTTTGCCTATCGCACCACTTTGAGTGTCTGGTCATTTCTGGCTGCCGGCACGATGGCTCTGTTTATCGCGCTGATTACCGTCAGTTTTCAGGCGGTTAATGCTGCCACAACCAATCCCGTTAAGTCGCTCAGGTACGAATAAATCAAAGAGAAAGTCATGATTAGAAACTATCTGCTGAGTGCTCTACGAAACATCGCAAAACAAAAGCTATACACCTCCATCAACATCTTTGGTTTGGCAATTGGACTGGCGCTGTGCCTGCTTATTTTGAGCAACATCAGCTACGAACTCAGCTTCGAAAGCAATCAATTGAATAGGGACCGTATTTACCGATTAAATGGGGAGTACCATTCTGCAGAAACGGAGATCTATTCGGCTCGGGTGATGGCTCCATTAGGATCAGCGATCACGGATGAGATAACGGAAGTCGAAAAAGCAGCGACCTTCCGAGTCTCAAGAATTAACGCAGTAAAAATCGGGGATGAGCGGGTAAAGGTAGTTGATCCCAATCCCGGTGCGTTGTTTATACATCATGATAAAATGATTTTCGCTAATCCCGATTTCCTCGACGTGTTCACCATGCCGCTGCTTCATGGAAATCCCAAAACCGTTCTTCGCGAGCCCTTCACACTGCTTATCACTGAGAAGGCGGCGCTTAAATATTTTGAAACGTCGGATCCCGTTGGTGAAACCATCAAAATCAACGATGAATTCGAATGCCAGGTGGTTGGTATCTTAAAAGATATTCCGCAGAATACTCAACTCTATTGCGATTTTTTAATTTCCTATTCGACTCTGGAAAAAATTGGCGCTGACGTAAAGTCCTGGGATGTTTTTGCAACGGATTACGTCTATATTTTACTGCCAAAGAACGTTGACCCAATTGCTATCGAAAGAAAACTCCCGGCAATTTTATCAAAACACTTGGATTCTAATGCTGTGGGGAAATACAAGTTTGATCTTCAGCCGCTGAAGGATATCTATTTTTCCGCCATCGGCTCTGGACGTTCCGGTGAGTTGAGTCCCATTGGTGTGGTGGCAGATATGGTCCCCTACGGTTTAATGGCGATGTTTATTCTGATGCAGGCGATTGCTAACTTCATCAACCTTTCAACCGCACGATCCGCCGATAGAAGGCGCGAAGTCGGCGTCCGCAAAGTTTTCGGCGCATTCCGGGGACAATTGATCAGACAGTTTCTCGGAGAGTCTATTTTAATTGCTTGCATTGCCATGCTGCTCAGTCTCCCTATTTATGAACTGTTTAAGCAACTGGTTAACCCCATCCTCCCCAGAGAAATGCTGGTAGAATTCTACAATAATCCCTTGATGGTAGCATCCATCATTGGTTTGATCTTTCTGGTTGGTGTCATCGCCGGATTTTACCCGGCCTTCCACCTGTCACGCTTTAAAACAATAACAGTATTGCAGGGGAAGAGCGATTCAAAGTCGACAAAATCGTGGCTGCGGCGGATTCTGGTAGTTTTCCAGTTTACGACAGCGATTATTTTCATATTAGTCTCGATTACCATCTACCGCCAAGTCAAGTATGTCACGTCCTACGATCTTGGTTTTAACCAGAAGAATATAATCGTTCTTGACTTCAACAGTGAAAATCGTGCGAACGACTGTCAATTGATGAAAAGTGAGCTGATAAAGAGCGTGAATGTCAGCGCTGCAACCATGACGAATAATCCCCTGGGGAGAAAAAACAGATCATATTGTATTTTCTATCTGAATGAAAACCGACTTGAAGGTGAAGAACGTTACGCAGATCTGATATACGCTGACCAGGATTATACCACGTTCTTTGGGCTGGAATTAGTTCAGGGGAGAACTTTCTCAAATGAGCATCCTGATGATGCTGTGAACGGAGTTATTGTTAACGAATCGACCCTGAAAGAATTGGGTATCGAACAGCCCATTGGGTATAAATTATACACGAACAACGGGTTTCTGGAAATCATCGGCGTTGTGAAGAATTATTATGGAACGCTGATGGCTACGGGTTATGTATCTGCTTCATTTATAACGATTAATCCCGAGAAATTTGAAACCTTGGTGCTAAAGCCTGCACCGGGGAATCTGGCGGCAGCGATCATTGCTATCGAAAAGGTATGGAAAGCGACCCTTCCGGGTCAGGATTTCAAATATAGCTTCCTAGATGATGAAATTCGCAACAATTACAGCGAATACAGCGATAGTGGAGCGATTATGCTGGCACTGACCCTGCTTTCAATTCTAATTGCCTTGATCGGAATTCTAGGATTGGTATCCTTTACTGCTGAGCAGAGGACGAAAGAGATTGGTATTCGTAAAGTTCTGGGTAGCAGCGTGGCCGATATCGTCCGGCTACTCTCCAGGGAATTCGTCATCTTGATCACAATTGCCAATCTGATTGCCTGGCCCATTGCCTATTTGATGATGAATAGTATGCTGCAGGAATTCTCGGTTAGAATCAGCTTGGGTTTTGGCACTTTTCTGCTTGCGGGATCGACAGCTATTTTATTGGCTTTGCTAACGGTGGCATTTCAGACGATAAAAGCGGCCAACGCTAATCCGGTCGATTCACTGCGATATGAATAGTTCAATGAAGAATATCAGGTGTTTTAGGGATTATCATCCGTCATCATACAACAGGCTAAATCCAAATGATAAAGTTAAGATCTGTCACGAAGGCATATAACTCAGGGGTAGATAAAACCTTCGTCCTGCGTAATATCAACCTGCACGTAAAGGAAGGGGAATTCATCTCCATCATGGGACCGTCAGGAGCGGGTAAATCAACCCTGCTCCACATCATCGGGATGCTGGACTCCATTTCTGATGGTGAGTACCACTTCTTCGATCAACCCGTCCATGCCCTGAATGAGAAAAAACGTGCGGCGCTTTACAAAGAATACCTTGGGTTTGTCTTTCAGAGTTATCACCTCATCGACGATTTGACGGTCTATGAAAATCTAGAAATGCCGCTGCTTTATAAAAAATATAATAGCAGCGAACGAAAAAGCTTGGTCTGCGACACCCTGGATCGCTTCCAGATAGTAGGGAAGAAGAATCTATTTCCCAACCAACTTTCCGGGGGTCAACAGCAGTTGGTCGGTGTGGCTCGCGCCATTATATCCAAGCCAAAGCTGCTGCTGGCGGATGAACCCACCGGCAATCTGCATTCCGTCCAGGGCGAAGAGATTATGCAATTGCTGTCCAACTTGAATCAGGATAGGACCACCATCATTCAAGTGACCCATTCTGAGAAGAATGCAGGTTATGGTACCCGAATCCTTCAACTAAAGGACGGGTGGATCGAAAATTAACAGCAAATATCTGTAACTTTTACCTAGTTAAAGTATTCCTATTATCAAGCCACTGCAATCAAGTCATCTGAGCAGGTTTTCAGCGAAAAATTGGTCAATGCAGTCACAGAAAAAAATGGGCACTCACACCTTGTGAAAGGGCTATACCATGCGAAAATACTTAGTACTTTTACTGATACTGACCGCCTTTGCGCTTCCCAGTGCAGCGCGGAATCAGAGAGTCCAGGTCATCCAGCAGAATGACCAGGGGGTTTGTAAAACAGAAATCCGAGTTAAAACCGAACACGGCAACATCGTCGCAGGATGCAAATCTTCGCTGAATTCGAAAATTCACGATGCCTATATCGTGAAGTCCGACGCCAAAGGCAATAAAACCCGCCTCGAGAAGAGTGTCCAGAACGATCATACCCGCAGACATTACATTCAGGAAAAAGCCGATGGGAGCACACTGGAAGCCGGTTGCGAATCATCAGGAAGCGATGACCAATGTATCAGCGGTTATGTGACAGTTAAATCAGCCGCGGGCAAGAGACTCTGGACGCGTTGTTCAACCAACGATCCCACCTTCAATAAAATCTTCTGCCTGGATCAGGACATGGAATTCTATTTGTCGCTAATAAATAACAAATTGGACGCTCCCTAATCGTCTCGCTGGTACAAGTAGGATTAGGCGGATCATTCCGGTTTATTTCCAATCCAGCCTTTAATAGAGCTCGGATGTAGATATAACCGCCGGAATTGCCGGAGGGGAATCAGTCATAACCGCCTCTATGCGGGGGGAAGAGATGAGAAGGAACTGAATCATGCTCGGGAATTATCTAAAAGTCGCCTTCAGGAATCTGGTTCGATTCAAAGGGTACTCTCTGATAAATATCACGGGTCTGGCCATCGGTATGGCGGCGTGTCTGCTCATGTTGCTCTGGATATCCAATGAATTGAGCTTCGATAAATTCAACGCCAATGCAGACCGGCTATTTCGCGTTGAACAAGACCAGAAAACCTCAGAAGGTATTTTCCACGTCAATATCGTACCCTACCCCATGGGTCCGGCTCTGAAGGAAGAAATCCCGGAAATAAAAAGGATGTCCCGATACGTCAGCCCCGGCACCATACTTATCCGGTATAAGGATGCGGCATTTTTTGAGACTTCTGCCCGAGCCGTTGATCCTTCGTTTTTACAAATGTTCTCATTTCCGCTCTTGAAAGGTGACGCTGAAACTGTCTTAAATGAGCCCTTTTCCGTTGTTATCAACGAAGATATCGCCCGAAAGTATTTCGGTGCAGAAGATCCTATTGGGAAAACACTGACAATCAACACCACCCATTCCTGCATAGTCACTGGTGTGATGAAAAAGGTTCCTTCTAATTCATCCATTCGTCCGGAGGTTCTGGTTACCATCGAATTTTTAAAAAGAGCCGGTATTTATGCTGACACCTGGGGGTCGAATCAGATCGTAACCTGGATTGAGCTAAACCATCAGGAAGAAGCCGGCGCCGTCAACTCAAAGATAACGGCAATTTACCTGAAAAACCTTGCACCGCTTATTCCGTCGCCCGAGGAATTCAACCAATATCTAAAGAGAGCGGCTGAATTCAAACTGATGCCGCTGCCGGATCTTCGTTTGCGAAGCACTTTTGGTTATGGTGGGGCACAGGAGAATTATCAAGGCGTCATCATTTTTTCCGTGATGGCTGCATTTATTCTCCTGATCGCCTGCATCAATTTCATGAATCTCTCCACGGCGCGTTCGGCGAACCGTGCCAAAGAAGTCGGTTTGCGAAAAGTGGTTGGAGCAGCGCGGGGCAACATCGTTTTCCAGTTTTTCAGTGAATCAATCCTGATGACGTTTATCGCGCTGTTGTTTGCACTGATTCTGGTCGAAACGTTCCTTCCGGTTTTCAATTTCCTCTCCGGCAAGCATCTCGACCCGGCAGCGCCATTCAATATAAAGTTCCTTCCTCTGGCTTTCGCGATCGCCTTAATAACCGGCATTATATCGGGTACGTATCCGGCTCTGTTTCTTTCGCGCTTCGAGCCGATTCAGACGCTGAAAGGCGGGCTGAATCGAGGGAGCAAAAGTCCTCTTTTCCGAAAAATCCTGGTGGTACTCCAGTTTTCCCTCTCGGTCATTCTGATCGTCGCCACCTTTGTCATTTACCAGCAAGTTAAATATTTGGAGACTATAAAGGTCGGTTATGATAAAGACCAGTTGATTTATCTCCCGTTACGAGGCGAAACGACGAACACATACTTATCCCTTAAACAAGAACTTTTGAAAGATGCCAGAATATCGGGAGTGAGTGGATCATCGCAATTACCGACCAATATGGGAGCCAACAGCGGCGGAGCGGATTGGGAGGGTAAAGATCCGAACTTTCAACCTCTGATCGGTATCGGCAACGTCGACTATGATTATGTGGAAACCATGAAAATCGAACTGGTCGAGGGGAGATCGTTTTCACAGGAGTACGCGACCGATTCCTCAAAGGCAATCCTGGTCAATGAAGGCGTTGTCAAACTGATGGGCGTCCAATCGGCGGTAGGAAAGACATTTTCTTTCAATGGTGTCAATAATGGAACGATTATCGGGGTGATGAAAAACTACCATTACCAGTCGATCCATAACGTTATTGAGCCGTTAGCAGTATTTCTGGTTCCCGCCAGAGTAAATTATGCGATTGTCAGACTTGGAACAGGGGGATCGCTGACGTCGGCTTTGGACCAGGTGAAGGCAATCTGGCAAAAAATCAATCCGCAATATCCTTTTGAATACACTTTTTTCGATCAGGATATCGAGGAAAACCTGCAATCAGACCGGCATGCGGGATCAATCTTCAACGCTGCTGCCATTCTGGCTATGGCGATTGCATGTCTTGGTCTGTTTGGATTGGCTTCTTTCATGATTGAGCAGCGAACCAAGGAAATCGGCATCCGAAAAACGCTGGGAGCCTCGATAACGGGAATCACCACCATGCTCTCGAAAGAATTTGTGCAATGGGTGGTCGTTGCCAACCTCATCGGCTGGCCGATAGCCTATTATATCCTGAACAAACTACTGCAAAGCTACGCATACCGTGTAACGATTGACTGGATGATATTTCTATACGTCGGATTAATATCCCTGCTGATCGCTCTATTGACCGTGAGCTATCAATCCGTCAGAGCGGCGCGTGCCAACCCGGTCGACAGTTTGAAGTACGAATAGATAAGCTTTGGAGTATCAAGTATAAAAGAAGGTCGAACTCCGAGTTCAGGAGTTCGACCTTCTTTTATTACCCCGCATTGAAAAACTGTTGATCAGTTAGGGTGACCCCTGTCGGGGTCAGGGGCGACCCCGACCATTTTGTTAGGTAGGGGCGCAGCTGGCTGCGCTTTGTTAACTTCTTTCCAATCCTTGGGTTTCAGGAGTGGCAAACCCATCAGCGCCAGCACGAAGCCCAGCAATGTAGTAATGACTCCGTAGCGGATGTGGATTCGGATCGTCTTCAGCGCCAAGGTGGCGATGATATTCTGATGACCCGCGGCGATTATGATGTACTTG
>JAPKYS010000061.1 GCA_026394195.1 bacterium | reverse complement strand
GTTGAAATCCTCACCCGTATTGAACCAACCCCCAGACTCCGTTTCCAAAAACCCGGACCCTAACTTTCCAAACATAAAGGCGTCTTTGCTGGTATCCTGTCCCACTACCGCATAGGCATTGAAATTATAAACACCCAGTGGGGAAGATGCCGGCACCTGTTGTATGCGTGTGCGGCTTAAGGTTTCACCAGCCGGGATGGGCACGGTCACCGGTCCCATCACTGGACCTTGAGTGGAGCTATCGGGTTGAGTGATATCACACCAGAGCAAGACTTGATGAGCCAAAGAATCCGGATTGTCCAAGCGCAAGGTGAACGTCAGAGATCCACCGATTTCCGGCAACAGATAGGGAATCCGGTGCGGCGTGATCAGGATACGAACCGGCATGCGCTGATCGTAATAATAGGCGCCCATATCGGCGCGAGTGCCGTCGGGATCCAGAGAGTCCGGTTGACCGGCGTCGATGCAGGGGGAGTTTCGCAACAGCCGGAAATCATTACGGGCGCTGTCCACGAATTGCGGGTATTGGTTCATGATCGTCGTTCCCGGCCAGCCCCCCTGGACGTCGCTCCAATATAGCAAGAGAGTAAAATCATCGACCTGGCGGGGTGAATTGTTCCAGATAATGGAATTGGTCATGAAGGGGTTCGAATTGACGCCGATTTGCCCCCAGAAGCCGCCGCCGGTTATTCCGGCCCAGTTGTCCACAACGGTGCATTGATCCAGTATCGGCTGGGCTTCGGTCTGGCATGATATTCCCCCGCCTCTCGCGTTGGTTCCATTATTTATAAAGGCGCATTTTCGCACTCTGGGGGCATCCATCCAACTGTTTAAAAGGATTCCGCCTCCATTGGCGGTGTTGGCGAAATTGTGGTAGAACAAGCAATTTGTAATGAGGGTGGAGTCGCTGCCTTCGACCATCATCCCGCCTCCGTTATGGCTCAGGAGGCACTGGTCAACGCGAGGGTTCTGGTTACCGACCGAAATCATCATGCCGCGGTAATTTCCGTCAATGATACTTGAGGAAACTTCAGCGCTGCACCAATCTATGTAGATACCGCTATTGTAGCCGTTGCCGTTATTCAGTATCAAACAGCGGCTTAGCCGCGACGTGCCGGCCTCGTTGAATCGCACTCCGTTACCGAGGTTATTCGAGATGAGGCATTGAGTGATCGTGGGAGTTGAGCCGGGACCACAATCCACACCGCCGCCGTGCGAAGACACGTATTCCGTTATATTATTATTAATTATGCACTTGTCTACCAGATAATCTCCGGCACAGTACAGACCGCCGCCCCACCAACTACAACTGTTGTTGGTAATTAAGCACCGTCTGATTTGGCCCTGGCCGCCAGCCATGATGCCTCCACCGGGTTCGGTTATGCCTCCTGTATCCCCCGCATTTCCTGTAACCGTACAGCCGTTCATGATCAGAGTGCCGTTGGCATAAATACCACCTCCGCTGGCGATCGCAGTGTTATTCGCAATATTACAGTCGTTGAGTGTCATAATACTCGTAGCGTAAAGCCCACCACCGTTGGAAGTGACGTGGTTGTCGGCGATTAAACATGAATCCAGGTTCACCTCTCCGCCGGTGCAATTGAGCCCACCTCCATTGGCGGCGCTGTCTCCGGATAAGGTACAATGACTCAACTGTATCGAGTGGGCTCCGGCATATCTGATCCCACTCTGGTTCGCGCCGGAGATCCGGCAGTATTCGAGGGAGCTGGAGTCCTGGCAATTATAATAAAAATTGAGCCCTTTCCAGGAGAGTACTCCCGCTGCCGGTTTGAAAAGAACGCTGTCTGATGATGTTCCCTGTACAAGAAGGCGACCATAGAGACGCAATTCATAATTGCCGTTGAACAGAAAACTTGCGCCAGCGGGAATCGTAAGGGTATCGGCCAGGAGAACGTAGGTGTATCCAGTGATCAGGTAAGTCGTATCCTGAAGCACGCCGCTGACCGGGCCGGAGATCGGAATCTGTGCGAAAGCCGGGCTGCTTACGATGAGCAGCAGGATGAGAATATAACAACGCGGTGTCATGGTGCTCTCCCTTATTTGAGCAGGACCAGTTTTACTGTAGAAGTTGTGCTGCCAGCATTCAGTCTACAGAAATATATCCCCGACGGCAGCCCCGACCCGTCGAAGGGGATGGTGTGGGTACCAGCGTCGTACCAGGTGTCTTGTAGGGGCGCATGGCATGCGCCCGCAGAACCACCGCCGCCGACATTCGGGCGCATGCCATGCGCCCCTACGACGCGCCCGTTAATATCAAATATTTCCAATGTCACAAAGCTCGCAGCTCGCAGCTCGAAGCTCAGCGTGGTGGTGGGGTTGAAGGGGTTGGGGGATACGTTAAACGAAAGACCTTCAGGAAGAGGTTGCGAGTTCAAATCGACAGCGATATCCTGCTCTGAGTTGACGAATCCCGCTAACTGGGTATAGCTTCCCGCACCCTGTTTCGCAAAAGCAATGGTATCGCGATCGCAGATGGACGAAGCGTAGTCTCCTAAATAAGCGATCAGCAGGTAACTGCCGGGGGGTGCATTAGGGGGAATCGATTGGATTCGCTGGCGGGTGATGACGCTGTTCGCGGATAAAGTCCGTGTTATCGGCCCCATGATCGGACCATAATGGAAGCCGTTGGGAAGGACCAGATCTGACCAGTAATCGATGGGGTGAGATTGATTATCCCTGTTGGTGAGGTGAATGGTATAACTGAAACTGCCGCCGTTGGGGGGTATGATGATGATAGGAGTGAGCGACGTCAAATCAACGTTCAGAAAGACGCCCGAAACCGCCGCTCCGGCATCGATTCTGAGCAGCCCACTGTGACCTGGATTGTACGAATCGATATTAACCGCGGTCGTCAGGATTTGCTGAACCACCTCGGCATTGGTCAAGGTGGTATCAGCCGCCCAGACCAGGCAAGCCAACCCTGCCGCAATCTGACAGGAGAAGGAGGTTCCCGACCAGTACATATAGCCGTTATTGTGAATTGGCAGCATCAGGTTGACGCCCGGAGCGTAGAGATCGACCCAGTCGCCGTAGTTGGTAAACGGGGTCAATTGATCGGACTGATCGGTAGAACCGACTGCAACGACGTGGTCGTATGCTGCCGGGTACATGGGCGTAATTCCTCCATCAGCGCCGCCTGAGGCGAAGATGGCGACGCCGTTATCCCAGGCATAGGAGATAACGCTCTGTTCGTAGACTGAATAAATCGGACTTCCGAAGGACATGGATACAACTCTGGCGCCATTATGCACACAGTAAAAAATCCCCTGCATGGCATTGTAAATGAAGCCGCTTTCACCCGCTTTCACCGTCATTAATCGGGTTTGATAGCCCAGGCTGGCGATGCCGATACTATTATCGGTAACGGCGGAAGCCGCGCCGGCACAGGCAGTACCGTGGTCAGAGGTGCTGGGTTCCTGCACGTTGTTATTGTCCTGGTAGACATTCCAACCCCAGAAATCGTCGATATACCCGTTCTGATCGTCATCGATGCCGTTGCGTTCCGCCGGTTCGATGATGCCGTTGTGATTTAAATCTTCCCCCGGATTGACCCAGAGGTTACCCCGCAAATCGGCATGAGCCGTATCGATGCCCATATCCACGATGCCAATTACTACGTCCCGGCTCCCCCGGCAGTAATCATAAGCTGTTTCCGCTCCCACCTGCCCCAGTGCCCATTGCTCTGGAAACCAGGGATCATTCGGTGTGTATAGACAGGTATGGATGATATAGGGCTCCGCCGTGATGACATAAGGATTCAACTGGTAAGCCTGAGCGACCTCGTGCAGGTCCGTATCAGGCGGGAATTCTATGATATAGTATCTGGAGATATCTCTGATGGCGGAATCTGACGGCTTCTGAGCGCCGGGGATTAGCTTTTCCATGCCGAAGACCTTGTATCGATGCGCCAGAGCATCCAGACTGGGTTCTCCAAGCTCAGCTATGCTTGAATCATTAGTGATCCGTATACTTTCCAGCGTTTCGCTGAATTCCACTACGACTCGACTCTTCCACTCCAGATTCGGAGTCATAGGGGGCATTCCAAAGGCGTTAAATCCTGAGCAGAGCGCGGATAATACCAGGAGGACGACAAAGTAGATGGTCATTGATCTCATCGTAACACCTTCATTAGAATTTTATGATATGCGGTCAGAAGTTTGCTCCTGACCGCCCATTCTTACTTCATCAGCACCAACTTCTGCACACTGGAGTACTCTCCCGCCGTCAGCCGGGCGAAGTAGATGCCCGAGGGCAGATTCGAACCGTCGAAGGGGATGGTGTGGGTACCAGCGTCGTACCAGGTATCCTGTAGGGGCGCACAGCGTGCACCCGCAGAACCACCGCCGCCGACATTCGGGGCCCCTACGACGCGCCCGTTGATATCAAATATTTCCAATGTCACGAAGCTCGCAACTCGCAGCTCGAAGCTCAGCGTGGTTGTGGGGTTGAAGGGGTTGGGGTGAGGAGGGGGGAAGGTGAAGGTGGATGGTGAGGGATTCGGTGGTGGTTTTAAAACCCCAACCACGTCTGACCAATCGTAGATGGAGAAGTCGCTTTGGTCAGCAACGTAGACATAGTCACCCTGTACAGCGACGTCCTTTGCTATTCCAGGCGTATTAAAGTATCCTACCACACCGATCGCCAACAGATTGTCAACCCGGAAAACCTTGAATCCGGAATCGTGGGCGGTTGTAAAAAGATAATTATCTGAGATTGCTAATTTTTTGGGGGAATAGCTATAGAACATCCCTAAATTGGTAGGATTTGCTGGATTGGAGATTACTTCGACTTGGATGGCGCCATAATTATTAGCAGTAAAGGCGATATCTCCAGAAAGGAGAACGTCCCACGAAGGCCCACCCACATTGTAGTGTGTAGAGAGGTGTGGTGTTATCGGATCGGCAACATCATAAATATAGACAGATTGGGCATAATTGAAAGCTGCATAGGCATAATTTCCCGAAATAGCAATCTCAGTAATAATATCTCCCCAGTCAGATCCAATAATCTGTGGTTGCAATGGGTTTGAGATATCGACGATAATGAATTCAAAAGCGCTGCCAACATAAGCATAATTACCTGAAACGGTCACACAGATGATGAAATGAATGTTCAGACTACCTACGAGCATCGGGTTTTCTGGATTGCTCACGTCGATGATGTACAAGTAGTCTTGCTCATCGGAAGCATATATGTAGTTTCCAGATACGCATAAATTGCAAATCCGTAGCGGCGGATTTAATTCACCCACGATAATCGGATGCTCTGGATCAGAAATATCGGCGATCACTAAACCACTGTCACCACATGCCAGGTATGCATAATTATCGTGCACCGCTAAACATTGACAGTCCGTTAGAGGTAACTCTCCCACCTTCTTCACATTCAAACTATCCTGCCCTTGTGCCACGCCGCCGAGTAGTGCCAGCAGCATCAGAATTCCGACGAACTTACTCCGCATGACAGCCTCCACTTTTAACTGAAAATAAACGAGTTCACGCTCGGTTTTTCTCGCGGGACATGAATGAACCAGGTTGTTCCTATCGGCTGAACATATCAATATACAAACCTTTTTGGTAAAAGTCAATAGATACCGGTAAAAAAAAACTTTCTGGAGGAAAAATGATCCATCAAACCCTATCCGGTCCGCTGGTAAAAGCCGCGGGCGTACCGTCCGATCAGGACGTCCGCCTGATCAATTCGCTGGGCAACCCCCCGCCGGTCCCCGTCTCGGAACGGGACGTGTACGTGCGCCGCTGCCGCCTGGCCGGCGACGCCGTAGATGCTTATCACGGCTGCTTCCATACGGATGACCTGCCCAAACTGCTGAGCATGATTCAGGGAGCACCTTTATTGGTCGGACATGACAAAAGATCGTTGGGGGTGGCACGGTTTTTCGGCGGGGAGATCGAGCAGCACGGGGAGCACAACTATGTCATGCCACATTTCTACTGGCTGCGCGGACACTCATCCGCCGAAGACCTGCGCGTCGCCATCGATGGGGGGTTGTATTGCGAAGCTTCAATCAGCTTCTGCTACGAAATGCCGACGTGCTCCGTATGTGGCAAGGATATCCGCACCTGCGAACACCTGCCCGGTTCACTCGAAGCGGGCAAGCAGGTATTCTACTATTACGACCGGGTGGTAGCGGTGCTGGAAGGGTCGCTGGTCTACCGCGGAGCCGAACCCGGCACCGGATTCAGCCTGCAGCGTGGCACAACGGTTGCGGGTGTGGCATCACAAAACCCCGGAGGTGGCATGGATGATACGGATCAACGGTTCGGGATACCCACTCTGCGTGTCAAGCGGCACGGGAAGTGGTATCAGGCTCCGTTGATCGAGGAGGGGTGATCGTGGAAATGCGAGATCTGATCGTCATCACCGGCATGCTCGCTTCGGCGCTGGCATCCTATGTGGCAGCCATGACCAGCACCCGGCTGAAGTTGCAGCATCTTCAAGACGTCAAGGCTGACCGAGATGAACTGACCCGGCTGGTGACCGATCTGAAAGACGGACTGCACCTGCTGGAACGGAAGATCACCGAAATGGATACCAAAATATCCCTGCTGCTGTTGGCCAAGAATCCACAGGATTTGTCGGTCAGATCTGTCGAGTAGAAATTGAAAGGGGCTGTCCTAAAAGGTCAGTCCCTTTTTATTTGGGTAGGTCAGACATTCCTGTCTGACTTGAATCCCCGTAAATTTCGACAAGGTTGTCCCAAAAGTTCTGAAAAGGTCATTGCGAGCGAGGCGAAGCAATCTCGTTATCAGTTCGACCGGATTGCTTCGGCTCCTGCGGAGCCTCGCAATTAAAATAGTCGGGGTCGCCCCTGACCCAGACAACAGACTTCACGGGCGCACGCCCCGCCCTGAAGAACGGGGCTACAGCTTTACAAAGCCCCCTGAAGGAGGCTCCACAGAGAAGAGCGCCTCCACCCGCTGACAGACGCCGTGCCCCTACAACTGTCGTTACAATTGTATTGTTTTCTTTTAGCCCCGTTCACGGGGCTTGCATAGATGTAGACCGGTGCTTCAGCGCCGGGCGTGAAAGAGGCTGTTTTTTCGGGCGCAGCACGCTGCGCCCCTACATGGTTACTTGGTAACTTGTATACTTGGTCATTTATTCTACACTTCAAACAACTGTGATGGTTCATCCTGGTCGGCGATGACCAGATCGACGTGCTGATGTCCGGCGGCATCCAGATAGAAGCGCACCCGGTCGAAAGCCAGGTCGGGGCGGTTGTTCTGCTGGCTCAAGTGCGCCAGCACTACCCTCCTCAGGCGTGGCGAAGCGATTTTAACCAAAGCTTCGGCAGCCTGGTCATTGGAAAGATGCCCGATGCGGCTTTCGATGCGCTGTTTCAGGTCAAAGGGGTAGGGTCCGGTGCGCAACATCTCGAGGTCGTGGTTGGCCTCCAAGACGATGGCGTCACAGGCATTCAAGCGTTCCAAAATTGAGGGATCTACATGCCCCAGGTCGGTGGCGATCGCCAGCTTTCTGCCATCTTCCCAGATGACGAACCCCACGGTTTCCGGCGCATCATGGCTCACGGGAAAAGCCTCGACCTCCAGCCTGCCGAAGACGATGCGCACGCCGTTCAGGCTGTTCAACTGAGTGGCGTCGGGCAGGTAGCGCCTGATCAGCGTCAGAGTGCCGCGGCTGGCGTAGATGGGGACGTCCAGACGCCGCGCCAAAACTGCCACTCCGCGCAGATGATCGGCGTGCTCGTGCGTGATCAGGATCGCCTTGATCCGCGTCAGGTCGCGTCCCTGCGCCTGCAGACATTCGGAAATGCGGCGCATCGACAGCCCAGCGTCGATCAGGATGGCGTGACCCTGGTCGTCTTCCACCAGAGTCGAATTCCCTTCAGATCCCGAAGCCAGTATACAGTACTTCATGGTTGTATTTCAGTGCTTGATAATGCAGTGTCTAATGGTTATACGTTTGAAAATGCCTTCAGGTTGCCGTGCATAGATACAGGCGCGGGTGGTGCGCCCCTACGACGATCGATGCAATTGTGTTTTTTCTAGCCCCGTTCACGGGGCTTGCATAGATGTAGACCGGTGCTTTAGTATCTGTCCGACAACTAGAATAATTATACACATTATTATTTGCAGATGAGACTCGGAATTCGTATATTATCCTTAAGAGAATCAAGAGGATAAACCAGTGAATTCCAATTTTCGCGATTACTGTCCAGATCAAGCCT
>JAPKYS010000019.1 GCA_026394195.1 bacterium | reverse complement strand
CGGCACATTACTGGGCTTGGCTTAGGAGGAACGATGATCTGGCAATGGACTCTGGTCGTGGTTCTGGTGCTTGTAGCCGCACTCTATCTGATCCGGCGGTTGGTTCAGACTTCACGGGCGCGTTGCTGTCAGACGTGCGGCAGCAAGCGGTTCAGGAAAGTTATTAAAAAAATATCTGACGAACATCGGACCATCCGAGCCAGGGCAGATGAATAAAAGGTTACTTTTCCCCTTGCAATACTGCAATTTATTTTGTATAATTAAGGTTCTTGAATTTACTTAAAACTGAAACGATCATGTCCCAACGTTGCGAAATCTGCGGAAAAGAACCGCTCTACGGGTTTGCACAGAGCCACGCTCATAACCTGACCAAAAGACGCTGGTTGCCCAACCTCCAGAGAATCCGGGTGTTGGATAGCGGCCGGGTCGTGAGAAAACGCGTCTGTACCTCCTGTATCCAGGCAGGCAAAGTCCAGAAACCGGTTTGAGCTTTATTGAATCGTCCCGATCCCGTTCTGCCGGGTTGCGTGAGAACTCCGCACTAACCGATAACTCCATCCAGGGCTCGCAAGAGCCCTTTTAGCTCCTCTTCCGTCCAATCTCCCATATGACCGATGCGCAGAGTTTTACCTTTGAGCTTACCATATCCGTCATCGATCAAATAACCTTGCTGTTCTAATGCCTTCACCACCCCTGTCGTGTCCCGATCGTCTTTGAATCGGAAGCAGCTGATAGGCGGCAGCAGGCAATTTCCCGGCGCCAAAGGTACCAAATTTCTCAATTTTGCCCATTCTGTCGTCATTTCCAGCATATGCTGATGGCGCTCCCAGCGCCGTTCCAACCCTTCAGCCTCGATGCGCTTCAGTTGGTAGTCTACGGCAAAAAACTGCGGGATCGCCGGTGTCCCAACCGTTTGACCCTTAGTCCAACGTTCCTGCCAGAGGTTGAAGTCAAGTGAATAACCTTTTCTTTCGGATTTACGGCTCCTCTCCAGTGCTCTGGCAGAAACACCGACGGGAACCAATCCCGGCGGCAGAGCCAGACATTTCTGAGACGCCCCGACCAGTACGTCGATTCCTGATTGATCCATCCGCAGGGGCACTCCCCCCAATGTTGCCACAGCATCGAGAATGAAGAGTACCTGGGGGTGCTTGCTCAGTATTCTGGTTATTGGGTCGATTGGGTTTAACATTCCGGTGGATGACTCGCCGTGCACCATAACCAACGTCTCATAATCGCCCTGTTCCAGTTTGGATGCCACGTCATCTTCCCGAATCGGGTCGCCCCATCTCGCCAGCAAACCATCTGCCGGTAATCCCAGAGCGCCGGCAGCTTCCAGCCACCGTTCCCCGAACCCGCCGTTGGCGAGAATCAGCGTTCTCTTCCCCGCGGCATTGCAGAGAGCCGCCTCGAGCGCCGTCGAAGCTGTACAGGAGAACAGAAACACGGGATGCTGCGTGCCCAATAAATGACCGAGTCGGGGCTTCAGGCTGTCGATCAGCGAAGCGAATGCTGTGGTGTGATGCCCGATCATGGGCTGGGACGTCTGTGCAAGCAGCTCCGATCTAACCTCAGTTGGACCGGGGAGAAAAATTTTCATAACCTATAACCGTTATTTTGGAGGACGCAAGGTGATTTCGGGATGCTTCAGATAAATATAAGGTTATACACTGGTCCCTGAAAATAATTTCCGAGGATATTTAGAAAAAGGAGGCTGGATTGCCTGAAAATGCTGGCAAATGCGATTGGCATCATCCGATACCCCCTGAAATAAAAAACCCGGGGATCGACGATCTCCGGGAGGATATGATAAGCGGAAAACTTATCGAAAAATTCCTTCCAACAATTCTTGTCCTTTTACCAGTTCCTCCTTCAAGGCTTCATCCCAACTGTCGATTCGGTCTAGTCCGAAATTCAACGACGTGAATACGTGTGGCTCGAGGTTCGGAACCAGATCATCACCCCCTGATCCGATTTTATACTTCCGCACAATCATATCCGATAGTTGTATCAACGCAGTGAGGGGGGCGTGCGGGGATTCCGGATCGATTTTGTGGTGTTGAGCGATGACGGTGACCAGTTTTTCGGGAAGATTCCAGTTTTCGGCCAGGTAAGCGCCGATTTCCATGTGGGAAATTCCGATGGCATTCCGTTCTGCCTCATAAAAGGAGAGGTTCTTGGCGCGGATTTCAGTCATGACCGCCTGCATCTCCGGCTGGAAGTAGCGATCAAGCACCACCTTGCCGATGTCGTGAATGATACCGGCGATGAACCCTTCTTCATCACCGACGTTTCCCAACTGCCTGCCGATGTACCTTGCGACCACTCCACAGCAAATCGAATGCTGCCAGAAGGCTTCACGATTGAATCCCGCCTTCTTTCCATGGTCATCCAGAGCCTTGAAGATGGAAACTGAAATAACCACGTTGCGCAGGGTGTTTGATCCCAATAGCACAATAGCCTGCTGCACGGAATCGATCGTTCTGGAAAGTCCATAGAATGAGGAATTGATCAAGCGCAGAATTTTCATGCTGATGGCGGGATCGGATTCAACCACCAGAGCGATCTCTTTGATCGAGACCTTGGGGTTGCGCATCACTCGCATGATGTTCAGGAACACGTTAGGCAGCGTCGGCAGATCGTGGATTTCCTTCAAACGGTCGGCAATCAGATCCCGCTTGGCGGTTGCCATTATGACAGCTCCGGTATTAAAATTCAACATACCATTAATTAATAAAATAATTTGCGGTTAAGTCAAGAGTTTTCTTGAATGGTTATGGGGTATACTCTTTCCAACGAAGTTGGACGCCCAAGATTAACCCCATGGCGATCATCACCGTCCAGAGGAACGATCCGCCATAACTTAAAAAGGGCAGGGGCAGACCGGTTACCGGCATCAGCCCCAATGCCATGCCGATGTTAATGAAAATATGGACTGAAATCATGGCGATCAAGCCGGTGCAGAGCAAGGCGGAATAGCGCCCTTTGGCCCTCTGCGCTGCGCGCAAACCTCGAAGCATGACGACGAATAGCAGAATAAGCACGCTCCCTGCTCCAATCAAACCCAATTCCTCGCCAACAACTGAATAGACGAAATCAGTATGTTGTTCCGGGATGAATTTAAGCTGAGTCTGGCTGCCTTTACCTAATCCCTTACCTTTGATACCACCGGATCCGATTGCCACCTTGGACTGAATCACCTGGTACCCTGACCCTTTGGGGTCTGCTTCCGGATGGATGAAACTGACCAGGCGGTTGCGTTGATACGGTTTCAGGTGGTTCCAAAGTTGAGGCGTCGCAAAGCTTATGCTCAAATTGAATGCAACCAACAATCCGATGACCATCCAGGGGGTTTTGTAAAGCCAGGCAGCCAGAGCGAAGACCAGGACAAATATCAGCAGTAGTGTGAGGTTAAATGAGGTAATGGCAGCCAGAACCGGACTCAATAAAAAAACCAGGAAATTGGTTGGAATACCAACGGCGATTATCATGAAAAGAAAGGTCGCGGGAAACACAATGGCGGTTCCCAGATCGGGTTGAGCAAGCACCAGCAACAAAGGTACGGCGGTTAACAACATGGCGCGGAAGATATGTCCTGGTCTGGTGGCGTCGAATTTCTTGTCGCTCATCATCCGCGCCAACGCCAAAACCAGAGCGATTTTAGCGGGCTCGGCAGGTTGATACGTGAACAGACCCAGCTCCAGCCAACTTTCAGCACCTTTGGTGGTGGATCCCCAAATTAGTGTCCCAAGCAGAGTCAGACAGGCGAGGCAATAAAGCAGATAAGCGAGTGCGAAATGAGCTCGGGGCGACATGAAAGCTGCGCCGATCATCAAACCGATGCCGATCAAAGCGAAGATCAACTGCTTCTGAAACAGCTCGGCGATGTGAGCGTCCGGATTTCCGGAAGCCGAATGAAGAATAACTAAACCGGTAATCAACAGAGCAGCGACTGAGAAGATCAGCCAGGGATCAATCAGCTTCAGGCGTTGTGGGTTCAGGCTCATTGGCAATCATATAGGCTGGGGGTTTAGCGCCCGGCACTGGAGGCACACCCATTATTTCCAGGTATCTCGACATGATCTTCATGCCGATCGGCGCGGCAAACTGCGACCCAAAACCGACATTTTCGACGACCACTGCTACTGCTATAATGGGGTGATCAAAAGGAGCGAAGCCAATAAACAACGCGTGATCCTTACCGTGGGGATTCTGCGCCGTCCCGGTTTTCCCCGCCATTTCCCAGCGCGGATCTTTCCAGGCTCTCGCCGTCCCGCGTGAACCTTCAACCACTCGGCGCATGCCTTCACGAACAATGGCGAAGGTTTCACGGCTGATGTCCACGTGTTTGATTTCGGGTTTGAAGCGAATGACTTCACCGTCGTTTTGCCGCATTTCCATAAAGAGATGTGGTTTAGCTTTTGTCCCCGCCGTCGCCAGGATTCCACAGTATTGCGCCAGTTGGATTGGGGTGACCAGGGTCTCGCCCTGCCCTATGGCGATGTTCAACGCCAGAGCGAAACTCCATTTGCCCTTACCGTATCTCTTGTCCATGTATTCCTTGGTCGGGGCAATTCCTGAGACCTCATTTTCAATGTCCACACCGGTGGGAGATCCAAAGCCGTACATCTTCAGATATTTGCCGATCGTCTCGACTCCTAAACGGTGTCCCAACCGATAGAAGAACGCGTCGCAGGACTGTTCAATGGCTTCGTAAACGTTCAGCGTCCCGTGACCTTCTTTCTTGAAACAGTGATAGACGCGGCCCAAATTGTAATAACCGGGGCAATAATAGGTGTAATTCGGCGTAATGATCCCCTCTTCCAGCGCGGCAGACAATATCGCCATCTTGAACGTCGAAGCGGCAGGGTAACCGCTCTGGGTGGCGCGATTCAACAGCGGCACCCCTGGATCATTCTGCATGTCCTGCCAGTCGGTTAGACGGATGACGCCGGTCAATTTCTCCGGATTGTATTTGGGGGCAGAAGTGATAGCCAATAATTCGCCATTGTTGGGATCCAACGCAACCACCGCGCCGCAATGATCCATCAAACCTGCTTCGGCGATCATCTGCAGGTCCAGATCCATGCTCAACAGCAGCTTGCCGCTGCTCTGAGGAGGAACGTATTTGTCCTCCAGTTCCCCGCTGATTTGCCCGAGAGCGTTGACAATCATGTAGCGATAGCCTTTTTGCCCGGCCAAGAGATCGTCATACTTGCGCTCAATGCCGCTTTTACCGACGATGTCCCCCGTTTTACGGTTAGGGAATTTCTTCTTTTCGGCTTCGGAGATTTCACCGATATAACCAATCGCGTGCGGCGCTACCGGATAGGTAAAGTAACGCTTGGGATCGAACTGATCCTCGACTCCGATCAGGTCCAAGGCGCGGGCGCGATACGCTGCCAGCGCTTGGAAATTCAAATCGCGAGCGAATTTGACCGGTAGATAGCCGGGACCCGGCTGTTGGTTGACCAGGGTATGGACTTCCTCCACCGGTTTCGAGAGGATATAGGAAAGCTCGGAGTAGGTTTCGGGGCTGTTGCGGGCTTCGTAGGGGATTATACTGAGGGAATAGGCTGGATGATTCTCCACGATGATTTTACCCCAGCGGTCGGAGATGAGACCTCGGCCGGGGAGCACCTCGATCAATCGAACGCTGTTCGCTTCGGATTTTGCCTTATATTCGCGGCTGAGGATAATCTGGAGTTCAAGCAGCCGAACAGCCAGAATGGCGAACATGGCAAGGCAAACGCCAATGAGAATCCCGATGCGGGTATTGGTTGCTTTATCCGACATCAATCATCGATGTTAAAAACCGAGAAAGGTGTGAATGCCCAGATCAGACCGAGAATCCAAGTAAGAATTGCGCTGGGTAATGCTCTTAGCAACAGTGGGGTCAGCCAGCCGATATCTTCAATCGGTTCGCTGAAGTACATGAAGATGCCGAAAGAGAGCAAGGCTGCCAGCGCCAAGGCCATCAGGTAACTCAAACGCGATTGACCCCGGGATGGCGCAATCTGACCCGCCAGAAATCCTGCCAGAGAATAGGTTAAGGCGCCCAATCCCAATAGTCCGCTGCTCATGGCATCCAGCAGCAGCCCGAAGGCGAACCCCCAGACCACACCGGCGCTGGGACCTTCAGCCAGGGACCTGCCCACCACAAACAGGACGACAAGATCAGGTTTAATGCCGAAGAGATTAAATCTGGAAAGCAGCGTACTCTGGACAATCAGGAGCACCAATCCGGCGAGAATGATTAAAAAGCGGTTCATGGTATCACAATGGGAGTGTTCTTCTGGCGCACGATGAGGATCTCTTCGAGACCGGCAAAATCAACAGCAGGCTTCAGTTCTATGCGCAGGAAGAGGCTCTGTGGCAGGCGGTCGATGCGCAGCACCTCCCCCACCGGTATCCCTTCCGGAAAGATGCCATCGAGTCCCGAAGTCAGAACTTGTTCCCCCAATTTTACATTGGCAGATACGGGAATGCCCTCGATCAGCAGAAAAGTGCTCCCTTCCCAGGTCGTGATGCCGTCGGCGCGGCTGTTTTCAAGCCGCACCGCCGCGCCCAGATTGCGGTCCATCAATAGCTGCACGACTGAAGTACGTGGTCCCACCCGAACCACTTTTCCCACCAGCCCCCGGTCGTTGATGACCGCCATATGCTTTTCGACGCCGAGGATTCTGCCCACGTTGATCAGCAGCGACCGCACGCCCGGCAGCGGATCTCGAGCTATCACACCTGCTGCGATTAAGCGCAGGTCAGATTGCTCTTCGAAATCGAGTAGACGTCGCAAGCGCTCATTTTCCTTAAAAGCTTCATCCGCTCGAGATGCTTTAAGCATAAGTTGGCTATTCGCCGCTCGCAGGCGCTCATTTTCCCCACGCAGGTGGAGGTACCCCGAAAGAGAGCCGAACGGATTGGCAAGAATCGCCAGGATTTCCGCCGTGCGCGATCGCGCCGATTCAGTAGTCTGATTACCGCCGACAGCCATCAGCAGCAAGGACAGGCTCACGGCAACAGAAAGAAAAATCCAGGGTTTTAAACCCTTGCCCAACAGTATGGAAGATATCCCCGCCATGCATCATCCGCGGAGCAGAACCTTTTCGTATGTGTCAAATTCATCCAATACTTTACCTGTCCCGCGTACCACACAGGTCAGGGGGTCGTCCGCTAGAAAGATGGGGAGATTGGTTTCTTCGCGTAATCTGCGATCCAACCCCTTCAGCAGCGATCCACCGCCGGTCAGGATGATGCCGCGATCCCTGATGTCTGCCGCCAATTCCGGCGGAGTCTTTTCCAGCGAGGTCCGCAGAGCATCCACGACGGCGCTCACAGGTTCCGCCAGGGCGTCACGGATCTCCTCCGAGCTGATTTCGATAGCCTTAGGTATGCCGGCGATCAAGTCTCTACCCTTGGCGATCATGGTCAGTTCCGGTTCAAGCGGCATGGCGGATCCAATGGTGCACTTGATCTCTTCCGCGGTGCGTTCGCCGATCAACAAGTTATAGTTGCGGCGCATGAACTGAATGATGGCTTCATCCATTTCGTCGCCGGCGATGCGCACTGAAGTATCCGTCACAATGCCACCCAGTGAAATCACTGCGATTTCGGTGGTGCCGCCACCGATGTCCACTACCATATTGCCCATCGGTTCCAGCACCGGCAGATCGACGCCCATAGCAGCCGCCATCGGTTCAGCGATCAGGTGCACTTCGCGAGCTCCGGCTTGTTCCGACGAGTTGCGGATAATGCGCATTTCCGATTTGGTGACACCGGACGGCACGCAGACGATGACCATCGGTCTGACCAGGCGGTTTTTATGCACCTTGCGAATAAAATTGCGGATCATCACCTCAGCAATCTCATCGTCGTCGATGACGCCGTCCTTCATGGGGCGGATGACCTGGATGTCGCCGTGGGTTTTGCCCATCATGGCGCGGGCTTCGTGACCTATCGCCACCGGCTTGCGATCCGAGGTGCGGATCGCCACCACCGAGGGTTCGCGCACCATGATCCCCTTGCCCTTGACGTAGATCAGGGTATTGGCGGTGCCCAGGTCAATGGCAATATCATTGGCGAAAACGCTGAAGAAAGGGAAGGGCATACGAAATTTTCCTCTTTTTTCGAGTTTGACGTAAGTTTCTTGATCAACTTTCGGTTGTTTCGGCTTCGGCTCGGGCGGAGCATCAAAGAGCAGCTCGAGCTGATCCGGTATCGGTTTCGTCGGCATTTAGAAGATGGCGACGGGGTTAAGGTTCCAATATTAGCTGTTTGCCTTGAGGTTTGGATTTCTCTGGTTTCTGATAACGAGGTCGGGGTTGATATTCTTCCTCGTCATCCACAGATTGTACCTCACTCGAATCTGAACTTTCGCCATCCTCATCGTTATGCTCGTCCTCATCGATAGTTGGATACATCCGTTCTCGCACTTTTTCTTCGGCTTCGAAGGAATCCTTCATCACTTTATACCAGATCAAGTTCAACAATTTCTCGCGTTTGCGATAGCTGATAATCCCGTCTGTTTTCTCTTCGATGACTTCATCGGTGATCTCCTTGACTTCTTCCAGATCGGGCAGAATCTCTTTTAAATAGTTTTCGTCTGTGGGCATGAAAATATCGCATTGCCGTGAGGTGAGCCACACCTTCAAATAGCGCGCCTGCTCCTCGGTGGCGCACTCGATGTAATTTTTGCCCCTATAAAGCCTCCAACAGAAGAGCTCGTTCTCAATGCGGATCTCGCCATCCCCGCGCGGCAGGTCGATTTCGACCAGATCCTGCTGATTCAGGACTTTATCCCGATACCATTCGCCCATCAGTTCCATCAGCGGCTCCGCTTCGATTGATCCTTGAGATTCTCGACTACGTCATCAGTCCATTTGTCATTAATTGGCTGTGTGACATTCTATCCACAAAGCTACTTTTTATACAAGTTTTTCAATTATTTCCTTCACAAATTTTGGGAGGTCTTTTTGTAGCTCCAAGGATCTCTTTTTGAGACGATCGTAAAACGTAACTTCATCACCAAGCCACATGATGTCTAATCTACGACATTGTACCATTGCGATATGATCATAGTCTGCAGGGTATGCCCAATAACACTTGCGGCATACCTCACTCTCGTTTAACTCTAACCAATTGATGCAATGTTGACAGGACCAAGCTTTTGCCCTGTTTGCTGATCCACATAACAACATGTATGTGCCTGAATCATCTGCTCTATCAAGATTATCGCCGGCAACCTCAAAAGGTACTCTGTGGTCAATCTGTAAGTATCGCTCATCAAATTCCTCGTGATAAATCATACAACGCGGACCATTTAGCGCGATTAACTTCGATTTTAAATCTTTGGCAAATGCTGTTCGACCTGTCAGTTTAGAAAATCTTGCTTTTCTGGGATCGCCAAACCTGTAGGCAGCTACCTTTCGTTGATCTTTACCTACAACGCGAAATGTATCGAGTGGGATACCATGTTCACGAACATCGCGAGCTGCACGAGGAGGATGATTATATCCATATTTCTCTTTGAGTTCTTCAGTCGTAATATACCCAAATTTTATTATGTGGTCAATCACGGTTTTAGGTCTTTTTGCTGTGACACTTTCACACTTTCTGATGAAGTCAAGCGGTAACTTATTTTTCTTCATTTCCCTTTCTCCATCAGGTATAATTGTTCTAAGTGAGTAGATCGATAAAGCACCCCGGTTTTAGCTAATTCTGAAGTTAACGGTTGTGAAAGATACAGCGATTCAATTGTTAAATCATCTCTGCCAAGAAGTGTGGCTTGTGTTGATCGACCTGCATCTAATTCTATCAAAGTTAGGTTTAACTTCTCTGGAAGCCTTTTACCGAATGATTTTTCTCCAGTTCGACCATCGTAACTTACCAGGTATCGGATGTTATTCTTATTTAAAACTTCAAGAAACTCTACAAATTCAACAAAACGAACACTTTGAAGATAGCGTGAATCTCTGTTACCACAGACTCCTTGATATGGTGGATCTAAATAAATTAAATCACTCGTTGTCCCACACTCTGAAAGGTCTCTATAATCAACCGATGTAATTGTCGTCTTTCCTTTCAGAAAATAAGATGCCCCAAAAATCTGTAACCGCATTGTTTCAGGACGCATCCCTTTCCGTCGATTATCCGGACTCTGATTAAATTCCTTTTGTGAATTATAACGAACTGATCCTTTGACACACCGAGCCAACAGATAAAGTAAAAGTTCAGGACGCCCCATAGAATTGAAATCCTCGCGCATTTTATCGTAATAGGTGCGTGGATTATCTGTCTGGTTGTTCCAAAAAGTACTGTATTGATCGCTAATCCAAGCTGGTGTTTCAATGATTGCTCTCCACAATTCCATCAGTGGTTTATTTAAGTCATTAACGTGATACTGTTTCCCAAAACCATTTACTGCTGCGGCAATTGCCACAGCCGCTGAACCAGCAAACGGTTCGAATAAAGTATTAATATTCTGAGGGAAATATCGCAAAATTTTCCCAGCGAGGTTCCGCTTACTGCCTTGATATGGAATCGGATGAGGTACCGTTTTTGTTTTCATAGTCGTTTAATGGTTTAGCTTTGCATATTTATTCATCAGCCAAATGACCAATTTCCCTCCCGGATGCGTCCAGAAAGAATCTAATTCCTTCTCCTTTTCTTCTTTCTTCTTCATTCTGTCTTCTGAATTCTGTATTCTAGATTCTTCTTCTAATGCCTAAAATGCCTCTCCCCGGTGAACACCATCGCCACGCCGTGCTGGTCGCATAAGGCGATGACGTCGGGGTCTTTGACCGATCCGCCGGGCTGGATGATGGCGGTGGCTCCGGCTTTAATGGCGGCTTCCGCGCCGTCAGGGAAGGGGAAGAAGGCGTCGGAACCGATCACCGAGTCTTTGAGACTGACACCGTACTTTTTGGCTCTGGCGACGGCTAATTCCACCGAATCCACTCTGGACGTCTGCCCCAAACCGATCCCTAAAGTGCGGTCTGCGACCGCGAAGACGATGGCATTGGACTTCGCCCAGCGGGTTACTTTCCAGGCAAACTCAAGAGCCGCCCATTCCGATTCGGTCGGCTGGCGCTGGGTCGCTACCTTCCAACCGTCGATCCGGGGTGCAATGACGTCTCGGCTCTGCACCAACAGCCCGCCAAAGGCTGTTCTCACCTCTTCAGATGTTGCCCATTCGGGATTCAGTTCGACCAATCTGAGGTTCTTCTTCTTCTGCAAAATCTCCAAAGATCCGGCTTCGAACCCCGGCGCCACGATGACCTCGTAGAAGACCCCCGACAGCTCCATCGCCAGCTCAGCAGTCAATGGGCGGTTTAATCCCACGATGCCGCCGTAGGGGCTGGACGTATCGGTGGCAAAGGCTTTGCGGTAGGCTGCCACGGGATCGTCATCAATCGCCACTCCGCAGGGGACAGTATGCTTGACTAAAACCACACACAGCTGCTCGAATTCGGCTGCCAGTCCCGCCGCGGCTTCCAGGTCGAGGATATTGTTAAAAGAGAGCTCCTTGCCGCCCAATTGTCGGTAGAATGGTTTCTTGCGCTGCGGCAGGTAGAAAGCGGCTCGTTGGTGTGGATTTTCGCCGTAGCGCAATTCCTGCTGCCGGTGGTAGTAGAGAATCAGATCATCCGGGAAGCCGGAGCTGGGATTGCCCTGCAGAAAAGCCGCCACCGCGCGATCATAATCCGAGGTATGCTTGAAGGCGATAGCTGCCAGATTACGACGGTAGTCCTCAGCGACGTCGCCATTTCGCAGCATTTGCACGATCTCGCCATACATATCGGGGCGGCAGACCGGCAGCGCCCAACGGTAATTCTTCGATGCGGATCTCAGCATGGCAGGACCGCCGATGTCAATCATTTCGATGACGTCCTCAAGCGACGCATGCGGATCGGCGGCGGTGCGGGAAAAGGGGTAGAGATTCAGCGCCACCAGATCGATCGGCTGGATGCCTAACTCCGTTAGCCGCTGCATGTCGTCCTGATGGTCACGCCGACAGAGGATACCGGCATGGACTCCGGGATGCAGAGTCTTCACCCGACCGTCCAAAATCTCGGGGAATCCGGTGACTTCTTCGACGGGGAGATTAGGAACGCCTGCCTGCGCCAGAGCCTTGGAGGTTCCGCCGGTGGTAATGATCTCGACGCCCAAATTGACCAGATCCCGGGCGAATTCGACTACACCCGTTTTATCGTAGACTGAAATTAAAGCGCGTTTGATCGGCATGTTGGAATTCTTTCAGTTTGCCCAAGATTCAATCATTCAGGGGAGAATCTCCACTCTGCGCCCATACACCTTGATTCTGTCCGAAATGGCGTATTCCACCGCCAGTGGATAGATACGGTGTTCGACCTCCAGGACGCGATGAGCCAGCGCTTCCGGAGTGTCGTCGAAATGGACCGGAACCGTATCCTGCAGCACGATCTGACCCCGGTCGTACTCCTCATCCACCACGTGCACGGTCGCTCCGGACACTTTCATCCCCGATTCGATGACCGCCTTATGTACCCGCTCGCCGTACATCCCCGCGCCTCCGAAGAGCGGCAGTAAGGCAGGGTGGATGTTGAGGATGTGCCTCTGGTACCGCTGCACTACTTCTGCGGGAATGAGTTTGAGGTAGCCTGCCAGAGTAATCCAGTGAACCTGGCGGCTCTCCAATTCCTTGAGCAGCCGCAGAGCGTACTGGTGCGGGTCGGAAAACGCCTTGGAGTTGAGGTATACAAAAGGAATACCTGCCGCCAGAGCGATATCTTCGCAGGGGGGGTGGATACGATCGCTGACCA
Organism: bacterium; assembly: GCA_026394195.1. GTDB lineage: Bacteria > Electryoneota > B3-LCP > B3-LCP > B3-LCP > JAPKYS01. Next base: position 12,429 of record JAPKYS010000019.1, on the reverse strand, counting down.
GCAGCACGTATCTGCCGGGCAGTCCCCTTTCGACCAGGCGATCCAGAATCGTCTTGAAATTGGATCCTCTGCCTGATGCAAATGCAGCTAAATTAACCATTGAAAGCGGTCAACGCCGATAGCGGCGTATTGATAACCTTGGAGACGTTTCAAGTCCATTACAATCTTGCAATATACTAAACTCCAAAGGCTTTGTCAACAAAATGTTACGCATTCGGGTGACGGCAAAAAAAAATGACCCCGAAGGGCCATGGTCGTATCGCAGTTTTATGCCTCAGGTAATGTTATATCCAGCCTGCGTAATCGCCTGCTTGAGCGCCAGTACTGTCGCCTTGCCCGGATCATACTCAACCCAGGCCAAGCTTTCAGTGTGCGAAGCGCGGGCAGAAACAACACCCGGTACTGCTTTCAGGGCTCGGCTGACGGCGTTTTCGCAGCCGCCGCAACTCATCCCGATGACTTTTATGGTGGTCTGTTCGGTTGACATGATTATTTTCACTTGATCTGCTAATATAGTTCTCAATCCTAATCCAGTTGCGAACCTCGACGTCCGTTCCAGTTCTCGCTCCTATCAGCGGGCAGAGAATCGACCAGAGATGGAGATGGAAGCAGTTCCGATATCTGCTGCAGGTATGCGATCAACGCCTGGTAAAAAGGCTGCCAATCCAAAGTATCCGGCAGAGTGATATAGTCGCGGCCCTGATCGCAGAAATCCATCCACGTTTCCAACCAGTAATGACAGCTCTTGCACTGTTCCAGGTGCAGGCTGATCAGCCTCCTGAAATCCGGCGAAACCTCCCCTAACATCCAATCCGGGATCGACAGTTCAATCCTTTCACAGTTCATCCAGTCCTCTCTCCAAGTTATCCAAATTGGCTACTCTTTCTGTGTGCATCACGGTACGGGCATGAAGATCCCAAGGAGATCAAGGCGCCGGACGTACGCTCGAATGCCGCGCCCATCAGGTGTGACGTGAATATATTAACAAGTGTTGGGGGAAAGATGGGCTTTTATTTTTCGCGGCGGGATTTTTTACCTTGGACGAAGTATTCCGGGTAGTCCGACTGGATGACGCGGCGGATCTTCTTACGAGCTTCGTGCAGATACCAGCGCAGCGTCACCTGAGGGCATTCGATGATTTCGGCGGCTTCGTTGGACGACAGCCCCTGCAGGTCGCAGAGGATGAAGGCGGTGCGTTGTTTGGGGTTCAAATTATCGACAATCTTCTGGAAGATTTCGCGGCGTTCCAGCTTTTCAATGTGGATATCCAGGTTGCTGTCTTCCCGCATATCCGGATATTGACTGTAGTTGTCGTCGCTGTTGATGGATTCGTGGAAGGAGCGCTTTTTATTGGCGCGCAGAAAGTCGATCGAGGCGTTCACAGCCAGGCGGTAGAGCCAGGTGAAGAACTTCTTCTTGATGTCGAAGCGGTTCAGCGATCGGTGCACCTTGATGAAGACCTCCTGAGCGATGTCGCGGGCATCCTCGTAGTTGCCCACCAGTCCGTAGGCGATGGATGCCACGCGGGTGCGGTACATTTCCACCAGCTCCTGATAGGCAGCTTGATCGCCGTTCTGCGAACGGAGAATCAGCTCCCGGACTGCTTCTTCGCTGTCGGTATCACTACCGCTTGGAATTGCCGCTTCTTCCTCAGGGGAAGATTCGGGTAGGGAGTCCTGATCCAGTGGATCGTCGAAGGTCATAGAAAACAAATATACTAAATTTTGTCCAGAATGTCAAGCAAATTTAAGGCTGTTGCCGTGATTCCTTTGCTCCAGAACTAAACAACTTTTTCCAGCTCTTAGTTCCGCACTTGATGGAAGCGTCAACCATCGGGTTGGCAAGTGTGAAAGTTGGCGAAAAAATAGAAAAGGCTTGACTTTGGGGGAAAAGGTTTGTATATTATTGTAAACTTAAAATAATGGAGAGAATAATGAAGCCGTATCTCCGTTTCTTAATTGCTTTGGCAGTGGTTGTTTCCGTCCTTCTGCTCGCCTGTGCTGCTTCTGCAATAGCCCCAACCATTTCATTAGACCAAGCCCATCGAGTGGCGGATAACTGGTTGAATATTTTCATTTCCGAGAAAGGCTCCTGGGGTGATGCCTCCTCCGCCAATCTTCAGCCGGTTCGGTACATCGTGGATGCCCGAGATACTCTGGGTTATTATTTCGAAATTGCCCCGACGGGTTACATCCTCTGTCCCTCTTCGAGCGAACTTCCTCCTATTACTGCTTATTCCACTACCGATCACCTGGTTTTCGACGACACTAACAGTTTCGGTTCTCTCTTGCGGGATATTTTAAAAGAGAAGATCCATATGGTGGACGGCCTCAAGGCTGACCTGCGTCGATATGCTCAAGCAGGCCTAGATACTTCTGAAGTGAAAACCTGTCGCGCCTCCTGGAGGCCGCTTTTACAGGATTACGCCGAGTTCTCAAAGGAAGTGCGGAGCATCAGCAACAGTCCCATTGACGACGTGGACCCTCTCTTGCAAGCCGAATGGCACCAGGAAGTTCCGTACAATTATTTTTGTCCAATCGGTTTTAGAGGGTACAGTTGTTTGGTCGGTTGCGTAGCTACAGCCGCCGCACAGATCATGAAATACTATAACTGGCCGCCCACCGGCACCGGAAATCCAACCTACTGGTGGAACGGCGATCAGAACGTTCATGGACGGCAATTAACGGACGACTGCAATGACCCTTACGATTGGGCGAACATGTTAGATTCCTATTCTGGCGAGTATACAACGGTGCAGCGAGACGCAGTCGCCGAACTGTGCCATGAAATTGGCGTCGCCTTTGAGATGGATTACCATGCAAATTATTTTCATTCGCCTGGATCCCTCGCCTATACTTCCGATGCACCGATAGTCTATCGAACATACTTCAGATATAATGACCAGATGTTGGCAGAATATAGGGGCGGATACTCTTCCGGACAACTTTGGTTTAATATGATCTGCGCCGAGCTCAATGCAGGGCGCCCCATGCAATACGATATATTGCATCATTCAATCGTTTGCGATGGCTGGAGGGTATTCCTGAGTTCCTGGAACCAGGTACACATGAATTATGGCTGGGCAGATGGCTATAATACCTGGTACACGGTGGATCATCTCTATCAGCCTGGTCAAAATCCAGGTACGTGGAGAAACCACTTTCTGATCCGCAACATATCTCCCGAACCGACTCCCGATGCCCCGGTTACTCTGACGCCCCTCAATCCTCCCATTCAAATTCCCTCTTCCGGCGGCAGTTTTGATTTTACCATGTCCTTCGCCAATAATGAACCTCATTGGCTGACGCTCCACTACTGGACCCTGATTACCAAACCTGACGGATCCATCTGGGGGCCGATCCTTGAACCGACCTACTTGACTTTGAGCCGGGGACAGATTTCCAGCGACAATCATAATCAAGTTATTTCCGCCAGCGACCCGCCTGGGACTTACACCTACACCGCTTATGTCGGGCATTATGAGGAGACGAATCCTGAAGTCTGGTCGAGTGATAACTTTCAATTTGTAAAACAAGAAGCTACGCAGCCGGGCGGGACGGAATTGTGGGTGGCAAGATATAATGGGCCGGGAAACGGAAGTGATCAGGCTTATGATTTGGTCTCAGATGCAAATGGAAATGTCTTTGTGACTGGTGGAAGCGGGGACAGTGGGACTTCCTCTGACTACACCACCATCAAATATGACGCCTCCGGCAACCAAATCTGGGTGGCCCGCTACAACGGGCCGGGAAATTATAATGATGTAGCTTCTTCTCTGGCGATAGACGGTGACGGAAACGTCTATGTGACGGGCTATAGTGCACAAACTGGAATATATCCATATAACTACGACTATGCCACGATAAAGTATAATTCGGCCGGGGTCGAGCAGTGGGTAGCTCGCTACAGCGGGCCGGGAAATGGTTATGATGATGCTACTAGTGTAGCCTTGGATGGCAACGGCAATGTGTATGTGACGGGAGGTAGTGCGGGAATCGGAACATATACTGACTATGCCACGATAAAGTACAATGCCGCCGGTCAGCAGCAGTGGGTGGCGCGCTATAACGGGCCGGGAAATGACTATGACGCTGCTTACTCTCTAACTTTAGACGGTAGCGGCAATGTCTACTTAACGGGGTACAGTTATGGCAACGGAACTTATAATGACTACGCCACCATCATGTACAATTCTGCAGGAATCCAACTATGGGTCACCCGCTACAACGATTCTGCAAATGGAAATTACGAGGCTAGATCAATCGCTGTGGAAGAGGGAGGCGGAAACATTTATGTAACGGGCTCATGCTTAGGAAGTGGAAATAGTGATGATTATGCTACAATTAAATATAATTCGGCAGGAGTTCAACAATGGGTTGCTTTCTACAACGGAACATTATCTACTGGTGATAATGCCCACGCCCTGGTAGTAGACGGAGGCGGAAATGTCTATGTAACGGGCTGGAGTACTGGAACTGGATATCCTTTTAATTGCGACTATGCCACCGTCAAGTATAATTCGGCAGGAGTACAGCAATGGGTAGCTCGCTACAATAGCCCGGCCAATGGCAATGATTATGGCTACTCGCTGGCGCTGGACGGGGACGGTAACGTCTATGTGACGGGCTATAGTGCACAAACTGAAACATATTTTAACGACGACTATGCCACGATCAAGTACAATGCCGCCGGTCAGCAGCAGTGGGTGGCACTCTATAACGGGCCGGGAAATGACTATGACGCTGCTTGCTCTCTAGCCTTAGACGGAAGCGGCAATGTTTACGTAACGGGCTATAGCGTAGGCAACGGAACTGGTGATGACTATGCCACCATCAAATATTCCGGTGGTAACATCGCCGGGTGGGGTGAGCCTGTGGCTACCATGCTGGGGGGTGCGCCGGTCAAAGAATTCACGCTAAACCAAAATTACCCCAACCCGTTTAATCCCACCACCACCCTCCACTATGAGCTGCCGGCGGCGAGCCAGGTGACCCTTAAGGTCTACGACACCTCCGGCCGCCTGGTCACCACCCTGGTCAACGGCTACCGGCAGGCCGGGGCGCATGAGGTTACGTTCGATGGATCGAGGCTGGCGTCGGGGGTGTATCTCGTCAGGCTGGAGGCGGGGGAATTCAGGGCTGTGCAGAAAATGGTTTTGCTGAAATAAAAACTAAAAACTGAAATCGAAAATGTAGGGGCGTTTAATTAAACGCCCTGTCAACAGAAACGGGTAGGATAGGCATTCCTGCCTGTCCCCAATACTCGGCGATATAAACGGTCAGACAGGAATGTCTGACCTACCCAGTGAAACATTCGCCGCGTAGGGGGCGGGCTGCGTCCCGACCCGCTAATTTGGAGTGCGGAAGCTTGCTTCCGCCTTAATGGGTATGCGGTGGCAAGTCACCGCACTCCACCATTCCCGCGCGTTGCGTCAGATCCTTAGCGCAGCGGAGACCTGACGCTGGGAAAAAAGGTCGTCATTCCAGCTAGTCCGGAATCAGACGACCGAGGAAAGTTCTGAGATACTATGTTATTAATCCGACCGGAAAATACTGGACAAACTATAAGCTGTCATTCACGCAAGCGAAGCGCGTCGGGAATCGGACAGCCGCTTCCGAACAATTCGGAATAGCGGGCGAACACTGTCCACCATAAAGTGGTCGGGTTACTATTTACGATCAAGGTTGCTTAGTGTAATATCCGACGTCCATATCTGCCGGTAGCGTAGATAAATCCCACACTCGAATCGGCTCGCCTCCTTTGGCATCTTTCACCGGAAAGGATTTAATCCACGTTAGATGCTTGAATATACCATCCTGAGTATAATCATAATAATCTACGAGATACTTCACTCTTTCATTCCGCAGATAGCTTGCCAGGCTGAGCTTTCCCTTTAAGACCGTATTAAAATATAGCTTATCGTTCACTAATCCGTCCAGATTGACGACTCGGTGACCGGAAAAAAAGCCTAACTGACCTGCGTTCCAGGAAGAGATCAAATCCTGTTCAGGGATATTCTGCTTTATCCACAGCGCAGCTTGATATCGCGCTTCGTAGAGAGTTTCCGGATCCGGCTTAATGGTGAGCTGATTAGAATATTGATTAATGCTCTGAAGGCATAATATCATTAAAACGACTCCGATAATTATCTGGCGCAGTAACAGGTAACGATGGATGTATTGTGCAGAGCACAAAAAATAGCAGATCAATCCGATACAGAAAATCCAGTTCACTTTTAGCGATGCGAAATACCAATTGGAAACTTCACGCGCGGGTGATTGCCATAAGTGAAAAGAAAAGAAAATACTCCCTACAAAAAACAATAATAAGGTTACCATCAGATAATGCAGTGCAGACGGTTGAAACTTTCTCCAGAGGTAAATCCCTATGGACACCGCCGCCGCGAATAAAAATGGATAAATAGCCCAGGGGAATAAATTTAGCGGTAATCCCATATTGAAAATTATTCTCCCCTTTCCCAAGGCGGTATAACCTGGATCAGGTAGTATGCCTGAGATCTTGATAATTCCTGAGAGTGGGATTAGAGTGTCACCCCATTTCCAGTTCAATCCGAACTGTACGACCATAGCGATGAGAACTATAAATACCGAGATGATCAGGGGTCTTCCATATTCAGTTCCCAATCTTCTGAGGATTTTACTACTGATGTACAGGCTTCCTACACAGACGATGAATATAATTGCCGAATAAAAAGCAGTATCCATCCGGGTATATGCCATGGCGATGAGCGAGAGTATAAGGCGAATGAGATTAGGGGGCTCCTTTGCTCGCAGCGCTTTAAAAAAGATGAAGGTTTCATAGATAACCCACCAGGAAACCAGAGAATGCAGGGAGTTCTCCATGCCTATTATATTACGCATGGGGGTTATGTTTGAAATAAACCAGAGCAGAGAGAGAATTATTGCCAGAAAGTCATAGCCGGACCTTTTCCCCAGATTTAATATTAAAAGGTACGAAAGCGCATTGAGAACACTACAGAGAGCGATGCTTATTGGCAGTAATAACATCTTGGATGGTAGTAGGTAAGAAACCCCCAGAAGTAGTAGATACCATAAAAAGTGGAAGCCATTCGTTTTGTGAATCCCGTCGAATGTTGGAAATCCTAAAGTTCGATGATTCCACACTGTCTCAAGATAGTAGTAGGTGTCATCATGAGTCAGTGTAGTAGTAAGGTATTCTTCGCCTTTTGTCAACAGTAGCAGATGCGCTGCCAATTGGATGACCATCAGGCTGCAGATTATAATTAGTGTGCTTTTCTTCATGAGTAACTACTTGATGATTTCTTATGGTTGAAAGGAATGGTTGTAAACGGGACAACCTGTCAGTTGTTCAATCTTTTGCCGTTGGGACTAACCTCTTACTCGTATGCGGCAGGAACAGCGCCGCCATAAACTCGTCCATGTAGCCAGACCAGGACGAGAGCTCGAAGTAGGTAAACCTTCACTCCCTACATGCACCTTGACCTATTTAAGCAGAACCATCTTCTGCGTCGCGGCAAATTTACCCGCCTGGATGCGGCAGACGTAGATGCCCGACGCCAGCTTCGATCCGTCGAAGCTGATTTCATGGTAACCGGCGGGATACCATGCCTCTTGTAGGGACGCAATATATTGCGCCCCTGCAGCGCGCCCATTAATATCGAACACCTCCAACCGCACCTTAGCCGCTTGTGGCAGCTCGAAGCGGATGGTGGTGCTGGGGTTGAAGGGATTGGGGAAGGGAGCATATAGTTTGAAGCAGTTCGGTAAGGTCGTAGAGGTTGTGATCGCGTCAAAGGACTCGCCGATGTTGATCCAGCCTTCGAACCAGTTGCCCGAACCGTTGTCTCCGGATTTGACGAATGGGAAGCTGCTCTCATCGAACACGGTGTTGGGATAAATCCCAACGTAGGCGTGGTAAACGTAGTTGCCCGCCGGAGCTCCGCCGGGAACGACCTGCGTTCGATCGCGATTCATCGACCAATTCGCCGCGAACGTGAAGTTTGTGACCGGACTCTGCGTTGGACCATAAGGATTGCCGTTGGGCAGAGTGACGTCGCACCAGGCGTCGGCGATGGCAGGTACGGTTTCGGAGTTGGTCAGGGCGATATTGAAAGTAAAACTGCCTCCCTGCGCTGGTATGACGATAGGCGTTCCGTAGGGCTGAAGCGCTACCGACAGACCAGAACCAGCGAAGTAGTCGAGATCGGGGGTGAACAGGTAGGCGCGTCCTGCTTGCAGGTGCGCTGCCGCCGGATCTTCATAGGCGTTGTAGAATGCCACCTGAATGCCGGTCGAATGATCCGGTTTTTCGATGCCTACGGTACTGTAGGGGATTTCTTCCTGGCTGCCGGAAACTTCGGTGATGGCGTTATATTGGAAGATGATCTCGCCATCACCGGTCGAGGTGGGGTAATAAGCCGGATCATGGAGAATGACTTCAAAGGTTTCCTCGATTGTCATCGATGTGCGAGGGTGCATCCGAGACCATTCGACAATGTAGCGATGTCCGGTGCTGTCATACCAGGAGAAGACATGCCCATGTGACCAAGTCACCAGGTTATCCCAGAACGGGGCAATCATGCCATCCGGGTTCATGAAAGAGGGGATGGGGCTGTTGTTGTAAACCGGCATAGCCGCATTATCGCGCGTGGAAATCCAGCCGTTGCTGCAGACGGTAATCCCTTCTACCGTTTCCCCATAGTAGCGGAAGGTGAAGGGTAGTCTAATGTTGATAGCAGCATCCTGATTGGCAGCCTCATCCACAATCGGCAGCAGAGTGCCGGGTCCGCCCATTGTAGGATCGATCTCAACCCAGGAATAGGTGGGATGCTGTGAGTAGTTCAGGTCGGTATTGTCAAAGCAGTAGTAACCGTAGCTGTCCGGTCCCTGAGGGTCATAAGAATGCTTCGATCCGAGCTCGAGGGTGATCGTATCTGCCTGTACCCCACCATTTGCGGTATAATTCACTCTCAGCGTAGCCCTATAACCGGTCGGAGCAAGAGCCGAGGCCGAGAGGTTGAAGGGGTTCAAACTGCATATCGCCGTTTCACCCACGTTCACCGCTCCGAAAACTGCCTGGCTGTCATTGACGGTGACAAAGGGATCGAGTGACCGCAGAGTGGCTGCGAGTAAGCCAGCATTTTTATGGCCGACATTTTTGACTGAAAGCATAAAATCTTCGGTCTCACCAGGGGAAAGCAGCGTATCCGGTCCTGCCGCGAAAGCGGATACCCATTGCATACGGCAGGATTTAACTTCAAGTTCCAGCAAGCCGTCCCAATTCCCCTGACTGGTTTGGGTGTGCAGATTCAATGAGATGATATGTCCATCGGGACAGATGGGGGCTATCATTGAAAGCAGGCTGCCGGAACTGTTGCCCGTCGCGCCCGGAGCCAGGTCGGGGAAGGTCTGAACCGAATCGGTCAAAGCGACCAGCGGATCGGAATGCGAGACGGTAACCGAAACGCCGGTGGCGATGGTCGTCGCCCCGAAATTCTTTAACACCAGCGGGATCTGTACGGCCTCGCCGGGGTTGATGATCTGATCACCATCGCCATGACTGCCGCCCAAATTGTCGTCATCGACGGTGTGACTGAAATACCCCACGGCGACGGCCTGTTGAACGACGTCCAGGGAATCCAGAATCGGGTGGAAATTATGCCGCGTAATCGTGACCTTGACGTTTCCGGCAGCCGACACGTCCAGCGGCAGGGACACCTGACCGTTGGCATTGGTCCATCCAGTTACTTGCAGGTCGTTAGCTTTGTACAGACACACGGTGGCGTCTTCCACCGGTCCGAAGTTGGGCTCGCTTACCGTCAAGTTCAGTAAATTTTCACCCCAGTCTATGGTGGCGGGAACGTCGCAGGTCATGTAGTGAATGGGTCCGGCGTAGATATCCAATCCCGGATCGCCCGCCAGCGAGAACCACAGGCAATGGTTCCAGACGTTTGCCGGCTCATGCAGGATATAGTTGTTATAGAGTTCCAATTTGCCCCGGTTGAGAATGTTCCCTTCGGTTGTGACGTTCTCCACGAAGATGCCGGTGTAAAACCCGATGGAAAGGGTATTGAGGCAACGACCGCTAACTCCACATGTCGGTTGCCCAATGGCGCCGATGGCGCCCCTGTTGGTTGTAAGGGAACCCACCTCTACAAAATGCTCAGCGATAGTGGTATTATCGAAACCACCGGTGGCTTCACCTACCAGGGTGCAGAAAGGCAGCTTGTCGCCGTTGGTCAGCGCGTCGATGTTGGACAGACCAAATCCACCCATACCGAGCCACATGGTATAATTGTAGAAGGTCACGCCGTTGTTGATGGCGTTGGTTATAGTTGTCGGAATGGAACCGCCCATTCCATACCAGAGAGTATCGATGCGGGTGTACCCATTTTCCAGCATGAGCGTTTTGATGGAACGGGCGGTATGAACGGCAGAAACTCCGCAATCAGTTGTTCCCACAATCAGGACGCTCTGGTGAAACCAATCATCGTTGCTGACGAAAGGTGAACCCTCATACATGAGGATTTTATTGACCATTATCGTGGCTTCGATTAAATTACCCGCCGGAAGGCGCCCCACCGCCACGTCGGGCAGAATGTCATTTCCTTCTAATTGGCTGTAGGGGTGATCAAACTTATAACTAGAGCCATTGTAACCGGTTAAGGCATACGGTCCCGATACGTCTCCGAACAGAAGCACGAATTCGGGAGGGACCTCCCAGGTGTCGTAGGCATTCTGGATGATATGCTTGATGGTTAAATAGGTAGCGCCCGCCTGCACGGTCTGCAGAACCACCGTATGCCCCTTGCGCAATTTCCAATCGATCAGCGGTTGCACCCGGCTGATCAACTCAGGATCGTTTACGCAGATTATCAGATACGCGCCGGCACCGGCTTGATCCGTTTCCTGATCGAGCGCATTGAAGGTCAGTCCATGCATCATTCCTGCCCAGGTTTTGGATAGATGAACCGGGCGTTTCGGAACGTTTCGCAGGTCAGCGCCTTCAAAATGCACCGTCACCCGGTATCGGGTGGCAACCTTCAATTCCCGGGTGACGGGATTATATTTCACCGGATTGGTCTGTAGGGAAACGACTCGCACCCCTCGCATCAGGGCGGGTTCACCGACCAAGACATTTTGGGACGGATAGTCTTCGTTCCTCGAATAGATTTCGGGATTATATTGTAAATTGAGGTTTTTCGCTGCTACTTCATCTGCATCAACACCTTGGGAAGGCATGAGCTTGATGTCGGGTATTGTGGACGTTTCCAGCGCCTCAAACTCAACGCGTATCCCGGTTCTGGCTGGGATCACCAGCAGCCGGGAGAAGAAGGGTATTTCCGGAGTGCCCAAACCTTGTCCGCATCCTCCGCCAGGGATCTCGATGCGATCCCATTTTTGTCCCTGGAGTACACCTTCCAGCCTGTCGACGCCAGGCAAACAGATTTCGAATTGCACCTGTTGGTCATCTTCGCGCAACACGGTAATCTGTGGTGTATCACCGGAAAGATCGTTTCGTAGCGGGATGAAAGAGGCTTGAACGCTGTATAAACCTGCCAGTGTCAGCCCGATCATCGCAAAGCATAGCAATCTGAATTTCATGGCAGCCTCCACTTGAGTTTTAAAGCATTGTTGGACTGATGCAACCGAATTTTAAATTACTTGGAGACTGTTGATCAATCCTCAGACGGTTTGATTGGGAATTGCTTAATTTGATATTTATTGATTAGTCGATTACGATTTTACTGCTAAATCGCTCTTTTTACACTAAAAACGGCGGATTTATGGTGTAAATATCCTATATTTGCTTGGTATTTCAGCCTTATGCGATATTTGGACACACTTCACCCAAACGGCTGGTCAGCCGCTGCGCCAGAAGTTTAAGATTGAAGACCGTGGCGACCATCAGGTTCTGCACCCGGACTCGGGGCAAGCCCCAGTAGCGAGCCCGTCCTCCGCCGTGATATTTTTTGGTGACTGCAAAGACTCTTTCAATTAATTTGCGCTGCTTAATCGCTATCAAATAATCCAGGTCCTCAGGCGTCGGCGAGTTCTTCTTGCGAATGATTAACGACTTGATCTTTTTATCTTTAAGCCGTCGGTGGTGGTGCGGTTTATCGTATAGTTTGTCCGCCGTCACCGCAGCGGGCGGAGGACCTTCGACCATCGCCATCAGATAATCATCGTCGCTGATGTTGCCGCCTGAAGTGGCTACGTTGGTAATAAAATCGCTGTCGGCATCCACCCCGATATGCTGCTTGTAACCGAAGAAGGTTTTCTTTTCGGTTTTATGCCCGAAACGAGCGTCTGGATCGGGCGATCCGGGCAACGACGTCATATCGGAATCATCCGGATCTCGGGGTTGGCGCTGGTTGGCGCGCACGATATCCACGTTCGCGGTCTGGTGCGTGGAATCCACGATGCG
>JAPKYS010000050.1 GCA_026394195.1 bacterium | reverse complement strand
ATCGGTCTGAACAAGCGCATCGTTCTTTTCAACAACATCTTCAACCGGAATGAATTCGAGCTGTACGGTCAGGGTCAAATCCTCGAACCGGACGTGGACTGTCTGGGCTGCTTCAAACCGGTCTGCGACCGGGATTGCATGAACCTGCTCCCTGTCGAACCGGTTATTGAAGCGGTGATGCAAGAGGTTGAACGGGTTCAGAATTAATATCAAGCCGAACCTGCTATCCTAACAGTGCCGATTCCTCTTGACTTTAAGCTTTGGATTTATTATTTTGAGCTTTAAGTCGGAAACCGTGACAAGCGCAAAACAAGCGCAGCCTTATCCCGGCTCCTGGCGCCATCCTAATCCAATCCGATCATTGTGACCGATAATCCCAAAAATAACCTGACCCACAGCGCCGAAGATCTGGAGCTCTCCGTCGTCATGCCCTGCCTGAACGAGGAGATCACAGTGGGTATCTGCATCCGCAAGGCGCTGGATGCCATGAACCAAGCCGGGATCAAGGGCGAAGTCGTCATCTCGGATAACGGATCGACCGATCGTTCGGTGGAAATCGCTGAAGGTTTGGGAGCGCGGGTGGTCCACCAACCCAAGAAAGGGTACGGCAACGCCTACATCAAGGGGCTTTCCGAAGCGCGCGGGCGATTTATCGTCATGGCGGACAGCGATGACAGCTACGACCTGTCGGAGCTGGAACGCTTCATCAAGCCCTTGCGGGAAGGTTATGACATGGTGATGGGTTCACGCTTGAAAGGTGAAATCAAGCCCGGAGCCATGTCGCCGCTGCACCGATTCGGCAATCCCCTGCTCAGCGGTTTCCTTAATCTGCTCTATAAAACCGGCATGAGCGATGCTCATTGCGGCATGCGCGCGTTCACCAAGGATGCTTTGAACAGAATGCATCTGCAAACCGAAGGGATGGAATTTGCCTCAGAAATGGTGATCAAAGCATCCAAAGCCCGGCTGAAGATCACCGAGATTCCCATTACACTGCACCCTGACGGGCGCGACCGCAAACCGCATCTGCGCACTTTCCGTGATGGCTGGCGGCACCTGCGTTTCATGCTGATGTACAGCCCGGTGCACCTCTTCGGCTATGTCGGCAATCTAATCTTCGCTTTGGGGTTGATCTTTTTTGCCGCGTTCATCTTCGGTAAGACGCCACATACTTTAGGATTGATCAGCGGGGTTGCAGCGCTTTCCGGCTGGGTGATCACGCGATTTGGGTTTTACGCCCGAGCTCACCAATTCACTCTCGATTTTCCCAATTGGGACTTGCCGCTGCAAAGCTTTTTCCAGCGCTTCAGCCTGGAGCGGAGTTTGATCCTGGGAGTGTTAAGATTTCTCCTTGGCTTGGCAATCATCAATTTGTCCACCTATGCGCCCGCACTGCTCTCTGAACGGTTTTTCCTGCTGGGGCTTTTCCTCACAGCTTTCGGTCTGCTCACCATTTTTGATGCATTTCTGACTCGAATTCTTCAGTTTGAAGGCTTGAAGTAGGTAACTCCGATGACATCGAGACGCCTGGTTCTCTTCTACCTACCCCTTTTATGGGCGGCGGCTGGCTGGTTTACCATCAGCGTTGCTGCCCCCTGGGAAACCCTTCCTCCGGATCACTGGGCTTATAACGAAATCCGCTGGCTGCAGACGGCGGGCTATCTGCAGGAGTTGGATCCCGGGCAGCGGCCTTACACTCGAGGGCAGGTTGCCCGAGCCTTGGCTCGCAACGCCACTCCAGCGGAAAGAGTCGTTCTGGAGCGCTTGAAATTGCTGGCCGATGAATTCCGTCCGGAAATGACTTCTGTACGGGGCAGGCAGGGTTGGCGAACTTTTGCCGGCGGGCGGGTCAGTGCCGGTGTTGAAGACGTTCACGGTGTAGACAGCCGCGCAGCCGGTTACGTAGTCCTTGATTTAGGGACCGGCAACAAGCGCTTCGGCGTTTATTCAGCCATCCGGGTGGATCGCGATCTGGCGGAAAACCCGGCTTACACCGACAAAATCTGGCATCATACCGCCGGATTCACCGAACAGGCCTATCTGGTGTTCACTGGAGCGAGAGATCGCTGGACCCTCAAACTGGGCCGAGATCACATTTCCTGGGGACCGGGCGAAGACCATTTGCTGCTCAATGACGCGCCGCGAGGTATGGATCAGATCAGCTTTCGGATTGGATGGCGTTGGGGCAGCTTCACCGCCCTGATCGGCCAATTGGACGATTATACGGATTCCAGCGGCGTGCGCACCAGCCGTTTCCTGAGCGGGCATCGCTTCGAGTTTCAGCCGGTCGATTGGATGCGGGTGGGAATCTCTGAGACGCTGCTATTCACCGGTGGAGTGCGTTTCGGATCGATGAACCCCCTCCTTCCGTTCTACGGGGAACTCGCCAACGAGAATTCCGAAGGCAACGGTATGATCAGTCTCGACGTCAATGCCTTCCCCTGCCCCGGAGTGCAGGCATATGGAGAATTACTGTTGGACGATATCCAGTTTGAGAATAAAAAGCCACAGGATCTCGAACCGACCGAATGGGGTTGGCTGATCGGCAGCCGCTGGTGCGGATTTGAAGGTTTATTGGGACTCAGCGCGGATTACAGCGGCATTACCAATCGCACCTACAATGCTCCGGATGAAAAATATCGCTATCTCAGCCGCGGGCTGCCGTTGGGATCTGAATTGGGGAATGACGGCGACAGATTGAAACTGCAGGCGACCTGTTGGCCTATAGCCCGAGTCAGACTGGATGGATACTGGTCTCTGCGCCGCCAGGGCGAAGGTCGAGTCAGCTCGCCATTTGACAGCAGTTACGTCAATTTTACCGTGGCTCAAGGATACAGTGAACCTTTTCCGACTGGTACGATTGAAAAGACTAATGCGCTCGGTTTTGGTTTTTCAGCCCTGTTACTACCCTATCTTCAAGCGGAAGGAGTTATTGAATACGACTGGATTAAAAACGCAGGGAATTCCTCAGCCAACAATGACGAGGGCGCCCGATGGAGAATTTCATTAAACGTCCGACTGGACCACCTGTACAACCACCCATGAGGAGAACATGAAAGGCGTCATCCTGGCCGGGGGCTCGGGTTCGCGGCTCTACCCTCTGACCAAAGTTACCAATAAACACCTGTTGCCCGTGGGCAAGGTGCCCATGATTCACCACCCTATCCTGAAACTTCTGGAAGCGGGAATCACCCAGATCCTGGTGGTGACGGGCGTCGAACATATGGGGCATGTCGTCAGTCTGTTGGGTTCGGGAAAGGAATTCAGCGCAGAGTTCACCTATCGCGTACAGGATGAAGCAGGCGGCATTGCGCAGGCGCTGGACCTGGCGCGTCATTTTGCGCTGGGTGACCGCATGGTGGTTATTTTGGGAGACAACATCTTCGAAGACCCTCTCACGGAATATGTGAAAAATTTCGCAGTACAAAAATCGGGGGCTCGTATTATCCTGAAGGAAGTCAGCGATCCTGAGCGTTTCGGAGTGGCGGAATTGAGCGGCAAGCAGGTGATCGGCATCGAAGAGAAGCCTTCCAAGCCGCGCAGCAATCTGGCTGTGACGGGAATCTACATGTACGATTCCGAAGTTTTCCAGATCATCAAATCACTGAAACCTTCAGCGCGCGGCGAAATGGAAATCACCGACGTGAACAACAAATACATCGAACGAGGCGAATTGGCTTACGATATCTTCAAGGGGTGGTGGACCGACGCGGGAACTTTCGACTCTTTGCATATCGCCAATGAGTTGTTGTTGGATAAACTGCCCAGCCACTTGAAGTTTTCCCCGAAGCAGATGAAGGCAGTAAAAAAATAAGAAATTCCAGCGTCAGGTCACACGGCTTCGCCGCAAGACCTGACGCAACGCACAGAGTGCTGTCGACTCCCCGCAGTCGACAGCCGTAAGGTGCAGAGACCTGACGCAACGCCATAGCATTTAGTCAGAATTCATCCACTAACCGGTGGAAGTAAACTGACGCCAGAGTACACACGAAAACAAACTCGAATCAAACTACCTGGTGAAACATGAAAATCTGTGTTATCGGCACGGGATATGTGGGATTGGTGGCCGGAACCTGCTTCGCTGAAACCGGCAACGACGTCATCTGTGTTGATGTGGATGAACGAAAAATTAAAATGTTAAAGAAGGGAGTCATTCCCATCTATGAACCGGGTTTGAAAGAATTGGTGGATCGCAATACCAGCAAGGGGCGGCTCACCTTTTCGACCGAACTGGATAAATCGGTCAAAGAATCGCTGATCAACTTCATCGCAGTGGGCACGCCGCCGGGTGAAGACGGCTCCAGCGATTTGACTCACGTTTTGAGCGTCGCCAAAGCCATCGGTCAGGCGATGAATGGATACAAGGTTGTCGTCGATAAAAGCACCGTGCCGGTCGGCACTGCGGACCAGGTTCGGGACGCCGTCCGCAAGGAAACCAAACACCCCTTCGACGTCGTTTCCAACCCGGAATTCCTGAAGGAAGGCGCCGCCATCGACGATTTCATGCGGCCCGACCGCGTCGTGATCGGAGTCGATGACTCGCGCGCTGAAGCCCTGATGAAAGACCTCTACGGCCCCTTCGTGCGCACCGGACACCCCATCATTGTGATGGACGTCCGTTCTGCTGAAATGACCAAATACGCCTCGAATGCGCTCTTGGCCACCAAAATCAGCTTTATGAACGAGATCGCCAGTCTCTGCGAAAAAGTTGGTGCTGACGTGAGTCTGGTGCGACAGGGCGTCGGATCGGATCGCCGCATCGGACATCAATTCCTGTTTCCCGGCTGCGGATATGGCGGTTCCTGCTTCCCTAAAGACATCAAGGCTCTGATCCATACGTCTCAAAGCTATGGAATGGAACTGGAAATCCTCAAATCGGTCGAAATGGTCAATGAACGCCAGAAGCGGCTGCTGACCGAAAAGGTTCAGAAGTTCTACGGCGACGACCTCAGCGGCAAAATCTTTGGTATCTGGGGGCTGTCCTTCAAACCCCGTACCGACGATATGCGCGAAGCTCCTTCCATCGTCATCATCAACGGACTGTTGAATATGGGCGCCAAGATTCAGGCTTACGATCCCCAGGCCATGGAGGAAGCGAGTAAAATCTTCGGAGACCGCATCGCCCTGGTCAAAGATGAGTACGAGGCGGTTCAGAATGTTGATGGTTTGCTGATCGTGACCGAATGGAATGAATTCAGGGAGCCCAATTTCGATATGCTGCGCAACTCAATGCGTAACCCGGTCATCTTCGACGGTCGAAATATCTACGACGCAAAAAAGATGGCTTCGGTCGGTTTCCGCTACTTCTCGCTGGGGCGGCAGGAAGATAACGGCAATACACTGGAAACAAAGTAAGCGATACAGGTCAATACTATGCGTATACTGGTCACCGGCGGAGCCGGGTTTATCGGCAGTCACCTCTGCGATCGCCTTTTGGAGCGCGGTCACGAAGTCATCTGTCTGGATAACTTCTATACCGGCAGCAAGGATAACATCCGGCACCTGCTGGGAAACGACCACTTCGAAATGCTGCGTCACGATTTGATCGAACCGATACTGGTCGAAGTGGATCAAATCTACAATCTGGCTTGTCCGGCTTCCCCAGTCCATTACCAGTATAACCCGGTGAAAACGATCAAGACCAATGTCTTAGGAGCGTTGAATATGCTGGGCTTGGCTAAAAGAGTCAAAGCCCGGATCCTGCAGGCATCGACTTCTGAAGTATATGGCAACCCTCTGGAACATCCTCAGCGGGAGAGTTACTGGGGAAACGTCAACCCCATCGGTTTGCGAAGCTGTTACGATGAAGGCAAGCGCGCCGCCGAAACCCTGATGATGGATTATCACCGGCAAAACCATGTGGACGTGCGCATCGTGCGCATCTTCAACACCTATGGTCCTCGCATGGCTGAAAACGACGGCAGGGTGGTTTCCAATTTCATCGTACAGGCGCTAAGGGGCAATCCATTGACCATCTACGGCGACGGTTCGCAAACCCGTTCGTTCTGCTATGTTGACGATCTGGTGCAGGGTTTGATCGCCATGATGCAGTGCGATGGTTTTATCGGTCCGGTGAATTTAGGTAATCCGAACGAACGCACCATTATGGAGTTTGCTCATATTATCCTGAAACTTACGGGATCATCTTCAAAAGTGGAGAATCTACCGCTACCGGCTGATGATCCCGTCCAACGCCGCCCGGACATTGCCTTGGCACAGCAAAAACTTGGCTGGCAGCCTAAAGTACCCCTGGATGAGGGATTGCAAATAACCATTGACTTCTTCCGGAAGAAATTAGCTTGTTGAAACGGAATCTCCACCGGCTGATCCTGCGCTGTTCGGTAGGCATATTGCTGCTCTATGGCTGCGCCAAGCAGGGCTATCCTCCCGGTGGACCGGAAGACCGCACGGGACCGCAAGTCATTTCCGGCTATCCTGAACCGGGGTCGGTTAGCGTGCCCTTGGATGTGCGTCCCTGGATAGAATTAAACGAATATCCCAACCGGACGACGTTGGCAAATCAAGTCTTCATCAGCCCGGAACCGGAAGCTGGATATACCGTCAAAGTGAAGGGGAAAAGAGTCGAAGTGCGCTTTGATGGGAAACTGCCCGAAAACCGAACCATCATGGTCACTTTCAGTTCCGGCGTTTCGGATCTGTACGGCAACAAGATGTCGGCGCCTTACGTGGTAGCTTTTTCGACCGGTGAGGCGATTGATCAGGGCAGAATATCCGGCAGGGTGGCGGGAATTGATAATGCCAGTTCCACCTGGATATGGGCTTATCCTCTGAGCGAATTTCCCGAACCGGATCCCCGAAAAGATAAAGCTCCCTTCGCCGCACAGCCGGACCAGTTGGGGAATTATGAGCTTTCCTACCTGCCTGTGGGAGACTATCGGCTCTTCGCCGTAGGAGATCTGCGGCGGGACCGTCTCTGGGATAGCAGCAAGGAACCCATCGGCTTTGCGTCTCGCGACGCAAAAGCCGATACCGGTCAATCGGGCGCGATCAATATCAAGCTGGGGATCTGCGACTTGGATCCACCAAAATTAAGAGTCATCGAGGCGCCGAACCGCCAATTAGTGCGTTTGAGTTTCAATGAGCCGATTACAAAGGACAGCATCACGATAAGCAATCCAGGAACTGAGAGCCCGGATCTGGTGGTGATCAGTTCCTACTGGAATCCGGCTGATTCTGCGGCAGTCCTGCTGACGACTGCAATCCAGCGCCCCGACACGGTCTATCATTTAAGGATCGATGGTGTGTACGATTTGGCAGGAAACCGCGCAGATTCCACTATCTGCGAGTTCGCTTCGTCTAACCTGATAGATACTATCGGTCCAAGATTGAGTTACAGCGACCCTGCTGCAGGTCAGGGAGACGTTCCTCTAAATGCAACCGTGACGGTGGCATTCAACGAAGCCATAACGCTGGTTGATCTACCTCTTGTAGCGCATCTATCCCGCCCTGACAGCGGTGATGTAATGGGCAAATGGTCGTATCAAGGCACTGGAATGGGGATTTTTACTCCCGCTGAACCACTTCTGAATGATACTCATTACAGCATGCAGATCCGTGGGGATTCCCTGCGGGACATCTTCGGTAGTCACTCGGTCGACAGCCTGTCGACTATCGAATTCACCACCTTGGATGCCGAGAAATTGGGCTCTCTGTCCGGTGAGGTAACGCACGGGAAGAGTGAGCTGCGCGTTGTGGCGGAGGGGCTGGGAAAATCCAAGATCCAGAGGGAAGTTTCCTTGCTGAAAGGGGGTCAGTTCCGATTTGACGATCTCCCCGAAGGTAAATATCAGTTCTGGCTGTACCTGGATCACGATGGTAACCAACGCTATTCCTCTGGACGCTTCGATCCCTACGCATTCGCTGAATCGTTTACCTTGATTCCGGATACGGTCAGGGTCAGGCCGCGCTGGGAAACCGAAGGAATTATATTGAATTGGGAAGGGGAACCCTGACGACCGATTTATAAATCAGATTGAGAACGCCACCCATACAATCCGTGAGGAACATAGTGCAATGAACCACGCTGTAATCATGGCTGGAGGAGTGGGCAGTCGTTTCTGGCCCCGTTCGCGCAAGAAGAAACCCAAGCAGGTCCTGAATATTTTTGGTTCAAACACCCTGTTGCAGGAAACATGTCAACGGCTTTTCACTCTGATTCCACCGGCACAATTCTTGATCGTCACGACGAAGGGATTGGCAGAGGACGTCCGGCAGCAGCTTCCGGAATTGAGTTCCGACAGCATTCTGGTTGAACCGGTGGGTCGTAATACGGCTCCCTGTATCGGGCTGGCCGCGCTCAAACTGTACGAGCAAGACCCGGACGGCATCATGGTTGTTTTGCCGGCGGATCACCTGATTTCCGATCGTGATCGCTTCCTGGCCTGCCTCCAGACCGCAATTGATACGGCACGTTCCGAAGACGCTCTGGTCACCATAGGGATCACCCCCACTCAGCCCGAGACTGGATACGGTTATATCCAATTCGATCGTGCCGGTCAAAAGCCGTCCGGCGCCTACGCCGTCAAGACTTTTGCGGAAAAACCCAACCTGGATACCGCCCGACGCTTCCTGGAATCAGGTGATTTCCTCTGGAACAGTGGAATTTTCATCTGGTCGATTCGAAGAATATTGAACGAAATCGAAGCCTCCTTACCCGAGCTGAATGCGGCCTTGATCGAGATTAAAAAACTTGGCGGTCCCGATGCGCACACGCAGTTTGAGCAAATCTATTCTGGGCTGAGACCCATCTCCATCGATTACGGTGTGATGGAGCGAGCCGAAAACGTTGCTGTGGTCAAAGGGGATTTCAGTTGGTCGGATGTCGGCAACTGGGCGGAAGTCTACCGGCTGTCAACCAAGGACGAACAGGGCAACGTCAATCTGAACGGACACGTTCTAATCGACACCCGTAACTGTTTGATCGACTCGACCGACCGGTTGATCGCCACGGTGGGAGTTCACGATTTGCTTATTATTAATACGTCGGATGCTCTGCTGATCTGCCATCGCGATCAAGCTCAGGAAGTAAAACGCGTGGTGGAGTACATGGAGCGTCATCAAATGGAGAAATATCTTTAGGTGATGCGTTGAAAGAAGGAGATTTGCTGGATCATTTGACGGATCTGGCGCGTAAATTAAATTTCGAGGTGCGCACCGACAGAGGCTCGTTTCGGGACGGTATCTGCCGCCTGACGGAGAAAAATGTGATTGTCCTCAACCGCACCTCTGCCATGTCCAGAAAAATCGAAGTCCTAAGCCGCGCTTTAAGCGATCAGCCTCTGGACGGGGTGTTTTTACTCCCCGCCGTTCGTGAAGTGATCGAGGAGGCTAAAGGCAAGGAGCAACGGCCGCAACTTGGGAGGTGAAATGGCTGATTCCCGCTTAAAAATTGTTCCTCTCTTCGAGGAATTAACCGACGAGAATTTGGCTGATCTGGATCGGCAGCTCTCGGTCATGCGATATCGTAAGAACAACCTGATCATCTTCGAAGACGATAGCGGGTTGAATTTGTTCATCATCAATAAAGGGCGCGTCAAGATTTCCCGAATCAGCGAGGAAGGCGGCGAAGTCATCCTCGCCATCCTGGGCGAAGGGGAATTCTTCGGCGAGCTCTCGGTGATCGACGGGCTCTCCCGGTCTGCGACGGTGACGGCGCTCGATGACGTCGAACTCTTGGTTATGAAGCGGGAGGACTTTCTGTCCGGGTTGGCAAAGTACCCCCAGATCTCCATCTACCTGCTCAATGAATTGGCGAATCGTATCCGCAAGTCGGACGCCCAGATCAAGAGTCTCTGTCTGCGCAATGCCAAGGGGAGGGTCGCTACGACGCTCATCCGCCTGGCGGAAGACATTGGCCGCATTAAAGAAGGGCAGGTTTTCATCCCGGAACTGCCATTGCAGCGCGATCTTGCCAACATTGCCGGAACCAGCCGCGAAACCATCAGCCGGGTGATCGCCACGCTGGAAAAGGAAGGCTTCTGCCACAAGCGGGAAAGTGCTCTGGTTTTCGACGATTTCGAGAAATTCAAGCGGGAGTTTGCATAGAATTTCTAGTCGAAGCGTACCTATCTGGAATGTCAAAAACCATTCGGGATGGCCATAAAAAAGGAAGTTTCTGAAGCTGAAGAGAAAATCCGCCTCACACAAAGTATTAAAACATTTGTTTACAATAAATTAGGTTAGTGAGTCCTCGCTATCCTTTTGCTTTAATCTCACTCGAACCCTTTGACCGACCAACTCTGGCTCCAGCGCTTTGAACAGGGCGACGTCCGCGCCCTTTCGCGTATTATAACCTTGGTGGAAAATGCCGGTGGGCTGATTCCTCCCGAGTTGAAGCCGATCTTCTCCAGGACCGGACACGCCTTCCGCATCGGTATCACCGGACCTCCCGGAGCGGGTAAAAGCACTCTGGTAGATGGGCTGGCGATGCTCTGTCGCAGTGAAGAACGCACGGTGGGAATCATTGCTGTGGATCCGACCTCGCCTTTCAGCGGCGGAGCACTCCTGGGAGACCGGGTGCGCATGGGAAAAGCCGGGCTCGATCCCGGTGTTTTCATCCGATCCATGGCGACGCGGGGTAACTTGGGAGGGTTGGCGGAAGCGGCTCTGGATGCAGCCGACGTCCTCGATGCCTTCGGCAAGGACGTGGTCATCCTGGAGACGGTTGGAGTTGGCCAATCCGAATTGGACGTGGCTCGCGCCGCCGACAGCACCGTCGTCGTTCTGGTGCCGGAATCCGGTGATGGCATACAAGCCATGAAAGCCGGTCTGATGGAAATCGGAGATATTTTCGTATTAAATAAAGCAGATCGCCCTTCCGCCGATCGTGCCGCCGAAGAAATTAAATCGGCGCTGGATTTGAAAATGCGCGACAGCATCTGGAATCCGCCGGTGCTTTCGACCGTCGCCAGCAAGGGTGAGGGGCTTTCCGAGTTGCTCCAAACGCTGAAAACCCACTGGCGCACGTTAGCGGAATCGGGGGTTTTACGGGAGAAACGGCTGGCGCGCCGCCGCGAACGCATCCGCCAGATCGTAGAACGAGAAATGGGGCAACGATTCTGGACAGATCGCCGAATGAGTCTGCTGACTGAAGCCGCGCACAATGAGGCAAATCCATTTCAGACAGCTTCGGATTTGATTGAAGATTTCATATCACACTGTCGATAGAGTCGTCTCGACTAATTAAAAAAAATCTGATCCACAAGGTTCATGAGGTTCTTAGAATGGTTAAATACGTTTATGGATTGCTGATCCTCTTTTCAGCTACCATTGCATTAACCGCTGAGCCCCCCACTGATAAAGAAGGGAAACTCGCGCAATATCGCCAAGGTGTCTGGATCATGCCCGACGGTAGTTATGCCGTCTATACAGATAGTCATTATTTCGTCCTCTTTGCCAGCGGGGACAGCACTTCCGCCAACGTTTACTGTGGCGCTTCGCAGGTGCGATATCATGAGAAAGGAATGGCGCGAAAACAAGTGCTCCGCATCAGGCAGAATCCAGGTCAGGAATTAACCTTTTTTAAAGAAAGCGCTTATCTTGATGCAGGAAAAGAACAACCGATGCAAATTGATCCTGCACTGTTTGCTCCGGGAAGCTGCAATGTCAAGGATGGCATCATTTACGATTCCATTACGGAGATAGGATCGGACTATATCCTGCTCTCAAGTTGCAATGGCGACCAGGAGAAAATTTATCGCGGTGGGATTTCTGTGTATTTACCTGCAGGCGGAGGGGAATTTTATTCGTATCGAATAGAAAAATAGTGATCGTGCAAGGCTGAACTGGAAAAAGCCGTGGAAAAGAATTTGAATCTTTTCGAGGCGGCAGGTGAATCGATGAATAATTTCCTGAAGCGATAGTATCCTAAGACCCAGCCAATCAAACCAGGCAACAGGTAGAAAAAATGCAAAATCGCAAACAGATCGTCGGAGTCGTTTTCCTGATTCTGGGCATTTCGTCCTTTTTTTCCGGCACCGTGCTGTTGACGCCGATTCCGGCTGCGGCTATGACCGTGATAGGAATCGCACTGTTGGTGGCAGGGAAGAAAAAGACGCGTTAATTAATTTACGTTGTAGGCGCTGTGGGAATAATATGCAGCTCACCCCATCGTAAAAATCGATTATTGAGCGTGTGATCAACTGTTTTGAGACGGGCGCGGCTGATGGAGATTACAGTTAAATTTCAATCTACGCGGATGGACCGCACGAGAGCCGCCAGATCACCTATGGCAAATCACAAACCACCGAGTACTGTAATCTGCGTAAGCTAATTCAACGCTATTCGCAGACAAATGGCTTCTGCAGCACTTAATTAGGGCCTTATACCGATTTAGTCAGCAGCGTGCCCTTGGTGAATGATATCTATCATAAAAGCATCTTGCGTAAAGCTGGCAGAGAAGACTTGGTCATATGGGGCATTCAGGATCAGTTTTTCGATAAGACATCCTTCACACCGGCTGTGAAGTAGGCGGATCAGCAGCAGTTTAAACTACCCCACTCTGGGCTGGTCATATACGACTCCTTCATTCACAGCGGCCCGATTCTCTGGGGCATCCCACAGTGCTTTCCGGGAGAGCCCTCCTAGCTTAGGCGGGGACGAGAGAGCCTGGACGACCGCTTATGTCCGTGAGCGGCGCAAGCGGCTTGAGGTACATCACCGCGCTACTGTGCGCGCATCGTGCTACCACACATGGGATCTGCAGCGTGAGATCGCTCGCAATAACTGGGATCTATCGCAACTGTCGATAATGGCGAGTGGGGTGGAAGTATATCCGAAAGTTTAAGGAGAAATCGGATCACTATTTACGCGAACTGGAGCTCTAATCCAATCCTAAAAGGAGGCTAATATGGCAGGAATAATGTCCTTATTTTCATCGGACGGTTATAAAAGTCGTCTTCTACCCTACTTGCTGCTTTTCTTGGTTGGTGCGGTCTTACTCTCGCCGCTCTGTAGAGGTTTTTTTTACTACGATGATTTTGACTATCTTGATAGCGCGCTGCGCGTACTCTACGAAGCCTCAACGGGTAAGGATACTTTGTGGGCTTCCTTCAGATCAGATTTTATCACGCATGGGGATTATTCCCATAATCATTACCGACCTGCAGCATATTTTCTTACCACTGTGCTGGTCTGGTTGAAGGGGACGCGCTATATCCCCTTCGCTATTCTGAGCATCACATTGCACATTATTTGCGCCATGGTCCTCTATGCCTTAGCCCAGCGATTATTTAAGGATCGGATTAAAGCCTTTTTAGCCGCATTATTGTTCTTATGCCAAAATTGGGGCATCCACGCCGTACTCTGGATCGGAGCCGCAGTTAATTACGTGCCATCAGTTCTTTTCCTGATCTGTGTTTTGTTACTGTTTTTTAAGTATTTAGAAACAAGAAGAATTCTCTTCCTGCTACTTTCCGCATTGTGCCTTTACTTTCAACTCTCTTTTCATGAAGAAGCGCAGGTGACCATTTTAGTTCTATTCCTACTTTATAGATATGAGCAAAATATCAGCAGTGGAAAACGCTGGTGGAGTTACTTTGTCCAACCTGTTTTTTATCCATATTATGTGGTATACCTTCTTTGGTTTATCCAATCATCCGCTCAGAGCCAAACCTTTTATTTAAATAGCCAACTGAGGACTATCACCAAGTTCTTCAGTTTTAAGGCAATATCCGCCATTTATGCGTCTTTTAATCTCTCTGTCTCGCAATTCATCGAACAGTTATCCAGTCTGACTGCAAATTCCGCAATCAACCAAATCTTCTTCTGGTTGATTGTTCTCACCGTTTTCGGTTTTTTCTCCTTAGCTCTAACATTGTTTTTCACGAAGTCTCAGCGATTATTCAGGTTTTTATCTTGGTGGCTTTTGTTAGAGCTTCTTCCCCGGATTGTGTTTAAGTTTTGGGGTTCGCGTGGGCTTTATATGGTCTGTCTCCCCGGGGCTTTAATGTCAGTCGTGATGATCTATTGGCTGGCAGAACAAATGCTGCGGTGGTGGCGCGGCAGAAAATATTCACCATCCCAAATAGCAGCTATCATGGTGTTAATATTACTTGTTATCCAGAGCGTTCACATTCAATACCGGATCAATGGATGGAATTGGAGGACGAGGACAATTCTGGGAGTTCAGGAGCAGCTTTTCGAGCAAACTGGGCAAGTGACTTCTGATCAAACCCTGGTTTTTATGGCGCCAACCCCGGAACAGGATAAAATGATCGATAAGTATTTTTTCACGGAACAGCTTCATGTGGCGTTCAATCGATATGATCTCGATTTGAGGTTTCTTCCTTATGATTCCGTTCAGGCAGGATTATTGAGCGCTCAGGCAATGACAAAAGTGGTAGTTGGAACTCCAGGCGCGTACTTTAGGTATCGCCCCGACTTGCCGGTAACTTCCCTTATTCCGAACGATTTGACTGAGAGATATCAATGGTTTCAACAAGCTCAGCAGAGCGCTAAAGAACGTCGTAGTAAATATAAACGCAGATAACGGGTCCGCCAGGTTTCACGGTTTAGCAGATAAAATAAATGACAAGGATTATGCGATTAGTGGTCATCAGATTAAATTGCGCAATATCTACCGAGGTTGGAAGTGCAGGACGATTTAGGATTAGACGTTAAAACGGGTGACGCCCATTGCCGTGCTTTTGTTGGTCCACCACAGGACTACGATCTGGTGGCGGCGATGACGTTTGGGCTTGGGATTGCGGCAGCACCATCGGCTCCTCGACATTGGCCGCGGGAGAAAATTCATCAAGGGGTTTGAAAGATAACTATTTTGAATCCAGAGTTAATATACGAGGTGCAGGTAAGCGGAGCTGAACTTGAATAACCAGCACAAACCTTTTCGGATTTTTAAATTGAGTCTGTTATGAAGATCATTGACCTGACCGAAGAACATCTGCCACACTATTTCCTCTGCCTTGAAGAATGGTCCGACGATATCAAGGACGCAGGAAACCACAAGGAGGTCTGGTATCATCGGATGGAGGACAAAGGTCTGCGGGTGAAGCTGGCATTGGACGATTCCGGAGTAATCGGCGGGATGATACAGTACGTGCCTATCGAACACTCGATGATCGAAGGTAAGGACTTATTTTTCATCCTCTGCATCTGGGTTCATGGGCACAAAAAGGGGCGAGGGAATTTTCAGAAGAGGGGGATGGGTAAAGCGCTGCTGCAGGCGGCAGAAGAGGACGTCAAGGCTCTGGGAGCTAAAGGCATAGCCGCCTGGGGTTTGCGGCTGCCGATCTGGATGAAAGCCTCGTGGTTCAAGAGGCATGGATATAAAGTAGTCGATAACCGGGGTCTGCAATCTTTGCTATGGAAACCTTTCAAGAATGACGCCATCCCGCCGCGCTGGATCAGACCGAAGGGAAAGCCTTCATTCGAACCCGGTCGAGTGACCGTCACCGCCTACTGCAATGGCTGGTGCCCGGCCATGAATCTGGCTTTTGAACGAGCCCGAAGAGCTGCATCCGAATTTGGTGAAAAAGTAAACTTCCGCGCCGTCGACACCTTCGATCGCCAGGTGCTGCTGGACTGCGGTCAATCGGATGCTGTTTTCGTCAATGATAAACAGATCAGAACCGGGCCGCCACCCTCGTATGAAAAGATCAGGAAGATCATTGAGAAGCAGGTAAAAAAGTGCCAACCCGGTCTGAATCAGAAATAAATGGTTGGTAACCTCTCATAAATAGGCTGTAGGGTACAGGACAAGCTGGGATTACTATAGTGCAACAATCTAATTTTTAGGAGGTTTAAATGAGCGAATATACTCAGGAGCTAATCGATCAACTAATTAAGTGTTCCAAGCAAATTGTTGTCCCGCCGAAGAGGGAAATGAAAAGTGAAAAAGGTCACCTTCGCAACGATATGGAACTGCAATCAAGTGACGGTGAGCTGAAATTTACAATTTTCATGCGTAGGAATGTGGATTTTCGTGAAAACTTCTTCATCGGATTGGAGTATTGGCCACAAGACGAGCGGGGAAGTATTTGCCTGCTAAGATGCAATGGACCACATGGTGACTTTATAAGCATGGCCGAGTTACCACAATCGCATTTTGTCTACCATATTCACCAAGCCAAACCAGAGAATATTATTAACGGTGTACGAGCTGAACGCGGTGGCGAGGGAACTGATAATTTCGCCTCGTTTGAGGAGGCGCTAAATTTCATTCTCAAGTATGCCAATATTACCAATGCACTTGAGTATTTTCCCGATGTCTATCAAACTCAACTAACTCTGGGAAAGTAGGGAGAAAGAAATGAATTACTTAGAACTACTAAAAGAGCAATTTAACCATAAAATCTCACTTAGTGAAAAGCGCCCCGGAATTCTTCAGTTGATCGCACCCCTGTATCACGAAGATGGAGATTTGGTCGATATTTTTCTCGAGAATATAAATGGAGGCCAGCAAAAAATCCGTATCTCGGATCATGGAATGGCGCTCATGCGCTTATCCTATTCCTTTGACATTGACACTCCAAATAAAGAGCGAATATTTCAAAAGATAATTTCTGAAAACGGAATTTCTGAACTTGATGGAAATCTCTATCTTGAGGTGCAACCCGAAAGCCTTTATCCGGGAATTCTGCAATTCGCTTATACTGTGGCCAAGGTAACCAACATGCAACTCTATAGGCGAGAGGTTATCCAAAGTCTGTTCTATGAGCAATTATTTGACTTTATCGAGACGTCCCTGAAAAAATATAATCCTCGATCCAGTACCTTTCCGATACTAGAGAGAGATGACCTTGAGGTTGATTACCAATTTGAGATCAAACCTAAGCCAATATTTCTATTCGGTGTTAAAGATGCATCTAAAGCGAGACTCGCTACAATTTCATGTTTAGAATTTCAGCGAGCTAAATTGCCTTTTAAAAGTTTCATCGTGCATGAGGATTTTACTGAGCTTGGCAAAAAGGACCAGAGCAGAATCACCAGCGCAGCTGATAAGCAATTTGTCTCACTCCCGGATTTTATCAGCAATGCGGAACAGGTACTGGAGCGAGAGGCAGCATAAAGGAGCTGAATGTGATTAGCCGGAGGGGTTATAGCCGGGAATGGGAAGTGAAGTTATCCCGCGGCAGAGCTTGGGGCACCAAGGGGGGCTTGGGAGTGGGAAGGGGGAATAGGGGGGAGCGTAGAAGGGGAGAGCAGGTCAATAAATACAAACGATACGAGGAAGGTATGAAGTGTCCAAGTTGCAAGCAACCGATAAAATTTTGGGAGTTACCCATATGCCCGCATTGCAGATTCGATCTTTCAGCCATTGAACAAAAGACGCTCGACCCTGAAATGAATCAGGAAAATCAGAAATCAGAAATCAGAAAGACCAAGACAATTAACAGAAAATCAACTCATAGAACAGATAATTTTCTAGATACACTACAAATTGTCGGGTTGCTGTTATTTTTTCTATTTCTATTGATTTCCATCGTACAATTTGTCTCGGCTAATGATATCGCGGAGACGGAGTACTATAGTAATTTCCCTTACTACGTCTGGAAAGTAACCAAAGCGATTTGGTGGTTGCTCTTGTCATTTGCAGGTCTAATAGTAGCTCTATTTGGGTGGATTGCAGAGGAATTATCAAACAACAAAAAATCATAAAGTTAGTTGATCGGCAGATTGCTTCCACAACTAACACGAATAGCTGGTTTATCCTGATTTACTTTGAACAAATAATCTCTGAAAACTGGAGAATTTCTCTTATCAAGTGGATTAATCCGACTGATCCTGGATTGAATACCGCTTTACCGAACACCCGGATGGTCTATGGTAGAAAGGAAACGAATGCAGATTACTGAGATCCATAAGAGGATGGTCAGGTATGTCTTTCTGAATATCGAGTTGCTTCTAAATGATCGCATCCATGAAATCAATGAATACGACGTGCAATCTTTTATGTTTTTATCATTTCGGAGGCAATTAAACAACACTGATTTCAGCGCTGAACGAGAAAAAAACGGCAAAGTAGATTGCGTTCTTTACGAGAAAACTATGCCACGAATCTTTTACGAAATTAAGACATATTTCAAAATAAATGAGGAATTGAATAGATTAGATTTTGATCACGATATTGATAAAATCAAAAATCGCCTCGAAGAATATAAGAACGCATGCGGGTATATTTTTATTGCTGGAATGGGGAAAAAATTCAAGGGAGATGTTCTTAATAAGTTTGATTTCATTTCTAAAAAATTAACGGACGAAAGTAAGAAATGGGTGACCTATGAATTAGAAGGTAATATTTCTATAAAGCTTAGACCTAGTATCAAAGAGACTAAAGGACAATCCTATATTCTTACTTGGGAAGTGAAATTAATTAAAAAATGATATTACTCCTAGCTGTTTATTCAAGAACTAAACTGGGTAGGTCAGACATTCTTGTCTGACTGTAAACCTTGAAAGAATAAGGTGACAGACAAGAATGTCTGTCCTACCAGATAGGTTGGTTTATGGAGGAAAGAATTAAAATCTCCAGGCGACATCTTCCGCATTGGACATTAGAAGGCGCCACTTATTACGTTACTTTTAACATACTTGAAGGTGAAATATTGCCTGAGGAACAGCAAATGATCCTGGAACAGATTAAAATGTTTCATGCGAAATCGTATATCTTGATTGCTGCCATTGTAATGCCTGATCATGTTCATATACTATTGACGCCATATAAAGGTTTTCCGCTTAGCAGGATCATGAAAGGATTGAAAGGTACAACTGCGAGGTTACTGAACATTCGCAGAGGTACTTCTGGATCGTTTTGGCAAACGGAATCCTATGATAGAATAATTCGGGATGTCGACGAACTTGAAGAGAAATTGAATTATATGTATAATAATCCACTGAAAAGGGGATTGGTTGATGTTCCACAAAATTATTTAGGCTGGTATTTCAATCCCGATTATGGCAAAATAAACCCCGATAATAATGGTAGGTCAGACATTCCTGTCTGACCGTAAACCTTGCAAGGATAAGCTGACAGACAAGAATCCGCCAGTTGGCGGACAGGTGTCTGTCCTCCCCACCTGCAGGCGGGAGTCAACGAATTAGGTAGGTCAGACATTCTTGTCTGACTATAAACCTTGTAAAAATTGGGTGACAGACAAGAATGTCTGTCCTACCAATCTAGATCGCCAATCGCAACCAAGAGATAACCCATGCCCAACTCCATTAAATCCGCTAAAACCCGCTGGGAGCGGGACACGGCGTCAAAGGCGAAGAATCGCCTGAACAAATACATGACCACGTCCAGCGAAGAGATTCCGGCTCTGGTTACGCCGGACCAGCTGGAAGGCTGGGATTACCTGCAGAAATTAGGTTTCCCCGGCGAATACCCCTATACGCGCGGCATCCACGCCAACCTGTACCGCGGCAGACCTTGGACCATGCGCATGTTTTCCGGGCATGGGTCGCCGGAAGACACCAACAACCGTTACAAATTCCTGCTGAAGAAGGGTCAGACGGGGCTTTCGGTCGCCTTCGATCTGCCCACGCTGATGGGGCGCGATTCTGACGATCCCTGGTCGGAAGGGGAAGTGGGCAAGTGCGGCGTCGCCGTCTGTTCGCTGCGGGACATGGAGACCCTCTTCGACGGCATCCCTCTGGGAAAGGTCTCGACTTCGATGACCATCAACAGCCCGGCGGCGATTCTGTGGGCGTTCTACATCGCCGCGGCGGAAAAGCAGGGGTATGACCGATCTCAGTTGCGCGGCACCATCCAGAACGACATCCTGAAGGAATTCATTGCTCAGAAGGAGTTCATCTATCCACCCGAACCCTCCATGCGGCTGATCGTCGATACCATCGAGTTCGGCACGCGGGAATTGCCGCAGTGGAATACCATCTCGATTTCCGGATATCACATCCGCGAAGCCGGAGCCACCGCCGTGCAGGAACTTGCTTTCACGCTAAAGGACGGCATGACCTATGTCGAAGCGGCTTTGGAACGCGGCCTGGGCGTGGATGAATTCGCGCCGCGGCTCTCCTATTTCTTCGATTCGCATCTGGATTTCTTCGAGGAGATCGCCAAATTCCGAGCCGCCCGCCGTATCTGGGCTCAGACCATGCGGGACAAGTACAAAGCCAAAGACGAGCGCTCCTGGCTGTGCCGCTTCCATACTCAGACCGCAGGGTGTTCGCTGACCGCTCAGCAGCCCGAAAACAACATCATGCGCACCGCCTTCGAAGCCATGGCAGCCGTCTTGGGAGGAACTCAATCCCTGCACACCAATTCCATGGACGAAACCTGGGCGCTGCCTTCGGAAAAAGCTGCCAAGGTTGCGCTGAGAACTCAGCAGGTACTGGCCGAAGAGATCGGCGTAGCCAACGTGGTCGATCCTTTAGGCGGCAGCTATTTTGTGGAATGGCTGACGGATAAAGTGCAGGAAGGAGCAGAAAAGTATTTCCAACGTATCGACGATCTGGGTGGGATGATCCCCGCCATCGAAATGGGTTTCCCGCAGAAGGAGATTTCCGCGGCGGCCTATCGCTATCAGCAGGAAATCGACAAACGCCAGCGGTTGATCGTCGGTGTGAACGAATACGTCGACGAGGATGAGAAGCTGGAAATCCCCATCCTGAAGATCACCGACGAGATGGTCAACCGGCAGATCCGCAACTTGCAGGAGGTGCGCCGCCGCCGCGATCCGGTGCAGGTCGAAGAAAAATTAGCCGCACTGAAGCAAGCCGCCGAAGGCACTGAAAACCTGATGCCGCACTTCATCGATTGCGCTCACGCCTATGTGACTTTAGGCGAAATGGTGGGCGTGCTGAAAGAGGTCTTTGGGGAGTACGTGGAAGCAGCGGTCTTCTAAGGGGTGGGGAGGATTGTGTAGGGTGGACTAGCCCGCTGGACGTAGTCCACCGAGCAAAAACTGGTAATAAGCAATGAATTTGATGGACTACGCTTCGCTAGTCTACCCTACAACTACGACCATCGTCAGCCCTGAGGAGGTGATCTATGAGTAAAGTGATCAAATGGGACAGCCCCACTCTGGAGTGGATACACCTGAACCGGGAAAAGAATTACGAAGCCCAGAAAGGTCTCACTCCTAAAGAGGTAATTGAACAGACTGCTGAACGTGCCGAAAAGGTATGGAAAGCAATCGAAAAAATGAAGAAAGATGCAAAATTGAGACCAGATTCCACGACTCATTGAGGTTCTTATGTCAGTATCGCCGTCCACCCGACATGCGCTGGGTCAACCCATACCTGACCGTGCGTGACGTCGATGACGCCATCAGCTTCTACACTATGGCTTTCGGTTTCAATGTGAAATTCTCGTTGGAAGATCCGGAAGGACACCGGTGGACCTTTGCCACTCATTACAAAGACGTCAGCCCGGAAGATATGCATCCGTGATGTTGAAATAGTTGATACTAATCTAAAATAAACCAGCACTATCTATGTCTCAAAAAATCCGAATTCTCATAGCCAAACCCGGTCTGGACGGACACGACCGCGGCGCCAAGGTCATGGCGTCTGCCTTTCGCGACGCCGGGTTTGAAGTCATCTACGCCGGCTTGCGCCAGACACCGGAAATGATCGTCTCTGCCGCGCTGCAGGAAGACGTGGACGCCATTGGACTGTCCATTCTTTCCGGAGCTCACATGACGATCTTTCCTCGCGTCAAGCAATTACTGACAGAAAAAGGCATGGATGACGTGCTCCTGACCGGCGGTGGCATCATCTCCCCCGAAGACGTCGCCGAACTGGAAATGAAAGGCGTCGGCAAACTCTTCGGACCGGGTACGCCCACCACTGAAGGCGTCGAATACGTCCGTCAATGGGTGGAAAATCGTCGTCAAGGCAAATAATCTTTCGAAAATTCCGTACTCTCTGCAATGAGGTTGTTATGGAAGTTAACTATTTACCCTAACTTGTACGTCATTGCGAGCGAAGCGAAGCAATCGCGTACCCTGTTTCTACCGGATTGCTTCGGCTCCTGCGGAACTTCGCAATGACTGTTTGGGGTTAAGTTATTTAGTTATTAACCCGACCACTTCATGGTGGACAGTGTTCGCCTGCTATTCCGAATTGTTCGGAAGCGGCTGTCCGATTCCCGACGCGCTTCGCTTACGGGAATGACAACCTATAGTTGTCCAGTACTTTCCGGTCGGATTAGACCCAGGGGCGAACCGCCAGCCACCTCCCGAACAGATATTTATCAGTCCCTAATATACAAATCGTGACCTCTTCCCCAACAATAATATAAGCAATTTTTAAAATACAAGGGGCGTTTAATTAAACGCCCTATCCTATGGAAGAACCGTAGGGACATGCCATGGTAGCATGTCCCTACAACTTTCATATGAGCCATTGTAGCAAACGCCGAAAGGACAAACAGAACCCCGACAACTCTTCTCGTCACCGGTCAGCTCAGATGTGGCAACTCAAGATCCTTAGTGTTGTTGCAGCGCGTGCAGGTCAGGCGGGATGTTTCAGCGGGGTTTTGGCTATTGTGCAATAGTTCACTATATTTTGACTTTGTTGCTTCAATCACTACCTGTTACCCATTGCACAGCCTGATCATAGTCCTCGAAAACTTTCAGGTTGTAACCTCTATTGACACAAACTGTCTCAAGAAACCGTCGATTTTCATTGAGTTCCCTGAAGATCAGCCCCGTTCGCAGCCGGCGATCCAAGCCAAGCTCCAGATATTCGTCCGGACGGTTAAAGAGATCCGCAACGCTGAATTGAAGTTCAGCAAGCCTGAGATCGATAAGTAACCTGTTAGTACTATGCTCACGAAGCAAAGGATTAACTTCTTTTAGCATTTCGATCCCGATCTTGGCGTCATATTTCCCTTCAGTGCGGGCTAGCACCACGCCCAAGTCCTCCACAAATTCGACTGTCCAACTCATGACACTCTCCTTTGTTGAATTTATACGGATGGGGGAATAGGAGGTATTAATCCGACCGGAAAACACTGGACAAACTATAAGCTGTCATTCCCGCAAGCGAAGCGCGTCGGGAATCGGACAGCCGCTTCCGAACAATTCGGAATAGCGGGCGAACACTGTCCACTATTAAGTGGTCGGGTTAATAAAAACATGCGACCGATCTTCAGCAAATATAACGACGTTTTTTGCTGAAGTCAAGAAATATTTGTTGATTTAATAGATTTTATTATTGCAGCAGTTCGTTAAACCCACCCTGTCAACTCTCCCAAGAAATGCCTTTTTTCGGTCGGAATATCAACGCTAAATAAGGTTGATTAGCTCGGAGCTAAATTAAGGATCGTCGAGTATAACTCGAACAATAACCCTCAATCAAAGTCCGAGTGTCAGGCCTCGAGATACAACCCTTATCCAACCTGGCAGTTTCATTTAATCAGGATAGCTTAGAGATCAAATATGAAGAAAACGGCAAAATATACTTTCCTGAGCATTGCTGTCATCGCTTTGGCTGCGCTGCTGATTTATCGGATTACTCAACAGAAGTCAACGGCAAAAGTACGCCGGACCAACGTTCCTCTGGTCAAGGTGGGTCATCCGTTCAGGGAGGACGTCGCCTACCGGTTGCAGTTTACCGGGGACGTTCTGCCTGTACAGCAGGCGGGAATATTTTCCCGAGTGACCGGCAATCTGGAAAAAACCTGCGTTGAAATGGGGACTCCGGTCCGTCAGGATCAATTATTGGCTGTAATCGATTCGACCGAATTATATCTGCAATTCCAGCAGGCGTCGGCTTCGTATCAGAACGCCAGGCTCTCCTTCGACCGTACCAGCGAATTGTACAACCGCAGCCTGGCCTCGAAGCAGGATAAGGATAACGCCGAAGCCGCCCTGGAAGTGGCGAAGGCGAACTACAATTTGGCTGCAACCAGGCTGAGCTATGCTCGCATCACCGCGCCGTTTTCCGGCATCATCACCCGCCGCTTCCTCGATTCCGGCGCTCTGGTCAGTCCCGGCACGACGACCCTGTTCACGCTGATGGACCTCGACCAGGTCAAAATCATCGTCAACATCCTGGAAAAAGATATACCCCTGGTGACTCTGGGCAAAACGGCGCTGGTTTCGGTGGATGCATTTCCGGGCAAAGAGTTCACCGGTAAGGTCACACGGTTCAGTGAAGCCGTCAACCGGGATACTCGAACCATGGCGATTGAAGTCGATATTCCCAATCCCAACCATCTCCTAAAACCCGGGATGTTCGCCAATCTGTCGCTGATCATGGATACGCATCCGGACGCCGTCACCATCACCACGCCCGCCATTATGAAAGATGATTCGGGAAGCTACGTCTTTGTCCTCGATGACCGCACAGCGCGCAAAGTCCGCGTCACCACCGGCATCGATCTGGGGACGCGGATGGAAATCCTGTCGGGCCTTGCTGATACTACTTATAAAATCATCACCACCGGCCAGCAGTTTGTCAAGGACGGCGGATCGGTCACCATTCAACCGTAAGGAATGCTCACATGTGGTTAACCCGTCTGGCGCTGCGTTATCCGGTTTCGACCTTCCTGATCGCACTCACCATCGGAGTGCTGGGCATTGTATCCTTCATGCAGCTCCCCATCGATCTGCTGCCGCGCATTACCATTCCGGTCATTACAGCCGTGGCCTTCTACAGCGGCGCCGGGCCTCTGGACATGGAACAGGCGGTGACGACCTATATCGAACGAGCCATCAGCTCGGTCAACGACGTGGATTATGTGCGGTCGTCTACCCGTGAAGGATCATCGCAGGTTCGAGTCTACTTCAACTGGGACGCCAACCTCGATGTGGGGATGGTGGACATCATTCAGCGGGTCAATCGGATCACCAACCAGCTGCCGACTGGAGTATCTCAGCCTTCTGTGCTGCGTTTTGACATCACCAGCATGTCGGTTTGTAATATCGCAGTATCCGCAGAGGGGATGGACGGGAGAGATCTCTATGACCTCGCCTACAACATCATCGAACCTCAGATCGAACATCTGCCCGGCGTCGCATCGGCGCCGGTAAGCGGCGGGCGGATTCGCGAAATTCACGTCATCGTTGACCGCAACCGCATCCAGGCACTGCAGATGCCGGTGCAGTCCGTCCTGAACGCGGTAGCCAACGCCAATCTCATCCTTCCATCCGGTGACATTAAAACCGGTCAATTCGACCTCAGCCTGAAGACGGAAAGCCGCTTCAACCTCGTCCAGCCGATGGAAAACATCGTCATCAGCACTATCGACGGCGTCCCTATCCGCCTCAAGGATATCGGCAGAGTTGAAGACAGCTACCAGGAACAAACCCAATTCATCCGCATCAACGGCAAAACCGGGTTGACGCTGCGAGTACAGAAGCTGGCCAACGCCAACACGGTCGACGTTGTCGACAATGTGCGGAACGCGCTGCCCAACCTGGATGGTATACCGGAAAACGTGCAACTGACCATATCATCCGACCAGTCTCAATATATCCGACAGACGATTTCGGGACTCACCAGCGAAGCGCTCATCGGGGCTCTGCTGGCGATGGCCATCGTGCTCCTGTTCCTCAGAAACTTACGCGGGACCAGCATCATCCTGGTGGCGATACCGCTCTCGATCCTGATCACCTTTATCTATTTCCGATTCGGCAACGTCACGCTGAATATCATGACCTTCGGCGGGCTGGCTCTGGCGGTCGGCAGGTTGGTGGACGATTCCATCGTGGAACTCGAAGCGATTTCCCGCCATTACAACGATCTCAAGTCGGGCATTTCCAAGCTGCAGGCGACCCTCGACGCAGCCCGGGAAGTGGCTTCACCCATCTTCGTCTCGACGCTCAGCACGGTCATCGTCTTCCTGCCCATTGTCTTTCTGACCGGCGTCGCCAAGCTGCTCTTCATTCCCCTGACCATCACGATTGCGGTGGCTCTGTTCGGGTCGTTTTTCGTCTCCCGCACCGTCACGCCGCTGATGTGCCTGAACTATCTGAAGCCGGAAAAACCGCTGGATAGCACCTCAAGGCGGCTTTCCGACCAGGTGCGTTTCAAAGCCCATGCCTGGTTGACCGCTCTGGACGATCTGTATTCTCGGTGGTTGCAGCGCGCTCTGGGTCACCGGAAACTGGTAGTCTTTTCCATTCTGGGGCTGGCGGTCGCCTCCATTCTGCTGGTCCCGATGATTGGTTCGGAATTCTTTCCCGATCAGGACGAAGGGCAATTCTCCATTTCGATAAAGCTGCCGGTGGGGACTCAGTCTGAAATCACGGATCAAACTGTCCGGCAGCTTGAAGCCATCGTGCAGGCGGAAGTGCCTGAACTCCAGGCGATGATCACGGACGTGGGTGTACCGTCATCCAGCGGAGGGAGCCGCTTCAGCCATAATTCCGGCAGCCATGCCGCCAGCATTCAGGTGGCGCTGAAACCGCCAGATCAGAGAAAGCGGTCGGTGTTTGAAATCGTCAACAGCCTGCGGCCCAAACTGGCACAGGTCCCGGGAATGACCACCTATATTTCCACCGGAGGCTTCCTGAAGTTCCTGATGAACTTCGGGTCTTCCGCGCCCATCGACGTCGAGATTCGCGGCTTCGATCTGGAAAAAGGATCGGCGCTGGCGAAACAAATCGCCGCTCTGATGAACACTGTTCCCGGAGCCGCGGACGTGCAGATCAGCCGTGAAGACAACTTCCCCGAAGTAAGGGTGCAGATCGACCGGGATAAAGCCGGAGCCCTGGGCGTCAGCGTGGCGGAAATTTCCAACACCATCAGCACCTGCATCAACGGTTCGGTGGCATCTCTGTACACCGATCCCGTCACCGGCAACCAGTACAACATCCTGGTAAGGTTGGACGAGGGCTACCGTTCCCGAATTTCGGACATTCAGAACCTGGTGCTCACCTCATCCACCGGACAGCAGGTGCAACTGGGCAACCTCGCCACTATCGTGAGATCCAATTCGCCGGTGCAGATCGACCGCAAGTACCAGCAGCGGCTGGTGGAAGTCACAGCCAACGTCAACGGCCGGGATCTGGGCGCAGTCGCCAACGACATCCGCGCCAAGATTGCCGGGATTGACATTCCCAAGGGCTTTGAAGTGAAGCTGACCGGCAACGTCGAACAGCAGCAGAAGACTTTCCGTGACTTGATGCTGGCTTTCGCTCTGGCGATTCTGCTGGTCTACGTAGTGATGGCATCGCAATTTCAGTCGCTGCTTGATCCATTCATCATCCTGTTTACGGTGCCGCTGGGCATCATGGGGGTGATCTGGACTCTGTTCCTGACGCAGACGACTCTATCCGTGACCTCCTTCCAGGGGATCATCGTCATGGTGGGGATTGTGGTCAGCAACGGCATCCTGCTGGTGGATTACACCAACCGGCTGCGCCTGCGCGATCTGCCGCTGCGCGACGCCGTGCTGAAAGCGGGCAGGACCCGGCTCAAGCCGATCCTGATGACCTCACTGGCGACGGTTTTAGGATTGATCCCCATGGCGTTAGGATTGGGCGGCGAAAAGACGCAGGCTCCGCTGGCCATCGCAGTCATTGGCGGATTGACGGT
Organism: bacterium; assembly: GCA_026394195.1. Lineage (GTDB taxonomy): Bacteria > Electryoneota > B3-LCP > B3-LCP > B3-LCP > JAPKYS01. The sequence continues at coordinate 29,573 of JAPKYS010000050.1, read as the reverse complement.
GTCCACCGGACTCACCCTCTTCTTCGTGCCGGTGCTCTATACCCTCTTCGAAGAACGCTTCAAGCGGGAACTGAAAACCGCACCGGAGTTGGGGGAGTAGGGGGAAGGGGAGAGAACGATGGAATACTGCCAATTTATTTGCTGGCTTTGAAGGGGAAGATATGGACCCACGACATCTTTATGCTGACGAACGACTCAGTAATTATTGTGTCTATTGTGGCAATTTACCATGCACAGCTGATCATGTTCCATCCAAAGTTTTTTTGGATGAACCTTATCCAGAAAACCTGCCAGTAGTCCAAGCGTGCAAAAAATGCAATGATGGATTCTCCAAGGATGAGTCTTACTTGGCTTGCTTGATCGAATGCGCACTTACCGGATCCGTAGAATCAACTTTAATTCATCGAGAAAAGATCAAACAAATCCTGGTTGAACAACCTAGATTAGCATCCCGCATTCAATATAGTCGTCATGTCGATGAATCTGGTGATATTTATTGGGAAGCCGAAATCAATCGCGTAAAAAACATAATTCTCAAGTTAGCTCGTGGGCATGTCTTCTATGAATTAAGTGAACAATTACTTGATAAACCTAAAGTGATTTGGTTCTCTCCTGTTTGTATGCTTTCTAAGGAGCAAATGGGATCTTTTGAATCGCCTCAGGTACCAAATATTTACCCTGAGATTGGTAGTCGGATGTTCAGTCGAATTTTACTCGCTGAAGACCTTGCGCTTTTTGATAACAGATGGAGGGTTGTGCAGCCCGGCCGTTATAGATACTTGGTCTCTTGGTCTGGATCGATAATCGTGAGATTCGTTATTAGAGAGTATCTTGCTTGTGAAGTAAACTGGGACTAGTCTTAAAACTACAATTGCCCAACCGCCTTCACTCAAGTAACCGTCCTCTTTTTCCCCATTTTCCCCGACATTTCTACTCAAAAACCTTACTCTAAATTTACCCTTTCCCTCTTCCCCAACCCTTCCAACGCCGGAGCGGTGGTGCGGTTTACGCTCCCGGGAGCGGGGTTGGTGCGGGTGGGGTTGTTCGATGTCAACGGACGCGACATAGGGGCGACGTCCGCCTCGGGCGGATCGCCCCTACAAGAGACCTGGTTCCCCGCCGGAACTCACGACCTGCGTCTCGATGCGAAGGATCTGCCGTCCGGGGTATATCTGGTAAGGCTGGATGCTGGACAGCAACGCATTTCGTAGAAGATGGTGGTGGTAAAATAAAATTGGAAGGGTAGGACGGACATTCTTGTCTGTCACCACTACTCGGCGATATAAACAGTCAGACACGAATGTCTGACCTACCAAGAAATGCGTAGGGGCGCAGGGCGTGCGCCCGGTTGGGGTATCGGCGGCGAGGGCGGCGACGACGTTTTCATCAGCGGAACCTGTCCGCCTCAGGTGGATCAGTGACGTCAGTGTAATCAGTGATTCAGATAATTATTTCGCGTGGAGGCTGGGTTGCCCTCAACCAGTACAAGTTGCGGGGTGGAGTCCACCCCGCCTCCGCAAAGGTGATGCGTAAGGACTTCCGCCAGCTGGCGAAAGCGCCCTGGTGTGGAAACCTTACGATCTTTCCGTCGTTTCAAGAGGTTCAGCCGCCTCGACTTCCAGCCGTAAACCTCTATTGATTTCGTATAAGGTCTCTTCCCAGGTTTCGCGGCGCTGATCGTCGGGATATTGCGCCAGCAGCCGATTGATGCGCGTCTTGGCTTCCCGCGTCTTCGTTTCCGCCAGAGCCACCTCGACCAACCCCCATTTGGGTTCCACCGCCTGCGGATCCAGCGTTTGCGATCTGGCATAAGCCAGACGGGCATTGCGCAGATCTCCCATCTTCAGATAACACTTCCCTCGCAGCTGCCAGAAACCGGCGTTGTTGCTGCCGAGGATGGATTCCAGGTTGGTGAGTTCCGAAAGAATCATCTGCCACTGTTCGTACTGTTCCAGTTGCCTGATCCCCTTCCACCAGTCCTTCAGTTCGGTTCCGGCATAGATCATAAGCGTTCCATCTCCTCCTTCTTCAATGGCAAAGCCTTCCGGCAGGATATAGTCTTCAGCATCTTCAATCATGCGGTCATTCCATTTTTGAAACAAAATTTGCGCAGAATGATTTTCGTATTCTTTTCTTCCCGGCGTCTGCCCTTCATGGTGAATCAGGACGGCTCGGGGAGTGTAGATAATCTTGTATCCTTTTTCCCGTAGCGTCAAGCAGTAGTCCACGTCTTCGAAGCAGTTGACGTAGCGTTCATCGAATCCATCCACCTCTTCAAAGACCGATTTCGGAGTCAGCAGGCAAGCGCCCGTCACCGCTTGAAATTCACGCTCCTTGTTGACGGCGACGACGTCAGGAGGGAATGACCTGAAGACGTGGAATGGTCCGATCACGTTGCGCGATTTATGGCGGTAAAAAGCCACGCCGGCATGCTGAATAGTCATATCCGGATAGAGCAGTTTGGCTCCAACCGCGCCGATCAGCGGCGACCGTTCCGCCACCTCGACCATAGCATCCAACCAGTCGGGATAGGCTTCCGTATCGTTGTTCAGAAAGACCAGGTATTGACCATTCGCTGCCCGGGCTCCGACGTTACAGGACGCTGCGAACGGTTTCGGCGGATCGTTGCGGATCCAGGTCAGCAGAAATTCATTTTGCTTTTGTTCCAGATAGGTGGCGGTTCCGTCATCCGAAGCATTGTCCACGACGATGATTTCGTGAGAAACCTGCGGTACTGCAGCGAAGAGTGATTCGAGGCATTTTTGAGTGAATTCCAGTTTATTGCGTACTGGAATAATGATGCTCGCTTTGCATTTCATGATCCTGGACTCCTTACCATCGGCGGTTTGCAGCGGCGCGACTGTGGCTTTTCTTTCCCCGGGGGTGGAAAATTATTCCCGACGGCCGGGTTTCCGGACTCGTCTATTACTCGTACTATTGGTGATAATCGCCGTAAAAACAGATGATTAGGCTGACCTTATTGATTGACGTCTATCCTCATACTCGCAAGTTCAGTGCCGAAATGAGGTGCAGTCGCGATTTCTGATTTTTAGATTGATCTTGGGGACTTTTTTGCGTAAATTGTCATGGTAAAAAAGAGACTTGCATCCGATAGTCAATCAATTGAAGGCATTATGAATCAACAGATATTACTTTGTGGAGTCGGTGGACAGGGGATCCTCTTCGCTACGAAAATCCTCTCAGAGGTTGCCGTGAGGAAAGGGCAGGGGGTTATCGGATCGGAGACTCACGGCATGAGCCAGCGCGGCGGATCGGTAACCTCACATCTGAAGATCGGCAGCTTTCGCGGACCCTTGATCCGGCGCGGCGGCGCGGATTACCTCTTCTGCTTTGAAAAGGGTGAGATATTTGGCAACCTCGCTTACTTGAAGGACGGCGGCGTGGCTTTCATTGATGCCCCGAATCTGGACTATATCCCCGAAAAAATAAAATCGATCCTTGCAGAAAAAAACATCGTACTCCACAGTTTTGATGCTTCTGCGACGGCTATGCAAATGGGAGCGCCCCTGGTGCTTAACCTCATCTTGATCGGCTTTGCCGGACGTTTTAGAGATTTTCCGTTGGAGACGGAAGCACTCCGTCAAGTAGTCGGAGAGGTGTCTCCGGAACGCTTCCGCGGTCTGAACCTCCAAGCTTTCGATTTCGGCCTGGGAAATAAATCCGTATCAGCGGCTCAATAAAACCGCGAAATTGCCGTATCTCATTTGCAAGCCGTGATCAAGTCTTCATATTCGTTACAGACGGGATGCATCGGATTTTTCGTCTGGGATTCAGGCGGTCAACCGCTACCCTTCAATGATCGAGAATTCGTCTCTATAATCTCGCATCTGGGTGAACGATGGACGCGAAGAAAAAAATCGAAATCGAGCGCTTAAGACGCTTGCGTTCAGAACACGACTTTGAATTTGAAAACGTCCCTGTCGAAGATGGGGAAGACACTATCCGCCTCAGCATTGCCACCGATTCAGACCGACTACAACGCATTCGCAAGCGGAAAATGCTGACGGCTCTGCGTTCAGAACGCTATAAAGACGACTAAACCTGATCAAATCGGTGCAGATGACCCGGAAGCTTGCCTGCAGACTTAAAGTCCGTTCCTACGAACTGGATGGGTATGGGCATGTCAACAATGCGGTCTTTTTCAATTACTACGAACAAGCCAGAGTAGAGTATCTGGAACAACGCGGGCTTTCTTTCGGTTCACTTTGGAGTGAAGGTTACATCTTCGTCATCGCCCGCGCCGAAATCGATTACATCGAACCTCTGACTATTTCAGATAAGATAGAAATTGTCGGCGAGGTGACGGAAAAAGGTAATAGTTCCATCACAATCCAACAGAAAATCTATAGACTTCCCGATAGATCATTGGTGAGCCGGGGAAAATTCATCGCTGTCTTTCTGGATCGAAAGACCATGCAGCCCGCCAACGTACCGGAAAGTTTTCAAAAGGAGTTTCTTTGAGCTGGACACTTAAGGTCGCTGCGCTGCAGAAGAGAATGGGTGGGGTGGTACAGCCGGTGGAACTGGATCGCCTTCGGGATGCCGGAATTGACGTCGTCTGCCTGCCCGAGTATTTTTTCGTCCCATCGAATTGCAGAAATCAGATTGAAACTGCGCATCATCGTCAGAACATTCTGAATCAACTGGAATCTTTTTCCCGCAGGTTGGTCGGTGTGGTTATAGGAGGATCGCTGATCGAAAGGGAAGGTACCAGGTATTATAACGCCTGTCACGTTTTCGATTGCGGGCGACACGTGGGCAGCTATCGCAAAATACGCTTGACCGATCGGGAACGGGACTCGGATATCTCGCCGGGGCAGGAACCTGCGATTTTTGAAGTACGCGGCATCCGCTTAGCCGTCCTGATCTGCGCTGACGTACTGCTTCCTGAAAATTTCAAAGCGCTATCGCTCCTTAAACCGGATCTGATCGCCATCCCCACGGTGAGCCCCTTCCTGCCGGAAGATACGATTCAGGATAAATATCGTCGGGATCAAGATATATTCATGGCTGGAGCCAAGGCTGCTAATGCCTACCTTTTAAAAACTTGCGGCGTGGGAACTTTCATGGGTAAGCAGCTCCAGGGCAGAAGCCTGATCTGTTCGCCTTCGGAAATCATCTCCCGAATCCTGCCGCGGGAAGAACGTCTGGAAAAGACGCTGGTGAGTGAATTGGATTTGGACCGCCTGCGTTCCGTGCCGAAATCCGATGGTCTCAACGAATACAAAGCGGTGATAAATTTATAATTCAAATGATTTAAAATCGCACAAGGGAAAAAAATTAAAGGAGAAGACGAAGAAAAGGCTTGCCTTTCCGAACTAATTTGCCTTATATTATCTAACAGATACAAAACATTTTGCCTTGAACCTGATCCACACTCGCAACCAGCCAATTCACCACCTTGACAATGGAGAGTTTTTCTTTAGACCTGGTCACCTTGATTCAGTCAGCCTCTGGGCTTGCCAAAGGCGTGTTATTCCTGCTCTTTGCACTGTCGGTCATCACCTGGGGTATCATCATCGAGAAGGGGTGGGTGTTCTGGCGCAGCAAGAAAGCTCGCAAGCAGTTTGGTGATTACCAATGGAACAGCTTCGATCCCGAAGACTTGCGGCGCCGGCTCAATCGAACACCGCAAGCGTCCGTGACGCGGGTTTTTCATAAAGTATATCAGGATTATTTTGCGACGCATCGCCTTGAAGGCGACGAGGACGCGTTAGCGCGCCTGCTGCAAAAACAGGGCGCCGCTGAAATCGCCAGGCTGGAAAGCCGTCTCGGAATTCTGGCATCGGTCGGTTCTGCCTGTCCCTTCATCGGGTTGTTCGGCACCGTTTGGGGTGTGATGCGTTCCTTTCTGAATATCGGCACCTGGGGATCGACCTCACTGGCAGTGGTGGCGCCGGGGATTGCCGAAGCATTGATAGCCACTGCAGCCGGATTGGCTGCGGCGATTCCTGCCGTAGTCGCTTATAATTTTTATCTGGGAATGCTGCGCACTGAATCTCGGGCTCTGGAAGATTTTTCGACTGATCTGCTTTTAGCCGTGAGATCCCGCAAACCGCAAAACAGCAGCGCATCGCCATGAAACCGGTAGAATTTCAGCAATCGCGTATGGCGGAAATTAACGTCACGCCCTTAGTTGACGTATTTCTGGTGCTGCTCATTATTTTCATGATCAGCGCTCCAATGCTGAAAGCGGCTTATGACGTCAGCCTGCCGACGTCGAAGAAGGCTGAACCGAGATCCGCTGAAGGCATCGAAGTCATCCTGGCAAAAGGTGATATTGTCTTTATTGATAACAGCCAGGTATCCAAGGCAGATTTCGGCAGCGCATTCAAACAGATCTATTCTCCTGCCAATCCGCGGCCGGTGTACGTCCGGGCGGATGGGAGTCTCCCGTACCAGGAAATCGTCAATGCTCTGGATCTGCTTCGGCAAGCCGGAGCGATTGACGTGGGATTGGTCACCGAACCTCCCAGGCCGAGGTAACGATGTATCTGCGCAACGCCTATATTCTTTCGGGCGTGCTGCACGTTCTTATTATTGCTCTTGTGTTGGCAACCTCCAACGCACCGCGCACAAAAATTTCATCGGTCCAATTTCATCCGGTCAGGTTGATCGCTCCATCGGGTCGTCCGGGGATTGCAGCCTCTCAGATAAAAGCCGGCTCAGAGGTGAAACCTCAGGAAGAAGCCAAACCGAAGGTTAATAAAAGAGCCAAGGTGGAACCGCCCGGCAAAGGGATGGCGAAAAAGGTTGACGAAGCCGGCCAGGCGAGCCGCTCCAAGCAGAGCGACACCAACACGGCTGCAGGACAGGGGGGGTCAGGCGGAACCACCATGCGTTTGGATGGAGCCAATTTTCCTTATCCCTATTATCTTAACAATATACAAATAAAAATATTGGCCAATTTCAAACCGGCGATAAGTCCCAAGCAAGCCATTGGGTTAAAAGCTGTGGTCTACTTCGTCATTGACCAGAGCGGGAAAATTTCCGAAGTGAAATTGGAAGAAAAATCAGGGCAGTTCCTGTTCGATCAGGAAGCTCAACGAGCCGTGCTGAGATCCAATCCGTTACCGGCGTTACCTCCCGCATTTGGGAGCGACCGTCTGGGAGTCCACTTTGAATTCGTCGCTTCACAATAGATCAATTCTGTTCTTTGTCATCATTGTAGTTTCGTCGATCTGCCTCCGGGCGCCGCTTCAGGCTCAGGACAGCACCACCGCTGCCGAAGCCAAACACATCTGTGAAGTATTCCTCAGAAGCCGTGTGGCGCTGGCCGACCGGATCCTGTTGCACTACCTGGGCGTTAAGAGTGGTGACAGCCTGACGGATCCGGCGGCGGATACTCTGAACCAGGTGCTGGTTCGTGATCTGACTTTATGCGCGCTCTTCGACCTGCGGCTGCCCAACGTCAAACCTGATACCGTCGGCGCGGCTCACCTGCGGCGGGCGGTCACCTATCTTGATGGGGTGTACGCGGTTGGACTGAATCTTCGTGTAAAAATGCGCCTGCGCTCGGATTTTAATGCTAAGCCCTTCTGGGAAAAAGAGTACCAGTTCGCCCGGGATAAAGCCCGCCCCATTGCGCACCGCATCGCTGCGGACGTGATCCGACAATGCACCGGCGAACCCGCCATCACGGAAACTCGGATCGCTTTCAGCGGGCAGGTGGACGGCGTCAAGGAACTGTTTTCCATGACCTTCGATGGCTTCGACCTGGTGCGGCATACCTGGGAAAAGAATCCGGTGCTGTCCCCGGCTTGGTCGCCCAACGGCAAGCAGATCGCATTTACCAGCTTCGGAGTGTATCAGGCGGACATTTTCATCTACGACCTCGATGCGAAAAGTTCCAGACCCTTTTTCAGCGCACCCGGCGTAGATCAGGCGCCTGCCTGGTCGCCCGACGGTCAGTGGCTGGCCTACAGTTCATCGGTCGACGGCAACGCCGAGATCTACGTCTGCCGCACCGACGGTGGTGTGGCGAAACGCTTGACCTACAGCTGGTCGATCGAAACGTCGCCCTGCTGGTCGCCGAGCGGACATGAGATCGCCTATACGTCCGATCAATTAGGAAAGCCGCAGGTGTTTATCATGGATACTGACGGCGCCAATCAGCGCAGGCTGACGATGATTGGAGAATACAACGATTCCCCTGCCTGGTCTCCACGAGGGGATCTGATCGCCTACGTTCGCCGGGATACTGACGGATTTCAGATCTACGTCACCGATCCTCGAGGTGAAAGGCACGTCAAGGCCACGACCGGACCCGGATACAATATGGATCCATCCTGGTCTCCGGATGGGATGCGCATCGCCTTCACTTCGGACCGGACCGGGATCTTCCAGATCTATACCATGGACATTTACGGTCGAGGTGTCGAGATCGCCACCACGGGTACCATGAACTGTTCCAACCCGACCTGGTCGCCAGTGCTGGAAAATATGGGAGATATAGGGATCAACAACACTAAAGAACCATAAATAATAGATCAGAATACTAATAATAACCATCACCTATTGGAAAGGTAAACCAATGAAAAAATCAACCCTCAACCGCATTCTGCTGTTGGCAGGCTTAATGCTTTTGATCGGAGTGCTTGCAGTTGGCTGTGCCAAGAAACCGCCTGTCAAGGAAGAAGCGCCTCCCGCTGCGCCGATCGTAGCCGCGCCGGATACCGCCGGTCAGGCTGCCCGCGCAGCCGCCGAAATCGAAGCCGCCGAGCGCGCCAAGCGTGAAGCCGCAGAAAAAGCTGCTCGCGAAGCCGAGCAGGGTGCCAAGTCGTCTCTGCAGATGGTCTACTTTGATTACGACAAGTCCAACCTGCGTCCAGATGCCCGTTCCGCCGCCGAATTTGACGCCGGCGTTCTGCAGAAGTACGCCAGTTGGACTGCCACGATCGAAGGACACTGTGACGAACGCGGCACCACCGAGTACAACCTGGCTTTAGGTGAGAAGCGCGCTGGTTCAGTAAAGAGCTTCTTCATCGAATCAGGTCTCGCAGCGGATCGCTTCCAGGTCATCAGCTACGGTGAAGAGCGCCCGGCCGACCCGGGTCATGCCGAAGCAGCCTGGGCGAAAAACCGCCGCGCTGTTCTGGTGATTAAATGATCGGTTCTGGAAAACGTAATGGGGAATCCTGCTTCGGCAAAATGGGATTCCCCATTTTTTCAGTATGCTTACTGCTCTTGGTTCTGGGGTTTTCCGGTTGCGCCAGCCGCAGTGAAATTCTCTCCTTCAAAGAGAATTCCAACTATACCCGCGCCCGGCTGGATACACTCAACCTGAACGTCGAAAACCTGCGCATGACCATGGAAACAGTGCAGATCCGCCAGGACCAACTGGTCGAAGAGATGGCCAGCGACTCGGATCTACGCCAGCAGAAAGCCTATTTCGGCAGCCGGCTGGATGACATCGAATCCCAGCTGCAGACCCTTTCAGCGCAGCTCAACGATCTCAGCCAGCGCTTGACCGGCGTAGTGCAGCGCGTCGACGAAATGAAGTACGGCTCCAAGTCATCAGCGGCTGCGGATACCACCGACACTACTCGAACCGCCACCATTGAACTGCGGGAACTGTACGACCAAGCCTACCGGGATCTGACCAAGGGGAATTACGATCTGGCGAAATCCGGCTTCGAGGAGTACCTGCGGCAGTTCCCCGATACCGAACTGGCGGATAATGCTCTCTACTGGCTGGGTGAAGCGGAATACGTTCAGCACAATTATCCCGATGCTCTGGTGAAATTCCAGCAGGTACTGACCAGTTATCCCCAAGGCAATAAGGTCCCTTCCGCTTTGTTCAAGATCGGGCTCTGCCAATTGGCTTTAAAGCAGAAAAAGGAAGCCAAAGCCGCCTTTGGGGAATTGGTGGACAAGTACCCCAGCGCGCCCGAAGCCTCCCAGGCGAAGGCCAGGCTGAAAGAACTGAAGTAGCCGAGTACAGCGGCGACATTTTAGACTGCCCTTGAGCGCAATCAGAGGCGGTCTCCGCCTGTCCTTTTAGCCGGTGGATGCCGTCACCTGGTGTGGTATTGCTCGCCCCAGAGCCTGCTCCTGGAACCGCCATGAAAACCGCTCTTACGCTTTTACTGCTCCTGCCCGCCTCGCTCCTTGCCGCGGAACTTTCCAACCCCAACCCGATCTCCCCGCAAACGAGTTACTGCATCTCTCCGGAATGGTCCCCTGACGGCAAACTCTACTGCAGCATCCCCAACTTCACCGTAATATTTCAGATCAATAGCTTGAACGGATCCATCAAACCGGTCGCAAAAGGCGCGGGGATTGGATTCAAGTTCGCCTTTGCCCCCAACGGTAATATTTTCTTCAAAAAGGTAGTTGATTCGGGGCGTGAACTCTGGATGGTCGATTCCACGCTGCATCCCCAATTGCTGGCTTCTGCAGAAACTTTGGGATTACCGATCTGGTATGATGGCGCTATTCGGGTTCAGTTTCCTGATACGGTGCGGTCCTGGGATGCCTCCGGTAAAGAGATCGTCAAATCGGCGGATGGGTGGGTTTACCAGGATGGCGAAGTGATTTACCGGGTGCGCAAAGAAGCTGAGCCTCAGCGCATCTCCCCGGTGATCTTCAAGGGGTGCTGCTTGCCGGTCATGTCGCCCCAGGGAGACAAAGTCGCCTACGAAACGGCTCAGAACGGGCTGGTGATGGTCAACCTGGTTTCCGGAGCCTCTGTGCCGGTGGGACACGGCAACAACGCCGTCTGGTCGCCCGACGGGTCGTTCCTCCTCTTCGATATGACCCGCAACGACGGCAAGAACCTCACTGCCGGAGATATCTTCTACATCAAATCGGATGGTACCGGGCGGCAGAATCTGACTGAAAGCCTGCCCGCCATCGCCACCGATCCAGCCATTTCACCGGATGGTAAGAAGGTTGCCTTCGCCGCCAATGGGCGCATCTGGATAGCGGATTTGAAGCCGTGAAAATATAATCGGGGTCGTCTCCGACCCCGATTATGCCGTGGCGTAGGGGCACAGCGTGCTGTGCCCTTGATGGATGGGAATTTGGTCCTGTTAAGTTAATTAGCGAAAACCATAAATCGGGTGGTTAAAAATTCTCGGATAGATTTCTATACAGCCCTCCGCAACCTCACACCCACTTCACCCCCAAGATCAGCAGCAGCGCCACCACGACCATCATCAACCCCTCGCCGGCGATCAGTCCCGATGCCAGAGAAGCGGAATAACGGTCCACGCGGTCAGCCTGCTTGCGGCTGTAGAGGTAAATCAACAGCGCCCCCAGCCACATCGCCAGCGAATTGTAAGCCGGGACGATGAAGGCGATTCCCAGCGCGATCGGTGATGGCAGCCATTTGCGCAGCGGCTTGATCAACGCCAGCAAGGGGATGGCGATGCCCAACAGCCCTCCGATGACCGCAGCCCACAGCGCGCTGGGTTGCAGCGATTTGATGCCTTCCACCAACACCTTCGCCATCAGGTGCCAGGCGACCACCGCCGGTCCCGCGAAGTCCTCGCCTGGAATCTCGTACGCCGCCGTGATCAGCCGGTAAACCGCCGCCGCCACAAAAACGCCCGCTACCACTCCGATAAGCTGCGTAATGACCTGCTTTTTAATGGAAACCTTGAGCAAGTACCCTGCTTTCAGATCGTGCATCAAGTCGCCGGACTGACTGGCTCCGGCTGCGGTGATGCCCGCCGTCATCAAATTGGTTGTGATCTTGCCCGGATCGAGGATGCCGTAGATCACCTGTGTGATCTTGCCCATGGCGCCCACCGGGTTGATGTCGGTTTCGCCCGTGGCACGCACCGCCACGCTGGCAATGAGCATCGATAAGATAATAGCCAGGAGGCTCATCCAGATTTTGATGCCGAAAAACCACCAGGCGCATCCCGCCGTCAGCACCATCACCAACGCCAGCCCGATGAACCACCAGGTCATGGGGAAGGGGTCCGGAGCATCATCCTCTTCAACCTCGCCCCCTTTACCTTTCGAGGTCATTCCCTTCAGTGATGAGAACGTCCTGCCGATGGTTTTATACTGCATCGCCAGACTGGTAAATCCCGATGTGACCATCAAGGCGACTCCGGGCCATAGAATCCACTTCAGAGCGTCTCTGAAGATGGTTCTGCCTCCGGTGTATTCGATTAACCCCATATGGTTAAGGATTGGCGTGATGATCCCCCAGGCGAGGATCGATCCGGCGAAGAGCGACCATCCCACTTTTGGTCCGATGAGGACGCCTGCTCCTAACATCATGGGTGAGAAGCTGACGCCGATGGTCAGCACGGCAAATCCAAGACCCAATATCCCCCAGGACCCCAGGCCAAAATCGTTGAAAGACAACTCTTCCAGACCGCCCAGGTGGAACGGTTTGAACGATAGAATAATTTTCAGCAGAGCGGCGAAGGCGGCAGCGTAAAAGAGCACCCGCGCCTTCTTAACCGCTTCCGCCCCGGAAGCGTACATCGCCTTGATGGTTTCGGCGGCGGCGGTTCCGGTGGGGTAGCGCAGCTTTTCCACCACGATCATCTGCCTGCGCAGCGGCACCGCGAAGAAGACTCCCAAAAAGGCAATGGAGATCCCCCAGATGATGAGCTGCAGGTAGGTCAATGGCGGTTTGCCTTGCTCCTTTAAAATCAGCTCGAGGGCAGGAATGCAGGCAGTCAGCCCGGCAGCGGAAGCCATCGTCCCCGCGGACGATCCTGCCGTGGCGGTGATCAGGTTTTCCTTGGCGTCGTAGGGGCGCTTCAGGCTCCCGGCAATGGTTCTGAAGATGGCGAAGGAGACCACTGCGGCAGTGATGGAAGCGCCAAAGGTCCAGCCGATCTTCAAACCGATGCAGATATTGGAGGCGCCGATCAGGCAGCCCACGAACAGTCCGGAAACCACTGCTCGCAGTGTCAGCTCGGAGTGTGTGGTATTCATAGTAGTTTTATATTGTGATGTGGGAAGAGTTCATCTTCATGCTTATTGCAATCCGCCCGTTCTAGGGATGATGGTTATTAATTAATTAAGATTACATTTGATTCGCTTAGAATGGACCGGGCGCATGCCATGCGCCCCTACACGCACAGGCATAGTCGGGGTCGCCCCTGACCCCGACGGAAGTTTAAGTTTTGTGGTTCACTATCATCAAGGCTGGGGAATACCCCGCGTCACCTAAAACCCCATAAACGTTCCTTGACCCCGACGGCGCTCCACCTTGACGTCCTGAAGCTGCGAAGTCTTGACGTTGATGCGCAGGTAGTATCCTTGCCCGATCCCTAAAGGATTCCAGACCAGGCGAGCTTCCCAACAGTGCAGATCCCGGTAGATGGTCAACCCCGCTGATACCACCTTCTGATTGACCAGATCGACGCGGGTGTTGTAGCTGATCTGCCAGTTCGGCATGATGGACGCGTCTATCGCCGCATTCATCCAGAAGGTCTCTATAGGATTAGACGGATTATAACGACTTGAAGTATAATGAAAAGAGAGTTGTAAATCCCAGGGGACCGTTCCCAAATACCAGTCCTTGGGCAGCGACGGCTTGTTGACCGGCATCAAGATGCTGTCCTGCAGCACCTGATCCTCTGCGGTCTGTACGACAGGCTGGTTGTCTTCAACGCGCACCTCTTCCGGATTGTACAGCAATTTCCCCAGAGAAATTCCTGAATTCGCCGAAATGTCAAAACTGGTCAACCGCAGAATTTTACCCTTGCGGGGATCGAAATAGTAGTTGTTGTATTCGTGCCCCGAAGCAAATTTATAAAAGCTGTGCGTGGTGGATAAATCGATCGAAAGAGATTTCAATGGACCCAGCGGGCTGGAGCGATCAATGGGATCAGCGCGGAAGCTGCTGCTTAAAGGCGCGAAGTTCATGCTGTCCGCAGCCAGGTTGTAACTGGTGGAAAAATTCAGATTGAAGAGGTCACGTGTGCTCTTTTTCTCTCCGGATCCATACTTCATCTGGAAAAGATTGGCTAACTGCATTCCCAACGACATCGATTTGCCTTTGGGCGTCCCGCCATAAAGAGCGCCGTAGAAGCGGTCCTTCGACGTGACTGCGCCGGTCGAATCGGTGACTTGCTGATAATACCCCCAGGCAGGATCGGAGAAATCCGGTGTGTAATTGAAGGAGATACTCGGGGATGCTGTATGCCGGATGGCTTCGACTCCGGGGAGCGGGTTGACCCAGAAACCGTAGAGCTTGGTGGACAATCCCAGCGCTGTGCTGAGGGTATGCCGCGCCGCAAATCCGCTGATCTTCTCGCCCAACGAGTTCTTGCGGTAATCCCAGGTTTCACCGACCCACATTTCGTTGACGTTCAGGCTGGGCGAAATGCTGAAGTAGCTGAAGATTTTTTGCGGGCTGTTCATGGAAAGGGTGTGTTTTGCCGCCATGCGGCGGTTTTGGATCAGAGACGTGTCACCGAGCGAAGTCTGTTGATCCAGTATCCGACGGTGAATGGCTTCGCTGGTAAAGGAATAATAAATATTGTTGAACCACAGGGGTTCACTGCTGGTGGTGTCGTCGGGCGCTTTTTTCGCCTTTGGGAAAATGGCAGTTTGCCCGTGCCGGTAGGTGATGCGCGGAATATCCTGGGAAATTTCCTCGTTGGCGAGGTTCTGTTCGTGATGCAAATTCAGTGATACTGAGTTCTTCCCATCGGGAAAGTTGCGAGTCAGAGTGGCATCCGAGCGCAGCGTTTGCGAAAGCTGTTCATTGAAGTTGAAGGAGTAATCCCGATAATAACTGCCGTCGCTGACGATATTGGCATCCACGCGCAGCTTGGTAAATGGATCGATAGTCTGATCGTGCCCCACCTTGAGTTCCCAGCGGCGTCGTTTCACATCGCCGTAGTGCTGGTTGATGTACGCACCATCTACCGTTCCGGAAAGGTGATACCGCCAATTATATCGTCCTCTGCCCGAAAGCAGAAATCCGGATTTTTCGTAAAAATCCAGCGACCCGGTGAAGTCGCAGTAGTCATTGGTTGCCCAATAGTACCCTAAGTGTCGCAGAAAGCGACCCTGCACGCCGCTTTCGCCGTAGTTCGGAATAATAATGCCCGACTGCCTGCCGCTGCGCGCCGGAAAGACTCCGAAGGGGATAGCTGCCACGGGCACGTCACCGAAATAGAGCACCAGGGGTTTGGCAACCACCTTGTTCCCCACCATCAATTTCATCTCTTCCGAGCGGAAGCGATAATGCGGGTCAGCTTTATCGCAGGTGGTGAAACTGCCCGGACCGGCGTAGAGTACCTCCGAATTCTCCTTCTTCAGAGCCGCTCCCCAATAGTATCCGTCCAGATACCGGGTCGTACCTGAAGTAACCCGCCCCTTGCCGCTCTTCAGATTATAAGTCATCTGCTCACCGATGATCTCCTGGTCGCCTTCCGAAAAGACAGGCCTGCCTTTGACTATGACGGTATCGATAACCGTTTTCAGCGAGTCTGCCCAGAGCGTATCCGGCACTCCGCTGGCGATGACCTGATTATTATCCCAATCCACAATGATCTGCTCAGCCAGCAATTTAATCTTTTTATAGGTAACCTGGGCGTTCCCGCGCAGGAAGGTGCGCTTACCGTCGACGAGGAATTCGATGGATCGGGCTGAGTATTGGATGGTGGTGTCGGTTTCAGAGGCAGCGGGTTGCGTTGTATCTGCCAGCGCAGAATCCGGCGCCGCGACGATGGGAACGACCGGCAGAGCAATCCGGGTGCTGTCAGCTTGGAGAGAGTCCGGGATGCTGGTCTGGGCGAAAAGCGCCCTGGAGATTCCGCACCAGCCGAGGGCAATAATCAGGAGGAGGAGATAGCTGCGAAACATGGCTTCTAATTTAAGGGATTTCCCCTTCATATGCAAGATAACTTTTGGCGAGCACCGGGTCAGACGAGTTTTAGGGATATGGCTCATTTGAGCCAGTACACTATGGCTCATTTGAGCCAATTGCTGTCTTGAGAACAGGTTTCGTAAAGAATAATGTTTCTTATTACCAATATAATCAATTATTTATAGCTTTTGGCACATTGATTGCCTTAATGACTGACGAATGCAAATGCGACCGAATGTCTTCAAGGAGGATATCATGACAGCGAAGAACCTAACAATTCAAATGATGCTTGTGGCTCTGCTAAGCCTGGGGCTGTTGTTGACCGGTTGTACCAAAGTGGAAGAGATCTCGTCTGAGACTGGAAATTCATCGCTGGTGGCGCCGACGGATGATTTGAATCAGGAAACGCCTCCCTTGGAGATCACCCACTATCAGTACCCGGAAGCCGCCAATAATCCTCCTCCCGGCTACCAGTTCATCCACTTGACCACGCCTGATCCGGTTCGTGTCATCGATGATCCACCCCAGTTTGTCGGTCCGAACTACATCTATAAATTCATCAATAAGTCTCAGGGCGGTTCCGTCTGGCTGAGCAAGGGCGCGCCTATACCAGCGAATCCAACTTTCAGTGGCGTTGTGTTCTCCCCCTGGGGTCTGCCGTACAGCACCTGGATCGGAATCTATCAGCCTGATCTGGACGAACCCTGGGTGGAATATGAACCGCACGGCATCTACTTCAACGGCGCCCAGCACGGACATATCAACTTCTCAGATTGTGATCTACAGAACGTAGAGCCGGAAGATCTGACCATATGGTACTGGAACGAGCAGTTAAACGAGTACGAATACATCGGTGGTACGGTCAATCTGGCTCAGGAATACATCGAATTCAACCTGTACCACTTCAGCAGATACGTCGTCGCTTCAAGCTTATAAATTCTGCACGCTTCATCTCTGCCTCCGCAGCTGGGCTGGCCCGCATTGGGTCAGCCCGGTTGTTTTTATACTAACCATGAAGAGCACTTTCAAATTACCAGTATGAAGGAGGTGGGGTGGTCTCCACCCCGCTAAAGCTGGATCGAGGGCGATCCAGCCTCCTTGATCGAAACAAACGCGGAAATAATTTTCGAGCGCCAGCATATTTCCGGACTATAAAATAGAGGATGTACTTAGCGTTGTGGCTCAAATAAGCCACCAATCTTCGCTCATGAGAAAGGGCGCAGTTTGTCAATCTGCGCCCTGCCAACTCTTCATCCGGATATTTTGAACCTACCCGACCTTCGACCATCCTTCCGCGAGGTGGACGATAGTTTCAGCAGCCAGCCGCAAACTTGATTTTGCGATCCATTCCTTGCGGGAGTGGAAGAGCATGCCTCCGGCGAAAAGGTTCGGAGTGGGATGCCCCATCAGGCTCAGTTTCGATCCATCCGTCCCGCCGCGAATAGCCTTCATCTGCACCTGTATTCCCGCGGCGATCATCGCCTTCCGGGCGATTTCCACCGACTGGGGGTGTTCCTTCATGACCTGCCACATGTTCTGATATTGGTGCTTCAGATCCAGGTCGATTTTCAATCCCGGATACCGGAACTCGAAAATGTCCTTGATTTTGCGCAGATGATCCATCCGTCTTTCATTGTTGGGCGTCACAAAGTCACGGATGATCATTTTAACCTGTGCTTCTTCTTCTGTGCCGCTCAGGCCGGTAATGTGGAAGAATCCTTCACGCAGTTCCGTGTGTTCCGGAGTCTCGTATTCCGGTAAGAAAGCCAAGAATCGTGCCGCTACTGTTGCGGCGTTGATCATCTTGTTCTTAGCGAAACCAGGATGGACGCTGATTCCTTTGAAAGTAATAGTGGCTCCCCAGGCGTCAAAGCATTCTGCCTCCAATTCGCCAGGTTCGCCGCCATCCAGAGTGTAGCAGTACTTGGGCAACTTCTCCAGATTAATTTTGGCGGTGCCCATACCAACCTCTTCATCCGGAGTGAAGCAAACGCGGATCTCACCGTGCGGCAACTGCGGGAATTTTTTGAAGGCTGCCAATGCCGCCATGATTTCAGCAATCCCGGCCTTGTCATCTGCTCCCAACAGTGTCGTCCCTGAAGCCGTGATGATGTCATCACCGATGAATTGCTTCAGTTCGGGACATTCTGCCACCGACACTTCGAGTTTTGGGTCATCCGGGAAGCGCAATGATGAACCGTCATATTTGGCATGAGTGATCGGTTTGACGTTTTCACCGCTGACGGCGCCGGAGGTATCCAGGTGGGCCAGCAAGCCGATAGGGGTACCCTTCGCTCCGGGGCTGGGGGGGAGTGTGGCGTACAAGTAGCAAAATTCGTCTAAAATGACGTCCTTCAACCCCAGGTCTTTAAGTTCTCCTTCCAGGATGCGTCCCAGGTCAAACTGGCGCTGGCTGGTCGGCGTCGTCGTGATGGTTTCATCGGAAGTGGTGTAAACTTTGACGTAACGCAGAAAGCGGTTCAGCGCCTCAGCTTCCAGAAAGGATTTGATTTCGTTGGTTAATCCCATGGCATAGTCCTTATTTTAGAAAATTTAAATCGATTCAGTCGTGTCAGTCGGATAGCCTAAATATAAACTTCATCAACTTAAAAAGCAAGTTTAATCTTTTTTAAAGCGTTGAAGGCTCGATCAAGGGAGGTTCGTTGGTCCTATCCGGGTTTGAATGCCTGAAGGCTGTCTCATTAACCGTAAAATGAACCTCAGAAATAGTAGTATGCGCAGTGCTAAATAAAAAATCCCCAGATGACTGGGGATAGTATCTCAATCGCTTAAAATGAACTATTACTGAACGACCGCGTTGGGAGTGGGTTCGAGAACACCCATGAGATCGCGAATGGCTTGAATGATCTTTTCCGAGGAAAAAGGCTTTTTGATAAAGAGCTTGGCGCCGCTTTCCAACGCTTCCTGTGCATGTTTACGGTAGGGAGCTCCCGTGATGACGACGATCTTCGATTGAGGCTTGCGCCGGATGATTTCGCGCGTCGCCTCGATACCGGTCATCCGGGGCATCATGATATCCATGACGATGACGTCGTAATCCCTGTCAGAGGCGTTCTTCACCCCCTCATAACCGTCGAAGGCGGCATCAGCGTTCCACCCTTCCAGTTGGAAGAGTTCCATCAGGTAATGGCAAATATTTTCTTCGTCATCGACGATCAGGATACTGGCAGACAACTTCTCCTCCCCGCAATTGCGATCTACCGGTTTAGGAACACAGTATTTATACCTGCGTAACCCGGCAAAAGATAGTTCATAGCGCCCCGGTGGCGGCAGTTGGTTAGTCATTTTTGAAAATGATCACAAAATGCGGTGATTTCCCTCCTCTCAGTTTGTATTAGCAATGATCAGGCCAATGCATATTCACCCAAAAGAGCAAGCTCTGACTGACGACAGACTCATCTTGTTCATTTCTAATGTAATTGATTTTTCGGCTGAGGTCAACAAGTAAATCTATTTCCCTCGGGGTTCGACTATCTCCAGCCTCTGATCGGGAAAAATTTTCTTCAATTTGAGCTTTTTGCCTGATGGGAATCGGATCTCCAGGTTCACTGGATCGGCTTTATCACCCAAACCGAAATAAATAGTGCTTGAATGCTGCGAGGTGGTACCCTTCCCGCCCTGGAGTTGACGATACTGCATGGTCTTGCCGCGTTTTAGGGTGACCTGAGTGCCATATCCGCTGCCGGGCGTCTTGATTTCGACCTCCAGCCAATGGTAACCTCTCCCGCGGTTGCGAAATAGGTGAATCCCGTCGCTACAACCGACGACCAGATCTAGATCGCCATCCCGGTCGAAATCGCTGAAGGCGCACCCCCAGCCGTTGTTGACGCGCACCCCTGCAAGATAAGTTACGTCCCCGAACCGCAGATGTTTGAGATCGTTCAAATACAGAAACGAGCGTCGATTAGGATAGATCGAGGTAATATAGAGATCGAGATCGCCATCGCTGTCGACGTCACCCCAGGCTGGGTCTGAGTGCGTCTCCTCGTACTTAATCCCCCACTCAGCCCGCACTTCCCTGAAGATGCCATCCTGTCGCAGCCTGTTCTCATACAGACAGGTACGATCTGAGTATTGAATATAGCGCGGGTGAGCCAGATTGGCAGTGATTAAATCCAGGTCTCCGTCGTTGTCGAAATCGCCCCATTCTGAACCGATAGTATTACCCCACCAGCCCTCTTTATCTCGACCACCAAGACCATAAAAACAGGCGCGTTCGTTAAGCGACATTCCCCGATTGTTCTCCCAGAGTAGATTCCGCTGCAGCCGGTAATAGGAGACATAAATATCCTGATCGCCGTCATCATCGAAATCTCCCCAATTGACGCCGCGCCCGCAGAGATTTTCGCCAAAGGGCGGCTTGAGACCGGACTGTGCATCCCAGCGGTCAAAGCGGAATCCGATCGGCGACAGAGGATCAGGACGGTTGACGTAAAGGTAGTCAGGTGTGCCCCGGGCGATCTCTGGTCCGGATTTTTCGTAGTTCGCCACATAGAGGTCGGGACGGCCATCTCCCTGCAAATCGCCCCAGGCTGCTCCTTCGGTAGGAAATGAATCGGCGATTACGCTGCACAGGTCGGTGACGTCGTGGAATTGAGGAATGCCTTCGGGGTCGTTGCCTTTATTCAGATAGAGTCGATCACGCTGTTCCTCCGCACCGTTGGAAGCGCAAAAGAGATCTAGATCGCCATCCAGGTCCACGTCTGCCCAGACCCCGCCGGTAATACCCTCACCATGCAGCCCTGCAGTTTCCGTGATTTCGGTAAAACGCGCTCCTTTTTGGTTGAGAAACAGCCGGTACCCGCCCACCAACAGGTCGTCGAATCCGTCGCCATTGGCATCACCCCAGGCGATTCGTCCAGCCTTGACGCCGCTTAGTCCGTATTCGCTTGTCACGTCATCGAATATTGGACCATTATACCCGGACTTCTGTCTGGCCAGCTCTAACAGGTTCGAAGCGGATGAGGAAAAGTGCGTCTCAAAGAGGTTTTGCGCCAGGGAATCCGCTTTTGTGGTCCAGGTGCCGCTCATGTCCCCCTGGACCAGCGCATTGATGTAATGCTGCAGTGCAGCGTCGTAATTGCTTTCCTGCTCCTCGATGATTCCGTAGTAGAGTTCAAAACCCGCGTTGGTCCCGTCATCGTCAGCATCGAAGTCGGAGTGTCTGATTCCATCTGTGAGCCAGAGACGCGTTTCTGAGAATCGGCCCAGTCCGATCTTGATTCTACCCATGTTCAAGCGCGTGCCTGCATAGAGATATTTGGCTTCTATGATCCGTTGTTCTACCGGTTTCAGCGGTTTTCCCAGCCAGCCCCGGCACTTTTCAACTCCAATGCGCCCTAATGGAAGCAGGGTGGTCGGACTCTCATCGCGATCGAGTAGGTAGCGGATACCGCGCTCGTAAGGAATGGGAGTGTCCGCATCTTCAGCGATCCAATCATCCAGCGCATGACGCAGCTCATTGACCCGGTCGGTTTCGTTGAGTGCGCTGACCAGATACTTCCAGGCAGTTTCTCGGAAATCAGAAGGTGGGCAGCGGGATAGAAAGCCCCTGATGTAGGAAATTTTAGCGGAATTATCGTCCCAGATGGGATAGAGTCCTTCGTAGAATTGATCCGATAATATGGAATAAGCCGCCGAGGTTTCAGGGTAAAATTCCAGGATGCTTGAGGTCATTTCAGCAGCGATAAAGCTGTCCCCGATCAGCAGAGCGCCCTGCCGAGCTGCCGACATGGTCTGCCAATCCCAGGGGTGATTGTTCATAAAATCGGCAATTTCACGTTTGATAGCTCGATGCGCTGCTTCTCTGAGCATGGGGTCATCCTGAGCGAAGCGAGTCAGAGCTTCCCACCGTTTGACGAAGACGTCGCGGCGCTGCCGGTCGATGATGGATACGGCGTAAAACCAGTCCATGGCATCAGCCCAGCGGTGAGCCTGCATATAGGTTTCACCGATTTCATAGGTCGCCTCTTCATGCAGCGGATCGATTTCCAACGCTCGGTTGAACGAAAAAATGGCTCGGTCAAAAAGACAGCGGGATCGCAATTCTCGACCTTCATCCAACATCGTCTGGATCTTGTTTTCCTCATCCTCGGATCCGAACAGGGGCAGAAAACCCGGAGGCCAGGCGTTGCTGCGGCTAAACAGCGTCAGCGCCAGGAGTCCGAACAGCAAGAACCTGATTCGGATTGAAGGACTCCGGCTCAGGATTCGAAGCAGCGATTTATTGCTTGGAAGCAGCATAGTAATCGGAGATGATTTTCGGGTGATCGAAGGCCAAATCAGCAGGAAGTGTATCCCGGGTGAAAATGCCGATTTCAGCGGCATCATCCGCAGCCTGGGGTGTGCCCCATCCTCGAGCCGTAAACACAGTGCTGATGGTGTGCACGCGAGCGTCTCGTGTCGGATCGGAATACACGTGGAACTGGCGCAGATCGGTGAGATCCAGCCCGGTTTCCTCTTTAGCTTCGCGTAGCGCGGCGGTTTCAATACTCTCGCCATAATCCACGAAACCGCCGGGGATTGCCCAACCGTAGGGAGGATTTTTACGTTTGATCAGGATAATACCGCCACCGATTTCGATGATGATATCCACGACGGGTTTTGGATTGTCCCATATCTCGATTTTCTCTCCGCAATGCGGGCACTTCACTGAGCGCTTCATGCGACTGCTTTTTGGGGGATATTTGTATAATCTCCTGCTTCCAGCTTGTACAGGTACACTCCGGAAGCCAATCCCGAGGCATCGAGGGTGACGCTGTGAGTCCCGGCGTCACGCATACCGTTTACCAGAATCGTAACCTCTCTACCCAGCACGTCGAAGACCGTCAGCTTCACCAGACCTGCCTGCGGCAGATTGAAGCTGATGGATGTGACTGGATTGAAAGGATTCGGATAATTCTGACCCAGCGAATATTGTTCAGGAATCACCTCCGGAGTGGTGGCGGCGAATTCGTTGAAGAAGTCCCCCGACCCGTAGGATTCCGCAATCCAGGAACCGCCATCCGACACCGTTGACTTGGTGATGGTGAAGAAACTACTGTCCTGGATCATGCTGGGATAGGTCCCGATGTACGAGATGAAGTACAACGTGCCCGAACTGATAGTACCGGCAATGGTCTGCGACATCACTCTGGATGGGGTGGCTCCGCCGGGCAGAGTACGGGTCACTGGACCGAACACCTGCGTGTAGGTGTTGGCGGCGTCGCGCACCTTGTTCCAGACCATTCCAGTCTGCGGCGTTGTGGCCATGTTGTGGACATTGATGTTGTACTGGAAACTACCGCCGTTGGCTGGTATGGTGATGGGCGGATTCACTGCGCTGGTGTTGACGTCCCAGACCAGGGGCGGCGCGCCGACGGGTGTGCTGTAAAGAATGGCAAAGCCGTTGGTAATCGGGTGAGCATGACTATCCCGAGCGCCGTCGAAGCAGTACTGCAGACCTGTCGTTTCGGCGGGATTTTCAATGCCGATGGTCCCTTCCGTCGGCAACGATGCGGACATCTGCTTGTACTGCACTTTGATACGGCCATCGCCCGTCTGAGTCGGGTAGTAAGCCGGATCTAACAGGATGATCTGGAAGGTTTCGAAGTTACCGACTGGAGCGTACTGTTCGATGTGATTGTATTCCACGATCAAACGGTGATTGGTGGCGTCATACCAACTCCAAACCTTGCCGGAATTGGTGCGCTGCGGCGACAGGTCCTCCCAGTATGCGGCGATCATGGCTTCGGGACCATCCGTGTTGGGGATAGCGGAATTGGAGTAATCGTCTGCCGTAACGTCGCCCATAGCCACCCAGCCGTTAGCGCCGACAGTGTAGCGGGTGAACGGTTGTCCATAGTACCTGAAGGTAAAGGGCAGGTCAAAGTTGAGAGCCTGATCGTCCAATGTGAAGGCAATCATGGTTCCAGGCCCGCTTGAATCTGCAGAAATTTCCACCCAACTGTAAACCGGCAGTTCGGGAGCATCCCACGGATCGTAAGCACTGTAGCCGTAGCTGTCCGGGCCGGTGGGAGCATTCAGGATATCACCGACAGTGATGGAGAAATCGTCCGTGGCTGAATAACTGCCAGATCCCGAGAAGCTCAGGTTCAGCTGCGCCGCATGATTCTGCGGACAGGTGGGTAGCGCATTGATATTATAGCTACCAGTGGCAGTGCCACCAGCGATTACCGTGCCGAGATTGACCGCTCCGGAACCGATGGTCACATAAGCGTCGGAACTGGTCAGGGTCATCATCAGATTGTTCACGGTACTGGTGCCTTCATTGGTGATGGTGACTGTGATCGTACCTGTTTCTCCCGGATCCATTGCATGGTTATTGTTTCCGCCGGGCGCGGGGTCGCTGATCGTATTGCCGGTGTAAGCGGCTACCGGAGCGTGCGCCACGATCACAAAGTAGCTTTCCCAGGTGGAGCTGGCATCGGAAGCCAGCAGAGTGAAGTTGACAGAATGACCATCCGGGATGCTGGAGGCGCTGGCAAACTGGAAGGCATTGTTGACGGTCCCGGAGGCGCCTGCGTTCAAGGTTCCCAGATATTCGGTGGAGTCCGAAATGGTGATTAGCGGGTCGGCGGTGCGAATCTTCAGGTTCACGCCGGTGGCGTTGGAGATGCCGACATTCTGTACTGTCATATCCAGTTTGACTGTTTCACTGTAGTCCAACTGATGGTTGCCGTTACCGGTCTGCGTATCCTGGATGACGCTGGAAGAGTAGATTACGTACGGTCCCGCCGGCGGGATGATCTGAAGAGTGTTGGAGTATGGCAGCATATTGTGCTTGGTAACCATGATGGTCGCCGTCCCCAATTGAGTCAGCGGTTGGTAGAAGGTCACTGTTGCCACACCACCGGCATTGGCGGTTCCCTGACCTAACGCCTCGTTATCCTTTGAGATAGTGACCAGAGCGCCATCACTCAAGTTCGACACCTGGCAGGTTTGCGAACCCAGCAGGATGGCGGCGGGGAAGTTGGGAGCAAAGACGGCGGGATTAGCCGTCCAAACGTCCAAGGTAGGATCGCCGAACAGGTTGAGTTCATAATAGCACCAGCGAATGGTATTGTCACCCGGAATCAGCCAGATGTTGTCCTCTTTGGAATCTTGATTCATGATCGCCAGTGTTGTCTTGTTTTCGGCGAAGAGTGCGTCGAAGTACTGACGGTCGAAATTTTGCGAAGGACCATTGGTGGTGGTCAGATCACCCCAACCATAGCGGCTGTTGCCCACGAATGCCACAGCTCCGTGAGCTATGTTGGTAAAGGTTTCCAAAATGCAGTCGTTGTTTTCGAAGGCTCCGCAGTCGCAGCCCTGCGAGTAACCGATCCAGAAGTTGTGATTGATGCCGTCGTTGGTAAGGTTGACGTCAGTCACCTGGCTCTGGTTGAATTTCATCACCATGGTCGGGCTGGCATGACCCAGGTGATTGACCAGGTTGGGCCCGCGATTTAATTTTGGCAGCAGGTTGGTCATACCTGACCAGGTGGGACCGCCAGCGCGTTCGTAGAGAGTATCCACTGCCATATTTTGCGGGAACCCGGCCGTGGTATATCCCCAGGTTGAAGCCCCCAGACGAATCTCTTCCTTGTATGACCATGCCCAGATGGTCCAGCCGAGATCTTCACCCACCATCAAGCCGCTCTGAATTTCAGCAGCTATCGGCTGGGTTTCATACTTCATGTACTTATTGACTACATTGGCGATCTGAGCCGCATTGTCAGCCGTACTGCGACCCACGTACACTTCAGCCACGTAGTCTTCTTCGCCGGGTTCGCCGAACTGGGCATCGCCGTCATTGTTCCAAGTGCCGTCCAAACCGGCGTAGTACAGGTCACCCGGGAGGTTATCGGTGTAGCTGGCATTGCACCAGAGCGGTCGGTTGGGCACCTGTTCGTTGTCTCCGGCCAGAAAAACGTAGGTAATGTCGTAATTGGTATAGTAGTCACGGATGCAATTACGGATCTTGGCCTGATAGTCTGCTCCCTGGTAGTTGGCGTAGATGTATTCGGTGGTGACAATGTTGGTCAGAATGCCGCTGCGGTTCTTGTAGTTTACGAAATCCTGGTAATAGGAAACGAAAGCCTGCGGAGTCACAAAGAGCATGTCCCAGTGATCCGGACGTGTGGGGATCGGCTGGCCGTACACCGGCGACACTTCCGGATTCTGTATCATGCCGGTTAGTCTTTCCTGGGTTTCATGCGTCCGGTCCAACATGATCGAGTAGGCTTCCTGTGCCTTTTGTGATGGGCGGCTTTCCACCCTCACCGTGATTGAAGGATAGTAGCCTAATTCCCCGGATACCGGGCGATAGCTCACCGGGTTAAGCGAGGCATAGGCAATGCCATGACCACGCATGAATTGGCTCTGTAAGCCGTCTACAAGTTCTACCGGGAATAGCTCGTCAGAGCTATAGATCGCTTCATTACGCTGCGTCGGTAAGGCAGAGGGTCCCATATTCAGCGGATAAGGCTGCATGCGGTGTGGGATCCTATACCCATCGCCCAGAATGACCGGCTGGCCGGTTTCTACGGTAATCTTGACTGCTTCTTCGCCCGGCGGCAGCAACAGTTGCAACGGAGCGTGCGGCAGCAGAGGTTCTCCGACCCGACCGTAGGTTTGGGCGCCATCCATCAGGACGGTGGTCTGTCCGTTGCTGATTTCCACCCTCGGCGGATCGAAATAGTAGGTGTGTGTGGTAATGCCGGCGCCGGCAACGCCGACTCCTAACCACAATAAGCACATGATCGTAAGCGGTAAGGTTAGCTTCTTCATTTTTTTGTCTCCACTTTAAACCGCGTCGTCAGTGATTAAGTTAACTTTTTTAGTTATGTGTATTTTGAGGAATTGGTTATGAATGAAAGCGAATATAATAAAATAAGCAGATTTTTATCAAAAAGCAAGAGATTTTTACAGAGGATAGAAAATTTTTCCCGAAAACTTCCATTCATCCGAGGCTAAAAGTGTGGTCAACCCGCCAACCGACAGCTCAGTGCGGCAATTTGTTTTTCTGCACTTTAGTCCGATGTTAGATCCAATTAACCTTCCCTGTCACACAAACAAACCAAATTCCCCTTGCCTCTGCGAAATAAAATGACTATATTTAGACGCATTCGCAATTACGAATGGCGCTCCAGGCTCGTATCACTAACTGGATAACCCGATAGAGATAGACACTGAATGTTCACAAAATTGCAAGACAGTATCGCTGAAGCCGTCAATTCGATCTTCAAACCGGAAATAGAAGCTAAAAAAAACTGCGGTAAAGGAAATTGCCGGGGGCAAAACAAAGGCTACCGCTCGGGACAACAAGCTGTTGCCGGTGAGTTACCCCTGAGCCACTGTCATACCGGCGACCTCCTCGCCATCTGCAGAATTGTCGGTCGCGGACCCGTCCGCCGCCGCTTGCTGGAGATGGGATTGAACTCCGGAACCGAAATCCGGATCGTCAAATACGCTCCCCTGAAAGACCCGCTTGAATGCGTCATCAAAGGCTATCACATCGCCCTGCGAGTGGCGGAAGCCGGACGGATCATCGTCAAACCGCTGAACTCATAGAACCGAAATCGCTTTCCCGCCCGGCTTCCCGGACCATCTACGTCGCTCTGATCGGCAATCCCAATGCTGGTAAATCCACGATTTTCAACGCCTTGACCGGATCGCGCCAACACGTCGGCAATTGGCCCGGAGTAACCGTCGAGAAGAAAGAAGGGACCTGCCGCAGCCAGAATCGGACATTAAAAATCACCGACCTGCCCGGAACTTACAGCCTCACCGCCTTTTCCATCGAAGAAAAAATCGTTCGTGATTTTCTCCTGAATGGATTGCCGGAGGTGATCGTTCAGGTCGTGGATGGATCCAACCTGGAACGCAATCTCTACCTGACCGTTCAGTTGATCGAATTAGGGTTGCCGCTGGTCATGGCGCTTAACATGTACGACGAGCTTCAGGACAAAGGTCTCGAGGTAAATACTGAATTACTTGAACAACTCTTAGGATGCCGAATTATCCCGACGATCGGATCGAAAGGATATGGCGTCAAGCCGCTGGTGAAGGCTATTACCGACGCTGCAGATGACCATCATCAGGTTGAACGGGAAATCCGGATTAATTACGGTTTGGAAGTCGAAAAAGCGATCAGCGAACTCGAATTGGGTATTCCTCCTCTCGATGTCTCTGAGTTGCCGCCACGTTATGCTGCGCTGCGCCTGCTTGAAGGTGATAACGACATAATGGCGGCGTTTATTTCCGAATCTTCTCCCGATCTGAACCTTTCCGGAATCCTGGAACGCAGCATCGATCATCTGAACAAAATCTACCCTGAAGGCGTCGAAGCGGTCATCGCCGACAGGCGTTACGGTTTCATCGCCGGAGCCATCCAGGAAACCGTGCGCCGTACCAGCCTGGGGAGACGTGAATTCACTGAAAAAATCGACGCGGTACTGACTCACCGCATCCTGGGTATCCCTCTATTCCTGGCGTTCCTCTGGCTGCTCTTTCAGGGGACTTTCACTTTGGGAGCCATTCCCATGGAGTGGATTGAAGTGGGGGTGATGAAGCTGGGGAGTACCGCCAACAGCATGTTGCCCTCAGGACCGCTGGCTTCTTTGATTGCTGACGGCATTATCGGCGGCGTCGGCGGAGTGCTGGTCTTCCTGCCGAACATTCTGATTCTATTCCTGGGAATCTCCATCTTAGAAGATACCGGATACATGGCTCGGGCTGCTTTTTTAATGGACAAGGTTATGCACTCCATCGGGTTGCATGGCAAATCCTTCATCCCCCTAATTATGGGTTTCGGCTGCAACATTCCAGCGATCATGGCGGCGAGGACTTTGGAATCCCGGCGTGACCGCCTGCTGACCATTTTGATTACTCCGCTGATGAGTTGTTCAGCGCGATTACCGGTCTACATCCTGTTCGCCGGCGTTTTCTTCCCGAACCGGGCGGGAGACGTGGTCTTTGGGCTGTATCTGTTCGGAGTTTTGATGGCGATGCTGATAGGAAAACTGCTCTCGGTGACGCTTTTCAAAGCCAAGGGCGCGCCCTTCGTGATGGAATTGCCACCCTACCGTGTGCCCACTGCATATGCGAGCCTGCGGCACATGTGGGATCGCGCCTCGCAATACCTGCGCAAGATGGGGACGGTTATCCTCGCCGCTTCGATCCTGGTGTGGTTTTTAGGAGCCTTCCCGCAACGTCAGGGGAATCCTCCGCCGCCGGCAGATTCTTACATCGGGCAGATTGGTCAGGCTTTGCAGCCGGTGCTGAAACCGCTCGGGTTCAACTGGGAGATGGGAGTGGCGCTGCTGAGCGGATTAATTGCCAAAGAGGTCGTTATTTCGACGATGGGGGTGTTATATGGCACCGACCACCTCGATGAAACTCAGCGAATTGCCGCGCTGCCCCAAGCTCTGAAAATGTCCGGCATCACGCCCCTGGCTGCACTGGCGTTTATGATATTTGTCTTACTATACAGTCCCTGCGTGCCAGCCATCGTTGCCATCTGGAAGGAGACCCGCAGCCTCAGATGGACTATCTTCTCGGTCGGATATCAATCAATATTGGCGTGGACGATCGCTTTTATCGCGGTAAAAAGCGGCACATTACTGGGCTTGGCTTAGGAGGAACGATGATCTGGCAATGGACTCTGGTCGTGGTTCTGGTGCTTGTAGCCGCACTCTATCTGATCCGGCGGTTGGTTCAGACTTCACGGGCGCGTTGCTGTCAGACGTGCGGC
>JAPKYS010000072.1 GCA_026394195.1 bacterium | reverse complement strand
AAATATGGGATATTTACACCGTAAATCCGTCATTATTAGGGAAAAAGAGTGATTTATCGGTAAAAACTGAACAGTCTAATCAATAAATATCAAATTAAGCAATTCCCAATCAAACCGTCTGAGGATTGATCAACAGTCTCTTTTCTATTCGATTGAATATTCAAAGCAGCTGTACTGAGTTTTACATTCTTTATTGCCACGTACATCAGCGAATCAACGCCACGCCCTATACAATGAATTCCTTGCCACCCCCAGTCGTCTATTGCATCGAAAATAACACTATCACTATCTGTACCATTGCAATCCAAGGCGGCATTGACACCCATACGTAATAGACCCTCTGCTGTAGCCTTGATTGTTGTCCCGGCATCAATATAAGTCCAAAGCATCAAACGCTCTGGAAAAACTGTATCTGCTAAAACAATACGATCACTATTCGTCCAGGTCGAGTTATTAAATGTTTCAAATTTGAAGACTCGCCCCTGTCCAGCAGTAAATGGAATTGCCTTGAAATTACCAGTACTCGATAAGAATCTTTCTTGAGTATACAAATCCCGTAGTACCCAGAGTCCCATTTTATCAGTACTGATGGAGATATTTTGAGCTACATCCGTCCTCCTATTCACGACGATTAGGTAGTCGTTTCCA
The DNA here is from genome assembly GCA_026394195.1 of bacterium. Lineage (GTDB taxonomy): Bacteria > Electryoneota > B3-LCP > B3-LCP > B3-LCP > JAPKYS01. The sequence goes on along the minus strand of JAPKYS010000072.1, from coordinate 34,167 downwards.
CTATTATCATGAAACTGGCCAACTTCAATATAGGAGAGTCCACCTATGAAGAATTGGATTCCCGTCACCGGCGACTGATAGTTGGGGCTGGTGCAGCAGTAAGCCGCATCGCGGTGTAAAGTCAACAGGATATCACCGATGGAGTCAAGTTGGGCGTAGAGGTTTTTAACTGCGTTCCATTTATCGTCAAACTTAATCGAATCGTTATTGATGTGATTATAGCTTGAGTCAACCAAGCCGAAGCTTTTCGGCGGATATGAACTGTATTTGTAGACCCAGATCCCTTTCGCACCATGCGCCAAAGCCATATAAGCCTGGGCGAAGATCTCCGAAGGTGCGGGATCGCGGCTGCCCGCAGCTCCAGGATTGGATGGCGCATTCCAGTGCGCTTGAACCATGGCGTAGAAAGGAATGTCAACGTCGGTAGCGGCTTGGTAGACCACTTCAATTGAGTCACTGAACATCTGCAGTTCGGTCTGATCGCCGACCTCGCAAGTATCCATTATTCGATAGTAATCCTCTATCAGGACAGGCAGTTTACCACGATGTACCAGGTTCATATAATCGTGCGACCAGAGGGGATTTTCAATGGTCTGAGGCGTTTTAATGCCGCGTTGGATCAAGTAATCGTTGATTAAGCCGTGCGCGGTAAACGATGGACGCCTCGGCTCATCCGACTCGTGCCACCCGACAATGACGTGATGCACGTCGTTTTGTTCTATCGCGAGACATTGCTGGTAGATGACGTTTAACGTCGAATCCTGCGAAGCATTGTTCACGAACAGAGGATACGCCGCGTTCATGTCCATGTACTCGATATAATCCACCCAGAGATCGACGTATCCTGGCCAATAGACCTTGTAAACCATGCCTTGATAGCATGAATCAACCGGCAGTGACAGAGGAGCAATAAAAGAAAATTGCTTCATTTGCGGCGATCCTCCGAAATCGCTGACTTTGACAATCAATGAATCCTTGTGAGGAAACCAGATGAGGTCAGGTAGTGGATCGGGTCGATGATAGCAATTGTAGTAGTCCAGATACATCTTGAAGACTACCGTGTTGGGATTTTGACCGGAAAGATTTGCTTTAGCCTGAATTGTGTGCATGAAGCTGCGCCCTCGTACATCGTAATGATATTCCATGGGCCAGTTGAAGCAGGGTTCGCCGTAGCAAACCATCATATTTGCCTGATTTTGCGGTTTCCAAGGTAATTGGGTGGTCTCATACGGTCCCGAGATGACGGTGTCGGCATAGCAGGTATCTGCAGATAGGAACCATGTACCAGGATTCTGAGGATCTATCCCTCCTTCTTTCTGATTCATGAAGAAATAGCCGGTGTGATCCAGGGCGAGGTTATATTGCGCTGAATCGCTGTCGACTTCTGCTTCCATGCGCAGGTATTGCGCCTGCGAGTAGTATTCGATGAAGTAGGGGATGGAATCGGCATTTGGTTTATCGATATTCCAGGTGGCTTTTTCCAGGACTACTTTCAGACCGTAGTCGTGCAGCGTATTCAGATAATCCGCCAAAGTTAATCCGACGGAGTCATTCCAGGTTCCGCGATAATTCCACACTTGATTCTGATTCAATTGGGCGAAATCGCTCCATTTATCCCAGTGCTGCCAGTCCGGTGGACCTACAATTCCAAGGGGGAAATCACTGCTGTTCAGCAGACCGTAGGAAAGGGAAAGGATGAGCAATGCGGCTGGAACTAACGCCAGCCACTTCAGGATGGATTCTGACTTTTTCATGATAGAGTCCTTCGTAATTAGAATGATGAATTATAAGGTTTTTACGTCAGGTCGATGTGCAGTCGGGTCTTGGTTGCTGACTGCTGAGTGCTGAATGCTATCTCACCAGCACCATTTTCTTGATCTCGCGGTACTGATCCACCTGCATCTCCAGCAAATAGATCCCGGAGGCGCAGGGCTGTCCGGTTTCGTTCTTTCCATTCCAGCTGACGTTGTAGCCCCCGGGCGTCATGGGTTTATTATTCAATAATTGTTTGATTTGACCTCCTTTCAGGTCGTAAATTTGCAGCGAAATCGTCGAGGGTTTGCCTAAGGTAAAAGTGATGGTCGTTGTGGCATTGAAGGGGTTGGGGAAGTTCTGTTCCAATTGAAACCAGCCGGGAGTATGCCGCAACTCTTCCGGGGGAACGGCTTGAACTCCGTAATCGATCCAGGTTTCCGGTCCATGGAAGAGATAGACCGTCCCAATATCAAACCAGGGGTAATTGCGCGCTTGCACTAAGAGTTCATCCCTGCCGTCTCCATCCACATCGCCGGATGCTAAATTGGATCCAAACTCATAAGATGACCAGCTTCCCACAAAAGCATCTGCTCTGCCGTTGAAGTTTCGATTTCCCAGGAAAATCTGTGCATCATGCTCATAAGGGGCATAAGAGGCAGTCGTAGCGAAATCTGAAATGCCATCGCCATTGAAATCTCCTTTAATGATTTTTCCAATAGACATAGATGAATCGCCATTCCATTTAAACAGCCAGACGTCCGGAACAGTATCAATATTCGGACCTCCAAAATATAAGACGTCCTGTGGAAGTTCATTCCCGGGTAAGTACATAGCCATGGCGATATCATCATATCCATCGTCATTGACATCGCCGACTCCGGCTCCGTTTCCACCAGCAGCACCAACCTCGAAGATCAAATCCGGGATGGTATCCATAGGGCTGCCACCGAAGTAAAGCAGCGGGGAACTTGAATAAAAAGTTATTAGCAAATCGCAATAACCATCACCATTAACGTCACCTACGGGTTTAATAAAACTACCCGATACAATCGTCCAGTCCGGGATGCTGTCAAGGGCGTCTCCGCCGAAATAAATCCGCGTTAAAGAATAATCATCGGTATTGTAACCGTTGACAAATCCGAAATCTCTGCCACCGTCTCCATTGACGTCTCCGAGGCTATCTGCCCATAATCCGTAACTTAAGACACTCGTAGAATTTTCGGACATTGACCAATCAGGAATTGTATCGAAAGTGGCACATCCAAAGAAGATATCAAGATGTCCATCATAAGACAATGACGGACCAGTTGCAGGTATTGCTAAATCAGGGAAGCCATCACCATTAATATCACCGAGATTACAATCATAGCCATCATAGCTCACATAGAAGGTATCTCCTTGAACAGTCAGGTACGGCTCGGTCGATCCGGTTCCGTCCCATTTGTAGATATAATTTTTCCCGGTCCATTCGTTCCAGCCACTCGCGCCGATGACAAATTCCTCTCTGCCGTCGCCGTCAAAATCGCCGCAGGTCATCCCACCTCCGAAATTAGCGTTCTCCTGTTGATCTCCGGTGTAGGTGTTCAGCAGGGTCAAGGGGTTTTGGGCTTGAGCGCTCAAGGTTAGCTGGCTTAGCGCTGTCAGGGTAAGTAGCAGGGTCTTCATGGGTGGCTCCATTTTTCAGAGATAGGGATAATGGAATATAGGAATGAAACAGGCTATTTGCACACGGTTTGAATAGTGGATTTTGGCTTTAAATGATTGCGTAAGTAGTCGTATATGAGTCCCCGCGCGGCAATAGTATTTCGCCTCGGCTCATCCGACTGCGCCCAAGCGGTAAAGAGATTGCCATAATTAGATTCGATGGAATCACATTCGCTGACAATAGCCCGCCAGGTTGGATTTGTCACCGAGGTATCTCCACACCATAGTTTATAACCCAACCTCAGGTCGTAATATTCGAACCAATCCACCCACAGGTCGACCGAATCGGGCCAGAAAACATCGTAACTGGCTCCCGAAATTTGGCTGTGCAATGTATCGTTGATGGTGAAGACCTGCCACTGGTTGGGAGCATTGAAATCCCCAACCCTTACCGTTTTGGTGGTGATCAGCGTTGAATCATCGGTATTGGTCTCGTAATGATGGATAAAATGCCAGAGATTCCATTTGAAAACGGTGGTAATAGGGTCGGAATAGGGTTCGAAATTAGCCATTACACGAACTCGATGCTGAAACGGTACGCCGTTTACTGTACCTTCTTCGGGAGGATAATCCCAGCGCGGTTCGCCCCAGGCATAGCGGTGCGCCCCCGCTCCGAAGGTCTCTTTGGGACCTTTCAGGATGTAACCTGCTTGGTCATTCAAAACGGTTACCCCCCATGAAGCCCCGTTTAGTGGTATATTATCAACTTGGTGCCCTATACCTGTCGAGTCGATAAAACAATAACCTGTACCGTTGTAGTTCAACCAATAAAGAGCATCTCCATAATTGACCTCTGTTTCCCAGCGGTCATACTGCCCATAAGAATACCGTTCTACCAGAAAAGGTGGATGAGTGGGAGTCCAGTTAAAACCCCTTAAGATTGGTTTCACCCCATGCAGATTTACGAAGTACAGGAATGAGTACAAAGAGGATGTTCCCATATCACCGCTCCAGTAGTACCAGATCTGATTTGCGTGTAATTCATCGAAAGTTTGCCAGGCTGTGGTGTTTGTTATAGGTGGAGGAGAGTAGATTGAGCGCGGAAAGTCACTGCTGTTCAGCAGGCTGTAGGAAACGGAAAGGATGACCAGTGCGGTTGGAATCAGCGCCAGCCACTTCAGGATAGTTTCTGACTTTTTCATGATAGACTCCGAATGAGTTATGAATGATGAGTTATGAGTTATGAGTTATGAGTTATGAGGTTTTGGCGTCAGGTCACACCCCCTTGGGGCAAGACCTGACGCAACGCAAATGGAGGGACACGCTCCGTCGTGTCCGCTTTACTAACTGCTGACTGCTGACTGCTGATTGCTGAATGCTACCTCACCAGCACCATCTTCTTGACATCGCGGTACTGATCCACCTGCAATTCCAACAGATACATTCCTGAGGCGCAGGGCTGACCCGTCTCATTCTTCCCCATCCAACTGACGTTGTAGCCTCCGGGCGTCATGGGTTTATTATCTAACAATTGTTTGATTTTGTCTCCTTTCAGGTCGTAGATTTGCATCGTAACTGTCGAAGGCTTGCCAATGGTGAAATTGATCGTCGTGGTTGCATTGAAAGGGTTGGGAAAATTCTGTTCCAACTGAAACCAGCCTGGAGTATGCTGCAATTCTTCCGGTGGGACGGCTTGCGCGCCGAAGTCAATCCATGTTGTGGGACCTTGGTAAACGTACACTTTGCCGACATTCGATCCCCACTCTATCGCTGATACTAGCAATTCATCCCGGCCATCGGCATTGATATCGCCGGAAGCTAACTTATGGCCATATTCGTGATAAACCGATTCTCCCACTGTCATTGCATCAGGAACCGGATTGAAGTTGGCGCTACCGAGGTAAATATAGATCACGTCTCCTGCATAAAGATCGCCAGTTGCAGTAGCGATATCGCTGATGCCATCTCCATTGAAGTCGCCATGGCAGATCCCGCGTAATGAACCCCAGGGTTGTCCAAAACGGTTTTGCAGGATAACGTCGGGGATGGTATCCACTTCGGTTCCCCCGAAATAAAGCTCGTCATGATATGAATCAAGCATTGGAAGTAAAAAATCATCGTATCCGTCGCAGTTCACGTCTCCGACAGCATCGCCAATGCCATCGAAGGTGGGGTATCTGAACGTCAGATCGGGTATGGTGTCCATGGGGTTCCCTCCGAAAAATACTCGCGGCACTTCCTCGAGATTTGGACCAAGAGTCATGATGTCATTGAAGCCGTCCCCGTTAACATCCCCTAATCCGCAAATTCTCTGACCTTTCGCTTGACAGCGCCAATCTGGAATAGTGTCCAAGTTGGAGCCACCCCAAAAGATCCAAGAATGATAATGATTACCACCAGCAAGATCTTGAAAAATTATACAAAAATCATTTTCCCCATCTCCATTCACATCACCGCAGCTGTCAATATCCTGTGGAAAATTAATGATTGGGTAGGTGGAGACATATTTATAGAACCAATCAGGGATAGTGTCAAGATTTGACGAACCCCAATAGAGATCCAACCGCCCATGCTCTATTCCGCCTTCCATCCATAACCCTAAGCTGAAATCCTCGATACCATCTCCGTTCACGTCTCCGAGGTTCTCGTCAATCACGTCATAGGCATCGCCCTCATTGCGCCCTTGGATGGTTAGAGCAGGGTTAACAGGCCATTCATTACCTCCGAAATAGATGTAATTCTTCCCTGTTAAATTATTCCAATATCCAGCGCCTATGAGAATATCCTCGAATCCATCGTGGTTGAAATCACCGCACGTTAAGCTACCTCCGAAATAATTGTTGAAATTTTCTCCGATGTAAGAAGCAACCAAGTTCATGGGATTTAGCTGTGCAGATGCAGTCATCGCTCCCAGCGTTAGCAGCAGGGCGGTCAGCAGGAGGGTCAGGGGGAGAGAGAATCGCGGCGGGGTCATCGTAGTCTCCTTATTAATTTCGGTACTATGAGAAACAGATTCGGGTTCAACAATTTCAATTTACCAACGATTTTCTCAAATTGCAAGAGAAATTTGCGCATTGGAGGCGATTTTTTAATGAAAAGGGGCGTTCATTTGAACGCCCCTACGCATTTCTTTCCTTGACAGGGCGTTTAATTAAACGCCCCTACATCTCGTGCGTCGTGCCTACTTTAAAAGCACCATCTTGCCGTTGGCGTTATATTCGCCGGCTTGCAGGCGATACAGGTAGACGCCCGAAGGGAGCGTCAGATCGCCGAAGCCGATCTGATAGACGCCCGCATCCCGTCTGCCGGAAAGCAGGGTCTTCAGCAGTCTGCCGCTGACGTCGTACACCGACAGACTCACGTCGACTGCCTTGGGCAGCGACAACGTGAAGGTGGTGTTGGGGTTGAACGGATTTGGATAGGGTCCATCCAGAGCGAAAGTCTGCGGGACCTGGCCGTTTTCGATGACGCCCGTAACGCTGCCGGTTCCCAGCAGAGCAATGTTCACCTGCACGTCGTTATCATTGATGGTCAAATTTTCGCTATAGAACTGCGCTTCTGGTGGGTGGAAAACTACCTGCACCGTCAAACTGTCGCCCGGTAGCACCAGGCTGTCGGCGATGTTCCAATTGACTGAAAAAATGGCGTTGTTGCTGCTCTGCATCTGGTAGATGACCAGCGTGGTGTCGCCAGTATTGTAGATTTTCAGCGGTTTGGCGCTGGGACTCTGGATCCAGACCAGGCCATAGCTTAAAACCAAGCTTGACACGCCGATTTCCGGCTGAGCCGGCAGTGTGGTTTGATCGAAGGGCAACGCTCCCATATCGGTGACAGTACCGTCTGGGTCGTGGGGCGCGGAAGGATTTCCTGCATCGATGCAGGGCGAACCCCAGAGCAGATCAAGGTTGCCGACGGTCGGGTTCACGAACATTGGATTGAAACTGATGTTGTAGAACTGATCGCAGGAATCGCTATTGGCATTGATGAGTGTATTCTGTCCCAGAAACAAGGGGATAGAACCACCGGTGTAGTTGCCGCCCTGGTTGTTGTAGACATCGTTGTACTTGATCTGTCCGTAGGTCTGACCCGCCATGAAATTGATGCCGCCGCCGGTGTTGTTTTCGATGATGTTGTTGGAGATCGAAGGACCCCACTGACCGCAGTTGATGCCGGCGCCCTGTCCGCCTGCATTGGCGCGGATGGTGCAGTGATCGATGCTGGGCAGACAGTAGCTGCCGCAGTCGATGCCGCCGCCCGGACCGCTGGCGGTATTGTTGGTGATCAAGCAGTAGGCGATATTCGAATTGGCGTAATTTTCCAGACTGATGCCGGCTCCGTAACCCGCTGTCGTGTTGGAACGGACGGTAGTGCTGTCCAACGAGGGGTTGGCATAGAGAGTAAACCGCAAACCGCCTCCGCCCAGCCCGGCATGGTTATATTCGACCTGGCAGTTGTAAATCAGCGGGCTGGACAGTTCAGCGAGGATGCCGCCGCCATAACCATCGGCTTCATTGCGTTCGAAGGCGCAATTGACGATGGCAGGGTTGGAACTGTGAGCGCAGGCCAGGGCGCCGCCGTTGTTTCCCGACGAATTATCGCTGATGATGCAGTTAGTGATTTGCGGACTGGAATTGTCGAGAAAGAGAGCGCCACCGTCGCTATCGGCGTGATTAGAGCTGATTTCACAAAAGCTGATGGTCGGATTGGCGTACAAACAGGCGATAGCTCCACCGATGTAGGGGGATTCATTCCCGCGAATGGTCGAATGTGTGACGACGGGATTGGAGTGATCCAGGAAGAGCGCTCCGCCCTTATTCCAACAGTCAAAGCCATGCGCATCGGTGATGACACAATAGGTCAAGTGACTGAAATCGGGGGCGTTGATGAAGCGGATTCCACCCCAGTGTCCCCCGGTCTGGTAAGCGTGGAAGTAGATGGAATCGGCGGGATTGCCTGTCGCGTTCAGAGTTCCGCGAACGAACATGACCGAATCGACCTGAAAGGCGACGGTCACTCCTGGCTCAATCGTCAAAGATAACCCGGCAGGCACGGTAATCGTGCCCTGGATCAGGTAGGGTGAACCCGATACAGCCCAGTTGCCGTAGACGTCCCCCCCGGGAACGATGGTTTCGGCAAACAGCGGTGTGCAAGCCAGCACCCCCCCAATAAAAAGCAGTAGCAATTTCTTCATCATGGCGGTCCCCTTTTCCCCAAATTATACGTTACAGGAAGTTGCGTGATCTACCATTGATTAATATACGGATAAAAAATCCAATTGTCAAGTACTATTTTCAAACCTCTGCAATTTTTTTGGGGAAATCTCTATAATGGCGACTATTTCTTTGTCAAGGAGCGACATTTGAGTGATTCAGATCACATTGGAAACGCCGTTTAGCCATCGCTCGTAGGTGCGCAGTCTTGTTTTTTGTCAATTGGCAATGATTATTTTGGGCTGGCGCAATGCGTTACAGGTTTTACGTCCTTTGAAGACAGACTTGAGGCAACAGGTATTTGCTTATTAAATTAATCTGCAGAAAACTCTCAGTTTCTCGCTCTGAAGGCTTGACAAACCGTCAGAATTTTCGTATATTGAATATATAACCCCTTCACATGGAGTCTGAGATGCGCAGAGGAGTATCGATCGGATCAGGGATGCTTTGCCTGGTGGGGACTCTCTTTATCATTTCGACCACGGCAGGTTTGGCGAGGAATTTCGGCGTTCTCGACACAACGAAAAGCCAGCTCGTGAAAAGCGTCTCGCTTTCCATGGAAGGCTCTTACGCGCGCATCTCCCTGCCTGAACAGCTTCAAGGACAGGCATTATACCTGCTCTTCTACAGCCCCGACCCCAAATTCAAGGCGGGTCGAGCGACGCTGCTGGGCGCCACGCAACGGTCTTTTTTTGTGGATCCGCTGACGGCGAAGACGTCAGACAAATGCTTCTATAGCGCTCTGGTTTTCCCCCAAGGTTTGAATACCATTGTCGACGAAGTGATGATTGAAGACTTCGAGACAGGGATAGTCAATCTGACCAGCTATCCCGGGCAGGATCTGGAACCCAACCGCTGGGAGATCACTTCTCTGGCCACATACGACTCCTCGCTGTTTTCACTGTTGCTCTACGGCAACACCTGGAAAGTTGAATCTATCACACCGGTTGCCGTGACTGCTGGAACGGTCTGGCGGGTGGCAGTGCGCGCCGATGACGTCGGTGAAGTTCAGGCGTTTGGCGTCGGCGATGGCAGCCATGAGCTCATCTATCAATTTGAAGGGTCGCAGCTCCAAACCGACACGCAGTGGAATACCACTTTCCACAGCGTAGCTGATCCCGATGAGTGGGCGCTGCTGAACATACCGGTCGGCAGAGACTGGCAGATACGCTATAACACTCTGCCGGTCATCGATCGCTTCTTTTACGTCAACGATATCGACGGTTTCGGCAACTCAACCTCGTTCTTCGACGAAATACACGATATTACCGAAGATCTGCCCAACGTACCGCAAGTGTTCATCAGCGCTGTGGGAGATTCCTCGCAGATTCATCCGACTTACCAGTTCACCAGCACGGTGATCGACCCCGATAGCCCCACGCACTTCTACCACTGGGATTTCGGCGATTCGACTTTTTCATCACTGCCCAACCCCACACATACCTATGCCTCACGAGCTTACCGCACGGTGTCGCTGCAGGTGCGTGATTCCGACAGCCTGTTTGCGGATGCCGCCAAGCATCTGCTGCCTCCGCCGGGAATTCCCATGCCGGAATTTACTCTCAACGCCGCCGGCGACGTGATGTTGGCGCGGCGCTATGAAGAGGCGGGCGGCATCATACCGACCTATGGAGTCAACTACATCTTCCAGCGCATCCGCCCGATGTTCACCTTCGGAGCGGATTACAACATGGTCAATCTGGAATGCCCTTTGACCAACCAGGGGTATGTGCACCCGACCAAGGATTACACGTTTAGGGGCAACCCTGCCAACGTCTCAGGGCTCGTCTATGCAGGCGTTGACTATGCGGCGCTGGGGAACAACCATACCACCGATTACATGGCGCCCGGTCTGGCGCAGACGGTTCACGTGGTGGATTCAGTAGGGATAAGATTTTCGGGTTCCGGATTGGATGACTATTGGGCGACCCGCCCGGCATTCTTCACGCAGAATGGCATCCGGGTAGCGGTGCTCTCGTACTGCAACCGCGATGGCCGTGAAGACTTTCTACCTCCGTTTCTGGAAGCCGGCTACAACAAAGCCGGGTTCGCCATGTTCGACGAACCGACTCTGGAAGCAACCATACCGGCGGTTGATTCGCTGGCTGACCTGATCATCGTGCAGGTACATGCCGGGACTGAATACGATCCGTCGCCGCTGGCTATGTACGGCCCGGACTACAAAAATCATCCCCTGGAAGATTATGAGCGCTTCAACACTGACGTGGACTCCATTGACCGCATCCTGAAGCACCGCGCCATCGAGCTGGGCGCCGATCTGGTCATTTGCCATCACCCCCACGTCCTGCAGGGGTTTGAGGTCTACCAGGGCAAACTAATCGCTCACAGCATGGGCAATTTCGCCTTCGATCAGACCTATTGGGAAACCTATCTCTCTTGCATCCTTTACTGCAAAGCAACACTGAGCGGTTTTACAGATTTCAGTTTCCGCCCCGTTTATATCGACGATTACGTTCCCACTCCGGCCACGGGCGAACTGTCGGAAGATATCATGCGCATGCTGGCGGGGTATTCCAAGGCTCTGAACGCCGAAACGTCCTATGATTCCGCCACCGGTACGGGGAGAATCGCCATCGAACCCGGTTCGATTTCTGAAACCACCCGTGACGTGGTCATCCCGCTGACCTTAACCACCAGCGGCAGCTACAAGGTGTCGCAGCCGGTGCGAGTGCAGGATCCGGGTTTCCTGAGCGCCATCGTTTCAATCAGCGGAATTTCGAGTGGAACCATACAAGCTTCGATGGGGCGGGATAAGCTGCTCATGGGGGGGATGGAATACGAAGGCGGCTGGCTTTGGGCTACGGCAAACAACGATATCTACCAGGAGAACATGTACCCGCATTCCGGCACCTACTGCCTGGCAGTGCGCCGGGCGGCGGGGCAGTCCTACCTGGCGGCAGGGTTGGAGGATCGCATTCCCATCAAGGAAAACGCCCGCTACACCATTGACGGTTTCATGGCGGGATCAAACGCCAACGATGCTCGTTTTGGAACCGCCATCTACCAATACCGCACTTCCGGCGGATCGTTGCAGGATACCTATATCACCGGCCAGTCGGGATCGTTCGGCTGGACCCGCTCTTATAAGGAGTTAACCTCACCTGCAGGTGGCTGGTATCTGGATTTCAAGTGCCGCAACGCCGGAGCTGGTTCCAACACAGGATACGGTCTCTTCGACGACGTGGCTCTGATCGAATGGACCAACAACTGGAGTAACGTTGGCAGTGGATTTACCGCCATCCCCTACCCCAGCGATAACGTTTACATTCAAATCCGCACGACGGCAAACGTTACCACGGCTACCTTGACCTACCGCATGACGGACCGGGAGATTCAGTAGAAGAAACATTCAGCAATCAGTAAAAAGGCCCTTGCCCCGAAAACGAGGCTCGAAGAGGATAACAGCGCGCAGCATGCTGCGCTCGTACGATTACGTTTCTTAACAGGGCGTTTAATTAAACGCCCCTACTGGAGGGAGGTGCTCCGTCACGTCCTATTTCTATTGAAGCAATGTCCCCTTAAGGACACGACGGAGCGTGTCCCTCCAATCCCTACCCGCCACCAGCAACCAGCAACCAGCAACCAGCAACCAGAGGCAAATACGTCAGAAGACGGATGCGTCCGCAAACCGCCCCTATGGAGCCGTCGCCAGGACGGTAGTAATCCACACCTTCAGTTCCTTCCCTTCGATTCGTTGAGGCGGCTTTCCGCCACCCGGGCCACCACCCATCGGACCACCAGGGCCTCCTCCCGGACCACCCATACCACCGCCGGGTCGATCCATACCACCCGGTGGCTGATTGGGAGGACTTCCTGATCCGCCACCCATCTGCCCCTGAGGCAGGCCTCCTTCCTTACCCATTCTCCGCTGAGGTCGATCGACGCTGAACCCGATGGAAATCCGGTCGCCCGGGTTGACCTTGATGCCGTAACGGCTGTCGGGATTTCCTTGCAGTGGAATCAGAAATTCGATGGTATAGAAGCCGCTCTCGCCTCCGAAGGCGGCGGCTGGGCCGGAATAGCCTTCCGGAGCTACCCGGCTTAGAAGACCAGTGGTGCTGTCAATCACGGTGATTTCATCCTTCTGAGGTGATTGGGGCGGCAGAAAATCTGCGGGGGGAAAATTGCCTTTGGAACCATGCATGGGTCTGGGGGGACGGTCGGGCATCAGGCTGTCAGGCAGGTGGAAGCGGTATTTGAATCCGTATTTCTGCTGACGTTTCTCCGTCTGGTCGAACCAGACCGTCAAGCCTCCCATGCTGAGGGATTGCAGGTACTGTTTATCCCAGAAGCGCAGCAACAGGTAGAGGTTCTCTCCGTCATTGCAGATGCCGATGGAGGCATCGGCGTCTTCATCGTACGATCCGATCACCCCCTCCCAATCGGATGACTTGCCGTCGATGGTGATGGGCGTCGCCCGCCAGACGCTGGAATAGGTTTTCTGCTTGCATCCGCCCGCGTTGAAGAGACTGACTGTGAGGATCGACAGGAAAATCCGGTTACACATGCCTGAGCACTCCCTGAGTGTTTGTGATCAATCTATTGACACCGGGGAGGGGAAATGGTTTAATGGATTTTGGGGGATTTGGGAGGGGGGGTAAAAGCACTCAGCACTCAGCACTCAGCATTCAGCAATCAGTGAAAGCATGTCATTCCGGCAAACGAAGCGCGTCCGGAATCGCCTGCTTGCACCACCGTCCTCGCACCGCCCTAAAGGACGGTGCTACATCATTCCAAAGCCCCCTGAAGGGGACTCGAAGAGAAGAGAGGGCGCAGCATGCTGCGCCCCTACCTCTCGTGACTCGTGACTACTTCAGCAAAACTATCTTCCCGTTCGCAGTTAGTTCACCCGCAGTCAACCGATACAGGTACACCCCCGACGGCAATCCCGATCCATCGAAGATTATCTCGTGTGAGCCGACGTAGTACCAGGTTTCTTGTAGGGGCGCACTGCGTGCGCCCGCAGAACCACCGCCTCCCGACGGGCGCATGCCATGCGCCCCTACATTGCGTCCGTTGATATCGAACACCTCCAGCGTCACCTGCGCGGCGATAGGCAGATCGAAGCGGATGGTGGTGGTGGGGTTGAAGGGGTTGGGTACGCAGTTATGAGTTATGAGTGATGAATTATGAATGGAAGAAGGGTTATCCTGCAGGGCAAATTCATCGAAGAAATCGCCGGTGCAGGAGGATTCGGAGACCCAAGGGGAGCCATCGGACAGGGCGGACTTGGTAATGGTAAAGAAGCTGGAATCCTGGATGTATTCAGGGTATATGCCGATGTAGGAGATGAAATCATAGGTTCCGGCTGGGAGTGTATCAGCGATCGCCTGCGTAAATATCCTGGAAGGAGCCGCGTTTCCAGGAAGGGTTCTCGCAAATGTCGTGCTGACATTCATGTAATTACCGGTCGAATTCCGAAGGCGATTCCAAGAAGATGTGATCGTCGGTGTCGGATTGGGATTTTGGACTCTGAGAAGATAGTGGAAACGCCCTCCATTTGCCGGAATGACTATGGGTGGCGAGAGCGGCGAGATGCGGTTTGAAGGGTTGGGATCTTGATTATATTTGATCGTTAAATAACTCAGTAAGTTACTCCCAAACTGTCCTCGTCCAGCTACATACACATTAGAGTTTCTATCTATTGCAATTGAATATGCATTATTTTGACCACTATCACTACACCTGGCACGCCAGCGTTCCTCACCATCCGTGGTATACATAAGCGTTATAAAGTCGGAAATCCAGGGTCCGTTATTACGCCCGGTTACATAAACATTGCCAAAATTGTCTGTTACGATACCTCTCGGGCTGGCTTTTGCGTAAATCATCTGTGGTTCAACGTATCTTGCAGCCCAGATCTGGTTGCCGGCTGCATCATATTTGACCGTGGCAATGTCATTACGATAAAAATCCGGAGTACTAAATCCACAACTTTCACCGGTCACATAAATATTTCCGAAGCGATCGCCTGCGATGTAAAAGGCATAATCGCCGTGCCCGAAATAGTCGTAATATGAAGTCCATAATTCGTTACCATCAGGATCATATTTGACTGTAGCGTAATTTATCCCCGGAGTATATAGATATCCGGTGACACAGACATCACCGCTATCGTCAATAATCATGGCCATAGCCGAATTAAGCGTGCCCGAATGGCCTTTATATTCAATCCACTGTTCTACTCCAGCAGAGTTGTACTTAATGGTTGCCCATTGGTCAAATTGACTCGCAATGGCAACTGAACCCGTAACATATACGTCGCCATTACTGTCAACGACGATATCATGCGCATAATCACTGTGGTTGTAGGATCCATTATAAAGCGCCACCCAGAGTTGATTGCCGGACGTGTCGTATTTTACGGTAGCGTAATTATAGTTATTACCCATGCTTCGTCCTGTAACATATACATTGCCATTGTTGTCAACGGCCATGGAATTGGGGTAATCATGACCGCCAGCCGGTCCGACAAAGCGAGCCTCCCACGCTTCGGTGCCATCCGGATTATATTTTATGGTAAAATAATCGTAATTTGTGGGATAATCTGCGATGCCGATTGATACATACACATGTCCCTCCGGGTCAAGCATAATATGGCGATTCGATGGCTCCAGGAGAGACCATAGAGGTCCAAAATGACTCGCCGTCCATAAAAGATTCCCCTGTGGATCATATTTGTTCGTTATTAAGTCTTGGTTGAGAGGGCCGGTAACGTAAATGTTTCCAGCGCTGTCAGTGACAACTGCAAAAGCTGAACCATTTAAGCCATCTGTCGCCACCCACTCCTGGTTCACCTGGGCGTGGAGGAAACAAACTGATGCACACAGCAGCAACACTGATAGAATGATAGAACGGAACATGGCGGTCTCCTTGGGATAAGGTTGATAATTGTCTGAACCACGGATTACACGGATTTCACGGATTAAAGGGATTAAAAGCCTTGTCATTCCGGCTTAGCCTGCCCCATTGGGGTCCGGAATCGCCTATTGACATCGTTGCCGATGCAAGGCGATTCCCGACGCGCATCGCTTGCGGGAATGACGGGGTTTTTGTGCGTTGCGTTAGGTCACACGTCAACTGCGTTTCCGCAAGACCTGACACAACGAGAAACCCACCCCGAGCTGGACGGGTGTTCTAATATAAGAAAAGAAAAATCATTTGTCAAGGATTATTTTGGGGTGGGGAAAGATTTTTTGCGGGGGAAACGGCTTGCAGCGAAGTAACAAGGGGGTTCACCCCCTTGCCCTACAGGATTGTGGCGCTCTTTACGCAAGGGGCTCAAGGTGGTAAGCTAATTTTCTTTACAGAGGCAATGCCAGATTAAGGGTTCTTCGATTCCCGGGAATGAATTCCCGGGCTACTCACCTTCAGTCCCTTCGGGACGTTTTCCTGGATTCCGGATCACGCCCTTCGGGCTGTCCGGAATGACACGTTTCTCTTCTGTACCCTGTTTTCCTCATTCACAATTCATAACTCCAGAGGTTGCATTTCCCACCCGAATGTGCTATATTATCAAGAAAGTCGTTCAACCAGCCAACCCGGAAAGGCGTATCACCATCATCATGGCAAATTCGACAGCAATACCCAGCACTCCGCAGGACGCTCTGGTCATCGCGCATAAAAGCTTCAGCTCCCGGCTGCTGATCGGGACGGGCAAATTCGCTTCGGCGGCGATGATGCGGCGGGCTGTGGACGCCTCGCGCTCACAGATCGTCACGGTGGCGCTGCGGCGGGTTGATCTGGCCAACCCGCAGGACGACATGCTGGCGGCTCTGCAAGGGGGACCCTACCTGCTGCTGCCCAACACTTCCGGAGCCCGCGACGCCGCAGAAGCGGTGCGGCTGGCGCGGCTGGCGCGCACCTCGGGGTTGGAACCTTGGATCAAGTTAGAAGTGACGCCCGACCCGCGCTACCTGCTGCCCGATCCGGTGGAAACGCTGAAGGCGGCGGAAGAACTGGTCAAGGAAGGGTTCGTGGTGCTGCCCTACATCAACGCCGATCCGGTGCTGGCCAAGAAATTGGAAGACGTCGGCTGCGCCGCGGTGATGCCGTTAGGCAGCCCCATCGGATCGAACCGGGGTCTTAAGACCCGCGACGCCATCGCTATCATCATCGAAAATTCGCTGGTCCCCGTGGTGGTCGATGCCGGTTTGGGAGCGCCGTCGCACGCCGCCGAAGCCATGGAGTTAGGCGCGGACGCAGTGCTGGTCAACACCGCCATCGCTACGGCGTTTGACCCTGTCCTCATGGCTGACGCCTTTCGGCTGGGGACGCTGGCGGGGAGGAAAGCCTTTTGGGCGGGTAAACCGTTGGAAAAACTGCAAGCCGAAGCGAGTTCACCTCTAACCGGCTTCTTAGGCAAATGACCTTCAAAGGACTACTGGATCGCTCGGACGTTCCTCGGCTGCGGCAGCAGTTGGAAGGCGTTACGCCTGCGCGTGTCGAAGCGGCGCTGGCGCGCAGCGAACCGGATTTCGGTGATTTTCTGGCGCTGACTTCTCCGGCGGCGGAAAAGTACCTGGAACCGATGGCGCAGCGTGTTCACGATCTGACATTACAACGCTTTGGGCGGGTGATTCTGCTGTACACCCCTCTGTACGTTTCCAACGAATGCACCAACGCCTGCGCTTACTGCGGCTTCAACCTGCACCGCCAGATCGAACGCATGACGCTGACGCTGGACGAAGTCATCGCCGAAGCCGCCTACCTGAAGCAGATCGGCTTCGGGCATCTGCTACTGGTCTGCGGAGAAGCGCCGAACGTGGTTCCTCCCGCGTTCCTGATCCAGATTCTGGAAGCCCTGCGAACTGATTTCCCTTCGCTCTCGCTGGAGATCTACCCGCTGTCGGGTCCGGTGTACGCTCAGATGACCGAAGCCGGAGCCGACGGATTGACGCTCTACCAGGAAACCTACCAGCGGGACGCCTACGACCTGGTGCATCCATCGGGGCGCAAGCGTAATTTTGACTGGCGGCTGGGGGCTTTAGAACGAGCCGGTCAGGCGGGATTCCGACGCTTGGGCATCGGAGCGCTCTTAGGGCTGTACGACTGGCGCTATGAAGCCATCGCGCTGGCTCTGCACGCCGATTACCTGATGCGCCACTTCTGGAAATCACAGGTCACCGTCAGTTTCCCGCGGCTGCGGCACACACCGGAAGCGTTCCAACCGGCCGCGCCGGTCAATGATGCGGCTCTGGTGCAAATGATGCTGGCGCTGAGAATCTATCTTCCCGACGCGGGTCTGGTGCTGTCAACCCGGGAACCGGCGTACCTGCGCGATCACCTGATTGGGTTAGGCGTCACGCAGATGAGCGCGGGGTCGCGCACCGAACCCGGCGGCTACCTGCACCCCGCCGAAGACCGCGGGCAGTTCCTGGTCGAAGACCACCGCACTCCGGGCGAAGTGGCACAAGCCATCCGACAGGCGGGTTACGAACCGGTGTGGAAAGATTGGGATCAACTCTTACACGAAAGCACTGCTCATGAAAATTACCGTCAACGGGACGCCGAAGGACGTTCCTGAAGGACTTTCCTTAAGCGCCCTCCTCGCCGAACTCGAACTCGACCCCTCCACCATCGTCGTTGAACGCAATCGAGCCGCCGTATCCAGAAGCGATTTCGCCGAAATAACTCTGTCCGACGGCGACGTGCTGGAGTTGGTGCGGTTCGTGGGAGGAGGGTGATCTTGCTACGCAAGAGAATTATGAATTATGAGTTATGAATGAAGACAGGAGTCAGAAGAAGAGATCGTCATTCCGGCTTAGCCTGCCCCTTTGGGGTCCGGAATCTGACGACCGATGAAAGTTCTGAACCACGAATTTCACGGATTAAAAGGATACTCGTAGTCGGGGTTGCCCCTGACCCCGACGCACCATTACGTTTATAACGCCATGCCACGATCCAAAACCGACCTGCTGAATTTAGATCTCTACCCCGTCACCTGCCGAAACCTTTCCCGCGGGCGCAGCAACCTCGAGGTGCTGGAAGGATTGATTGCCGGTGGAGCGCGGGCGGTGCAGCTCAGGGATAAAGAGCTGCCCGACGGCGAATTCCTGCAGATGGCATATCATTTCCGGCAGCGCACTCTTGAATCCGGGATGACCTTGATCATCAATGATAGGGTGGACGTCTGCCTCGCAGTCGGAGCCGACGGAGTGCACTTAGGGCAGGACGATTTTCCCATTCCCGAAGCGCGCAAGCTGCTGGGACCGGATAAGATCATCGGCGCGTCTACGCACAGCGTCGTAGAAGCGCTGCGGGCGGTGGAACAGGGCGCGGACTACATTAACGTCGGACCGATCTTCGCCACGCAGACCAAGGAGCATTTAGCCGGTCCGGTGGGGGTGGAGTTGTATCTGGAGGTGAGAGAAGCGGTTTCTGAATTTTTCAAAATGAAAAATGAAGAGTGCCGTCAAGTCCCCGCACTTGACGGCGAGGACGCCGCAGTCGACTACGGGGAATCGACTGCACCTCAATTGGTCGATTTCCCCATCACGGTCATGGGGGGAATCAATTTGTCCAACATCGACGAGGTATTGCGCGCCGGGGCGCGGAGGATTGCGGTGGTGTCTGCGGTTGTGGGCTCAGAGGATGTGGGGGAAGCGGTGGTCTTGCTGCGCAAGAGAATTACGAATTACAAATGAGGAATTAGGAATGAAGACAGGAAGTCGGAATCCAGAATTAATGCGTTGCGTCAGGTCTTGCGGCAACACAGTTGACGTGTGACCTGACGCTATTTACCTGTCTGAATCGCAGATTTCCGCAGATTTAGCTGATTTCGCTGATAAGAAAGCGTGTCATTCCGGACAGCCCGCAGGGCGTGATCCCCCAAGGGGCAGGCCGGAATCCAGAAGTTTCCTACAGAAAGGAACCCACAGCAGAGGTGGGGGGCAGCCTGGCTACCAACCAGCCTCTCCATCATCAATTTCAAACTCAATAATTTGAGGTTGTATGAATCTATTATTTCGCATTCGAATATTTGAACCACCTTCAATCCTTATTCCTCTACCAGTGGCTCCAATTAGTCTCCGATAATACTTTTCTACAGCATCGCGGAATGCAGAATAATTCATCAGTTTTCTATATTCAGGCTGAGTATAAACTTCTAAGGGATATTCTTCAAACTTACTCCCAAAGGGTTGTTTAACATCTGCATACAAACCTCGTTGAATTCTTCCCTCAACTTCAAGATCGAAAAAAACCCGTGATATCATATGCTCCTCATTACTTCCATAGTCCTGCGAATCTTGAATCATTTCCCTGAAATTAATTTTTGCCGATTTCATTTTGCACCTCTGAATTATTGCTTTGTGAGGCTTGATTTTATGTACTCATTAATCTTATTTTTAAGTCTGAATCGAGCATCTGGTCGTTTCGGCTTGTCCGGAATCCAGATCGGATCTTTTACACGAGTACCCCACAGCAGAACTGTGGGGCACCCTTACGATTGTCCAGCAGAGCGAACTTATTATTTGAGTAGTACTACCTTCCGAATCGCTTCGTAATTTCCGGTAGAAAGGCTCACGAAGTACACACCTGAAGCTAATTGTTCTCCTGAGAAAGTCTGTTTATACCGCCCGGGTTGAAAGATGCCCTCTGCCAGGGTAGCAACTTTTCTCCCCTGAATATCGTAGAGATACAATTTCACCTCTGCCCTCTGCGGTAACTCGAACTCAAACACAGTCCGCGCATTAAACGGATTGGGGTAGTTCTGGTGGAGTCGGAAGGATGTTGGGATTCGATCATTGGGAATAAGTTCGTCTTTAATCCCAAGTATACTCTCATATTTTTCCTGTGCTCTCTCGCAGGTCCAAATCAGTCCAGCGTAATCATATAAGGTCGGATCTAACGGATTATTTCCGGTGAGATCACCTTGTGGGTTCGATGGATCATGGAAATCAGCGCCACAAACATAAGCGACTACAATCGAAAACTCCTCACCTGGATTCAAGCGATAGATTGGGTCGCCGTTAAAATCCCAATGGTCAAAGATTCCTAACGGTCCCCAAGAGAGAAGATAGCGCGCATCAAAACCGTTGGCAAGATCATAGGGATATAGTGGATCCGGTGTTTTCCAATAATGAGTATATACTTCACCCCCAAATGGATTATGCCACTGTTGTGGATGAGATGAAATATAATCTAAATCCGCCACGAACCATTGATCGAAATCGAACTCGCGGTTGGACATGATGAAATACTTCCTCTCATCTCCGTTTGGAGTGCCATAAATCGCAGTCCAATTCCCTTGTGATTGATCATCCTGCCAGGACGGACCATAATCCATAGGAGCGTACCCATTAGGTACCCACCAATTGTAGCTGGTATATACTGGGTGACCCGCATTAAGCAGCATTACTCCAGAAACCCCCGGGCAGGTGAAACTATTTCCAGATTGTACATCGTGCGGTCTGCCGTCATTATCCGCAATATAGGCGACGTTCAGAGTATCAAATGCTGAAATTTCTCTAAATCCAGTCACATCATCTTCGTGCCGGAGATTTTCATCCACTCTGCCTACATCTGCATCCATGTACAGTCCCAGGTATATATTCTTAAGGAATTGATTACCGATATTCTTGATTTTATAATCGAGAATAATGAAGTCATCATACTCTGGTGTGTTCCACACCTGGCTCTTTTGCGTTATTTTCAAGCCAAGTGGATGATGCGGACCATCCACGATGTCACGACCAACCCAATTAGAATCTGTCAATGTATCCGTGTACACAGCAATAAATTCCTGAGGAGCTACCGCGGATGGCGAAAAAATCGGCTGTCCAAGGTAATTCGTGTCGCCGGGGACATTAGATCGTTCCAGGATGCCATGTTCCTCTACAGGTGTGCCACCGATTTCGCCGGGTTCGAGTTCCCAGCTATTATTGCCCGGTCCAGTCCAGCCCTCGAAACCGCAGGAAACCCTCGGGTATTCAAAAGCGCCCTCCTGTATTAATGCCCCAATCCAGAGTCCCCCCAAAAAGAGGTATTGAACATCGGAATTGGCGGGAAATTCACATTGCGGTGCCTGCGTCCCGGGATATTCGGGATCTTCCATACTGAAGAATCCACCATTCCCGTAGATTCCCCAATTCGTGAAATTCATTTCCACATTGCCTTCGCGGTGCACTCGATTGAAATGAGCAATATTGTAGTCATCGTTAGAAAGTGGTTGGTAGCGCTTGACGACCGGTGAGTAATCTTTAGCATTTACTAGTGCGGTGAATGCAATCAGTGCGAGGAAGCCAATGCAGAGAAGAAAAATCCGTTTCATGATTAAATTCTCCTTAGCTATTTATGAGTTCATTAGAGAGCGTTGAAAAATACTTTTCGCGTCATTGCGAGGGACGAAGTCCCGAAGCAATCCGGTAGAACCAAGCTACGAGATTGCTTCGCTACGCTCGCAATGACTTCTATTTTTATTGTTTTTCAACACTCTCTCATTAAGTCCTTTGGTAAAATTCATATAAATATCTTTGGTCTTGAATAATAGCCGCACAACACTTTTTTGCAAATTAAAATATCTTTGGTTCGAGTGCAAGCGAAAATTAATATATTTTTCACGATAATAGACCTGGTCAACCAGTTGACCAGGCCACCCATCCTCCGCCACTCCAGCGAACAGACAGGAATGTCTATCCTACCCTCATCTCCTTGACCCCCTCCCCTCCTCCCCAACTTTCAACTTTTAACATTTAACTCCCCCAACAAGGCCTCACTATGTCCAAAATCCTCATTTCCAATGTACCGTATCTCAGCCAGACGGATAATCCTCACACCGGCGGTAAATACTGGGCGACTGACCCAGATCGCCGCGACAGCACTCCTGACGGCTGCTGGATGAACGAACTCCCCAACGGCGGACACTTCGGGAGGGAAGCTGAAGGGTGTCCGGGTCCGAAAGAAAAGGGGTGTATCCGCCCGGGATCGTGCAACGTCACATCGCTGGCGATGTTAGCCGCTTACTTCGGGCTTTCCGCCAAACCGGAAGCCCATCCCGACGGTAAACCGCTGTCGGCTTTCCTGCGGGACCAACCGCTATCTCCGACCTGGATCTACGTCTATATGATGGATTTCTGGGGGAAGGGGGAGCAGATCTGGGATGGGAGGCACCCGACGACGGCGCGTAACAGCATGATCACGGCTCGGGGAGCTTACCTGCAGGTGGTGTTACGTCTGCTGTGCGGTATTAACGGCGGTAAGGTTACACCAAAACTCACTATCGGCGGAGGGTACGGAGAATACCGACAGGCGCTGGAAGCGGGCAGCCCGGTGGTGATCGCATCGGGGAAGATGCGCCACGTCATATTAGGCATCGGAGCATTCGAACGCGAGGGCACGCCCTGGATCATCGCTCACGACCCTTACGGGCGCAAAAGCGCCAATCTCAGCCGCTGGGAAGCCTACAATGGCTGTGGAGACAGGGCGCGCTGCGGGGAAGGCGTCGAATATCCGTTCGATTTGCTGCAAGCGCAGTACTTGTTGTACTGCGGTCGATGAAACCTCATTCATTGCGGCATGGAGTGGTTCATGCCGCCCCAGCGAAACAGCGTCAGGTCACACCCCTTTGGGGCAAGACCTGACGCAACGCGTAAATTTGGACACGACGGAGCGTGTCCCTCCGTCCGCATGTCCCTCCGCCACACCAACGGACAGACAGGAATGTCTATCCTACCCTCATTTCGTTAACCCCTCCCCAACCTTTAACTTTCCAACATTCAACCTTTAACTCTCAGAGGAGTCAACCATGTCTTTCAAAGCAAAAGACCTACTCAATGCAGCCGGCGATCTGCTCCCCGGATTCAATCTGGTCAAGCTGATCGTGGAAGGCGCTGGAGCGCTGCTGTTGAAGAAGGCAGCCAAAGGCGTAGGCATCGATGAAAAACAGATCGACGCCGTGCTGCAGGAAGCGGGACGCATCGCTTCCACCGACGAAGAGTTCCAGAAAGCGCTGCTGGCAGATGAATCGTCGCGCCGGCAATTTGACCTGGCTTACTACGGATCTGCAGCGGAAGTCAGCGCCGGTTCCCGTTTCTGGCGCAACGTCACCCGACCGCTGATCTCACTGGCGATGGTCGGTCTATTCATCCTGGGCGTCCTGATACGTTACGGCGAACAGTTGTTCGGTGGGATGGCGGCAGATCAATTGCTCACTGTCCCATCGGAGGTGGTCGAACTGACCAAGTGGACAGTGGCATTCTGGTTCACGTCGCGCGGCGTAGAGAAGATAGCAGGATTATCCAAATAAGATGCGAGAATAGGGCACGGTGCACCGTGCCCTATTTCGCGTAGATATACTGCCCGAAGCCTTCATCGGTCTGCCAGATCAGGTTCAGGCCGCGCTGACCTGACTCAGCGACGATGCTGTGACTGGCGCTGTCTGTAATCAGGATGGCGCGGTCGTTGAAAGTCCGGAAGAAGGCGCTGCTGCTGTCCGCCAGATCCGCCTTGGGGATCTCTTCGACCACAAGATCGATCATCTTCAATTCCACATCCGGGACCCAGCCGGAAAAGTAGACCTGAACTGGTTTTAAGACCAGCGTCTTCTGGTAGCTGCGGTAGGCTTCGTCGTGCAGTTCAGCGGTGGACAAGTAGCTACGGATGGTGGGAGCAATTTCGAGGCTGATGCCGCCGAGGATCAGCAGCAAGGTTAAGAGACTCAGCACTCGATTTTTCTGCCGAAGATAGGTAACGACTTCCGTGATGCCATAGCCGGCGAAAATGAAGATGATGGGCAGCAACGGCGTCAGGTAGCGGTCGAAGCTCCGGGTGGCGGATCCAATCACCAGATAGACGATGAGAGCGTAGAGCAGCAGCATCCCCACGGATTTTTTACGGCTCATAGCCAGCCACACTCCCACCAGGCAGAAGCCGAAGGCAATCAGGCTTTCCCAGGCGTAATAGTCGTAAAAATAGACCAGCCACTGCTGGGTTCCCGGCAGAGCGTTGGCTTTCATTTCGAAGCCGAACTGGAGCAGGAAGATCTTCCAACTCAAGATCACACCGGGTGAACCTAAAAGAAAGACCACCAGAGCGATCAGGCAGGCCAAGTACGGGCGGATTCCAGCGAAGCGGGAACGGAATGACCGCCATCGAAACGTCGCAGCCGAAAGCGCCAATATGAAGACCCCGGCGAAAAAAAGCTTATTCCGCAGAGATTGCAGAAACCGGAGGTCTTCGGCGTCGATGCTTGAATTGATCGATTGAACGCTGGAAATCAGGTTCAGGAGGTCTTTGAGAGGAAAGAGCAGATATGCTATTGCCAGGAGGGAGCCCGCTGCCAGCGCCATCCAGGGGACAATCCGAGGTTCCATGCGCTTCTGCAAGATGCCGGTTTCTCCGCTCGGAAGCAGGTTGGAATCAGACTTACGGAGAAACTCCATCAGCAGGTACGTCAAAATCAGCAGTACGGCGCTGTATTTGGTCGAAATCGCCAATCCTGCCGCGATAACGGCGATCCACCACCATTCAGAGCCTCCTTCATCAAAGAAGCGAATGAAATAAATCAGCCCGATCAGCGTTAACAGCCCGGCCAGAATATCCGTAGTGACGTAGCCGGAATTCATGATCAGGATGGGGCTGAAGAGGGTCAGCGCGGCGGTCAGCAGCGCCGCCGGTCTGGACTTTAACAGATAGACTGAAAGCCGAAAAGCCGCCAACGCCATGCCGATGGACAGGAGCAGGTTAATCAGCCTGCCGACGAAAAGCGTATGATCGAACGAGGTCAGGGTTTTGCGCACAAAATGGATCAAATAGAAGAGCAGTGTGGGGTGGTGGAAAAATTCGGGATTCAGGCTGATTGTATCTAAGTGATAGAGCACGCCCAGCCAGGAACGCTCGTCCATGTTGGCGGCGATCGGCAGGTTGTAAGCAACCATCGGCAGGCGTAGAAGGAAGGCTATGGCGCAGAGCGCGGCCAGTACCAGTCCGGACAGGATGGTTCGGGTAAGCAAAGAGAGTTTGGGCTTTGACATGGTGTGTGTTCTCGTCGACGTATCGTTCAATAATATACTCCAAATTCTACGATTCGCAAGAACTTTTTTCATGATGCCGGACGTTATCTGCCTGATGAGACGTCCAAGGGTTGTTTAAAAAATGTGAATAAATCTTCAAGCCACAGAAAAAATTACTTGCATCTCAAAGATTTCATGTTTATATTATTATTATAGTCTTTGACTAATTATATTGACAAATGATTCTTCCACGGTTATAGGGCACAGCACGCTGTGCCCCTACGTGCACCGTATAGTCGGGGTCGCCCCTGACCTCGACGGAAGTTAAGTTATCTGGTTAACTACCATCAAATAATAACCGAATGTCTGAATCTTCCTATCCCTTTCCAATGAGGTACATCATGAAAGTCACTTCAACGTTAATCGGCGCAGGACTGCTGACTCTGCTGCTGGCAGGCGCTGCCGGCGCGATGATCACGCCTGTATTCGAACCTGCTTCGTACATTTACTGGGGAAGCAGCCAGGTTATCCAGGCCGGCACCAACGGTGTCATCCCCAATTGCGGAGATTGGGACGGCGACGGAATCAAGGATCTGATGGTCGGGTCTTACACCGGCGGGTACATCTACTACTACCACAACACCGGCACCAACTTAAGTCCGGTATTCCCTTCACGGGTTCTGATGACCGCCGATGGAGCTACCATCATCGTTACCTATGGCTGATGCATGGGCGCAAGTCCACAGATGGTGGACTGGGATGAAGATGGCGATAAGGATCTCCTGGTCGGTGAATACGACGGACACGTTCATTACTTTCAGAACATTGGCACCGCTACCAACCCGGTGCTGCACGCGATGGGTCACCTGCAAGCCGGCGGCGTTGACATCGACGTCAGCCAGTTGGCGATTCCGGTCGTCAACGATTGGGATGAAGACGGCAGGAAAGACCTGATCGTCGGCAACGACCTTGCCAATATCAAGGTGTTCATGAATACCGGCACCAACGCACGCCCGGTTCTGGCAGCTTCCTACAATCTGGTCACCAATCCCGCCATCACGCAGATTAAGAACGCTCCGGACATCGGCGATCTGAACGGCGACGGCTTGAAAGATCTGGTTTTCGGCTGGTGGCAGGGGACGGTGGTCTACTACCCCAATTCCGGCACCAATGCCGCGCCGGTTTTCAATGAGGTTCATACCCTGACCGCCCTGGGAACGGTCATCGATCCCAACGATCCATCCGGCGGCTGGACCCATCTGGAGTTAAACGACTGGGATGAAGATGGTGACCTGGATCTGCTATACGGTGAGTGGAGCGGGACGATTTATGTACACTTAAATGTCACGGGTGACGTTACTGCTGCGGTCACTCCGGTAAATCCGCCGATTGTGATCCCACACAGCGGCGGCAGCTTCAGCTTCAATGTCAGCGCACATAACGAAGCGGCTAATCCAGCTCACGTGCATGTCTGGACGATGATGAGGTTAGAACCCTCCGGACCCTGGATGGGACCCTATCTGAATGCTTCAGCTACGGTAGCTTCCGGCGCAACCATATCCCGCACGCGGACGCAGAATGTCCCCGGCTCGCTTGAACCCGGAACCTATACCTACCAGGTTCGGATCGGAGATTACCCCAACGATATCTGGTATCAGAGCGGCTTTACTTTCGCTATTTCACCGGTCGGCGATGGACCCTGGGTGGGGAACTTCGACAATTACGGCGAGAGCTTCGATGATTTGACCATCGATAACCCGGTTTCCACGCCTGACAACTTCGTGGTTTCAGGCGTCTATCCCAACCCGTTCAACCCGAGTACGGTGATCCGGTTCAACTTACCGAATGCGGCGCTGGTACAGTTGGATGTTTTTGATACCAACGGACGCTTGGTAAGGGCGCAGCATGCTGCGCCCCTACAGGCAGGCGAGCATAACATTACCTTCGATGGGGCAGGTTTGCCTTCGGGGGTATACACGTACAAGTTAACGGCAGGTGAGCAGGCGGCCAGTGGGAAGATGGTGCTGATGAAATAGGAGTCAGAATTCAGAATAGGGGCGATCTGTTTGAGGCGGGTCGCCCTTTTGTTTGTGATGGAATTAACCAGCTGTCGACAGCACATCAAACAGGTGAATGAAAAGGGGTGGTGGACTACGCTGCGCTAGTCCACCCTACAAGATGTGGAGAGTCGATTGCACCCTAAAAAGTAATTTTCTTTATTTTGTCTCAAGATATTGACATTTGCAATTATTTACCTTATATTAATATGTCTACCCGTAATTGATATTAATCCGACCGGAAAACACCGGACAAGCTATAAGCTGTCATTCCCGCAAGCGAAGCGCGTCGGGAATCGGACAGCCGCTTCCGAACAATTCGGAATAGCAGGCGAACACTGTCCACCATAAAGTGGTCGGGTTGATATCAATAAAACAGGAGGCTTTCCATGCACTGGCGAATCACTATCATCCTGATCTTGGCTCTCGCCCTGACAAGTGTTGGTATTCACGCTCAGGAGAGTCAGAATGTGACTTTGGTTGGACAACTGGATTTATCATCTGGTGTGGCGAACAGGGTGGCAATATCCGGAAATTTAGCTTATGTGGCAGATGGGTCTGCCGGTTTAAGGATCATTGACGTATCCAATCCGGAAATACCCGTGGAGATCGGAAATTTGGACACTCCCGGTGACGCTCATGGGATTGCCGTATCCGGCTCCTATGCTTATGTTGCGGATCAATTCTCCGGCCTGCGGATCATCAACGTTTCGAACCCCGCAGCACCGGTGGAGACAGGTTATTTTGACACACCCGGTGAAGCTTTTGACGTAACGGTGCGAGACAATTACGCCTATGTCGCAGACGCAGGGTCCGGTTTACGCATCATTGACGTCTCAAACCCGGCTTCACCGCAGGAGACAGGATTCTGCACAGCATCTGATCTTTCCATGGCGCGGGATGTGGCTGTTTCGGGTTCCTATGCCTATGTTGCCAGCCGCATTCATGGTATGGTCATTGTGAATATCTCTGATCCGGCAGCTCCAATTGTAACGGGGTCATTTGGAGATCCGTTAGATGCTTTTGAGGTGGCGGTATCTGAGCCCTACGCATACGTAGCGGATTACATGCACGAAGTGTGGATTGTGAACGTTCACCAACCGTCCTTTCCAATTGGAATAGCGGGCATTGAGACCAATGGATACCCACGGGGAATCGCCCTTTCGGGCTCTGAAGTTTACGTGGCAGGTGGTTATCAGGGGATTCAGATACTTGACGTTGCAAATCCTCAAATGTCCTTTTCAAAGGGGTACTACAACACACCCGGACAGGCTTACAGTTTAGAGATTTCCGACAGCCTCATCTACGTTGCAGACTACACCAATCTCGGAATCTACAGATTCACGCCGCCATTCGGATTGGAGGTCAACACCTCCCCCATCAATCCCCCGATAATCATTCCCGCCAATGGGGGCAGTTTCCAATACAATCTGAATATTGCCAATCTGACGACCATTCGGCAAACCTTCCAGATCTGGAATCGAGTCGGCAATGCGCCGAATAACTACACGAAAGTCTTCGGACCCATCAATCGCCAACTACCGGGAGAAAGCAGTATACAGCGGACTCTGACACAGACCCTCGCGGGCACCATCGTTTCGGGAACGTTGAACTTCATCACCTATGTGGGAACCTACCCCTATATAAAAGTAGACAGCAGCTTCTTCACCATCACCAAATCGACGGTGGCGGATGGCAACCCCTGGATCGGGGAATCCTACGTAACCGGCTATATGTTCGACGAATACGCCGAGAACGGCGATGTAAGGGCGCAGCATGCTGCGCCCCTACCAGAAAACCTTGTTGTTTTGGGCATTTACCCCAACCCCTTTAATCCGGCGACGACCATCCGCTTCACTTTGCCGCAAGCCGCGCAAGTGTCGTTGCAAGTGTTCGATATCAACGGGCGCTTTGTAGGGGCGCATGGCATGCGCCCGTCGGGGGGTGGTGGTTCTGAGGGCGCACGCCGTGCGCCCCTACAAGAGGCATGGTATCCCGCAGGTTCGCACGAAATCACGTTCGACGCATCGGGTTTGCCGTCGGGGATATATCTGTACCGGCTGACAGCGTCGGGGTCAGGGGCGACCCCGACTATGCTATGCGGGAAGATGGTGCTACTGAAATAGTCGCTGGTTGCTTGTTGCTGGTGGCTGGTAGGGGCGTTTAATTAAACGCCCTGTCAACAGAAACGGGGAGGATAGGCATTCTTGTCTGTCACCAATTCTCGACGATATAAACAGTCAGACAGGAATGTCTGACCTACCAAACAAACAAAAGGGCGATCCGCCTGAGGCGGGTCGCCCAACTTTTAACTTTCAACCTTTAACTTTCAACGCGAAATAACGCTCCCCAGAGCGTTATTTCGTTCTTAATGCGCTTCCAGCCAGTTGTCTCCCACCCCTAATTCCACAACCACCGGCACGTTCAGCTTCAGCGCGCCTTCCATCTCTTCCTTGACCAACTGCTTGACTTCGTCCAGAGCTTCCCGTTCGACCTCGAAGACCAGTTCGTCGTGCACCTGCAGGATCATTTTGGCGGGGACGGGGAACATGGGCGACGCCAGCTGGTGCAGCCTTCGCTGCACCCGGATCATGGCCAGCTTGATCATGTCGGCGGCGGACCCCTGGATGGGAGTATTGATAGCGATGCGTTCCGCAAATTCCCGCACGTTGCGGTTGGTGGAATCGATGTCGGGCAGCAGCCGGTGCCGCCCCAATAGCGTGGTCACGCGTTTATCCCGATGCGCTTTGGCGATGATGCCGTCCATGTAGGCTTTGACGCCCGGATAGGTCTCGAAGTACTGTTTGCGGAATTCCGCCGCCACGTTCAGCGGGATACCCAATCGCTCGGACAAGCCCCAATCACCCATACCGTAGATGACTCCGAAGTTGATCTCCTTGGCGGAGCGGCGCATTTCCGGGGTAATCTCTTCGGGAGCGACGTGCAGAATTTTAGCTGCGGTGGAGGTGTGGACGTCTCTGCCTTCGTGGAAAGCGGAGATCAGCTCTCGGTCACCGGAAATGTGCGCCACCAGGCGAAGTTCGATCTGCGAATAATCCGCCGACAGCAGAACTTGGGATTTCTTCCCCGGCACGAAGGCTTTACGGATCTGTCCGCCGATTTCGGTGCGGATGGGGATGTTCTGCAGGTTGGGATCGGAACTGGAAAGCCGCCCTGTGGCTGCCACGGTCTGGTTGAAAGAGGTATGCACTCGGTGTGTAACCGGATTGACCATGCGCGGCAGGGCGTCCACGTAGGTCGATTTCAATTTCTGGATCTGGCGGTATTCCAGCAGCGCTTTAGGCAGCGGGTCCAGCAGCGCCAGCTTTTCCAGTACCTCGACGTCGGTGGAAAATCCGGTCTTGGTCTTCTTGACCGGCTTCAATTGCAGTTTTTCGAAGAGGATATGCGCCAGTTGCTGCGTCGAATTGATGTTAAACTCCGTACCCGCCAGTTTGTAGATATCCTGCGTCAATTCATCCAGCCGTTTGCCCATTTCGGCGGAAATGGAATCCAAAAGACCGATATCCAGGCCGATGCCGTTAAATTCCATCTCCTTCAGCACCGCGATCAAGGGCAATTCCAGGTCGTTCAGCAGCTTTTGCAGCCCCTCCTGCTCGATTCTGCCCTTCAGCAAGATCGCCAGACGTCGAGCCGTGTCGGCGTCTTCGCAGGCGTAGCGGCTGATCTGTTCCAGCGGCACTGCAGCCATGGTGATCTGATTCTTGCCGCTGCCGATCAAGTCGGAGGTCGGGATTTTTTTGAATTTCAGATGTTCCAGAGCCAGCGAATCGAGGTTGTGTTGGCGGCGGGATGGATCAATGAGGTAGCTGGCGATCATGGTGTCGAACACGATGCCGCGCAGTTCAACGCCGTAGCATTGCAGGACCAGCGCGTCATATTTCAGGTTCTGACCGCACTTGGGGATGGTTTCATTTTCGAGGATTCCCCGCAACTGATTGATCACCCAGCAGGTTTCGCCGGGAACGGTTTGCTCCAGACGTTGGATGCCTCTGGCGGTTTGCGGAAAGCAATTCTGGTTGACCGGAACGTACCAGGCTTCATGATCGCGCACGGCGAAGGAAAACCCGACGATCTCCGCCTGCATGGGGTCCTGCGAGGTGGTTTCCAGATCGACGGAAAGCGGGTTGCCCGATTTTAGTTGGGGAATCAGTCTGTTCAGTTCCTCAACGGAGGTTACGGCGGTGTACTGAACCTCTTGAGCGATGCTCTCGATTTCCAATTTTTGCATGCGGCTGTGGAATCCCAGCGAACGGTAGATTTCCATCAAAGCGGCTACGTCAGGCTTTTGCTGGTGCAAGTCATCCGGATTGAGATCCAGCGGCGCTCTGGTATCGAGGGTGACCAGTCGGCGCGAAAGGCGCGCCTGATCGGCGAAATCCAGCAGAGACTGACGCAGAACGGGTTTGGTGATTTCAGAAGCGTGTTCCAGGACAGCATCCAGCGATCCGAACCTCTGAATCAATTCCGCGGCAGTTTTATCTCCTACCTTGGGCACGCCGGGAACGTTATCCGAGGAATCGCCTTTCAATCCCATATAGTCGATAATCTTGTCCGGAGGCACTCCCCATTTTGCTTCGACGCCCCGGGCGTCCATGATTTCCAGCCCTTCGCCCTTGCCCTTGGGGACTAAAAGCTTGATCTTGTCGTTGACCAATTGCCCGAAGTCCTTGTCGCCGCTGATGATGAAAACGTCAAAGCCCATGGCGGCTGCCTGCACCGCCAGAGTGCCGATCAGATCGTCCGCTTCGTAACCCGGCTTTTCGAGGACGGGGATTCCCAGCGCCTGCATCATGGCTTTGATGGTCTCCAACTGGTCAGCAAGTTCCTGCGGCATCTTCTGGCGGGTGGCTTTGTAGTCAGCGAAGATTTCATGGCGGAAGGTCGGTTCTTTGGTATCGAACAGGCAGGCGGCATGGCTAAGATCCTGGCGATGCAGCAGCGAATCCAAAAAAAGAGCCACTCCGAAGGTGGCGCCGATCGGCTTGCCGCCCGGGCTGGTCAAGGGGTTTCGTGCAAATGCGAAGTGGGAACGATAGGCTAAGGCAGAGCCGTCGATGAGATAGAGTGTTGCCATGGCTGATATCGGAGTTTATGAAGAGGGCGCACGTCGTGCGCCCTTGAATCATATTCTAATTAAAGCCGTGCGGTCCACCAAGTGTCGCTCACGGGGCACATCCGCCTATTCCTATAGGATGCGCGAGCTCAGGACAGCAATCCCTTGCAGCGATCGAACGCTTGCTGCGCCCACTGATCAGGGGCGTCGGTGATATCCAGAAGATCGACCACCAGGTCACCGTGGTAGTTCTGATCGCGCAGTTTCTGAATCAATCCGGGCAGATCCATGTGCCCATCGCCAGGAAGGAGATGGACGTGATCGGGTCGGCGCATATCAGCGAAGTGCGTCTGCACGATAAATGACCCCCACTCGTCGATCACTTCAATCGGATTGCCTTCGGTAAGATAGCAATGACCGACATTGAGATTCAGCCCCAGTTTGGACCCGGCTACTCGACCGGCGAACTGGGAGAATTCGTACATGCCGTTCAGGACCGTGTCAGGTTCGGGTTCCAGAGCCACGATGACGCCAATCACTTCGGCGGCATTGAGCAGTTCTTCCAGAGCCCGGTAGGTGGCAAACCCATCCGGGTCAACTCTATCGCGGACAGTGCCGGTCACCAGCAGGTTGCAGCCGAATTCACGGGCGATAGCCAACGCGCGTTTCTGCTTGATCAGAGCGTCGCCGACAGTGTCTTCCAGATGGTGCGAGCTGACCGCACTGACGCGCAGATCCTGAGTATCCAGTACTTTCTTGATCTTGGTGATCTTTTCCGGAGTCAAGGCGTCGGGATCAAGTTCGGGATGTTCCAGGCAGAATTCGACCGATTTGTAGCCGATTTTTGCCAGGGCTTTCAGCGATTTGTCCAGCGGCCAAGTCCGGAAGCCCGCCAGGCGGAAACCCAATTTTGCCAGGAAATTCTGTGAATCCTGCCTCGTTTCGATCATACCACCTCCACGGGTAGCTTTGGGGCGTGAGTTATTCCCAGAATGACAAATACCCCATGCAGCATCGTTGTAAAAGTGAAATGAAATACCGGTGTGGCAGGATTAGTTCGGAGGAATGATGGGATGGTCTTTAAAGCGAGTTTCGGCTGAAAATGTCCGGCAGTCGATCCGGGAAAGAGCTCAATGGAGCAATCGTTCATGGTCAGGATAACAGTATCTGTCTCAAGATATAGGGTGAGCGAAAAGATCTATTAAAAATTATTCTGCAAACGCAGAATCCTGTAGTTACACTTAATGTAATATAATTCACAGATTTTGTCAAGTGATATTTTAAGTTCTCTCGTGAAGGGGTAACAAAAAAGGGGGCTGTCCCAAAAGGTCAGCCTCTTTATATTGGAATTTCCTTCTTGATTCCTTATATTTACATCTAGCTTGATTAAACAAGAAGGTCCACCATGCCGCAGACCAAACAGCCCGAAGCGATTTTCAAGCCCTACCTTC